>CAVXKW010000006.1:0-581079 GCA_963762475.1 uncultured Nitrososphaeraceae archaeon
TAAAAGCCAATTTTAAAAAAATCAGTGCATCCATCTTTAAATTAAAAAACATTAGTAAAGGAAAAAGGTGAAAGATAAATAAATAAATAAACGTTTTCCTCATAAAAAATTAAGTAAGGAGATAATTAAATAAGAATAGATTCCTGAAACAATCAAAAAGGAATACAGCCTATATATCCATGAAAAAGTATTATATAAAAATAATTTCATAGATTATACGTTTATATTCTATTCTCTGTTGTCAACTTATTTATTTGGTAGGCGGTGGATGTACAAATGAGTAACAATACAATATGTATTAAAACTAAAGATGAATTGTTAAATAGTACTTCCAGGTATTCCTCATTTTCAATAATAATACCTACGTTCAATGAATCATCGAATATTATTAATTTGATTAATTCTATAAAAAAAAATATTCGATGGATTTATTTTTTACGAACTTGTAATTGTTGATGATACTCCACTGACGGTCCTATTACCGAAGTATTTAATTCATTTAATGAATCCAAAGGCTTTGTTATTTATATGATTAAAGACTTTGAAATTGACGAACAACAAAAAAATTATTTAATATATCCTAATAAAAATAATATAAACTTTATTATAAAAATTATCATAAGAAATAAGAGATCTGGAATAGTATCTGCAATTAGAGATGGAGTAAAATCATCCATTGGCGATTATGCAATAATTATGGATGCAGACATGTCTCATTCCCCGTCTTATTTGAATTTGTTGATAAAAGAAATAACAAAGACAAAAAATGATATTGTAATTGCTTCACGATATGTAAAAAATGGTAAAATTCTAGGTTGGTCAAAAAAAAGAATTTTTTATAGCAAAGCAGCAACTTTCATATCAAAATCCCTTTTTAAACTGAATAATATTACTGATCCTATGTCAGGCTTTTTCATAATTAAAAGTAATATTCTCAAGAATATGAAATTTGATACAGCAGGATACAAAGTATTACTTGAGATTTTAGTTAAAGTCAAAAATATTAAGAGCAGTGAGATACCCTATACTTTTGTTAATAGAGTAAATGGTTCAAGCAAATTGAATTCTAGAGTTGTTTTAGATTTTTTTAAAGGGATTATAGTTCTATATAATAACCATTAGAAATTGAATCAAATTAATTTAATTCGATTTATCCTCCCATAGAGATAATAAATTCTGTTTGTTATTTAAAATATACTTTGAAAGGATTTCAAAAAATAATCTCATTATTACCTAGTGCAACAGAAATTATATATTGTTTCAATATTGAAGAACGACTCAAAGGTGTTACTCATACTTTTACTTTTCCATCTGATGCATTAAATAAACCTAAAATAATTACACCTTCTTTGATATTAACAAATTCGATAGTTTAGAAATAGATAAAAAAATCAAACAACTTGCACTGGATAAAGAACAAATATTTATACTAGATTCAATTAAAATCAAAGAAATACAACCAGATTTGGTAATAAGCCAAAACACTTGTGAAGTCTGTGCGCCATTTCAAAGAGAAATTCAACAAATATCATCTATTTTGGGCTATACTCCACAAAATCTTGATCTAAGTCCAAAAAATATGGATGAAATTCTGCAAAGTATTCTAACCATAGGAAACCAAATAGGGAACTTGGAGAAAGCATTAATAAAAGTTAACGAATTAACTGGACGAATAAACTTTATTAAAAAAACAATTGAGGAGTATTATAAAAATAATAAAAAAATACAAAAACCACGAGTTATTTGCCTTGAATGGTTGTCTCCTTTTTATTTAGCAGGTCATTGGGTTCCAGAAATGGTTGAAATCGCAGGTGGGAGTAATATAATTGGAAAAGCAGGTTCATCTTCGAAACCAATCACTATTGATACTATCATGAATTTTAATCCAGATAAAATTATTATAATACCGTGTGGGTTTGACCTAGAGAGGACAAGTAAGGAATCAGTAATTTTAAATAATATTGATGAATGGAAATCATTAAAGGCGGTAAAAGCAGATGAAGTATATATGTTAGATGCAAATTCCTATTTTAGCAAACCTAGCCCTCGGGTAATAGACGGAATAGAAATAGTTGCAAAAATATTTTATCCAGATTTATTTAATGATTTGGCTATTCGAAAAGACGCGTACAAAAAAATTTAATATTAGATCATATCCCTTAATTCGATAGGATTATAACCTTTTCCTCTTTTGTTAAACGGTGTCCTGTATCCAGAATAAGAAGACAAAAAATAAGAAAAATAAACATCCTACAATACTCACGATTCAAGATGAATTATAGGATAAGATTAAAAGTATTCTCCCAAAGGAGAAACCTTTTAGAACAGTTGGCAGTCAACCAATTGTTTGATACAGAAAAGGGATTGATGAAATTATCCATGCACTGAAAACAGAATGTCAGTGAAAAATGCTACACAAAGAATGCAGACAGGTTCTACCTGTCATCGAAGATTCTAAAAGTGGAAATGCCTTGACATATTCAAAAATGGATGGTTAAGAATATTGAAAATCTATGATGACCTTGTCTGTATCAACTGAATTGGCAATCCATCGATAGTATATCCACAAAGTCACCTTTAGGGTGAGTGGATGACCGGAAATAATCCTATTGACAAAGGCAAACTGGGCAGAACAAAAAGACATATTTTAACAGATAAAATAGGAATCCCCTATCTGTAATCAAATCATCTGCAAACACTCATAATATCAAACGGGTAGCAGATGTGGTTGATAATACAGTTATCAAAAGATCATCAACACATAAAAAAAACAGAAAGAAGAAGAAATCTTCAACATCTATGTCTTGATAAAGCATACAATTCCAAGAAGAAGAACAAGAACTAATCAAACGAGGATATGTAATGCATATTCCGAATAAAAGAAAAAGAAATAAAAATGAGAAGGAGGATGAGTTAAGATCATAACACAACATCGTTCAATTCGTAGAAAATACTCTGCAAAAAGATTGGTTGCATAAAGGGTGAATTCATAGTACAATGGGTTCAGGAAACTGTTCACCAGGTATGAGAAAAAGGTAGAGAAGTATCTTGGTTTAGTAAGTTATCCTGATGTATTACCATATATAGAAAGATAATTTCAGGATAGGCTCTGATAAAAATATTATTACAATAATTCAATCTGGACGATATTCATTATTATGCATAATGTAATGAAAACAATCATTTTTTGATACAGATTCTGTAAATTCTACAGGATAATTAGTTTGGTTTTCACGATCTTTATTTGCAACTAATGATCCAATTGGAAAAAATACTATTGATTTAGGATCCTTATCATCATCATTAAAACCATATGCTAGATTAGATATTTCAATTTTATATCTTATCGGGTATGGTTCATAGGCAATTTTATTCCACCATTCAATCCCTGTAAAACAATTTGAGATTTGAAATGAGAAATGATCGTTATTATTGATAAATAGTGTATATATCTCATCAATTTGCATATTCAAGTTTTTCAAATAAAATTCGATTGATTGATTAAATTGGTTGAACTTGATTTGTCTATAATAGGTATGCCCTATAATTGGAATAACTTTGGTGAATCTGTATCGATTAATTCCACTTAATATTGCTTCAAAGTAATCTTGTTCGTCAAATTGACAAATAAGGTTTAATTCAATTGGAATTTGTTGTATATTAAAGATTTCCAATAAATATAACATCCATGATTTATCAGGTATATTATTATCATATTTGTCAATTATTCTCAAATTATCTGAGACTAAATTAAATTTGTTAAAATAATTTCTATAGTATCCTTGGGCATTATTTATATACCCTGTCCAATAATGCACATATTAAAATAATTCTATCAAATATTTAAAATAAAATAACAATTTGAAATTGTTATTTTATATTTTGATTATGTAATGGTTGTAAATCATAACTTTTATTGTGATTTACTTTATCTGATCAAACACGGATTTTATATATTAAAATTGTTGATATTGTAGTAAAACTAATTTCTTGAAAATACTAGTCTAATGTTCGTAGGACAAAACCAATTTTCGATGAAATATGTTATCATATCTAGAATATTTTTCAAAATCTTGATCCATATAATTTGTTATCGTATGTTCACTAAATTTTTTGGCAATATGTTACCTTTTCTAAATTCTAGTCTGTATTTATATATTTTATTAGTAAATCATGATTTTTCCAAACTATATAAAATCTAATAATAGAAATATAATACTAGTTATAAAATTTACTTTTTTACCGATCGTTTTTATTGTAATTATCTAAAATAAGGTAGGTTTTTTACCATTTTTGTCACATGTATAGTTTCATACGTTCTTGAGTAAAGAAAGTTAATTTAAAAGATCCGATTTTAAAATTTTGTACAATTTTCTTATTTGCGGTATTTTGTGATAATATATTAATAATTTTCAATAGGTATTAGATTTTTAAATTCTATTTTTCTGCAAAATACCGATTAGCACAAATATGCTAAACAGTTTATCATAATAATATCATAAAACACAAAAGTCTATCTAGATCCTTGTATTATTCTATCTAATCCAAATGTCATCATTGACCAAATCCAAATTGGTTAATCTATACAAAAAAGAAAATGATTCAAAAGTTAAGGAAAGATTAATGCTAATTATCAAAGTACGAGAAGATAAACAAATTCCTTTTCATGTTGTAAAAGAAATGCATAGAAGCAATCCCTGGGCTTCTGATTGGTTAAAAAGATATGATATAGAAGGCTTGGAAGGACTAAAAGATAGAATAAAAACCGGTAGACCACCTGAACTATCCGAAGAAACAAGTTACCAAATTAAAAAAGAACTATCCAACTCCAAACAAGGTTGGACAACAAAGCAGGTTGAAGAATTAATTATAAAGAAAAGTGGTATCAAATATCATTATACTCACATTTATCGCATCCTTCACAAATGGGGATTCAAACAAAAGGTTCCAAGAAAGGTACATGTAAATACTGCATCTTTGGAAGAGAAAGATGCTTTCAAAAAAAGACAGAACAAATATTTATGGATATACAGCAGAAGCAGCAGAAGCAGCAGAAGCAAGATGGATTTACCATAGTATCTACGGATGAATCATTCTTTTTTTATGATTATCTTGTAAGACGCGTTTGGATTAAACAAGATAAAAGACCGGTTGTCAGAGTAACAGGTTCGCACCAACATTCATGTATTTTTGGTGCCATTAGCCTTGAGGGGGGAAAGCAACTATTCAGACAGTATGATAAATTCAATGGCACCACCTTTCTTGATTATCTAAAGAAAATACATATCAAATTTGAAAAATGTTATTTGTTTATGGATAAAGCATCACAACATTACAAATCAAAGAAGGTGTTAAAGTATTTTGAAGAAAACAAAGATACTCTAATTCCTGTATATCTTCCAACTGCGTCACCGGAGTTTATGATGATGGAAGAAGTTTGGAATATAGCCAAAGGAGATCTATTTGTTTTGAAATATTATTCATCCTTTGCAGATTTAAAAAATAAGATTTCTATATATTTCAGAACAAAACGATTCGATCTTGAAATGAGAAACTATTTGCTACGGGATGTAGTTTAGAAAATATATGCTAATTGGTAAAGTTTAATTAATTCTTGTATTGTATAATATATAATGATAAATATTTCAAAAACAATCAAAGAACATAGAACATCATTAGTTACATTCGCAATTATTGGCATATTAGCATCAATTACCCTCATCTTACCCGCATCATTGGCAAATGCTAAACCCGTCGCACATTTTGCCACTCCAAATGGTATCTCTCTTTCAGTATCTACCGCAAAACAACACATTTCACTCGATGAAAATAACAGACAAGTAATTACCTCCGCTGTAACAGATGAATTTGGAAGTCCTAAAGCAAATGTCAAATTAGCTATATCTATAACCACACCTAGTGGTTCTTCATCTGCCGATCGAACAACTGGCCCTGATGGTACAGATCATTTATCTGTTCCTTTAACTGAGACAGGCGATTATTCTGCAGATATTACTGCAACTAATCCTAATGCAGGTGGCAGTAATGCCCACGGATCTGCAAGTTGGACAGTATCTAAATAGCCAATTCTTTTTTTAGATAACATTTTTTCATACATTAACAAATTAACATTACTAAAATAATAAATATCTAAAAATCACAACTTAAATCATATTTTGACATTATTCATATTTAATTTCAATAATTTTTCATATCTTCATGATAATATAATTCTTCTAAATCGTAAAAAATTTTCAATATTCTATCTGTTGTTATCCCCACAAGTTTGAATATAAAAATCAAATAAATTCTGTTTAAATAAAAATATTTACTAAACCTTTTTTTAATATTATTAGACCGCTTACAGAATATTCCAATGGGGTAAACACAATTATTTTTTTAAAAAATCTTGTTATTGTTATTACAAAAACTATAAGATTCAACTCATAAAGAAGTATTCCATGTTAATTATATGTCCATATCCCATTAATTTGTAATAAAAAATCACGGTCTTTTTTTATATGAATGATCCCTTTTTATATGGTCTTTTAATTTATCCATATCTGAAAATTCCATGTTGCATTTTGAACAATCGTACAATCCTTTAGAATGGTATAAAAGTTGATGGTGCATATAATCTTCAATTTTATAGAATTTCCTATCACAAAGATGACATTTATGTTTTTTTAAAAAATCAAACAATTTCATATTTCTAAATTGAGCCTCTCAAGAATTAAGTTTTTTTATCGAAATTAATAAATTTAACCTCTTTTGTTAATTAAAATTATTATTTTTTAAAATAATGATTCAAAATATATTTAAATAAGTTTTAATTGAATCCATTTTCTGATTGAACCTTTTTGTTTTGTTAAAACTATTATTTTTTAATTCTAAATCCATATACCTATTATTAGGTAAGTCAACTATATACAACAGATATACTTAAAGTAAAGTTAATTCCATTATCCCAAAAAGGACATTTTACACTTTTTCATTTTTTATTTATATAAGAAAATTAATGCGCATAGTTAAATACTTTAACATAACAAATAAGAAGAGATGTAAAGGTATAATGAAACGGTCCTAACCTATTCTAATCTAATCTTTATTCATCTCGTTTAATGTAGAAGTTTAGTATTCAATAATAAAGCCTATTAGAATTTACATTTTTTAACTAGAGAACGTCATATACTAACAAAATACATTACTTGTTGATTAGTTTTAGATAAATAAATTTGAAATTGAGAATATATAACAAAATAATATTTGTTTAAATTGACTATTTATATTACAATCTCATAATCAATGTACTAACAAATGTCGAATAAAACAATCATGTAAAGATTCATGAATCTTTTTAGACCGCTTTTTTAATCATACACCCAAAAATAATAATTCATTCTTTTAAGATACAATGCATATACTGGATGTACATATATCTAATTGCTTAACAGTTGTGTAAATAAGATTGTATATACATTTGTAAACTAATACTACTCTTTTTGAACGACAAAATTGTTATCATATTTTTTGATTCATATTTAATATTATGAAAATTAACAAATCCAAACAAACACCATTAGTTTACAATAAAGATTATCAATGTATTTACATAACTCTTAACCTATATCTAAAAATCATCATTACTTATTATTCTTTAATTTATAGATAGTATCCACTATCAATCTATTTTCGAATAGATAACATCTAATTTTTTTCTTTTGCGATAATCAGATTTTTTATATTTTTACAAGATAAAGATGATAAGTAGTCTAAGGGACAGATTCTATTCCACAGCATTCTTATCAACCTCAATTACAACCTCTTTGGGATAACAATATGACTATTTAAGATAATAGTTAGGGCATATCTTTCCTACAGAAAATATCATGATAAACAACAGGTTTATTTGCATAAGATGATTTTTTAATAATGCATCTTATCACCTATACGAACATTACATTTTTTCTTTCATTTTTGTTCATAATTCTTGAATTAGATACTTGATTGATCTATGGTACCCATTAAAGCAAAAGTCTGGAAAATACTCCTCAACTTATTCTAAAATTGAGTTTCTTTTTTATTTTATATTTAATGAAAAAATTTGAATGTTTCATATAAAAATAACAATGTTAAAAATCATACTAAGCACAGGATTCAAGTAGACATTCTAAACATAATAAAAAATAATATCTTATGCATATCTCAAAATTGCAGTTAATAAGTTTTAGCCAGCAAATTATTACTACTTTTATAATACTATTTATACTTTGTAATTTACAAATGTAAAATTATTATTGGCATTTGTTTAATCAAGATATACAACCTCAGTGTGAAAAATATGTATAGAATAATAAATGCACAATTTTAACATGGTAACATTGTATACTCTTTAATACTATTTCAATAAATAATAGCAAAGTTTGAAAAATCTCGGCGATCAAATTTGATGATCAATTAAATCATATCAATACAAATATTATATATAGTGTTACTTAAATTAAAGTTAAAAACTCATTATGTACATATGATAGTCACGGACCTTACACAAGAGATTAGCGCTCAAACAAAAGTATTTCCAAGTGATCCTCAACCACACTTTATACGGTGGTCAAAATTTGAAATTCAAGGATATGATTCAGAGATTATGGTTTTAAGTACCCATACTGGAACCCACATGGACGCCCCATCACATTTTATAAAAAATGGTAAAACCGTAGATAAAATACAAATCGAAAGGTTTGTAAGCAAGGCAATTTTATTCAAGGTTCCCAAAAACTCCAATGAGACAATTAATGTGACTGACATAGATGACGAACAACAATTTATAGAAAAAGATGATGTAGTGATTTTTTCTACGGGATGGGAAAAAATGAACAAAAATGAACAGTATCTTTCTAATCCGGGTTTATCGGAAGAAGTTGCAAAATTATTAGTAGTTAAAGGAGTTAATATCGTCTGTATAGATGGACCAAGCATTGATACCAGTACAAATTCTGAGTTCATAGTTCATAAAATATTATTATCTAATGATATTCTAATAATTGAAAATTTATGTAATCTAGTCACTTTTGAACATTGTTCTAGATTTGAGTTTATATCAGCTCCATTAAAAATAAAAGATGGATCCGGTTCAACAATAAGAGCTATTGCTATCAGAAAATAGATAATCAATTAAAAATAAGTTTCAATCAAATTAATTTTATTAGAATAGTTAACTACACATATGTTCGACAACCATATTATGAAAATTGTTTTATTATCTGACTTGAATTATATATAAATAAATAAGAATAAAATATAAAATAAAATAATACACCAAATTCATAAACAAGATCTAATTATCGAAATCGAATTAGAATGCGTAATATAGTTTAGATAAATTATTTAGAGTCAATTAATTAAATAAGGTTAATAGATTTTTTAACTAATTTCTATCCCATGATAAAAATAAAATGATCCAATTTATGATATATATAAATAAAATAAGATTCATTTTTTTACTTCAAATAATCAAAATTGATTATTTTCAGTATCTATAAAAATCGCAAAGAATCCCATATCAGGAATTCCTGTTTTTTGAATCATCATTTTACCACCTGCTTGTTCTATTTTAGGTATATAATCATCAATAGATGGAACGGTGACATAGTTTGTCATTGTATGTTCTGGTGCCTGTCTTTTCATCATCCCTCCACTCAATCCTTTGTTACCATTTTCATCAGTAGTTTCAAACATCCAATAATCCTTTTGAGAATTTTTAGGGTTACTCCATTTTTGCATTGCCCCACCGAATACATCTCCATAAAATTTCTGAGCTCGTTCAACATCATCAGATGGAATTTCAAAATGATTTATTGTTGGCATATTATAACTAGGACTCCATTTTGCATATTATTGAATTTTTCATTTAGAATTATATAATAATATATTATAAAAATAGATTGCAAAGATAATGAATATAGTATGAAAATATTTATAATTAAAAATAATACAAACGATTTTTATCAATCTTTACATCAATCATAACCGTTTACGACAACTATATAAAATTAGTATAAATAATAAATTAATAACTTTTAACTAGATTTTATTTTTTTATATAAATAAGAAATACATCCCAATTTGAATATATTTTTCGTGGTTACCTTGGGCAATATTTCTTTATTGCACTATCGGAGAATATACTTATCCAAATGTTCATAATTAGATAAATATTATATTTACAAATACGTGAGGGTTAACAATATAGTTTACAATTATCAACACTAGAATGACTAATAAGTTCTATCATTAAAGAATTATTGACTCACTGATCATCCAGTATCATATATCTCGTATTATTCACATGACCTCATTTCAATATCATTTAGACAATGGACCAAGTAAGATATGCAGCAAAAATTACATGAAAGTATTAGTAGTTTAAATATAATTCAAAAACCTATTATTCAACAATGTTGATAATTGAGTTTCATATTTTATACCTCAATTTAGTTTGATAATGAATGTAAAAAACAAGTTTTCTTTGGCGAACATCCTAAAATTGTTTGAAGGATTTATCGAAAAAAAACATTATTGAAATTCATATACATAATAAGAAAACAATACAAAAAGAGATAAAGTATCTTATTATCATTATAATAGATTTCTTAACCTCAGCAGACATAAAAACATCTTTGAAAAGTATTAACAAGCCGTTTTTTAAAATAAAGTAGTAATAAATAACAAACTATTAAAGTAGAAATATCATAAAAAAATGAAAAAAGATAATTATTTAAGACTAGAAGAATTTGAGGTTATCGTTATCATATTATTCTTACTTGGAGTATTTTTTAGAAATTCTGTGTCTGGTATGTATTGAGAATATCCAGGGTTATTTTGAACCAATCCCTTTTTATCTGCATCGTTACTCATCGACATTTTAGCGTCAATGGACGCCTGCCCGCTACCTTTTGTTGCATTACTTAAGGATTCATTTCCCATGTTATTTGGAGTATTTTTTAGAAATCCTGAGCCAGAGATATATTGAGAATATCCAGGGCCATTTTGTATATCTTTTTGGCTATTATTATTGTGAGTATTTCTGGATTGAGCAAAGATAAATTGGTTAGTATTAATGGTCTGTATTAAGGGAATTACTAGTACCTGTTAAAAGAAATATAGAAACGAGATTCATGTTTGTATTTATTTCAAATAATTAAAGTGTTATATTAATGGTATTTTGATAGAGAATGAAATACCATTCATGCGAATTTTTGAAGAAATATTAAAACTTCTATCAAGTTAAGTCATTCCAGGAAGATGTACAACCTTTGTGAGATATTTTCATTATATATAAAAGATAATTATTTGTAGGATTAAGTAATAGAAGGTAAAATATTAAATCACATTTTTAGAATATTCAATTTTATTTTTAATGCGAAATCTAACAATATCTCAACTTTTTATTAGAGAGGTCATATGGTTGTCAGTTCACATGTTTTCTTAATATGCGATCAAAGGATACTAGAAAGTTGCTTTTGTATTATTATATAAGTTATAAAACAACTGTTTTTACTTTGTTATTCTTTTTATATTTAATTTTGTTCTAGTATAAATCGTAAATTTGGCGAACGGAACTACTCTTGTTACTTTTATGACTAATGATAAGAAAAATTATTGTTTTCCATACCCTCATAACAAATCCGTTTCATTTAAAGATACAATTTAACAATAAGTTGTTTTAAATAGATTTTCTTTTGATATATTTAATGAGCTCAAAAATTAGAGTAATAGTTACTCTAGAAGTTAAGGAAGGAAAAAAACAAGACGTATTAAACATCCTTAAACCCATGACAGATAAGGCAAAAAAAATGGAAGGTGTGCTTTCCCATGATATCTACTCCTCCGCTCAAAATCCAAATGAATTGATGATCGATCATGTTTGGACAAGTAAAGAACTATTTGACAAACACTTTAATAACCCAGAATCAGGCAAAGTTCGGGAAACAATAAATAAGATGTTAGCAAAACCGCTACAACCTAAAATTTATGATGAGATAACATAATCATAAAATAGATATTAATATATCATATTCATTAATTTTAGTCTTTAAATCTAGATAAATAATATTATAATTTGTATACTAGCTAATATTTAGTTTTGAACGAGTCAAAGAAATTTTTTTATCCCTTAGAAGAAATATATGATTTTTGTTTATAGAATTTAAGATTGAAAACCAATGTGTAACAAATATTAATGCGGAGAATTAAATTTAATAATCATTTAAGGGCCGATCGTCTAGCCTGGTAGGATACGGCATTGGCATTGCCGAGGTCGTGGGTTCGAATCCCACTCGGTCCATTACGATATCGGTGCTTATAAGTAGATTCCACTAATAAAAGGTGTAAGGTAAAAAGTGGATGAAAATATTAATCAAAATAAAGATCTAGATCAAGACGTATGGTCACTGTATTTATTCGCGTTAAAATCGCCGGTGACACGTGAAAAATACCAGAAAAGGTTGAAGAAGTTCTTTGATTTCCTCGGATCAGAAGGCATAACAATAGAAGAAAAGAGTAAGAATTTTTTAAAGAGGATAAAAGTAGAAGACCGCCAGTGGGCTTTCAATAGCCTTTTAAAATTTGAGGTATCAGTTAGACAGAGTCAAGAGTAAAGAAATAACTGGGGCCACAGTAGGAAATTATTTAAAAAGTGTCAAGTTGTTCTACGAAATGGCTGACATTTCTATAGCATGGAAGAAAATTACAAGAGGACTGCCAAAAGGAAAGAGTTATGCGGATGATAGAATTCCAACTATAGAAGAAATTCAGAAATTATTAGAATATCCTGATAGAAGAATTAAGGCCATAGTATACACAATGACTTCTTCAGGTATTCGCTTGGGTGCTTGGGACTATCTCAAGTGGGGTCATGTTCGTCCAATAGAAAAAGATGGTGAAATCATTGCTGCCAAGATAATTGTTTATGCAGAAGAAGACGAGGAATATTTTTCATTTATATCAAAAGAAGCCTTTAATACCTTAAAAGAATGGATAAATTATAGAGAGAAATCAGGCGAACTAATAGATGAAAATAGTTGGCTTATGCGAGACTTGTGGGATACCCAAAATGCTCGCGGAAAAGGACTTATTACAACACCAGAGAAGCTAGCATCAACAGGTATCAAAAGACTTGTTGAAAGGGCTATTTGGGCTCAAGGTCTTAGAAAAAAACTTGAAAATGGGAAAAAGAGACATCCATACTCTGCAATTCATGCATAGAGAAAATGGTTCAAAACCCGTTGTGAAATAGCAGGCATGAACCCCATTAATGTCGAAAAGCTGTTATCCCACAGTATTGGTATTAGTAACAGCCATTACAGACCAACTGAAAATGAAATACTTGAAGATTACTTGAAGGTTTCAGATCTATTGCAAATAGACAAGGAAAGTCAATTGCAAAAAGAGTTACATAAATATGAACAAAAAAATCATGAAGAGACCTATATTATAAAAGGAAAATTACAAGAGCGCGAAGAAGAGGTCAAAGCATTAAAACAGAAATATGAAAACGATATGAAATCATTAGAGGAAAAAATAGACAAAAGGATTCAAGAAATATATCTTAAAGTGGATATGACAAAACTAAATTAAAACTATTTTTGTATATTTTATAGTCTTAGAAAAGGTATCGATTTATTTCCTTTATAAGCATTTTATAATATGAATAATTGTTTAAAATGAGTAAATTTAAACAATATCTAATTCAACCGTATTCGGTTGGGAAAGATAAAAAATCGCTGGCAATGGTTCTACCATCTGGGATTGTAAAATCACTTCGAATTAATCCAATGGCTGCATTTTTATTGCTGCAAGTTAAAGGTGCAGACAACATTGAGTTAAAGATAATCCGAGAAGAAGACTTGATAAAAAAGGAAACAGAAAGTATGATGCCTGTTGAAAAGTTTACCCGGCTTGCACAACAGGAATCATTAATAGATGAGGTGGAGTAAACAATTTGAAGAAAAAGTTCACTCTTAATAATAACATTCATACACATCTATATAAAATATGTGCAGGTCGTGGCTGCTTTAACAAACCAATAGCAGAGCTTAGACTCAGGCATGTTAATAAAGTAGGTTATTTCTGCAACAGGTGTTCAAATGATCTAATACAATCAGATCTTGTCAAAAGTATTGAAAGGAGCGAATTAACATAAATACAGGCCGTTTTTCTATCCCTATTCCTAAGGATCAAAGAGGAGTAGTAACAGATATTACTAGAACAAGAAATAATTTAGTAGTTACTCTTGGAGTAAATTATTCAAATAAAAAAATACTTGAAACAATATATCCAGATTATACCAAGTTTAAAAAAAATTTAATGAAAGCGTTAAAAAATAAAGAGGTTGAACAATCAGATATAAATTATATTATTTCTATAATCGAAAATAATCATGATATAATTTATCCAGATCCCAGAAATGATAATACTATAGCAACAACAGATTCCAATCTAATAGACAATATTGGCGAGGAAAATAAACAAAATATTCAAAGACCAAACATAACAATTGAAGAGTGGCGATCAAAACTATTAGAAAAATATGAATCTATAAGACAAACATGTAACAAGAACTTTCCTGGATTGTGGAATTCACTAGAATTTGAGCTGTCCATCCTGAGGATTCTCAATATTAAAGGGTGTTCACTTCCTTTTGCAGGTATCATACTGGGGCCGCCAAGCTCATCTAAAACCTTGGGTATTGAATTATTTAGAAATTATAATAATGTTTATTATTCGGATAATTTCAGTGCAAAGGCTTTTGTTACTCACAGTACAGGCGCCCCCAAAGAAGCACTTGCAGAAATTGATTTGCTTCCTAAAATAAAAAACAAATGTCTATTGGCATCTGAGCTTTCACCCATATTTTCTAAAAAAGATGATGATTTAATGGACGTCCTTGGAATTCTTACAAGAGTTCTAGATGGTCATGGATATCAAAGCGATAGTGGAGCGCACGTACGTAAGGGATATACCGGACAGCATATGTTTACTATGATTGGAGCTGCAGTAGATATTCCCTATAGAGTTCATAAACAACTTTCTAACTTGGGACCAAAATTATTTTTCCATAGAATTCGGCGATCTCACAAAAAAGAAGAAGAATATATCCAAATGTTAATGGAAGATAATTTTGGTATCAGAAAACAGGAACTACAAGATAAAATAAATGAATATAATCAGTGGTTTGACCAGGGCTATCCATTTGAAGAACATATAGACAAAGAACATAATAATTTACTAAAAATTCCTTTTGGAGAAAAAAATGCGGATGGTTTTGATAATAATGAATATAGATCTATTTGTCACATGATTACAAACTTTGGAATATTATTATCCTATCTTCGAGGAACCGTAACTACATTCCATATCGAGGGAACTCAAGGGTCAAATTATGGTTATAGCACACCAAGTATAGAAGAGCCAGATAGAGCAATGACTCACCTATTGAATTTAGCAAAGGCCCATGCTTTATCTCAAGGAAGAACCTTTTTATCTCTTGAAGATATTCCTATTCTTATTAGAGCAGTTTTATCAACTGCATCTATTGAGCGAACATTGGTTTTTGACTTACTTCTTGCTAACCAGGGATCTGTTACTTCGTCTATTCTACGCAAAAGTTTGAAGATTTCAAAGCTAACTGCATTGAAAACAATGGCTGAATTAGAGGCACTAGGTTTAGTTTCAGGAAATCTTCTTGAAACTGAAATTGATGATCAGGATGAAGGTGATAATCGGATGTCATCTCTATTACGCAACAGTAACAGCAATGAAAGGAAGACAATAACTTTAAAAACAGATTTTGAATGGTTTTTATCTAAAGAGTTTCAAAGACTAAGAGAAGGATTTTTTCCAGAAGGAAATTGCAGATATGATATTAAAGAAGAACCAGAAGCAGAAAAAAGCGTTAAGAAAAATTCCCCCCATATACAGCAGAAATTATTTGAATTAGAATGCTCATCAACCTTTGCTACACCATTTATACTGAAAAATAATACAAGGACTTTACCCTCTTTATCATACAAACAAACTCCTATCCTGCCGCCTCCACCATCTCCTTTATTGTATCTACCTTTACTTACAAAACCTCTTATGCTACCTATTTTAATTTCAGGGCAGAAAGTACCAAAAACAATACCTAAAAGTGATGGTATAGTAGAAATATGTTATAAAAATGAAAATTGGTCAAATGAAAACATAGATTGTTTAGACAGCATATTCAATGATAAAAGCATACTAATGGAAGAAAATCAAAAAGTTATTAAAAAAATGAGATACCAATAAAATGAAATTCAAACCTTTTCTTATTGTTGTTATTGTTGCGAATACTAGAATAATCTAAAAATAAGGACTATGGGGGGAATTTTTCTTAACGCTTTTAAATTCGGATAATCATAATGCGGATAACACACAAACAAACATTGTTGTTTCAGCTGAACAAACAATAAAAGATAACATAGATTTCATTTTATCGCACTTTGAACATCAACATGAACTATTTCCAAGAACAATAATGACCACCCCAAAAGACGGGCAGATAAAAATTGAATTTGAATCAGATGTTAAAAACTCCCATGATAAAATTTTCAAATATTATAAAGATTTACGGTTCATAGATTGTAAAATAAATGCATTTCCATTTAATACAGAGTATTCAAGGATAGATCTGGAAGTAAAATCTAGAACGGCGGCCTCTTTTATAATGATTGACCTTGATTTAAAAGATTTTGAGAATAATGATCAAGGGGGACTACATACGCACTTGAAGAAAACCCTGAATAAGTTAAATCGCAAATTTAATGGTGATGCCCATCCAACAGTATTATGGACTGGTAATGGATATCATATTTATCAACCTGTAGATGGAATCATATTTGAAAGATATGAAAAATTTTTCGAGTTTCTTCCTTATGTGGACACCAAAAATCTTACAACTGAATTTTTAAGATTCGCTGAAAAATTCTTTACAGATGGTAAGTCGGATCCAAATCACACGCCTTCCATTAAATCATGTTTAGTTAGAATACCTGGAACGCTTAATCCTAAAAATGGAGCTCAAGTTAAAATCGTTCAGAAATGGGACGGCAAACTTCCTCATATTAAATGGATTTTCCAGGATTTTAAAGATTATTTAATTCAAAAAAGAATAGATAAAATAAATCTTCAGAAAAAACAGAAGAATAAAAGGAAGAACGGATTAGTATGTGGAACCCGGTACCAGTGGACCGATAATAAAATTAAATGGATTGAAAAACTGCTCCAAACACCTATAGAAGATTATAGGAAACAATGTTTATGGCGAATTCTTTGTCCATACCTTATAAATATCAGAAAGTTAACTCATGATGAGTCAACAGAGATATTAAAAGAATGGCTGCAAAAGTGTCACGGATTGAAAAATCTTGATTTTAATCCATCCCAATACATTACAGACGATTTAAAAAAAGTCAAGGAGTACAAATCACATTCGAAAGAAAAATTAAGAGATGAATGCAGGGATCTGTATAACTTATTAAAATCACGTGAGATAATAGATTAAGAATTTAATCACAAGGGGGGAATTTTTCTTAACGCTTATTAAAATATTACAAACATACAGAGAGAGAGAGCGCGCATATATAGATATCACTTTAATCAAAAACAAGTTCAAGACAAATTCTTTTGATAATGTATATGATTTATGATACTATAGTTTCTATCTATAATCCATCTATAGAATATAGAGATCAATTTTCAATTTAAAGAAATTTGGTTTACATTTGTTTATGAAGCATTTGAAAAATATGATATGCCATCTCTTTATAACAAAAAGCACCCAACCACTTACAATAAATCAACGGGCCGGCGCTCCACATAAATTCCATATCATAAAGTTACATCAAATAATAAACAAAATAAGCAAGTCCGTGTTAAAGAATTTTAAGGACCTAAAACCGACCCCACCAAAAAATATGGTATATCTAAGTTTGATGTTGGCAACTAAACTGGTATTGATATTAATAGCTACTCATTTGCAAGTGCAAAAATAATATCCCTTCTTCCGATTAATTTGATACAATTGTTAGATAAAGATACAATAGTTTCTAAGAAATCTTATTAACAACACCAGCATCTGGCAGGTAAGCCAGTGCTGCAGAAGTGAGAGCACAAATTCCAACACGCAGTGTAGATTTTGGTTCCGGTGCAAAGTTAGACTGATGATTGGAGGGAAGATATGGCATCTTAGCCATAAGATTATCTCCGGGGGCAGTATTGTAGCGCTCTCGCGAGTGGCCACCAAATCCCCATACACAGTAAGGAATAGGTTCTCCGCCATAGTGATGACGTCCAGGTAAACCATATCGCGAAAAGTCTTCACTGGCCATTATTGTTGGCAGATCTATGATATTTTCTGATCCAAGGAGTGCCCTATGCACAGCACGTATACGTTGGTCGATTGGCTCACTGTTACTAGTGAGCATAAACTCACTGGATGTTGTAATCTCAGGCATTCTCAGCGCACGAAATGCTTGCGCTTCGGCTTCTGCCATACGATGAATAGAGTTGATAATCTGCTCCTGTACATTGGTACTTTGTGTACGTATGTTTATACCAATATGAGCTTCATCAGGGATAACGTTGTGTTTAACACCTGCATTAACAAATCCTATTGTGACCACGGCAGGAACGTCACCTGCGATCTCACGAGAACGTATAGTCTGTAGATTCATAATTAGTGAAGAAGCCATAATTACGGGGTCTATAGCTACCTGTGGTGCAGAACCATGTCCACCCTTGCCGAAAAGTTTGATATCTACATTGATTGAAGCGGACATAATTACACCGGCATTATGGCCAACCATTCCAGCGGCTAGTGGCAAAACGTGCTGTCCAAGACATAAGTCAGGCCGCGGGAATCGCTTGAATAATCCATCGCGCAGCATTGCCTCTGCCCCATGTCCTGTCTCCTCAGCAGGTTGGGCACAGATAAAAACGGTTCCCCGCCATTCTTCAGATTTGTTGGCAAGAAGCTCTGCTGTAGCAATTAAACATGTAATATGTGTGTCATGGCCGCATGCATGCATAACTGGAACTTTGCTTCCATCGAATGTAGTTTCAAAGACCTCGCTTGCATAATCAACGCCAGTCTGCTCCTTAATAGGGAGTGCATCCATGTCACCACGGAGCATCACAACAGGACCTGCTCCGTTATGTAGTATGCCGACAACACCTGTCTTGCCAATTCCCTCTGTTACTTCATAACCAGAGTCTCGAAGATGTTGTGCAACTATGCCAGCAGTTCGATATTCCTGCATAGAAAGCTCTGGATGTCGGTGAAGATCGCGGTATATTTCCTCAAATGCTGGAAGGCGATCTTCTAGGCCTTTGAGGAGATGAGAGGCCCGTTGAACAACAACATCTATCGATTCATTGGCGAGGAATTGAATAGTCATGCCTATCGGTAACTTCATTATAATATATCAATATTATCTGTTATACACAATAATTTTTAGAAAAAGAAGGGATTGAATATATAATTATTAATGGATTTTGGCTAATATTTTTATAATAATGTTAATTTGCTTTGTTGCATGATTTCCTCTTTCCAAATACATTTAGCTAGCCTCTACCAACAAATCGTATGAACAGGCCCTCATACAACCAATCTTTAGTTAGAGGTGTGGAAAACCATGTATTTGACAGTTGGATGGTATTGAAGGTTGTTTTCAGATATTCTTTAGAAAAAACTTTAAATTGAAAGCCATAAAGATTTTCCATATTTCCAACTGATTTATAAAACAGCTGTCCAGACCGTCAAATCGTCCAGAAACTAAGAATTGAGATGAGCCATCATCATCTTCTACTGTTAGCCTAAATGAAACCTTTATCTTTTAGTATTTGTATAGTCTTTGATTCTCCATCTTTGATTGAAGATTCTATAGTGTCTATTGAAAAGTCTGCATTCTCATAAAGTGAGGGAAACCTCTCGTCCCTGGTTATATAAAATATATTTTTTATTTCTGCTCGATGCTCTTCTACTAATCTCTTATATTTTGATTTAATCTTTTCAAACTTGTTCTTATCTTCTTTATTTTCTAAATCAAGACGATGTTCCAACATGTGATAAATTTCATCGATAAATCTAAGATAGTAAGTAAATACTTTAGACATTTGTACGCTATGCATAGTTTTATCACTAAACATGATATCTCTTGACCTATGCTGTACCTCCTGTATGTTATCTGGTAGTTTATCAATATTTTTTGGATAATTTTCAACTAAAAAGATTCGTTTGTCTTTAACTGGTGAGGCTTCTATTACTTCTCTTAATGGGGTGTTGCTTAGTAAACTACCATCCCAAGCATATACCCCTTTTTCTACTTCTACCCATTGAAAATAGTATGTTGGATATCCAGTTGTTGCCAGTATGTGTTTTGAAGTTATTTGTTGTTTAGAACTATCAAAAATTAGCGGTTCTGCAGTCAAGACATTAACGGCAGTTATTATCAGACGTGAGTTAGGCTTACCGTTTGGTTGCAGCTTGTTAAAGTCAACATACTTTTCCAAAGTCTTTATAAGAGGTGAGTGATCATATAGATAAGTCCATTTGTATGGTGCATAATACTGAGGATCTGTAAATGAATACTCTGGCATCCATCTGGGCATAAAGACTTTTTTATTTCCATAGACTGCAGAACTATAGAATGAGATCATTGATTTGACTTGCGATATATGTCTGATTGCAGGGAGATCTATTGAAGTTGCAATAGGTGCTATTGTTGGTGCTTGATTTTCAGAAAAATATGAATATGGTGATAATGGAAATGGTGTCGGTTGTAAAAAAGGAAAATTAAAATTCATATCATTATTTTTACCACTGCTCTCAGCTAATTCTAGCCAGTATTGTTCTAGTGCTTTTTCAGGATGATCTTCCTTACTGCCTGCTATTATTGAAGCATTTAGTCCGCCTATGGATGTTCCAGAAATAATATCGATTTTTATGTTACTTTTTGCTAGTGCCTTATATACACCACATCCAAAGGCACCTAAAGAACCTCCTCCTTGAAGTATTAGAACATTTTCAATGCCATCAGACATGGTTGAATTATGAATTTAATCACATCTATAAAAAGACTCTTAAGTTAAGGCACCTTTTCTCCTTCTCTTAAGAATTTTCTCTTCGAAAAACAAAGAAGTTTTAATGAAAATCTTCAATGCTTTTGTTTTTAAAGTTGTCTAGTTTTCGGATTGCGTTTATAGTCGCATACTTGTAGACATACTTGTAGGTCGGAGTGTTAAGCGTCACCTGTTGAAAAGTGTCAATCTTTCCGTTGAAATTCATAACCAATTGTCCTATGCCAACTAGCTCTGAATCTATGTCTCCAAAGCAGTGTACCCCTAGCAGTTGGCGATCTTTTTTGCTGAAAATCGACTTCAATATTCTTCCATGTCCAGCGTCCCATGATTCCAATTGTAAGCGGCAGATCATAGTTATGCTGTTGTTGATAATGAGTTACCACAATTATGAACTCATATTGATACCCATCCGCTTAAAATATAATATTTAGTTAATAAAATATATTCATAGTCAGATTTGAACGCGAATATATTATTATAGAATTATTATAAAGTAACCCCGTCAGTCCATCGTAAATAACAGACGAGAAAAATCAGATATTGCAGAGAATCAGGCCTTTATTAATGAATTTTATAATGAATAAATGTATAATTTGCTGCTTTCCAAAAAACAAAAAGAGAAACTAGTTATCAAACTAGCCGAAGAGGGTAAGACCTCTAGGGACATTGCAAAGCAGGTACATATATCATTAAAGGATATTGGAAGGATTATTCACAAGGCAACAGAAGGCGATGATTCAGATCTAATAGAAAAGGAACAAGAAATAGAAAAACAAAAACGTTTCAAATCTTTATCTCCGTATGCTCAAGCCTTTCAAATGTTTAAGGATGATGCGCCCCTTGAAGACGTTGCTATAGAACTAGATTTAAATACCGATGCTGTGCTGGACTTCTATGAAGATTTTTTGAGGTTATTAAATATGGTAGGCCTGGTTACTATATATAATGATCTTGGCAATGATATCATTCAGTTATTTTATCTTTACAGTCGAATAAAAAAGGAAGGGCTAGGTAGAGAAGATGTAGAGGAATTGTTGGAAAATAAACAAGAACTTAAATTCTTGGAAAAGAGGGTTGTAATGTACAATGAGCATATAAAAGGTCAGCAAGAGAGAATTAAACAACTAGATCAAGTAATTGGCAACCTAGGATCCAAAACAGAAAATTACAATTACATAGATTATTAGAATGTAGTGTTTAACAGGATGCCGCCTACAGCTGACCCCTCCCTAAAACTTTACATTTGGAAACTAATTGTCTCTACTGTCTAAATTTTTAAATGGTATTATCTACTAGCAAATTTTATATTCTGATCAAAATGTCGCTATAAAATATTTTTTATCTGTTTCCAAATAAGCGGAATATATTAAATTATGATGGAGACTGGATTTCACTTTATCATTTAAAGGATTTAAAAACTTGTGTAAAGGGATTGTCACTATTTTATTATGTATATAATCTAAATTTAAAACAAAACAAAATGATCTTTTTAGTTTTCTATATTCGGCTGATCATTAACAATATCTCTTGTATAATTAACACCATTAGAAAAACATCTAAGAATTAAACACATCTTACTAGTAATTCGCAAATTAAAATAAAAATATTGCAGAATATTTTGATAATCTATTAAATTTTGACAAGCGTCTAATTATGCAAGAGATCTATTCTTTATATGCTAAAGATATCGTTATATTGAATAAAATAGTTATTTATCAAGTCTTTGAATTCAGACGAAATTATAAAAAATACTATGAATTGGTTATTGAATTCTGATATTAGAATAAAACATGGCGATGAAAAAGGAGCTATATATGGTTGGAAAGAATTAGCAACTTCTTCATATCCTTTTATTTATAGTGAGATTGTAGGATATGCAATAACTTGTTTTGCAGGTAATTATATCGAAAATTTTGATCAACAATCTTTGAATGCTGCTACTGAAGGATCATCTTGGATAATAAAAAATATGAAATCCAATGTTTTGACTGCAGGAAAAACAACTGAAACTAAAGCATTTGACTTAAAAGGGGATCTCTCTAATCAAATATATTCATTTGATAATGGAATGATTTTGATAGGTCTTTTAAATCTCTATAAGGCAAATAAAGATCCTGAATTACTACAATCCTCTGTTACAATTGCGGATGCATTAATTGACAACTTTTTTAATGGTACTAAAATGACTGCATTATTAGATAACCAATTCAAATCATCGGACTACGGACAAAATAAATGGTCTACATTATCTGGTTCTTTTCAAGCTAAAATTGCGATAGGTTTTTTAAAACTATTTAAAATAACTCAAAAAACAATTTATAGCGAGGTTGCATATGCATTATGCGACTATGCGTTAAATAGACAAGATCAAAACGGTCGTTTTAAAACAAATGTGGATGATAATTTGACTTTTTTACATCCTCATCTTTATTCTTGCGAAGGGCTTCTCTATTCAGGTATCGAGATGCATGAAGATCGGTATATCGAAGCGGTAATGAAAGGATTAGAATGGGCAGTTAAACAGATGAATATCAACAATGGAATGCTGCCTAGAACAACAGAAGAACACGTAGAACAGTCAGACTGCATTGCCCAATTAATCCGGTTATTGATTATTTGCTATAAAGATTTGAAAAAAAGAAACCTGCAAAATATTGATAATGTTATTGAAAGTTTATGTAATTCCCTTTCGGCATTATATATTTCAGATAAAGATAACGGAGGGGGTATTAAATATCAAAAATCTTCAAATCAAATATGTACTTGGTGTACTATGTTTGCATGGCAGGCATTTACCTATTATAAATTACTAAAAAACGAAAATGATATACCCATGACTGAAATGATTGAATACTATATATGATAAATAAAAAATGAAATAGTATTTTTCGGCTCTGTTAACTTAAGATATTTTTTTATTATATTTGCAAACAAATAGCTAAAGTCATTATTTTATATGATTTAATTTGCAAGTCCTTTTTACAATGAAAATAGTCATTAAAACTTTCTATTCTCTATTTCATATACTGCATTGTCTTTTCGATAAATCTCTTCAAAATAAGTGAGAGGATGATGATGTGACTTCAAGGATTTGTATGCTTGTGTATATCATGTAACTACTACTGACGAAATTGAGCATATCTATATTCTTCTACAACTTTGGACGGAAATCGTTCTTTAGCAACAAACGTCTTTTGCTCTTTGGATAAAGGAGGAAAAAATTTCTTTAATTTCAAGTTCATAATAGATCAAAACCATATTATTTTAGAATCTATTTTATCAGTTTCATCAATTATAAATCCTTTGATTTTTCTCGTGAGAAAATCGGATGTTTATAATTTTGAATTCAGTGCCAGATTGATACACGATTTATTTTTGTCAGATGTAAAAATAGGCTCTATCTTAAGAGATAGCGTATAGATTTAAAATAACCATATCTTTTATGTCTACTGGAAATAGAACATCTTCATAAATTATCCGTTATGATTTATACTTGTACTTGGATTATAATTTAGAAATACTATCAAAGCACTATCTTTTTTTATTTTGGTCAAAATATGTAGTGTATCAAATTGGAATTAGATTCAAAAGTACAAGTCTCAAAAGGTTCCAATAGGGAAACAGGTTATTAGGCAGGCATAAGTAATACTCAACCTTGGATTGGCTTGATGCGTGTCAGGTTATGATAATCGTTATATGGCCAAAAAACAAACGTTTTCTTACAGAATCTGTTTATAGAGATGCATGTTCGTAACAACCATATTCAGAAGATTTTGAAATGTTGCTACAAGTAATTGAACTAAAACTAAATGTTCGCTTATTCATAAATCCAATCCCGGTATATACTTTCCCTCCTGACAAGAAAAAGCATCAGATAATTTTATGTAATGGTTGGTATTAGGTAACGTGATATAATAAAAAATTTTTTAATCATATATACTTTGATCTTTGTTTGTCTTAAACTTACCAAATTTACAAATAATAAATGAGATTCTGATTCCATTGATCTCGTCCTATGTAACCATTCATATTATATTGTTCACAGGTTGTACGTAATCTCTATCATGGATATTATTTGTGGGACATGTGGAAAAAATGATATAGAACTCCAAAACTCTATATTTTTTTGGTAATAACTTTAAGATGTATCAATAGACATCCTTTTTCTTATTAGAATCGAAGTAGGCAGAACTATTTGTCATATGGGTGAAATTAATATCTTTGGGTTTAAGGACGTATCATGATGACATGGTTTCATACAACGTGGACAATGTTTTCTATCCAAAGTATTGCATTCGCATATATGCTGTTCAGAGTTTTTTAAAACCCTTGTAGTTCTAATTTTGTTACAAAATAAACATGTATTACTATTAGTTTCATATAATACGGGACCACCACAAATTTCACATGTTTTCATTTCTCTCCAATTCTATAATGATATTATTGATAAACTCTTTGGTCATCAATTATTTTCTCAGATAACTCATGAGGGTAACAGTTTTTGTATATATCCAGAATTTCTATTCTCGTAATTATAAATGCATATATGTAAAAGGCACTGTTAACTTAAGGAAAAAACCTATAGATTTATCACAACCATATATTTTATATCTACTAAAAATAGAACATCTTCGCAAATTATAGGTTACGGATTATGTCTGTATAATCTTGGATTATCATTTAGAAATACTATTGAGGCACTATCTTTTTTATATATCATCAAAATAAGTCACATTTTCATCGGAAATGGTTACAAAAGTACAGACTAAAGAAATTTTCTAGCAAAAAAAGTCAAAGACTATATCATCGATGAAGCCGCGATAAACGTCGACTTTGAATTAATATGGCTTTGGATTGTTATTGAACCCTTAGATAAAGAAATTATTTCTTTTTATATATCCAAAGAACGAAATATGTAAGTTGCTGACTGATTTCTGTCTAAAGTTATAGGAGAATATGATTATATTCAGTTTCCACAAATGGCGGTTCATGGTATCCACAACCATGCAAATTCTTGATACTATATTATCATATTCATTCTTTTTATGCAAAAAGCCTGGTGAAAGAACGATACAATACATAAAAGACGGGATAGAAATTTTGATGATTACTTTCCTTGTAAAAAGAACAAATTTAACTTAAGTCATGTCAAACAGTGGCTTCATATATTTATTGATCAACATAATAAAGAAATAATGACTTTAGTTAACCGACCTTAATAAAATATATGTATCCATTTAATTCATGAATTAAATGGATATTGATTTCATCATTCATAATAGTAATTGAATTATACGTTGACCATGTTAAGTAAAAATACTTTCAAGCAATAAAATATCCAAAAAAGTATTCTCTTTTAAAAAGGGAAAAAATCCACTTTCAAATCTCGTCCTACGTTCTATCCCTAATATATGACATTGTTATTTTAATACTGTTTATTTCAAAAATAAACAAAGATAATGAACAAGATTTAAAAATCGACATGCTTGTTGATGTCGACTACCTCTGTATGTTTAAACAAATACTTTCCATATGATTTCATAATATTAGAAATGAACGTTCTTTACAAAAGACATATTTCGGTATTTAGATATCTGTAAGAAAAAAGAATTTCTATAATTAAATTCATAATAAACCAAACCATATTATTTTAGAACCTATCTTATCACAGTTTCACCAATTACATATTCTTTGACTTTTTTTTTGTTAGATAATTTATTTGGTTTATATTTTTGTAACTATTTCCGTTTTGATATATACCTTCTTTTTTCTATTATTAAGAAAGATTGTAATTTAACAGTATTTCTAAATGATTATCTAAAAAGTACAGATATGATCCATAAACTATAATTTATAAAGATGTTCTATTCGGGGCAGACATAAAATATATGTTTGTACTAGATCTATAGACTCTTTCTTAAGGTAGAGTTCATTTTCTATTTCTTGTTTTTTATAAGTCGAATATTATGAAAACGCATTTTAAAAATTCTAAGGAATGTTAAATATAATTTTTATTGAATTGTTTGATTTACACAGATGACAAACTCAGAAAATATTTTTTTATATCTAATAATATTATACTTTTTAATGTAAGATTATTGCTTATAATTGATTTTATTATATATATATAAAGTCATGGCAAATCATATTTCTTGTTTAGATATAGATTTAGCCGAAATGTATTTGATTAATATTTCTTTCCTCTTTGGAATAATTTATTAAATCTGGAACAATGGTGTAAAATTGATGAAAGCATTTATGTTGCAGAATCTGATGAACAATATAAACAGTATGGTGGATTTGAATACAGTGAAGAAATATTAGAAAATTTGTCTAAATTAAAACTATATAATTCGAACCTTTTCATGAAATCTTTTTCGGAACCTCGTTCCTTGATAACAGCAGGAATTGAAAATATTGCATATTCAAAAACCGTTAAATTATATTTAGAATTGCATAAAGAAAGAAATTATAAAATTATTTCGTCTACAGAATTAATAAATAGATCTCCAGTTAATTGGAGTAGATGGAGGCAATTTAATAGTCTTGAAAAAAATCCTAAAGTGAGAAAAAAATCCTAAAGTGAGAAAAAAAGTATTTGATGAATTTATTGAAAAAACAAAATATATTTCTCCATTGGTGGAAGAACGATTTACAAAAATAAAAAGATCCTTTGAATGTTCTAGTGTAAATTTAGAATCTTCCATAAGTAGTAAAATCGATCCATTATCTGGATATTTAGAACATGAAAATATTACCTATGATCAGATCGAAGATTTTATTAAAAAATGAGGTAATAATGCTAAAAAACCATTTAAAGAGTATTTATTGGATGTAAGTAAAAAGATATTTAATAAAGATCCGGAATATTATGATGATTTTTATTTTTATAGAAACAAAGTATACTCAAATATAGAAAATGATTTTGCATCCGTAAATCCAATCAATATATTTAAAAAAACATTAAATAATTTGGATTTTGATCTATCTAGGATTCACTTTGATACGGAAGATAGGAATAATAAGTATATATCTCCAATCTGTTTCTTTGTCAGAATACCTGAAGATATCAGGGTTTTATATAAGAATGAAAGCCCTTATTTTGATTTTCAGGCTTGTTTTCATGAAGCAGGACACGCGGTACATGCTTCATCAATAAATAAAGATATTGATCATTGGGACAAATATTATACGCCAGAGGGAATAACCGGTATTTTCTATATTTTTTGAAGGACTCACAAAAAATAATGATTTTCTCAGTGAATCTGAATTAAATATCAAAAAAGAATCAATCAGTAAATTGAATTATTTAAATAAATTTATGGAATTATATTTTATTACTTTTTATACTGTAAATTCTTTGATGAAAATAGATTATTGGAAGAACAATCTGTCCATTGAACAGACAAGTGATCTATATTCAAAACTTTTAAAAGAATATACTGGAATTGAAATGCCAGGTGAATATTGGTTATTACATCACATTTTACCTGAATCTATAATGTATATGCCAAGTTATTTAATAGCCGCAGTAAGGGCATCCGAATTGGAAATGTTTTTAAAAAATAAATTTGGGAATGAATGGTGGAAAGGAAAATCTGTCGGAAAAGAATTAAAAGAAATAATGAGTCCAGGAGCAAAACTGGATTTGCACTATTTTTCAAAGCTCGATCCTGATTCATATATAAGAGATAAATTCATAAAACAATATTTCCTAAAAAATTTTTATTAAATAAAAATCCTTGATATATTAAAATATTGATAACAATTATTTTAATAAAAATATAACAATTTTTTAATAAATAATTATAAATATAATACGAAATGCCTTTATGATTTCCAACATTCAATTATATATTTAATGCATATTCTACAAAATTTATTATTCTAAATTAATAAATTGTTGCATTATTCAAGTAAATAGTAATTAAACCGATAAAAAATTTGAGTTTTATTAAATTTTTAATTTTAAACTCAGTTTTTTGGCTAAAACATATTGTTGGTACCATAAAAGTTATTAAAAATTAAGATTTTGTATATTAAATCATACATATTCAAAAAAACTGTAGTTCCCTTTGATAAAATCAAAATAAAAAATAATAATCAAATTTTCATTTTGTTTTATAGATATAAAAATAATAATTTTATTGTCATATTTATAAATACCGATCGGAACAACTATCTGCGTTTCTTATATATAATAGTCCTATTCTTATCTATTTTTCTTTACCTAAAAAGAAAATATTTGGACATTAAATTTTACATAAAATAATTGATGTATATTTTATGTCGATAATTGATTGCAAAAAGAACCTGTTAATGTATTCATTTGAATACTACTAAATGTTTATAGCCAGAGTAAAATCATAATTAACAAAACATGAGTGAATCTTCAAAATTTAAATTCGGTATGATGAAAGAGAGAGTTGTTGATGGATTTATTAAAGATATTATGTCAGACATAATTGATTTTGATTATTCAAAAAGCTATAAAAAAGAGAATAATGAAAATTATGATTTTATTAATGAATTGCATGATAAAATTACATCATATTTACAGGAAGAGAAAAATCCTGAAAATAAACAATATCACCATATTCAAGATCAAATTTTTACAGATTATCTAAAATTAAAAATCATGGGAGTTATCCGAAGTAAACCTGAAGTTCCAAAATAATTTTTAACATATGTATAAAATATCCAAATCATGGTTTTCCGTAACTAAATGGGTATTTTTCTGTACATTATAGTTATCTCATAGAATTAATTAAATTATAAAGTATGAAATGCATTAAAGTTATGAATATCTTATCTGTTTGATAGTTAAGATCAATCAAAATCATATTTCTATAAATAATTATACCATGTTATAGTCATTGTCCCAAACCTTGAGAGTTCTTTTAATTCTTGATATTTCTGATACAGTTTTCTAATCGATTGCTTTACGAATTTGTCTTATAACTAATTTTTTATTTCCGGTAGAAAGAACATCTCTTTTTTGTTATATAATCTCTTTTTTCATAACTTTTTCTATTATGCCATATGGAAGACTTAACTGCGTTTAGTTATTTTCAGGTATATGTTTAGAATCGCATACTTAGAGCCTATCCCAAAATTCGAGGAATATAGCTCTTTTCCTCTTTTGATAAACTGTGGCCTTCATTCATAAGAATGAGCGAGCAAGAAAGAAAATTAAACATCCTACCATACTCAAGGTTCCAGATGAATTATGGGATAAGATTAAAAACATTTTCCTCAAGGAAAAACCTCAGAACAGTTGATGGCTGACCAATTGTACCATATAGAAAAGTGATTGATGAAATTCTCTATGTATTAAGAACAGTAGGATACCAGTGGAAAATGCTACCCAAAGAATACGGCTTGGGCTCTACATGTCATCGTAGATTTTAGAGGTGGAACAGCCTTGAAATCTTTAAAAATGGATGGATATAACTATTGAAAACCTATGATGATCTTGTCGACATTAATTGGACATGGCAACAATCCATCGATAGTATATCTATAAAGTCGCCTTTAGGTGGGGCGGTGACTGGATGCAATCCTACTGATAGAAGCAAGATGGGCAGAACAAAAAGACATGTTTTAACAGATAAAAAAGGAATCCCTTTATCTGTAGTTATATCATCTGCTAATACTCATGACATCAAACTAGTAACAGATGTGGTTGATAACTCTATCAAACGACAACGTCAACGTCAACTATCATCACACAAATATACTCAACCACCTAAATTCAAGGATAACTCTTTAGCTGACCTTTTACTATGAAATATTATACTAGTTGAAATCTATCTAATTATTCAAAGCATACAAGAGTGAATGCGATGTAAACATAAAGGAAAGATTGCTACTCATAATTAGGATATCATAAGATAAACAACCCGTCGAATCAGTATCAAGAACTACATTGAGCAAGGTCATGGGCTTAAATGGTACGAGATACAACAATGAAGGTTTAGAAGATCTAAGGGACAGACCAAGAAGAAGTGGAAAACCATCTACCATACCAAAAGAAACAATGGAAAAAATAAGACATGAACTATCAGATAGCAATATAGGATTGAACATAAAACAAGTTATGGATCTAATCCATCAGAAAACAGGTGTTAAATATGTTAAGAACACATCCGCAGACTACTTCATAAGTGGGGTTTTTCACCAAAAGTACCTCAAAAGAGATTCGTAAGAACAGCAACTCTAAAAGAGAAAAAGAAATTTAAAAAAAGGTACAACAAGTATTAAGCACGCTTAAATATGACTGAAATGTGCTTGTAGAGGATGAATCAATCTTTGTCTATGATTCGTTTTTGGCCAAGAAAAGAAGATGGGGACTATTAAAGAGAAAAGACCGGCAGTAGTTACAGTTAGAGGTTCTCATTACAAGACAATCATTTATGGCGTACTATCTTTAGATGGTAAATAATTATTTATACAATACAAAAGATTTGATAGCCAATCTTTTATTGCATACCTTGAGGAGATTAGAAAGAAGTTTAATAAATTTATCTTGTTTGTAGATAGAGCAACACAACACAGATCGAAGATGGTAGAAGAGTGTACTTACGGAGAAACACAGAGGCAATAAAAATTGAATATTTTCCTGTTGGTTCACCTCAATTAAATGCAGTTGAAGAATGTTGGAGACAAGGCAAGTATAACATATTATCAAATTATTACTCTAATTTCTTACGCATTAAGCAAGTAATATCTTACTATTATAGAACAAGACGATTCAATTTGGATATCAAAAAGTATCTGTTTAGGTCTACGAACTAATGTTGTTGAGTATATAAACCAAGAACAGGAAGAAGAAGACTGCAACATTTATGTCTTGACAAAGCATACAATTCCGAACCTGAATAACATGGATTAATCAAACAAGGGTATGTACTGCACATACCATACAAGAAAAAGAAAGGGAAGGAAGTTGATAATGAAAAGACAATAACGATACCGAATCGTAAAAAACATTCTTCTACAAGATGGGTTGTAGAGAGAACAAACTCTTGGCATAATAGGTTCAGGAAACTGTTTACTTGATATGAAAAGAAGGTCGAGAACTATCTTGGATTGGTACAATTACCTTGTTGCATAATCATATATAGAAAGATAATTTTGGGATGGGCTCTTGAATGTATAAATTGACACTGTTTTCTTCTTTCTTTTGTTGTAGATGTGATGGGAGTAAACTGATTGATAACGGCAGTATCAATCCTATTTGTTATCACTACTATACCAGGATATTTGTTGAGAGGGGGGATAACACCTAACAATGGAATATTTCTATCTGTCGATATATACCTTTTTTTATGTCTAGTTTGATTTTATTGATGTGATTCTTGATGGTCATATCTCCTATAGAAGACTATATTCAAAATTCCAATTAGTATAATTAAGCATACTATTAATCTCTAAAACATGAAGTAAAAATTACACAAAATGTTCAGATACATACATAGTTACTAGTGTATACCATCTAGTGATTGCAATACCAATTCAGTGCCTTTTTAATTTTCACATTTGCCAGTAACCTAATCCATATCTTTTTGAAAACGACACGATGAATTTATTATTGAAATCCTCTATGATAAATTGATCTTAATCATATTCTTTTGATAATATCTTTCATTGGTTTAGGTTTCGGAGAATATTTATGGTGTCATCTACTATCTCCACATACCGAACAATTGGGAGACATATCTATATCTGGCTTTGTATCTTGTAATACAAACCTTATTCTATCTCATAACTTATCTGGAATCTTTATGATAATATGTTTTTTTATTTTTATTATTGTTATACCAAGACTTATTTTTATTTAGGTTTATAATTTGATATATTTCTACTGAATTTAGACAGGGCTCATTTTGTATACTAAAAAAAATTGTTGAACTTTTTCTAATAGAGGCATGTTCCAAAAACGAAAATTCAAAGTCTATTTGTTTGAATAGTTATAATAAAGTTTGGAATTAAATCTTTACCAACTTATATATCATATATCTAATGATCAGAGGAAGAATAACCAATATTAATAATGCTACCAAATTAAATTTGGTTCCTATTCCAACAATTATAAAAAAAAAATCCACATTATAACAAATATTGTAAATAATATTCCAAATAACCTTTTAAAGTCTATTTGCGACATGGAATTTAATTTATATGCCTCATTATTAAAATTCTTTATTATACTTTTTTATAACCAGTTTGTTTGATGGGGAGTGCTTCTTTGTAAATTTCTAGAATCGGTTAAAAATATAAATTTTGGATTACAATGATAATTAAACTTTGACTTTTTTCAAATAACTCTAACAACAAGACGTTAACAAATGACTTTTAACATAACATACAATAAGGTGGATAAAAATTAAGTTATCTTGATTGCCCCGCAGATGTATATTTATCATATATTGACAAATTATGGATTAGTATTTTGTATCATCATATTTAGTTCATCTTTGGAACCCATGATCGAACCGTCTAGGGAGATAATAAAGACTTGAGATATCTTCCAATTTTTTTTCAACATTAGATTGTTTAACAAAGGCAATTTCGTTTTACCGCGACTTTTATTTTCAAAATAGTTGATGTTTTTATCAAATTGTGGAATTACTATGAATTCTATATCTTTTTCATGATTTTTTATACTTTCTAAAATGATCCTAATCCATACCTTTTGTCCATTTAAAATACTGCCATCTTTAATAAACCTTGGATGCAAGTGTCCTGTAATTATTTTATTGATATTTTCTCCGATTTTGGGTATAGTATGTCCATGTGTCAATAAAGTATCATAAAGTTCCATTCCTTTTGCAGAAATCAAATTAATTGTATTGTTTGGGATTAAATAATTTAGGTTCCCATCATGATTTCCTGGAATCAAATAAATATTATATATTGTAGATAGCGAACTCAAAAAATATCTAACATATTTCCATTCTACCTTTGTTATTATTTTTGTGGAAGACTTAAGATCCCCTAAAATAATTAAATTTTTTATTTTATTTTCATTCGCAATACTAATCAAAAGATCTAACATTTCTTCGATTATCTTTTTATGTTCGATTAGGACACCTAATTCAAGATTATTTTCTTTATAGCCTATATGAATGTCAGTTATTACCAAATATCTTTCCTCATTGGAATTTTCTAGTAATAAAATTGGATGAGGATATAATGGGATGATCGTTGTCAAAATAATTTTTATCCTTATAATATTGAAATTATGATTGTATATAATATTTTATAAAAAAGGATTTATTAACAAGAAAACCATTCGATTGAAGATGGATCTATTTACTTTGTAATTATAATAAATGGAACACCTTCAAAATACCTGATTATGCTTTTTACCTATCTTTTCAGGTCTTCCTCTAAGAATAATCGATGAAAGATTATTGTCCTCTTTTATCAAAAGAACGGATTTACATATGGGCACATACAAAAATATAAACTAAAAATGTTAAAAAAAATAAAATCGATGATATTTTAGATAAAGATTAAAGTCTGATTTGAATATGTTTTACTTTGGGCTTGTAAAATCAAAGAATGAGAACACTTTCTTTTCCATTCTAAAAAGCTCTTTTCTCATGTTGTACAAAAATATGGAAAATATCATGTTCAATCAGTGAATGGTGGTACATGGTAACACCATAAACCTGTAATTTCTTAATTAGATCATTGGTTTTATTCCTATCATGAGAAAAGCACTACTGAAAGAACAATAAGATTTAAGATATGGGATTGAGATTTTAACGACAAATTTACTTGCAGAAAAAATAGTGTGTCCTATGATATATTTAATTGGTTCCAATTGTTTATATTTGTAAAATAGTAAAAAGTATATTAAACGAACAGGGCCAAAAGGTACATGTGGTTCACTTATATATACCTATGATGTAATTATATTGATATTTCTTGACGCAAAATAGCTTTCCCATGAAACAATGGCATTTAGAACATATTGAAAAAACTATAAAAAAATTTATAACAGGTTTATCAGACACTGCAAGTATATGGGAAAAACGACAACATAAGAAATATGGTACAATCACAAATTGTTGTAAACAAGTTGACTATGATTTAAAACATGGTGTAACATTAGATGAAGTGTTTCAGGTGTTGGATAAAATTAAGTCGGATGAATCTTTTGCTCCTGTTTTATCAAAAGAGAATTCAATCCATCGATTTAACGAAATTGAGAAATATATTTATAATTTAAAAACCTAAAAACCGAATAAAACATTAAACTGATAAGATAATCGATTTTAATGATTTAGTAAATTATTGTTCTGTTTTACGATTAATTACTTTACTAATATTACAAATAATGCATCTTTTCACCGGTGTTAAATGCACAATGTATTTAAATTGTCTCTAATATCTATTACAATTCAATCCTAATTTAGATTATTTAACTATATTAATTTAAAAATTGATAAACATGTTGTATGTATAGGTTTATAGAAGTATAAATTGTTTTAATCCAAAATCATGAAAATTTTTCAAATATCTGATAGCATAATGATGTGGATTTTATATAATGTTTGTAAATATATCTGAATTGTTAAATAACTACTTGATATTTATTAGTACAACAACACATTGTACCAAGATCAATATCTACATATACAAAATCTAGTGACATATTTAATAATTGACTATGAAATGATATTTTTGATGGAATCTTATATTCTGTTAAAGGTGATATCGAATATTAAATAAAGAAATTAAAATATCATCTTCTGATTCTTTACTAAATTTCGATATGAAAGGAATTTTGACACTACCTAATAATTCCAGATGGTTGATATTATTTATAATAGGAAAGGAAACCGAATTATATAATTTAAGAATACAATATATTTCAGATTGTTTAAATAAAGATGGAATTTCCACACTAATATTAGATCTTTATAACTCTAAAGAAAAGAATAATATTTCATCTCAATTTAAAATTGATGCAGATCTTTTAGCACAAGCAGTAACCTATCTAACTGACTGGTCAATTGATCATGAATATACAAAAAATAAATTAATTGGTTATTTTGGATTAAATATAGGCGCGATGTCTGCATTAATCGCAGGGAATCAAAGACCTAATAGCGTCAGCGTGATTGTATGTGGTGGAAGAATACCTGATTTAAATTCTAATCATTCTTTTATGGACATTACATGTCCAATTTTAATAATTGCCGATGAAAAGGATACTCCGGTTACTGATTCAAGTCAGCAATATTTAGAAGAACTGTTACCAAATGCTAAAAAAAAGAAATTAATCACATTACTCAACATAAATTCCTTGTTTGATGAGCGTGCAAAATTAGATGAAGTAGCAAAAAAAGCTAGTGGGTGGTTTAGATGTTATTTTCAAATAAAAGAAAATGATGTATAAAGAATGCTGAAATCTACACTAGATTGGCACAACTTTCTTGTAATATTACATGTATACCAGTTAGCATAATTAAGCATACTGTAAATCTCGAACATAGAGAAAATTAACCCATAAAGTATAGATACATAAGCTAAATGTTATAGAAAGACAATTTTGGGTAGACTATAAGAATATTATTTATAAAAATGATTTGTTAAAGTGTTATATGCGTTATCCAATAATTGATGATATCTTTTAACATCTTAATTAAAATAAGATTCTTCACATAACTGAACAGGTAAAGCTCGCAGAAGATAGTTTTTGTTGTAAAAATCCGTTATTACATAATTAATTTCTTCTCCAGCATTTAACCATTTACCATTTTTTAATAATATGTGGATAACACCACTGTCCATTGTTTTTCTATTATGATATTCATTACTAGTTTTAGTAATTCTTCTAGTAATTATGAGATCTGAATAGCGGATCCTTCTAGACAAGATCAAAGCCTTGTATTTATTATGGATGTTTTTTAAAACAAATATCATTTCTGATCGTGGCGACATTATTATAACCAGACATCGCACACAACAATTCGTTTTGAAATTTTATAATTAATGGGGGTGTATCATGTCTTCTTTTTTCTATTCCTCGAGATTCTATTTTTTTATTCTCAAAAACCCCAAAATATCTATTTAATGCAGGTAATTCTGGACGGGTTTTAGATGAATCAAATACAATCCATTTGTATATGCCTTCAAAAGAAATGGAAAAACCAGTTTGATCTTCAATATCTTTTTTTTGAATTTTCAAATATTATTTTCTCTTCTATACAATTACGGTTGTCTTTTGTACTTCTATTGCTTTTTACCCATATGGAATCAATTATGCCATGCAATATTTCAAATCCATGATTTTCAGCAATATTTGATGTTTTTAGTAAAATATCTCTAGCAAAAGCGCATACTGCTAGATGAGCATCTATTCTTCCAAATTTAGAATTACTATACCAATTAGCACAAGTATGCTAAATAATTTATCTTGATAATTATTATTAAACACAAAAGCTATCTAGATCCTTCTATTATACTATCTATTCTCAATGTCGCCATTGACCAAATCCACATTGGTTAATCTATACAAAAAAGAAAATGATTCAAAGGTTAAGGAAAGGCTGCTACTAATTATCAAAGTAAGAGAAGATAACGAAATTCCATTTCGTGTTGTAAAAGAATTACACAGAAGCAATCCATGGGCTTCTGATTGGTTAAAAAGATATGATAAGGAAGGTTTAGAAGGACTAAAAGATAGAACAAAAACCGGTAGACCACCTGAACTATCTGAAGATAGTAGTTTTAGCATAAAGAAAGAACTATCAAACTCCAAACAAGGTTGGACAACAAAACAGGTTGAAGAACTAATTATAAAGAAAAGTGGAGTAAAATATCACCATACTCACATATATCATATCCTTCGAAAATGGGGATTAAAGCAGAAGGTTCCAAGAAAAGTACATGTAAATACTGCACCACCAGAGGAAAAAGAGGCATTCAAAAAAAGACCGAACAGATACTTGTGGATGTGCAACAACAACAACAACAACAACAACAACAACAACAACAACAACAACAACAACAACAACAACAACAACAACAACAACAACAACAACAACAACAACAACAACAACAACAACAACAACAACAACAACAACAACAACAACAACAACAACAACAACAACAACAACAACAACAACAACAACAACAACAAGAAAAAGAAGGATTTACCATAGTATCACGGGATGAATCATTCTTTTTTTATGATTGTCTTGTAAGACGTGTTTGGGTTGATAAAAAGAAAAGACCGACTATCAGAGTAACAGGTTCACATCAGCATTCATGTATTTTTGGTGCCACAAGTATGAAAGGAAAGCAATTATTCAGACAGTATGATGTATTCAATGGAGATACATTCCTTGATTATCTAAAGAAAATACATGCTAAATACCCACAATGCTATTTGTTCATGGATAAAGCATCGCCTCATCATAAATCAAAAAAGGTGTTAAAGTATTTTGAAGAAAACAAGGAGACTCTGATACCTGTATACCTTCCCACAGCATCCCCTGAGTTCATGATGATGGAAGAGATATGGAATATTGCAAAACGAGATCTTCTTATCCTAAAATATTATTCATCATTTACAGATTTAAAGAAAAAGATTTCCAAATATTTTAGAATAAAAAGGTTCAATCTTAATATGAGAAACTATTTGCTACGAAATACACTTTAGAAAACATATGCTAATTGGTATAAATCCTAAATTTCCAAAAGATGTAACAAGACTCCATTTTAATACTGCTTGTCTGTTATCATAACAATTTCTTAATTCACTATTTTTTTGATACAGAATGTTATTTTTCCTTTTTTTGTATTCTATACGTCTTTCTAAAATGGTTTTTAAAGATAATGGAATTATTCCTATTTTTTTTACAAGTATAGTATAGATGTTCAAGGCCAGGAACTTTATTATCTAATTTATATTTACAACAACGACAGTTAATGGTTTCATATGAAATGTTTTTTTTAAACATGATGCTAGGATAAGGAGATACAAAATCAAACTATGCTATGTTGTCATATGTTCCAGTTTTTGATTCAAAAACAAATCCGCCTTTATCTGCAATCAACAAATCATCGAAGGTCTTGATCTCTGCTGCAGGTTTCCAAGGTATTAGAATATTCTTTTGTTGTGCATTATAAAAATATAAACTACTACGACATTTTCCTATGGTGGACCTTGATGCAAGTTGTAATGGTATTCTACATATTCTTGCTATTTCTGAAGCCATCTAATCCGTTCTCTTTATAGATAAAATAGTTGTTGTAGTCTATATGAATTCGTCCATATAAATAAAATGGTCGAGGTCTAAAATGGACTTTACCATATGAAATAAAACGATGACGATAATGATAATGATTGATAAAAATTTGAATTATCTAACAGTGATGAATTTATTTCTAATATGGATCTATTCTTTTTTATTAAAAAATTTTGATCAAAGTTTGTAGTTATCGTAGTTGTCATTGTATTGTACATATGATGATGTTATTATGTATAAAATAAGAAAAAATAATTAATCAATTGATCTTTGATTTATCTTAATTAACTTAATTTGTTTTTGTTGATGAAGAATTAATGCCATAAACAAGGAGATTGTTCTGGTCAGACAGGAATTATCAGCATCTTTTTCTTTAATGTTCGCATTTATGGATTTATTATAATTATTGTAACAATCATTTATCATCTCGATAAAAACATTTTTATCATCGTTATTAAGACAATCTAGAAATTTAGACCAATCTTTTATGGGGTGATCATTGCTGTTATCATTATCATCTTTCTCAGCACTTTCTTCTTCTTCTTCTTTTTTATATTGTCGTAATTGTATCGATTTAACTATTTGAAATTCAATTTTTATCTTTTGTTCGAAGTTATTTTCGTCTTTTTTTATTATTATTGTTTTTGTTACTGTTGATGTCTTGAGTGTTGTTTTTAATATTTTAAAATTATGAAATAAATTAATCATTATTATAGGTTCTATTGTGATTAATTTTGATAAATTAGATAAAGAATGACAATGTAATTTTGGAATATGAAACAATATATTAAATATTTTTTTATCCTTATGATCTAAATATTTTCTGAAATATCGCCAATTTGATCTCTCTGTATCTATTAATATTCTGAATGTGGGAATAATACGACCCATTTACTTATCATCCTGTTTTTTGTTTTTCCATCAAGCTAAAACTTTTGCTTATATGGTTTGATTTTGATTTTATATCTATTATGACGTCTCTATCTTTAATTTTCTTAGTAGTATTGTTATTAAGATCTATTTCTAAAATATTACTAAATTTAGGTATTATGATGTTGTCTAATAATTTGTTAGAGTTGTAGGATAAAATCACAAAATAGGTTTTAGAAATCTGTATTAACTTGTTTATTATTTGTTCCAAAAGTAATAAATTGTAATTGAAATTTAGATTATTATCAATTTTATTATTTGAGTAAGAGGATGTGGATAATGTTGATGGAAAAGTATTCAATAAATCTAAAACAACTATTTGTATTTTATAATTTAATTCATGATTTATTAATTTTGGAATCTCTTTAATAACAATATTTGCAAGTTGATAAAATGTAAATGTTCTAACTATTATTATATTTTTGAAGGTGTTTTCAATATTATAAAGAATATCTGATTGTCGATTGATTATTTCTAAATATATATGACCTAAATTATTTCCTTTACCTGAATCTACAATAAATGTTTTATATTTTTCTTTATTTTCAAAAGAATCGATACATAGATTTGTAATTAGATGATATAAAAAATTACTTTGAGTTGACTTATTAATAATACAAATATTTTTTTTATTCATAAAATCGAGAAATTTGTCAATGTGTGAAAAGTTAAATAAATTTCTGTTCCCTTTATTTAGTTCATCAAATGCATTAACAAAATGAATTGGATATTCTTTTGATTTATTTATTTGGGAGTACAATTTATACCATCTGCTTTTTTGTTATTTATTTGGATAAAACGAGTTTTTTTCATTAGTTGATGTAAATGTAAAAAATAATTAAATTCTTTTATTTCAACAACGTTTTTTCTTTTTTTCATATCTTTTAATATTACACTATGTTAATATGTATTACGCAGTGTAACATTATATTGTATAATAGAAACATTTAAATAATGATAAATGATTAGTTAGAATATATTTTTATAATGCTTGGTTATCATTAATCAATGAAATGAATTTTTTTACTTCTGATTTTTACTGTTAATGTTTTTTTTTAAAGGCCATTTATTCTCGTTACTAGATTCCAATTTGTCATATATCAATCCATGTTGATATCTCATATTGGTAAATTATGTTAATACTGTTTATTACACGGTATATTTATTTGTCTTTAAATTTCATATTATCTGTTGTATCTATATTGATACTAACCATTTATTCTTCTGCTTATTATAGCATTATCTGGGATGAAATGTACTTTCCTTTAATATGATCTTGAGTACTTCCTACTGTTTGTCTATATGCCAAATGAAATTACATTTTAGCATTTGCGAGCAAGAGAAGGAATCTATTTGAATAATGAAATGATTCCTAATTAGACCTTGCATTTTCCTTTCTTTTTTAATTCGATATCTAGTTATCAATAATGTAGAACCTATCAGTATTCATCACATCTAATTTGATTGTATGTAGATGAATCATATCATATTTTTGAGATGCTCACTAAATGTATTTGGAAAAAGGAATAATGCAGCAAGGTAGTTTATGTCATCTTTTTAACCATTTTGCTATCCCGATCAAATAATTGAATATTCTACTTTATAATATATTCAATCTAAAGCCTACGCTAATCTATATCCTCTACTACATGTAAATAATATTTGAATGATAAATAGTTAATAGATCTCGCATAATTAGAAACAATCTAGACTATTCCTTAATTCTATATTGATTTCTAGTTCTATCGATCTAATATTCTATAGTTTACCAAGCCTGTAACTATATCTGACATTATATTGTACTTTCTTAATCTATTTCTAAATATATCACTCATTATCCTATACTTTTTCAACCTGCAAATAGCATGCTCTATCACTATTCTCTTTCTAGAATGATTTTTGTTGTAATCTTTTTCTTCTTGCGACAATTCCAGATTTCTTTTCTTTCTGTACGGCAATGCGGATAGTTTTTCTGGAAAATCAGTTTCTACCCCAAGATATCCAAGGTCAAATACATTAACAACCTCTCGGTGAGTGACAGGATGATTCTTTTTATAAACATCATAATCGTGTTTTCTTCCTTTCTCATATCTTAATTTATAAATAACAATGCCTTGGTTGTTAACCATCAATTGTGTTTTTACAGTATGTCTTTTCTTCTTGCCTGAATAGTACGTCTTGCGTTTTCTTTTATCAACAGGCCTTCGTATCTGCTGTTCTGTAGAATCAATAAAGGCAAGAAATCCTGGAAAGTATTTCTCTACTTCCTCTGGTGTTTGTAGCCTCTGTTTTGTAGTATGTTTTTTGTGGTATGGGCAAACATTTTCTAATCAAACTTTCAATCTTTTGTATTTCTCTGCAAATAGTACTTTAATCAAGGTCAAATAAAAAACCCATTAATGTGTAAGTGATGTATAGATGATAATACACTAAAAGCATTAGAAATCTATTCTCTAGGTCAAGTTTGAATGGTCTTCCTACGGCGCCTGCTTTTCTTTCTCCATCTTCTTTTCTTTTGGATAAACGTAGCATTTCATGCTTGTCATATCTTTTTGTTATTTCTTTATCGAAAATATTATCAAATTCTTGTATGGTTAATCCAGTGAATGATTTGAAAAGTAGAGGATTTCGGATAACCGCTCGTAAGAAAACATCTAGAGAGCAGGAAGAAAGGAACTTTAGATCTTAAAGCTGTTTTGATGTAATTAGACAACAGATCTATTTATCATTACGCTTGATTAGATGCAAAAAAAATAAGACTTTTTACCTAGTTTAAGATTATGAATAAGTATAATATCCGATATATTATTTATGATATCTGTTTTTCCAAGGTAGAAAAGATCTATTTGTTTTAAATCAATCGAATTTCCTAGTTGAAGAGCCTGAATGGAAAATATTTAATGAAAATCTTTAACTAGTGGATTTGGAATCATTATATTTTTTAATTTATGATCAAACAAATCTAAAAATTTTACTATCTTGTCTTTGTTCTAGTTAACTATTCTATTAATTTTTGACAAGTGTTATGTTTAGAATAGTGGCCAAAACTATCTTCGTAACAGATGTCAAATATCTCCAGTCGATTAAAGATGGTACATCCAATGTAGAGTGATAATTAGGATTATTTGTTGCTGCTGAGCCATCATATACACCAATTACTATATAGCCTTCTGCTTCAAATGGTTCATAATCACTATCATATATAGAATCAAAATGAAATTGCAGATCAGTATAGGAGAACATTTTTTTCATAACTTCACCCAATTCTATGGATTTATCGTCGTTTTCTTTGACAGTATTATGTATAGGATCAGGATTGTTATCTAGTTCTATAATTACTGTTCCTGGATTTAGTTTAGGATAGCCTATCATATCTAAATTAATTAATCTATACAAATTAGTTCTGCTATCTTTGATGTATTTGACATAATTTTTCGAACCTAATAGGCCTTGTTCTTCTCCGGCAAATAAAACAAATTGCAAAGAATGCTCAAGCTTTTCACTAAATAGAATTCGAGCAATCTCTATAATTGCGCATACTCCACTCGCATTATCATTTGCTCCCGGAGCTCTACTAATGGAGTCTTTCAAATTTTCTATTCTACAATCATAATGGGCGCATAATATGATTACTTTATCATCCAAACCTTTTTTTTTACATATTATATTTCGGAGTTCAAATTCCTCCTTATCAATAGTTTCATTAAATCTGCTGTAATTAACATCAACATATCCGAGTCCCTTTAGTTCATTCAAAATCCATTCAGATGCTCCATTGATATGAGTTGATTTTGAATGTCTTGTATGGAAATTTGTTAGTTTGTGTAGATTTAATTCTATGTTTTTTTGATTTACTTTTTCCAATAAAGTAAAAATTCTTTGATCCAAGTCTTTATTTCCTTCTCTTTTTTAATACAATATTTAATTCGTGGTTCCTACTCTTTTATCTGAAGATGAAATAAATTTTTACCTTATTGATATGCAGCGTATCACTTACATATATTCTTCGACCAGTGTTTTTGACAAATGATAGGTGATTTCTTAAGATAACAGATCTCTTCAAGATATATTTTTAGATAAAAGACGAAATGATAAGGATATAAAAAATGCATAAACATTACTCAATAATTAATTTATTGACTTTTAACCCTAGGAATTTTATTATTACCAATGTCAAAACCTCTTTGACGAAGGTACTTTAAAGTCAATTTATATACTAATTCATCATGATCAGCTAATTCTAATACTCTTGTCCACGAAACCTCTCCATCAAGTCTAATTTCATTAGACAGTATTTCAGTATTTTTGCTGGCTATTTCTTTACATTGTTCCATTGTCTTACCATTTTTATATGCCTGGACTCGGACATCACATCTGGAGTCTTCCATTTTTTGATATTACCATTTGACTTTAATCACTAATTATTAATAATGTTTTGTTGGATGCTGCTTTGTTTCATGATTCCTATAATCTTCGATTTTACAAAATATTTTGTCTAAATAGATATCATTTTGTTATACAATGATGCTTTCAACATCATTTCTTGTATCATATTCTTTAATTTAACAGAATAAACATATTCTCCGAACGTTCTTTTTATACTAGAGAAAACAGGTTCTACAATCCATCTTTGTCCATAGCTAACGCTATCCTTCCATTCTCGTAAATCATTTCTTTGTGCCAACACCGATAGATTTCTAAGGATGTTTCCTTTTTTCCACCTTACTCTTTGCATTCTTTCTTACTTGGATACAAGGCAAGATTCCATTATCTGACAAACATTTAAAAAATTTCATTACTGTCATAAGCGCCATCTTCAGCAAATAGTTTACCAATTGTTATTTTTTTATCTAATTTTATAACACCATTAACCAACTCAGGTAATGCTTTACTATCATGAACATGCTCATCAGTAACCTTTATAGAAAGAATTTTCTTTGTCTTTACATTAACTGCAACATGTATTTTTAAATATCTTTTCTTATTTTTAAAATGCCATTTGTCTCTCATCCATTGTCCTCTGTTGGTAACCTTAATGCCAGTACTATCTATTGCAATGATAATATATTCATCTTCAAATTCTTTACTTTTGTTATTTGCTTCTACTTTGATGTCTAACTTGTTTATCCTTCTATTCATTGTTGTAAATAGGAATTGATAGTAATTTCTCTTTAGCATGGCCTTGTAGTATTCCTTCGGTTTGTCTATACGGAAGATGAAAATATGCCTTAGCGTGTCTCAAGAGAAGAAGAAAAGTGTTTGGATAATGAAATGGTTCACCTATTTTGCCTTTATTCATCTCTTTTAGATCTGTATCCCCGTTGTTAATGACATCAAAGCCTAGCAACATTTCCCCTATTCTAATTGGAGATTTGTTGGACAGTCCAGCTCATACTTCCAGGGATAGATGTTAGCTAGATGCACTTAGGAAGAGGGAATCATGTAACAAAGCACTATATACAAAGATATGAAAATATTGTTTCCTCAAATGGTGGTCTTGGTATCCGCATGTCTGTAAATTCTTGAACCAACGGCATCATCTTCATTCCTCTTTCGAAAAAGATATAATTGAAAGAATAATGCAGCATATAAAAGATAGAGTGAATCGTTTGATGACTGCTTTCCTTGTAGAAAGAACGTGTAAATTAAATCATGTAAAACAAAGACTTGGACTGTTTGTTGATCAACATATCGAAAAAATAATTTCTTAAGTTCATATGGACCTTTTAATAGTATTATAACTTAAATGGTCAATGAATTGTTATTATAATTCAAAAAACACATTTTTAACGGTTTTCAAATCGTGGAAAAATATTTAGATACATGTTAAAAAAATATAATAGAATATGGATGTATATAGATTAACGAGCTATAAAACATTGACTCAACATAAGTAAGAACTAATTCAAAATACATTATAAAACACTGTTTCTGATTATGCAAGGTTTAAAACATTATAATATACAAATTAAATAAATCACAGAAAAAGATGTCTACTTTATATCATCAAAAAAAAAAAATATAGTTTTATTTTCATTTATTTGCAAGTAGCCGATTAGATTGGCTAGTCCATTTGATATCGTTTGAAAATATGAAAAGCAGTCATAGGGTTAGTCAAGTTATTTTATCTTTAAGACAAGAAAATTATCAAACTTTGAAAGATTTCATTAATAAAACTATTTGTTAATTGAATTAATAATATGATCTATATCAAAGACACAAAAGACACACCATTTCGTATAATTATGCTTATATACACATACGATAGAATCGATTAATAAACATTATGATTAGCATCTTATATTGTAGTTCACAAGACAACGTAATAGGACAGTCTATTTAACGGACAATCATGGAACCAATAGATTCAAAATATGATCATTTTTGTTTTCAGACTTTTCCTTAAGAATAGCCCCTGATGCTATATTATAATTTATTAATAAAAGTCCAATAATTACTTGCCATCATTTGACATACCTCAATGTTATAAATATTTGTAAACAGATTCAATTTTTTTTTTATATTAGATCTTGCATAATTACATCAAAACAGCTTTAAGATCTAAAGTTCCTTTCTTCCTGCTCTCTAGATGTTTTCTTACGAGCGGTTATCCGAAATCCTCTACTTTTCAAATCATTCACTGGATTAACCATACAAGAATTTGATAATATTTTCGATAAAGAAATAACAAAAAGATATGACAAGCATGAAATGCTACGTTTATCCAAAAGAAAAGAAGATAGAGAAAGAAAAGCAGGCGCCGTAGGAAGACCATTCAAACTTGACCTAGAGAATAGATTTCTAATGCTTTTAGTGTATTATCATCTATACATCACTTACACATTAATGGGTTTTTTATTTGATTTAGATCAGAGGCCTATCTATAGAAATATCCTAAGATAGACGAATTGATTAGAAAATGTTTGCCCATACCACAAAAAACATACTACAAAACAGAGGCTACAAACACCAGAGGAAGTAGAGAAATACTTTCCAGGATTTCTTGCCTTTATTGATTCTACAGAACAGCAGATATCAAGATCTGTAAATAATAAAAGAAAAAAGATATACTATTCGGGCAAAAAGAAAAGACATACTGTAAAGACACAATTGATTGTTAATAATAAAGGTATCATCATCCATAATAAGATATAAGAAAGGAAGAAGACATGATTAGGATATTTATAAAAAGAATCATCCTGTGATTCCAAAAGTTCTAAATGTGTTTGACCTTGGATATTTAGGAGTAGAAAAGGATTTCCATGAGCAAAAATCGTACATACCAAATAGAAAGAAGAAAAATCAAGAACTGTTACAAGAAGGGATAGAGCATAACAAAAATCATTCTAGAAAGAGAGATACAGAATAGTGATAGAACATGCTATTTGCAGATTGAAAAAGTATAGGATAATGGGTGATATTTTCAGAAATAAATTGAGAAAGTACAATAGCGTATATGACATAGTTACAGGTCTGGTAAACTATAAAATATTAAATCGACAGAACTACAAATCAATATAGAATTTAGAGGAAACAGTCTAGATTGTTTCTAATTATACAAGAGATCTAGTGTATAAAAAGCAGTTTTTCCGTAACTTGAGTCCTTATAACTATATTTATTGTCGATTTTACGATTACAGTTTAATTTAGCAGATTATGATTAGGATATCCCCTAGAAATTATTCTACCGGTGTTAATCACAACATAAATTTATTATACATTTAATTTTCTTATTCGAGCGATGAGTTTAAATTCATTTCCATCAAAAAAATTCCACATAAACAAATTAATTTTAAAGAAAGACAATAATTTCAATTAGTCTGAAATAAATACTTATAACCCAATAAAATTTAATATGATAGAAAGATCTGATTATGGCAATATCGTCAAAAAATCTATCTATAATAGTATTTTCAGCATTAATTATAATCGCCGCTTTGTCATCCTATTATATTTATGAAACCTTTTCTATAGGGTCTAACATAAATCAACAAGTAGATCCATATGGTAAAAATATTGCTACATCTGATAAAACTGCACTAAGTAATTTTACCAATACGCTTTACCCTTTATTTAAATCATTAGATGACATAATGTCTAATGTAATTGCCAGTAAATCTAATACCAATTTATATAATATGTCATCCTCTCTTATCGATCAGGCTAAAAAAATAGATTCAGGTAAAAAGGGAATAGATGATCCATATGGCCTCCCCAAAGGTATTGATAATCAGAAGAGAGTTATTCTCGATCAAATAATGAATGAGTTTTCAGCTAAAAATCCAGGAAAAGATTTAGTTTACACATTTATCGCGACAGAAGATTGTAATATGTATATTATGGAACACTATTCCAGTCAGAAAACTTTGAGAACTGGAATGTATCCAGATCATCCATGGTGTGTAGAGTTTTATGATAAAAAAGATCGATCTGCAGAATACCTTACTGAATTTTATTATGCTAAAGCAGAGTTTTCCAAAGTAAGTTCCGTTGTTTTTCCCCTACATGCAAATGATGGCAATATCAGTTTTTACGTTGGCGGTACCCTTGATATGTATAGAATTACTCAGAATTTTTTTAAACAGCATAACTTGGGCGAATGGCCAAAAACTCAGCTTTTATTGCTCGTAACACGACTTGATGATGGATCTAAAACACTATTTGATCCTTTATCTACTGCAACACGAGGTGAAGCGCATTATAAAGGAGTGAATGTAGCAAAGTATGAAAATAGTAGCTTTACAGAGGATGATCAAAGGGAGATAATTAAAAACATTGAATCATTTGATAATGGAAATGGTGTTGCAAGACCTGTTTCTACTAATAATGGAACATATTTGATAACTGCAACTACTAATCTCCTACCTAATAGTTATGAAATCTCTAATCCATTACAAAATCATTCTCATTTGGTAGAATGGGAGTGGATTTTGATGAGAAACATTCCAGATACCCAATCGACTATTAATTATTTGGTAGGCGTATTGGATTACTATCAAGGATTAAATAATTTAATACTGGTATTAATTTTAGTATCCATAATAGGTTTGGGAACTACAATTGTTTTGTATAAAAAGGTTAAAAAAATTGGACGAGGCTGGTAAAAACATTTTATATGGAATAGTATAACTTAGATTATCCCGAAATTATTTTTCTGTAGATTGTCATACAACAGGATAACGGTATTAATCCAAGATAGTTTTCCACCCCCTCCTCATACCTGGTGAACAGTTTCCTGAATCTATTGTGCCTTGAGTTGGTTATCTCTATAACCCATCTTTTTGCAGAATATTTTTTACTATTTGAACGATGCTGTATCATACTCAACCTTTTATTCGTCTTTTTCATTTCTTTTCCTTTTATAAGGAATAATGTATTGCATATACTCCTTTGACAATCTCTCGTAATTTAGGTTCAGAATTGTATGATCATCTAAACATAGATGCTGAAGTTTTCTTCCGCCCCCAATTCCTCTTTTTCTTGTTTTATTTTTATATGATGATGGTCGATTGACAACTGCATTATCAATCACATCTGTTACCTGTTTGATGTCATGTGTACTGGCTGAAGAAATAACTGCAGATACGGGGATTCCTTTTTTATCGGTTAAAATATGTCTTTTTGTGCCGAGTTTATTTCTGTCAATGGAATTACGTCCAGTCCCCCTCTCCCCTAGAGGTAACTATATGAATATGATATCGATAGATTGCCAGGTCCATTTAATACCAATAAGGTCATCATAGATTTTCAATATTCTGGTCCATCCCTTTCTGAAGATGTCGAGGCTATTCCATTGCTGAGACCTATGATGACAGATAGAACCCGAGTCGTATTTTTTGAGCAGCAGTTTCCATCGACATCCTGTTCTCGGTACATAGAGAATTCCATCGATCGCTTCTCCGTATGGAACTATTGACCAATCAACTGTCTCGAGATTTCTCCATTAAGAAAATACTTAAATCTTATTCCATAATTCATCAGGAAGTTTGAGTGTAGTAGTCTGTTTATTTTTCTACTTTATCTACTCATTATGGAAAGCCATCAGTTTATTAAAAGAAAAAAATATCTATAATTTTATCGAATTTTGAAGTAAGATCTAAATAATATTTAGTAAACCTATAATATTTTTAAAATTTTTCCAAGATTATTGATTACAGAGATTTAATAAATATAATACTAACGACTGATAATACAAAAGAATATTCAACATAATAATTATGGAATTTTAAAATTTAATATACTTAAATAATTTTTTTAATACATGTTGGAAAATCTTGATTTCCTTATTGATAAAACTGTAGACCTTATTATAGGATTTTCATTAGATATCCTAATACTATACCAATTAGCATAAGTTATAAAACATCTCTTAAAATAGTTCTTCATATTAAGATTGAATCTTTTTGTCCTGAAATATTTCGATATCTTATTCTTCAAATCTGCAAATGATTGATAATATTTTAAAACAAATAGATCTCGTTTGGCCATGTTCCAAACTTCCTCCATTACCATAAATTCCGGTGATGCAGTTGGAAGATATACAGGAATTAGTGTATTCTTGTTATCTTCAAAATACTTTAACACCTTCTTTGATTTATACAGAGGCGATGATGCCTTATCCATAAATAGATAGCACATTGGAAATTTAGCATGAATTTTCTTTAGATAATCAAGAAATGTATCACCATTAATTGTCATACTGTCTGAATAGTTGTTTCCCCTAGATGCTTATTGCTCCAAAGATACATGAATGTTTGTGCGAGCCTGTTACTCTGACCACAGGTCTTTTATCTTTATCAATCCAAACCTTTCTTACCAAAGAATCATGAAAAAAGAATGATTCGTCCGTGGATATTATAGTGAAACTTTCCTGCTGCTGCTGCTGCTGCTGCTGCTCTTCTTGCTCTTGCTTATCCACAAGTATTTGTTCTGTCTTTTTTTGAAAGCCTCTTTTTCTTCCTTGGATGCTGTATTAACATGTATTTTTCTTAGTACCTTTTGTTTGAAACCCCATTTACGAAGAATACGATAAATGTGAGTATAGTGATATTTGATTCCACTTTTGTTTATGATTAATTCTTTTACTTGTTTTGTGGTCCAACCCTGATTGCTGCTTTCTTTTAACGTTGTTTTTATACTGCAGATATTTTTGTCGGATAACTTAGATGGTCTTCTACCTGTTCTTGGTTTATTCTTTAATCCTTCTAAACCTTCTTTCTCATATCTTTTTAACCAAACACAGGCCCATGCTCTATTTCTATGAAGATCTGTAGCTACATGAGCAGATGTTTTGCCTTGATAAACTACGTTAAGAACAAGTAACATCCTTTCCTTTGTATTTACATCATCTTCATATTATAGATCTTTTCAAAAGATGTTTTGGCAAGTATCAAGGAATATACAAAATGATAATGTAGTCAACCTATCTATAAACATATCAAAATATTGAATCAAAAATAATTGTTTGTTTAATTATGCTATTTGGTATAATTTTGCACAGAAGGGCAGATAAACGCGTTCATGAAAAAATTGAAAAGCTATATGAATACATAATGCAAGAAGAGTCAAAAATGATTATTGAAATGCATAAAACAATAGAAAAGGAACAAAGCATTGATGAAAATGTTCAAAAGATGATCCAAAAACAGCATAAAATGTTAGCGAAATTAATCGGATTCAATATCACAATATAAAAAAATAACCAAAATAGTTTATCAAATTGTAAACTATTAAAACATGATTTATTTTTAATATATTTATAAATTATCCAAAGTTCTGCAAAGTTAAGGAAAAATATCAGATTTCTTTTTTATATATTATAAATTAGATCTCGCATAATTAGATGACTATCAAAATTTTATAGATTCTCAATCATATTTTATAATTTTTTTATTTTAGTTTGCGGCTTATGATTGAAATAGGTCTACTTTTTAGAAGTTTTTCTAATGGTGCTAATTATGCAAGAGATCTATTATCTAGATTATTGAAAAAACCAATGCATAAAATTAAAAGAAAAAAAAGAGATCTATTATTAGTTTGCTTCTAATTCTTTAATTTTTTCTGAAACTCCTTGAACTTCTTTTTCAAGCTCGTCTCGATATTCTTTTAGTAAATCAACTCTTTCACCTTTAGTAAGAAAACTTCTATCTTGAGCACCAAATCTACTTCCACTACCTTGATTACAACCACATCCCATATTTTTCACCCCCTTGTATCCATACATCGGATATACGATATATAATTATAAGCCTATTTATATATATCGGACATACAATATAATATATTGATTTAGATATGCATGAAAAAGAAGGCAATTGTTGCGATATGCGTGGAATGCTGGGCTTTCTTATTCTTTTCTTATTATCAAAAAAATCGATGCATGGTCAAGAATTGTCAAATGAAATAGCTAGTAGAAAAGGTGAAAAAAAGCTTAGTCCTGGAACTATATATCCTGCCTTAAAAAATCTCAGAGAGATAGGATTCATAAGTGAAGAAAAAGAAGGAAAAACAATAGTATATAGTTTAACTGAGAAAGGTGAAAAAGCGCTTAAAATATCAAAAAGAAAATTCATAAAGATATTTTTTGGATTATTCCCAGATTAAAGATTAAAGATCAATTAATTATCTAATTGTCAAAATCCGTTGAAAATCAAAATTAGATTAATATAATTACCATTTCAAATACTTTGGTAACAAATTTGAATGACAAAATCCTTTCTTATTATTTATTTCGAGCCTTTTAACAAAAAATTCTACAGATTTGACAACCATATGCTATATTTTAACTAGAAATAAAACATCCATAAAAATAATGAGATATAAATGATAGTAATACTTTTTGACGACATAATTTAGCTCACCATCAAAGCATGTCGATCCTATATTTAGCAAACATAAGTCACATTTCCATCTGGGAAATAGATACAAAATTACAACCAGAGAAATTTTCTCATACGGAATAATTAAAAAATTGTAAAATCAATTACATGAATTTCTTTAATTTATCCGATTGGTAGTGAAGTAACTGTTATTGTTTTTGATGCGGAGATACATCACGAGTATTGTCGTCGCCAAAATGTACTTCAATACTATAGATCTCTTGCACAATTAGAATAAACAGCTATATGATTGGTTTCTGCTCAAATTCTTGTCCTTTCTTTGCTTTCATATGATAGGCTATCAAAAAACCACTACTTTTCAAATCGTTCACTGGTTTGACAGTACAAGAATTTGATAATATTTACAATAAAGAAATAGCAAACAGATATGTTAAACATGAGGTACAGCGATTATCTAAAAGAAAAAACAGAGAAAGAGGGATAGGTGCAGCAGGCAGACCTTTCACACTAGATACAAGAAATAGATTTCTTATGCTTTTAGTGTACTATCGTCTTTACATAACTTACACATTAGCTGGCTTTCTATTTGATTTAGATCAGAGTAACATCTGCAGAGACATCCAAAAGATTGAAAATTTGATTAGAAAATGCATACCAATTCCACAGAAATTATATAACAAAACAAAGAGGCTTCGAACCGCTGAAGAGGTAGAGAAATATTTTCCAGGATTTATGGCTTTTATAGATTCTACAGAACAACATGTACCAAGACCTGTTGATAAACAAAGAAGAAAGAGATACTATTCGGGAAAGAAGAAGAGACATACTGTAAAGACACAGCTTATGGTTAACAATCAAGGTATTACTATTCATAAATTAAGATATAAGAAAGGAAGAAGACATGATTATGATATTTATAAAAAGAATCATCCTGTAACTCCAAGACAAGTTGTAACTGTAGTCGATCTAGGATATCTTGGCATAGAAAAGGATTTCCCACCACAACTATCGGTCTTACCAAATAGAAAGAAGAGCAATCTGAAACTGTCACAAGAAGAAAAATAACATAACAAAGATCATTCTAAAAAAAGGATAATTATAGAGCATATCATTTGCAAATTAAAAAAATATAGGATAATGAGCGACGTATTCAGAAACAAATTGAGAAAATATAACAGAATGTCAGATATAGTTACAGGCTTAGTAAATTATAGAACAATAGATCTCTTGCATAATTAGAAACAATCTAGACTATTTCTTCGGGATTCTATGTGGATCTTGTTCTAATTATTCAATATTCTATAATTTACTAAGCCTGTAACTATATCTGACATTCTGTTATATTTTCTCAATTTGTTTCTGAACTTCTCATTATCCTGTACTTTTCAATCTGCGGATAGTATGTTCCACCATTATTCTTTTTTTAGCATGAATAGTGTTGTAATCTTTTTCTTCTTGAGATAGTTCATGGTTTCTTTGCTTCCTATATGGTATGGATGACAGTTTTTCTGGAAAATCCTTTTCTATGCCAAGATATCCTAGATCGACTACAGTTACAACTTGTCTTGGAGTTACAGGATGATTCTTTTTATAAATATCCTAATCATGTCTTCTTCCTTTCTTATATCTTATTATGGATGATGATACCTTTATTATTAACAATCAATTGTGTCTTTACAGTATGTCTTTTCTTTTTGCCCGAATAGTATATCTTTTTTCTTTTATTATTTACAGATCTTGATATCTGCTGTTCTGTAGAATCAATAAAGGCAAGAAATCCTGGAAAGTATTTCTCTACTTCCTCTGGTGTTTGTAGCCTCTGTTTTGTAGTATGTTTTTTGTGGTATGGGCAAACATTTTCTAATCAATTCGTCTATCTTAGGATATTTCTATAGATAGGCCTCTGATCTAAATCAAATAAAAAACCCATTAATGTGTAAGTGATGTATAGATGATAATACACTAAAAGCATTAGAAATCTATTCTCTAGGTCAAGTTTGAATGGTCTTCCTACGGCGCCTGCTTTTCTTTCTCTATCTTCTTTTCTTTTGGATAAACGTAGCATTTCATGCTTGTCATATCTTTTTGTTATTTCTTTATCGAAAATATTATCAAATTCTTGTACTGTAAGGCCAGTGAACGATTTGAAAAGCAGTGGTTTTTTGATAGCCTATCATATGAAAGCAAAGAAAGGACAAGAAATTGATGAATTATTGATAATATAGTTGTTTAGTCTAATTATGTAAGAGATCTATTATCTATGAAACCGCGATAAAGGTAGGTTCCGAATTAATTTGGCTTTAGGTCTTGTTGAACCCGTATACAAAAAAATTCTTTCTTTCACATATCCTGAGCGAAATGCATTTGTTGATAAAGAACGATTTCAGTCTAAAGTTGTAGAAGTATATAGATATATTCAGTTTCATTAGATGGAGATAAGAGGTATACGCAAACATCCATATTGTTAAATATACATCAACATATTCAAGTCTATTTTAAAAAAAATATCATTGAAAGGAAAGTACAATACATAAAAGATAGAATAAAATGCTCATCTATTTACCTCATTAAATAAAAAAATGAACTGAATCATGTGAAACAATGGCTCGAGGTTTATTGATCAACACAAGTAAGAAATAATATCTTAAGTTAACAGGAATACTAAACATGTTTAAAAAGGAAAAATTATTCAGCAAAGAATGGATAGAACAGTTTTATAATCATCATCCTTTTTGTTTTCAACAAAGAAGGGCCATTTTTGAGTGTGTTTGATGAATATAATAAAATAGATTATCACTATCATCTATTAGTCAATAATCTTTGGATTCGATCTAATCATTAGATGATTTATCATTCATATATATAATATCAAATATTTTACCTGCAGGGCAATTATAGATTAAAAATCGTTTATGTTAATTATACGATCTCATATTTCTTTAACTTTTACAGTTAAACTTATGTAGAAAAAATAACACATGAAATATTATGACTTCAGATCAAAAGATTGCAATAGTTACAGGTAGCTCAAGTGGAATAGGACGAGAAATATCTCTAACTCTAGCAAAAAATAACTTCATAACATATGCTACTATGAGAAATATGCAAAAAATCTTAGAGTTGAAGTTCATCTCAGAAAATAAAAAAATACCTTTACGATTTGCACAACTTGATGTTACGGATGATAATTCAGTCAAAAATGCCATGGAAACAATATATAATGAATCGGGTAAAATAGACATTTTAGTGAATAATGCAGGTTACGGATTAACAGGAGCATTCGAAGATCTATCTATTGATGAAATAAAAAATCAATTTGAGACAAACGTATTTGGATTAATAAGAATGACCCAAGCCGTTCTTCCTATTATGAGAAAACAAAAATCGGGTTTGATTGTCAATATAAGTTCTATAGGAGGAAGAGTAGGGTTTCCAGCAGTATCTGCTTATGTAGGTACAAAATTTGCAGTAGAGGGTTTGAGCGAATCTATATCATATGAAGTAGAGCCATTTGGAATAAAGGTGATATTAATTGAACCTGGTGCAATAAAAACAAATTTTTTTAACTCTTCGGCATCAGCTAAAAAATCACAGGATCCAAATTCACCATATATTTCATTAATGAAAGGATTGGAAGAGGGTCTTAAAAGAATGGTTGAAAGTGGAACGTCTCCAGAATATGTGGCAAAAATAGTCCTTGACGTAGTAACAAATACTAATGACCCAAAATTAAGATATTTGGCAGGCAAAGATGCAGAACAATTAATAGAATCTAAAAATAAATTGCCTGATAAAGAATTTCAAGATATGATAAAGCAAATGTAGATCCCCATATTAGTTAAAATTAGATACAGAAAATTGTAGATTTAGTTGCAACATGAATCTATTAATCCACATACAAACATTCGATTCAATAAAATTTAAATAAGTTCAAATTACCAGTCAGTTTGATCAATTGTTCAGTTAAAAGAGAAAGTAGTCAATTCAATTTTATGCTCGATAGATCATCTTATGATTTAGCAGTTTAACTAATCTAAACAGTAATAATCATATATTTACGAATAAACAAACCAATTGTTTATACATTATAATCTTAACAATAGTAATACCCATTTTCAATTGATTATTCTTGTATAATTATAATTAACAACTTTTTTATGATACCAATTTCTTGTCATTTGATCACTATAATAGGATGATTATCCAAATAGACACATAATAAATCATTAAGATTTGACTGGAGTAGTTTGATAAAGTCTACTAAAAAATTTACAAAATGATATATCAAATATAAAATACAAACAATCATCTCTATAAAAAAAAGATAGATAAATAAAAATAGATATTTAGGAAGCCCGTTCAAACTAATATCAGATATATTTATCAGGATTCTAGACATTAATGTCTTCACATAACCTATATCTTGGCAGACTTCCCTTTGACCTTGATCTAAGCAAACATAAAGAAATATAAAGGATTGAAGTTTTACAAAAAATTGTTTACCAATTCAAAAAAATGCAATACTATAAAAAGGCTACATATAACAACAAAATGAATAATATTTTACAGACTCTTTTTTGACAGATTCCTCAGAACTACAAATTAAGTAGATAGTGTATGACAAAAGACGAAATATTCAGGTAAAATGAAAATACATTCTATTGTAAAAATACAGTCTATGATTAACTTTAAGAAATTATTATTTATTTATCATCATATTAAGGAATAGACATGACTATGACAATTGTAAAAAAATCATTTTATAGATTTCAAACCTTTTCTGAATGTATTTTAATCTAGATCTTGAGTGAAAAATCTAAGAACAATATCTGATATGATCCCCCAATATGAACCCCAATATTAGAAACAACAATTATGCTAGAAGAAAAAGGATCCAACAAACTATAATGCTTTGATAAAGCATCAAGACGGGTAAACTATAGAAAAATGAATCGTCTACGGTAGAATATGACGCAATATTATAGACCGAATAGGTATTTTATGATTATAAGATCCATTATATCTTCTACATATTTGTTACACGTGTTTTATTAATAAAATCGTCCTTTGATAGTTGGAGGATTTTTTCCAACAAAAATATTAGGCATATTTAAGTTATTTTAATAAAAATTGCTATTTCAAGGATATAAATAACTATTTTAACATAATTCTTATATTTTAATTCTCTTTATTATATACATTGGCACAGAGACTACAGACGATAGAGCAAGGAAATCATATAATTGCAGTCTATCCTAGTAAAGAAGAAAAATTCAATGAAGCCTTTACCTTTCTAAAATGTGGTCTTGAAAGAAATGAGGTAGCTGTAATAACGACCACAGATCTGCCAAAAGATGAGATCCGTATTAGGATGGAAAAGGAATGGCAATTGAATGTTGCTACACTCGAATCCAACGGAGATATTATTATTAGAACTACTGCAGAAGCATATTTTCCGGATGGGATACCCAATATTCAACGAACAATTGCATTATGGTCTACATTAGTGGAAAACTGCCTTAGCAAAGGCAAGAGAGGAATGCGAGTATTTGGGGATATGAGTGCATTTTTCAAAAGTGGCTTTACAAAAGAATTACTTGAATATGAATCATGTTTGGAACAAAGATTTAACTTTCCTGTTATAGGTATATGTGCATATGATTCCAAAGATATAGACAATAATTTAACTTTAGATCAAATTAGGCAACTACAACAACAACATGGTATTGTCTGGATGGAAGGATAGTAAATGACAGAATCATTAATATATCCATATCAAATGGTCAACATCGAGTTGCCAACTGAAATCAATCTAAAACTCAAATAACATAAATAATATATTATTTTTCTACTACTGCAGGAAAAATCATTCCAAATACAGTTCCTTCTTTAGAATCATTATATATTCTATCACCTACCCAAATTTTACCTTTATATCTTTCGACCAATGTTCTTACTATAGACAAACCTAATCCACTCCCCTCAGCTTTGGAATAAAATCGTTTGAACAATTCTTTTTTCATAGAATCATGGATGCCTTTACCATAATCAGATACGGTGACCATCCAATACTTCACTTCTCCAATAAAATACTCTCGTATCATAACATCAATTTTAACCTCCGACGATTCAGTATATTTTACACTATTAGAAAATAAATTTACAAAAATTTCTTCAAGCAGATCTTCTGCGACTACATTTATGTCGGTGACATTATTATGCTCACCCACCATATTTAAAGAAAATCTAATTCTTTTGCCTTGTGGGTTATTATCATATAGTGTTTGCTCCAGTGTAGTATATGCATTATTAATAGTATCTGGAAGATTCTTTAATATTAGCTTTAAATCTTTTTGTGTGTACAGTCGCTCTAACCTACGTATATTATCAAGAAGCGATTGACTTTTATCTAGAGCTTTTTTAGCAGTTGTTACTGCTAAAAAAATATTTTTGTTATTCTCAGATATGCCCTTTGTATTATTGTTATTTATTTCTAAAAATGAAGTTACAATACTTAAACTGCTTCTTATTATCTGATGATAATTTACTATATCATGAGAGATTAAATCAAATAAAAGTTCAGAGTGCATTTTTTCCTTTATGGTTTTATCATGATTTTCTTTTTCTTCCCATATAAGATCAAAACAATAAACAGTATTTCTTACTATAGAGAGATCCTTAGAATATGACCAATTATCGAGAAAGAAAATAGTATCTGTATCTTGGCCATCATGTGGGTTTGGTTGTAATTGCATATTGACTGAAAACGAAAAAATATCCTGTTTGTCTCGGATAAAGAACAATGAATTTGACGGTGTTTTTGGTAATGATAGTTTTATTGATCTATATCCGATAAATGGAACTAAATTTTTGGTTAGTCGTATGTTATTTTCGTCAAAAGGACATAACAATCTGATAATAATATTCTTGGTTAACTTCTGCGATATCACATAATCAATTATCTTGTAACATGACAAGAATTGTAATGATGCTATTCCAGGTAACATTATATCCATTTCAGATTCAACTGATTGTATAAATTCGTATAACCTATCAAGAAATTTTTTGTCGATTTTTGATGGATAACAATTATTATTGTTATTTTCAGTATGTTCATTATGTTCATACATTTTTTATATTTACACTCGAATATTGCAAAGGCATATCTAATATAGCAGGTTTTAAACCTGTTGTCTATAAAATTATCTATAATATTATGATTTTAGTTCATTATGAATTGGTATATTAAACAACAATACTAAAGGTCATTGACATACTGTTGTTTGATTATGATGATGCATAACGAATATGTTTTTACATAATTATATGTATTAGAAAAATTTTTGCAAATATGCTATCTTAATCATTGAGTAAATTAAAATAAAAAAATTCCAACATATCATATATAAGAATTTGATTTAAATCTAATTATGCAAAAGATATAACACTTGAATAAGTGAAATAAGATAATTTTGAAATATATTAGAAGAAACATCGTTGCTTATAAAAAGAATCTCTCATCATAATCAGGATTCAAATTCTATTCTCGATTATATAGATAAGATTAATATTTATCAGCAAATTTTGTGTAAACCACGAGACAATCAATACTAAAGGTTTTGACATATCATAAGTATTTCTTAAATAAAAAATATAATTTATATAATATATTTTTAAACTCATATTCAAATAAAATCAACATCGGGTTTTTTAAAAGACATTTTAAACTCATATATCAGGATAGCAATTAATGTAATCTAAAATCCCGATAAAACAATCTTTCCGATAGTTGCACCAGATTCCAGATTCTTGTGTGCTTTGCGAAGATTTTCTGCATTTATAGGAGACAATAGATTGGTTAAAGTAGTTTTTATTTTCTTTTTATCGATGAGATCGGCAACTGTGTTAAGTAGGTTATGTTGTTCGATCATATCAGCAGTTTGAAATAAGGATCGTGTAAACATGACTTCCCAAACAAAAGTAGCACTTTTCTGCCGAAGTATGCCTCCCATGTTTACAGGTGCCCTAGTTTCAACTATGGAACATATCTTTCCTTGTGGTGCAATTAATTGTTTCATAGTATCAAAATGACCATCAGTATCATTCAAACAGAGAATATGGTCTACATATTCAACGCCTACAAGTTCCCGGATTTGAGATCTAAGATCTTTCTTATAATCAATTACAAAATCAGCACCCATTTTCTTACACCATTCTACTGATTCACTTCTAGATGCGGTTACGATTACATTAACTTCAGATGATGAGGAGGATGAAGTGGGCAAGTTATTTACAAGATTTTTTGCAAGTTGTATGGCTATTGAACCAACTCCGCCTGCACCACCTATAATAAGAATAGATGATAAACTATGACGCTTGTCACCAATACTTGAATTGGATGTTGCTGATTGTGGAATTTTTTTGACGGTATCTGAATACAGAGATAATCTATCATACAAAGATTCCCATGCGGTTATAGTTGTAAGTGGCATAGCAGCAGCTTCTTCAAAGCTAAGTGATTTTGGTTTTCGTCCAACAAGGCGTTCATCTACCAAATGAAATTCACAGTTTGTCCCCGGTCGAGAAATGCTGCCAGCATAATAGACGGCTTCACCTTTCTCAAAAAGTGTACACTCTGAACCCGTTGCTATTACTTCTCCAGCAGCATCCCACCCCAATATACGAGGTACATTTTCATTTTTCGTTGGCGAATTTGCCCCTCTTCTAATTTTGGTATCTAAAGGATTTACTGAGATTGCTTTTATAGATACTAATAGATCGCGCCCTATAGGATGCTCAGGCCGCTGGATATCAAGATCAATAAGAGATTGGGAATCTTCTATCGGCAAATGATTGTAAAAACCAACAGCTTTCATCTTACATATTTAGAAATATCTGCTGCTAGAAATGTGTTTTTTTGATACTTGTAAACAACCTGAAGTAAGGAATAGGACTATCAAGAGGAAATATCAATAAAGATCTGCATCAACATTTAGACCTATATTAAGAGGGTAAAAATGAAGGTAGCGGGTATATAGACTATCATAGTAGGCCAAGTCATAGTTAAGTCAATCACGACTATACAGTGATTGTATTTCAAATATATACACAAATCAAGTAACTATACAGTAATGAATCAATAATATTATGAATAATATAGAATTATACGGGGAAGAATGATGGATTCCCAAGTGTGCAATAATAAATAATGGGAAGACAGTTACTAATTTCACCCATATACAATTTTAATTAAAATTTTCTTTATTCGTATTTTTTTAACAAATAATTTATCATTGACACATATTAAGTTACTATCAACAAATACCACATATATAAACTTTATATTTATAGTATCCTTTGTCAACTTATTTTATGACCAATGAAAAAAAATTAGGTTCCAATAGTTCTCAAGCTTATCAAGCTAACGAAAGAACGTTTCTTGCGTGGATAAGAACATGTATTGCACTTATTGGATTAGGTTTTATAATATCTAAATTCGGGCTTTTTTTAGAGGAATTCAATATAATAATACAAAGATATCTATCTGGACCTAAAAATTATTTGAATATTTCTCACCATATTTCGGCAGACAATGGATCGTCATTGATTGGGATAATAATAATTTCATTTTCAATTGTCATAGTATTTTTTGCATTAAAGAACTACATTGATAGCAATAAAGAAATATCATCTGGCGAATATCATCCTAAGCAAAAGTTAATATTATTAGTATCTGTATTATTTGTTATTCTAAGTTTATTTGTTATAATTTATTTATCATATATTTCGAACAGGTGACTGCTTATTCGCTTAATAACACTTGCATTATGAAAAGTTAAAAACAATTAAAAAAGATTAACCAACATCGAAATATACATTTTTTCTTCGCGAGTGAAAAAAGAAATTATCATCAACAATTTCTGCTCTATTTATTAGATCTCTTGCATAATTAGCACCATTAGAAAAACTTCTAAAAAGTTGACACATTTTAATCATGATCCGTAAACTAAAATAGAAATATTATAAAATATGATTGAGAATCGATAAAATTTTGATAGACATCTAATTATGTAAGAGATCTATTATGTGCATTCCACTTCTAAAATACTTTTCTCATAGTTAGAGAAAAATCTTTTAACGAGTCTCTTCTTAAAAGACCCCTAAAGCACAAATATTACAGCATAGTCGACATATTTTGAATATATTTTTTCTCACTCATGGAAATAAAACATCTAAGATATAAACTTCTCTAAATTAAATCGATAGGAATAAAATGAATATTTAAAAAATATTAATAGAATTTATAAAAAATATATTAGCTAATTAAAAGAACCCTAATACTTTATTTTATTAATTGCTTTTTCATTAAAACTGTGGAATCACCTTAGGTCCTCTAAATTTATTCAAAATAAAAATAGACAATAGTATTGAAAAAGTCGATAAAATTAAACCTGTTTCAAATATCAATACATATGAATTAAAAGATGGAAAAGAACCTAATCCAGGTAATAATATTTTATTTGCTTGCATGAACATCCCAACGATGGTTGGACCAATGGCACTTCCCATTAAATAAAATACGTTACTAATACCGAATGAAATTCCAGTTTGACTCTTTGGAGTAGAAACCAAATTAATATTGATTGCGCCTTGATGCAATAATTGCGATCCAATTCCCAAAATAGCTAATCCTACAAAAAGGATTTCAAAATTTTGAAATAAAGACATCATAATCGTAAATCCAAATACACATATTATAGAGCCCATAATAATGACTCGGATATTTCCAAGTCTAGAAAGTATAATACCGGATGATACACCTATTATAAGATAGGCAACCATAAATGGTACGATAATCATAGCAGTATTAAATGCATTCTCACCAAAACCAATTGGTTTTGGATTTCTGATTAATATGGGCATCGTATTTAATATGGTAAACATTATTAATCCTGCAATCATACGCAAAACGTTTGCAGATAGTAGAATTTTATTCATAATTAGTTTAAGATCAATAAGTGGAGAAAGTGATTTTTTCTCAATGTATGCAAATACTGCAAATGATGTAATGCTTATTATAGACAATATGCTTAAGATAATCCAATTTACATACGACATCTTATCTTGAATATTAGTAATAATTAAAAGTACTGATACTATACCGATAGAGAAAACTATTGCTCCATTAATATCTATTTTAGATTGTGAAAAGATTGTTTTTTTAAACTTTGGGAATGATATCTTGTGACCGTCTTTGTTGTTTTTAGCATGTACTTGATCATTATCGTGTATAAAACGTATAACAAATATAATTAGAGCTATTACTAATGGCATTATCGTAAAAAAAGTAGCACGCCAACCAAAATAATGAATTATTGGGCCTCCCGCAGCAAGACCAATAACCGCCCCAGTTGCAAACATAGAGGTTATTATTCCCTGATTAAAAGCAAGTTGTTTTTCTGATGATTGATCTCGAACAATGGATACAGCTACCGGAAATATACCGATACCAATACCTTCAGCAGCTCTAGCTATTAACATAAAATATATATTATTTGCAAAACCCGCGCCAAAGGTACCAAATGCGTAGATAATCAATCCAATTAAAAGGATCTTTTTACGACCGTAAATATCAGATAATCTGCCCATCACCGGGGTCATGACAACTGCAACTACCAGATAAGAAGTAAGAATCCAAGGTGCAATATTATACGAAATTTTAAATTCTTTAATAAAATCAGGCAATGCAGGCGAAACCATGGTTTCAATATACATTACTACTAATCCAATGGAACTTAAGATTATCAAAGTCATTAGACTTGTATTTTCAGATATCGATCTCACATTACTTCACTAGAGTTAAATGAGTTTTACTTGAAAAAAAAACATCATATATAATTTACAAAAAGTAATATATAATCTATATCTAAATTGACAAAATATTTAATTTTTCATATTATTTTCGTTTTCGATAATATAATCAATACAAACACGAATTATAATTTAAATTTCACATTTTATTGAATTAATATACATCGATTTTTTATGGACGTTAGGCAAACTACTCAACATTTAAGAAAAATACAAATATGAAATGACCCATCTTCTTTACAACACGAAATAAAATATCTAAACAAAATATTTGTTAATTATACATATTAAAATGAAAATCCTTCTTGTTTTTTCTTATATGTGTATTCTCGGCCTTGCCATATAATAGGTTTAGTACTTCCAAATACAAGTAATGGAGCAACGTTATATAAGCATGCTACAAATGCAAACACGGATGCAAAAATTATAGTCAAAGAGCACAATGGAGAAATTCCATATTCTATACATTTTTTAGATACTAAATTAATCATTATACAACATACAATTAAATCTAAAACTAACAAAAAAATATCCAGATAAATAGTAAAATAATCTTTTTGATGGGAAAATAAACTATTTGTTAATATAGAAATATTTATTGGAAAAATCATGAATGGAAGCATGGATGCAAAAAATACAACTAGTAAATTCATAACAACTCTAAGTTTATTTTTCATAACGAGAGGTGCTAGAGTTCTACCTATACCATGCCAAAGTGTTGTCAAATCATCTACCCATAAAGTATAGAGCATTTCTTTAAGTTGGACCAATTTGATTTTATATCCGTTTTTTTTAACAAGCACTCCTAATGATTTATCCTCTTGTATTGCATCATGGACTGCTTCAAAAGTACCTATATTAACAAACACATGTCTTTTTATAAGAAAAAAACAACCAATCAGATATGCTATTTTTGATCTGGGGTCATTTACGTCCGCAGAATTGACTCCAAATAAGACACTGATTGAATCCCATAAAGGTATCGCAAATTTCGCCCAAAAATTATTTAATTTTTCATGTGTAGGTATTCCAGTTAAAACATCCAATTTTTCATTTAACATGTAAAGAATTGTTTGTAATAATACATCTTTTCTGGCATAATTGGTATCTGCATCTGTAAAAAGCAATATAGATCCTTTACTTTGTAAAAAACCATTTTGAGATGCCCAAGTTTTACCAGCCCATCCATCTGGTTTAGAATTCAAAGAGACGATTTTCAAGGTCCTGCACGGTAAGTTGTTATCTTTTAAGTATTCATTATTTTTAATTTCATTCATAATGTTTAAAGTCTTATCTGTAGAGTTATCATCAACGGCTATAATTTCAAAATTTGGATATTCTTGAGCCAGCAATGACAATAGACATCTTTTTATATGTTTCTCTTCATTGCGAACTGGTATTACAATACTTATGAATGGAAGAGCTTTTAGAATTTTTTTATTATAATCACTATTATATCGTAAATCATAATCAGGGGAAATAAATTTATTTTTTGTAGAATTGTTTTCATATTTATTTAATAATGTATTTCTAACATTATAATGATCACTATTGTTATGATTTGGTTTACGGAACCCGTTATAATAACTATATTTATCTAATACCGGAATCATTGAACGAGCTTTGATATGGGTAAAACATAAAAATGCTATGGAGAGGATAATCAAACCTTCCAAAAATAACATATTAGTTTCTATATTAGGGTTCATAAAGGTAATCATCTCCATCATAATAATTATTAATAAGAAATGTTTATTAACATGTAATATTGTAAATCAATATTTTGGATTTATTAAATTATTTTCCACATAGTTAAGGTTCTAGATCACATAGTTATTAAATCACCATTATATTATTTTAGGCTCTATTCACTCAAGGAAAAACCTATAGATTGAAATTATTCTATCCCATTTTATGAACTCCAGAAACAGAACATCTTTAGAGTATATTGTTATGGTTTGTATATTTATTTATCATGACTTTCTTTATGAAATGTCGCAGATAGATTATCAGATTGCTCTATCAAAAGAAATCAAGGTGTCTATTTGGAACTTGGATTCAAAAGTAAAAACTTGAAAAAAATCCTCAAATAAAAAGAAAATTAAAATATGTAATAGATGAAACTATAATCAAAGTTGGGTCAGAGTATATTTAGTTATGGGTTGCTATTGAACCTAAAAACAGAGATTCTTGGAATAAGTTTATCTAAAGAACGATGCTTTGTTGCATAACCAAACCTCTTTAGCTAGATCAAACCAATTAATTATTTGTGATCCACTGGCCTTCTTATGACAAGTCTCTTGTAAGACGAGGCGAGATACTTTTTTCCTGATTTTCTGGATGGATGGGATGCTGATCTTGCGAGGATGAATGAAAATAAGAATGGTAAAAAGTACAAATTTCCTGATTCTTTTATTTTTGTCATTGGTCACATCAGAGTATACTTTCACTTACCTTACAGACAAACCGGAGGAATCATAAAAGCAACTATAGGAAAGAATTTTCCAAACCATCCATGCTATTCACAAATATGGTGAAGAGTAAACAAACTGGACATTGATATCAATAACAGTATAGATGATGATGATGATGTCGTTATCATCATAGCAGCGGATAGTACCGTATTAAGATTACAAACAGAGGTCTCGGTGGATGCAAGATAAGTGGGATATAAAAAACAAGAAAGGCTATCTAAATATACATGTAGCTGTAAATATAAAGACCAAAGAAATTCTTGCATTGGAAGTTACAGATGAGAAGGTGCATGATGGACAGGTTATGAAGAATTTGATGGAAGGCGTGTTGAATAGTAACCACAATATCAGAATCAAATCATTTCTAGGAGATGGAGCCTATGATAGTAATGAGAATTTCAAATACTTGAAGGAGAAAAGGATTCAACCTATCATCAAAGTAAAAAGGAACTCTATCGTTTCATCCAAGAATAGCAATGTAAGGAATAGAGAAGTTAGATATCAAACAAAGGATTACCATAAATGGAAAAAGAAAAGAAAGTATGGACAACGATGGATGGTTGAAACAGCATTTTCTTCTATAAAGCGGATGTTTGGTGAATACACATCCGCTATCAGGTTTCAAATTGGTAAAAGAGATGACAATGAAGGTATCGCTGTACAACCTGTTTAGAAGAATTGTATAAAATAGATAAAAATAATTTGAGGAAAATTAGTTATGCAACAAAGCAAAGAACGAAACATGTTTGTGACAGAACATTTTCTATGAGATGATGTAAAAGAATGTGGCCCACATTCTGGTTTCCACAGATGGTGGTAATTAATACCCTCAAGCATACAAGTTTTTGATAATAGTCCATCATATCCATCTCCATTCGAGAAAAGCATTATTGAAATAACAATGCAGTATATCAAAGATAGAACAGAAAGGTTTGAAGATTACTTTCCATATAGGAAGAAGAAATGTAAATTAAAATATGTGGGAGAATCGGTTGAATTTATTCATAGATTTTCATAATAAGAAATTATGGTTTAAGTGAGCAGGACCTTTTTTTATCATTTATTCACATATAATTCTAAATTAGTACGAGAAAAAAATCGAATGTTAATAAATATAATTTTTATCCATAAAATATATCTTTTTTTAAGCAGCATTATTCCATTTTAATTATGCTGATTTAGATTTATTATATTACATGTTTTAAAGTGAGATAATAAAATATTGTAATAATGTTAAAAATGAAGATTTTTATACAATATTCATAAAAAAAGATGACGTATATTTATACAGGATATTTGAAATTGGCATCCCATTTTAACACAAAAATTCGAATTTTGAAATTACTAATAATTAAAACATATTGGTTATCATGAGAAAAAAAGGTATTGAAAATTGGCTCTTTATCTGAATTAATTATGTTTTTTATCAAATACCCATCTTTTCTAAAAATATAAACTTCACCTGTAGAAGTACTTGCCATAAAAATTGATTCATTACGATTAAAACATAGATCTGTAAAAGATTTATCAGGAAAAGAATCTGAAAATTGTTTTTTAAATTTGTCATTTTTAATTGAATAACAAGAGATTTCACCTTTTGAAGTTATTACAACCGCAAAAGATTTGTTCTTTGACAAATAAAAACCAGAACAATTTTTTCCCATAATTTTATCAACTAGTATACCATGGACATTTTGCAAATCTAGTTCATTTTTTTTATTAACAATAATTTGATCTAACGTATTTAAATTTAAAAGTTCGAACAGTCCTGATCCCAATCTATAAAAATCAATACTAGTCTTTTTATTAATGTCTTTATTGGTATCGAAGTGAATATTAAAAATTATTCCATAGTTAGAATCCATAGTAAAATTGAGCGTATATATTCCTGATTTAAAAATAGTATTTTCATAATTAATTATTTCATTCATTTCATTATCAATATTTTCTTTTTCAAACGAACATTTTATGATATTAGAAAAATCAACTAAATGGCAGGTTTCAGTAATTTCAGACAGATCAATTATTTCACCCATTCCAGATAATAATAATTTTTTAATATCTTCAAAATTAGTATAATTTGAATAATCTCTTAAATGAGTAAACTCTTTTTGTGCTTTTTTAAAATTACGATCTTTCAGATTTTTATTCACATCATCTATTATATCTTGTATTTTTTTGTCATTTTCTTGATCCTCTTTACATGATGTGAGTACCTGTAGAAAACAAATAATTATCATGATTAACTATATTTAGGATTTTCCTGTTTTCTATATTTTTAAATTGTATTTTGGTGAGAATTTGTTGGTCCAAATATATCAAATTACTAAAGTCGGGAGAAAAATTCGTACATTTTATATTATTTGAATCAAGATAAAAAATTTGCTTGAATATTAATTTATTTTCAATTCTGTCAATTAGCCACAAGACTAATTCTTTTTTATTTTTTATTTCAGTAATTAAATAGTTAGATGTGGATAATGTAGAAAAGCAGGCATATGAAAAACGTTGTCCACTTTCATTAAATGTTTTTGCTAACTTTGTATTTTCATAATATTCATCATCATAATCATTTTTACCCCATAAAGTTAGTTTTCCTTCTGTATCTAATGCAAGTATAGTTTGACCATCATATGAAGAGGTGATATAAACAAAGACCTTATTCCCTTTTGATTTTAAATCCAGATTATCAAAATATTTAATCTCTTCATCATTTTCATAATATTTTTTTTCAATTAATCTATGAATCTTTCCTTCTGTATCTAATGCAAGTATAGTCTGATTAATAATATTATTATTATTCTCACCATTTGGAATTTGAGAAAAGCAGGCATATGAAAAACGTTGTCCACTTTCATTAAATGTTTTTGCTAACTTTGTATTTTCATAATATTCATCATCATAATCATTTTTACCCCATAAAGTTAGTTTTCCTTCTGTATCTAATGCAAGTATAGTCTGATTAATAATATTATTATTATTCTCACCATTTGGAATTTGAGAAAAGCAGGCATATGAAAAACGTTGTCCACTTTCATTAAATGTTTTTGCTAACTTTGTATTTTCATAATATTCATCATCATAATCATTTTTACCCCATAAAGTTAGTTTTCCTTCTGTATCTAATGCAAGTATAGTTTGACCATCATATGAAGAGGTGATATAAACAAAGACCTTATTCCCTTTTGATTTTAAATCCAGATTATCAAAATATTTAATCTCTTCATCATTTTCATAATATTTTTTTTCAATTAATCTATGAATCTTTCCTTCTGTATCTAATGCAAGTATAGTCTGATTAATAATATTATTATTATTCTCACCATTTGGAATTTGAGAAAAGCAGGCATATGAAAAATACTTTTCCTCACTGTATTTTGAAATCGATGTAATTTCAAAATCATCTACTGTACGAATTAGTTGATCAATTAGATTATTATCATATAGCAAACTCCAATTATTAATTTTATATTTATATTGCGCGGTTTCATACAATCTGTCAACTCTTTCACCATAAATAAGGTTATTTTTTTTAAAAAACGCCATGTCCAATACACGGCCTTTTTTATGCAGATTGAATTCTATAATCCTGTGGATAAAATGAAATTCGTCTTTAGATATTTTTAAAGGACTCTTTAATTTTTTAATATTTTTTAAAACATTCTGAATATATAAATAAGAATCATCTATTTTTCCAAGTAATAATAAATAATATGAAAGAAAGTACATTCCATAAATCGACAAATCGAAATATTCATTCTGTCTTTGAAACTCCATTATCAAATCTTTTAAATCATTTATTATATTGAAGTTAAATGGTTCATACTCGTAGTTTAATAATAATAAATTGATTCGACTTTCAAAATGTTTACAATTCTTTTGAGTTGCTAGTTGAAAATATTTTTTAGCTTGTACAATATATTCTTTAGATAGAAATGGATCATAATTAGAAACATATTTTGAAAGACAAATCATTGATAACCCTTTATTATTTAAATCATCTGAATGAACAGAGTTAGAAGATTTTTCTTGTCGATTTATTTTATTAATAAATTCCTTAAAATCATTTGAAGACTTGTCAAACAAATATTCCTTAATAATCGAGTTTATTAAAATATCTTTTAATTCTTCTAATTTTATTCTTTCTGATTTTTTTTTACAACACCCTTCAATTATAAAATAAATTGTTCGAAGGATAGAATTTTTTACATCATCTTCATTATTTTGGTTTTGCAAGTCTTGGTGGAAAATTTTTCCAAAATATACAAAATCTGGAGTATCTTTAAACATATTTTCAATTTTAGAATGTAATAAATACCATTCCTCAATGGATAAATGATCACTCTCTAAATCTTCAAATGGAGTTCTATGAGACTTTGAAATCATTTGATAAAAAATTAAACCAATAGAATAGGTAACAGATTCTACGGATACTTCTGTCGGTATATTCGTTTCAGAATTTTCTATAAACGATTCTATTGGCATGTATTTAAAACGTCCAATTTTTTGTTTTATTAAATTATTATTCTTACCAATCTTAGATATGGCATCAAAATCTATTAATTTTATAATAGGCAAATTGTCATTCCCATTAATTACATAAATATTCTCAGGTGTAATATCCTGTAATACATAACCATTTTTTCCAATAACAGATACAGATTCAATTAATTGAAGTATCATGCATAAAATTATTTCATAATTACTAAAATTTTTTGATTTTTCCCAGTATTCGCTTAAATTTGATCCATCAACATATTCATAAGCAAAACATATTTTATTATGTATGTTTTTTATCCAATAACAGTATGAAAGATTAACATGCTTACCAAACTTTATTACCGCTTCACATTCATCGGAATTAAAATTATCTAAATCTTTAACTTTGACTACGATTTTTTTATTATTCTTGTTGTTTCTTGCAAACCATATATTCTTATTTGATTCATGAGATCCTAAAATTTCATATACTGAATTAATTATTTCGTTAGTAAGAAAAACCATTTAATTTTATTTTTATTTTTAAATCATCTGATGTATAAATTTATATTAAATAATCAATTTTTGTAATTATACCCTTACAATATAGTAAATTTATAACGATAAAACTGAAATAAACGTATTTTATATAATTAACTGGATTCAAAATATAAAAATTTCAAATTAACAGTCCCAAATGTTTTATAATGTTGAATCCGCAGGTAAGATATGAATGATGATTTTTATTTGAATCCTGAAAAAATAGCATATATTGCATATAATATTGGAGTATATGAAACTATTCAGAAATTTGGAGGATTAATCATAAGTGGAAAAATTAACAATCAAATGGATGTTTCTAAAATAGCAGATTTGCTATCCAGTTCAACCGCTTTTTATGATTCAGTAATGATATCAAATATTCTAAATGCTATGATCAACGGAAATAAAGATTCGGTTTCAATGATTAAACATGTATCTCCAGATGATGTAGATCAGGTATTTAGACAATTAAAAATAAGTGGAATTCCACTTCCAAAATAAACATAAAAGTATTTGGTAATATATTTAAATTAAAATAATGTTAAATTTATAATGATTTAAAATTTTTATATTCGTCTCATTTTAATACTATCGTGCATGTAAAAATATTTTTTGTAACATATTTCATACATATTTCAATTTAGGTTTTTGAACTCAATATCAGTTAAAAAAATAATGATCAAGTAGTAGGCATAATACAGATGTCAAAGATTATCTTTTAGGATTAGCACACAATTAGATAAACAGAGTATTCAAGAATCAAGTCATTATTTTAGTAGAGTTACAGCAATATATCAAAATCTATAATAAAATAATTAATAAATATAAGTTTATTTATTAAATATTAATTTTATATTTATGTTACTCACCTTCTTTACACAGATAAGAGATTTAAAAAATGTTTTGTCTTTAATTATTCACAACGTTATTGTATTTAAATCAAAATCTGTAGGAAAGATTTCTATGATAAATTGCTAATTTATTGGTAATACCCATATCAATTCGATTTTTATTAAAATAAATACGGGTCATAAGCATATTATCAAAAGAAAATCAAAATCAATTTAGATTTAAATGTAAATCTGTAAACTTTAAAAAATATTCTCAAAGAAAAAAGTAATGGAATGTAAAATGGATGAAACAATCATAAATATAATAATAGACCATTTATTTTAATTTTTTTAATCCAAATAATAAATAAAAGATTCTTTTTATAAGTAAAAGTTAATACGTTCTACCGTATGATTCTTCTATCAAATGAGTAAAAATATTATATCTATTTCATATATTAGTGAGCTGAAATATCAAGATAAATGAAAGTATTAATTTTGTTTATCACTGTCACCATTTATAGATAAACTATTGATGAGAATATAAATAATTTAAAATAAAAAACAAGACTTGTATACTGACTTACATAAATTCATAGATAGATTTTTAGCTAACCCCTCTATAATTTATTACTATTTGAAATCCACGGTACTAGACGAGGCATATAATGTCGAGCATAATGCGGATGTAAAAGAAAGGATTCTTTTAGTAAGACGCATATTAACAGACAAACAGCATATCGAAACTGTAGCACAGGAACTACATAAATCAAGAGCATGGGCTTACAAATGGTACAAAAGATATAACGATAAAGGATTGGATGGATTAAACGATAAACCAAGAAGCGGAAGACCACCTCTGGTTAACAACAATTTGATGATAAAAATAAGAAAAGAATTAGAAGATAGCAATACTGGTTGGGATTTTAAGCAAGTTATGAATGTTATTCAAAAGAAAACAGGTATCAAATATCATGAAGTACATATCTACCGGTTGCTACATAAATGGGGCTTTTCTACAAAGATGCCTCAAAAGAGATTCGTAAGAACAGCATTCAAAGAAGAGAAAAAGAAATTTAAAAAAGGGTACAAGAAATCTTAACTAATATTAAAACTAGATGTCACATTCTAGTACAAGACGAATCAATTTTTATACATAATTTATATATAAAAAGAAAATGGATTTTGAGAGAAAAAAGACCAGTAGTTACAATCACAGGCTCACACAACAAAACCATTGTATTTTGAGTATTATCAAACGATGATAAACAACTATTTAGACAATATAATCGATTTGACAGTCTATCCTTTATCAGATACCTTGATGAAGTAAAAAAGAAATTTAAAAAATTTATCATATTTGTTGATAGAGCATCTCAGCACAGATCTAAGATAGTAAAGGAATATTTGCAGAGAAATGAAGATAATATAAAAATAGAATATTTTCCTGTTGGCTCACCTGAGTTTAACGCAGTTGAAGAATGTTGGAGACAGGGAAAGTACAATATATTATCTGATTATTATCCAAACTTTCAATCGCTTAAACATATGGTTTTTCAATATTATAGAACAAGGCGATTTAATTTAGATATTAAAAAATATCTGTTAAGATCTACGAATTAATGTTATTGAGTATAACTATCTCCCATAAAAAGAAAAATTTCCATGTAAGTTAATTAAATAAATTTGATTAGATTGACACTAATGATATAGATGATAGAATTGAATTTTATAATATCAACTCTATATACATCGTTTAACTTTTTAGAGAATAATATTATTAAATATTATATCTAAGATCCACTCACAAAAATAATAACAAATATTTTAATATGTTGAATCATCGAAAAATAAAGTTCGGTATGAAAAAATAGATTATATTTTTTTGTTGTAATATTTTGGCTATCTTGCTATTTTTTTACTCTTTTTAATTGCCATAATGCTTGTATATATTAAAATTAATTGTAGGATGTATCCGCCTATTATCAATACAACTGCATTCATAGGCTTTGAAAGAGTAAGAATTCTGTAAATATGGGCAGAAACAAAACTATTTCCTATTATAATTAGTATAGCAAGACCAATACACACGTAAAGAGATATTCGGTAACCTTTTGCAACAAAAACTGTTAACAAGATATATGCAATTTCAAGTGTTATAGCAAATATGATAAATCTTTTATCCCCAATGGGAATCCCTATAATACCCACGATAACAATAGAAATTAATACAACGATAACCGGAAAACGGGGCTTTGTAGTTAAAAAATGAAAATTCAATAATATTAATTATTTATTTATAATATAATATCTTTCCATAGGATTCAGCACTGGATCCTTTTTTTAACTATTATTTTAGAATTTGAGTTATAGTAATTATAAATATCTAAAATCCACCTATTCATTTCAAATAATCCATTAAGATCTGTCTTCAGATAAATTTTATATATTTGTTTCATATGAGATTTTATTTATCAATATTATTTCGATATGGTAAATTTGAAATTACTATATCCCCTACTGAATAAAACTGTATATAAAGCAGGATCATCCAGATTAACTTAATTAAAATATTCATAATATATCAAATAAAATAATATATAATTAAAAAGCAATTCATTAAAATATGTAGCACTTTTTTATCTATTATTTATTGAATTATATTTGAAAAATAGTAAAGTTTTATATTATTACAAAATTTTTTAAACAATATTAATGACATACATAAATGCAACCGTTCATTGAAATTTAATGATTATTCCTTAATAATCCATTTTTATAATGAATTGTCAATATTATCTGAATTGATCATTGGAATGGAGAATCTGATGCCAAATCCACCATGGTAGTTTTCATCTATCCAAATTCTTCCACCATGAGCTTCCACTATACCTTTACAGATAACCAAACCTAGCCCAGTACCGCTATGTTTTCTTGTAGCACTAGTATCTATCTGGTAAAATTTTTTAAATAAATTGTTAATTTTATCTGCAGGGATACCTTCACCATTATCTTTTACAGTAAAAATCATTTTATTAGGAACGCCTTCTATATCATTTATATTAGTTTTATATTCTTTTGAATCTCTACAGTGTTCTTTACCTAGTATCTCTTCTTCCACTCTTAATAGAATTTTTCCACCAATTTTTGGTACAAAATCAACAGAATTTTTCACAAAATTTAAAATGACCTGTTCAATTCTTTTCTCATCACAATATATTGGATTTTTTGATTCTAGTTCTAATATAAGTGAAATTTGCCTACTATCTATCATTGATTTTGAATCATTTACGATATTGTCAAAAAGATCTGATGGCGCGACCATTTTTTTAGATAATCGAAGTTGACCAAGTTCTAATTTGGTACAATCTAACATGTCTTCTACCAAGGCTTCCTGTTTTTTGATATTTCTATAGATGATTTGAATGGCTTTTGTTTGTTTTTCATTTAAACCACCTAACAAATTAGGTCTCATCAACATTTCTGTGTATCCTTTAATTGGAACAAGCGGAGTTCTAAGTTCGTGACTCATCATAGAAATAAATTCGCTTTTGATCTTATTAGTATCGGTTAATTCTTCATTAGCTTTTTGTAAATCTTTTTCTTTAATCAAATATTCTTCGTTAAGCTTTACAAGATCATTATTAATCTCTTTCAAATATTTTGTTTTATTATCAATTTCAATTTCCAAATTTGCTCCTTGATCTTTATATTTTCTATCAATTTCCTGATATTGTTTTATTAATTCATCATGTTGCCATAAAGAATTAAATATCGATATATAGGAGGCAACAAATGTTTTGTTATTTGAATAGATGGAAAAAACTATAGAGTTTAAAAAATCATCTTTAGAATCATTTTTTAGTTCTAAGATCATAGATATTTTATTATCAATAATAACAATAGCAGTCTTTTCTAATGATTTAAATTCTAGATCTTCTAAAATCCTAATCCTTTGTTTATTTTTTTCACCCTTTGTCAGTATTTTTACGGTATTCCAAACAGAATCACTATATTTGATTTGAGATATTAATAACATTTTTAAATTAATTTTGGAATCGTTCAAAATATTATTAATTATGTTGATAAACTCGATATCTTTCTGAATGGTAAAAACCATGTAATATGGTATTATTAATAAGATTTCTTTCTTTATAGTATTTAATTGTTCAAAATAAATTTTTCTGGATTTATTTGATTCATGTATTACATTTACAAATTCAATTTCAATTCCTTCTTCTATTTCATTTATTTTTTTAACTGAAGGAATCCCTACATTCCACAATATGTCAAAAACATATTGTTGTTGTTCTACCATTCTTTTTACATTACTATAAATGAGTTCCAAAGTAGGTAACACTTTTAGATTAACAGGAGTAGAAACAAATTCACGCTCAGATATAGAAAAGTTTCCCTTTACGAAATCTAAATGACGAATCTCGCTCACATAATATAATAACTGTGAACATGAATCCAAATTGTCTTTGGTGATTTCAGTTAAAAGTCTGACCGCTATTCCCCTATTTTTTGCATCAAGCAGTCCATCCTTGAATACTATCCCATCTAAAACTGCGGCAGGCCCATACTGATCAAGATAAACATCTAATTTTGTTTTTGCATTTAATGTAAATGATTTTAGTGAGGGAATGGTGTTTTCTATCCCATAAATTACCTCCGTTTTTTCTATAATAACTCCTTCTTCTATTTCCTTTATTTTTTTGATCGCAGGAATAGCATTACTCCAAAAAGTATCAAACAGGAAATGTCCTTGAGATACTACTTCTTTTACATTACTATAAATAACTTCTGTTAATGGTTGTTTTTCTTGTAAAATAGTCGTAGCCATATATTCCTTCTCATTAATTGCGAGTCCACCTTTCATCCCATCCAAATGTCGTAATTCAGTTACTATATTAAGTAGCTCTTTGCAGTATTTGACATTGTCTTTCGTAATATCAGTTATACACCGAATTTTTCCCCCCCTATTTAAAATTTCTTTATATCCATTATAGTATTGGGATATTGTTATCACTATTGAAGGAGCTTTATGATCAAATGTGATATCCATCACTTTATCAACATTTTTCATAAATCTTTCACCATATGTTACAGCTTTTTCAGCTCCATATAGTATTAGGGTTCTGCTGCCTTCAATAGCAATATCCGCCATTGTTTACATATTAAAGAATAATTTTTTTATATATTAATTTTCAGTCAAAAAAAGTTTATAACATTATTTAACTTATTTATTTAATTATTGAAAGAATTTACAAACCTTTATATTAAATTTTAATGTATACATACGTATAATTGATGAAAATATACTCTATTTCTAAAATTTATTAAAAGGGCGGATTTTATAATTTTATTAAACTTGAACCTTTTTAATTACGTAACAATACAAAATATTGATAGACATTTTTTATATCTAAATATTTGATATTTCCTCTGCAATTAAACATCTAATAAAAAAACTTATTGTTTTTATAACACGTCAAAAAATTCACTCTATAACAATGCATTATAATATAATACCAAATACTTTCAACAAATATTATTTAACTAAAATAAATAATATTCATAATTTCAAACTATTGATACATCACTCTGTTAGAATAATTAAAAGGAAAATAGTTCCTTTTACTAGATTTAATACAGTGAAGAATATAAAATCTATGGATATGTTAATGGAGTATTTTTAAATCAAATCCAAAAATAGTGATGTGAATATGTGTCAAAATCATAAAACTCTTATATTTCAAGGCGGAGGGGCGCTGGGTGCTTATGAGGCTGGCATATATAACGCTTTATATGATCATCTGATTGAAAAAGCATTAAAAGAGAACAGACAATTGTTTGATATAGTAGCAGGCACATCTGCAGGAGCAATAAATGCGACCTTATTAGTTAATCATGTAATACAAAATAAAGATAAATCTAATCCTTGGAAAGGTTCAACAAATGTACTATACCAATTTTGGCAAGATGTTTCAACAGATACAAGTTATTTGGAAATTCCACCTATAAAGTTTTGGCAAAATTATTTATCCATTTATAGAGAGTTATTTAATAACATATGGAAGCCATTTTATAATGATTTTGACATGGTTTATGAGGGCTTTAGAGAAAATCCATTTTTTTTACCATTCTATTATTTATGGCCTGATCGCTATGGCAAACTAGCAACTTATGAATCATTTAGAAGATATTGGTCATGGTATCAATTTTCGAATTCACCTTTGGGTACTTATAAAGTCCTTTCTCCAGGCATAATACAGCCGGATTTCAGATTCCTAAATCCTTTTAATTTTATGGTTCGATATGATAATTCTAGATTAACTAAAACGATATCAAATTATTGGGATCATAAAAGATTTCCTATAAAAACAATAGAGGGAGAGCCTAGGCTATTATTAGTTGCTATAGATATACAAGGTGCTACTACAGTTACTTTTGACAGCTATCATAAAAAAGATAATCAAATGATAACGGTGTATTCTGATGAAGATAATAATGAAAAACACATTATTAGATATAATGAAGGGATAAAAATGGAACATTTACTTACTTCAATGTCTTCCCATTTAAGATACAAATTTCCAGAACTAAAGGTTACAACTACCACAATGGATGAAAATGAATTATATGTGGAGGATAATGAATATGCTCGTCCATTTATGGATGGATTTTATCTTAGTAACACCCCATTAAGAGAAGTATTGCAAGCGCATAGGGATTATTGGTATAAAGTAAAAGGTATGGATGAAAATGTCCCGTCCTTAGATATATACATTGGTGATTTATATACTGCAAAGGAAATGGGTACTCCAGAGGACCCCGATTCAATAAACAATAGAGTTCAAAATGTTCTATATCATGACAAGTCCAAATATGATGAGAAAGTTGCTGCAATGATTTCGGATTATATTTATGTAATAAGAGATTTGGTAAAAATGATTAATGAAAATGGACTGTCTGAAAAAGCTATATACAATAGGCTTAATGTTGATTTGAAAAATAAATTATGTAGCACTAATCGACAAGGCGATATACGAAATATTGAAGACTTGATAAATGGAAGAGCCAAAATAAACAGTTTGCAAAGAATTGAATATGGAGCTTGTCAAAGTTTAATTGACAGTGATGATATATATGGTAAAGCATTTGAGTTTTCGAAACACACTATAGAGGAGCTATTTAAAAAAGGTTATAATGATGCATGTATTAAATGTAATTTTCAAAAAGGCACTTAAGTAATAAATTTGTAATGGTTTTGGAAAAAATAATTATTAATTACATTATAAACATAAATTTGATGCGGGATGATTCGATAATAAATATAGAATATCAATTTAAGATATATTAATTAATTGGCAATAAATAAATACCATTGTTTATAGGAAATGTTTCAATAATTTTGGCTCTGCTAACAGTTGTGTAAAAGATATGTTATGTCTTTCTGTAAAATGAATAGTGCTTGATTAGATATCGTAATACCTTTAGCTTGCCGCTCTTTAGTACTACTATGAGGGATACATTCCTCAGGATACTTACCATTGATGAAAAAAATATTTTACACCTAATGCTTGAAGACACTCAATCAGGATATAGAGCCAGGATAATCTTGCTCAAAGATGAAGGATATACAGTACCTCAGATAAGAAAGATAACAAATCATCATGATAACAACATACGAAAATGGATACATAGATTTAATGAAAAAGGAATTGATGGAATCATATCAAAAAAACATAATCGCAAGCAGAACAAGTTTGATTATGATATCGAAAAAAAGATAGTACAAATAACCTTATCAAATCCAAGATCTTATGATTTGGGGTTTTCTACATAATGGTCATCACGTGTATTGGCAGGCTTTGTTATATATGTTCTAAAAATAGTGGATAAAATTAGCCATTCGAAAATAAGGAATATCCTTTTGAAGCATAGAATAAAATGGAATATCTAAAACTGTGTTATCAAATAAAAGAAGCAATGAACCAGAATAGTTTGAAAAAAAGTACATTGAGCATCTAAGGTACAATACACCTTCAGATTCTGTATTACTGTACGTAGATGAGAAAGGGCCTATAACAGCAAAGACACATGATGGTACATCTTGGTCATCGGTACAGGTAAAGGTCCAAAAGGCTCAAAAGATAAATGGACTGCTAAACGTGTTTGGAGCTTTTGATTACATAAATGATAAGATGCATGTACATTGTTACAGAAATAAAACGGGAAAACAATAGTTTGTTGATTTTCTAAAAAGAGTAGATAGAAAGTATGATAAGAATATTCAAAATATCTTTCTTGTACTGGATAATCTATCCGCGCATAAATCAAAGATGGTAAAGAAAGAAATATCAAAATGCTGTCCAAGAATAAGATTAGTTTTTCTAACTGTAAGATCTAGAACTTAATTTAATTGAAGTTAGATGGTCATGGTTACAAAGGCAGTCAATTAACAATTCCACTTTTAAACACGCGCAAGAAATAGGACAGGCCGTTAGCAAGTGGAAGAATATCTATAATAAGAATTATGGCAACAATGCAATCACAAGTATTTTACAGGAAGATGTATCCTTGTGTTTAGAAAGCTGTTAACTTAAGAAATTTTCCATTAGATATTCCAATAATGATACGCAATATTTCTAAAAATTTTTGTAAAGGTAGAAATGTTTGTGCTTAAAGTAGTGCGATTTTATGGAAATTAAATCAGAGAAAATCTTGACTAATTAAAAATAGTTTAGAAAATCCTTAAGGTAACAGAGCTATAATTTTATTGTTAAATTTGTTCAAATTATATTATATAAAACAATAATAAAGATTTAGTATAAATACTCATTAGATATATTATTACTTACTATTGTTATCTAACAAAAATCTAGTAAAGGTGTAAAAATTGGAATCAACGATAGGTAATAATTTCAAAGAAAACCGTCCAAAAATCCTTGTAATAGATGATAATAAGGATACTACCGAAATGCTGCAAGATTTTTTTGATATTAAAGATATAGAATGTAAAGTAATTAATGAAGGGAAAGAAGGATTAAATGAACTTTACAAAGACGATGTACATTATAACTGTGTATTATTGGATTTGACAATGCCTGGTTTTAGCGGGTTAGACATTTTCAGAAAAATTCAGAGTAAAAATATTTTAAAATCAAAAAATATAATTATTTTTACAGCGTCGGTAAAGTCTCTAAAAGAAATAGATGATCTAATAAGTCAAGGTGCAAAATATGTTTTAAAAAAACCGTGTTCTATTAATAAAATCCTAGAAATTGTAGAAAAATTTCTAAGATGAATAATGGAATTTTAGACAACTTTATTAATAATTAGATGCAATTTTATAATTACAAAAAATTTTTAAAATCCTTCATAGTATATTTAACTAATTACCATTTGAAATTAGGCTCATAGCCATTTTAAAAATGAATTTCAAATCAGAATTCTTGATGAATAATATAAATATTTTAATCAAATAGTTTGCTGAATTTGTGAATAATTAATATAAACGATATAACTGTACTTTTAAAGACGGAATTGACATGAAAAAAAAGAGAGAGAATCGGGCTAACAAAATTATACGAAATAAAAAGATTAATAAATTTATAATAATTGGTGTTATTGTAGTAGCTGCTTTAATTATAGGTTTTGCAGTAACCAATATAAAATTTTCAAAAAATGCCAATGCAGCTCTGCCCATAGATGGAATTAAGTGTGAAGCTATGGAGGAAAATGGATTTCACGTACATGCTAAATTGGCAATATTTATCAATGGTCAAAATCACACTGTTCCAGCTTTGATTGGTATAACTAATTATTGTTTCTATTGGTTACATACTCATGATCAATCAGGAATAATTCATATCGAAGCTCCATCACATAAAAATTTCACTCTAGGAAATTTCTTTAATGTTTGGAAACAGAAATTAAGTAATAACCAGATATTCAATCATACAGCAACAGCATCAAATCCTTTAACTGTTTACATAAATGGAACTCAAGTACATAAGGGTACTATTTATAAGGATATTCCACTTCATGCTCACGATGTAATATCGATAGTATATGGAACTCCTCCAAAAGTAATACCATCAAAAGCTGATTTTTCAGCAGTTGATGTGTAGTTATTTTTTTTAAAATTTTTTTATATGGTTCTTAATTTAATTAATGATATGTAATATTACATCTTAATACAATCAACAAATTAATAATAAAACAACCTATATCAACAATTATTTTAGTAATCCGCTTTCATTTTTTATCCATGCGGATAATTTTGCAATTTTTACAATAATATTCGCCTTTGTTGATCTCTTTTAATTTTCCATGACAATTCTTACAAACTATGCGTTGATTTTCTTCGATTTTCTTCTTTATAAGTCTTATAGCAAAAGGAAAGATAACTGATGTTAACAGGTAACTTGTTATACGAAAAAATAGACCACTTTTTTGATTATTGTTTTTAAAATTGTTCATTATCATTAATAATTGTTAAAGGAGTATATTACATTATAGATGTAGCATATAAATATGGTAATTTGCATTTAATAATACCGCTTTTACATATTCTCTCTACATATATAAAGCATTGTCATAATTTATCTCCAATATCTTATAACAGTTTATATATAACATTAAAAGATGATTTTGAACTGTCACAAAGGTTAGACCTTGATAGAAAAGATCTATCTCTTTAACATTCTGTATGATATATTGTATATCAGGGCCCATTGCACAACCAATGAAAAGGGATATTCCGTATTTATATACTCCAACAGGAATTTTAATGGCTTTATTGTATGAATGTGGTTTAAAATCAATTCAAACCATGAATTGTATACTTCTTGAAAGATAATGCCACTATAATCGTAAACTAGTGGTGGACTGTGGCTGATAACAATACCTAACAGACGCACATTTGACGAGTGATTAAAGACATTCTACAGAAATAAAAGAAAGGAAATTAACATTGGATATCTAAGGTTATAGAAGAAATAATAGACAATTTCATATCAGCGGTAGGACAGGGATATTTTAAAATGTTTATAGTGCTTTGTTGAATGATTCTTAGAATCCATGATTTTGCTACTTTTTTGTTTAAACGGATATCAATTTTTTATACAATGAGGTTTTTAACATCATTTCTTGTATCATATTTTTCAGTTTTACGGAGTATATGTAACTCCAAACCTCTCTTTAAACAAAAAAATACAGTTTCTACAATCCTTCATTGTCCATAGCTTACGCTGTCTTTCCACTTATGCAAATCATTTCTTAGTGCCAACACCGCCAGTTTTCTAAGGATCTATCTTTTTTCCATCTTACTCTTGCATTCTTTCTTACTTTAATGAAAGGCAAGATTCCGTTGTCTGTCAAATATAATAATATTATTACCTTTATAAGTATCATATACAAATAATTTGCATATTACCGTGTTTAAATCACCAGATTTCCTAATATGACATTCAATCAGTTCTGATAATGGCTACTATTGTATACCATTTAGCAAAAATATGCTAAACAATTCCGAATTGCTTTAGTACGATATGCAACGAGAAAGCCTATTGCTAGAGTATTTATTTTACATTACAATTATATTATAAATATTTATTTTAGCGAACTTATGCAAATTGGTATAAATACATTATATTTGATTATATTTACTGAAAAGATTTTTTAGTCTTTATGTTTAAAACAACATGTACTTATATTTTTTTCTCAAAAGTATTATTACTGTGATATATTTCATTAATAAAATACATCATTCCTTCTTTGCATAAAAATAAATAGATTGACATATTTGTATATTTTTATACAAATCAATGATCTTTTAAAAATTAAATATTTAATTTATTATATAGATAAAGGTACAAAATTATTTATTTGAAGAATAATTATAATATAAAAAAAATTAGTTGTGTCCGTGTGAACTGCTGCCTGTATTGCCGCCAGCTCCACCAGTACCACCATTAGCACTTCCGCCAATGCCAACACCGTCGCCGCCGTTACCGTTACCGTTACCGCCAACTCCTACGCCGCCAACACCTACGCCATGATGGGTGCCAAAGCCTAAGCCTAAGCCTACACCGTTACCGTTACCGTTACCACCGTCACCACCAATGCCAACACCTTTGCCACCAGTGCCACCAGCGCCACCAGCACCACCAGCACCACCAGTGCCACTAGAACTATGACCAGAACTACCATGACCAGAACCGTGTGCAAATGCCATATTTGACATTCCAAAAGCCACTGCTCCACTAAACATTACTGTTGCTAATACTGCTACTAAAATTGAGGTTGTTTTATTACTCATTATGAATAGTATAAATGTTATAGTATATTAATATATTAAATTTTATTTTTTTATAAAAATTGATAATTTATATAATATATACAATAAAAATCAAGATTTAATTAAAATTTTATACATGAAATAAAATAGTTTATTGATGCTTCAAATTACTTTTACCATTTTTACCATTATTGCTATTTATAGCAAATATAATTCATTTTTTATAATTTATAAAATATTTTTATAAAATTTACAATTAAATATATATATATTTTATACAGAAATTTCAATGATTGTAAACATAGTCGATTTAATACCATTAATCATAAAAATAAATAAAGGATTTAAAACCAGAAACAAAACCAAAATATGTAATAACATTCATTTATGGAATTTATTAAAAATTTTGAAGTTACCATAATACGATATAGAAAAATGTAAAACTAGTTTTTATTAATTTTAATTTTCTTAGATTATAATACTTTCGATTTATTTAAATAACTTTTTATAAATAGATTATTATGCGCTTTAATAAAACTATGTCAAATAATGATGATGCAGATTATAAGGATACAGAGAAGAAAAACAATGACAAAACGACAAATTCTCCATTCCGTTCATTACCAGATTCTGACACCAATTTGATTGTAGTTGGCACAATTAAAGTAGATGAGCATTCTCGGCTTACATTCTCAAAAAGAATAAAAACAGTTTTTCCTATTTTTCCAGGTGATACTGTAGTTGTTTATCAAGAACTTTCAAACAATGAACTAATATTTAAAGTTCAACGTCATAATGAAATATCGGACACATGGATAGTTAAAAGAAAGAAGAGATTAACTCAATTACCTGCAAATAATACAGCACAGGACGAAATTTCAAAAAAAACAACACTTCAAGAAAAAAGAAAAGAACTTGGACAGGAACAAATGAAATCGAATATAAAAATTATGATTATTGACGATGAACCCGAAATTCTAGAGACATACAAATCCATAATGAATGAATTAAACAATATAAATAATAAGACACCATGTATAATTGACTCTTTTACATCGTCGATAGACGCAGCAAAGCATTTTCTAGAAATTTATAAAGATTATAAATATTCTACCCCTTATTATGATCTTATCATAATTGATATAAGAATACCTACTATTAATGGAATCCAATTATATCAAATAATGAAGATTATAGATTTGAACATTAAAACATTATTTATATCTGCTTTAGATGCAGTGAATGAAATAGAGGGAATTCTCCCAGGCATTAAAGCAGAAGATATCATTAAAAAGCCATTCAATATTGATGAATTCTATTCAAAAGTAAATGATAAAATAAATTCAAGATAACTATTTGAAAAAACCAAACGATACAAAGGCTAGTAAGTCCATATTTTTAGTAAAAGAAGTTAAAGTAAAGTCATTAGAAGATAGGATATATAATTCAAGAAAGTATTCAAACAAACAAAAGATCCTGTGCAAAATAGGTCTGAGTAAGAAATTTTCTATAAATAATTCCCTAAACAAACCTAGCAATGATATTTGCGAAATTCTTTGTCAATCTTTAATTTTTTAAATTTTAATATCCACCTAACTATTAAATTTACATTAATTTATTAAAAAAATGCAAAAACATAATATTAATTATTATATTAATACTTTCTCATAATAAGTTTAAAAAACTTGATAGGATCAAGTCAATATACAAACGATGTTACCAAACTCCTGAGATCATGAATTTAAAAAATCATTATCTTCTTTATTAAAATGGTTTACATCAAAATAATTTTTTTGAAAAAAACAAAATCTTCAACATACACTAACATAAAAAATATTTAAAAAAATACTTGTTTATAATTTTTGTATATTTTATAAAGAATACAAAAGGATATTAATAAAATTGTGAGAAAAAAACGTCGATATTATAAATTAAAATTGGTAACGTACACTAAATTTTACAAGATTTAAAACAAGATTAAATTTTATCTATTTCTTAGTCCTTATTTCATTTGAGAATTTAGTTAAAAAAATATTATCTGAAATATGTAAAATTTTTTATCGATTTCATGGAATAAATATAAAAATATGAATTTTAAAAACAATAATTCAAAATTTCGCAAATAATTTTAACAAGTAATTATAATATATACACATTGAAAAAAATTGAAATTTACATACCCGAAAATCAAGCAAAGCAAGTAATACAAATTTTACTAAATAATAAAGTCGAAGGTATTTCATACTACGATATATATGGTCGGGGCAAATTAGAAAGAAAGGCATCCGAAAGAATAGTTCAAGGATATAGAACCAATGAAATGTTTACCCCCGAATTTGTCAAAAGAATAAAAGTAGAAGTAATTATTTTGGACGAAAAAGTTCAAGACATTATAAATTCTATAAAAAAAACTCCCACGATAAAAGGTAAATTAGTTGTATCAGATGTCACGGAAGATTTGAATCTATAAAAAATTTTTCCAAAATTTTCAATTTATTATTGACATTCATTAATAAAGTAACATAATGTCGATTTAAATTTAATAAAAAATTCTAGAAAGATAGGTTATTTTAATAAACGTAAATCTGATTTTTATGAAAAAATGTACTATGCACTTTAATTAGAGCAATAAATTTTTATTTTAATGTAAACAAGTCAAATTTTTTTTTCAAAATGGGCTTTATCAATTATATTTTTATTAATAAATGAGAAACCCTATTGACTTAAAGAAAAACATAGAGATTGAATACAACCATATGTTGTATATGTACTAGAAATAGAACATCTTCACAAATTATTGGTTGCGGATTATACTTGTACCTCAGAATTATCATTTAGAAATACAGCCAAGCATTATCATTTTTAAAAATAGGAAAAATAAGTCATGTATCAATCTGGAACCTGATACAAAAGTACAGGCCCAGAAAATATTTCAAGAAAATGAAAATCAAAGATATGTTATCGATGAAACTGTGATAAAAGCGGGCTCTGAATTAATATGGCTTTAGATTGTTATCGAACCAATAGATATAGAAATTCTTTCGTTTCGTAAATTAAAATAACGAAATATGTTTGTAGTCAAACTAATTTTATCTCAATCTGTAAACAGGTATGGAAGATATCGGTTTACATCGGATAATGTTACTTGGTATCCACAAGATTGTAAGTTTCTGAACTTACCATTACCTTCATTCCGCTTTCGAAAAAAGCATAATTGAAAGGTTAGTGCAGTATATAAAAGATAGAATCGAAAATGTCTTGTTGTATGATTCCCTTTTCCAAATACATTTAGCTAACTTCTATTAACAAATTCTGTGAAATGGTCTACCTACAACCAATCTCTAGTTAGAAGAGGCGAAATCTTGCTTGGCTTTGATGCCATCCACAACTGGGATACCAAATTAAAAGAGATGAACCAAGGCAAAATCGGCGACCCATTTCATAACTAACACTTTTCTTCTTCTGATGGGCCATGCCAAAGCATATTTTCATTTGCCTTATAGACAAACCAAAGAAGGAATAACACAAGGATCATGCTAAAGGAAAAGTACCATCAATTCCTGATTATACAACTATTTGCAAAAAAAGAATAAACAAATTAGATAACAAAATAAATGATACAACAGATAGTAGCAACAAATCCAAAGACGAATATATTGTCATTGCAATTGACAGTACTGGAATAAAGGTTACCAACAGAGGTCATAGGCTGCAAGACAAATGGCATATAAAAAATAATAATGGGTATCTGAAAATCCATATAACTGTAAACATCAAAACCAAGAAAATTCTTTCAATGAAGGTAACCGATGAGCATGTTCATGATAGTAAAGCATTACCCGAATTGGTTGAAAGTATTATAAAATCAGATGGTATATCAGCAACATTTAGGCAAATTATTCGCAGATGGTGCTTATGATAGTAATGATATATTTGGATATCGGGAAGACAACGGAATCTTGCCATGCATTAAAGTAAGAAAGAATTCTAGAGTTAGATGGAAAAGAGGGACCATCATTAGAAACCTGTCGGTGTTGGCACAAAGAAATAATTTGCAAAAGTGGAAAGACAGCGTAAGCTATGGACAAAGATGGATTGTAGAAACGGTATTTTCTTGTTTAAAGAGAGGGTTTGGAGTTACGTATACTCCGTAAAACTGAAAAATATGATACAAGAGATGATGTTAAAAGCGTCATCGTATAACAAAATAATATCTGTTTAAACAAAAGTGGTAGTAAAATCAGAAATTATAAGAATCATGCAACAAAGCAAATCGAAAGCTTTGAAGATTACTTCATTGCCGAAAGTAAAATCTCGTCAAAATCAAACATATAATTCAATATAACAATTGTTTGTTTATAACTAAAAAGAAAGAATTTTAAATTTACAAGCCGAAAAAAGAATTAAAAATTGTTAAAAGGGTAACATGATAGAAATTAGAATATATTCAAAATTAATACATTAAATCATTTTAGCAAATTTAATTTTAAATAGAATTAAATATTTAAGTTCAATTTACAATAATTCTTAGCAAGGTTAAAAAAAGGCCACAGATTTAAAACCAATTATTAGTATCGACAATATAAATATTTACTTGTCAAATTTACAAAGGATAATACTAGAGGATATTTTTCATTATCATTGCGAGATATAAATAATCCTTTTCAAAACATAACTTTAACATAGATATGTCTTAAATATAGATTTATTATATTATTGTATTTACATTTCTATATTAGCAAGAGATTTCCACAAGTACCATGATGCCACACTTCGATAGGGTCGCCATGAAAAAGATATTTCTAACATAATAGACGGAGATGGAAGTTCATCTAATTTGTATAATAGTTTCATCGCCTTTCTAATACCCAGATCTTTTGTTGGAAGTACATCTTCTCTTTTTAAATGAAAAATTAAAAACATTTCAGCTGTCCACTGGCCTACACCTTTTATATTAATTAACTCGCGTATAATTTCATCATCAGACAGAGTAGATAAATGTATAAAATTAATTTTTTCATCATAAATTCTTTGGGATAAATCTTTAATATAAGAAATCTTTTTATATGAGAGTCCAACTTTCCTCAAATCATCATTAGATGTATCAATAATTTGTATAGGGTTTAGTTTTCATCCCCATAATAATTTTTAAAGCGAACAGAAATTGAACTTGCAACATTTCCCGACAATTGTTGAGAAATAATAGAACGAAGTAGAGACTCAAAAGGATCTCCATCTTCCCTTTCTACTACATATTTTCCAACTTTTTTTATTAATAACGCCAATTTACAATCTCTTTGAGACAAATATTCTATCGATTCGATACTCCCCATATTACATTTGAAAAAATTATAATAAAAAATATTTCCATAAATAAGCATATCAAAAATAAAAAAAACAAAAAACATTCCAAAATTAAAATAAAAAATATTACCAAAACAAATTACAAAATTACAAATAAAAATTAAATAAATAAAGTATTTGTAATTATAATTTACGTATTTAAAATGGAATAAAATTAAGAGTATAAAATTTTCTTAACGTAAATAATAATCAAACCATTAAACAAGTTCTATATTATAATCACTAAACTCATAACATATACAAATGGAAATAAAGTATAAGGACTCGATTCAATAATTTGTTATTAATACATAATAAGCTTTTTTATAATTTAACAATATTATACGAGAAAATACAGTTTAAATCATATTATCTTAACATTTCAACAAAGATATCATCCTAAAAACTAAATTTAAATTTAATATAGATATAAAACATTAATTCCCAAATTTTGAAAATTTTTTTAATTTGATTATGTTTAAGCAGATATATAAATATATTTAAAAAGAATCAAACAGTATTCCATAATAATTTATAAAGTGATATTAGAGTTTTTAATTAAAAATTCAAAATATAATACAAAATATAGAATTTCTATAATATTGTTGAATTTTTTCTCATAAAATTGGATCAGAATTAAAATATTAGAATATTCAAAAATGGTTATATTGTAAAATTTTCAATCGAATCATAAGTATTGATTGTAAAGATATTTTTACAATCCAATTTATTAATAAAAATTCGAACATAAAACTTCTCAATATAATCATATTTAAATTAAAAATCAAGTGATTGAAAGCGGAAAAATCTACATTCAGTCAATTTTCATCAATATCATCTTAGAGCCCGTCCCAAAATCGATAGGATTATAGCTCTTTTGATAAACTATGGTCTTCATCCAGAAGAAGGAGAAAAATAAACATTCATACAATAATAAATATCAATGAAAGCTAAAACTATGAATATTCTTCCAAAAGAGAAATCACTCAAGACGGTTGGTCGACCAATTGTACCATACAGAAAAGTAATTGATGGAATTCTCTGTATTAAAAACAGGATGCCAATGGAAGATGCGGCCCAAAGAATACGGATCTGGTTCTACTTGTCATCGCAGGTTTCAGAAGTGGAATAGTCTTGACATCTTCAAAAAGGGATGGATAAAACTATTGAAAATCTATGATGACTACATTGGTATCAACTGTACTGGTGGCAATCCATTGATAGTATATCTATAAAATCGCCTTTAGGGGGGCGATGACAGGAAAGAATTCTACTGATAGAAGCAAACTATGCTCAAAAAGACATATTTTAATAGATAAAAAGGGAATTCCTATATCTGTTGTAATATCATCAGCCTGTACGCATGATATAAAACTAGTAACAGATGTGGTTGATAACTTCGCTATCAAACGTCAACGTCAACGTCAACTACCATCACATAAACCTAAACCGGGAACAAGAAGAAACCTGCAACATTTATGTCTTGACAAAGTATATAATTCCGAACCTGAAGAACAGGAATAAATCAGACGAGGTTATGTACTGCACATACCATACAAGAAAAAGAAATGGAAGGGAGTTGATGAAGAAAATTCAAAAGCGATACCGAATCGTGAAAAACATTCTCCTAAAAGATGGGTTTTAGAGAGAACAAACTCTTGGCATAATAAGTTCAGGAAACTGTGTACTCGATATGAAAAGAAGGTCGAGAACTATCTTGTATTGGTACAGTTATTGTGTTGTATGATAATCTATAGAAAGATAATTTTGGGCGAGGCTCTTAATATAACAAAAAATTCTTTCTCACAAAATTCAATAATCATGTGATATTATTATTAATCATATGTTTTTTATCTGCATTCACAAAATAAAATGACTCATTACCAACACTGATTTTATCCCCATTATTTAAAACAGTTCTTTCATTTATAGCAACATCATTTAATTTTGTGTAGGGGTTGTGTACACTATTGAAAATACAATATTTATCATTTTTATAAATAATTTCAATATTATTATTTCGACTAAGATTCAAATCTCCAATAAAAACATCGGCATCACTATTTCTTCCAAGCAAAGTAGGTCTATCTTTGGAAAGGAAACAAGTTGTTCCTAATCCATTAGCTGGAATTAAACATGCATTACACTTACCTGTCAAATTTTGAGTATTTTTCAAGAATAAATCAAATTGAGCTTCTTCGATCATCTTTTCTTTAGTTTTAGTTCGAAGATTTTCAGAGTTAATTTTTTTTGCGAAATCAACTAATTCTCCCCTTACCTCATTAAAAGCTTTTGAGTTATATCTATAATATTTTTCATTATGTATTTGATCTAGTAATTTAAATCCCACTTCTAATTCAATTAGTTCTTTAAAGGTCTTACATCTAATCAATCCTTTTTCGTTTAAAAAGGAAATACTCGATCTAAATCTAAATCTTAATTCTTTATTTGAGTGATCGTTGGAATTTTCTAAACATGTTAAAACCAGATTAGCATCGTCAGCAACAAATGCATTTTTAATCAAATCAGTTTTAGATATCCATTGTTGTGGCATTGTTTGTAAATATTCATATATTTTCTTTGTCAAATTATTATCGAAATCAATTCCACAATTTTTTCCTACATAATTATAATAATATTCATTCAAATTAGAGTTCTTGTTTATTCTCAATCTTGTAGAGGTTTTTTTAATGATCGCAGTTATTTCATCTAAAATCCCAATACCTGCCAAAAAATCAATGTATTGAGTTATAGCTTCTTTAGTAAGTTCTAAAATAATTCCTTTTTGATCTTCAGAACCTTTATATTCTTTTAATTCTTTTCGTGACCACCATTTCGAATGGTTTCCCATTATCACAATTATAGATATGATACTTGTATTAGTAAATATTTTTGTTATTGTCGGTATCCTTCCTCCATTTCTTTGACCCCTTTTCTCAAAAGATATTCTTTTACATTCCTTATAGTGTTCTGGACACTGTATATTTTCAGAATTTTCAGGTTTTATTGTAAAAGAACCACAAATAAATTTATGAATATACTCATCAAAATATGGTTCTTTTTCTACAGATTTACAAATTGGACAATGTACCTCTAAATCCGAGTCTTTATAAATACCTTTATTATAAAAATATTTTACACCACATTTAATACATTTCCATCTAAATGTATTGAAAATTTCATTAAATAGTGCCATAATGTATTCAATACAAATATATAAATAAATATTGCGAATTTATGCATATAATTGTAATTTATCAATATTCAAACAAAATAACATAATTACTCTTTAAATAAGATAATAAATGGTATAAACTATATACGACGAACTAATATATATAATTGCGAATAAATTGATTACTATGAAAAACAAATAAATTGAAATTATATAATAAGACGTGTTACCTTAAAAATAACCAAAATATTAAATCAAAATATTTATAATTTTTAGTCCTTTTTTTAAATAATAGAAATTTTAATATGTCATAGTTAATTCAAAACTTTTTTAAATTTTTAAAATTTTTTAGCCAATATTGATTTTTATATATAAAGGTCCATATCAAAAGATCATGAAAAGCCAAATTCAAATAATACTACATATGCATTTCTTAGACAATCTAAAAAGTACAATTTTAAAACCAAATTAATCAAATATTTTATAACAAAAAGTATTTTTTGATATTTAGAGCCAATATAATAATCGATAGAATTATAGATAATTGTAAACCTCGATGAAACTATGTTATGATATATGATATTTAGAATAAAAGAAATAAAACGCATCTTAATGATTTCCAGTCAAATTATAAGATAGAATTGGTGCAATACTACAAATAAAAAATCGAAATAATACTATAACACATATCATTTTTTGTTGTAGAAAAGTAACAAGTATTACTCAGATTCTTAACAGGATACCAAGATAAAAGGTCGTCTAAAGAACACAATTCTAATTCAAACTGTAATAGATAGATTTAGTAGAGCAAACATTGCCATTTGATACACAAATATTTTCATCAAATAACAAGCCAATTAAAGCGTAACAAATGGACATGCAATAGTCACTTGATATGATCCAGATCAAATCATCCCTATCAGTAGATCAAAGATAGAAAATATCTCCATAAATAGAAGCAAATTTGGCACAATGCGGATATAGTAGTAATCAAGAGTGTATACTTTATCTGCATTTTAGCATCGGTTAATGACGACGATATAAAAATAGTAACATATATTATCGATAGAATAATTATCAAATTACCTGCAACCATAATTGTCTCATGTATACAAAACCTCAAAATAGAATATATCTTTGAAAAACATACAATTCTAAATTCTAAATATGTATAACAAGAAATAATCAAACGAGAGTATGACACACCTAAAATAAAAAAAATTGGTAGAAAGCATGAAGTGGTATTTATAAAAAGATAATGCTTTTTATAAGAAATATACGATGGGTTGTAGCAAGAACAATTTTCAATACAGCAAATTAGAACGTTGTTCATGAGATTTGGAAAAGAACGAGAATGATCTTGTCCATGTAATTATCACCTAGTATTGATAGTTATAGAAAAAAATACTAGGATGTGCATCCAAGGAAAATATATCAAATATTTTTAATTCGTTCGATTTTGTCAATAACATAGTTTATTCCTAAATCAACTATATAATTCCCTAATTTTGGCCCCTTTTCAGTATTGATTAACATTTTATAAAAAATTTTAAAAAGATCTCGTGGTTCTACCTCATTTTCTTTAGCCGATGAAAAAATAATTGTTTGAACCTGATTTGCTAATTCATCATCTGGATATCCATTCATTGAATGTTGAACATCACTGGAAATATTGTTTAATTTTTCTAGTACAATATTCACAGCAATTTTTTGTTTCTCATTCAACTCAGTCCAAATGGTCCGCTCATTATCCGTTATATCTGAAATCTCTTTAAAGTCAGCAGCCCACACCATAGAAAGTTCTATCTTATTAGTTAAATTGGAATTTTCTTCATTTGTTAAACCATATTTCTTTAATCGATCGTAAATTCTCTCTACAATTTTTTCTTTGCTGTCAACAAATAGTTCAGATTGTTGAACTAATATTCTGAATGGTATATGAATATTTGAATGGAGAGGCGGGGTTAGGTTATTACAATATTCATAAATTCCTTTAATCTTTGTTAATTTTGATTTATTTTTTTCTTTTACTTTATTAAAATAAATATCTTCATAAAAATCATATTCATCCATGACAATAGGTATGTCGTCTATACCGATATGTCTAGTTCCAGCTATTCTTTTATAAAGCAATAATAATAGAGATTCAGGTGTTCCATATTTTAACCACATTTGAGGTGTAAATACATTCCCAGCAGATTTGCTTATTTTTTTCCCTCCTTTGTCTAAAAACATTTCATATTTTATATGAAATGGGTGGGGAAAATCCAATATCTCAACAGAAATCCAATCATTCGTCCTTACAGAATCCATAATATCTTTCCCAAATGCCTCAAACCTTACATCAAAAGCATTCCAGCGCGCTGCAAACTCCACCTTCCATGCTAATTTGCCATTACCGTTTTTAATATTAACTTCACCTTGATGACCACAGCCTTCAATCTGTTTTTTATTTATGGTATTCCCATTACAAGAATAACCTATGGTTTGTTCTTCTGGATAATAATCGGTTGCGTTTGCGACATATAATCTTCCACATTGTTGACATATTGGAAAAAAAGGTAGAAATCTGGTATATTTTTTTTGCCCTGTAGAATCAGAGATAAAATCACCAATTCTTTTACTATTGATTAAAATTTTATGGATTTGATTGGATAATTGTCCGTTTTTATATACATCAGTTCCGCTCTTAAATTCATACTTTACTCCAACTTTGTCAAGACCATCCAGCAACAAACTACTCATGTGTGCACCATATGATGAATGGCAACTCCCAAATGGATCTGGAATTGTAGATACAGGTTTACATAAATAATCATTTAACCAGTCAGGAAATCCTGAAGGTATTTTTCTCAGACCATCAAAATCATCCGAAAAAGCAATCAATTCAGAATTGTATCCCAAATTTTTTAATGCCAAAGATATTCCGAAGGCTCTTACTGCATCACCCATGCTTCCAATATGAGGAATTCCTGATGCACCAAGCCCACTCTCAACTTTTATAACTTGTAAAGATCTACCCAGTTTTCGTTCTCTATCCAATATCGAAAAGGCTATTTTATCAATCCATGTTCCTTTGCCGATCGTAATTTCTTCTAGAGAATCATCCATATTCTATATGGATTTTGTTACATACGCTCCATTAATAACATATCCGAATTTCTTATAGTATTCTCTAGTCCCTATAGCACTGATTACAGTTATCTTTTTCAACCAATATTCTTCTTTACAAATTCTTTCTGCTTCTTCCAATAATTTTTGACCCAAACCACGATGTTGATAAAAAAAATCATTAATATAATTTTGATAACTTTTGACTTCTAAGGTATTTTTAGACAGATTATTTGCCTTTACTGAATTTGTACCAATTTTCGCCATAGGACCGTAAACATGCAACTCTCTAATTACGCCACAAGGTGTTTTTGTTTCAGATGAAGTTTCTTTTGTTAGATTTTTTAATTCAAATCTTTGAGGGTCGTGTGTAATTCTTAATCTCAAAAAACCAAATATAATACTATTGTCAGGTGAATCAAATGATAAGAATATTTCTTTACTATTTGAGGAAAAATAATCGATCCTATTTAATTTTATTTCAGTAATAGAAAACATTTTATCTATATTTTTTAAACCAATCTCTCGACATCGGATACACTTACAACTTATCCCTTGTTTTTCCAATTGTTTTAGTACAATTTGCCTTAAATTTCCCATTCGAGGCCCAGCTATAATATCTTTGGAATCAATTTCCCTTTGAATTCGCATAATTCTCATCCATGGTGGCACGATTTTTTTTAGTTCTACTAAAATTGTGACCAAGTCCTCCGTGGAGTAGCTAGTATATTTTTGATTTTGATAAAGTTTGTATAATCCAGTATTTTTGATAACCAAAGTGGGATAAATTTTTAACATATCAGGTTTGAGTCTTTCATCTTTGAATAATTTTTTAAAATCATCTATATCCTGGTCTACTGACGATAAAGGTAACCCAGGCATCATATGAGCAGCTATTTTAAATCCAAAATTTTTTGCAAAATAAAAGGATTCATATACATCATTAACAGAATGTCCTCGATTAACTACTTTTAATACAGAATCATTCAAAGATTGAACTCCAATTTCAATTCTTGTAGCACCCAACTCCAACATAGAGTCTATATGATTCTTTTTTACAAAAATCTGGTTTTGTTTCTATAGTCAATCCTACACACCTTATCTTAGATGTTTCATTGAGTTTCTTCGCTTTTTCCAAATTATCCTCTTCAAAATTTGATGTACTTTCATTTTTCAAAGATAAATTAAATTTATTAAAAGCACTATAACATTTATTGACAAAGGTTTTTTGATAAGTACGTGGATAAAATGGAAAAGTACCACCTACTATAACCAATTCAGCTTTGTCGACATCATGTCCACGTTCAACTAATTGAGTAATTTTGGTTAACACTTGTTTGAACGGATCATAATTTACACTTTGAGCAATTTTTGTAGCAGGTTCAGTCCCAATATAGCTTAGTGGTGTATTCATTTCTATACCACCAGGACAATAAATGCATTTTCCATGAGGACAATCAAATGGTAGAGGCATTACCGTAATTACAGCTACACCAGACGAAGTTTTGGAGGGTTTCAATTTCAACTGTTTTTTAAACCGGCTATCTTCAGACAAAAGTTTTAGAATATCCAAATTTTTTGGCAATTTAGATAATTTATATTTTGAAGATATATTTCGCATTATTTGAAATATTTCTTTTTTACTAACTACAGTTGTAGAATCTAATGATTCGATACACTGGGCAATTTCTTTACAAGCCTCTTTATACAATATATCGACATCGGCATTATTCATCGTATTGAAAGATAAAGAAAAGCTATTAGATCTATCTACTCTATTATCTTTAGCCAAATATAGTATAAAATAATCATTTACGAAATAAATGTTTAGTACAGTTAAAAAAAGTTTAGCTCATATTTTTGAAAACAAAGGATTGTGAAATATTGCTTGTAAATTAAATCAAACTTTATATTAAGACAGAATGGATGACTATGTTAACTCACATTTTCTAAAAAATTTTTAATCTAGGTAAAGAATTGCTTTAATTCAATTTTAATAAAATCACATTGATTTGAGATCACAATTCTCCCTACAAATATTTTTTGAGAATATTATGTATATTATTGGAATATAAGTTAGAAAAACAAATTAACAAATCATTTTTTCAAATGGCTTTTATTCCTTATCTGGTTTGTCCATACGACATATTAAGAAATTATCCCAAAATTCGATAGGATTATAGCTCTTTTTCTCATTTGATAAACGTGGGCCATTATCCAGAATAATGATAGAGCAAAGGAAAAAATCAATATCCGATTATACTAAAGATTCCTGATGAACTATGGAATGAGTAAGAGTATTTTCCCAATAGAGAAACCTCTCAGAACTGTTGACAGTTGACCAATTCCTCCCTACAGAAAAGTAATTGATGGAATTATCTATGTACTGAGAACATGAGGATGACAATGCAAAATGTTACCCAAAGAATATGGATCTGGCTCTACCTGTCATCGTAGGTTTCAGGAGTGGAATAGCCGTAACATCTTCAAAAATGAATGGATTAGAATATTGAAAGTCTATGATGACTGTATTGGTATTAATTGGACCTGGCAATCCATCGATAGTATATCCATAAAGTCGCCTTTATGGGGGGCGATGACAGGAAAGAATCTTACCGATAGAAGCAAACTAGGCAGAACAAAAAGACATGTTTTAACAAATAAAAAAGGAATCCTCATATCTGTAGTTATTTCCTCAGCCAGTACGCATGATATCAAACTAGTAACCGATGTAGTTTATAATGTAGTTGTCAAACGACCATCATCATATAAAACTAAAACAACAGGGAGAAGAAGAAAACTTCAACATATATGTTTAGATAAAGTATACAATTCCGAATCTGAAGAACAAGAATTAGTCAACCAAGGATATGTACTGTATATTCCAATTAAAGAAAAAGAGATGAAAAAGAGGAGATCAAGGTTACAACACTTAATCGCTCAAATCGTAAAAAATATTCTGCAAAAAGATGGGTTATAGAGAGAACCAACTCATGGCACAACAGATTCAGGAAACTGTTCACCAGGTATGAGAAGAAGGTGGAAAACTATCTTGGATTAATACAGTTATCCTGTTGTATAATCATTTATAGAAAGATAATTTTGGGATAGGCTCTTAATATATTTTTTCATCTTTATTTATTGTGCTAAAATAATTTCAGGAAATATATTGAGAAATCTTTCATATAATAACACGTCATTTGAAAAGTGCATGAATACTAGATTACCAAAGTAAACGTATGATTAACATTCAATATATGATATTAATGGATTTGTTCTCTTATTTAACTACACGTTATTATGATCTGTAAAAGAATAAATTAATAAACTTATATTTTATAGTGTTTATTTTACAAAAAATAATTGTTAAAGCAACAATTCTTTTATCGTGTTTTATATATTGAATGTCATTTCAGTGCATTTACCCTAAGGGTAATATTACATGTGAGTTTTACAAAATATGCATTTACACGTTACCCCGTATCTCACAGAATAAACAAATCATGTTATATTTATTATAAAAGAAACTGTTACTGAATTACCATTTTACATAATTTCTATTTATATAATAAGACTCATGATTATTTTTTATAGAGGTACGAAGAAATATTTTCTTTTGATTAGTCTTGGATATGATCAAATATGTTCATTGGTTTTTCTTAATGCGGCTAAGGAATAGACACAGCATATAAGCCATAATCCCAAAAGCGTCCCCTTTTTGTTTACACTAAAAGATTCCTTTGATTTCGTTTTCAATTGAGAGGGCATATAGCTTGTTCCACTTTTAATTAAGCATTAATTGTTCTTTTATTTTCTTATGAAATCGGATATAAATTCATTTAATATAATATTTTTCCATATTATTGTTTGACTATTTTTAAATTTCCATAACAATGTATAAACCAACTTGTAGGAAAACCCCATGGTAAACTATTATATGGTCCAAATGACAACCGCCCATAATGTGCCTTTTTGTGACCCAGAAACACAATTTCTTTGGAAATAAAACCATAATTACGTATAAAATTTTCAGGCTCATCGATTCCTTCAAAAATCAAAGGGGCGTTTAAACTGTTTAAAAGTTCTAATATTTGTCGAGTATAAAAATTAGGCTTGAGAAGTTCTTTATTTGGTATATCAAATAAAATTTCAAATGGTGTATGCAATGTTGAAAACGCATTAACTATCTCTTTAAATAGAGAATCCACTTGTACAAGAGTAAGATAATAAGTTACACCTTCTATTATGAATAGCGTTGGTTTTTTTACATCAAATCCATTAGTTACAAGTTGCTGAGTTAAATTAACATTTAATATATCAGTTGGTATATGCTTGATATGGATGAACGGTTGGGAATTAATGGCTTCAAGGATTCTTTTCTTGTAATCTAAAACAGATTTATAATCAAATTCAAACCATAGTCCAGATGAAGGCAAGAATGATAGTCTATATGGGCGACTACCAAGTCCAGACCCTAGAATTATAAATTGACTTATTCCACGCCACACAGCATTTTCAATGATGTTATCAAAATATTTTGTGCGCACGGCCACTATTGCAATAAAGTCTTCTCCTGCTCTTTCCAGCATACGTTTTCCACGTTGTCCTGACAATATTTCTGCATAAGGATCTGTGATAAGAGCGCATGACGAAACGCTTTCCTTTGCTCTGGCTGCAGCTGTTAACAAACTTGTCAAAGAAACATTATTGTTAAACAATTACCATAATTAAATAAAGGGGAAATATAATTAATTTGTAAAAATAATTTATATTGTATTTAATAATTGTACATCAAGTTAAGCAATAAGATACCTATTAATGAAATACGGCTCTGTCAGTTCAACAAAGCATTTCTTTATTATGGTGATTAACAAATAGATTTAGTCATTGCCTTACATACTTTAATTGGCATTTTTTCTTTTTACGCGGAAAGTAATCGTCAAATCTTTCCATTCTATATTTAACTTATTGTATCTTTCTTTCAATCAGGCTTTTTTCAAAAAAGGTGTGAATATGATGATTCAGTTTTAAGGAACGGCAACCTTGCTGGTACCATGTACTACCATCAGACGAAACAGACTGTAATCCACACCTATTTAAAAGCAGAGACAGAAATCGTTCGGCTACAAATGTATTTCGATATTTTGATATATTAGCAGCAAGAATTTCTTTATGTGTTGGTTCTATAATAACCCAAAGCCACATTAGTTCGGAATCTATTTTTATGACAGTTTTATCAATTATAGATTCTTTGATTTTTTCTTGTTAGATATTTCCAAGGATTGTACTTTTGAATTCAATCCCAGATAGAGATATGGTTTATTTTTGCTAAAAGTAAAAAAATGATAATGCTTTGGCCGAATTTCTAAATGATGAATCAAGAAAGTACAAGTATAATCCGTAACCTATAATTTGTGGATATTCTATTTCTAGATAACATATAATATATGGTTGTTTTAAATCTAAAGGTTTTTCAAGTTAGCAGAGCGCTGTAATCTAATCGGAAAAGAAAATCTTCAAACTTTTAATCATTATCTTAATGAGTATCTATTTTCTTTATATTCAATTATAACTATACTGACTTACATAAATTCATAGATAGATTTTTAGCTAACCCCTCTATAATTTATTACTATTTGAAATCCACGGTACTAGACGAGGCATATAATGTCGAGCATAATGCGGATGTAAAAGAAAGGATTCTTTTAGTAAGACGCATATTAACAGACAAACAGCATATCGAAACTGTAGCACAGGAACTACATAAATCAAGAGCATGGGCTTACAAATGGTACAAAAGATATAACGATAAAGGATTGGATGGATTAAACGATAAACCAAGAAGCGGAAGACCACCTCTGGTTAACAACAATTTGATGATAAAAATAAGAAAAGAATTAGAAGATAGCAATACTGGTTGGGATTTTAAGCAAGTTATGAATGTTATTCAAAAGAAAACAGGTATCAAATATCATGAAGTACATATCTACCGGTTGCTACATAAATGGGGCTTTTCTACAAAGATGCCTCAAAAGAGATTCGTAAGAACAGCATTCAAAGAAGAGAAAAAGAAATTTAAAAAAGGGTACAAGAAATCTTAACTAATATTAAAACTATACCAGTTATCATAAATACGCTAACCTAAAACTTCACAAATATGGAGAAAAAATATCGGATTACGTTAGCATACATTTGCTAAATGGTATAGATGTCACATTCTAGTACAAGACGAATCAATTTTTATACATAATTTATATATAAAAAGAAAATGGATTTTGAGAGAAAAAAGACCAGTAGTTACAATCACAGGCTCACACAACAAAACCATTGTATTTTGAGTATTATCAAACGATGATAAACAACTATTTAGACAATATAATCGATTTGACAGTCTATCCTTTATCAGATACCTTGATGAAGTAAAAAAGAAATTTAAAAAATTTATCATATTTGTTGATAGAGCATCTCAGCACAGATCTAAGATAGTACAAGAATATATGAAAAGGAATGAAGAAAATGTGAGAGTAGAGTATTTTCCAGTTGGTTCACCAGAATTCAATGCAGTTGAAGAATGTTGGAGACAAGGAAAGTACACTATTTTATCAAACTATTATTCTAGTTTCACTTACCTTAAACAAGTAATATCTCGATATTATAGAACCATAAGATTTAACCTGGATATCAAAAAGTATTTGTTGAGATCTACGAATTAATGTTATTGAGTATATATGATATATTTTACATATATGGATACAAATAAAATCGAGTTTTGAGTGTATATAAAGCAGGTAATAGTAAAGCATATTATAGGATTAAATAATCTTCAACTCTACATGAATAATTACTACTACTTTTGGAAAATAAAAATTTTGGTAAAATTGATACAATATTCTTTCATTGTAATAGAGGAAACACTTTATTCATGTAGTTATCAACTAAATAATATGGTCACTACATCTTAATACTTGCTTAAATATATCCATCATTTTTATTTTATTCAAAAGACCTGAATGTTACATATTATCCAGATGATTCCTTCATATTCTTTATCGCTAACCTTTTCCATCCAGTTGACTGTTTTGCCATCCATCTATTCCTGAATAGCGATATAAGTCATGGCCATAGCCGCCGTAGCACTATGCCAATGTTTTTCATCTGGAGAGAACAACACAACATCAACTGGGTGAATTTCCCGGGGTTGATTATCCTCCGATCTGTACTAGCCCACAACCCGCTGTTACAATTAGGGTCTGGCCTAAATGGTGGGTATGTCATGAGTACAAGCACCTGTCTCAAATGTGACGCTGGCTCCTACTGCTCATACAGGATTGTTTGTCTAGGATGAGGGATCAATACGCACACTTCCGATAAAATACTTCAACAATCCTTTGGTGGGTGGTTGTAACCCCGATTCGTTTTATATTTATATTTTTATCACTCCTTAAGTGATGCCATGTCAATAACAAATCGATATTTATATCACTTTTCAATATGCGTTTGTATGCTTTGTTAATATTCCGTATTTTAATTACCTCGATATCTGAGGTGATATTGTGCACACCACAAAAATTAAGAAGTCCTTGAGTTTCAACAATGCTGCTGATGACAGAACCCGCTATTGATTTACGACCCATTACCAATGGAACGGTGTTCAATGTTGGTTCAATATTTTCTACTAATCCGACTAGGGCTAATGTACCATTAAGTGATAGTGATGGTAGGTATGGATTGAGGCCATGAGCATAAGGTACTGTATCAATAATTAAGTCAAATTTGTTATTTGTAGACGCCATCTGATTTGCATTAGTGGATATACTTCATTATCGGCACCAAGACGACGTGAGTCATGTTCTTTTCTAGAATAACGAGTAAATAAAGTGACATTATAAAAAAATATTTTGTTTCCTGTAAAGTTCTGCTACTATCTGTTAATTAGGAAACGAGATATCAGCTCCGAAATTAACTCTCCATCTTCCTCTAATGCGAAATGTCCCGTATTTAATAAGTGGATTTCTATGTTTTCTAGATCATGTTGATATGCTATTGCACCTTCCTTTGGAAATATAAAATCATTTCTTCCCCAAACTATGAGAGTCGGCGGTTGATACTTTTTAAAATACTCCTGCCATTGTGGGTATAGTGGAGGATTAGATTTATAGTCGTAGAACAGTTGAAGCTGGATTTCATTATTGCCTGGTCGATCTAGGTATGATTGATCAAGGATCCAGTTGTCAGGACTTATTACACTGTTATTTCTTACACCATGTGTATATTGCCATCGGGTTGCTTCAATAGTTAAAAATTTTTTAAGTACATCCTTGTTTTTTTCATTCGGTTCGTTCCAATATGCTTTCAATGGATCCCAGAATTCTCTTAGACCTTCATCGTAAGCATTTCCATTCTGTATAATCAAGGCTTTTATGTTGTCTGGATTTTTGACTGCAATTCGATATCCAATTGGTGCACCATAGTCCATAACATACATACTATATTTTTCTAATCCTATTTGTATAATGAATTTGCTCATGATATCTGATAGATTATCAAATGTATATTGGAATTTATCTATAGTAGGCATTGAACTATTTCCAAATCCCGGATAATCAGGAGCTACCAAATGAAATTTGTCTGCTAAAGCTGGGATGAGGTTTCGAAACATGTGAGAAGATGTAGGGAATCCGTGAAGTAATAAGATCGTCGGTTTATTTTCTTTGTTTTCAGACTCGCGATAGAAAATTGTTTGGCCATCGATATTGATGGTTTGATTTATAGTTTTTATCATATAGATATCTAGATATCTGATATCAAACGATATTAATAAAGATATCTAGATATCTTTATTATGGGAATAATTGAATACAAAAAGGGTTGGTAAAGGATCTATTTGTTAGAGGTTTTGATGAAAATCTGCATACCAAGGCTACTCAAATTGCTACGAATGATCACGTCACTTTGGCATCAATCGTAACAGATGCTATTGGTAAATGGATTAAAAGTTATGAAAAAAGTCGACACAGGCATAATTTAATTTTATATTCCGATCAACCATCTTTGAAGAAAATATTGGATGAAATTGATAAATTGGCATCAAATAATTGGTTCAAATCATATTGCGGTTCTATAAATCATCCTGGTGTACAAATTCTAAGTAAACTAAAATGGTTTGATGTAACAACTGCGACATCAGATAATCATTATAAAGAGATGTTAAAAAATACTCACAAAGGCCTGATTAAATTACTTCAGACTATTAATAGTAAAGTTAAAGATAATTGCAAAAACAATGTGAGTTTATTGCCTTTGACAATCACTTTTTTAATCGAAGATCTTGCTCGTGAAGCATCCGTAAAAGAAGCAGCAGAGGTTTGTGAATGGTATGAAAAAAAATCTACCCCTGGAATTACATACTGTGTTACTAATACAAAAAGTGTTCTTAGCGGATCCTTTGACGATCTGTTTGAATTATTTAATGCACATAATGGGGTATTCTTAGCTAAGGGTAATAATATCTATAGACTACGCTTAGATGATGAACATTTTTACTCGTTACTTATTTGATCTGGATTTTTTATTAAAAAGATTATTGCATTATTTATTTAAATGTATGATTATATAAGTATACTAAAGTCTCTTCCAATTCTTAAAAGAGGATTGATATTTCTGAAAAGTACACTTAATTATCCAAACTGTTTCTTTACCATTTCACCGAATTCTGTTTCAGTCATAGTACTTTGTGCCTGACTGATTGAAGCCGCATCATTACCAACCGTTAATCTGATATTTGGATTTTTAGATTTTACGGCATTTAATATTATCTTTGCAACCTCTTCTGGCGGGGTTGACGATGAGTAGTTGTTTATCATAGAGTCAAAATGATTCATTATCTTTTCAGTAAATTGGAAATATGGTGAATCATGATTTGATTTTTTGGCTAGAACCCTTGAATTCATCATATTGGTTCTAATAAATCCTGGTTCAATAAGTATAACTCGGATTCCAAAAGGTTCCAATTCATAAGATATCGATTCACTTAATCCTTCTAATGCAAATTTTGTACTATTGTATGCAGAAAGGAAAGGAACACCCATTCGTCCCCCTATTGAACATATGTTAACAATTATGCCACCTTGGTTTTTATTTCTCATAACCGGAATAATTTTTTGAGTTACCCTTACAACTCCAAAAAAATTTGTCTCAAATTGTGTTTTTATTTCTTCAATTGTCAAATCTTCGAGGGCTCCGAAAAGGCCATAACCCGCATTATTGATCAATACATCAATTCTATTTTTTTCTTTCACTATTTTATTAACTGCTTCTATAACAGATTCATCTTGATTAACATCAAGTTCTATAATTTGTAATGGTAAATTTTCTCTGGTCGATATTTCTTTAATATTTTTATATTTTTTAAGATTACGCATAGATGCATAAGTGTAAAATCCAGATCGGGCAAAAAGTAGTGCCGTCTCCAAGCCTATGCCACTTGAGCTTCCAGTCACAAGAGCAATTTTTGGTTCTTGCATAATGTTAAAAATAAACTGTAATTATATAAATTCACAACTATTTATTATAAAGTATTGATTTTCAAGTGATATTTTTTTATGAAGGAGCATGTATTAATAAATTATACTGATTTAATAAATACTCGAGAAGCTGTATGTTAATAGTAATTTGACCATCAAAATTTTTTCCCATTTTATATGTTTAAAAATAAGATAAAATTATGATCTATTTCATTTGTTGAAGGAATCCAAAGACTAAGATAAAAAATCATAAATATAAAAATACGATGTGATCAAAAGGGTTAATCGAAAGCGTCCGCTAATATTTTTGAATAAATTTATCCAATTATTTTTCTTTTACATAGTGCAATAATGACATATATCAATTCAAATCGATATACAAAAGAAATGTCATAAAAATAAGAAAATTAAATACAATGATTGATGAAACTATTTTGAAGGTCGTTCTGAAATAATATATCAAAATAATAATAAAATCCATGGATAAACAATTTTTTCATTTCAATTCAAAAGGACGAAACACATATTTATTAAATAACGATATCAGTCCAAAGTTGTATAATGCTGTGGGCTGCAATTGTGTCAATAGATATAGGGAATTGACATCCCCAAGATTGTACGTTTTTGAATCGATACTATCGTATTTATTTATCTTTTAAAAAAAGCATTATTTAAAGAATAGTGTAATACAAAATATAGAATTTAAAACTTTTATTTTTATTACATGAATAACAAAACAAAAATAAGATAAACAGCGTTATATCTTTGTCAATCGACACGATGAAGAATAAGAGTACAAGTAACAAATTACGATAAATTGTCTAACTAATTATAAATAATGTCAATTTTTAACATGTTCAAATAAATTCTTAATATGTCTAAAAAATAAACTAATAATTTATAATTACCGTAATTAATCGACTTTATTAATAATAACTTGTCTATAAAAAAAATTAAAAATTATCTTAATTATTAATCTATTTGGCTCGAGTAAAGGGGTTTTTCTAACCTAGTTTTAATCTAGTCAAATATCTATTTCATTTTAATTTCAATAAAATCATATTTTGTATTCAATACAGCATATATTAAAATTTGTGGAAATATTTTTTTTATCAAGGGCTGTAAAAATATTCTTATAATTAGGACCATTTATTAAATTAATATGTGAGTAATAGATCTTTATTAACTATAAATACACTATAAAATTAATGAGATCCAAAAATTATATCGTATTCGCTACAGCAGTAGTAATAACTATGATGCTAACAGCAACAACTGTTGGTACTCAAACTTTAAATATGTTACAAAAAGCAAATGCTCAAAATGCAGCAGTAAAGGCAAATACTAGTATGCCTATGCCAAATACTACTACTAACAAGGCTATTCCTCCTTCAATTACATTGAACATTAAATCACCCCTTGTGAATAAGAATATGACCATGAATCCGATGAGTAATGGTTCTATGAGTAAAATGAATAATATGAAAATGATGATAGGCGGTTTTGTTCAAAATAATATAACAAGTAGCATATCAATGTTTAAGACTATTGGACATGCTATAGATTCAAGTGTTAAAGTTAGTTTAAGTGATGCTTCAAAAACAGCAGAACAAACAGTTGGCGCAAATTCTCATGCAGTTTTCTCAATGCTTAAACCAGTAAATGACTATTTAGTATACACTGTAATAGTTGTAGATCCTACTTTTTCATATCATAAAGTAATAGTAGATCCTGGTACTGGAAAAGTAGTATTAAATCAGAATATGCCATTGTTAAAGGAAGTAGTTCGAAAAATGATACTGATGCATTCTGGTATGTTGGGTAGTAATATAATGGACGACAGGTTTGGAAACATCAATATTAAATAAATATCCAACTAATCACAATAGGTCAATTAATTCTTTATATTTATTTTCATCAGATTATTATAGTTCAAACAAACAATAAAACAAACAAAATGAATAAATTAAACTTTGTTAGTAGGATTATTGTCCATCAAATATAATTTATAAATCATTAACCAATTAATCTAATTAATTTCTAAATTATTACAATAAACAAATAATAAATAATCATATTTATAATTGTAATTATAAATCCAATTTTTAGAAATTCAAAAAATGTAAAAGATTTGAGACCTTTATATTCTGCTATATCATTAATTATTATATTGCTAGCCGCACCTAATAACGTAAGATTTCCTGCAATTGTACTTGCAGATGCCAATATCATCCACTGATTTATATGAAGATCACCTGCAAATCCATTGTGTAACATCTCAAGATTATAAAATGCGACAAAAGGAACATTACTAAGTAATTGAGATAAAAATATGCTTATAATTGAGATTATCGTACTACTTTGAATAAAATTATTAGGATCAGGAGAAGGAATATATGACATTAACATCGAAATTACTCCCGAGCTCCACAGCGATGAAGTGACTATAAACATTGCAACAAAAAATACTAATACCGAATAATCAATATTTCTTAGTATGTATATGCGACTACCATTATTAAATATGTACAGTATTGCTGCCCCTGATAAAGCAATTATACTCATATTAACACTAGCAATATGAAAAAAATGTAAAAATTCTGAAATAATAAAGCCCGATATTGTAATTAATAGTATGACAGAAGAGGTTTTTGCAAGATAGGGATTTTCGATTATGAAAGATGAGTAAAAATCTTTGCCATCAAATGAATCAATATTTTTTGATACGATATATTTGTCCTGGATGGCTTTTATATTTACGGTAAGTAGATCTTTTCTGAAGTAAATTTTTAGAATTATACTAGTCAATATTAAATTAATAATAGTAGGAATTGTAAGATGAGTAATAAATGTAGTAAATGGTAATGAAATACCACTTTGAATGGCTATTAAGAGGTTTTGAGGGTTACCAATAGGTGTCATTGTACTTCCAATCGAAATACTAAAGGCCAGTGAAAGAAGTAAAATTACAGGACGAATTCCAGTATATTTTGAAATATATATTACTAGAGGAATACCAAGTAATGCTATTGTATCGTTTACCAAAAAAGCAGAAAGTATTCCCATACATAGAACAAATATTAATATTAGTGTATTGATATTTTTGGCTTTTGCTAACATATGTACAGCCATTAATTTAATTACTCCTGATTTATCAAGAGCAGTAACTATACTAAACATCCCAAAGAGAAAACCTATAACATCTAAATTAATAGATTTTATTGCAGAATCCCACGAAATAACATGAAAACCGAGCATCAATATAGCACCTATCACCATGGCCAGCCATATTGGAATATGGAACAACTTTCTACCCAGTATAATGAGAAAATAAATAATTCCAAAAATTGTAGATGCAATAATGTATTCTTGCATAATAATTTTCAACATTTTACATCTTATTTTCGTTTCTAGAATTCCAGTAAACGATTTTTTTTCGTATAAATTAAAACCAATATCTATCGAAAAGACTCTTTATGGATATATTATCTATAATTATATTATGATGTTATTACAAGGTAATTTAATTATATACAGGTGTGTCGTATATAATAAAAACATAATATCAAAGTTTATTATATAGTAACAAAAATCTTTTATGAGTAAAAATAATTATGTTATAATAAATAAACTTTTTTTATTATCGCAACAAAAAATTATGAAATATGAATTTAATACAAAATATTAAATAATTTAAATTGAACTATCCTTTATATAAGAAAATCCTGGGATCAAATTAACTTCAACTATTTCTCCTGATTCGATGTTGGTTTTTCCTTCAGATAAAATAACATACCCATTACTTTTTACGAGTAAAGATATACTTTGTGTTTCTCCAATATTTGGAGTTGCTTTAAATCCAAAACTTTCCCTGGAAACTCTAACGTATAATATTTTTGTAAAATTTTTAAATTTTTCACGTGCACTCCAATTATTTGTCATAATTGCAGGGATTACAAAATTATTTTTTTGAGATTGCCCTAGAAATAGCCTAATTAATGGTCGTACAAATACAATAAACCCATTTAATGTACCCTGAATAGGTCCAGGAAGAATAATTATTGGTTTATTATTTATTACTGCTAAACCGGATACTCTTCCTCTATCAAGTTTTACTCCATGTACAATAACACCAGGATCTCCCATTAGGTTTATTGTTTTTTCCACAATATCTTGTTTTCCTGCCGATGATCCACCTATGGTTATAACGATATCGGATTCTTTTAAGGAGGAGTCTATTTTACGTTTTAAAATATCTTGTTCATCCGGTGTAACACCATAATCCATGGAAATTCCCCCTATTTCGTCAATAATTTTTGCAATAATAGGACTGTTTGTATTGATAACTTTATTTTGATCATTATTTTCTTTAATCTCATCGGTAAGCTCAGTACCAGTCGGTATTATTGCAATTCTTGGTTTTCTAAATACTGGAACCGTACAATAATTTAAATTAGCTATGTAGGATGCATCTTGTATTCTTATTGTTTGTCCTTTTTTAAGGATTATTTCTTTATTTTTTATATCTTCTCCTTTTTCAAAAATAAATTGCCCTTTTTTACAAGGGTTGTTTATAGATATGTTGTTATCATTGATTTGATTTACATTTTCAATTGGAACTATTGCATCTGCGCCAGATGGTAGATAACCTCCAGTTTGTATTCTGTATGCTTCCCCATTCTTAAGTATGTAAGATGTAGATTTACCTAAAATAGATATTGCAGTAGAAATCTTAAATTCAACGGAGTTTGATTTAGAAGCAGATAAGGTTTCACATGATTTTAAAGCAAATCCATCCATATGTGAAGTTGAATATAATGGTACATCACTTTTTGCAACAATATCTTCCTTTAGAACATATCCAGGAGATTCAAAAACTTTAATATATTGTGTTTGAGGTGAATAGTTTATTCTTTGTAATAATTTATCAAAAGCAACATTTACAGTATCGTAGAGTGAAGTATCATATGCCATAAATTTAATAATCTTGGATCAAAATAAATAGTAGATGGTTATTAACTCAATACTTTGCCTGTAACTCGGATTCCATGTTAAAACCGATAATTATCCTATTGACCTTCGTATGATTGTTTATATTTCTTATATTAATATATTATCGCAAGAATTAGAATAGGCTAATGTCATCGATCTCAATTTTGATATAATATATGATCTGTCTCTCAAAGTGGGGTCAAATGATGTGGAAATATGCCTATTATTGTTCCATTTGACCATTCGATTGTATTTTGATGTTCTTAAAGGGTACGATGGATACAGTTCCTAAATAATTTGACTTGAGATTCATATTATCGATGATTCAAAGGGTTCAACTGATATTTTTTAAAAGATGTGGAACAAATTGTTAAAAGAATATGATGTTAGTCAGGTAAGGGATTTGACACAAATATATGATGGAATACAAATAAATTTGTCTATTTCAGGATGATCACTTGTTATCTCTATAGACAAAGACAAACTAGATACAAGAATGCACTTTTAGACGCTAAAAAAGATATTTAATTATCTGAAAATATAATATCAATAGCATATACATGGCATAAAAGCATTAACAAATGTCATCGATAATATGGTAATTACATAATGACCTTTTAGATTATCTTTAAAAATAAGACAAGAGAAAAGGATATAATCTTCAGTATTTGTGTTTTGCAGCACATTCCCAGATCAATCTAATATGATTTAATTAAAAGTGGTTATATTTCTTGTTTACTTTATAAAAGAATAGATGGTTCTGCCAACTTAAGGAAAAATCTATAGATTTAAAATAACCATATATTATATATACTAGAAAAAGAACATATCAAGTATTATTGGTTATGGTTTATATTTGTATTTTTTAGGTTTATCATAGAGAAGCACTGCTAAAACATCATCTTTTTTAAAAATAGTAAAAATAAGTCACGCTTCTATCTGGAATTGGATTCAAAAGTACAGTCCTTGGAATTATAATAAAAATAAGAAAATCAAAGAATATATCCTGGATGAAAATGCAAAAAAAGAAATCCTTAACCCGATTCGGCTTTGTTAATTATTGATCCATATATAAAAAAATTTTATCATTTTAATTAATAAAAAAGCGAAATATGTGTGTAGCAAAGCGATTTCTTTCCACAGTTATAAGCAAGCATGGAAACCCTCAAATATTATCTGATGGTTAAACTTGGTATCTACAAACCTGCAAATCCTTGACCTCCCCACATCATCTTTACTTTTCTAATTGGAAAAACCGTATTGAGTGAACAATACAGTACGTAAAAGATAGCATGGAACTCTTTGATGGTTACTTTTCTTGTAAATAGAACAAATGTACCTTAAATCATGTTAAACAGTGGCTTCATCTATTTATTGATCAACATAATAAAGAAATAATGTCTTAAGTTAACAAAGTCGATAGATTGTATGTACACAGATATATAATTATATAAATTAAAGCACATGTTGTATAAAGAATAACCTAATGGCATAATCTCATATTCAGAAATCCATCTGTAAGATATGAAGAGAAAGTTGATCTATATTGGATTGATGTTAAGTTTCATGTAGTGTTATAGCCATAGAAAGACAATTGGTATGGTATAGATAATTTATATCCATTTAGTTGTACCATCTGACAAACTCTCATTCTTCCAAATTGGCACATCTTGTTTTATTTTGTTTAAAATAAATTGACAGACCTCAAATCCATCAATACTATGTGAAGTTGAAACTGCTATTACTATACTATTCTCACCGACTCTTAATTCGCCTATTCTGTGAATTATTTTAATTAATTTAATTTTCCATTTTTTTTGTACAAAGATTTCAATATTTTTAATGGTCTCTTCAGCCATTTTTACATAGGATTCATATCTCATACCTAGAACTTTGTAATTCTTATTGAAATTTCTAACCGAACCTACAAAAATAACTGTTGCACCTACATCACCCATAGTGATTTTGGACTTTTCAAATGATTTAATGAATGTATCCAATTCAATTTCATTTAATGTTATTCTAGGTTGATCATCAATCGACATAAATTTGTCCTATAAATTTTTAAACTTCATTTATCTATAAATTGTTCTAATTTTTGGTTTTATTTGAAAACCTGTTAGCCTCCAGAAACAGGTGGCAATATAGCCACTTCATCTCCATTTCTTAACGTTGTATTTTTATTAGCTATTTTGTAATTTACGGCTACTTGAATAATATTTAAAATATCTTTTATTTTAGGATGAATATTAGACATGTTTGTCAAAAGATTTTCAACTGTAGTTTCAGTTGATATGGTTACAATCTCTTTATCAAACCCCACAAGATCTTTTACCCTTGCGAAATAAAGTATGGTTATTTTTAAATGATCCACTTTTATATATTAAAGGTTTATTCTAAATAAAGCGTTTTGTAAAGTTGGACAAAAAGATACTGATTTTATCATTTTTATTAAATGATATATCCCGTAAGAAAAAGAACCACCATTGTAATTATCATATTTTTTCTATACCTTTATTCTTTTGGTCATTCATTAAGAAATACATCTAAATTTATATCTTATTTATTTCAAAGAAACTACGCTGCAATTTGGAATTGGGTACAAAATTACATATCAGAAAGATTATTTTAAAGTAAGAAGACTATAATGTCTAAATTTATACACGTCGAAACTCAACTCAAAGTTGGTTATGAATCAATATGACTTTGGAGGTCTATTGAATCTGAAACTAAGAAAATTCTTGGAATAAGAATAATTAAAGGACAAATGTGTTTGTTGCAGGGCATTCGTCCAATAATTGTAGAATAATATGGACAACACCCTAGTTCTACAGGTGGTGGGTATACGGTATCCTCAAATCTGCAAGTTTTAAAACTACATCATCATCTTCTTTCTTCTCTTGAAAAAAAACATATTTGAAAGCACTATGTAATACATAAAGGGTAAAGCTGAAGGATTTGATGATTATTTTCATCACAGTAGGAAAAATATAAAATAAAGCATGTAATTAATTGGTTGAATTTATTTATTCATTTTTATATAGAAGAATGGATGTTAGATAAACACAATCACAAAAATTATTCAACAAAGAGAATAGTGATGATCTTACCGCATGTAGTTTGAAAAAATATAGATTAATGAGTGAGGCATTTAGAAATAGATAAAGTACAATAAAGTGTTAAATATAGTTACTAATATGATAAACTATGGAATAAATAACCAATATTATTAAGAAAAAAACGGTATATTAGTAATGGGTCATATGAAATGTTTCTAATTATATGAAGGATCTAATTTGTCTGGTTTGTACTTTTTATCTAATCTCATTAGGATATGATTTTTTTGAACAAATTGAAATGTGGATTATATATTATTCAAAGAAAAACCCATAAAATAAAGATGTAAAGAATATAATACATTTTTAAGAGTTCTTTTTTTAATTTGTTATGCCCTATCTAAATAATATGCAGAGCTATATCATTTTCCTTAACTTACATAACCATAAAATCATTTGAAATTTTTTTTCAAATAATAATATTAATAATTTTTTAAAAAACGTGTTTATGCCAGACTTATTTTAATATGCATGTTAAAAGGGTATTGGATGATATTGACATTAAAAATAATAGATTATTCTTAATAAGATTGTACTGATTATATTGTATTTTGATTTTATTAAAATAATTGTTATTACTGGGCTGGTGGTGCTTGACATAATTCCATCAACACGCCATTCATCGATTTAGGGTGGATAAAAGTTATTTTTCTACCATAAGAACCCGTTTTTAAAGATCCTAAGAATTTTACACCATTATCTTGCCCGCGTTTAACATCGTCCTCTATCTCGTCGGCGGTTATGGCAATATGGTGAATACCTTCTCCTCGATCTTTTAGAAATTTGCTTATAGGACTAGTATCAGACATTGGCTCTAAAAGTTCGATTCTTGAATCTTGTAAGTTAAGCATTACAACTTTGACCATTTCACTTGGTACTTCCTCTATATCGATTTTATCTATATTTAATAATTTTTTATAATTTTCAAGAGCCTTTTCAGCATTATTTACTGCTATAGCTATATGATCTACTCGCATACAAAAATTAGTATTGATATTGTTAATATATATATGGACATACTTGCTTTTATTGAATTATATATATCAAACTGTTTGTTGTATGATTACCATAATTTCGGATTTTACATCTTTGTCTAAATAGATGTCATCATATTGTACATCCACGTCTATAATCTATCATGTATCATGTTTTTTAGTTTAATTGACTAAATCTATTCATCAATCATTCGCTATATGGAAGAAAACACCGTTTCTATAATTCATCTTTGTCAATATTACATTATTCTTCATTTTTGCAAATCATTTCTTTTTTCCAAAATTGAGTGACTTCTAAGGATATTATCTTTTTTTAATGGCGGTCTAGAATTCTTATTTTTATATATGGCATATCTATTATATGTCGACATTTGAGAATATCGTTACTTTCATAATCTATATCTACAGATAGTTTGTCTTCTGATACTGATGATATATTGTTCAACTCTGTGATTTTTTCACCAGTTTTGGTAACGCCTAATTACAATGGATGCGATCATCATTTAATTTTATCAAAATAATTTTCTTGGTTTTTATATTGGCTGTTACATGTCTATTTTCCAATATCCTTGCTAGTTTTTTACATTCCATTTGTATCGTGGATGTCGTACCCTCTGTTAATAATTTATTCTTGCACTGTATATTGTAATGGTAATGTACTCATCAAATCCCATTCTTTATATCATTTTTCGATAATCTAGCTAGTTTATTCTATGGTTATTATAATGTAATCGTAAATGGATGGTACACTTATTGGAAAATGACCGTGTACAATGCCTTTGGTCGACTTTGTTAACTTGAGGAAAAACCCATGTTTTAGAATGGCCGTATATAATATGTCAACTAGAAAATGAATGCCTTCACAACTTATTGGTTATGGCTTGTACTTGTACCTTCATATACTATTATTCAGACATATTGTCAAAGCTTTATGTTTTTCGCATATCAATAAAATAATCGATATATCCATAAGGAACTGGTTACAAAAGTATAAACCAAAGAAATTATCTAGCAAAAAAAGTCAAAGAATATGTAATTGATGATACTGTGATAAAATAGATTTTAAAATAATATGGTTTGGTTTATTATGAATTTAATTAAAGAAATTCTTTCATCCCTTATCCAAAGAGCAAAAGATATTTGTTGTCGAACGAGTTCTGTCAAAGGATGGAAACAAGTATGGAGAACATACCGCTTCTACAGATGGTAGTACATGGTACTCGTAAGCCTGAAAATTCTTGAACCTACTGCATCATCTTCACTCTTCTTGCGAGAAAAGCCTCATTGAGCTATTATGTAATATATAAAAGACAGTACTGAATATTTATAATTATTTTCCTTGTAAAAGAACAAATTTAACTTAAATCATGTCAAATGATGATTCTTTTGTTTATTTTTCAACAAAATAAAATAATAATATTTTAGATTAACGGAGCCCTTTGTGTAATATGTATTAGTTGATTTAACTAATAAAACAACACAAAAGCATATGTATCATGTTATGATAAACTAAGATCAATATTTAGTGCAAGATTTCTACTTTTCTATTGAACAAATATGAAAAAATATACAGAATAAATTGATTAAAAATTCGACATTTTTTTAATACTCGCATCAACATTTTTTTTATTTATCTTTCGTACAAGATAACTACCCGCAAATGTGGAGAGTAATGAAATAGGAATCACTATTGGTATAATAATTGGGAATAATATTTCAGAAAGAAATACTTCGGTCCTAATATAAGTTGGAGGTTTAAAAAAACCTCCAAAAACATCTGCAGTCCATGGAAAAAACAAAGGAATAAAAAACAACGATACTAATATCGAAGCTATCATATATCTTCTGTCAGGATTAAGATCAATCTTTAAATCATACATTTTGACTCTATTATATCTTATAAGAACTATATCTAAAGTCAAAGCTGGTAATATATTTAATAAATAAAAAGGAAGAATGCCTGTAAAATATGAATTTGAAACTATGGTAGCTCCAGACTGTATGACCATTATTATCCCAACTATCCCTGTAAAAATGAAAGGTATTTTACTTGATTGAGAAATTATATTTAAAATAATACTAAAAACGATAGGTATTAAAATAATCGATCCAAAAATGGCTGTAAATGGTTCCGGATTAAAATCAAAATATTGACCTTTTGAAAATGGAAGTGTAAACATCAATATGACTCCTACACTTATCATGGATACTACTCCACTAGATAGCATCACAAAAAATTTATTTACAATTGATGATGGATCAGTTTTATATATTTTATATATTGCACTCATACTTCCAATTGCAACTAGCAACATCCCAATTGCTAATATGGTATGAGGGGGGCTCAATAACCCATCAAAGCCAAATTTTGTATGCCACCAAAAATCGAACGGACCTGCAGTCAATTGCATGATTGCCCCCAAGATTGATATTTTTATTGACATGGGCAAAGAGAGCCCTTTTATATTTTTCATAAATCTTTTACTTATTTTTTCTTTTAATGTGGAAAATAATCTATACGCAATACTACTTATTGATAAAGCTACTCCGCTATAAATGAGTGTGTGAGGCAGAGTAAGAAAAGTTTCAACATTTCTACTGCTATGCCATACAATATCCCAATTGGCGCCACCTATCTGCATAGCAACACCTATGCTCATAATAATGTAAATTAGTATTGAGCCTTCGGGAGACTTTGTTTTGGTAGAGTAATTTATATTCGTCATAAATTATATGTTACAATTTATATTTTATTTATTTATATTAATATCATTAAACTACTTAAATTGCATCCATTTTTGAAATGTAAACCTTAGTAATCTGCAAACTGCAATTTTAAATTTTAAAATTCGAGTGATAGATTGTAGTTAGCATTTTAATTTAAAAAAATCCTGATTTTATTTATTAAACGACCCTTCAAAAATATTGCAGTAGTATTCAAAAGAAATATTGTTACAGACAACATTAAAATATAATTTATTATATTAGATCTCTTGTATAATTAGAAACAATCTATAACATTATCATGATTTTTTTGTTTTAATAATGATTCATTATTCTATAATTTACCAAGCCTGTAACTATATCTGAAATTCTAGTGTACTTTTTTAATCTATTTCTGAATACATCGCTCATTATCCTGTACTTTTTTAATCTGCAAATGGCATGTTCTATCACTATTCTTTCTTTTGAATGATTTTTGTTATACTCTTTTTCTTCTTACGACAGCTCTAGATTCCTCTTCTTTCTATTGGGTATGGAAGATAGTTGTTCTAAGAAATCATTTCTACGCCTAAATATCCAAGGTCAAATACATTAACAACCTTTTTAGGAGTAATAGGATGATTCTCTTTATAGATATCATAGTCATGTCTTCTTACTTTCTTATATCTTGATTATGAAGGATAAAACCACGGTTGTTAACCATAAGCTGTGTCTTTACAACAGTATGTCTTTTCTTCTTGCCTGAATAGAATACCTTACGTCTTTTATTATCGATGGGTCTTGGAATCTGTTGTTCTGTACAATCGGTAAAAGCAAGGAAGCCTGGAAAATATTGTTCAACTTCTTCAGTGGTTCGAAGCCTCTTTGTTTTGTTATATAATTTCTGTGGAATTGATATTATTTTCTAATCAAATTTTCTATCTTTTGAATATCTCTACAGATGTTACTCTGATCTAAATCAAATAGAAAGCCAGCTAACGTGTAAGTGATGTAAAGACGGTAGTAAACTAAAAGCATTAGAAATCTATTTTTTAGATTCCGTTTGAACGGTCTGCCTGCACCTGTTTCTCTTTCTCGATATTTTTTGAACAAACGTTGAATTTCATACCTATCCTATCTTTTTGTTATTTCTTTATCATAAATATTGTCAAACTGTTCTAGGGTAAGACCAGTGAATGATTTAAAAAGAAATGGTTTTTTGAACAATCTATCGTACGAAAGCAAAGAAAGAACAAGAAAATGATGAATTACTGATCATAAAGCTGATTATTCTAATTATGCAAGAGATCTATTGACTACTTTTTTTGACTTTATTGCGTTGCCCAATGCTCCTCTTGCTGAAAGATGCAAATTTTTATTTAAATCTGTCAATAAAATCCTAATTATCCATTAAATTGCTCATTCAAGTTTGACACACATCTAAAATATAGAATGGAAAGAAAAGAAATAGTTGTTTCCACCGTTTACACATATCTTAAACCGCTAAAGCTGTTGTATAAGATAAATGAATATATGTAAAGTGGAAAAGGATAACCGCAGGGCTTCCTAAAGAGAGAAAATATGTCGGAAGATAACAACTAATGAACAAAAATAATCATGCAACAAAACAGAGTCAAAATAATCAATCAGTCGTGATTCAAAAATGACAAGAAGATGGACTGCAATATCACATAATCAAAAGGTAACGCGAGAATTATTTCTTCCAATCTTTCCAAAGATATAGCATAATAGATAAATTTCAATTTCCTTTGAATTGTAAGTATACTGAAAAACATTGAACATTTGTATGCTTCCAACATTGTACAAAAAATACTCCATTGAAGAAAGTATCTACATGTCCTTGATAGTATAACTTATCACAAATCATCCTATTATTATTGCAAGAAAGATCTTGATACAGAGTTTCTTTTATTCAAAAGTATTGAGCATCCATCAAATTGATCCCGAATATCTTTAAGCAAAAATACTGGAACCATTATAAAAAAAGAAAATAAAAAATAAATTAAATTGAAACAGGATTTTTGGTTTACAAAAATCTCGATTCATTTCAATGATTGCGATAACTCATAGCATGGAAAATGTCTTTTCCAACAGAATTAATTTTCATAATTCTAGCATTTTCTTATAAAATGATGCATAGGCAGCATGTAGTTCTGCTTTACCGGTGTCATTATTTTCCAAAGCCTTTCCAGCTAAGTCGAGCTGATCATTCAAGTCGTGGTTAACGCGCTCCTTAAGCTGGTATCGAAAAGAACTATGATCTATAGTTTTCTTTTGTTCTAATCTCTTAATAAAGTCTTCATATCGTTGTATTGATTTTTCGAATTTATCAAAATCATTCATTATATCTTTTGTATACATATCTAATAAAAATGATTTATAATGCTTTAGATAGTTCACCTAATCATCATCTTATTTAAAATTTTTATCTTTGAATTAATAAGCTTGAGTTTATTCTATGGCTTTTAATTTAACCTTTATCTAATTATCATATCAATATTATTGTTAATAAAAATAAAGGGTAGAAAAAAAAATCATATTTGTTACTGTTAATATGCTTTTTGAAGCCGTCAAAAAAATATTTTAATAATTCATCTAAATATTTTATGTAGTTACCATATTTTATCCGCCTTCTTCATGGGATTTCATTTCTATTTAAATAAAATATACATCTTTTTATATCATCTATTTCTGTGTCTTGATCTAAAGTATTTACAAGACACATCATTATTTCTAAATTATTGTTGATAAAATTTTACCCGATGGTAATTTTCATAATGATAAAAATATTTATTCATGAATATTCCTTGTTTTTTAAATTATTTACCTAATTTATCAAGTATTTAACTTAACGGGCACCAGCATCATATCCTTTTTGCTTGTTTTTTATGCAGAAATAATTTCACCCAATAGATAATAGACTGAAAGGATGTAATTCAAAAGCGAATATAATATAATATAGTTGCTACATTATATTACCATATTCTTCGTTGATATTAATCTGTTTATATTCTATTATAGAATATTAAAACAAGTGGACAATTAGTAACGCGAATCTAACACTTTTTTGAATTATAAACATTGTTATTTAACATTCTGTTAACATATCGGTTTCGTACTAACTCGCTAACTTTCGGTTTATCATGAATTTTAACAGTAATGTATTTGTTTCAATTTTTGAACGTTAAAAATATGAAATTCATTCTGTTTTAACAGATGGTGGTAATTGGTATCCGTAAGCCTATCGTTTCTTATCTAAAACATCATATTCATTTCTCTTTTGAATAAAGCATTATTGAATGAACGATGCAGATTATAAAGTTAGATCTAAAGGATTTGATGATTATTTTCCTCATAGAAGAAAAAAATGTAAAAAAGCACACATTAAATTGGCTAAATTTATTTGAGAATTTTATAATAAGGAAATGTGATAAATGAATAGTCATAAATTCCAATAGAAATTGAATTCTGGCCAGCTAAAAGAGGTTTATCAAATCTAGATTTCCTTTACAATTTTGTGGATTATCTATGCCAAATTCTTTCAGAGATAATATTTGATTCTTATATTGGAAAGGACTAGTTGCCAAAACAAATTTAAAGGAATTTAATATTAGTGGCAACAATACAAATAAACCGTATATATGTGACGATAATTAGATGAAGTATCCCTTTAGAAGATCAAACTCCACTCCTACATCTTCGGATAAATCCTCACCACTACCACTAATTGATAATCAGAAATTCAATAGAAAGTCCATTACTGAATCAGATAAAGTACCGTTCTTCGCATGGAAAGTATTGTTTATCCTGAGTGCAATTGCTGCCATGGTGATGTATGCTGAAACAATGATTTCAATATCCATTCCAGAAATCATAAGGGAATTCGATATTTCTTATAATACCTCCTAATGGATACTTACTATTTACCTAATAGTAGGAGGTATAATGACTCCTATAAGTAGTAAATTATCTGACTTATTTGGAAGAAAAAGTATCTTGATAGTAATCGTTCTAATATACACCATAGGAGTTATCATAGGAGGTTTTTCAAAGGATATCTATTTTCTACTCTTTGTTAGAATACTACAGGGCGTTGGGATCGCATTCTTTCCTATAGATTATAGCATAATAAAAGATATTTTCCCAGCAAAGAAAATGGCCATAGGCCAGGGTATAGTTACTTCGATGTTCGCTTCAGGCGCCGTTCTTGGAATCCCATTTGGAGGCCCCATTATTCAGAATTATAGTTGGAATATGACCTTCTATTCATTAATATCGGTATCTGGCATTCTTCTAATTCTAGTTGCACGTTTAACCAATAAAATAGATATTGAAAATATAGAAAATATCGCACAAGGTATTTCAAATACAATAGGCGCAAGAGCACATTCTAACAATAATCTAGATAATTCTATTAGGAAAACAATTATCTTATTCGATGTCAAAGGAGTGATACTACTTATAGTATCAATTACTTCAATTTAATTAATATTTACATCATTTCATAATGGAACCATCATTAACAATAGTAGTGATGAAGCAAAATCAGATTCAATTTTTAATATTCTATCATGGCCTATTCTTCTTGTCATAGGTGTTACATCAATTTTCCTATTTCTTCTCATTGAAAGAAGAAACAATGTTTCCCCACTAGTAGATTTAAAACTACTAGCACATCGATCAATACTTTTATCTAATATTTTGTCAGTAAGTGTAGGTTTTTGGACTTTTATCATCTTTTATACAATACCGATTCTTGCAAGAAGTCCTGCTCCATATGGATTTGGAATAAGCCCAATAGATACTTCTTATTTGTTGCTTCCGTTCGCAATTGTTTCTTTAATACTTGGACCTACCTCCGGATACATCGTATCAAGAGTGGGATCAATCCTGCCTGTGCTCTTTGGAACAATTTTAGTCTGTGGAGGGTTTGTTAGCCTTATATTTTTTTATTATTCCGCATTTTTCTTGCCTATTGATCTGATAATTGTATCCGCAGGGATAGCTTTAACCAATGTTGGTTCACAGAATATAGTTATGCAATCCACCCCAAGGCAGTCCACTGGTATGTCTTTAGCCATGACCAGCCTGTTGAAATTGATAGGTAGTGCTATGGCCCATCTTTAGCAGCAATTTTTATGCAAAGCTATCAATACACCTTATTTATTAACAATCTTAAGGTGCAGATGCCTTCAGGCGAAGCATATAATTTAATATTTTTTTCTTGCTTGCTTGTATCGATTCTATCTACAGTGTTGGCAATAGTATTAAAAAAGTCAATCAAACCATAATAAAAGTTTCATCTATTCATTTTATACTTTCTCTTGCTTTGTTGCATGATTATTTTTTTCGTTTTTTACTAGCGTTTTATTGATATAATAAAAACGAAAACAGTAAAAATTCCATTATAATTGTCACGGATAAGTTATATTTTTAACTGATTTTCGAATCATGCAACAAAGCACTTTCTCTTTGCTAGAACCTTTCTATTAATAGAAATTTAATTTCCCCCGAACCGATTCAATAATGGTCCATCAAAGATACAAGTAGTTTTTTCAAATACCATATAATCTAACTATTGTGAATGGAATAAAGAAATAATTTATGGGGAAAAATTCCATGTCATTTTTGCCACATATCTCCCTCAGTCCAATTTATTTCTGTATGTAAATTAGTTCCAACAGGATAATAAAATGAATATGCAACAAATTTAGCTGAAGCAGTTTATAGTAAGGCAATTTTAGAAATGTATCGGTATGAAATGATTTTCTATAAATCAAATTTCATCATCTTGCACTATATTCCCTTTCCATTTTTACAAGAATAAATATGACACTCAATAATATAAAAATATTTTTTTGAACACAAAAATATGTCAAATTTCAAATAATGGATCCAGATGGAAATAGTTATTGTCATTAACTAGTAAATTTGAAAACTTGAGAATAAATCGAGGATCGATTATGCCACATATCAATTGTTAGAAAAATAAATTAGATGAACAATTTGCGGAGTTCCAGCCACTTGCTATTCTTATTACTTTCTTCCTTGTTAATGGTCATATAATTTACTTTGCTATACTGAGAGTACGTAGTATCAAATTCTTTTAAAACATTAGACCAATTTTGGGAAAATTCATTAAATGATTGCATAAATAGATCCACAGAATTCCGAGAATCTTCTGGAAGGTTTTGTACTTGCTGTAGTATTTTCTCTTTTTCCTCAGATGTCATATCCTCAAAATCTTTCATACCAATTTATTGAATATCAAACTAAAAATAAGATAGTTAATATGAACTTCATCGCTAGTCAATGATTTTTGATTCTTTTTGAATATTTTATTGATTGTACAGACAATATGATCAACAAACAGATATCATCCAATAGAAGATCAAGGCTATGATGAAAGTTAATGAATATTTCGACAAATATATCATACTAGTATAGAGTCTGACATGAAATCAGACAAATAGAATTTAATTCGTATTTAGATAATAGATAAAATAGCAAAGACTTTATAATAATAATTTTACAAGAGCTGAAAAACTTTTCGGATTGGACATATATTAAATTATATTAAAATATACCCAATTTTATTTTATAAGCAAGGGTTTATTCACATAATTGAAATATTCAATTGCTTGGCAATAATTTATACATTACACATATTGAATAATTAGTCGCTCATCAAAATTTTATAGATTATGAATTATGGTTTGTTATATTTCCATAATACTTTGTTGATTATAATTAAAATTTTCATATATTTTTGGCCTCGTTAACTAAAGATGTTATTTCTGTATTATATTGCTCGATGAAAACATCAAACTACTGTTTCATATGTTTAATCCACACTTGTTCTTATAACAAGGAAAGCAATCAAAGTTTTCTACGATATCTTTAATGTGCTATAAGTTTCTTAAAAGTTTTTTTCAGAATAATAATGGAGATAATATGTAGTTTAAGATTTACATGTTTGTAGATACCAAATATTATCATCAAATAATACTTGATGTTTTCCATATCGTTTTACAAAAGTAGAGAGATATTGCTTAGCTACAAACATATTTCGTTCTTTGAATATATAAAACAAAAACATTTCTTTGGATGTGATTCTATAACTATCCATAGACATATTAGATCGGAAGAACCAGATCTCATTATAATATCATCAATTACAAATCAAGAATATTCTTTTTATGATAAAATTTCTTTGGTTTGTACTTTTGAAACCATTTCCCGATGAAAACTTGACTTTTTATTACTATTTTTAAACAAGATAATTCTTTAGCAGTATTTTATATGATAAACCAAGAAAGTACAAGTATAAACCACAATCTACAATTGCAAAGATATTCTATTTTTTGATCATAATATATGATTGTTTTAAAGATGAGGTTTTTCATTAAGTTAACAGGATCTGTTGTTAAAACGTAAATTGGTTTTGTCATCCAGTAATTCAAAAGTCTTTTCCAACTTTAAAATAACAGTGAATTTTTCATATCTTATAAAAACATAACGACCTTTTTACAAAACTTTAATCTGTTTTAATACAGTTTAGTAAAACAGAATATAATATTTTCAAAATAAAAAGATATCAGAATTATCATAGGAGAACAAGTATAACAGTAAAATGAGCATAGGGTAGGAGGTATATTAGATTATTTTTTATCAACACGGTGGCATTTTTGTTGGACATGATGACGACTATCCCTTCTTGAAAAAACAATTTAACGTTATCATATCACTAAATTAAATAATTTTAATATTTGTTTTTAATTTTGTTATAATGAGTTTACAACAAATTAAAATTTTGAAAACATGAACTAACATTTTAGATAACCATCTTAATTCTTGGGTTTTAATTTACATTATTTAAAAAAAGATAAAAAACTAATGGTAATTAGATTTGTTGTAGTTCTTTTGGAAATGATTCCTTATTTTTAATCTTTTCAAATTTACGTATGTCTAGTTTCGTTTACTTTGGTAAAAGACAACCGGAATGTGACCATCCATATTTGTACCCTGCAGTGTAGTCTTTATCAGGTTTTTTAGCTTTATCATCATATGTGTGTTTATTAGTACAATCATGAACACCGAAATTGCAACCTATACCCCATTCCGCATTATGACCTGTTACTTTATCACAATTTATGGGCGTTGTGGTATGACCTCCACCTTGTCCATGAACTGATTGACCAATTGAAAGAATTGGACCGGCTACTACTATTGCTACTAATGTTGCGACAAGTGTTAACATTTTTATTTTAAACATCAATTATGATGGAAATAAATCATATTTTAAAGTGTTTTCTTCAGTGGATACCCAAATCAACCAAAGGGAAATTTAAAATTTAAAATGGCTATCTCTTGCTAGTAGATTAGAAATAGATTCTCCAAAATTATGGATTTGGCTTGTAATTGTATCCTATCATGTAGTATACCATTTAGCAAATGTGTGCTAACCTAATTGATAATTTTCATACATATTCCCAAAGTTTTTGGTTAGTATACTTATGCTAATTGGTATAGTTTAAAGATGCTTTGTTGCATGATTCGAAAATCAGTTAAAAATATAACTTATCTGTAACAATTACAATGGAATTTTTACTATTTTCGTTTTTATTTTATCAACAAAACACTAGTAAAAAACGAAAAAAATAATCATGCAACAAAGCAGTTTAAAGACAATGTCAGGGCACTAACTATTTTACATATAATAAAAATTATGTACTAATATGAATAGATATAACGAGTAATAAAATAGAATGCAAAGTAAAATAAATTCAATAATAATAATAATAATAATTAATAAAATTTTGATAAAAATATTTTTTGAATCATCATGGCTTTATGGATTTGATCAGGATCATCAAACAACTATAGAAATTCTTGCGATTAACGTTTCTAAATGTAGAAATATAGGTTTTTTCAAGTTGCAGGATGACTGAATTTTATATATAATATTATTTTTGTAAATTTATCTTTTCTACTAATTTTTCGTAATATTCCCGTGAATTCCCTGTTTCATTTAATTTAGAGTTTTCCAAACTACCAAGCTCATTATTAACTGCATCCTCTTGATCTTTGAGTATCATATCCGCCATAACAAAGAGTTTTTGATTTTCCTTTGCTAAATGCAATGAAACATGGCTGATATATTCATCAATACTTTTTACAAGTTCAGCATTATCTCCAGTGGAAATATAATTTTTAGTTGCATTGATAATAGAATTTGCAAGATCTTTAGTAATTTCGTGTTCATATAACATTCTAGCTATAGGTCCTCCCTCTTTTGGCATTCCATTTTTTTCAAGATTTGGAAACAAAGATTCTTCTTCCTTTCCATGGTGACAAACGTTCGTAAAATTAATAGAAAAATCAATTGCATTATTTAAAATCGATTCAGGGATCTGTTTTCCATCCTTTAGTAATAAAGATATAGTTTTTAAAGAATTTATCATTTTTTCAATTAATAAATGATCTTTTCTTAACGAATCTGTAGCAGTCATCATTAATTGTAATATTCAATATCCACCAAGATAAATAACTTATCTTTATGATATTTGATTAATTTAAAAAATTTAAATTCTGAATACGAATAATAATTATTATTTTTTAAAAAGATCAATAAAATAAAAATATTTAATTATCATATTTTCAATAAACTAATTTTAGATGAATCAAAACATAGTAAACATATATGATTATTAACATATGTAAAATACAAAGTATAATAATTAAATTATTTATGATTATCATCCATTTGCTTCAACAAAGGAATTTACGATGAAAAAGACATTTAAAATAAAAGAACTAAAATATTTTTTAATATTAAATATCGATACTTGATTTAATTATAATTCATATATAACCGCCCATCTCGCTTTATATACAATAGTTTTTTAAACCAATTTATTAGATTTATTCGTTTAAATAAATAATAGCAATATTAAATTTAAGATAGTAAATTTTTGTAAATTAAAAAATAGATATTTAAAAAGATTCAGAAAATATATTGTGCATCTATTGCAATAACATTGATTTCTCCATTTGATCCTCTCGCTGCTGTGCAAATTTTTCCATTCCTAATTTCTTATATTCTTTAGCTAATTCTGCATTTACTGTAACTACATAACCATTAATTTTTTCATACGAACTACCTATACGATTTGGTAATGAATCTGCCTGTGATTGTTTTGTAATTACACTACCAGGAGGGACAAATTTATTGTCAGGTATATGTACTCCATCAGTTATGGTACTAGAAATTCCTACTGCTACATTATTTCCAACTTTAGCATTAAAAACAATACTTTTCATTCCAATGAATGTATTGTTTCCAACCCAAGCAGGACCGTGGACCATAGAATCATGTGCCAAACTAGTATTATAACCTACATAAACGGAATATCCTTTGCTAAAACCAGTATCGTTACCCAATAATAATTTACCATCAGTTGAATATTTTCTATTATCCAAATTTTTACCATCATTTATGGTTATCAATCCATGAAGTATTGTACCATCTTGAATGTTTGAAAAATCACCTACAAAAATAGGAGATCCTTCATCGCCTCTACATACAGATGTGGGTGCAGCTAAAACAAATTTACCAATTATGCAATTACCAATAATTACTGAAAAAGGACTAACGAAAGCACTATTACTAATATTTGGATACATAACATGAGGATTAAATCCGGTTTGAACATTCTGTTGTATATTAGGCCACCAAAGTGGGAGTAATTTAGAGGTTTTTTCATAAGAACTTTTATTGGTATTTACACTATTTAGAGCGATAGAATTATTTTCTTTTACTGCAAAAATGCCATTGTTTTGCAACAAATTCATTTCAAATATAACAAGAAAAGAAAATGCCAATATCCCAAAAATTGCAATGTTTAATATTTTATTCAAGATCTTTCAATATACAAAGTTATATAATAATTTGTCTTAATAAAACATATAGAAGATTATTTCAATTAATTATATGAACATAGCATTTAGAATCAGTGGTATTGACTAATTCAAAGACAAAACATTACAATTTTGCCAATAAAAATGGATAAAACACCTTAATATCATTTTTGCAGAATTGAGTTTATTTCTATCAAATGACCAGAATAAAATACACAATCATCAAATAAAGCAACAGCATATAATTTTGAATTTGAAAAAAAATTATAGTCAATTTAAAAAAACATCCTATAAATTACGTCTCAAACTTGAAGAAAACAATGAATTAAGAAATTATCCATAAGAAGTATTTTTATGCTCATCCACAAAAAAAGTTAAATTCAGCAGATATTTATTTTAGAAATTAATTGATAACTTCTAGCCTTAAAAATAATGTGTTCAATAGTTTGCTTTTTGATAAAATCCATTTGTCAATTTTAAAAGAATATCACATTTATACAATGTAAATTCAGAAAAGGATCTGTACATAGTTTTAGTTGTTTTAATATTATATGCATCATTTGCAATTAAAGATAAAAGTTGATTTAATTAGTAATTAAATTAAAAAGTTTAGAAAAAAAGTAGAAAGACTTTTAAATTTAGAATTTGGTTATTTTTTTTCCAGGATTTAATATTAATGTGGGATCGAGTAAACTTTTAACTTGTTCAAATATTGAATACAATTTATCACCATACATTAAAGGAATATAATTTACTCTGGCAAGGCCATCGCCATGCTCTCCAGTAATGGTTCCACCTAATTTTATAACCTTTTTAAAAATCTGTTCTGCCAAAGAATTCATTAGTTTAATCTGAGATTCAGAATTTGTATCTATAATAGGTCGAACATGTAAATTCCCATCCCCTGCATGACCATAAATTACATATTCAAGATCATTATCAGCAAAACTTTGTAGCATAAAACGTACATAGTCATATAAGGATTCACTTCCTACTACTGTGTCTTCGATTAAACCAATAGGTTTTCTTGAACCATCAGATATTTTCATTACATTATTTAAAGCACCTTTGCGAGACGCCCATATCTGTGATATACTTTTTTCATCACTTACGCTTTCCAAAATATTACATTTATCGAACAATTTTTCTTTAAACAATTTTACTTTTTTATCAATATATCCAGATTTGTCTTCTGCAAATTCCACAAAGAGCAGACATCCAAAATTTTCAAGAGGATCATTTATACTATTTTTATTAATATTAGAAATAACAGTGTGATCAAGCAATTCAACAGCAGTTGGAGAAAATTTTAATATTAAAGGCACTTGTAATATGGCAGAAAATATATTCTTAAAACTTAACAATAATAAATGACGATATAAAGGAATATCCATTATTTTCATCTTTGAGCTAGTTACTAACCCAAGAGTACCTTCAGAGGATGCAAATATTTTTTGAGGAGAAAACTTGTTTTTAGAAAATAAAGCATCAAGTCTATACCCACAAGAGTTTTTTGTTACCTTTGGAAATTGATTTTGAATGATATCTAAATACGGCGATAATAATTTGAATAGTTTAATCATCAAGGGATCAAAAGCATATGATTCCTCATTAATCTGACTAAAAGTTCCATCAGAATAGACTATGTTCACCTCTTGAAGAAAATCAATTGTACTTCCATAACCTAAAGAATGAGCACCACTAGAATTATTCGCAATCATTCCACCAATAGTACAATAATTACCACTGGCAGGATCTGGAGGTAAAAATTTCCCCCTTTTTTTTAACTCTTTATCTAAAACACCTTTAACTACGCCAGGTTCAACTATTACATAATCTGATTCTATTTCCAAAATTTTGTTCATATATTTAGTAAAATCCATTACAATGTTATTTGAAAGAGATTGTCCAAGAAGTCCAGTGCCTGCGCCTCTAGGAGTCAATGAAATATTTTTATCAAAACAATATTCACATAAATTCTCTACATCATATCGATCACGTGGACACACTATAAGTTCAGGTTTAATGATATAATTACTTGCATCAACAGAATAAATATCTCTACTCCAATTATCAAACAAAACATCACCATTTATTATGCGACTAAAATCATCTAAATTCAATATTCTCATTATTTTATTATAATATCACAACATAACTGTAGAATATAAGTAATAAAATGATCATTGTAATTATTTTAATTTAATTGAGAGTCAAATTTATTTTTAAAGAAAATAATCCCGATTGTTATATATGGATTTAACATTATATACACAATGGCAAAAGATCCTATATGCGGAATGTTTGTAGAGGAAAATCCTAACTCTATACACTATAGCAAAAACGGGATAGAATATTATTTTTGTGCAAGTCAATGTTTAAAAGAATTTGTACAGCCTGAAAAAGAATTAAGAAAGTTAAAAAATCATGTAATCATAAGCATTGCGCTTACTATACCCATTATATTACTTAGTTTACCCCATATGATTCCTCAACTTGAATCAATATATCCTAATGAAATTATGAAATATACTAGCTACGCGATGTTAATTTTGGCCATTCCAATTCAATTTTGGATTGGCCTGCGTTTTTACAGAGGTTTTTGGGAAGGACTAAAAGCTAAATCATCAAACATGGATACACTTATAGCAATAGGAACATCTACAGCTTTTATTTATAGTGCCATCGTAACAATAGTTCCACAATATTTCCCTTTTACATCAGTGTATTTTGAAACATCGTCTATTATAATTACACTCATATTAATAGGAAGACTACTTGAAATAAAGACAAAAGATAGTGCCACAAGTGCCGTAAGAGCGTTACTTGATTTAAAACCAAACAAAGCACGAATTCTCAGACCCCTAGTAAACTTGCAAAACATTTCAAAATCCAAAAATAATTATGAAAATAACGATGCGAACTTAAACTCAAATTTAGAATTAGACTCAAAAACAATCCCACAATATGAAGAAATAGAAATTCCGATAGAGCAAATACAAAATGGAGATATTATGCTAATAAGACCGGGCGAACGAGTTCCTACTGATGGTATAATCGTAGAAGGCAATTCTTCATTTGATGAATCACTAATAACAGGTGAAAGTCTTCCAGTTGATAAGATTAAAGGGGATGAAGTCATTGGAGCAACCATTAACAAAAACGGTCTTTTAAAAGTAAAAGCAACTAAAGTTGGACAAGAAACGGTAATTTCTAAAATAATATCTTTAGTAGAAGAATCAAAAACGGGAAGAGCAACTTTGGAAAAAATGGTTGATAAAGTTGCCAAATATTTCGTACCCTCAATCATTACAATTGCCATAATAGTATTTTTGGGATGGTTCTTTTTAGGAAATGCAGGGCTAACATATTCCATTTTAGCATTTGTATCGGTAATGATAATTGCATGTCCTTGTGCTCTCGGACTTGCTACTCCAGCTGCTTTAATGATGGGCATAGGAAAAGGAGCAGAAAATGGTATTTTATATAAGAGCGGTGAATATATTGAAATCGCAAACAAGATAAATACAATTGTTTTTGATAAAACTGGAACTCTTACAATAGGCAAACCCTCTGTAACGGATATTATTCCATTTACAGAAAATAATGTTAAAGAAGAAGAGTTGCTTTCATATGCAGCAATAGCAGAATCAGGGTCAGAGCACCCGTTGGCACGAGCGATAATTAAAAAAGCCAAGGAAAAGGATCACATAATTAACCATCCTACATCATTTGAAGCAATTTCAGGACATGGTGTAAAAGCAACATATTCGAATCAAGTTATTCTAATAGGTAACAAAAAAATAATGAAAGATAACAACATATCAATTACAAATAGTTTTGAAAAAAAAATTTCAAACCTAGAAAATGAAGGCAAAACTACAGTTTTAGTTGCGTTAAATAATAAATTATATGGTGCAATAGCAATTTCGGATACTATAAAAAGTAATGTAAAAGAGGTGATGGATGCTTTAAAATCCAAAAAAATAGAAACTATTATGGTTACAGGAGATAATGAGAATACGGCTAAAGCAGTTTCGTTTAAAATAGGAATCAATAAAACAATATCTCAGGTATTACCCCATCAAAAATCAGAAATAATCTCAAATTTAAGGAATAAAGAAAGAAAAACTGTGGCCATGGTTGGAGATGGTATAAATGATGCACCAGCATTAGCAAGTGCAGATTTAGGAATTGCAATAGGCTCTGGCACTGATGTAGCAAAAGAAGCTGGCGGCATAATTCTAATAAAAGACGATATCAAAGATGTGTTGATTGCTTTAGAGATAGGTAATAAAACAGTGTCAAAAATTAAACAAAATCTTTTTTGGGCATTTGCATATAATACAGGTTTAATTCCAATAGCTGCTGGAATATTGGTTCCTTTTTTAGGAATAGGAATATTTGGATGGCTTCCAATATTTGCGGGATTGGCAATGGCATTAAGCTCTGTCACAGTAGTTACTAATTCGCTGCTTTTGGGAAAATACAAGCCAAAATTAAAATAAACAGAAATTATTTTTATTTAATATAATAAAATATCATATATTAAATAATAATTAAAGTTAATTAAAAATGAGTTATCAAAACTCTTTCGATACCAAGCGGTATTAGTATAACAGTTATCATGTTGTACGCGGATAAGGTCAAAATATTAAATAATGATGATGTCATCCCTATCAAATAAATTCAGAAGGCATTGATAATTGACAAATATACAAATTTTAAACCAAAAAACATCATAATTTAAATCTAAATAGATTTAATTATTTTACTATATGGAAGAGTATCAAAATTATTTGCCAGAAAAATATAAAAAAAATTAATTTAATGGCTTAATAATATAAATTTTTAACTATAAAATATAGAGAAATGTTACATAAAATTATGATCTAAAATTATCTACATTAATAACAATATGTAATTTATTAATATAACGAAATAACATGTTTAGGTGGAGAAATTATAATATAATTTATTATTAATTGGATTTTAAGTAAAATGGTTTCAACAATTAAAAAAGCATCTGTAGCTTTTATGGTTGCAGCATTTGCAACAATTATGTTAGGCGGTTATACAGCAGCAAATACACATGTAGTTTATGCTTGTGGTCATCATTGTGGCGGCTGTGGCTTTAGCTGTGGCGGCTGTGGCTTTACTGTGGCGGCTGTGGCGGTGGCTGTGGCGGTGGCTGTGGTGGCTGTGGCGGCTGTGGTGAAGTAGGCATTTGTGGCGGTGGCTGTGGCGGCGGCTGTGGCGGATTTGACCAATGTGGTTCATGTGGCTTTGGTGGATTTGACCAATGTGGTTCATGTGGCTTTGGCGGCAACAGCTGGAACTGGAACGGCGGCTGGGGTGGATTCCTCGGTGGCGGCTTCGGTAACTGTTTCTCCTGCTAAACACATAGAATAGAATAAATCACAAAATTATTTTTTTATTTTAACTTTTAATAAAGATTTTAGGTTTAATTTAATATTTAAATTTCAAATATCAATTAATAAATATTAATTAGAATTTTAAAAAAATAATAGTTACAATATTAAATAATTTACGAATAAAAAGAATTTTAAAAAAATATAGCTATTTTTAAAGATATATAATGCAAATTAATAATAGATAGTGCAAACTATCGAAAAACCAAGAAATATAAATTAATATTAGATTGATTCAGAGAAAATAGATGCAGGTAACCAATGCCGGGGTCGCCTAGCCTGGTAGGGCGCAAGCCTGGAATTATCAAAACATATAGCTTGTGGCCTGTGAAGGCCTCGAGGGTTCGAATCCCTCTCCCGGCGCTTTGTTTAAGGAGACAAACTTTTGTTTGATGTATAAAATTGAAAGGATGTTATAGTTGAACGACAACTGCAAACCTTCAGAAAATAAACTGATTTACAAACAATATTAACGAATCAGAAAAAGCTGATATTGATAATACCCATTTTAGAAATCAGTCACAAGAATAGTATATCAAAGTATTAGATCAACTTTAAAAATTTTATGATTTTAGATTTTACAAATATAACGAAAGATGATTTTTTAAACTATCTGAATAGATTACGTAAATTCACAATAGAGGGTCCAATAAATAAGTGTATAGACAATCAAAATAACAAATAAAGGAGTTTACTCGTGTTTAGCCAACGCTAATTGATAGCCAACGCTAATTGATAGCCAACGCTAATTGATAGCCAACGCTAATTGATAGCCAACGCTAATTGATAGCCAACGCTAATTGATAGCCAACGCTAATTGATAGCCAACGCTAATTGATAGCCAACGCTAATTGATAGCCACGCTAATTGATAGCCAAATAGACGCGTTTCAACGGCCTATAAATTTCAAATTATTGACTATCTATCTTATAATGTTCACTATAGTATATACATCTCATAGTATATAAACATTTATATTATAGTTTAATTCTATGTGTTGCTTGTTAATACCCCAATAATAAATTTAGAAAAGGGATTCAGATATTATTTTGTACTTATAAATGGTAAGACCCTAATAGATAGTATATGGGTAATTATATCATAGTTAGTGTCTATCGTATACTTTTTATATACGTGTATATGATGGCACTAAAAGTTAATCGGTAGATAAGATGGATAACGGTTGACCAAAAAATGGACCATCTAGATTATAAATAACGCTCGCCAAAATATTTGCCGACATATTATGCTGTGCTGCGTGACGCATGCTAGAAATGATCTACGACATATTTTTCGTTTAAAGTGAAATCCATAACTATAATCTATTAGATAGTACAAACGAGTGCTCACATTGAAGAATGAATATCGATTACTTTCGACACATGGCATGGCAAATAAGTAGAACATCATTCACAAATCTATACAGTAGACCGGCAAACATATACTTGTATTATCATTCAGTATTACTGAAGGCCGCTGTTATGGTTAATGTAAAAATTACCTTTAGGCTCGATATGACAGAATCAATCTTAAATAGGAACTGTATGATGTATTTAGTTTTATCCAATTTTTAAAGTTAATAATGAACCAAGCACCACTTTGGATTGAACTATAATATAAATGTTTATATACTATAGATGTATATACTATAGAGAACATTATAAGATAGATAGTCAATAATTTGAAATTTATAGGCCGTTGAAACGGGACAATAAAGTAGCGTTGGTATCAATAGATGAAAAACATGAAATGCAACGTTCATTCAAGAGAAGGCATAAAAAAAGAAATAGACAAGGTGGTGAGAGGCCTTCGTGCCAGGTATAAAAAAATAAATTTCTCATGGATTGGGTTTATCATTGTCCTTACACCACATTCAATTCAGTATATTCCCCATTTGATTTAATTCAAAACAACGTCTGTATTAGGACATCCTAAAGATAGAAATCAGGATTACAAAATGTGTACCAATTTTACAGAAAAATACAACAAAACAGTCCACAAACACCAAAAGAAATCTGAGAAAGTATTTCTCAGATTTCTTACTTTTACCGTTTGAAATGAATATCAAATTCAACGACCTATTGACAAATAATATATGTAAAATACACTATTTGGACAAAAAGAAAAAACATGATAATCAAAATTAGTTGATGTGTGACAATTGTGGTTACAACATTCACATGATTACACAAGAAAATAAATAACCATAACTACAGATCTATTTCTAGCAGACATATAATATATAATTCCATTCAAGATATAGGTTTATTTTTAAGAGCCTATCCCAAAATTAACTTTCTATCTATAATGATGCAACAAGATAACTGTACCAATCCAAGATAGTTCTCGACATCCTTTTCATATCGAATAAACAGTTTCCTTAACCTATTATATCATTAATTTTGTTCTCTCTACACCCATCTTTTAGGAGAATGTTTTTTACGATTTGGTATCGCTTTTGTATTTTCTTCATCAATTTTCCCTCATTTCTTTTTCTTTTATTGAGAAATATCAGGATATACACCCTCATTTGATTAGATCTTGTTCTTCTGTTTAGGGTGTAGGTTTTATCGACATAGATGTTGAAGTTTGTGTATTCACCTTCTTCTTATTTTTTTAGTTTTACTTGAGGGTATTTTGATGATTACACCATCAACCAGCTCTGCTACCAGTTTGAAATAATGTTCTAAGTTAACAGCACCCAGTATTATTTATCCATTAAGAGATTTTAAATCAAATCAATTTGCTGCTTATGGATAATAGTATATATTCAAATAATTTTATTTAAAAATTTTTAATTGTAATATTTTATCAATTTAGTGTTATCGATCTTTATTTACACAACTATTTTAATGTCAATTGATAATATCAAATAGACTGTCAATAAAAAAAATCAAATAGCTAAATACGATAAAAATCATGACACAACAATCTTCCATACCTTTTATAATTTAATAAATAAATTTATAATTAGCTTTTTTTGAAAATATAAATATAAACTAAATCAAAAGTTCTTTACTACAAGAATATCGATTAATTTGATAACATGTTAACTATTCAAGTTAAGATCATCATAGAAGAATTATTTTATTTTTAATTTGTCAAATTCTTTTCGAAATACATTTATCGTATCAGAATCAACTGAACAAAACTCTACTAATTCAATACTCAAAGATACTTTTTGTGTTAAAAATCTTTTAGTTTCATTTATCAATATTTTTGCACATCTATCCTTTGGAAAACCAAATATTCCAGAACTTATTGCTGGAATAGATATACTTTTAAATGCATTTTGCTCTGCAAGCTCAAGACAACTATTTATAGCGCGTTTTAATTTTTCATCTTCATTTCCTTCCCCCATTTGAGGACCCACAGTATGAATTACTGCTTTACAAGATAGATAACCACTAGATGTCATTACAGATGATCCAACCTGTACAAATCCAATTCTTTTACTTTCCTCTTGTATTATTTTTCCACCTTTTTTTACTATTGCTCTGGCTACACCACCTCCATGTATCAAGTAAGAATTTGCAGCATTAATTATAGCATCAACAGTCCTTTCAGTAATATCACCTGCAACTAATCTCAAAATAATATTTTCTTTAAGATTAAATTCTGATATTATTCTCGCATTCATTTTTCTATAATAATTTATTTTAACAAGGTAAAACAAATAAAATTAACTAATTTAAATTTCATATGAATAAAGTAAAGTTCCTATGTTGCTTAATATATGTACAGATATATCCTTGCATTTTAAAAGTTAACCTTTATTCATAAATTTTGATATGTTTTATACTACGATTTTACAAAAATAAATAAACTTTTACTAAAAAATGAAAATTCAACTATAAAATAGAATCTTTAAGATTTTAAATCAACCTTAATAACTTGTTTGAATATAATCATTATTAGAATATATAAATTTTTAAAACGATTTTTACAATACATTATCCTAAACAAATAAGGAAAATACATTCAGTTTTGATATTAATTTTTAAATACATAAATTAATATGTATTTTTTCAATTGTATTTTTAAAATAAATATGGAGATGAATGCAATTGTGCCAGAAATAAAATTTCTTATAATATTTATTTATTTTTTGACATATTTTCAAAAGATTCCTTTGCTGCTTTATCTATTTCATCCTTTGAGATATCTTTTTTATGAGTTGCAATTTCCCAAATATGACCAAACGGGTCTTTTATTTGACCATATCTATCCCCCCAAAAGGCATTATTTAATGGCATTTCAATTGAAGCACCCTCATCAATTGCTTTTTTGTAAATCGAATCAACATCATGAAAATACATGTGCAAAAAAACTGAATTACCACCCACACTATTAGGAGATCCTATTTTTTTACCATTTTGTCTATCTTTGCACATTTCAGGAAATTCATCTACTAGCATAATCTTTGAATTTCTTATTGTAATGACCGAGTGAATAATTTTGCTATCATCGCCTGGAATAGTGGCGCGATATAACTCTTCTGCGCCAAATACCTTTTTATAAAAATTAATTGCATCTGATGCACCTTTTACTACTAGATGCGGAATTACATTTTCATATCCCTCGGGAATAGCTTTTATTTCCATTTTTATTATTGCGTTTTATCTTATTTATCTAAAGATGTTTAGAAAAATTGATTTGAAACAAGGCTAAACTAAGTTAATTGTTTATATGTTTAATAAACACAAAACAAGATCCTTTTCAATTTAATTAAAAGAAATCCATTTTAAAAATAGACCACATTTATAATAATTATGGATTGATCGAGTCCATAAATACAACAATTTACTTGATTTCAATTTTAGATCTTTTTCACTCTAACAGAATTCAGTCCAATTTTTAGACCATTTTTGAATCAAGAAAATATATAAGAAAATATCATAAAAATATTTTATAATTAAAACATTTTAGCTAAAAAAAGAATCAATAAAAATTAATTCAATAAAAACAAATCAATCCCAAACTAATCATCAATTCAAAAAGATATTTTCAGATATTAAATTATTTTATGAGTTGATTTTATATTGGTAGACTACTGCTGTTTTCAATAATTTATATTCTAAATTTTTTTTTTAATTTTAGATGCCTTTCTATCCTTAATAATCCACCAAGTTACCAATACTATTCCAAATAGTGGAAATGAAGATATGAATAGATAAGGAAATACAGCCAAAAAAGTAGATGGTTCAAAAATAGTCATAAAATTATTACAAAAACAACCAAATATTTATTTATTGTTAATTACAAAGTCATCAGAATCAAGATAAATCCAATGCCATCAAATTAGCATCTTCTCCATCTCTATAATAAGATTTTAACACAGATTTTATTTGAAAACGGAGCTTTTCATATAGAGATATTGCAAGTAAATTACTTGTTCGTACTTCCAGATAAATTTCATCACCTTTTCGCGAGGCTACACCATTTATACCCTCAATCATTAATGCCTTACCAATTTGTTTACCACGATGATTTTCTAACAAAGATATGGAAACTACATGTCCTTTTTTTACAAAACCTAATTTTCTAAAATTGGAAAACCCAAACTCTAATTTACACATAATATATCCTACAATCTCATTTTGATACTCTGCAACAATAAATGCTTCAGGTATCTCACGCAAAAGAGATTCAAAAAAGTAATCAGTATAATGCTCCGGAAGAGTTTTTTCATTAATATCAATAACAGATTTTAAATCTTCAATACAACATCTCCTTAGGACGTAGCCATTTACATTTCTTAAAGCTGTTTGCAAATATTATATAAAATAAAAGCAAATTATTTAACTTTATCACAAGAGATACATCAATAAGCACTATAATTCAGATAACAACATAATATTTAGGCATCTTACCATAAACTATATTGTAGAATTAAATGCATAACGCCGATAAAACAGCACTACTAATTACATATCCAAATCCATTTACAATCACAGAAGCAAAAGCACTTGCAGAATCAACAGGCTATTCAATTATAGATACAATTTGCCAAAAACATATTACAAGATCTAAATTCGGTATTGGAAAAGGTAAAGCTGAAGTCGTTAGAGAGAAAATAATGGAATTAAAACCAGACGTAATCATATTTGACGAAGTATTAAAACCAAGTCAGCAATATAACCTATCAAAGCTATGCAGAATTGAAGTCATTGATAGAGAAAAATTAATTTTGGAAATATTTCTGAACAGAGCAGCAACAAATGAATCAAAAATTCAAGTAAAGATAGCTCAATTGAAATATGACATAGTAAGAGTAAAGGAAAAAGTAAGATTATCAAAGGGTGGGGGTGAGGAACAACCAGGGTTTCTCGGAGTTGGAAAATATGATGCAGATTTAGAAATATTAAGTATCAAAAGGCGTTCAGGGATCCTTAAAAAGAAACTGCTTGTTGAAGAAAAAAAAAGAAATCTTCACAGAAATCAAAGACTAGTTGAAAAATCACCACTAATATCTTTAACAGGGTATACATCAGCAGGAAAAACTTCACTATTTAATTTTATAACAAATGAAAAAAAAGAGACCGATAAACAACTATTTACTACATTAACGACATTCACTCGTGCAGCATTCATAGATAAAAGAAAAGTCTTGTTTACAGATACAATTGGTTTTATAAGTAAATTACCCGCATATATGATTGAAGCATTTAAATCTACATTATCAGAAATAAACTTTGCAGAAGTAGTCCTTTTGGTAATAGATTTTAGTGACGACACCAATACCATAAAAGAGAAATTGAAGAGCTCCCTAGAAACATTATCGATGCTACAAGTTCCAAACAATAAGCTAATCTTAGTCTTAAATAAAGTCGATCTGGTAAAACATTCAGAAATTACAGAAAAATTAAAAGATTTGAATTTACAGCCGGATATGAATCACATAGTATCAATTTCTTCTAAAACAGGATATAATATTCCGTTATTATTGGACAAGATTAATTTAATGCTAGGTGTAGAAATACAAGAAGATTAAATTAAATAATTTGAAGAATAAATAAGCAGTTATTATGAATTCAGAAGTAAAGATAAAAGAATTTGAATGGTATTTGCGCGATTATTTTTTCAAAGAAAATAAAGATAAAGATGATCAAGACATTATAAAAGATTTTAAAAAGGATGAAATTCCCACTTCTCTTATAAAGATATATTTAAGATATAGAAATTCAGATCCAAATGAAATTAGAGACCTTTTGAATACAGTCACAAGTAATATGCAGAGAAACAATATTCTTATTGAAAACGACGAAATTATCAGCATTTATTCCAATCTAGATAGAAAGCAATGTGTACGATGTTATTACATAAATTATTTGTTTAAAAATGAACCATTACAATGTAGTAAATGCAATTCAAAGGATTTACGAGAATTTCCTCCAAAAAAATTAAGTAAAGAAAATAACAAACTAAGCTAATAAGTATGAGATGAACATATTTAAATTTGCAAAAAAGGTCGCAGGAGATGTTTACACCTAATTATATAAAAGGAATAGAAAAAGTACATAATAATAATCTATTATGGATAAATATAGAGAAACCTACTAGAGAAAAATTAGATATTATTTACAAAAGGTTTGCACTTCATGAACTAAATATTGAAGACTGTTTAACAAAAAATCATCTTCCTAAAATCGATAGATATGATGACCATATTTTTATAATTCTACAATTTCCAACCACTCAAAAGGAAAGAAATACCCAAAGATTTAGTCAACTATCATTATTCGTTGGAAAAAATTTTCTCATAACCATACATCAAGGAGATTTAAAACCCCTGGTAGAACTCTTTCAATCATGCAAAGAAGATAATAATAATAATAAACAAAACATTATTGGCGATTCAACTGGCTATCTATTACACAGTATTCTTGATGGCCTTGTCGATGATCTTCTTCATATTCTTATAAAAATAATTGGAAATATAGATGACATAGAGGATGCAGTTTTTGACGATAAAGTTGCAGTAGTAAAAGAAATTGCCATTTTAAGAAGAGAGATAATAACCTTGCGTAGAATTATGCTTCCATTAAAAAGAATTATGGTAGAAATTACATCAAGGGATGTAAAAAAGCTAAGTAATGCAGAAGGAGAAGATTTAATATCATATTTTGATGATGTTAATGACCACATTTCAAAAGTAATAGAAGCGCTGGAAGAATCAAAGGAAACCATTGAAATTTATAAAGATACAGACTTTATGTTAAGCACCGAGAAAACAAACAAAATCTTGAGTTTTTTAACGATATTGTTTACTTTATCTATTCCTGTAACAGTCATAGGGACATTCTTTGGAATGAACATCCGTATACCTTTCAGGTACTAATTCTAGCAATGCAATAGCAGATTATATTCCTATGGTAATAATAATAGTTGTATCCATAGTATCAGTAATTGTAATGATATGGCTTTTCAAAAAATTGGGATGGATGGATAAAATAAAAGGTTGATATAATATAACAATAAAATTGTTTCAAAATTAAAATTGATTTTAATTTATAATATCCAAAAATAAATACCACATTATCAAGCGAACATGAATAAAACAAATAAATATTCATAATCATTTCATTTATTATTACAATTAAATATTTTGGAATACAAATTTCTCGTAAATATTTTAACCAAATGTTCCAAGATAGATATTAGTTTTAGAAGTAGTAATGTTAAAATATGTGATCAAGATTTTTATTCTTAGATGTATTATTTGTAATAATCTATGAATTATTACTCACCTTTAATATATTTTACACTTTCTCACATATTATAAAGAAATTCCTGAATTAGTATAATTTTTATTCAAACTTTAAATATTTCTCCAATTTATATCAGATTAGGTTAATATGAACGAAAACCAAAAACAAAATATAATAGTATTATCTATGGCATCATTCGCACTAGTAGCATTAGCTTTGACTCCCATCATATTAAGTTTGGAAAACGCCTCTGCAGCTGTTGTCATACACAAAAATGTTGTAATACACAAAACTGGTCCATTTCATCATCATCCATTCCATAAACACTGCCACGTAGTATTCAAACACCACCACAGAATAGTCATCTGTCACAGAAGATAAAATTATAAATAACAACAAACAAAAATTTTTTTTTAACAATTAGACAAAATAATTTATCGAAATGTTTAACAGATCATTTACTTTTAAAACATATTTATTCTATCGATTAAAATAATAAAAAATATATTTCTCATTTTATGCTATCGATAGCCTAAGAATTAGAATACTTTTATCAGATATAAAATAAAAAACAAATATTTCAACAATTTTGATGACAGAAGCAATATTACAAAAACTATGAAACAAAAGTTTAATTTGATTTCAAAAATCAGAGTTGGGAAACATATCTTTTTATGGAATTATGGACTTTACTTGATATTTTCTGCAATTCAGAATTTATCATCTTTGAATCCTCATTTCCCAGTTTATCCGAAATAAAGTCGTAAATCCATCTTGTTTGAGTTAAATATGAAATTTTTTCGTTATTTTTGCATTCGTAATCAATTAATTTTCTGAAAGCAATATGAATAAAATTTTGTTTTGGCAGTGCACCATGAAAATGTAAAACATCAGATGGAATAGCAACAATATCGCCTTCGTTAAGCAAATTTAATTCAATATCATTTACATCAAAATTCAAAATATCATTTACTTTTAATTTACCTATGATACCTTTCCCATAATATGGAATTAGAATTTGTTCAGTTTCATGATAATGGATAGTGGTTAAGGCACCATTTGAAAATTCAACAAAATAAATCTCTTGATCTTGAGAATTTTTTTCATCAAATACTTCTTTAATTGAAACAGGACCATCAAAATATTTTGGATTAATCTGTCTTTCATCGCAGTCATAAAAATTTCTCTTCATTAAATACCATAATTTAATTAAATTAATAATATTAATATTAATATTAATAATTTAGTCTAAAAATATTTTTTGAAAAAAATTGAATTTATAATAATAAATACATTATGTTTCAATGAAAAAATCTGAAGGATTTAGGAAACACCATATTTAAAATGGTTGGTTCAAAAATTATTATAGTACTATAAGAGCATTATTGAAAGAACTGTAATACATCAATTCCCCCCATCAGCCGATGCATAACAATTGACATCAGGTATCTTTGATAATCTTCAATTGCAGATATACTTTCATAGCACCAATATTAATTCAAACTTTTGATAATTGAAAGATAGGTCAGTTAGGAGAACGTGTACGTCTTTTATTCCCAGATCATTTCAGGTGATATGATCAGTATTCAAGTTCGATATATACGACTATTTCCTATCGAAATTCAGAGAGAAACTTTCAAATTTGAATATTTTAATGTTAAGCTCAAGATCAAGGAGGAGATTACCCAAGCGTCTTCTGTGAGGCATTCTTATACCCAGCGAATGCAACAACGATACTCATTCTGTGTTATATCATACTATCCTACAGTCATCAATGCAGAGCATGAAATAAGAAGTAAGTTGCCAGTTAGTCGAAGGTCTAGGTGATAGAACATGGATTATATGTCAATTCGTTCTTGGTCGTTGACACCGCAGTCAACAACTCCACCCATTAGTCTTGGGATTTTATATCTTATCCAGGACTGGATGAACATATTCTTCCATAATCGTCGTAGGCTTGACTTGTTTCCAAAATATGATTAGTTATACATATCTGAAACATCTCATCATCACATTTTCCTTAGATGTAACCATAGAAAGGCATTCAATTCAAGGTTTCCATCCTCCGGGATGGGGTAGACGGCATATGACTGGTTATTTCACTAGAACTACGGGTCTTTATTATTAGTAGTAGTTAACGCATCATATGACGATGAATACAGATTGAAGGATAAGGAGTAACATTTTCAATTAGAATAGTTATCAAAGCTTAACCGTATTCTTAAGATGATGGTGTTCATTGGATGTGGCTCTATCGATAGAGTATTTTTCAATTTTCTGCTTTCGGGATGCAGTAACTGTGGTAGTCTGGAGAACATATGCTGAGCACCTTGAATAGCAAGATATCATGTTTGTTGTATAAGGTTTAACTAGGAAGAGGAGTATGCGAGGTATTAAATGAGTCCTTCCGATAACTAAAAGTCCTACACCTGCTCATAGTAGAATAACGTTAGAGTAATCAATAGTAATCATCCTATCAGCATTTAAAATCACTATGAGATCAGTTTCTATCTATCCATCTAACTTCCAGTAAGCCTTTCAATCATTCATTTAATCTGTTTTATAAAAAGACCCAGGAGACACCAACTTTAAAGGAATTTCCCATTAATATACTACATATGGATCGATTCATTTATAAAAAGAACTTTTCCTATTGTTTTTAGCTTTACCATCTAATTTCGTTTCATAAATTATGGTATTATCAACCTTATTGAGGTATTATCAACCATTTTACGGTATAAATATCCTATAAAAATCTTATATTTATGAATTTATCAAGTATAGGTTATAGTGAGGAATTATGATGAAGAATTATGACGAGGATATAGCAAGTATTTATCATTTAAACGCAGATGAATAATCATTAAGACAAACAAGGCCTCTAAATTAGATGAAAGTATAGACTTATACACAGTAAAGGTATTATAAAATCAATCTTTCTGTGATGAAATTCTAATTTAATACTCGAGTGACAGCAAGTAGACAATCATTTCTATGTATCTAAGTATATGCCGCTAGCAACGTAATCAGTCTTTCTCTTGCCTCTGTTTTGATATAGCAAGGTCTGTGTCTTCTATCATGTTAGATCTTAGATTCAAGGTTGTTAGACCCATTGTCACTATCGGTAGTTTATTCAGTGTAAGAGGTGACCGGAGCAGGATGTATGATTAACGACACGTGGCATGAAGAAGAAGGAAATCCATTACAAAGTTGAAGTTAATTTTGGAACCATATATATATCTATCGCCTTGAAAGACTCAGATGACAACCTGAAACTAATATTACGACCCCTACAGTCGGCTACTTGACATCCATATCCTCGGCGAATTTGCGTCAGACATGCTTGACAGGCAATCATTAACAATTCAGACACGATTGATGTTTGATAAAATGACATTTGCGATGCCGACCTATATGCGGGCTTACAAATAGGCTACATTCGATGGCTTCAAACGTTTGGATGCTGTCGCCACTCGGCGTCTATGGTTGTCAGACCTTATGAATTGATATAACCTAGCCATTTTTTTATCAGATACTGTTAACAAACATGAAGGTATTATATTTCATTATATGGTAATAAATGGTTTTTACGACCGTACAAGTTTTTGAAACTGAAATAATCTATTCCTACACGAGAAAAGTATTATTGAATTAACAAATAGCATATAAAAAATATCTCTAAAGGTTTTGATGATTATTTTCCATGTAGAAAAAAGAAATGCAAATTAAAGCATATAATGGGCTCGGTTAACTTAAGGAAAAACCTAAAGATTTAAGACAACCATATATTATATGAGATCAAGAAATAGAACATCTTCAAATATCATTGGTTATGGATTATATTTGTATTTTCTTGGTTTATCATTTAGAAACACCTCCAAAGCATTATCATTTTTAAAAATAGCAAAAATAAGCCACGTTTCTGTCTGGAACTGGATTCAAAAGTACAAGCCTTGGAAATATTTCAAGAAAAAAAAAATCAAAGAATATGTTATCTATGAACTGTGATAAAAGCCGGTCCTGGATTAATATGGTTTTGGGTTGTTATTGAACCAACAGGTAAAGAAATTCTTTCTTTTCATACATCCAAAGAACGAAACATGTTTGTTGCTGACCGATTTCTTTCTACAGCTATAGAGAGGTATGGAATACATTCCGTTTCGTCAGATGGCGGTACTTGGTATCCACAAGCATGCAAATTCTTGAACTTACATCATCATCTTCACTCCTCTTTCGAAAAGAGCATAATTGAAAGAACAATGTAGTATATAAAGGATAGAGTAGAATCATTTGATAATTACTTTCCTTGCAGAAGGAACAAGTGTAAATTAGCTCATGTAAAACAATGACTCAGCATGTTCATCGATAAACATAATCAAGAAACATTGTCTTAAGTTAACAGTTGTATAAATACCTAGCTAATCGTTATTGTAAACTGATTACGTTCGTTTAGATTTGTTAATTTTTATAATTTTGAATGTTCATCAAAAAATATAACAATATTTTTGCTGCCCAAAACGAGTAGTATTAGTTTACAGATGCATATACAATTTCCTTTACACAACTGTTAACAGCCTTCTAGAAGGTGAAATTGTTTTTAATTATTGTAAATCTATCATAGTTATCACTTAAAAGATATACTAAACTATATTTTTAGTTATTTCATCCACTTAAAATAAGATCTATCATGACGAAATTTATATAAGATTCTATAAATACGCCTTGTGAAGCAGGATGAAGATAAAAAAGATATATCTTATCTATTCTTTATTTTTGGCGGTATTAGATTCCAGATACTTCTACTCCTTAAAAACAAATCAAATAGTTTTACTGAACTTAAAAAGCGATTATATGATGAGAAAGGTATTACTACTGCACTTAATAATCTAGAGCACCATATAAATATTCTTTTAGAAAATAAAATTATCAAAAAGGAACAAAATCTATTTTATTTAACTTCGTTAGGTGCTAATTTATTTGATTTAACTTATTCTATGCAATTTGTATGGGAAATGAAAGATTATTTTGTAGACCATGATATTAACGACCTTCCTTTGAGATTTAGATTAAGCTTAGGAATATTTAATAACGTGCAAATAATACGAGGTCATCCAAAAATAATACGTAGATTAATTGAAATGTATAATAATGCAGACAGATTTATATACAACGTTTTATACGAAATTGAAGGAATAAATGAAATTACTACTCTTTTAAAAACCAAACTTGAAAATAATAAATCTTTTCATATAAAAACCATTTTCGGTGAAAACTCAATATTTGATACCATAAGACATGAAAATATATCCGAATTCAAAATATTTAAAACTAATGGTAAAATAGAACATAAAATGCTAACAAAGATAAAAATATCATTGGTTGTGACAGATAAAAGTGCATTTATAGTATTTCCAAAACATGGCGAAGAAAATCCCGATATGAATTTTATAATTTATGGAGAGGATGAACAATTCCATAATTGGTGCTTAAATTATTTTTATCTTTCTTGGGATAACGCAGATATTTTTGATGAAAAAAGATTGTTTAGCATACATTAATTTATTCTTATACATATTTAGAAAATTTTCTATTAAATTATAATTTTACAATAAACTTGTATCTACTTATTTCTTTATCTTTCTTTATTCGATATTTAATGAAAACATCAAATATTTTTCCAAATGTATTATCGAGGGACATATCAAAGAATTTAGAGGCGAACAATTTTTTTTCTGTTCCTCATTTTCCTTGCCAATCTGCTATTATAAAATCAGTGGAACACGACGAAGAGATCGCGCTTAAATTGATTAAAAGATTCCATCAGTGTAAAAAAGAAGGAATGTCAATAAAAGATGAAAGATATCCATAGACATTCGAAAAAAATAACCGATTTAAAAGAAGAAAGTATATATAATATAACAAAAAACAAGACAATTAACACTCAATATAAATATGGCTCTAAAGACAACCAAATAACTTTTATTAATTATGCGTATCAATATTACTGTATTTGCATTATAGACATAATAGACTCTACTAAAATCACCCCACAATTATTAGATGACTCAAATAAAATTAGAAGTTATTATTCCATATTTCTTAATACAATGGCATCGATAATAAATAATTATAATGGAAAAGTAATAAAAAATGCCGGAGATTGTCTAATTTATTATTTCCCTAAAACTGTCGATATAGATACAAACAAGGATGCATTTCAAGATGTTCTTGATTGCGGCTTAGCAATGATAGATGCCAATATAGATCTTAATAATAATTTAAAAAAGAATGATCTCCCATCAATCAATTATAGAATTAGTGCAAATTATGGTAAATTAGAAATGGCCACATCATTAAATTCTCATTCCGTTGATTTGTTTGGCCCTACAATTAACATTTGTTCAAAAATTAACCATCTAGCTCTGCCAAATGAGATGGTTATCTATAAGGATCTATACGAGATAATTGATAAAGAATCATTTTTTGATGATTATTATTTTAAATTAATTAATATTAATAATAATAAATACGATAAAAATGATATATGGGATGAAAATGAAACTTCTATTTCTTATGAGGTTTACTCTGTCCAACGCTCCAATAATCCGGAGCATCAAAAAGAAATAGAGTTTAAAAAAAAGCAAAATCAAATAAAATATAGAGAAAATAGGCTTAGTCAAACCAACTCATCTTTTAACATTCTTTTAATAGATGATGATGCAGATATCCTCTTTACATTTAAAACCATAATCGAAAGTAAAGATTATAAAACAATATTTTTTTCCGATCCCATTAAAGCATTAGAACATTTTGCTCAAGTAAATCCATATCATTATGATTTGATAATAATGGATATACGAATGCCAGGATTAAATGGTATTCAACTATATTCCAGATTGAAAATAATGAATCCAGATATAAAAGTTCTATTTTTATCCGCATTAGATGCAGTAGAAGAGCTTTTAAGTATATTTCCAGATTTACATCATAATAAAATAGTAAAAAAACCGATTCATTATAACGAATTTCTTTTTAAAATCGATAAAATCTTAAAATCTTAATTATTTTTCATATTCTTTTAAAGCAAAATCAATTCCGTTGTAATTGTTACAGATAAATTGTTGTTATAATTGATTTTCGAATTATACAACAAAGAAGACTATTTCCATATTTTATATTTAGGTAATTAAAATGTTCTATGTACTGAATGTTGCAATGAACTTATCTTTGTCTGTCAGGGTTGTCATGGTTGTCATAGTATTTCTATTGTTATTTTTTTATTATTAATAAAACATAGCTCCAAAAATAACAGTATATCATCAAATGTTGAAAAATGGATGGAAGGCGATCGTAAATAGTTTTTTAATCTTATAACATATGCTTTTATGGTAATTGGAGATTTTAAAGAGGATACAAAGTTTACATATGCCTTGTGATTTTCATCTATTGAGTCAGATTTTGTAATTAAAGAGGGATCAGATAATCTAACGCTTTCATAACCGGTAATCTTTTTGCCATTTACAATCACTTTTAAATCAAAAACCTCCTCGTGTTTTTCTCATTATAAATATACAAATGCTAATATTTAGTGGAGAATATTAACCTCATAACTTTAATTATCCTTAATTGTATCAGATATAGAATATATGAGCCTGTCAAATACAGATTACGATATCATAGTAGCAGGTGGAGGGTTAGCAGGCATGATTGTAGCTTCATCTGCAGCATATTATTCAAATCAAAGATTAAAGATATTAATTGTTGATAGAAACGAAATACAAATCCAAGGTAGGAAAACAATTTCTGGTTGGATATGCGGTGATGCGGTTGGAAAAAATACGGTAGACTATATGAAAGAAAGAATCAAAATTTCCTGGGGGAATCCAGAAATAGAGCACCCAGTTAAAGGGGTTGTAGCATTCTCCCCTGATCACGAAACAAAAGTTTCATTTGATGGAGAAGGATATATCTTGAATAGAAAACTACTTCCGCAAAAACAATTGAAAGAAGCTGCCAAGCTTGGTGTAGAAGTTATGAACAATACAATAATTAGAAATGCAATTACAGAAAACAATTACATAGTTGGAATTGAAGGAGAAAATACAAAAACAAAAGAAATTGTTAAAAAGACAGCAAAAGTAATAGTTGACTGTACAGGAGTTACATCTGTTTTAAGAACAAACCTATCAATTAAATCAAATATCCAAAAAAGAATTGATAGAAATGACCTCGAATCAACTGGAAGATATATTTATGATTTTGAATCTGCCGAAGGTAGAGAAGATAAAACCTATTTTGACCCTGATTACTGCATAATCCACCTAGACCAAAAACTTGCACCAGGCGGATATGGCTGGGTTTTCCCTAAAGGGAAAAATAAAGTAAATATCGGTTTAGGAGTACAACAAAAACTTTTTGATAGTAGCAATAAAGAAAGAAAAGAAAAAAGAGATTTAAAAAAATTGATTGATGATTATGTAAATATCAATCCATCAATTAAAAACCCACAATTGTCAAACGAGGAAGAAGATATGGGAAACGAATGGGGTACATGGCAGGTTTCAGTAAGAAGACAAAACGATTGTTTGGTTGCAAATGGATATGTCATGGTTGGCGATTCAGCATGGATGCCAAAACCATTGGATGCAGGAGGTATTGGTCCCGCAATAATCGCTGCGACCATAGCAGGAAAAGACGTAGTTGAGGCGATAGAGAAAAATGATGTATCAGAATCAGGTTTATGGCATTTTAATAAGAATTTTATTAACGAATATGGATACAAAACACCTGGTCTAGAAGTTTTCAGAAGATTGTTACAGCATTTGACAAATGAACAAATCAATTATGGTATGAAACACTTTTTATCTAAAATGGATATTGATAAAATAACAGGAGGAGAGCACCCCGTATTTAGCACAGTAGACAAGATTGGCATGCTAATAAGAGGAACCTTAAATAAAAAATTAGCAGAAGATCTAAAATATACTGCCAATATGAACGAAACATTGGTGAATCATTTTAGAAACTATCCCGATAAACCAGAAGGGTTTACTACATGGTCTAATATATTAAATAAACACCTTGCAGAAGCATTTGCAAAATTTGCATAGCGTTTCATTAATGCAACTTTTTTTAATCTAATTTGATGAAGGTTTTGCGCTCTCAGACAGTTGCTTAAATTGATTTAAGAATGTAATTCTTCGATATTCTTCAGCCATCGTAGTTCGCACATCTTCAATAATTCGTTTAGAAATATCCAGTTTTTTTCTTATTCCATTCACAATATTATCATAAATTGAAAAGGGATAAAGCAGATCATAAATGGATTGCATAATTTCAAATAAAGATAAAGAAAAATCAGTATCATTTTTTCTAAGACTATCATAAATCATTCGTTTTAGTTCACCGATTAAATCTAACATCCCAGTTACGTAAGCATTCAAAGAAACATTCAAAGATTCACAACTACTTAATTCAGGTTTCCTAGTTACTATCTCTTTTAACATAAATGCCTCTACATATTCTTGTTCTGCGGGCCACAAATAACGATCTAAATCAAAAATTACATGTTTTTTCAAGTTTTTTATTAATAATATGGATTTATCCAACAAGGATTCGGCTTCAGCGATATTACCACTGTGTAAAAAAACTATTGCTTTACTACACAAGGAAATTACTTCTCTTGTTTCTTTTATTAAAGTCTCTCTACTTACCTCTAATTGTTTCATTTGATTAGAAAAGAGATTCAAAGAATTATGAACATTATCAAAATTTACTCCATATGACATACCAATGAATCATTGTCAAGGATATAAATAGTAAAAAGATATAATCAGATTTCTAAGGATATAAAAAAATTTATTGGAATGCAAAATTAAAAATTATGTTCGATTGACCGATATTCGTAGAAGCAGAGGATATAATTTTGAATATAAACTAGTTAAGAAATTAAACATTGGAGAATGGAATGCAAGGAGATTAGGCGGTTCCAGCACAGGATTACCTGACATAGTAGCTGTGAACAATAAAGAATCAATATTATTATCAATTGAAGCAAAATCTGGAACTAGTAGTAGCATATATGTACCAGATGATCAAATAGACAGATGTTATTTAATCACAGAGATGTTTAAGATTTATGACTATAGACACATCATTCTTGCATTTAAATTTATGAGGAAAAAAAGGCAAATCATAAAAGGAGAAATAGAATATGGACCTCGGAAAATCAAAGAATATTACAAGATAATAAAATTCAAAAGAAAACCAACAAATTTTCCAATAATAAAGTGTAATTACAATGGAGATACATTTGCAATATATAGCACAGGTATTAAAAAAGTAAAATTAAAAGATTTCATCATGCCTTTTAAATATTAGATTTCTTGCATACTCTGAAACTACGTATATACAATCAATAGTTTTTGTAATCGAATAACAGACATCATAACTCTATAATTTATTAGATCTGCAACTATATAGCAAACTTTATTACTTTCTTAACCTTTTTCAATACCACTCATTATCCAATACTTTCAACTTGCAAATAGTGCAGAATGTTATATCAATAGATCTTTCTAGAATAAACTTGTTATGGCCTTTTTCTTTGGAAGATGTCTTTTGATATTCCACCCATTAAGTAGGAAAATAATTTATCTGCAGTCCTCTTCGGAACCAACTAAATCCAGGGTCGAAAACATTTACAACCTCTATTAAAATGACAGCATGATTCGTTTTATAAAATATCATGGCCATTTTTTTACCTTTCCCATATTCTGTTTTATGAATGACAACATCCCGATTATTAACCATCAACCGTATCTTTGTATGTTTTTTCTTGGTAATTGAATATCATCTTGTCTTTTTAGCCACATGTCATGACATCTGTTGCTCACCCAAATATGAAAGCAAGAGAATCAGTAAAGTATTGTTTTCCTTCATCCAATATTTGGTTTCATAAATTTATACATATTTGATTCACACCTATTGTCTTATCAAATCTAACTTTTGCATGTCTGAAGATGTTTCTATTATCAAGGTCAAAGAGAAAGCCCGCAATTGTATAGATATGCAAAGATAGCGAATCTAAAGTATAAGTAATCTAGTTCGAGGAAACGAATGACTTTCTGACAGCATCATCTTCTTTATTGTATTTTCTTTTGAATAAGCGGTATTTCATGCTCAATATGTCTTTCCAGTACTTTTTAGAAAATGTCATTAAATTATTACACAATCAAACCAGTCAATGAATTGAAAAATAACGGCTTTTTAGATAATATATCAATCATATCAAAGAACATGAAATTGAAAGCATAGTATATACCATTTATCTAATTATAGATTGATTAAAAGAAAGTAGTAAATTTAAAAGCAAAATGAGACAAAATTAATAATAATGGTCAATATTCTATGGAGAGAAGGATGGATCAAACCGTTTCTGACAGAATCGCTACCATCAGAAAATTGTAGTATCTGTAAAAAAGAATTTAAAAATATGGACTTTGTAACATCCTGTGAATTTTGCGAAATTAATATGATGCATGATCACTGTGCAAATCAACACATAATCTTAGAACATGACAGACAAATAAAAGATAAAATAAATGATCATAAAGAAAAAAGACTTCATTCATTTCAATAGGCAATAAACAACAATTAATTAGCAACGTATAATAAAAATGGATATTTATGATAGACAATTCTGGGTTTGATAAAGAGTTTGAACCCATTACATCTCAGCAAATGTATGAGATTGAAAACAATGGGGAAAAAATATGCGGAATGAAAAAATTACTAATGATGGAAAATGCAGGTTCAAGAATTTCAGATTATCTTATAAATAAATTTAACGATGAGATTATTAATAAAAAAATAGTCACTATTTGTGGATTAGGTAATAATGGAGGGGATGCCATCGTATCTAACAGGCACTTATCAGGACATATTTTTGCAAAGCAATTAAGAAAAAGTAGTAATAGTAGCACAGATAAAATCAAAACAAATCTTTTTTTAATTTTATTAGGAAACCCCAGTCTTTTAAAAACAGAAGAAGCCAAGACTAATTGGGAAATCATTGAAAAACTCGAATCAATTAATAAAATAATCTATGATGAAAATAATTTAACAGCAATAGAAAATGAAATAGAAAAAGCAGACATAATTATAGACGGACTCTTTGGAACTGGTATAAGTAGTACCGATAAAGAATCCCTTTTCAACAATAATCGATAAAATAAATAATCAAAAAACAAAATCATTTATTTTATCTGTAGATATTCCATCGGGATTAGATCCCAACACAGGAGAGATTTACGACAAATCTGTAAAACCCCACGCTACAATTACATTTCATAGAATAAAACATGGTCTTTTAAAAAACCCAAAAGATATTGGAGAACTACACCCCGTAAAAATAGGAGTTCCCATTGAAGCAGAAAAGGATGTGATATAGCAAATGGTAAAAATAGAGCAATTTTTAGTAGGTAAAATGGATAATTTTACATATTTGATTATTGATGAGAAAAATAAAAGTGCGATAATAGTAGACCCTTCTTGGGATTTGGATATCATTTTTGATTATTTAAAAAAGAATAATCTTTCAAACTCATTTATTATAAACACCCATTCTCACTTTGACCATGTAACTGGAAATGAACAAGTAGTTAGAGCGACTGGAGCAAAAATAATACAACACAAATCATCTCAATTAAGAAAAGACATTGGGGTTGAAGATGGAGAATATATAAAATTTGCTGATGCGAATATAAAAGTCATTCATACACCAGGACACTCTCCTGATTCCATATGCCTGATCATCGATGATAAATCAGTCATCACAGGAGATACCTTATTTGTAGGTAGTTGCGGTAGAACAGATCTTCCTGGTAGTGACCCTAATGAAATGTACGATTCTATATATAATAAAGTGGTAAATTTTGATGACAATTTAATTATATATCCAGGTCATCACTATGGTAATACAAAAACATCAATTTTAAAAGATGAAAAGAAAACAAATTTCATCTTTAAATTTCATGATCGAGAAACGTTTTTAGAATATATGAGTACATAACTTGACTTACAGAAACAATTATTTAGAACAAGAATCTACAGATCATCATATAAAAAAATAATGGATGTAATCAACATTTTACATCATTTTTAATCAAGTTCTCTCAATATATTAAAACTATTACATAAAAAATAAAAAAATTTTATATTAACCACATTTTTGAAAAATCTCAGCGTCCAGATAAGATAAGATAATCTAAATTAATTTGTTTAGAAAAAAATATACATATTCAAAAAGTGCTATTAATGTGTATAACATTTAGGATGTATCTTACTTTCCAATTTTATAATAACAATTTAATAAATTAGTTATATTAAAGTTAAAAAAACTCGGTAATTATTTACGATTATCCAAATAACATTAGTTCATTTAAAGATATTCTTTCATCAATTAGTCCTACTTAAAATCAAGTTTAAAATAAGATATATGAAATTAAAGAATAGATTCTGTTGTCAATTAATCGTGTAATACATACTTTCATTAACCCATATCAACATAAACAGTCAAGTTATAATACGTTTCATAGGAAAAAAAATCAATTGAACGGATAGACAAATGTAGTTTATTCACTATAATAACCAATGAAAAACCCATAGAATTAAAAGTCATACTTATAATGTCCACTAGATCCATAAAAATTAGTAACTATGGTTTATAACTAATATATGAAAATAATCTTAAGCATTCTCTTTTACATTAACAAAAACAATTTATGTTTTCTATGGATAGATACAAAAGTACAATCCAAATTGATTTTCCAGAAACACAAAACCAATTACATAATTTATGAAATCGCTATAAAAAAAGATTATGAATTAATATGACTTTTGAATAAATAAAAAAATATTCACAGTTCAATTCAAAAGAATAAAATAGGTATTTTCCAAAGAACACTTTCCGTAACATTGTAAAAGAATAAAAAATATAATTTTTTTGTCAGCCAATGATACATGGTATTCTAAATATGTACATTCTTAAATTCACATTATTATCTTCATCTTCTATTTGGAAAATGCACTATTGAAAAAACTATATGATATATAAAATATAAAATATTCTATACTACTCTTTAAAAAGAACATGTATTAATTATTCATATCGAAAAGATTAACCTATTTACTAATCTTAAAAATAATATTTACTTTAATAGATTCAAATAGCCATTTATAAAAATAAGATAGCATACAAGATAGTTAAAACATAATTCAGGTCATAAAATAATAAAACATTCATTATCAATTGACATCATAATATGATATTGATAGAAAAGATAAATTTTGAGAAATATAATTTAATGTATAAAGTTTATCTATTTACTCTCAAATTATCATCTATAAAGAAAGAGAAAGGTAAATGAGATCTTATTTTTTTTAATGATCAAGGAAAGTATAATATGCATTGAAATCAAAAAAAAAGGAAAACTGAAAAATAAATGATGGATTTTTTAAATATTGTACAATCAAAAAATATTATAGATATAAATGATTTCAAAACAGATAAATCAATTTTTTTACTTGCCATGTCAAATACTGAGACTGCAAAAATACCCGGACTAACCGTCGCGGGTGCAAATACTGAATTAATTAAGTATACCCCAGCAGCAGATGCAGAATATATTCAATTTGGAAGATGTAAAAGCATAGACGCAATTCCAGCCACTCCAGATGGAAAACCAACTCCAGCATTGATAACTAAAACGGCATTAGAACTTGCAAATATTCCCATGTTAGCTATAGATGCGGGAGCAATAGTAAAACCAAAGATACCACACTTTAACATAAATTCCCCAAGTGGAAAAAACATAGCAATTGAAAGAGCTCTTGATATAAAAGATGTAATTTCAAACTATGAAATGGGCAAGATGATAGGCACTCATATATCAAGAAAAGATGATTTAATTGTTATAGGAGAAAGTATTCCAGGTGGGACAACTACTGCCCTAGGGGTATTATCAGTATTAGGCATTAATGCGTTTAACAAAGTAAGCAGCAGTATGTCAAATAATCCCCATGAATTAAAAAACAATATAATAAAAAAATCACTTGTTAGAAACAGTATAAAAATAGGTGAATATCATAATGACCCATTTAATGCAATATCATATATGGGCGATCCCATGATGCCCACAATTTGTGGATTGGTAGAAGAGATCATATACAATAATAAAAAAATAATATTAGCTGGAGGAACTCAAATGTGCGCAATTGTTGCATTATTAAAAGCACTCAAAATTAAATTAAACAACAAGTTATGCATTGGAACAACATCGTATGTGATTAATGACAAGAGTTCAAATTTAATAGATTTAATGAACCAAATCTCATATGATGTTCCAATATTATATGCAGATTTGGGATTACAAAATTCCAAAAAGAATGGATTGAAAGCCTACTCAGATGGGTTTGTAAAGGAAGGGGCAGGAGCTGGCGGAGCAACAATAGCCGCAAAATTAAAAAATGATGAAATAACATCAAATAGTTTTTTGAAAAAAATCGATGAGAAATACCAAGAGACCATAGAAAATCCTATGATAATGAAAAAAGAGGAGATAAAATAAAAATATCAAATTTAAATAAGAATTATTATGATTTATTGTTCTCCCCTCAAATAAAAAGTAAAATATCTACATATTTACCATTTACAAATACAGTAATAAAATGAACTATTCAAAAGTAAAAAAATACATCCTAAAAAAATATAATGAGAAACAAATTAAAAATTAAATAAAAGTATTAAATCCAAATAAAAAGGTATAATAATAAAATTTTTAAAACAAATTAATCGTTTTTTCTAATAAAATTATTATTTCATAACTTTAACTATTAAAATTAACAAAATAATTATTAATAAAGTATAAAAACCATTTTAAAATTACTAAATAGAAATATCTTAATTTAAATAAGAATTTAAAAAGAGAAAACACATGATTGAGGGCGAAAAAATAAGAGGAATTATACTAACGGCAATAGCATTAATAGGATTTTTAATTTATACGTATATTCTATTCGGCACTAAATTTGACATATTATTGATGAAATTAACTGCCATCTCAATAACAGGAATAATATTCTTTATAATAGGATGGATTGGTATTACATTAACAATAAATGAAAAAAATAAATAAAAGTTATTTTTTTACAAAAATATCAGTAACTGTTTGATATATTCTCGGGCCTACTGCACGAACTATTTGCGTATGTTTAATATTATAATCATAATTTGAAAATAAAGTATGAATATATTTTTCAGAATCACCAATAACTGTAGATTTAGTATCGCTTTTTACATGAGAGAAAAAATGCAGATAGCCCCCAGTGGACTTTAAACAATTTATAGATACATCAACATATTCAAATGCTTTTTCAGGTAAAGGCATCAGAATTCGATCGGCAATATTTATGAAATCTGTAGAGGATAAAATATTCTGAGCATCACCATGGATAGAAACAACTCTTTTTTCAACTTTATTTAATTTTGAATTCATCTTACTTAGAATAAATGCATCAAGATTGGAATCAATATTATAAATTATTACAGGAATTTTTTTTGCAATAATTATTGAAAAAGTTCCCACACCAGCAAACATATTAACTATTGTTTCATTTTCATTTGATATGTCAGCCATCCTCTTTCTCTCAGTAGACAATCGTGGAGAAAAATAAGAACTCGCAACATTTACAAGAAATTTACACCCATATTCTTTATACATAGTAATATATTTTTCAACTCCTGCAATCAACTCTAAACCTCTTAAACGATATTCACCATCGACAGCAGTATTCTGTAAAAAAATTGAACTTAGATTAGGTATATTAGACAATAGAGTATGTCCAATGATATTTTTTTTTGATAACAAAGAATCAGGAATTTTTATTATTGCAATATCTCCGATAATATCAAAAGAAGAAAAGACTTTTGAAATTTCATCATCAGGCAGAACGTCCTTTAGTAATTTTTTTAAATATTTTGACATTTATTAAATAAATAAAAATTATTTTTTTATGTAATAATAGTTTCCTTCTTTTTTTTGCAATCTATCCAATCGACTATCTTCCTTATTCACTCGTGGTCTTCCAGTAGTTTCATCCCGCCTAAATGAAATATTCAATGATTTTAAAAAATCATTCATGCCTATTTCTTTAGTTATAGGAGAAGACCCATTTCCCTTAATACCCGGAATACCATCAAACATTATAAGCGAATCAGCAACAAGATCTACAAGTTGAATATCGTGATCAATAATAAGTGCAGATTTACCTTTAGATTTGATCAATCTTTGAACAAATTTTGCTAACGAAATCCTATCCTCGATATCCAAGAATGCAGAAGGTTCATCAAGTGCATATACGTCAGCATCCCGGATTAGAGATAAAGAAACAGCAACTTTTTGTAGTTCCCCACCACTAAGTCCCTTAACTGATTTATCATATAGCTTTTTTAAGGATAATGGATTTAAAATTTGCTCCTCCACTAACGAGCCCTCAAAAGGACCATTATTTACTGAATAAATTAATGACCTTACATCGCCATCTATATCCTGGTTTAAATATTGCGGTTTATACGAAATTCGCACTTCTGATTCTAATTGACCTTCATCCATTTTTTCTATTCCAGATAACATCTTCATAAAAGTAGTTTTCCCTAAAGCATTTGCACCCACTATCCCTATAACTTCACCTTGATGAATTTTCCCTGCATCCATAGTAAGATTAAAGTCGCCCAGTTTTTTTTTCATAAAACTATAATTTACAATAGAAGTACTTGAAATCATATTTTCTGTAACGCTGGATATATCAAATTTATAAGCCTTGTCTCTAAACCTGACATTTTCAGTAGGTATAAAGCCCTCCAAAAAGTTATTGATACCTATTTTGGTACTTTGTAATGTGGATACTATACCGTAAGCTCCTGGCTCCCCGTAGATTATAAAAACATTATCAGAAAGATAATCTAATAAAGACATATCATGTTCTACAATCATTACACTTTTACCATCCTTTGCAAGATTGTTAATTACTTTGCTTACTGCAAGTCGCTGATAGATATCATTAAAAGAAGACGGCTCATCAAAGAAATAATATTCTGCATCTTTTGACGCAGCTACTGCAACTGCGACTCTTTGAAGTTCACCCCCACTTAACGTTGAAACATCTTTAGTGAGTGAATTTTGCAATCCTAAATTATCAATTAACAAATCTCGAATTTTTCTTTCATCATATTTTTTCAATAGATCATTTACTGTACCTTTAAAAATTTTAGGTATAAGGTATACTAATTGTGGTTTTATAGAAGTTCTCAAAGATTTGGTAGATATTTTTTCAAAATGTTTTCTTAATTCTATATTAGTTAATTTATTTAAAATATCATCCCATTCTAAATTTTTGTCAAAAGTTCCAAAATTAGGTTTAATATTTCCTGAAAGTAAATTAATAATAGTTGATTTACCCATACCATTTCTTCCAACTAAACCAGTAACAGTACCCTCTTTTGGAATAGGTAATTTATACAATCTAAAGCTATTAATCCCATATTGATGGACTTTATCTTCACCAATTTCACTAGCTAGGTTTACTATAACAATAGCATCAAATGGACATTTTTTTACACAAATGGTACATCCAGTACATAAATCTTCAAAAATAACAGCTTTTCCATCTTCAGGCCTTTGAATAATGCATTCACCACCAGTTTTATTCACAGGGCAATAAAGGATACATTCTTGCCCACATTTCCTTGGTTGACAAAGATCTTCATCTAGGACAGCAACTCTATGAACAAAGTTAAAGCGTTTATCCAATGTAACCAAATATATTGAACATACAACATATTTAAATCCTGAACATATTAAACAAAAGCAAGGCAATTAATTAGAAAGGATTTTAAAATTGGTTAAATTTAACATATTTATAAATAGATAAATGTTAATGTTTTAAATAAAAAATTTTTAAGTTTAATATACAAAATTGAGATTAATTTTTAATAAAAAATCCAAATATGAAATCTAATTAATTTACAAATAAAAATAAAGCGAAAAACAGATGTCACTAAATCTAGTTATCGGGTACTAAATAAAAAAGAGTATAAATATAGTCTAAACCTTATAGAAGGTAGCCGGCCATAGCTTGAGGGCCCGACCCGGACCCATTCCGAACCCGGAAGTCAAACCTCTTGTCGCTGCTGAGTACTAACATGCGTGAGCTGTGGGGAAACAGCAGTGCTGGCACCCCTTTATTATAATTATAAAAAAAAATAGTTATCAAATTTCATCAAACAAAAAAACATCAAATAAATAAAAAGAGTATAAATATAGTCTAAACCTTATAGAAGGTAGCCGGCCATAGCTTGAGGGCCCGACCCGGACCCATTCCGAACCCGGAAGTCAAACCTCTTGTCGCTGCTGAGTACTAACATGCGTGAGCTGTGGGGAAACAGCAGTGCTGGCACCCCTTTATTATAATTATAAAAAAAAATAGTTATCAAATTTCATCAAACAAAAAAACATCAAATAAATAAAAAGAGTATAAATATAGTCTAAACCTTATAGAAGGTAGCCGGCCATAGCTTGAGGGCCCGACCCGGACCCATTCCGAACCCGGAAGTCAAACCTCTTGTCGCTGCTGAGTACTAACATGCGTGAGCTGTGGGGAAACAGCAGTGCTGGCACCCCTTTATTATAATTATAAAAAAAAATAGTTATCAAATTTCATCAAACAAAAAAACATCAAATAAATAAAAAGAGTATAAATATAGTCTAAACCTTATAGAAGGTAGCCGGCCATAGCTTGAGGGCCCGACCCGGACCCATTCCGAACCCGGAAGTCAAACCTCTTGTCGCTGCTGAGTACTAACATGCGTGAGCTGTGGGGAAACAGCAGTGCTGGCACCCCTTTATTATAATTATAAAAAAAATAAATAAAAAATTATAAGGTGTTTGATTCTAATAGTTTTATTATCGTACGAATACCAAATCCAGTGGCACCTTTGGGATTATAGCTTTTTTCAATTGTTCCATCTTGTGTCCATGCTGTTCCAGCTATATCAACATGAGCCCACGATACATCATTTACAAAGTGTGCGAGAAAAGCAGCAGCAGTGATTGCACCACCAGTTCTTCCACCAATATTTTTAATGTTTGCAACATTACTTTTTATCAAATCATGAAATTCCTCGAATAGTGGCAATTGCCATATCTTTTCTCCAGTATCAACAGAAGACTGAATTATTTTTTGAATAAGAATATCATCATTACCCATGATTCCAGCAACATTTGTTCCTAACGCAATTATACAAGCCCCGGTGAGTGTTGCAAAATCAATTACGGCTTTGGGTGAATAATGTTCTATACCATAAGATAAACCATCTGCCAGAATCAATCTACCCTCAGCATCAGTATTTAAAACCTCAACGGTTTTACCATTATACATTTGTAAAATATCGCCAGGACGATATGAAGAACTTGAAGGCATATTTTCAACAGAAGGTATTATACCAACGACATTAAGTTTGATGTCCAACATACTCAATGCTTTAAAAATACCGAGAACATTGCAACCTCCACTTTTATCAAATTTCATTTCATCCATCTTATCACTTGGTTTAATTGAGATACCGCCAGTGTCAAATGTTACAGCTTTACCAACTAATAAAATAGGTTTTTCACCAGAAACTCCCCGATTGTGTTCCAATATTATCAATTTTGGAGGATTTTGGCTGCCTTTACCAACAGCTATTATACCATTTAATCCCAAATTTTCCATTTGGTATTTATCTAATATTTTAACTTTTACTTTATTATTGGTATTATCAATAGAAGCTGCAATATTTGCAAGTTCTGTTGGAGATATAACATTAGGAGGAGAATTAGCAAGATCTCTTGCAAAAAAAACAGATTGACTAATTATTAGTGTCTTTTCCACAAGCTGCTCAAGTTCTAAATTATTATTTTCGTCAGATAATAAATGAACCTGACATAAATCAAAATAATCCGATTTATTATCATCAATATCTTTCTTATATTTATTAAACTCATACAAAGAAAGAGAAAGCCCTTCAACAATAGATTCCACATTTTTTAAAACAGGTTTATAGAAATCAGAAATTATAATCTTCATACATTGCAACTCTTTTGCTTTGATTGAAATAATGCCGCCTAGCTGTCTAATTTTAGTAGAATCTAATTCTGAATATTTTCCAATTCCAAGTAATAAGATCTTGATATAAGTATTATTTTCACCTTCACAAAAAAACAACAAGCTTTTTCCAAATTTTTTAGGTATCTCTTTAATATTTTTAACAGCACTAGTAATTTTTTTACATAGATCACCAGATGGCATTTTATCCAAATAACCAAGGTCAGTAGAGATATCATCTCGTACACCAACAACGAATAAACTATCAGTTAAATCAATTTGGTTGTAATTTTTTACGGTAATATTGACCATATTATAAACTAAAATTATATTTTATAATTACTTATCTAATCAGAAATAAAATGAAATTATTTTATAGTATATAACAAAAACATCATTATGTTTATTGCTTCCATTTTATTGAACAACCTATAGATGGATCAAAATCTTTTTCCAAAGACTGTCCATTTAATAGTTTTTTAATGTTTTCCTCCATGGTATTATAAGTTGGAATAGCAGTCGGATCATTTGCATCGTTAATCTTACCATGGAAAACAAGCTCTTTATTTTCATTAAATAAAAACGGATCAGGAGTACATACTGCTCCAAAATCTCTTGCCACGTTTTGAGTTTCATCAATCAAATATGGAAAATTAAGCGAATATTCCTGTGAAAACTTTATCATATTATCAAATCCCTCACCTTCATAAGTAGAATCGTTACTATTTATTCCAATAATTTGCAGGTCAGAATTATTGAATTTAGATTGTAAGTTAACAATATCATTAATTCTTGCTTTTACGTATGGACAGTGATTACACATAAAGATGACTAGGAATGTTTTAGATCTAAAATCTTTCAAAGAGTACATTTTATCATCCACACCTTTTAATGAAAAATCAGGAGATGTAGAACCGGATATCAATTGTTGATTTGATAATGTCTTGACCATAAAATTTATTTATTTAAAATAAAATATATGTTTTTTATTTTAGTTAATTCAATTTATGGGATGCCCAATTCCTTTGAATGTTTTTGAATCAAACGAATTAAAATCTAACAACCCTCTGCCATCATAGATAGGAGTTTTTCCTGTTTGTTCCGGAGTCAGACCAGAATATTCTTTATGATCAGCAGCTAAAATAATTAAATCACGATTTGTAGTAGCAAATTTAAGATCATCTGTAATTTGGATGGTTTTATTTTTGCCTACTAGGGTTTCATCATTTGATAGCGGATCGTGAATTATTATATTTGTAATTTTTAATTGTAATAATTTTTTCACTAAAGCATAAGTAGGAGAGAGACGAGTATCTGCAACCCCACCTCTAAATGATAAACCTAATATTGTTATTTTAGATTTTTTCACATCTTTCTTTCGAAGCAACTTTAATGCATGAGATAGTGAATATAAGGGCATGTCATCATTCAAAACTCGACTGACTTTAGTTATTTTACAATTAATCTTATTTTTATCTGCAACTTCCAATATAAAATAAGGGTATACAGGTATACAGGCACCACCTACACCTATACCAGGTTTATGAATATGACAAAAAGGTTGAGAATTTGCAGCAACTCTTGTTTCCCAGAAATCAATACCCAACTTTTCACAAACCATAGACATCTCATTTGCAAGTGCTATATTCACATCTCTATAAACTCCTTCAAACAGTTTTTCTGATTCAGCAGTTCTTATATTTGACATCTTAATAATCCCCTTTTTATAAATTAGCGAAAAAATTTGTTCTGCTAGATCCATCCCATATTCCCCAGATCCAGCAACTATTCCATGATAATTTTCCTCTATATCTTTAATAGCACGTCCTTCATAAATCCGTTCAGGATTATAGATTACATAAAAGTCTTTGTTTATTTTTAATTTACTTGATTTTTCTAAAATAGGGATCAAATGTTTTTCCGTAGTGAAAGGAGGAACTGACGGATGTAAGGATACAATATCATTTTTCTTTAACCCTTTACCAATAGACAATGCTACTTCTGTTACGGCGCCAAGTTCAGCTTTTTTATTTTTAAGTAAAACTGGAACACATATCATTTTTAATTTTGAATCCCTCGATGCTTTAATTGGATCGTCATAAATTAACAGTTTATTATTTTTAATACCATCGCTAAAGGCCTCATTCACACCAGGTTCAGGTATATGAGTAATCCCGTTTTTTGTATTTTCTAAAACATTTGCAGATTTATCAACACCTATTACCGTAACACCAGATCTTAACCAACAACATGCTATAGGCGCACCAACATGACCTAACCCATATACAGAGACAGAATATTCACCAGATTTGAGTTTTTTTACAATAGATTCCGGTGTTTCTAAATCTAAAGAAGTATTTGATAATAAAGTATTATTTTTTTTATCTTTCACTATCTTCATAAAATGTTTAATTTATCACTAGTTATTATATCTTGGTTAAAAATAAAAGAAAATGATTTTATTAGTACAAACTTTCCATCATAAATCTTTTAAAATATTTATAGACGATTTACAAATCTAAATTTTTTATATAATGATACTTTTATCAGATATTTTACCACATAGAGTCCATATTAACCAAATGCAGAACCATAACACATGTAATTAGATAAAAACATCTTTTACAATTATTTTTCAGAATACATTTCTTGCTTTTAATTCTTTCATATAAAAGATATCATATTTGATAACAAATCATTATTAAAATAAACCGTATATTTATCAAACAAATAAAAAATATTTTCATCATTAGAAATTTAGCAAACGTTATAAGCATACAATTTATAAAATATTCTTTTTTTCAGAACAAATGAACAATAAAAGATAAAAATCTAAATAACCAATTTAAGATAAATAGTATTCAAATTTTCTTTGGTGTCGAAATTCACTGCAAAATGGTTTTATAAAGGCATCCACTTTGAATTAAATTCAGAATGAACATTCCATAAAGTTATAATTGCAAAAGATATTTTTGTGATATTTAGAAAAAAATGAAGAATTTACAATTAAATATTACTTCATGAAACTTTACACTTTTCATAAGGATAATATTTTTCTATACCCCATATCTTGATTTGTAGATAAATATGCAGTAAATGTCCAAATTTTGATTAGATTGTACAATCATTTTTAAAATAAAATTTAATACAAATTTATAACGTTTAATAATTGAATATCAATCATTATACACAGATATCATCGAATTTATATAATAAATTATGACAACATTAATGCAGTAATAGAGATAAAAAAATTTAACAAAATAGTAATAAAATACTTCAAATTTATAATATAAATATAAAAGGAAATCATTTTGATTAATTTTTAATTAAAATTTTATCAGAATACAATTTAGCGAACTGTCAATGATATCTAGCAAGAATATTGAAATAAGAATACAAAAGATGGTAAATAAGTCGGCGAATATTTACAAATAATCAAAAATTGTTTTGTTCTGGAGGTTTTAATAACTCTGCCTCTAACAATTGTTGAATTAATTGGACTACTTCTTGTTCAACTTGCTGGCGAGGTAAATTCAGCTTGGATGAGAAACTATCAGCCAAATCATTGATAGTTTTTTTCCCATCACAACTATCCCAAAAATCTACAATATTTTCATTAACCATAAATCCTTGTTCTTTTTCATTGATTAGTGAAATAGAGCCATCATCATCTTGTTTAACTAATTTCCCATTTTTTAAAGGCATAAAAGTATCATAATCTATTTGGAACCTAAGTGATGGTTTACCATAACCAAGTTTTTCTCGGACCGTAGGATTCATTTTTTCAATAGACCATGGCGGGTCCCATACAATTTCTACATTAATTGAACCTATTCCATTAATTCTTTTTAAATTCCTTTTGACATCACCTACTAGTGTTTCATGTAGTGGACATCCTCTAGTAGTCATAGTCATTTTTACATCCACATCATTCTTATCAGATACATTTACACCGTATATCAAGCCCAAATCAACGACATTAACTGGAACCTCTGGGTCCATACACTTGCGCAATTCAGAAAATACTTGTTCTTTAGAAACTTGCTGCAAATTCACCATTGAAATTGTATTAAACTGCTTTTTAAATTTTATTTTATTTTATTTGTTTTCCAATAATTATCTAACTTCAAACATCGCAGAAATGTTTTTTTCAAAAGGCGGATTTATTACCCCATTCTCAGTAATTATTCCTGTTATCAAATTCGGCGGTGTAACATCAAACGCAGGATTAAATACTTTAACACCCTTTGGAGCAACCCATTTACCAGCGATTTTCAAAACCTCATCTGCAGATCTTTCTTCTATAACAATATCCTCAAGATTATTTTTTAAATCAAAAGTTGACAAAGGTGCAGCAACATAAAAAGGAATGCTATGAGAATTAGCCATTAATGCTACTTGATATGTTCCGATTTTATTAAAAACATGACCGCTACTCAATATCCTATCAGCACCCACTACAACTTTGTCAACCATTTTATTCATCATTAAATGGCCTACTGCAGTATCAGGTACTAATCTTACTTCAATATTATCATGAATTAATTCAAAAGCAGTAAGACGTGAACCTTGCATAACAGGACGAGTTTCTGTTGCAAAAACGCTAATTTTTTTTCCAGATTCTTTGGCGGATCGTATAACCCCTAATGCAGTTCCGTATGATACAGTAGCAAGAGAACCAGCATTACAATGAGTCATAATTACATCACCATTGTTAATTAAACTAGATCCAAATTTACCCATACTTTTATTGATTGTTATATCATCAGCAGACATTTTTTTAACTAACTGAACCAAATTTTTTTTGATCTCATCTACTGTATCATATTTAGACGATTCTTCCATTATTTTATCCAAACCCCATTTCAAATTAATTGCGGTAGGTCTTGTTTTTAATAAAACATCATAAGCCTTTTGTAATCCTGAAAATAAATCTCGTTTATTTGTAGATTCATCACTAATAGCATAAAGTGCAAGACCCATTGCGGCAGCAACACCAATAGCGGGTGCTCCTCTAATGGACAAATTCTTTATCGCATTAGCAACCTCAAGATGGTTTTTGCAAACTATATATTCCAAGGTCTCGGGCAATTTTGTTTGATCAATCAATTTTACATAGCCAGAATCATCCCAAGTTACGGTTAGCAAGACATTGTCATTACTATTCATAATATATTGATAAAAAAGATATGATTATTTATTTTAATCCGAACAAGGTATTTTCAAAATTTCTGTGATTTGTTAAGATAATTTTATTTGGTATTTGCTTGTTTTATTGATAGAGGAATAATAGAAATAGCCAAAGTTTAATTATTATTAACAGGATATTACAAAAATTATATTTTTAACGGATTTTAGAAATACAGCAAAGCAATTATTTTTATGTATTTTTTATACCATATAAATTATGGAAAGTAATTTAGACCAGGTTTTAAAAGAACCAAAAAGGAAATTGATAGTAGCTTCAAACGACATTATACTAAATAAAAATACGGACAATGTCATTTTTGTTCTCATGGTTGAAGAATCATTTGGATCCGCCGGCGGAAGAGGTGGAGGATCAGGAAATAGAAAAATAGACAAAATAATGGGATTTGAAATAAACAATAACAATACTTTAAAAATTTTTGAAACAGAAGATGAAAATACTATTGAAAAATTTGAAATACCATATAATGCAGTAGCTATGGACATTATTCTTGGATCTGGAGCCCCTTATGTAGTACAAGGAATAACAGATATCGAAATGATAAATGAATATGTAAAAATAACAAAATGTTTAATTTAATTTTTGTTTAATGTGAACATGGTATAAATGATCATTTCTACATTCAAATGAACAAAATTCCGACGTACAAATTCTCTTATTTTCAAAATTACATTTTATGGGTTCAGTATTGTTAAATTTTTTATTGCAAAATGTACAAATATATTCTAAATATGGAATATGTATTTTTGCATAATAAGAGTCACATTTTCTTTTTTCCTTATACCATAGTATTTGATAACCAGTTTTTTCTACAAAGGTCATTATTAAATCATATGCCTCATAAAAACCCATTGCAAAAAACTGCCTATAAAAAACTTTATTAATAGTGTCAGAACTAATAAAAGCAACTATCCATTTTTCTTCTAATGGATCGTTTTTCCCATAATTGGAGTGATCATCTACCAAAGAATCATCATTATAATTGCCCATATTAAACCTCTTTTGCATCTATATCTGCTAGACCTTTGCTTAACAAATATACTGATACATATTCAGGTATAGAATTTGAACCTTTATTTACATGATATTTCCTACCTTTCATAGAAATAGAAAATTCAGCTTTGGAATTAACTTTAACTTTGGAATTATCAAAAAAACAAGCATCCTTAAAGGGATCAAACACATCAAGATCAGTACAAAGTACTTTAGCAAGACCACTTTTACTATTTATCGAGCCAGCAAGTCTAAATATTCTATGGATATCCATTGTAACCACAGGATCTATTTTTATAGAAAGATCATTCACAGTTTCCGATAATATTTGTTGAAAATTACTGTTTCTCGAAGATTCTAATCTAGATATTTGTTTATTGAGATTATCTTCATTATTTTTTCCATTAGAAATAGTAATTTTAAGATTTTTTAGAACTCTCCCTTTCCATCCAGCATTCAATTGTTGTTGTTTGTATTTCAGAATAGGACTAAAATTTTTTTCAGAATCCATCTTAAATCCCAAAGACTCAATTTTAAATCCTTTCCCTAAAATATAGTTAGAAAGTTCAGCTCGTTCATTTGACAATAAAAAAAAATAATTACTATCAGTAATGTGCAAATGAAAACCATTATTTCCAGAAAAATAAATTAAAATGTTTTTGGAATCAATTCCAAAATCATCTACAAGCAAATTTACCAATTTTTTAACCTCTCTTTTAAGAGCAAATATACAATTTTTACAAGGAATATCAATGATATTCAGTTTATGTCCACCACAATATTCACATTTTTCTAAAATTTTTTCCTGCAATATCCCACAATGGAAACATTCGGTATAGTTATGCGTTAATGCACATTCAAGATGCAAATCTTTTCCATCAATATCAAATATCAATTCAGAACCATGCCAATCTTTTTTATCCATTGGCTGGTCAGGATTCCGGTAGAAAGAGGAAGAGCAATAAATGTCAGATGGAGAGAACTTTAAAACATATGCATATAATTCTCCAGGAGAATCAAAAGCAATATGTCTAACCATTTTCTCATCATAATATCGAAATCCGAATTCCCTGGCATCAAGTTTTTCAGGTAAAGAAATATTTACAAAATGTTTAAAATAATATTTTTTAAAAATTTTTTTTAACCATAAAAGATTATCATTCATGAATTCAGCTTTTGTAGTTGTTTTTAAATTATCAAGGTTGTGATTTTTAATTTCAGAGATATTATTCCCCAGTTAAAATAACAAATATTATTTATTTATTTATTTCCTTCGTTGTTAGTATATCATGCATCATGTTCATAATTCTTTGATTTTTGTCTTTTCCTCACTAGATCTTTTTAGTAATTGAATGGGATTGATTATCCCTTTGCATATAGGTTTTTCATAGCACAGGTTTTCTAATTTTATTTTTTCACAAGATGGAACAAAATATTTTTTTGAACCTCCCTTCCTACCAGATAAATGTTCTAACTGATATCTAGTTATTCGCTCGTTAAAATCAGGCAGCTTTTTAAATATTTCAACAATCTCATCAACATTTTTACCAGAAAATATCAAAAATGTAGCCAACAATAACCTAGCTGAATGAGGAAGATTATCCCCATTATCGATAGAAAGATATAGATGTTCTATGCATGGAGGCACTATATTTTTTTTATATATGAAACCGGAATTAGATGTTTTTTTATGTATAGAATTCCAATCTGAAACCAGGATTTTAGACTTTATCGACACTTTATCTGGAAATGTAGTTATTTTCATATTTTTTATTTTATCAATAATTACTAAACTTAATTCATTTCTAAATAGTCGTACTATTTCATTAACATTTAGATAGACATATCCATTTTTCACGACTCTATTTATCAACTTCCATTCTTCTTCATGAAACAATATAGATTGACGAATATAATCAATAATTTTTATTTTATAATATTCATTAACAATAGTTTCGCAATAAACATCAATTTTAAAAACTTCCTTAAATATTTTTAATAAAACCATTTTTTTTTCTTCATCTTTAAATGAATTTTTAAGGTCATCCACCAGATATCTTTCAAATCTCATTGATTCCAGCAAGGCAAATTTCTTAATTATCACATCATTAAAGGTGCATTTGACAATTAACAAAGAAGATAAAAATGTTAAAATCTCTACCTCAGATTTGTTTAACACATATTGTGTTTCTCCTTTTTTTATAAAATCATCTATTTTTTCAAAAGATCTAGTCAGAATAAAATCCATTTCTGATCTATCAAATTCTTGTAAATCAAAATGAGTATCTTTGATATATTTTGAGGCTTCATTTAAAAAAGGATATTTAGCTAAATCAGTTGTACCCAGTTTTATATGCAATTGTTTAAATTATAAAAACAAAGTAGACAAATAAAATTATTGTTAATAAAACAAATAAATTTAGAGATATTCTAACGTTGGTAGTATATTTATGGACAGATTACAATTATCAGAGCATTGCAAAAATTTGAAACACTCAGAGTGTAACGAATGTATGTGTAATTGTCATGTTCCAGGAACTATGGAAAACTTGGCAAGAAAAATATCGCTTTTGGACAAATCAAGTCCTGGAATTGGAGAAACTATATGATAAGAATGTTTTATTCCAGATTATTCACCATACAAACAAGCATCACATATTGATGATGGCACTCAATTTAATAAAATGACCATTGCTTAATTACCATCCAATTAATCATCTTCTTTGATAAACTCCTTTGAAGATTCCTCAGGTACAGAAATAATTGTTTCAGAATTTGACCAAAATTTAGGATAAGTACCAGGTTTCATAACCATTCTTTTTATTTGAAAAGAAATTCCCTTTTTTCGTTTGAAAAAATCGTCAAACGATAATAGGGAAGTACCTAATCCAACAATTTCACCTTTTTGGGTATAAATAGCAACTAGATCATCTTTTTTTAAACCTTTAGGGATCGAAACGACCCCAGGTAATGCGAGTTGTGCACCATGACATAAAGCGTCAACCGCAGTATCCCGAATAACAACAGCAGGAATATTACGGAGAGCACATTCAATAGGTATAACTAATTTACGTATTTTATCTTCTTGGTTTTTTTCTTTAAAAAGATAGTATGCATCAACTAAATCATGAAGTTTAACAAATTTTGACTCATCAATAAAATTCCATACTTTAGTCCTTCGCAATTCAATCATCGATGCACCATATTCGAGTACTTCACCCACATCATAAATCAATTTTCGAATATAAGTTCCTGATTCACAAAGAACTTTAATTAAAATTAACCGATCAAATTGATCTAATAAATCCAATTCATAAATTGTCCTTATACGAGTTTCACGTTTTACCGATGATCTTTGAGGCGGTTTTTGATAAATTTGTCCGGTAAACTCTTTTAAAATTTTTTCCAGCTTTTCGAGAGGGATTTGATTATGTATCCTTGCTAACGCTATGTATTCCTTAGGTCCAAGTAATAGAATTGGAATTATTTTTTGTACCCTCTTCTAAACCTATTGGTAATAATCCGGTTGTACCTGGATCTAATGTTCCACTATGTCCTGCTTTTTCTAATTCCAGTATTTTTTTAACATATGAGACAATTTCATGGCTTGTATGTCCAGGTGGTTTATCCAATAAAATTAATCCATAATTAAGTAAATTTTTGACGGGACGGTTAAAAGGATAGTAGCCATAATTATCATCAGTAACACTATCATTTACGGTGATTAAATCATTTAATTGAGGCAAGTTTTCATTCATGTTTTTTCTTCTAATAAGTTATAAATAAATTAAGAACTCAAAACATTTTTAATGATTTTTACAGTCAAATCAATTAAATGTTCTAATGATAACAGATTTGTATTAATCGCAAAATCAAATACTTCAAGGTTTTCTCCAAAATTAAAATTATAAATCTTTTTGTAGAGCAACCTATTTGCATTATCACGCCTTAAAACAATTTTTTTTGCTTCGGCAATATCAATATTATCTCTCGTAGCCATTCTTTGTGCTCTAGTTTCAATAGAACCTTGTAACCAAAATTTAAGCGTAGCATTTGATATCCAAGGAAGAGTATAACTTGTAATTACAACGTTACCATCATTGACTAGATTAATCAATCTATTATCAACTTCTTTATCAAAATGAGGATCATTATCACGAGTTTTCATAAAATTTTGAGCTTCATCAGTATCCCACCAGTCATGATGTAATGAAGACGAATAACCTTGCTCGAATGCCATCATTTTTAAAATATCACCACCATTCCATAGTTTTAGTTTAAAATTTTTTGCTATTGTTTCTGCAATAGTAGTCTTGCCTACGGCAGGCCACCCAGAAATAACTATACTTAGATTTCTTTTATCCATTTCCTTTTTAATAAATTTTATTTCATTTGATTCCATATCTAACACTAGAACTAGATTTTTCTCTTTGATTACTGTCGCATATATATAGCTATCAATAAAGTTTGCAGAATGTAAATATGAAATTAAGATTTGAGATAAAAACTATATATTTTAAGCAATAAGATCATATCTTTATTAGATCTCTTGCATAACTAGAAATCATTCAAACTAGCCCCATGAATTTTGTGTTTATTTTTGTCCTGTTATGATAATCCATTATTCTAAATTTAACCAATCCTACTACTGTGTCTGAAACCTTGACATATTTTCTTAATTTATTCCAAAATACATCTACAAGTATTCTATACTTTTTCAATAGACTAATGGTGTACCTATTATTACACTTTTTAGTATGAATTACATTATAACCTTTTTCTTGAGATAATTCTAAACTTCTTTTCTTTGTATATGGTAAGGCAGATTGTCGTTCTGAGAAATCCTTTTCTATATCAAAATATCCTATGTCAAATACATTAACAGTATCTTTGGAAGTCCCAGGATAATTTTTGTATAGACATCAATCATGTCTACGCCTTTTCTTATTTACAACGTTGTGAAGGGTATAACCAAGATTATAATCGTAATCTGATTCTAGACAGTATGTCTTTTCTTTTTGCTAGAATAGAATATCTCTTTCCTTTCATTATTTGCAAGTTTTGGTATTTGCTGCTATATAGAATCGATAAAAGCAAGAAATCCTGAAAAGTATTTCCTTATTTCCCCTGGCGTCTGTAGCCCCTATTCTGATAAAGATTTTCTTTAGAATTAGTATACACCATTCAATCAAAATTTTTATCTTTTGTGTATTCCTGCAACTAACTAGTACTTTGAGAAACATCAGAGAAAAACCGTTAATGTGTATGTGATATAAATACGATAATATATTTAAAGCATTAAAAATCTATTTTTAAGTCAGTTTGGATTGTCTTCTGGCACCTATTGCTCTTCCTTTATTATATTTTCTTTTGTATAAACATAGCATTTCATGTTTGCAATATCTTTGTTTTTCATTATCAAAAATATATCAAATTCTTGTACGGCTAATCCACTGAATGATTTGAAAAGCGATAGTAGTTTTCTGGAAAGCATCTCGTATCAAAACATCTAGAGCAAATAATGAAGTATCTTTACATTATAAAACTGTCTTTACATAATTATACGAAATTAGTTAGTAGTAATGATATAAATTTGCAAGATACTACCCAATAATTAATTATTATATCGACATACTGTAAAGAAATTTAAACTACAATACAAAAATTATTGTGTATAAATAATTTAAAAAAATAGATTTATTAAATGATCGTTTATTTAACACCCTCGTTTGAATAGGTAATCATTTTGCAAATTTTATTAGTCGCGCCCTCAAGCTGACCATTATTATTCTGAATTATAGAAAAAGGACATCCAGAAAAAATAGAACTCGATGCAATCATTATTTTCGAAATATCCAATTCATTAGAAATATCATCCAACGAAATTAAATCCCTTTGTCTAGTAGTATCAGTTTTACGTCGTTCCAAAATTTCATTGGGACTTGCAACCAATAAGACAAGGTAAGATGGATTTAAAATATTTAATAATTTAGATGGGATCCCAGGATAATAGCCTTGAGGAGTATTTATAAAAAGATGAGTATCAACAATAACAATATCATTTTCAAGTGAGAAAATATAATTTGCAGTCATATCCTGTAAAGATCTTTGTCGTTCAAGTGATAATTTTCGCAGATCGTCTCTATTAGAAATAGATAAAAGTTTTGCCTGTTCAAACATTAATGAACCGAATTCTGCCATTGTTACATCAACTCCGCTATTAGAAAGAGTATTTAAAATATTTGTTATAACAGTAGATTTTCCAACACCAGGAATTCCGACTATTATAACCCTTTTAGTCATATAGTCTTTAATAAAAAAGAATACCATTATTTTTATCTTTATAATTTTGAAAATACAGTAAACAGTAATAAAGTAATAAAAAAATAAAAAATCTATTTCTTTTAGATCGTAAGCCCGGACTAATCCCTACCTAACCAAGTCGCAAGTTTTGGCATATGAACATCCACTTGTTCCCTTACTAGCAGATTATAATAGTTAACAAGTATATCAACCATCAATAACATTCCTATACCAGAACCAAAAACATTAAAGACATTTGAAACTGAAGCTAACAACCCAATAATTATACCACCAATAATAGTAACAGATGGAATATAACGATTTAGAAGTGACTCAACAGAGCTTTCTGACCGCCTGAATCCAGGTACTTGAACATCAGCATCCAAAAGATTTTTTGCGGCAGCCTTCGCAGATAAGCCACCTAGTTCGACCCATAACCGACCGAACACGGTAACTATAGCAGTAAGAAACAGTACGTAGACTACCGCGTGAACAGGATCAGCCAGTGTTCTATCAAACGACCCAGGAGCAGTTATATAATAAAACAGACCTCCTGTAGGGTTATTTGATTGTGGAGAATATTGAGCGATCCAATTGAATAAAGGATTATCATTATTGGGATTGTAATTAGCCCACAACATATGTCCAACAAACATAGCATTGGCAAGCAAAGCCGATGAAAGTATTACAGGAATATTGGAGGTATATAGAAGTTTTATTGGATAGGTAGCTGTAAATCCCCTATACCGGGTAGATACAATTGGAATATCAATATGTATACCCTGCGTGTACACCAGTAATGCAAGTATTCCCCCGGTTATACCTAATCCAAACAAGCTTGGAAGATTAGGCGCTGGTTCTGGAGGTGCAGAACGCAAAATAGCATCCGCAATATGCCCTTGGGCACCGCTAGTTATAAGGAACGGAACTAATCCAGAAAATTCTTGAAAATTTGGTATAGGAATAGGATTAAAAATTGCCCAAAGAATTTGTTGAGCAACACCCGCTGCAATAAATATACTTATACCAGAACCAAGTCCCCATCCTTTTTGCACTAATTCATCCAGATACATAACAATAACACTAGCCCCAATCAATTGCGCAACCAATACAGCCAAATGATAATGCGTTGGCGTTTGACTACCATAAACACTAATACCATAAAGGGATCCTTCAGCAATTATAACTATTATAGTAACAATTTTAGTTGCAGATGTAAAAAGTGAACGATCATCTGGATCTTTAAAATTTAATTTTAGAATATCAGAACCTTTCAATAACTGCATTAACAATCCTGCAGTAACTATAGGACCAATACCAAGTTCCAAAAGAGTCCTTTGCTGCGCAGCAAAAATTACTCTAGCAAAAGCTAATGGATCAGCGGCACCCGGATTAACATGAGTACCAAATAATGGAACTTGCCCCATTACAAAATATATCAATAAAGCTATTCCAGTCCAAATTAACTTATTTTTAAGTGTAACCTTCTTTTTTGGTTTTTCAATTTGAGGAATTACGGGTGAAACTTTCTTTACAACAGTCCTAAAAATACCACCACTAAGCAGTGAACTCATCTGATACTAACACCTCACCTCCGGCTTCATTTATTTTTTCTTTTGCAGATTTTGAAGCCTTTTTAATTTTAACTGTAAACGCAGCTTCCACTTGACCTAAACCGAGAAGCTTTTCATAACCAAGTTCATTAAGATCCAAAACTATTTTCCCATCTTCTGTTGCCTTCGAATATTTTATCAACTTGCTCAAATCGTGTATATTAAGCCATTTACTAACATCGCTTTTTCGCAATGCATGAAATTGTTGATGTCCAAAATGATCAGGTTCCTCTATAACAGTACGTATATAGAAATGTTTGTGCTTTCCTGCACCCCCTACTCCACCGCGACTGCCTGAAGCACGATGCTGACCAATTTGACCCCACCCACAAAAGCGAGATCCTCTGTTTCGGCGACTTTTTCTTAATCGAGTAGCCATGATACTACATCTCCTGTTCTATCCATCATTCCAATGCTGCCGAAATTAAATATTAAAGTTTTCAAAGCAAAATCATTATTCATTTTACCTACATCATCCTCTTGACTAAAGATATTAATTCTTTATTTTCGCCTAAGATTCCATCTTGAGTAGCAGCATGTTTAGATTTTTTCTTGAATCCACCTTTTGGAGGATCTAATGCAAACCAAGGCTTGATACCAGAAATTTTTGATAAGTATGCTTGATTATTTTTAAGAGTTGACACGATATTGTCAAGGCTAACTTTTGGAGACTCATTCTTTTTGGTATCCGCAGTTAAATTTTCATTAGATGTAGTTTGAGATTGATCTCTCAATAGTTTGGATGAAGATATTCGACCTTTTTTTTCAATGAATTCTTTCATAAAACTTTCATCTACCGTAGTCCATGAAACTATTTCCTTTATTTTTCTAAGCATGCCCAAAGTCTCTTTGTTTTCCGGGATTAAGGTTGCACGAAACTTTTTATTCAAATGTAAATTTTCGAGTGTCAAATTTGCCCACTGAGGAATATTTACGGTTCCCTTCATTCTAACGACCAAATAAACCATATTTTCATCTATCCTGTTTGAAATGAATTTCTTAATGCATTAAAAATAGCTTTTGCAGTAGAAGACATTGTATTAGTTGATCCATAAGATCTGGTCCATGCATCTTTTAATCCAGCGAGTTTTAACAAACTTTTAATGTGTTCGCCTGCCACTATGCCCAAGCCACGTGGTCCAGGTATTATTTCAATAGTAACACTACCTCCTCGTCCCATAACTCTAAAAGGTACCGAATGCGATTGATTGCACCTACATTCCCAACTGCCACACCCCAATTTTACTGGAATTACATTCAGATAAGTTGCATTGGTAGCTTTATCTATAGCATTTCGCATTTGATGAGCTTTTCCTTTGCCCAAGCCAAACCATCCTGATTCATTTCCAAGAGCAACCAAAGCATTAAATCGAGTTAATTCGCCAGCATCAGTTTGCTTCTGAACAATATCCACACTTACTACCTGAGTTTTAACATCGGGTAACAAATGTTTGACAATTTCTGCCTCTTGTATTCTCAAACCATTCTCAAATATTTCTTCCATAGTCTTTATTTTACCGCTTGATACCATCATTCCCAAAGTTGTTCTAGGTTTCCATTCAACTTCTGGTTCTGCATGTCTTGCCATTCTACTCATTCTTTACACCTTCATTAATCATTGGTAAAGTTTTGAATATTTTTACATTGTTAAGTATAAACAAACATACTACCCTACTAAATTTTGATTTATTTTTATTTATTACTCTTTCGATATTCAACTTAAACATATCTTTAACCTCAATTGAAATTACTGGACAGGATTTTATTCTTAATTTCCTCAAAGTGTTTTGGATAATTTTCCGGATCTAAATCATTATTTATCAATCTAGAAAATCTTTTTTCATATAAAGTTTTATCTTTTTTTAATAGCGTAGCATACTTAGATACATGAGTACTATTTATCCGGTCATCATCAGGTAATGAATCCTCAGATAAAGGTATTTTAACCCCAGCAGTTGATACACCTTTCAAGCATGCGGCAACTTTACTTGTAAATATTGTTTTTCCAGTATACAAAATAGCAGAATCATTATTTTTACCAAGCATTTTTTTACCAAGTAACAAACCAACAAGAAAGCTAGCAGATAAATTATTAGATGAACCTTTCCATCCATATTTAACAAGCTCTTTACTAGTTGAAAAAGAAATTACTAGATCCCCTTTCAAATTTGGTTTTATAAGTTGACAATGAACATGCTCATTACTTGTTTTAATGGTGATAAAATTACGTCTACCAATTAATACTTTTTTACGTTTTCGATAATTTGTTTTATTATTTCTAATTCTTTTAAGTGTTCTAACATAAGACATTTAATTCATCCTCTCTCTCGCTCTTTTTATCTAACAACCATCAAAAACCTTTTGAATCTCTTATAAACGTTTTAACTGAAATATATCAATAAACCTCATTCACCATGATTAATTACATTTATACATTTTTTATAGATAAGATCAGACCACTTACAACATAAATTAAAAGCATATAAATTATTTCCCTTTATTAGCTATTAAACCTGCATATATACCACCGCCTATACCATTATCTATATTTACTACTGCAAGACCAAATACACAAGTTTGAAGCATTGATGAGAGAGATGCAATACCATTTGAACCATAACCATAGCCCACAGACGCAGGAATGCCAATTACAGGAACATTAACCAAAGAAGTTACCACAGAAGATAATGCGCCTTCCATCCCAGCTACAACCACTAAAACATCTACTTTATTGGATATCATTTCTTTAAGAGATAAGAGCAATCTTTGTATCCCAGCTATTCCAACATCATATCCAAGCAAAGTAGAACAACCCATCGAAATAGAAGCTAACCGAACTTCCTCGGCTATACCTATATCTGATGTACCTCCACACATAATTCCGATTTTTCCACCTTTATTAGATGGCAATGATTCCAATTTATCATAAACTAAAATAGAAGTACTTTTGTAACCTTCTTCAACGAAAAGACCTTTTTTTTTAAAATAAAGAATTAATTTTCTTAATATGGTTGACTTAATTTTACTTATTATCACATATCCTTTTTTTTCCAAAATTTTATTAGATATTGAAATTATTTCCACGCTTTTTTTATTGACAGCCAAAACTACTTCTGGTACTGATTTCCTTAAATCCCTATTTACATCCAATTGAGCTATATTATTATCAACGTATTCTATAGAAAAGAGTGAGAGAGACTGAGTTACATCCTCTAAACTTTTCCTATCATTATAATAATCTAACAGTATTTCCTTTATATCCATTTTAAATATTATAATGAAAAATTGGAGATCGCATCTTTTACATTTTGTGCACCCTTCAAAAATTCACTTTTTTCGAATTCATTTAAAGGTAGCTCTACAATTCTTTCAACCCCTTTTCTTCCAACAACAACAGGCGCACCTAAACAAACATCGTTTACTCCAAACTGTCCATCAAGATATACAGATAGAGGTATCAATTTTTTTTTATCTTTAACTATAGATTCAACCATGCTAGCAACTGCATTCCCTGGAGCATAAACAGTTGCACCTTTGTATTTGATTACTTCTGCTGCAACTTGTTTTGTTTTTTCATATATTTCTACAGATTGTTTTTTATCTATAAATTCTTCAAGTGGAATCCCAGATATAGATGAAAAACGTATTAAAGGTAGCATTTTTTCACCATGCTCACCTATTACCATTGCAGAAATGGAATTTCTAGATATTTTAGTATAATCGTGAATAAAACTTGAGAATCGAGAAAGATTTAGCATTCCGCCCATCCCCATAACCTTTTCAGATGGAAACCCTGTCGTTTTTAATGCTAAATATGTCATCGGATCAAGTGGATTTGTAACAACAATCAAATTACAATCCTTACCACTTACATTTTCAGATATTTTTTTCGATACATCCTTGACTATAGATGCATTTGTTTTAAGCAGATCCATCCTAGTCATTCCAGGCTTTCTTCCAACACCGGCAACAAGAACTACAATATCAGAACCTTGTAAATCATCATAATTATTAGAACCCTCTACATAACTATCCAACCCGCGTTCAGAAAGTTGATGATTTATATCCATCGCTTCGCCTTGAGGCAAACCTTCAATAACGTCTAATAATTTTATTCTGGGATCTAATTCTCTAATACCGCAATTTAATGCGATTGATGCACCAACTCGTCCAGAGCCAATAATAGATATAGTCATAATAAAGTTGAAAAGTAATTTTTTATTTATAGTTTTAATTAAGCAAGAAATAATTTGTCTTTAATTAAAAAAAACTATTTTACATATAGTAAAATTTACTATTGAATTTTACAAGTAGAATCAACTACGATTCTCGATACTCTATGTGTACTATCCATTTTATCATTTAGCAAACCATATGAATATAAAATCAATATAAAAATATATAATGCATATATTCATGAATAAATAAAAAAGATAATTCACAGTTACATTAGGTAACATAATCAAATACATTTTATAAAATATGAAAAAGATAATGTTTAAAATTAATGATTTTCGATGTTAGAAATAATGTCCATGATTGTAACTACCTTTAAAGCAATCAACGAAATTATTGTGCCCGCCTAAAGACATTCCACGTCTCATACCAGAAGGAGAATTCATGTTGTTATGGATATTGCTGTCGTGAGTGCCCAAGTTAGAGTTACTATGACAATTTGGAGAAAACGTGTTATTTCATAACATCATAGTATTTGTGTGAGGTAAGTATTATTACCTTGAGTACCCATGTCAGCATTTGAATTAAAATCCGAAGATTTCTTTGCAAAAATTTCACCTGCAAATCCTATAGACACTACACTAGCACTCACTAATACTATTGTCAATACAATAACTACAAAATACGGATAATTTTTGATTCACATAATATCAGGAAAATATAGAATATATTAAGATTTATATTAAATTATTTGAATGATAACAAATTACAATACCACCAAAATATATGATTTAGTATGTATTGTTGCATGATTATAAGTTGTTATAGGTTTATTGACAGAGGTATACGAAAATAGTTAGTGTGTAATAGTTATTATACTATAAAAGTACATTTTTGAATGATTTCCATGTCATGCAACAAAACAAATTCAGGTACTCAACTAAAGTCGAAAATCGAAGAAAAATAATCGTACTCTTTAATAAAGAGTATTTAATTAAACATAGTAAGAAAATATTAACTCAAAATATCTTGATAAGAAAAAGAAATAACAGACAAAGAATAACCTGTATTTGCATGAATAAAGTTTACAACGTGTTCCAGAATAACAAGGTAAAAACAAACTAATAATGTAAAATATTGTTCAGCAAAAAGAAATTTACACAAATAAGATTAGACACAATCCAAAGCAATAAGGTGCACAATACTACTATCTACTATAAATAATGAAACAAACTCGATCAAAAAGTTATTTTAACTTTTAAATTAAATAAACTCTCGGAATTATAGAAAGCATATAGGTATTTCAAATGGATAAAATAATCATAATTGATCCTCAAGTAACAGGATTATCAGGAGATATGCTATTATCTAGTTTGGTAGATAGTGGTGCGAATAAAGATAAAATTATAAACAACATTAATTCAATTCAAAAGCATTTTCCCGATACAAAAATTGAAAAGATCAATTTCATTAAAACAGAATCCAACGGAATCAAAGCTACAAGATTTGATTTTGTTTTTGATGAAAAATCAAAAGAAAAAGATGCTACAGATATGTATAGAATTATTGCAAATTGCTGTCGCAATATAGAGATTTCGGAAAAAGCAAGAAAATTTGTAATGGAATCAATTAAAACGATTATCCATGTAGAATCATTAATACATGACAAAGACATAAAAAAATTGCACTTGCATGAATCATCCAGTATAGACACAGGTGCAGATTTGATAGGCTGTGCAACAGCACTCGATGATCTTGATTTATTTAACAATTCTACATTCTATACAACACGAGTAGCTGTTGGTGGAGGAACAGTAAAATTTTCTCATGGGACCATTCCAAATCCAGCTAATGCCATTTTAGAAATTTTTAAATTACATGAAATCCCAATTTTTGGAGGACCGATAGATAGTGAGCTAACTACCCCTACAGGTGCATCCATGTTAGTTAATTTAAATCCAAAAAAAATAGCAAGCTACCCAGAATTTATTCCCCAAAAGACAGGATATGGAACAGGAACTAAAATTTTTAAAGAAATACCAAATATACTAAGAATATCAATAGGAATTCCACAATTCTTTAATCATATTCAAACAGATTTCGTCACAGTACTTGAAACAAATATTGATGATATCAATGGAGAACTAATAGGTAATCTGATTGAAAAAATATCCTTAGAAAAACCATTTGTAAAGGACATAACTATAATTAATGGAATAACAAAAAAAAACAGACCTTCATATATTCTTAAGGTAATATGTTCTGATAACATTGAAAAAGAAATTGCAAAAATGATTTTCCAAGAAACGGGCACACTTGGCATTAGAAAATCGACTGTGGAGAGGTATATAATGCCAAGATTTAATTTGCTTGTTCCAATTAAAATTGAAAACGAAAACCACGTAATTAACGTAAAAATATCAAAAAATTCAGAAGGCAAGATATTAAATATCAAACCGGAATTTGAAGATATAAAAAAAATTTCTGAAAAACTTAATTATTCACTTAAAAGGACAACAGAGATTGTCAATAATTTAATATCCCAAAAAGATCTATATAATATATAACGTATTTGAGATCAAAATCAACAGAGAAAAAAATAACCAACGCAACAGCAATGAAGATATCAAAAAATGATGATGATAAACTTTTACAGGAAATAAGTATTGAGGAAAAATATAATAAAATTATTGAATGGTTTCAAATAGAATTCAAAAAAAATAAAGAGAAAATTTTGGTTGCTTTATCTGGTGGGGTAGATAGTGCGGTCGTTGCAATGGTGGCCAAACATGCACTAGGCAAAGAGAATGTCTTGGCCATTACAGCAAACTATCAAACACTATCTAATGAAGAATTAGATACGGCAGTAATGATCGCAAGGGAACTAGAAATTAACCATAAAATAATTGAATATAACGAACTGGAAAATCCAGAATTTATAAAAAATGATGATTCTAGATGTTTTCATTGCAGAAATGAATTAGCAAATAATTTATTAAATTTGTCTAATAAGGAGAATTTTAAATTAATCGTAGATGGAAGCAACACAGACGATTTAAATGATTATAGACCGGGTATGATAGCTTTACACGAGAAAGGAGTAAAGAGCCCACTAATAGAAACAGGATGCAATAAAAAAGAAATACGGAGATTAGCTGAAATTAATAATCTATCAGTGTATGACAAACCATCAAATGCATGTCTAGCATCAAGAATATCAAGAAATATAGAAATCACAGTACCGAAATTAAAAAGAATAGAAAAATGCGAATCAATGATTAAAAAAATTTTTGACATTAAACAGGTAAGGGTGAGAGACCATGGAGACTTAGCCAGAATAGAAGTTGAAAAAGAAGAATTAGTAAAACTTTTTGACATTAACAAAATTAATCAAATCGAAATTCCATTCAAGGAACATGGTTTTAAATATATTACAATAGATATAGAAGGGTATAGAAAAAGTGGGTCGAATATATCAAATAAGATAGAAAATCTCAATAAAAAGAGAATGGATGTAAATAATGATATCAAATAATGATCAAAGTTATATTTATCTAGATAATGCAGCTTCGACACCAATCTATAAAGAAGTTATTGATGAAATGCTTCCCTTTATGTTCGAAAATTATGGTAATCCATCTTCACTTCACAAATTTGGAAGAAAAGCAAGACAAGGATTATTAAATTCGCGTCTCAAAATAGCAAATTCAATCGGTGCGAATTTACATGAAATTTTATTTACTTCCGGTGGAACAGAATCTAACAACCTTGCATTAACAGGCACATCAAAATTGATTAATAAAATAGATCCGACATATAATCATATTATAGTATCAGAAATAGAACATGATTCTATATTAGAAACAGTAAAAGATATTGAGGAACAACAAAAATTTAAAGTAAGTTTGGTACCAGTGGATAACAGAGGTATCATTAATGAAAAAAAATTCACTGAAATGATTTCACCAAAAACATATTTAATAAGTATCATGATGGTGAATAATGAAATAGGGACAATTCAACCTATCAAAAATCTTATTCAAATTGCAAAGAACAAAAATAAAAATATAATTTTTCACACTGACGCTGTTCAAGCCTATGGTAAAATTTTAATAAATGTAAAGGATTTAGGAGTAGATTTATTATCAATTTCATCTCATAAAATCAACGGTCCGAAGGGGGTAGGAGCATTATATATAAAAAAAGGAACAAACATAAAACCAGTTTTATTTGGAGGAGGTCAAGAAAAGAAATTAAGATCAGGAACTGAGAATGTTCAATCAATAATAGGTTTTGGAAAAGCGTGTGAAATATTCCAACAAAATTTTGAAATAGATCAAAAATGTATAAAAAAGATTCAACTATATACAATAGATACAATAATCAAAGAAATACCTTTTTGCAGACTCAATGGATCTGATAAATACAGAATATCTAATAACATTAATATTTCTTTTAGCGGAATAAATGGGGAAGATCTGTTAATTAAATTAGACGAGAATGGCATTGGATCTTCAACAGGTTCAGCGTGTTCATCAAATAAAAAACAAAAAGCATCCCATGTTTTGAAAGCGATTGGATTGTCACACGATGAGATTACAGGGTCAATAAGATTTTCCATCGGACATCAAAATACAATAGAAGAAATCAAAACAATGATCATAAAACTAAAAGAAATAATTTCAGAACTAAGGAAAATTGGAGATTTTGACAATAGAGTGACAACATAAAAAAGATGAAATATCTTTAAAAGCAGAATAATACATGCAGACAATACAACTTCGTAATATATTAAAAATTCAATAGAACAAATATTCAGAACATTCAAGAAAACTATATCGGCTAAAACAAAGCAATTAAAGAATACAGTTGGTCACAGTAATCATTTTATAGACAGTTTTAGATGATCCATTACAACTTATGTCTATCAAGTTGATTAATGAATAAATGAATCACTGTTTTACTTGCCTTAATTCACATTTGTTCTTGTTACACGGAAAATAATTATCAAAGCATTCTGTCCCATCTTTTATGTATTGTATCATCTTTCAATTTTAATTTTTTTTAAAAGAATGAATATAATAATATAGGTTTAAGATTTTGCATGCTTGGGGATACCAAGTACCACCGGCTGTAGAAACCGGATGTTTACCATGTTCATACACAGATTCCGCAATAAATCATTCTGTCAAAATACTATTCTAATTTGATATTTTGAGTTTATTAAAGCGATGGAACACCATCGATCTTTATATTCAAGGCTACAAGAGTAGAACCAGATAAATACGAATTCAGAAAATTACAAATTTGAATTATAATATTAAAAATTAAAATAATAGAAAAGCTTTTTTTATATTAAAATCAATAGCATGATATGGCATCTGTAGAAAATAACAACAATAAATTACAGATAGGTGATAAGGCCCCAGATTTTGAATTATTAGATATAAATCAAGAAGTTCATAAGTTGAGTTCTAATGGAAATCAAACAATACTTGCATTTTTTCCAGCAGCAGGTTCACCAGTATGTACAGGAGAGATGTGTAAATTTAGGGATTCTCTTGATGATTTTAAGGAAAAAAATGCAGATATTTTAGGTATCTCTGTTGATAGCCCGTTTGCTAACAAAGTTTTTGCAGAATATCATAATTTCAATTTTCCAATTCTTAGCGATTATAATAGAGAAACAATAGAGAAATATGATGTAGTAATGCCCAATTTGGGCAAATTAAAGGATTACAAAGCTGCAAAAAGAGCAATTTTCGTCATAGACAGCAACAAAAAAATAAAATATAAATGGGTTTCAGATAATCCCCTCATAGAACCAAATTATGAAGAAATAAAAAAAGCTTTACAATAAATCCTTTAAATTTCTAAAAGAACGAAGATTATTACCAAGGAATAGTAAATTTAAGAACTAGTTTTAATCTAACTCGAAAATCACAATTATCCACGAAATATATTTTTAAAAATTTATTATAATAATCAACATTATTTTTTCTCAAAAAATATTTGTAATTCATTATTAATTAATTCAGATCGGATAATTTTCATTCCAATAGTCATAGATGGCAAAGGAATCACATTAACAATATAACCTACAGAACCCTTTACTTTAATTATAAGATTTTCGCTGGATCGATCCAAATAAAAATCATCTCCAATAGTAAAAGGAACTTTAAGTTTGAGTTTTAATAAAGGATCCTCTTTTACAAATTCAAACACACGTTCTGAATAAAATATTTTTGAAGGATCATCATCCCCGAATATAGACAAAGCATTTTTTCTAAGCATATCTATTCCACGCAATTCCTTTTCATATAACATTATCTCTTTAATAGGTAAAGGATAAAAATTATTTTTTGCATCTTTTACCTTGTTATTTTGAAATATGGACCAATTTGAAAAATACATATCATTACTATTAGGCATTATTTTGTTAACAAGCACCAGGTCCACATTAATCCCATACAAATTTGCAGACATTAATGACCTTTTTGCGTTTTCAATACTAAATGTATCAGGATTGGCAACTAATCTTAGACTCGTAATTGTAGGGTCAATTATTAATTTCGACAGGTCTTCAAGTTTTGTTATTAATTGGATTTCATCGTTTATTACGTTATATGGAGCATTTGATCTAAACCCCGGAAAAGATTCAAACATTTTTGCAAATCCACTAAAAATACCAGTGTATTTTGTCAATTTTCTACCAATACTTCCCACCAATTTTGGCAAATACAAATATCTCAAAGCTTCTCCGGACGCAGGCATATCTAAAACTATAACTTCATAATCATCATGATGTGCGGATTCCTGGATTTTCATTAATGAAAATAGTTGCGTCATACCAGGGAGCATCGACATCTCATATGCAATAATTTCATCAAGACCATTAGAAAAAAATAATGAAGCATTGTATGACAAAATGGAATTAAAATTCTTATCCAGTTCTATAACAGGATCTACTTGTATGGCATATAAATTATTTAAAATTTTTTTTGTATCGTTACCAATAATATTAACCATAAATGCATCATTTAACGTATGAGCAGGATCTGCAGAGATTATCAAAGTCTTTTTACCCAAGTCTGCAAGTCTTATAGCCGTAGAACAAGAATTTACCGTTTTACCGGTACCTCCCTTTCCAGTATAAATCAATATCCTCAATGATTGAAATACAAAGATAAAGAATAAAAATATATTAGATTTATACAAGAACAATCATAAAAAATTTTACATATCATAGATTAAAAAAATATAAAATAAGATTTGTGTACTTTATATCAATTTGAGTCAATAATTGAGATTAATTAATTGCGTGTTCTATTACAATTTGAAGAAAATTATCGATTGTATTTCAGTCATCCATTTTATACTTAAATTTAATCCAATAACAATACGTCATTATTAGATATGTTATATTATGATCAATTTAATATTACAGATATTTTACCCTACCCATATTGAAAAATCATCATTATGAACCATAATACAGTATTTGTATCGATACACAAATCCAACAAGATAGAAGAAACTTTAGTCAGACATCACCCAACAATACATCTAGTATTGCTTCCAACAAGATCACTTCAACTCAATTTGATAGAAGTCAGATGGTTATGGATGCATAGACAAGCATAAACAACTCAATCATTGGAAATGAGTAAGATATAGGCAGTAGGATCTGACTGGACATGATCACAACAAAAAACATGCAGTCAAAACAAGTAGTATTAGTTTACAGGAAGAAAGCATCGATGTGTTTACATAACGGTTAACTTAAGGATTTTCTAAATATTTCTAATTTATTCCAAAGATTTTCTTCAATTCAATTTCAATAAAATCATTATAGTTTAAGCATAATATAATTTAATTTACAAAAATTTATTTTATCATTGATAGCATGTTATGATGGAAAAATTCCCTAAGTGAACAGAGCCAGCTACCCGATGTTATTCTTAAAGACAATCTCGAAAAATGAAAATATAAAGCATAGTCAATATATTCTGAAGCAGTTCTGTTTCTTTAAATCACAAAGGAAATAAGGCATATTCAAGTTATATGATTTCCTTAAGTGAACAGAGTCGAATATAATAGTATCAAAAAAATAAAATATCATATAGAACCGTTTACTTCACAATGTTTTTATTAATTCAAGGTTAATTTTTTTCATGTTCAATTGTTTTGTATTAATAAATTGGGAATATGATTTAAACAATCTAGATCTACAAATTGGAAAAAATTTAGATGCTCTTATATTAAATATTGACAAAATTGAGGAGATCGTTTGTTCTAAAAGAAATAGTGGATGATGTAAAATGGAGAATGATATAAAAACTATTTCAATCAATAAAAAAATAACGAATATAAATAGTTATAATAAAAATATTGAAATCGATACAAGCTCTAGAAAAACAACTCACAATTCTATAAACAACCAGATAACTTTTATTAATTATACTCATCAATATTGTATTTGCATCATAGACATAGTAGATTCCACCAAGATTACCCAGCAACTATTAGCTGACTCAAATAAAATTAGAAGCTATTATTCAATATTCCTCAATACCATGGCATCTATAATAAACAACTATAATGGAAAAGTAATAAAAAATGCAGGAGATTGTTTAATTTATTATTTCCCTAAAACTGTCGATATAGATACAAACAAGGATGTATTTCAAGATGTTCTTGATTGCGGCTTAGCAATGATAGATGCCAATATAGATCTTAATAATATTTTAAAAAAGAATGATCTCCCATCAATCAATTATAGAATTAGTGCAAATTATGGTAAATTAGAAATGGCCGCATCATTAAATTCTCATTCCGTTGATTTGTTTGGCCCTACAATTAACATTTGCTCAAAAATTAACCATCTAGCTCTGCCAAATGAGATGGTCATTTATAAGGATCTGTACTATGCAATTAATAAAACATCATTTTTTGAAGATTATTGTTTTAAATTAATTAATATTAGTAACAATAAATATTTCGAAAATGAAACATTTTATAACTTATATTCAGTACAACGTTGCAATAATCCTGAGCATCAAAAAGAAATAGAGTTTAAAAGAGAACAAAATCAAATAAAGTTAAAGAAAAATAAACTTAGTCAATCAAATTCATCTTTTAACATCCTTTTAATAGATGATGACGCAGATGTCCTCTTTACAATTAAAACCATTTTAGAAAATAAAAAATATAAAGTATATTCTTTTTCCGATTCCCATAAAGCATTAGAACATTTTGCTGAAGTAAATCCATATTATTATGATTTAATAATAATGGATATACGAATGCCAGGGCTAAATGGTATCCAACTATATTCAAAAATGAAAATAATGAATCCAGACATCAAAGTATTTTTTTTATCTGCGTTAGATGCAATAGAAGAGATTTTAAGCATATTTCCGGAATTAACTCCAAACGAAATAGTGAAAAAACCTATCGACTTTAATCAAATTCTAGAAAAAATCGATGAAATCTTAAAATTATAGATATTTTCACAAGAATTTGAAATGAAAATCTAATTATGTTTTGATAAAGTAAATTAGATTTATCCTATAATTTTCAGTTAAAAAATAAAAATCCTTATCGAGTGGTAAAATCAAAACGGCTCTGTCGACTTAAGGAAATACTTATAGATCTAGAATAACCATTTATTATATGTTTACTAGAAATAGGACATCTTTAAACATAATTGGTTATGGATTATACCTCGTATTTTTTAAGTTAGTATTTTAGAAATACTGCCAAAGCAGTATCTTTTTTAAAAATAGCAAAAAGAAGATATATTGTCATCTGGGAATGGATTCAAAAGTACAAAATTAGAAAATATCTAAAGAAAGAGACAATCAAAGAGTATGTTCTAGATGAAACTGCAATAAGAATAGGTTCTTCTAAATTAATATGGCTTTGGATTGTTATTGAATCATTAAATAATGAAATTCTTTCATTTTATATATCGAAAAAGCAAAACATGTCTGCAACAAAGCGATCTCTTTCCATGATTGTAGACAAATATAGAAGACATCAAGTTTCCTCAGATGACAGTGCTTGGTACCCACAAGCATGCAAATTCTTGAAACTAAAACATCATCTTCACTCTTCTTTTGAGAAAAACATTATAGAAAGAACCATGAATTACATAATATATAGAACTGAAAGCTTTGATGATTATTTTCCTTGTATAAGGAACAAGTATAAATTAAAGCCTGTTAAACAATGGCTCAAGTTGTTTGTTTATCAACATGATAAAGAAATAATATCTTAAGTTAATAGAGCCATTAAATGTATCCAAATATAAAATTAATATTTCTTTGACACGGATTCATGGGACTTGATTTAACAGAATAAGATCACCCTAATTACAAAGGCAAACAATCAACAAATAAATTCAAAATTGAATAAGAAATATGTCTAACTATTAACAAGTGGAAAAATATCATAAAATCATTATAGAACGATCCTAAATTTTTTACAAAAATATTTGTCTTTATGTACACTGATAAATTAAAATATTTCATCATATTAATTAATTTTTAAATGATATTTTTTGGACTTTAACTATCCATTTTTTAAACAAATATCCGCGCAAATACTTTTTATATAAAATATTGAAATCGAATAATTTTGATTTAAATCTTTTAATTTTACTAATACATAGTGAATAATCTTATTTAAATATTAGGTCCTCCTAATATTAGGCGCGCCTAATGATGTTTTCTAACCAGGATATTACTGAAAAGGAAAAACAAGGATATACACCACTTTTAGAGGAATTATTCGATAGATTTTCATATAAAATATTGCTATCTGTAACTGATGAATCAAAAACAGTATTTCAGATTTGTGAAGAAAATTTTATACCCATAAGCTCTACTTATAAAAAAATTAAAAAATTAAAAGACGCCGATCTATTATTTATTGACAAGATTGCCATCAATGAAAAAGGCAAGAAAGTTATATTTTATAAATGCAAAATACGTTCGATTGAATTAATTCTAGATAAACAACAATTCAACATACATTTCAAAAAGAACGAAAAAACCATTCCAATACATAGTATATAAAATGATCAAATTTATTACCGTTTATATAGACATATCTTTATTTGTATAAATAATAACTAAATTTTAGTAAAGGTAAATTTTATCTTGAGATATGAATTTATTAAATCAACAATTTTAACCTTCATATTTTAATCATATTTTGCTAGTGGAGGATCACAGGTTTACTAATATATATCCATTATAGAAATGACATATATTTAATATATTAAATCACATGTACATTCAGGATACATATTATTATATTCCATAGGGAGCTCTGTTAATTTAATATACTATTTCTGTATTGTGTTCATAAACAAACAACTTGAGTCATTGTTTAACAGGCTTTAATTTATACTTGTTCCTTATACAAGGAAAATAATCATCAAAGCTTTCAGTTCTATATATTATGTAATTCATGGTTCTTTCTATAATGTTTTTCTCAAAAGAAGAGTGAAGATGATGTTTTAGTTTCAAGAATTTGCATGCTTGTGGGTACCAAGCACTGTCATCCGAGGAAATAGAATGTAACCCATACTTATTTATAACCTCTGACAGAATTCGTTCGGCAACAAACATGTTTCGTTTTTTCGATATATAAAATGAAAGAATTTCATTATTTAATGATTCAATAACAATCCAAAGCCATATTAATTCCGATCCAGCTTTTATGGCAGTTTCATCTAGGATATATTCTTTAATTTTCTTATTCTTTAGATGTATCCATGGCATATACTTTTGAATCCTTTTTCAGATGGAAACATGATTTATTTTTGTTATTTTTAAGAACGATAATGCTTTGGCCAGTATTTCTAAAGGATAAACCTAAAGTAAAAGTACAAACCATATCCAAAGATATTTGAAGGTGTTCTATTTCTATGAGACGTACAATAAATGGTTATTCTAGATCTATAGGTTTTCCTTAAGTTAACAGGGCCCCATAGAGTATTTTGAAAAATATTATTGAAAAGATATTTTATTTTTCATTTATGCAAATTGAGTATGTCTCGAGGTAAACTAATTATCTTTATAACCTCACAAATTATTTTGACATATTATACATCAACTGAAATAACATTTAGTCATGTAAATTAATCTATTAATTCAAAATGTAATTAAATTAGAATATCACCGACTATGCAACAATTTTATTAAAGCAATTTTATGGTATAAATAAAATCGCAAGTATGACTAAATAAACACATTCCTTTTGTAGTTAAGACTTTTCATAGTCATTGATTTCAAATACAATTAAAGAATATAGATCAATTGTTGTCTTAAGTTCTATAAAAAATTATTGGGGAAATTTTGAAAGCCCGTTTTTTTTTCTTATTATGATTTCAGAATCTAACAATCTTTTTAAATTCCAAGAGGTAGTTGATGGGGCTTTATTTATATGCACAGATATCTCATTAAAGGTACAAGTTTTCTGATCCAATAATTTCAAAATTATCATTTTGGTTGTGCCTATTTTCAAGTACCATAAAATTAATGCTTCATATGTTAGAAAAGAATTTAAAAGTATCTAATTATATTGCTATTATTAATTCTAATTATTTTTATGTCTGATTTGCTTTCCAAGTCTAAAAGAATATTCGATAATGTCCTATTGTGTAGTTTTGTCAATAGTAATAAATTTCGGTGTTTTATTCCAGGATTATCTTTAATATTATTTAATATATGTTCATTTTTTTCGTTTTCATTTTTCAACTTTACCATTTTTTGGTTGAATTCAAACATTAGGTTTGTCTAATTGTTAGGCTTACATAATATGTAAATATCCATGAGATTTATAATTATAATAAAATATGTAAAAAAATATAATTATTCTCATTTTTTAAAATATTTTTGATGGAATTCGATTGATTTATTTTTTAGAGTTCATTTTTTTAGAGGTAATTTAATTAATTATGTTTTAAAATCCATACTATACCAATTAGCATAAATATGCTAAACAATATATCATAATAATTATCATAAAACATAAAAGTTATCTAGATCCTTGTATTATTCTATATATACTCAATGGCATCATTGTCCAAATCCAAATTGATTGATTCATATAAAAAAGAACATGATCCAATAGTAAAAGAAAAGCTACTTCTAATTATCAAGGTAAGAGAAGATAAACAGATACCTTTTCGTGTTGTAAAGAAAATTCACAGAAGCAACCGTGGGCTTTTGATTGGTCAAAAAGATATGATAAAGAAGGTTTAGAAGGATTAAAAGATAGAATAGAAACCGGAGACCGTCTGAACTATCTGAAGAAACAAGTTACCAAATTAAATAAGAACTATCCAACTCCAAACAAGGTTGGACAACAAAGCAGGTTGAAGAATTAATCATAAATAAAAGTGGTATAAAATATCACTACACTCACATTTATCGTATCCTTCGAAAATGAGGATTTAAACAGAATGTTCCAAGAAAGGTACATGTTAATACTGCATCTTTGGAAGAGAAAGATGCTTTCAAAAAAAAGGCAGAACAAATTCTTGTGGACATACAGCAGTAGCAGAAATATGGATTTGCTATAGTATCCACAGATGAATCATTTTTCTTTTATGATCTTGCAAGACGCGTTTGGATTGATGAGGATAAAAGCCCGGTTGTCAGAGTAACAGGTTCGCACCAACATTCATGTATTTTTGGTGCCATTAGTCTTGAGGGCAAGCAACTGTTCAGACAGTATGATAAATTCATTGGCGATACATTTCTTGATTATCTTGATAAAATACATACTAAATTTCAAAAATGTTATTTTTTAATAGATAAGACATCACAACACTACAAATCAAAGAAGGTATTAAAGTATTTGGAATAAAATAAAGATACACTAATTCCTGTATATCTTCCAACTGCGTCACAGGAGTTTATGACGATGGAAGAGGTATGGAATACATCCAAAGGAGATCTATTTGTTCTAAAATATCATTCATCTTTTGCAGATCTAAATAATAAGATACCTAATTATTTCAGAACAAAACGATTCAATCTTGACATGAGAAACTATTTGTTAAGATCTGTAATTTAGAAAATATATGCTAATTGGTATAAAATAATATAAGGATAATATAATTAATAGATATTTTTTTATGGTATTCTGATTCTACACATTCAGAAAATCCTTCAAAACAGTGATGATGTCCCTTTTCTAACTAGCGTATGTCATCTTTGACCCATAAGAATTATACCATTTCCATATGCGATGTTCTCTTTTTACGAATGTACCTTCAGATCCGATAATGAATGTATCAACCATAATATCAAACTTTGTTACAACCATAATGAATATTACAGTAGTTGTTTTAACATCCGCTATTTTAAAGATAGAAAGAATATAGAAATATTATTCCTTTTGTGCTTAATAGTAGTAGGTATTTTAACTTGTATGTTAGTAAAGGTTATATCAATCATTTTTCAAATTTTTTATATATTTTATCATGATTTGCAAAACTAAACATATATTCATCGATATTTGATAACAATTATTTTTTTGTTGTATGAAACCTTTAGACTCTACCGAATAAATGAAATAATAAATTTATTAATGAACGGTATTTATATGTAAAAAAATTATATTTAGAGTGAAAATAATGAAAATACTTTTATTTTCAATTTTTGCAGCTACTATTACTACTATCCTGTTTTCTAGTGCTTTAATACCATCTTTTTCATTTTATTCTGTATTTGGAATGGGCCATATAACATTGCAACCCTCACAAAGTGGTGTTAATAGTACTAAAGTTGTAATACTTGCTTTTGATGATTCTACTGAGGGTCAATTTACTTTAGCAAAACCCATATTAGATAAATACGGATTTAAAGGTAGTTTCTTTACTGTATGTAATTTCGTATCTGGAACCAAAGATCATCATGATAAATCCCATATGACGTGGAATAATATCAAGACATTGCAGAAGCAAGGACATGATATAGAATCACATACTATGACCCATACAAATTTGAATATGAAATCCCAAAAAGATTTGATATATGAAATAGGTGGTTCAAAACAATGTCTTTTAGCCCATGGAATCAATTCAACAGTTTTTGCATATCCTGCAAGTACGGGTCATGAAAATGCTACAGTAGTTAACGTTGTTGCCAAATATTATGATCTTGCAAGGACAGGTGATGCACCAATGTCATTCTTTCATTGCGATGGTTATAAAATAGAAAATAATTGCACACCATTTAACAGCAAAAATCATGTAAAATACGAAAATAGATATGATATAATGAACTGGAGTGACCGTCCCAAGTCTGATACTCCAGGTCAACTTGCAATTCCTCTGGATAACTCTCAGATGTATTCCCAATTTATTCAAGAGGTAAATATTCAAGACAAATTTAATAAAAATGGATGTATAAATGCCATCCCAATACTAGTATATCATGTCTTTATTAAAGACAAAATTCCTACTTATTTACCAAAGGACTCGTTTACGGATATAGGATTATTTTCAAAGGAGATGAAATATTTACATGATCATGGATTCAAAGTTTTAAAAATGTCAGATCTCGGATATAACACTCAATCTAAATTCATCTATATCAAAGGTCAGACCAATGCACTCATGAAAAATTGCTAGGATAATATTTTTTATATAATCTTAATATTTTCTTTTTTGTAAGTAACCATTTGGACTTAATATAAAAATTTTTGATCTTTTTCTAGATATGGTAATTAATTCGATATACAATTCTTTTAATTGGTAAATAATATGAACAATATAAGATGAAATCGACGGACTTTATGTTTATATCCGCATACGGAAAAAAATTATGATATGCAATACATAAACGTATCACAAATCACGGATTAATCTGGAATGGATGGTAGTATTTTTTTAGCATGTCCTTGTGCAAAACCTTCGGTTTGTCTACAGGGTAAATAAAAATATGCTTTGGCACACCCCGAGAAACAATGTGTTGGGTGGTGAAATGGTTCGCCTATTTTACCTTGTTCATATCTTTTAATTCGATTTCATAGTTGTTGATGACATCCAATCCTAACAAGATTTCTCCTTTTCTAATTAGAGACTTGTTATAGGTAAACCAGTTCACAAATTTTGTTGGTTAGTGTTAGATAAATGTATTTAGGAAGGAGTCATGCAACAAGACAAATATATTAGATCTCGCATAATTAGAATAAACAGCTATATGATCTGATTCTCTTCAATTTCTTGTCCTTTCTTTGCTTTCATATGATAGACTGTCCAAAAAGCCATTACTTTTCAAATCATTTACCGGTCCTACAGTACGAGTTTGATGAGATTTGCGAGGAGATCGTAAAAAAATATGATAAGCATGAGATACGACGTTTATCAAAAAGAAAGAATAGAAAGCGATCTATCGGTGCTGTTGGAAGGACTTTCAAACGATATATAAAAAATAGATTTTTAATGCTTTTGGTTTACTACCGTCTTTACATAACTTACACGTTAGCTAGCTTTCTCTTTGATTTGGATCAAAGCACCATTTGCAGAGATATTCAAAAGATTGAAAGTTTGATAAGAGAATGCGCGTAACAATTCCACAGAAATTATATAAAATAACCAAAAGACTACAAACTCTAGAGGAAGTTGAACAATATTTTCCAGGCTTCCTTGCTTTTGTAGATTGGACTGAACAACAGATACCAAGGCCAATAAATAAGAATAAAAGAAAGATTTTCTATTCGGGTAAAAAAAACATACTATTGTAAAGACACAACTTATGGTTAACAACAAGGTACTATCATTCATAAAACAAATTACAAGAAAGGACACAGACATGACTACGATATTTAAAAAAAGAATCATCCTATTACTCCAGAAAAGGTTGTTAATGTATTTGACCTTGGATATCTCAGAGTAGAAACTGATTTCTTAGAACAACTATCGTCCATACCAAATAGAAAGAAGAGAAATCAAGAGCTGTCGCAAGAAGAAAAAGAGTACAACAACATAAATCATTCAAAAGAAAGAATAGTGATAGAGTATATAATTGCAGATTAAAAAAATATAGGATACTTGCAGATGTATTTAGGAACAAATTAAAAAGTACAACAAAGTATCAGATAAAGTAGCAGGCCTAGTAAATTACAGAACAATGAATCGTTATTGCTTAAAAAAAACAGATAACAAAAGTACACTATAAAGTGTAGGATAATTCTAATTATGCAAGAGATCTATTGACTATTATTTAAATTAAATATGTTTTGTTAGTTTTCGTAACCTAATTCAATATACATATTATCCATTATGTGAATCATGTCAAGAATATGATGTCTAAGCAGTTTTTCTTCTGAAAAAGGTATATCACCATAATCGTCAATAAATCTTTCAGGTTTAGTATCGGACAAAGTAGCTGATATTTCAACCATATCCATCATAATACTATGCACAAAAGATCGCTCTTCCGACTTTAGTTCAAATTTTTCTTTTAACTGATTAATATGACCAAGAATATGATTAATATGTTTAATCACTCTAATTTTGATTTCTTGATCCATATCATTTTTAAAAGAATATAATAAAAAAGACGAATCTTCTGGATCTTGTTTTAATTTGTTTAACATAATACGTAAATAAAATTCTATTAACTGTAAACGTACTTGTAAAATCCGAAGGTGATTGTAATCCATTTATTAATTACTAACCTGTACATGAAAATTGCAGATGGTTATAAAAAGTTTATATCAAATTGCAAATTTGTCATCTACAGAAATTATTAATTGGATTGTCAGATTTAAATTGTCCATTTCTAACGGGCTATCTGCAATAAATTACGAAATGGGCGCACTGACAATTATTGTTAAATGTATTGAACGTAATGCCTATCGACAATTAATAACATATCATTATGTAACAAATTTATTAATCAAGTGAAATGCCTAAAAAAATCTCGTAAATGATTTGTTAATCCATACAATTTATTAAATGATACATAACTTATGAAGGCTCTGTTCACTTTAGGAAAATCATATATCTTAAAGATGTCGTGGTTCATTTTTGACCTCTAGAAACAGAACGCCATCAGAGTATATTGGTTATGCATTATACTTGTACTTTTCAGGTCTCTCATTAAGAAGGACAGTAGATAGACTATGCAATTGCTTTTTCAAAAGAAATCATGTTTCTATCTGGAACTGATACAAAAGTACAAATCTAAAAAAGTTTTTTATTTTAGCACTTACTCTCTCATTATAAGCATCTACAAACAGATTCATCCAATTAATTACATACTTTAGTTTACATTTCTTTTTTCTACTAGGAAAATAATCATCAAAACTTCTGTTCTATCTTCTATGTACTGCATCGTCCTTTCAATTATGCCTTTTTCAAATGTAGAATGAATATGATGGAATAGATTCAAGAATTTGCATGCTTGAGGGTACCACGTACCCCCGTCTATTGAAACAAAATGAATTTCATACTTTTGTACTTCCACTGACAGAAATCGTTCAACAATAAACATATTTCGTTCTTTGGAGGTGTTCATTTCGAGAATTTCTTCGCTTTCAATTTCTATTGTGACCCATATCTATATTGCTTTTGTACCTACTTTGAGTTGAGTTTCATTTATTACACATTCTAAAAAATTCTTTTTCTTTGAGGATATTTTTTTAGATTTGTACTTTTGTATCAGTTCCAGATAGAAACATGATTTCTTTTGAAAAAGCAATTGCATAGTCTATCTACTGTCCTTCTTAATGAGAGACCTGAAAAGTACAAGTATAATGCATAACCAATATACTCTGATGGCGTTCTGTTTCTAGAGGTCAAAAATGAACCACGACATCTTTAAGATATATGATTTTCCTAAAGTGAACAGAGCCCATATGAATCTAAATCTATTTTTATACTACAAATAATAATATTTTTTCTTCATATTTTTTCTTCATTCAAATTTGAATTCTTATTAAATTATTTCTAAAAACTATTAACGGTATTTACAGTGCATAAAGTTTTCAACTATACTATAAACGATTAAAATCCTTTTTTATGTGTGAATTAGTATGTCATCATGATAATTATATTGCACCTCCATTGTTATTACAAATAGTTAATGAGGTAAACATCATTTATAGTGAAGTAGAATCAAAATAATCTTTCCAAAATAAAATGATATTTATCTGAGAAATATTATCACATTTTATTAATTTTTTTTATCAATCTTGTCTATCACATTAGTACCCATTACATCATGATTGGCATCAATTGATTTTCGTTTCGTAGATAGTATTTGATTCGAATATACAGAATTTCCATGAATAGAATTTTTGTTTTTATCATTTTTAAAACTTATGCCGGTGGTAGTATTTTGTATTACATTGTCATGAATTTTATTTCCGGACGAATTGCCTACTAAAGATATCCCATTAGATTTACTATTTAAAATTTTATTACCAAATATGTCATTATTGTTAGAATCATCTAAAATAATAGGTTTCAATTGGTTATGTATTAAATTAAATTTTATTGATGATTGCGTAGTATTCTTATTTAATACTATTCCAGATCCATTATTTTCATATATGGTATTATTTGTATATATAACTTTATAGCAATTCAAAGAACATACTAGAGCGTCATCATTATTATCATAAATACTGTTATTTCTAATCAAAGTATCGTGGGATCCCATGTGGGAATAAATGCCATAATGAACATTATCATAAAATAAATTATTTTCAATCGTTAAATTACCTAATCCTGATGAAGCATAAAATCCAAAATATAAATTATGGATTTTGTTATTTTTTATTAAACTACCTTCGCCACTTGCATAATATAATCCAGAAGTTTTTATTCCATGTCCTCCATTATATCCTAAATAGGCAATTTCAGAATTAGTAATATTGGAAGTACCTGTAGAATTTTCAGATACTGATATAAAAGGTCTAGGGATGAATCCTGAAGTATAATTTTTCTTCAAATTTTCACAATGACTAACGCATCGGGAAGCAATTAATTTTTTACGTCCAATAGTATCGTTGTATTTAACAAAACTATTTGTTTTTATATCCCAGGAAGTAATTTTGGCTTTATCGATCTTTAAACTTCCATGTATGAAAATTCCATATGGATTTATTTTCTGATTAGTCAGTATTTTTAACCACAACGTATCGTTTGAATCGATATCTAAAATAGAACCTTTATTGACAACTAAACTAGCATTTAATATCCATATTTTCTGAAATAACGAATCTTTATTTAATACATTGGGATTATGCATTTTTTTATAAATATCAGTTAAAAATACTGGTTTATCCAAACAAGAAATAAAAACTTGTCTAGTAATTGAATTAAATTTTATACAATTATTTTTTTCATTATAATTAATATTTTGTTTAGCTTGTGCATTTAAAACATAATCCGAATTCAACAAAATTATTGAAATTATATAAATAAACAATAAAGATTGAATTAATAAAATACAATATTTCATTCTTTCAAAAGACCTATTATCCAATTAATGTGTTTTCAAAATATATGTCCAAGATAAGTTGAATTCGACGATTTTGAAATAAAGGAAATGCATAGATTAAAACCCTGTGGAATTAAAGTATAAATTATCTCAAATACCATTATGATGTGCTAACAAATATGATTTTTATATAGGGTTGAAATATTTGACATAAACACAATATATAATTAAATATTAAAGTTATTATTTATTAATTTATTTTTTCAATGAATGAAAATAATCATAAATCCCTGTGTTACATCCGTTCTGAATAATTATTATATCCGAAAATATTTTACTATCCCCATGATGAAAATGACTGGTCTAAATTTATAACAATTGCTTTATGAATATGATGTATTGTCAAATATTCGCCATATTTTGTAAAATTCTTGAAGGAATTCGTTATTTAGAATATCTATTCTTAACTTTATATGAAGTGCGTTTTTTGAATCAACAATCTAATACATTTTAAGTTAAAATAATTGTATTTTATCTACTGCATATTTAAGTTTCTATCTAAGTATGTTTTTTTATTAATCCTATTGCAGCTCTGTAAACTTAAGACAATATTTCTTTATTATATTGATCAATGAACATGTTGAGTCAATGTTTTATATGGTTTAATTTATAATTGTTCTTTCTGCAAGGAAAGTAATCATCAAAACATTCAGTTCTATTTTTTGCGTATTATATGGTTCTTTCAATTATGCTTTTTTCAAAAAGACGAATAAATATAATGGTTCAATTTTTAGAAACAACAATCTTGTGGCTACCATTTACCATCATCGGATGAAGCAGAATGTAATTCATACTTATTTAATTCTTGAGACAGAAGTCTTGCTCCGCAGCAAAGTATGTTTCTTTCTTTGTACATATCAACAGCAAGCAACGATTTCTCTATGCTTTGGTTCTATGATGACCCAAAGATAGATTAATTCAGAACCTGTTTTTATTGCAGTTTCATCGATGATATATTCTTTAATTTCGCTATTGTGAGAAAATTTCTTTGTTTTGTATTTTTGAATCCAATTCGAGATGAAGAGATGACTTACCTTTACTAAAAGTAAAAATGATAATGCTTTGGCCGTGGTTCCAAATGATAAATCAAGAAAGTACAAGTATAATCTGTAACCAATTATTTTTGAAGTTGATCTGTTTCTTGTACATGTATAATATATGGTATTTAAAATCAAAAGATTTTCCCTTAATTTAACGGGGTTATACCTCTTGACAATTTGATTCTTTTTTTTGTTGTTTGTATTTTCGAATTGTTAATTTTTTAAAAAGTCCATTTTTTTAGGTCATAATTACATGAAAATTTTCTAGGTTGTGCAAATATAATGTTTTATCGTGTTTTTTATTCTTTTAAATTAATAGTACACCACATGGATTTAGTTAATTGTCAAGATTAAAAAATCCTTAATGTTTTGTTGAATTAATGACCCTTATCTTTAAATATTATTAGGAGTGCCTAATTAAGCAGAGCAAATAATGTTATACAATGAGATGAATACTCTGCATTTGATCAGGCGTTCTTATTTAATGATAATCGACTTCTTTTTTTTTCGCCTATTTCTCTCGAAAAAAGATGATATATTTAATCTTTTGATTATTTTGATTATGTTGAATGAACAATACTATGAGGGTGTAACTTTATGAGATTTTATTATAGAATTTTGATATTATTTTGTTTGGATAGTTTATTACTCTTCAAAAGTTTGAATGAATTGGAAAATGGGCGTATTTCTTTAATAAGTAATATAGTCATTAAAGTGAAAATTTGCCTTTTAATTAGTTGTTATTATTGGAGCGAAATTTAATGAAAATTTCTAATAGATCCATTAATATAAATAATGTTCTATATTCTATAATTGTTTTTTCGATAATATTTATATCTGTTGGATTAATAAGTTATGGCTCTTCATTCGGTTCTTCTTTTGTTCAAAGATCTATTTCTATATCTTCAAATTTTCATTCGAAATCTAATACTTTTGTCACACCTTTGGATAAACTAAGAATAGGGTTTGTTGAACCAACTTTTACTGATGCAGCCTATGATCATAAATTTTATATATTCTATGTAAAATATGCTAAAGCTCCATCCAAGACTAACATTACTACCAACATTGGGCTATTAAATAGTAAGTTATCTTTACATCAAAGTGGTACTATACACAATGTTTTTGCACTAATACATTTGATACATGATATTAGAAAGATTTCTAATGCCACTCATATCAGTATTCTTAATGATACTGATGTAAATAATGGGAAAATATTTAACAAACATCAGGTCAATCTGTTTGACGTATTAGTTTTAGGTCATCAAGAATATGTTACACAAAAAGAATATGATAATCTAAAACAGTTCGTAACAAATGGTGGAAGTATGATTTTAATGGATGGTAATGTATTTTATGCACAAGTTAAATATTTTGGTAATAATGACACAATTTCTTTGATTAAAGGTCATGGTTGGGCTTTTAATGGTAAAACTGCATGGAAGAGTGTAGGAGAAAGATGGAAATCTGAAACTCAGGATTGGGTCGGTAGTAATTATTTATGTTATTTGTGTATCAAAAATTTTAGGAATAATCCATTTGATTATTTGCCCCATGAAGAACAATATATTACAAATCCAAAAGATGTGGTTTTGATTAATTATAATCCTGTAGAATTACCTAATGCTCCAAAATCCAACGCAGCAATTGCTATGTATGAATTAAATTATGGAAAAGGTAAAGTTATTGCTTTTGGAATTTATTCTGATGATGTTATACAAAATGCAAAACTTAATAGCTTATTTACACAAATATTTGAAAATTATCTGTCACGATAATTTTTAATAAATTGTGCCAAAAGCATTTTAACAAATAATTTTTTTATTCGTTATTTGATAACGTATTTTAATAGCATTATAACAGAATAGATAGAATTTTAATCGTTATTTTGCTATAAAAATTATTTATTTAGATGATTTTTAAATTCCACAAAAAACACAATCTAGTCACAATTTTTTTGGTACTAAAATTACTCAATTGTGTAATAAGATTATCGCTAAATATTTGCAAAAACTTTATTCTTGTGCTTCCATCGTATTTTTTTCAAAATTAAATTAAGAATTTTTTATATTTATACTATATTTTTCAATTTATTATTGCTATGGAAATACCCTAATAAGAAATAATAAAGGAGCAAAAAAAAATTTTCATCAACGCCATTATCATTGACTATTTTGCTCCTTTATTATCGTGATTACTGTTTTTCCAGATGACGTTCGATCCAGTAAATACCACATGCGAAGGTTTGGTTATCACAGCTCTTGGTTTATTCACTTGTCTATGATGTTCGTCCCATAGACTATATTAGGTTAGCCTAACAAAAATATAAAGATGACTCTAATTTTCAATGATAAGAATAATTAATATACAGATCTCAAAGCAATATATAGTATAATCAATCGTAAATATTATTCAAAATGATAAAGTTTACATAATCGTCTTAGTATTCGACTATTAATATTGATATAATAACTAATGTTATATTGAATCCCCCACGTATTTATGTATAAACAGCTTTGATTTAGAGTTTCATCATCTGTTCTCATTGTTTTCATATGGGGTTATCCAAAAATATTATTTTTAAATCATTTACTGGTCTAAGAATAAAAGAATTTGATGGTATCCATAATAAAGAACTAGCAAAAAGATGTGAAAAACATCGATCCAATGATTATCCAACCGATAAGATGGGGAAAGGAAATTAGGTGTTTGCAGATATTTTAAACTTGACCTAAAAAATTGATTTTTCATGCTTTTAGGGTACTATTATCTTTACCTAACTTACACGTTTGCTGACTTTCTTTTTGTTTTAAATCCGAGTAACATATGTAGATATGTCCAAAAGATAATATGGTTGATTGAAATGAGGTACTGACTCCACAGGTGATATATAAAATATCCCAGGTGAAAAACTCCTAAAGAGATGGATAAATATTTTCTAGACTTTTTTGCATTTGTCGATTGTATTGAACAGCATATTCCAAGATCAATAGATAAGGAAAGCGCAATATTTTCTATTCAGGTAAAAAGAAAATATATGATGTAAATATACAACGGATGGTTAACAACCAAGGTATTATCATTCATAAAACAAATCGCCAGAAAGGAAGAAGGGGTGACTGTATATTCATAAAAGAATTATCTTGTCACACTCAAAGAAATTGCTAATATAGTTGATCTTGGTTATCTTGGTATAGCAATGGTTTTCTCCGAACAACTATTACATTGCCTTACAAAAAAGGAATATTGGCGAGTTATCTTTGGAAGAAAAAGAAAACAATAATATTCATTCCAAAAAAAGGATAGTGATAGATCATACTATTTGCAATTGAAAAAATGTATAATAATTAGAGATATTTTCAGAAATATGTTAAGAAGGTATAATAGAATTTTAGGTATGGTTACGGGTATGGTAAACTATAAAATAATGAATCAAGTATTAAAAATCAATGTAAATTTAATTTTTCCATAGTATAAAAATAGATTACGTTCCTATTTGGAAATGGGTACAAAGGTTTAAAGCAAAGGATATTCATAGCGCAAGAAAATTAAATAATTTGTCATTAATAGATCGCATAATTAGACATATGTAAGACTATTATAAATTATCTTTCATATTTTAAAATATTTTTATTTTTATTTGCTGATCATGGTTAAAGTATATCATCTTTTTAAGAATATTTCTAATGGTGCTAATTATGCAAGAGATCTAATGAGTTTATGCTAAAAGATGCATTACTAGTATAATAAAAGAATATGAAATTCATTTTAAAATATAGTAAATATAGTCATTAGAGTAGGTAAAGTAATTGATTTTGCAATTGACCCAGAACGTGCAGAAAATGATTAGCTAAAATACAAATTATTTTGATAATTCAATCAGTCTTCTAATTTAAAAGGTATTTATATTGGGGAATTTCATACTAGGATAGTTTCTAGATTTAGCCTATAGCTGGAATTTAGTATGATGGTTACACCATCCTTTATGGGTATATATAATAAACCATACAAGATGACCTTATTTCTAATGCATACAATATCTGAACTAAAGAAAAATGAAATATGTTGTATAGAAAATTTTCAAACATTTTAAATTATTAGGTAATAAATAATATGTTTGATTATATTGATCGATAAATTCCATTTGATGCCAAGAAATTACATGACTCGAGATAGGGGTTTATTAACATTTTAAAATCCAATAAGCATACAAAAAAGTCTATCTTCTTTTTAAAAAAATGAAAATCCTTAAACATATCAAAATTATTTCAAGTTAATAATCTAATTAATTTATATTTTGAATGTGTTAGAAAAAGTTTTTTTCCTAAATCTGCGGTAGTATATAAAATTAGTTGTCTATTATTCATTTCAGTATTATTTTGGAAATATAGGTAAATATATGGACGATCAGAATTGAATGCATAAAATACAAAAACAATTTTGGCAGATATTTATTAAATAAAGGATATCAAAAATTTTTTAAATACGAAAATAAGATGATATCTACTGCATAGCGATGGTTAGGTTTCTGTTCCGTTCACCGAGTATCGTGTAGGAAATGAAAAAAATCCAAACATGGGACTGGCTAATAATAGTTTCACTTCTATGCAGGAAACTGGTGTTAATAAATAAAGATTAGTACCATATATTAAACCGACTCATCTTGATATCATTTCTATAATTGGGTAGATATAAAATAGTCCAGTATTTAGCAAACTTTTTTGACTTTTGAAATAAACTCTTCATTTGTACTTATGTTCTATATTTTACATACAATTTAAAAACAGTAAATAAATCCTATGGATGTATATTACAATATTACAATATTACAATGCTCTAACTCAATCAAATTAAAAAAGAATAATATGATGAAATGAGCGAAGTCTACAGTGGATTTATTCCTCATACGTATAACACATCATACTTATACATCGTGGTAATTATAGATACCAAAAATTTCATGATATATAAAATTTACGAATTTCTCTTGATGAAACTAAATCTTGTATTATGACAATAAATTTTAAATTTCAATTTCTTTTGCTATTGTTCCAAAAAATTACCTAAAGTATTGACACGACGACAATTAAATCATCAACCTTTTATCATATTAAAAGTATATGGTATTTTATTTTTTCTTGTTACGCAATTCATGTTTTATATATTATTGAAGTTCATGTTAAGATGAAACTATCATTTGAGTCATTTTCATCTAATCTTTATCAAAATATACTAGTAGAATACGATAATGTTTGATTTAATCATGATAAGAATAAAAAATACAAAATGGTAATAATATACACTTTGTTATAATTAATAGCAACAATATGAATTAAGGGAATGATGGTCTATAATATGCAATAATCTCTGCTCAAAATATACTTTTGAAACGAGATGAAATATTTAGAACTAGAATATATTTAAAAGAAAGATAGGAATTAAAGATGATATGCAAAGAAAGAATTTTGTAGTTCTTATAATATTTGTGACGTCAATATTTCTTTCAACACTCGTATTTGCAATCAATGCTATTTCCAATAAATCCGTAAACCACATTTCACAAAATTCTACAGTCAAAATTTATAAATTTACAAGAGCGTTTGGAAAGAATGGGACTAATAATGGACAATTTGGGCTGCATAATGGTCCATATGGCATTGCTATAGATCACGCTAATAATGTATATGTAACGGATTATGATAATAATAGGGTTCAAAAGTTTGACAGCAATGGAAAATTCATTACTAAATGGGGAGATGAAGGTTCAAAGAATGGACAATTTTTGAATCCACAAAGCATTGCCGTAGATTCCAACAGCAAAATTTTTGTGACAGATGTATTTAATAACAGGGTTCAAAAGTTTGACAGCAATGGTAACTTTATAACCAAATGGATATCGCCTTTAAAGGAACATTACAAAAAACATAGTAGCTTAGATGGCATTACTATAGATCACGCTAATAATGTATATGTAACGGATTATGATAATAATAGGGTTCAAAAGTTTGACAGCAATGGAAAATTCATTACTAAATGGGGAGATGGGGGAAACGGTAACGGCCAGTTTGATGATCCACAAAGCATTGCCGTAGATTCATCAGGAAATGTGTATGTTAGCGATTATTCTCTAAATAGAGTTCAAAAGTTTGACAGCAATGGTAACTTTATCACCAAATGGGGTGATGAAGGTTCAAAGAATGGCCAGTTTGATGGACCTAGAGGTATCGCAGTAGATTCATCAGGAAATGTGTATGTTAGCGATTATAAAAATAACAGGGTTCAAAAGTTTGACAGCAATGGTAACTTTATCACCAAATGGGGAGAGAAAGGATCGAATTACGGACAGTTTGATGGTCCCATTGATATAACAATTGGTTCTACAGGAAATGTGTATGTTAGCGATCAAGGTAATGTGAGGATTCAAATTTTTTCACCCATTCCAATTCATGGCAAATAAATCAATTTTTTTTATATGTTTTATAATTGTAGTTTAAAATAAATTTTCCCAATAATGATTTCATAATAAAACAAAAAATATTTACTATATGCCAACTAGCACAAGTATGCTAAACAATTTACCCTAATAATTGTGATGAAACACAAAAGGTATCTGGATCCTTGTATTATTCCCCATATTCTTAATGCCATTACCTACCAAAGCCAAATTGGTTAATCAATACAAAAAAGAAAATGATCTAAAAGAAAGAAAGATTGCTTTTAATTATTAAAGTACTCGCAGATAAATAGCTTCCTTTTCATATAGTAAAAGACATGTATCGAATCAATCCTTGGACTTTTGATTGTTAAAAAGATGTGATAAAGAATGCTTGGAAGGGCAAAAAAATGGGGCTAAAAACTGTAGACCGTTTACACTATCAGACAGACAAGTTACAAAATTGGATGAACTAAAAGAAAGATATCATGGTTGGACTGCAAAGCAGGTTAAAAAATCAATTTTAAAAAAAGGTAATATTAAGTATCATCATACTTCTATATATAATATCCTTCGTAAATTGGGATTAAACAAAAGGTACATATAAACACAGCATCATCAGAGGAAAAAATGCTTCAAAAAAAGACAGAACAGCTACTCGTGGATATGCTGCATCAAGAGCATCCCAAAGAAGAAATTTGATTTACTGTAGTATCACTGGATGAATCATCCTACTTTTACGATTCTCTTGTAAGGCGTATTTGGATTGATGAGTATAAACTATCTGTAGTTAGAGAACAGATTCACATCAGCATGGAGGTCTTTTTGTTTCCATACGAGTAGAAGGAAAACAATTATTCAGACAGTATGACAAATTCAATGGTAATACTTTTCTTGATTATCTAAAACTAATTCAACCAAAATTCTCACAATGCTATCTGTTTATGGAAAAAGCGTCAAAGCACTACAAATCAAGGAAGGTTTTAAAGTATTTAGAAGAAAACAAGGATACGTTATTTCTAGTATGCCTTCCTACCGCGTCACCAGAATTTATGGTAATGGAGTAAGTTTGAAATATGGTCAAAAGAGATCTATTTATTCTACAATATTATCAATCATTTGCAGATTTTAGGATAAGATATCCGTGTGCTTTGTTGCATGATTATTTTTTTCGTTTTTTACCAACGTTTTATTGATATAATAAAAACGAAAACAGTAAAAATTCCATTATAATTGTCAGGGATAAGTTATATTTTTAAATGATTTTCGAATCATGCAACAAAGCAATATCCGTGTATTTCAGAACAAAATGATTCCACCCTGATATGTGGAACTATTTGTTGAGATGTAATTTAGATAACGTGTTCCATTTAGTATAAATCCATCTATAAAATATCTTAATATCAATATTGATAAAATTTGGCTCTTAACTTAAGACATTGTTAGGCTCTGTAAACTTAAGACATTATTTCTTTGCTATGCTCATAAACAAACAATTTGAGCCATTGTCTTATATGATGTAATTTTCAATTGTTCTTCTTACAAGGAAAGTAATCATCAAAACTTTCAGTTCTATCTTTTATATATTGCATTGTACTTTCTATTATGCTTTTCTCGAAAGATGAATGAATATGATGATATAAGTTCAAAAACCTACAGGCTTGTGGGTATCAAGTATCCCCATCTGACGAAACGGAATATAATCCGTACTTGTTTACCACCGGAGACAGAAATCGCTCTGTGCAACAAACATATTTCGTTCTTTGGATATTTCAACAGCAAGGATTTCTTTATACTTTGGTTCTATTATAACCCAAAGCCAGATTAATTCAGAACCTGCTTTTATGGTAGTTTCATCAATGATATACTCTTTGATTTTCTTTTTCCTTTGATATTTCCAAGGCTTGTACTTTTGTAACCATTTCCAGATAGAACCGTGACTTATTTTTGCTATTTTTAAAAATGATAATACTTTAGCAGTGTTTCTAAAAGATAATCCAAGAAAGTACAAGTATAAGCCATATCCAATAATATTTGAGGGTGTTCTATTTCTAATATATATATATGATATATGGTTGTATTCGAGCTATAGGTTTTTCCTTAAGTTAACAAAGCCCAAAATTTTTAATTTAATGTTTGAAATGCGTTTAATATTTTGAATTCTCGATGAAGACTTTGAAATATTTTATTGAATATATATTAATAGGTATTATTTATAAAGATATAATAATAACAACTATAAGTCGTTAATCTTTGTTACCTGTATATAAAATTTAAAGATTATGACAAAATATGTCAATTATTACTATGATATAGTATAGTACAGTAAATGGAATTTCGTGGATTCAAAATAGTAAAAAGGAATCGTATTGTTGTAATGTACCATTGATTAATTCTTTGTCCTTTAAAATAAATCTAGATTGTAAAATATAATGAAAACAGGAACTATAATTCATATGAGAAAAATATATTACGCATTAAATAAAAAAATTAACCATGAACTATTAAATATCTTTATTTCCAATAAATCTTGTGTTTAAAAATGTCAAGTTCTAGTGATAACATTAATGACAATAATATAATTAACGAAGTAAAATTTTTAAACAGAGTTGCAAAAGGTGTAAAAGGGGCAGATTTTGGTAAAATCAAAGAAGTGACTACGCATTATATATTATCTCAAAAGGTAGAAAACAAAGATAAGTTTTATCTTCCAAGGACTTTTCTAAAAAATTTTAATGAAAATGAACTAAAATTTGCAATTACAAAACAAGAGGCAATTACAAAATATAAACGAGATGTTCCGCCATCGATAGAGGAATATAAAATATTTTATAAAAAAAATAGTGATAAGTATTTAAAAAATAATAAGAAAAAACAAAATAATATAAAAAATACCGACCCGATAAAAAGTGTCCCTAAATATAAAAACGATATAGTTAAAAATGAAATGGATGTAATACAACAAAAACAATGGAATAATTCATTCAATCCCAAGAAAAAACTACGAAAAAATGTTGTTGTGGAAGAAAACTCGAATAAAAGTGCTGTAAAAATTTCGAATATCAAAGATAAAAATGAAAAAGGAATTGATAGAAAAGTACAAGCATTACAAAAAATTAAACCAATTAGAAAGTCGCAAGCAGAAACAAATACTCGAATAATAATCCTACAATCCGAAGAGAAAGCGAAACAAGAATCTAAAAGAGTTCAGAAAATAAAAAAAGAAGATGAAAAAGATAAACAGAATTCCGCTACAAATATTGTAATTAAAAATAATAAAGAATCTAATGGTAATCTAATAGAATTGAATAATCCGGAAGAGGTATTTGATCCTTTTTTTATAAGTATTGAAATTTGGCAAAATTATTCGATATATTGGATCGATAAAATTAAAGAAATTTTTCAAAGTGCTACTGAATTACCAAGATATTTAGAAACTACAAAGGAACATGCATGGACAAATAATTCAATATATCGATGGTTTGGAACATATTCGACATAATGTTTAATACGGTATATAAAATAATGCCTTGTTATTATTCATTATTTTCAAATACGTTTATCTAGCCCCTGTCAATAAAAATGTGAAATGGTTTCTATATGAACGCCACTTCTCTAGCATATATGGTGAAATACTGACAAGATTTAATGTTATTGTTGGCTGGGATACAGGGTTAAAAGAAGTGAACAAAGAAGAAGTAAATGATCTATTTCTTTATCTTAATACTTTCTTTTACTTGGATGTGCTAATGCATATTTTCATCTTTATAGACAAATAGAATATATTGAAGGCCTTGCGAAAGGAAAAGTGAATTCTATCTCTGATTACACAATGATAAACATTAAAAGAATAATTGATTGAATATTTAAAAGACGAAGACAAAAATGGGAAATTTGAAGACAAAAAATTGTCTTTACGTTTGATAGTGCCAGTATAAGTAACCAGAAGCAAGTAGATGTAAGATGGGTGGAATGTATAAAATAAAAATAAAAAATGTTTGAAAAAATATGAAGTTATTGTAAAAATCAAGATATTCGCTTTATAAATATAACCCATTAATATATTCATGATAGTAAAGTATTACTAGTATTGATTGATGATATTGTATAAACTAATAATGTTACAACAATAAACATACTATTCGATAATGATAGTTATGAAGGTAATAATACTTTTTGGCATTTGTAAGATAATGGGGTCATATTCTTTAAAGTAAGAAATCACATAAAAATTAAATTGAAAATAGAATACATACTTAAATCTATCCGTGATGGCACAAAGAAATGATTTGCAAAAAATGAAAAGACCGTATAATGTAAATTTTGTTTCATGATTCGAAAAATGGTTAAAACTAATACTTTATTCATAGCAAAACTACGTAAATTATGACTATGTGTTATATACTTCAAGACGTTAGCAAAAAGCGATTTAAAATAATCATGCTACAATGCAAATAATGTGGACAATGATGGATTATAGAAACAGTGTTATCTTGTAGAAAAATAATGCTTGGAGAATGTTTATTCGTCTCTGTTAACTAAGACATTATTTCCTAATTATGTGGATAAACAAACAGCATGAACCATTGTTTAATATGATTTAATTTACATTTGTCCTCTTTATAGGGAAAGTATTCATCAAAACATTCGGTTCTATCTTTTATATATTGTATCGTTCTTTCAATTATGTTTTTTTTAAAAGAGGTATGAAGATGATGATGCAGGTTCAGGAACTTGCAAGCTTGTGAATGCCAAGTATTGCTATCCGTGGAGACTTAATGTTTTCCATATCTGTCTACAACCCCAGACAAAAATCGCTTTGTTACAGACATGTTTCTCGCTTTTTAATATCTAGAAAAGACGAATTTCATTGTTTAATGGTTCAATAACAATCCAAAGCCATATTAATTTAGAACCTATGCTTATTGTAGTTTCATCTATAATATACTCTTTGATTGACTTATTCTTTAGATATTTCACAAGTTTGTACTTTTGAATTCATTTCCAGATGGATATATATCTTTTTTTTACTATTTTTAAAAAAGATGATGTTTTAGCAGTATTTCTAAAGGATAAACCTAAAAAGTACAAGTACAACTATATCCAACGATATTTGAAAGTGTTCTATTTCTAGTGGACATGTGATATACGATTGTCTTAAGGATATAGGTTTTTCCATAAGTTAAGAGTCTTTTATTCGTTTAGGCTAACAGACGTGACACCGGAAATGATATAAAAGTCATCATTATAGATGTGATGATAGCTATTTAGGCAAAACAGATAGTATGATAGACCCTGTAAATTTAATCAATATCTATAGATTCCTTCTTTTTCTCTATTTTTGTGATGTTAATGAGAAATACAACAAAATAAAAGATATAGATATATTACATCTGTATTTTAATGACCTTTCGTTAAGAAATACTGCGAAAGTGTTGCTAAGATTTGTTTACAAAAGTCATATGTTGCAATAAATGATTAAATCCAAAAATATAACCCCATAAAAGATTAGTACAGGAAAGTAAATATTGCAGAATTTATAACAGCTGAACCTCAATTGAAAATAAATAGGTTCTGAATTAATATATCTTTGAGTTACCATAAAGCCAAAGTATAAGGAAATTCTCTGCATAATTATATCCAAATGGCAAAATGAGTTGGCAGATTAACACGATTTATACATTATTTTAAATAATCCTAAGCAAAAATATGAATCACCAATCATTGAATAGTAAAATCTTGTGATAAGTATACATTTCCATTAGTATTAGGATTTAGTTATAATTTTTTAAGATCGTTTTATAATATTTAAATCAAATGTGGAAATAATAATATGACAAAAGATTCATATATTTGACTAGTTAGGGTCATAATTCAACACCGGTATATTTCAACTAAAAATAGTTTTTATAAATCCTTATTTATTAATAATAATTATAAAGAACATGTCGTCGTCAACATCTAATAAAACAGGATTTATTTGTGAACATTGTGGATTATCTTTTACCTCTCAAGGCGAAAAAGAAGAACATATAAAATTAGAACATGGAGAACACAAACAACCAAGCGGTGTTAGTTAACTTTTATTATACTCTTTTTAATAAAAACAAATATTATTGTTTATAATTTTATTAAATGGTTTATACCCTTCAAGAATGTTGCATTGGCCCAATTTCTTAACCGCATAATCTAAATACATTTTATACCAAAATATCTCACAGAATGTATTGCGTACAACGAAGTCTATTTAGTTGATATAAGAAATTAAATATCTAAATAATTAGTTTTAAATAATATTCTGTGTAAATTAAACCATGAGAAACAATGCTATAAAGATCACTACTTATTCTATAACAATAATTGTGGCTACTTTAATGTTATTCACATTAGCAAATCCAAATCAATTTAAATGGGTATATGGTCAGCAAACAAATGGTCAAATAACAAAAGGGACAATAGTTCAAGGAGTTATAAAAGGTGCTTATGTAACTAATGGTCAAATTTTAAATAATATGTTAAATAATGGGGATCTCAGTGGAACCAATATCACCGGAGCTACTATAATTAATGCTGAAATAAATACTGCAAAAACTAGTCCCCAATCAATTCATAATGGAGGTAATTTTTCCGCCGCACAAATAGGCGGTGGGAAAATTAATTCTGCACAAATAGCTGATGGTATAATGATAGGTGGTCAAGTAAACGGAGGTAAGATATCTGAAGGAAAAATTATGGGAGCTAACGTTACAGGTGCGGATATTCAAAAAGCAGTCTTAAAAAATGCAAATTTAAGTGAAGTTACAATTAAAGTAGGTAATGGTCCAACAAATGGTATCTTGAGTAAAGTTCCAATTATAGGCAATTTTTTGCAAAAGATAAATCCATTCAAACGGTAAATTTTTTTGATAAATTCACAATTTTTTTAACTAATTTTTCCAATTTATTATCATCTTTTAAAAACATCAAAATGCATTTAACCACCATACCGTTTATTAAAATAATCATCAAATAATGAATAATTCTTTGTATGACTAATCTTATTTGCAATATTCAAATAGTACCTGATCGTCACTAAAGTATCATGAATCAAATAAGAATTTTTACCGCGAGTAATCAAATATCAGTTATGGAGGAGGTAAATGAATTTTTAAAAGATTTGGAACAAAATAAACTTATTGACATAAAGTATTCCATGGTCGTAAAAGGAAATGAAATATTTTATTCAGCTATGATGATGTATGAGGAAGATGAAAACGAGGATCTTGATACTTTTGATACATAAATTAAACACAATTTGTGAAATTTGATTGAATACCGCCTTTTAAAGATATATAAATCGAGATAAATATTTAAACAAAGAATAAGGGAATATTATTAAACACAAATCCAATCAATTTCCAGATACAATATTTTCATAAAATTTTTAATCTTATCACATTATTGACATATGATTTTATTAGAATGCAAAGATGATATAAAATGAATTTAAATAATTAACCCAAATATGACATACAACTTTGTTAAAATTTGGTTAACAAATTAAATATTAATATAATGTGGCATTCAATTGAAATCAACAAAACAAAATTAGTAATAATGTATCTATTAATTATTCTGGAATACTAAATGTTCTACTGGTTAAAGATTGGAGGTTTTTTCCACTTCGTCTTTAAAATAAATAAAAACATCTCTATTTAGATATCAAAATCTTATATGAACGGAGTTGTGGGCTCTTACAGTTATGTAAATACATTGATAATCCTTATTGTAAACTAATGGTGTTCGTTTAGATTCATTAATTTTGATAATATTAAATATGAATCAAAAAATATGATGACAATTTTGTCGTTCAAAAAGAGTAGTATTAGTTTACAAATGCATATATACCAATTAGCATATATTTTCTAAACTACATCCCGTAGCAAATAGTTTCTCATTTCAAGATCGAATCGTTTTGTTCTGAAATATATAGAAATCTTATTTTTTAGATCTGCAAAGGATGAATAATATTTCAAAACAAATAGATCTCCTTTGGCTATATTCCAAACTTCTTCCATCATCATAAACTCCGGTGACGCAGTTGGAAGATATACAGGAATTAGAGTATCTTTGTTTTCTTCAAAATACTTTAACACCTTCTTTGATTTGTAATGTTGTGATGCTTTATCCATAAACAAATAACATTTTTCAAATTTGATATGTATTTTCTTTAGATAATCAAGAAAGGTGGTGCCATTGAATTTATCATACTGTCTGAATAGTTGCTTTCCCCCCTCAAGGCTAATGGCACCAAAAATACATGAATGTTGGTGCGAACCTGTTACTCTGACAACCGGTCTTTTATCTTGTTTAATCCAAACGCGTCTTACAAGATAATCATAAAAAAAGAATGATTCATCCGTAGATACTATGGTAAATCCATCTTGCTTCTGCTGCTTCTGCTGCTTCTGCTGTATATCCATAAATATTTGTTCTGTCTTTTTTTGAAAGCATCTTTCTCTTCCAAAGATGCAGTATTTACATGTACCTTTCTTGGAACCTTTTGTTTGAATCCCCATTTGTGAAGGATGCGATAAATGTGAGTATAATGATATTTGATACCACTTTTCTTTATAATTAATTCTTCAACCTGCTTTGTTGTCCAACCTTGTTTGGAGTTGGATAGTTCTTTTTTAATTTGGTAACTTGTTTCTTCGGATAGTTCAGGTGGTCTACCGGTTTTTATTCTATCTTTTAGTCCTTCCAAGCCTTCTATATCATATCTTTTTAACCAATCAGAAGCCCAGGGATTGCTTCTATGCATTTCTTTTACAACATGAAAAGGAATTTGTTTATCTTCTCGTACTTTGATAATTAGCATTAATCTTTCCTTAACTTTTGAATCATTTTCTTTTTTGTATAGATTAACCAATTTGGATTTGGTCAATGATGACATTTGGATTAGATAGAATAATACAAGGATCTAGATAGCTTTTGTGTTTTATGATATTATTATGATAAACTGTTTAGCATATTTGTGCTAATCGGTATACAATCTTATTTACACAACTGTTAACTTGAGGATTTTCCAATGTTTTAAATTTAACCCGAATACATGTTTTAACTCAATTATTATAAAACCATGGTATTTGAGTACAATATACTATCAAGTTTATAGTGCTATTTTGTATTAATACTGTAATACTCGCTAAGAACTTTCCATAAGTCAACAGGGTCGAGTCGTGCAACGTAATCGTATGTGATATACAATCATTAATTCATTCACTTGCTAATTATCTATAAAAACCTGTAAACCAGTTTTACTTAGAGTGGATCACCGGCAAAAGCATATTTTAGCATTTCGGAAACCGATTGTTTTTCTCTTTCATTCCATTTGTTTGCCAAGTCTATGATCAGGGCTTGTAGTTGCATTGGAGTTCCTCATCATTCCAAGATCTCGGAGTTGAACAGAACTAAAAAGATTCTTTGCCTTCTTGCCGGTTTCGGTAACTACAACATTGACCGCAGCTATTGCATATAGTCCATTTAGGTCTTTGGATGGTCGGAATGTTTCTCGATATATTTTGATAGCATTTCCAAGATATGAATGGGGCAAAAGGATTCGCAAATACGAATGGTATGCCCATCATTGCTGCCAATTGTGCACTAAATATGCTAGAACCTAATAACCATAAGGGGATTTTTAATCCCCTTATGGGGATCGTTTTTATATTTTTGTTGTGTAATGTTTTTGAAAAATAATTTTGTAATTCGATAATGTTTTCAAAAAACCTTCTTCCAAATATTTGAAACTATGTCTTAACGCAAAAGCAGTTTTGAAATCTGTACCCGGTGTACGACCTATACCTAGATCAATCCTTCCTGAATATATTGATTCCAAAGCTCCGAATTGCTCATCTATGATTAGAAGAGCATGGTTAGGTAACATGACTCAGTCTAATCTCACTCGTATAACCGAAGTATTTCCTACAATATATCCAATTAATAGGGATGTTACACTACTTGCAATGCCTTTTACATTATGATGTTCAGTCAGCCAAAACCTTTTATATTTCATTGTTCTGCATGTTGAACAAGGTCTAAACTATTTTGAATTGATCGAGTCAAAGATCCTCCAAATGGTACAAGTACTAAATAAAGTATCGATAGAGGAGTATCTTTTAGTATTTCCGAATATATTTGCATATTAATAAATATATACATGAATTCTAATTATTCTATCGATTATGATTTGAATTTAATGACATTTATCATATTAATTATGAGATTGTATTTAAATTTAGTTAAATTATTGATTTTAAAAGTATAAAATTACATTGACCTTTCTAAAATCAAGATATTTTTCACAATTAAAATAATTTGGACTGTATTGATTAATATATTATGTTTTGCTACATGATTCGAGGATTTGTAAATACCTGATTTCTGTATTATTGTGGCAATTGGCTTTTCGACTATTTTCATCATGACTCTATTAATAAACCCTTATCAAATAACAAAAAAAATATTTATCAAAAGCAATATATTTAAAAACATTTACAAAATTGCCTTTTAATTATTTACACTGAATTGATTTATATTGCATTTTGAATGTTCCGATTAATAAATTATTACGACGCTTTTGTAACAATTTTATGATATATTTACAATTATTGTTAAAATATTTATAGAATACTAATAAGATATCTGAAAATAAATGTGATTTATTAAATCTGTATTTTTGATTATCTTCTTTATTTCATTTGGAAAAAGATATATTTTATATTAACAGAATGAATCTAACTATATATATACTAAATATAATGAAGTTATGTGAAAATTGTATATTTGCCACTTTTAATTATCATACAAGGGAGGAAATTATGATGAATAAAGATATCTAATAACATCTTTAAGGTACAATTGGATATCTGTTTTGCAGATATAATTTATTGTTTTTTCAGAAAATGGCCCCAGTTTAATTCTCGTAATAAATTTATTTACAAATTGTGTAGAATCCGTCTGCTCTGTTGTATAGCTAGTTTTCCTCAAATTATTTTCATTCATTTTATACAATTCTTCTAAACAGGTTGTACACCGATACCTTCATTGTCATCTCTATTACCAATTTGAAACCGGATAGTTTAGGTGTATTCACCAAACATCCGCTTTATAGAAAAAAATGCTGTTTGTTTAGCCATCCCCACCTACTTCCGTACTTTCTTTTCTTTTTCCACTTGTGATAATCTTTTATTTTAAGTTCAACTTCTCTATTCCTTACAGGGTTATTTCTAGATGAGATGATAGAATTTCTTTTTACTTTGATGATAGGTCGAATCCTTTTTCCTTCAAATATTTGAAATTCTCATTACTATAGTAGGCCTCCATCACCTAGAAATGATTTGATTCTTGATATTATGGGGATTATTCAGCACACCTTCCACCAAATTCTTTAGTACTTTACTATCATGTACTTTCTCATCCGTAACTTCAAGTGCAAGAATTTGTTTGGTCTTTATGTTTACATCTACATGTATCTTTAGATAGCCTTTCTTGTTTTTTACTTCCCACTTATATTGCATCCATTGGCCTCTGTTTGTAACCTTGATACCGGTACTGTCCTCTGTTATGATAACAACATCATTATCATCTATACTGCTATTGGTATCGACGTCCAGTTTGTTTGTTCTTCTGCAGGTCTGTAAAAAACTCAGGTTGTTTATCTTGAGGTGTGTTCTTACCTATAGTTGCTTTGATAAGTTCTTCTGTTTGTCTATATGAGAGATGAAGGTATATCCTGATATGACCAATGATAAGAATGAAGGAATCAGGGATTGTATTTTTTTGCCATCCTTATTTTCATTCATCCTTAAGATCTTCATCCCAAATATCAAGAAAATCATATGAAAAAAGTATCTCACCTTGTCTTATAAGGGATTGATTATAAGAAGGCCAATGAGTCACAGATAATGGATTATTCTATCCCCAACTAAAAATTTTAGTTATGCAACAAAACAGAATCCGTCCTAAATTATAGAAGCCTTTACACATTTATTTTTTAAATTTATCTTCATCACTGCTTGAATTTCATATACATTAAACTTTCAATTATTTTAGCAATGAATGGGAAGAATCATTTAAAATATTTACAAATTAAATAATGATATTAATATAATTATAATAAAATTATAATAAATTTTAAATCAATCTGTCATACTTGGTTGAATTATTCTTTTATGATTTTTATTAGATGTCAAATCCATCGTCGTAAGTTTCTGAAATATAATCAATTTATATTATTTGCTTTATATACTTTTTTTACGGTTATAGAAAAGATCATATGTTAAATATTTACAAATTTGATCTAGATAAATTTAGAAAATGTTTTCAGTAAGTAAAAATATTCGTAACATTCTTTGAACATTATTGTCTATCCAATCCGTAATAGAAGAAAAAATTAAAAGATGGATAGTGGCTGAAAAATGGTCGTATGAAGTTGTGGATGATCCTAATTTTCATTTTTTATGCAGCATATCAGATGGTCAAAATATCGTATTCGTCGGAATAGAAAAGAAGGTTGATCGTATAACTATTCACTACACTGCTGATATGACCCCGGAAGATCATCAAAGTTATAAACTATCTCGTGAAAAATACGATTTTTGGTTTGATTTAAAAATTAGTCTGATGCATATGGAAATTGCAGCAAAAGCTATTCCTAGTATTGAAGAGTTAAAAACAATTGATTTATTTAGCATGATATATTTTGATGCTTTCTCACAAGATCGTTTGATTCATTCTATAATAAAAATAATTGATGCTATGGGATTGTGTCAGTTCATGTGGAAAGAATTTGGTGATAGTCAATGGCCTCTATAAAGATTATGAGTGTTAATTTAATTGTATCATTTGATTCCAGTTCGATATATTTAATTTATTATGTAGTTCAAATTGGCTCTGTTAACTTAAGACAAAATTTCTTTATTATGTTGATCAATATACAGATGAAGCCATTGTTTTACATGAGCTAATTTACACTTGTTCTTTCTGCAAGGAAAGTAATTATCAAACGATTCTACTCTATCTTTTATAATGCATCGTCCTTTCAATTATGCTCTTTTCGAAAGAGGCGTGAAGATGATGTTGTAGTTTCAAGAATTTGCATGCTTGAGGATACCATGTACCACCATCTGACGAAACTGAATGTATTCCATACATCTCTATAGCTGTAGAAAGAAATCGGTCAGCAACAAACACGTTTCATTCTTTGAAATTGAAAAGAAAGAATTTCTTTATCTATTGGTTCTATTATAACCCAAAGCCATATTAGTTCAGAGCCGACTTTTAGCGCGGTTTCATCAATTATATATTCTTTAATTATTGATTTGTTAGAAAATTTTTTTGGTTTGTATTTTTGAATCCACTTCCAGATAGACACGTGACTTATTTTTACTATTTTTAAGAAGGATAATGCTTTGGCAGTATTTCTAAATGACAATCCAAGAAAGTACAAGTATAATCCATAACCAATAATTTGTGAAGATGTTCTATTTCTAGTACTCATATAATATATGGTTGTATTCAAGCTATAGGTTTTTCTTTAAGTTAACAGGGCCTAAATTAGAATAATTATGATTTATATATTTTAATTAGTGATATGCACTAAGATTTGTAATATTTTTAAAAAATTATTCTAATGGTGTTAACAGTGCGAGATCTAGTATTTCAATCAACATTTATACATAAATTTTAATCTATCTTTATGACAATTACTATAACACGTTATTTTAAAACAAATAAATATATCGGATCAATCTAAAAAAATATTGTGATAATTTTTTATAGAATTTGATATTTAGTAAATGTATTGCTATATATCAGATAATCGACCGATTTAATTTAGTGTAATTACGGGCTAAATTTTTAATATATTCTTATTAATCAAAAACAATTGATAATATTTGCTTATGTACATCGAAACATTTCTTTTATGATATATATTAGACTTGTTTAATTAGGCACTTGTTCAAATTTTATTTATCGCAATAATATTTGGTAACTTTTTTATTTTAATTTGATGATCATGGTAAAAGTTTGTTATATGTTTCGGACTTATTTTAATGGTGCTATTATGCGAGATTTATTATCATTTCATTTATAGTATTTTGAATTCTTATCCATATTTAACATTCAGTCTTACAGCGGAATCCCGAGAATAAAAAATAAACCATCCACAAAAATATCCTTAAAATTCCCTATGTATTGTTACCATAAAAAGGCTTTATTAATGAAACAATCATATGTTAACCAAAAATTATCAACGTGTTTCAAAATTTATTTTTATTTATGTATTCATTATTTTAAAAAGGATTTAATATATTAGATCTCTTGCATAATTAGACTAAACATCTATATGATCTGATTCTATTCAATTTCTTGTCCTTTCTTTGCTTTCCTATGATAGGCTATCAAAAAACCACTGCTTTTCAAATCGTTCACTGGCCTTACAGTACAAGAATTCGATGGTATTTTTGATAAAGAAATAATAAAAAGATATGCTAAACATGAGACACAACGTTTATCAAAAAGAAAAAACAGAGAAAGAGACATAGGAGCAGGTATTAGACCTTTCAAACTTGATATTAAAGATAGATTTGTAATGCTTCTGGTTTATTATCGTCTTTACATAACTTACACATTAGCAGGATTTCTATCTGATCTAAGATCAAAGCAACATCTGCACTGAGACATTCAAAAGATTAGAGTTGATTAGAAAATGCGTACCAATTCCGCAGAAATTATACAACACAACAAAGAGGCTAAAAACACTAGAGAGGAAATTGAGAAATACTTTCCTGGATTTATGGCTTTCATAGATTCCACAGAGCAGCAGATACCAAGACCTATAGACAACAAAAGACGTGAGACATTCTATTCTGGCAAAAAGAAAAGGCATACCGTAAAGACACAATTGATTGTTAATAATAAAGGTATCATCATCCATAATAAGATATAAGAAAGGAAGAAGACATGATTATGATATTTATAAAAAGAACCATCCTGTGATTCCAAAAGTTCTAAATGTGTTTGACCTGGATATTTAGGAGTAGAAAAGGATTTCCATGAGCAAAAATCGTACATACCAAATAGAAAGAAGAAAAATCAAGAACTGTTACAAGAAGGGATAGAGCATAACAAAAATCATTCTAGAAAGAGAGAGAATAGTGATAGAACATGCCATTTGCAGATTGAAAAAGTATAGGATAATGGGTGATATTTTCAGAAATAAATTGAGAAAGTACAATAGCGTATATGACATAGTTACAGGTCTGGTAAACTATAAAATATTAAATCGACAGAACTACAAATCAATATAGAATTTAGAGGAAACAGTCTAGATTGTTTCTAATTATACAAGAGATCTATTATATACGAATTTGATTTTTATGTATTAAAAAATAAAAATTATTTAGTAGGATATTTTGTCTTATAATTTTTATACTATTCTTGAAATTTTCCTTCCATAATAATTTCTGTCAGAGGTTTTCTATCATTTGGTTCTTCTTTTTCCTGTAATCCCAATGACAGGTTTTCTTTCAATCCTTTTTTTCCTATGGCAACCATGGCTAAAATATCAAAATGGACTGAAACTTGTAATATTTTTCTTGCTTTTACATAATCAAACCCTTGCATTCCGTGTACAACGATATTTCTTGAAGATGCTTCTAAAGCTAAATTTTCCCATGCTGCTCCCGTATCGAATTGATGGATAACAGAAAATTTTCCATTGAATTCAAAATTTTTATTTGAAATTATAGTAATTAATACTGCAGCGTTTTTTACCCACACTTTATTTGGTTCTAGTAATAAATCAAATAACTGATTCCAATATATGGTATTTCTTTTTGCATAAATGAATCTCCATGGCTGATTGTTATAAGAAGATGAGGACCATCTAGCAGCTTCAAAAAGACTCATTATGATATCGTCTTCTAATTCTTCTCCGGTCATCGATCTTGGAGACCATTTGTTGAATATAATGGGATTAATGTTAAATATGGCTTTTCTTTTTCCCACCTTTTGTTCTACTTTTGTTTCATAAAATTACTATCTAATTGATGTCAATTACTACTATAAATATAAAATCGTTAATACTTTCACAAAAATAATTTATGACTATCTAAATAAATATTCTAAAGTAGAAAATAGAATACATATAATTATATATTTAAAATGTCAATGACTAATAAAAATATGTTATATTATAATGAGATATTCTTCATTATAATATTTTCTAGATGATAATGCCAAAAGATCGTATAAAATAATTCATATAAAATCGATTAAGAGGTAAAGTTTAAAAAAATATGATCATCTTTTTGAGGAATATATTTTTTATAATCTGTTATATGTTTACCATTTACTGATGCGTTTATATTCCTTCCATCAAAATCAACTCCCCAAACATTAAAGAAATCTTCCAATGTGTAGTTTCGAATTATTAACGATCCTACCTTTATTAAACCGCTATTATCGTTAGTATATAAGGGTGCCATTCCGGGTATGATTGTACCATTCATTAATCTCCCCTGAGATCCATATTTATCTAAACTGTGATTTTTCCATAATGATTCGTCTATTCCAATTTGGCTAGGAATAATAACAGAATTAGAGTCCTTAAAAATAGTCAAATTGAAAGAAAAATGCTTTGCAAATGGATTTACAATGGGTTTTATAACATATTTCGGCGTAGATTTGTTATTGGGACCAAATCCTATATACATATTTAATCCCATAGATACAATTACTACAACAGAAAGAATTATTAGTTGTTTATGGTTTGATCGAATCCATTTCTCAATATCATATATATATTGTTTCAAAGATCAATTCTATTTTTTATTAAAAAACGTTCTATATTAACTATTAATTAAGTTTTAATTAGAATATGTTTAATTTTATAAAATCTATCGATGAATAATTAATATATTAATTTAAATTTCATCATTAGCCTTAATTAAAATGTAATGAAATAATAGGTCGTTCATCTGATTATATTCTATTATTAAAATATTTTCACTCAGATAATGGAAAATTAAGATTAATAAATAGTTTTAACTATGTGTAAAAGTATCGAAAATTGTTTTAACAAAATATCGCATGGAGCAAATGCTACTTGAAGTTTTATTCTTCAAATACCAAACCTTGCGTATTCTAATTCTGTATATACATTTTCTAATAAGCGAACTAACCGGATAATGCCAGGTCTTAATAATTCTTCATCAATTATGGTCATGCCCCCATACCCTAAAGAAATTTTTTCAGGTCGAGTATTTTCTAGAGTCGTCCATATCTCATCAAGATTGCCTGTTACACTTTTTATAACTGAGATCTCTTTTGAAACTAATGCAAATGTAGTTTTTATCTTGTTTATTTCATTAATCATGGAATTAATTGTATCTAATATTCTATTCCTACGATCCGCGGCAATATTATTTTTAAAAGAATATAAAATATAAAAAGAATTATCGGTATCATATTCTAATTTGCTCATTACTTCATGCAAATTTCGTTCTATCAATAATAGACGTACCTGCAAAACCCTTATATGATTATCATTCATCTTATAATTCTCCTATATACAGACATAGATTGCATAATTAGTAATAATAATTGATCTTCATTATTCATTAATTTATCCATCATTGAAGATGTTTTAACAGTAATTTGTCAAAAAATTTAAAAATTAATACAATATTGCAATTTGAAAAATAATTAATATTATAACAAAGTTCGGATACAAACAAAACGAAAAATAATAGTCAATAGATCTCTTGCATAATTAGAATTATCCTACACTTTATAGTGTACTTTTGTTATCTGTTTTTTTTAAGCAATAACGATTCATTGTTCTGTAATTTACTAGGCCTGCTACTTTATCTGATACTTTGTTGTACTTTTTAATTTGTTCCTAAATACATCTGCAAGTATCCTATATTTTTTTAATCTGCAATTATATACTCTATCACTATTCTTTCTTTTGAATGATTTATGTTGTTGTACTCTTTTTCTTCTTGCGACAGCTCTTGATTTCTCTTCTTTCTATTTGGTATGGACGATAGTTGTTCTAAGAAATCAGTTTCTACTCTGAGATATCCAAGGTCAAATACATTAACAACCTTTTCTGGAGTAATAGGATGATTCTTTTTTTAAATATCGTAGTCATGTCTGTGTCCTTTCTTGTAATTTGTTTTATGAATGATAGTACCTTGTTGTTAACCATAAGTTGTGTCTTTACAATAGTATGTTTTTTTTACCCGAATAGAAAATCTTTCTTTTATTCTTATTTATTGGCCTTGGTATCTGTTGTTCAGTACAATCTACAAAAGCAAGGAAGCCTGGAAAATATTGTTCAACTTCCTCTAGAGTTTGTAGTCTTTTGGTTATTTTATATAATTTCTGTGGAATTGTTACGCGCATTCTCTTATCAAACTTTCAATCTTTTGAATATCTCTGCAAATGGTGCTTTGATCCAAATCAAAGAGAAAGCTAGCTAACGTGTAAGTTATGTAAAGACGGTAGTAAACCAAAAGCATTAAAAATCTATTTTTTATATATCGTTTGAAAGTCCTTCCAACAGCACCGATAGATCGCTTTCTATTCTTTCTTTTTGATAAACGTCGTATCTCATGCTTATCATATTTTTTTACGATCTCCTCGCAAATCTCATCAAACTCGTACTGTAGGACCGGTAAATGATTTGAAAAGTAATGGCTTTTTGGACAGTCTATCATATGAAAGCAAAGAAAGGACAAGAAATTGAAGAGAATCAGATCATATAGCTGTTTATTCTAATTATGCGAGATCTAATATATATATGATATATGGAAATCCTTGATGACAATATTCCATATAAAAAAAATAAATGTCAATTAAATCAAAGCAATGGCTTCAGCTATTTGTTGATCATTATAATAAAAAAAAATTTCTCAAGTTAATATGGCTGATGTATGATACCTAATACTTAATATAGATGCGAGTCCACGGTTTAAGACAACCACAGGTTTTATAAAAAATATTGAATGTAAAAAAGTAGCCTAAACAAAATATAGTTATAGAATTAAGGAAAACGATAGAGATACATAAAATGAATTTGAGTAAATAAAATAAAGAAATGAAATCTAAAATAAATTAATCAATTTTGAACTATATGTTGTCTTAAATATTTAAATATTCATCATAAATTTATTCTAAAGTAGATACAAATCCTCTAGAGCGAAAATCAACTCTAGATATATATCTACAATTTTTGTAAGTGAAAAAATGACGAAACTCCGTTATCCAAATAATAATAAAAAAAACATTACTAATTTTATTAATTTTATTAATTAGTACGAATGTAATATCAGGGACTTTCAATAATTCAATACCAAATAATGCAACCGCACAAAATTCTCCTACAATTATGTCCACATATACTTCAGGCAAGGTTAGTACATATTACATAGCAGCAGATGGATTATCTTGGAATTATGTTCCCTCATGTAAAAATTTAATTACAGGAAAACCATTCAATGAAGATACTAGTATATACACAGTAAATGCACCAAATAGAATAGATCCAATTTATGTCAAGGCGTTATATAGAGAATATACATATAATACATTTACACGTTTAAGCTTATATTACCACGATGGCAACATCTTGGAATGCTAGGTCCAGTTATTCATGCAGAAGTAGGGGATACTATTAAAATGGTATTCAAAAATAATGCACACATCCCATACAGCATGCATCCTCACGGTCTATTTTACGGAGTTCAGAAGGTACACATTATAACAACGGAATAAATACAACTGAAAAACCAGGTGATGAAGTACTACCAGGAAAAACGTTTACATATATTTGGGAAGTACCACCAAGAGCAGGTCCAGGTGATCCCAGATCCATGATGAGGATGTATCATTCTCACGTAAATGAAGTGCGGTTACAAATTCAGGATTAGTAGGTCCAATAATCATAACAAGGCATGAAGAATCAAATTCTGACGGCACACCTAGAGGAGTGAACAAAGAATTTGTAGGTACGATATACAATATTTAATGAAAATACCAGTCATTATCCAGGGTTAAATATGAATAAATACTTAGCCAATGTATCAGATGTACACTTTGATAATGATAGTTTTGTTGAGTAATCTCAAACATTCCATTATTGGATTTCTAAATGGTAATTTAAAAGGATTAAACATGAAAGTGGGTGAAAAAGTTAGATGGTATATGAGGGTTATGGGCACGGAAGTAGATATTCATGCACCACACTGGCACGGAAATGTCCTTCCAAATAATGGAATTCGCATAGATACAATACAATTGTTACCAATGACAATGGCAACTTCAGATATGACTCCAGATAATCCAGTACTTGGCTATTCCATTGTTCCGTTAATGATCATATATTGGCAGGCATGTTGACACTATATACAGTAACACAATAAACTATAATCCGATGAGTTTACACACCTTTTTTATGTTCAAATAAACAATAACAAAAAAATAAAAAAAAGAAAGTTTATTTCATATAATTTAAATATTTTATTAAAATTCGGATTACAATTAATCATCAAAAAGAACCTAAGTATAGATACCTAAATATATTATAATGTAATTTATTAATATATGAAATACAGAAGTAGAACAGAAATAGTAGCAATGATCTTAGAAGCAGCAAATGGTGGCACAACTAAAACAAAAATTATGTACAAGGCTTTCCTGAGCTATAATCAGTTAAGAGAATATTTATCGATTTTAATTGAAAGTAATCTAATAGAATATTTAGAAGGTTCCATATATAAAACAACTGAAAAAGGATTAACTTTCTTAAAAATGAACACCGAAATAGAAGGGTTGTTCAACATACAATCCATAAATCAAAATAGAGCAAAATAATCTTATATATATTACAAATAAATATAAGGAAATTGCTACAAAATTTTTATTATTTGATAGATAAAATACTTTTCAATAATAATTAATTGAATAATGTTGCATTTTAATTGATATACAAGTTCGTTTCAAACTAAATATGGAATCATAGTAAATGTATGGCTCAATAAATGGGTTCAATGTTGCAGATAACCTAAAGAAATTAATCAATAAGAAAAATCATACGGTTTTTATCGAAAACCCATTAGGTGAAAACATGATAGAACAATCCAAACAGTTTTTCGTGAAGATTTATGGATTAGATCCCATTAAAGAAAATATTTATCGAGCACTTCTTGCGAAAGATCAAGTAAATGTACTATTGATTGGTCCTCCCGCAACGTCAAAAACATTATTTATGACCATAATTCAAGAACGTTGCAATGATGTTTGCTATTTTGATGCAGCAAATACAAGTGGGGCAGGCTTTATAGATTTTCTTTTTAATCATCAAAAATCCAAAATTTTAATAATTGATGAAATAGACAAATTAAAGAAAAATGATTTGAATTCTCTTTTAGGCATCTTAAATAATGGCAAAATAAATAAAAATCTAAAAAATATTACATATAATTTTTCAATAAAGTGTAAAATACTAGCAACATCAAATAGCAACACAAAACTTTCAAAGCCTATGCGTTCACGGTTTCAAGAATATCATTTGCCAGAATATTCCAATGAAGAATACATCAAAGTTGTAAAGTTTTGCTTAAATAAAGATATTGATCCAACAATATCCGAAACTATAGCTAGAAGTCTTTTAGCACATGATAGAAAAGACGTCAGAGCAGCCATATCCATCAGTAATTTATTACAAATAAATGATACTGTAGAAGATATTGCACGAGTAGTTGATACATGGATTAATTATAAAAGCCATGATATCATAGATTATAACTAAGCAATTTTATAAATCAATACTAGTTAATTCAAATTTAAATACTTCAAATAATAATTTGACATTTAATACACAAATTTGAAACTATGAAAAACGCCTTATTATATAATTACTATGAAATGACAGACAAGATTTTGAATGAAAACTTTTATTTCGACAAGATTTAACAAAAGAATGGTAAATTTATTAATTAATAATAAAATTACCAAAGCAAAATATTTTAGAAATTAACAACATGTAAAAGAGAGATTCTATACATACGTCAATCATTAACCATATCATATTATTCGGGTTCAGTATGTATAATTACACGGGTGGCAGTAGTATTTTTCAAAATGAGATTTTGAATATCCGTAGCTATTTGATGAGCAGTCCCTACAGATATTGTATCATCAACAACAACACCATCTTTTAAATTTAAATTATTATTCATTTTTATATATTTAGGGTTCAATTTTATTGTGAGTGTTATATGCGTTTCAGACCCCATAAATACCAAAGCGACATCTTTACATTCAGAAACACCTTTTACTGAAAGTGCAATATCTTTTATTTTATTTGAAAAGGACTGATTAGATCTTTCCTCCTTGCCAATAGAGGATTCAATATCCACTTCTGTCTCAATATGAGTAGTAACATGTTTTATACTAGAAATATCCTCTTTAATTTTTTGTTCAAAATCATCAATAATATCATGTGCAGTTTTTAAATCTAATATACTATCTATTTGCACATCTAAATAAAGGTGCAATGAATTATCAAGTTTTGAAGATATAGAAAGATCGGAAAATTCTTTTAATGAAGGATTGTTACTTTTTTCCACAGGTGTAGAAAGATAAAGAGAATGAACATTTTTTATTTCAGGATAATTTGTAGATATCAATCGAATTTTATCTTTTATTGTTTCTGTTAGATCATCTTCTATAGCATCCACATGAACTACAACATCAGCGTTAGGCAATATTTCATGTTTTATTTTATTTTCAACACTGGTCGCTATACGGTGAGCTTTGTCATGAGTAAAAATTCTAGGAACGGCTATATGCAAATCAACAAAAGTTTCATTACTTACTTTTCTAACACGAACACTATGGACATTTTTGACACCTTCAAAACCGGTGATTGATTCCAATATTTGTCCACTAATTCCTTTAGGAGCAACATCTAAAAGTACGTCTAGGGTTCTCCGTCCCAATCCCAATGACGTATAAACAATTACAATAGCAACAACAATTGCAGCGATTGAATCAGCATTTGAGATTCCAAATACATAAACTATTATCAAACCAGCCAATACAATACCAGATGTTAGCATATCACTCTTAAAATGCAAGGCATCAGATTCTAATGCCTGACTTCCATATTTTCTAGATATTTTATAGAGTGTTTTTGATCTGCCATAATCCACCAGAATAGAAACAATCATGATTACGACCGAGAAAACAGTAATCTCAGGTTTTGAATGTATAACAAATATACGTTGTATCCCATCGTAAAAAATCCATCCAGCAATTACAAATAAAAGAATTGTTTCTGCAAGGCTGATCAAACTTTCAAATTTGGCATACCCATAATTATGTTCTAAATCAGGAGGTTTTATTGCCATTCTTATTGCATAAAGGGTCATCATTGCAGCTAGCACATCCAGTCCAGAATGCATTGCTTCAGATAATACGCCTAAACTACCAGTAACAATAGATACAATAAATTTAAAAAACATTAAACCTGCAGAAGCTGCTATGGACATTAAGGCAACTCGAATTTTTTCTTTATTATTGCAATCTAAAACATCAGATCCAATATTACTAGTCATATCATTATCTCCAAATATTTCTTTTCGGCGATTATGAGTTTCACCATTTTTCAATCTGACAGAAGCAAATCTTATCCATTAGTCACCAATATAAATTAATGAAAATTTTATCTATTTATAGAAATAATATTTCCAATTAATTATCAACTGCAAGACACAACACAAAATTGAATAGATCTAGTTAAATAGAAAAAGTAAATTAAAAAATTATCCCAATGTAGCGACAACATCATTTCTAGATATACTTTGTCCCTCTTTAACGCGTAGTTCTTTTATGATCCCATCTCTTGGAGATTTTATAGCTACTTGCATTTTCATGGATTCCAATACGACAATACTATCCCCTTTCTTAACAGAATCGCCTTTATTTATTGAAATAGATATAACACGTCCCGGAATTTGACTAGAGATAGAATTTTGAGCAGATTGACCTCCACCGCCACTACGTTTAGAAGATTTTTCAATGATATCAGCAAGTACAGAGTATTTTTTTAAGGTTAAAGGACTTCCATTTATTGAAACAACCATCTCAGTGTTAGTTACATCTAAAATCCTAATTTCATAATAAGAATTATCAAATATGAATTCTAGCATATTGCTTTTAAAATTGATCAGTTTTAAATTATGATTAGCACCATTAATTCTTAATATTAAATTATTATCCGTATTAATTTTAACAATATTGCTTTGAAAAATAGTTTCAAGACCATCAACTTTAATATCCATTAGTTATTAACACCACCAAATTTCCAATTATTAGAGTTATTTCTCATAGATACTTCTTTAGCATTATCTAAATTTGAAAAATTTTTTGCATATTCTGAAAAGAGCAAAACTGCAGCAACTCCAGGCAAGACTTTTGATTCGCTATTAAATTTGCCTTTTATTTCATCATTCATTTTATCTATAATAGAATATCGATCTAGGTAATCAGTAGACAATTCACCATTAATAAAATGAATATCATTCATAATGGTTTTATATAACGGAATAGTGGTTTTAATTCCATCAATTACAAATTCATCCAATGCATTTATCATTCGTCTTCTTGATTCATCAAATGTAGAACCCCAAGTTATAAGCTTTGATACTAAGGAATCATAAAATCCAGATACAGTACATCCAGGATACAAATATGTGTCGACCCTAACCCCTGGACCATATGGCAAATTACAATATGGCACCTTACCAACAGATGGAGCAAATTCATAAGTAGGATCTTCAGCATTTATTCGACATTCTATAGCACAGCCATTTAATTTTAAATCATCCTGTGAAAATGGAATTTCATCACCATTAGCAATTGAAATCTGAAGTTTAACCAGATCTGTACCGGTTACCAATTCAGTTACAGGATGTTCTACCTGAAGCCTAGAATTAATTTCAATAAAGTAAAAATTGCCCTCAACATCACACAGAAATTCAGCTGTTCCAGCATTCAAATAATCTACCGCAATAGCAGATTTTTTTGCAATTTCACCAATTTCATGTCTTTTTTCCTTAGTCATAATTGGAGATGGAGACATTTCAATAAGTTTTTGATGTCTTCGTTGGATAGAACATTCTCTTTCGAATAAATGTCGAGTATTACCATGAGAGTCTCGGATAAGCTGAAATTCAATGTGTCTTATTTTTTCAAGAAACTTTTCGACAAATAAAGCAGATTTTCCAAATGCAGCCTTCGATTCAGCAGATGCCATTTCAAATTCCTGTCTCAATTGTTGTTCACTAGTAGCAAGTCTTATTCCTCTACCACCACCACCAAATGCAGATTTTAATAATACAGGATATTTTGCTTGTGAAGCAATTTCTACTGCTTCTTCCACATCTTCTACTACACCATCGCTACCAGGTACTGTTGGTACTCCAGCTTTATTCATTACCTCTTTGCATTTCATTTTATCACCGGTTAACTCCATAGCATGACTTTTAGGACCGATAAAAATTATATTATTTTTTTCGCATAAATGAGCAAATGTTTCATTTTCAGAAAGAAAACCATATCCGGGGTGAATAGCATCCACTCCAGATGATATTGCGATTTCCATAATTTTATCCATATTTAAATAACTTTTAGAAGGAGATGCAGCTCCAACATAATACGTCTCGGTAGATCTTTTGACATGTAAAGAATTTGTATCTTCATCAGAAAAAATAGAAACAGATTTTATCCCTAACTCTCTACATGCCCTAATTACACGTAATGCAATTTCTCCGCGGTTTGCAATTAATATGCTAGATATTCGTTTCGACATTTTAACCACATTTATAGATTAATATTTCCATGTTTTTTCCACGGCCGATATTCTTTTTTATTTGATAATGCAGATAATGCATTAATAATCATTGGCCTGGTTTCCATCGGGTCTATTACGGAATCAATAGTACCACGCTCTGCAGCGATATAAGGATTGGCGAATTTATTCCTATATTCTTTAGCCAGAGTCTTTTTTATTTCTGCAGCATCAGATGAATTTTTGAGATTTTTTCTGTGCATTATTGTAATTGCAGCTTCAGGACCTAAAACAGCGATTTCAGCAGTTGGCCATGCATAGTTGACATCCGTTCCCAGATTTTTACTACCCATAGCAATATATGCACCACCATATGCTTTACCTATGATACAAGTAATTTTAGGAACAGTTGCCTCACAATAAGCAGATAAAAGTTTACTGCCATGACGTATGATTCCATTATGTTCTTGATCTGAGCCAGGCAAATAACCTGGAGTATCAACGAGAGTAATAATAGGAATATTAAAAGAATCACAAAATCTTACAAATCTTGCAGCCTTTACCGATGAATGAATATCCAAGGCACCTGCTAAAAACAAAGGCTGATTTGCAATTAAACCTATTGAACGACCCCCTAGTCTAGCAAAACCAACAATAATATTTTCAGCAAATAATTCATGAATTTCAAAAAATTTCCCATGATCAACGATAGATCTAATTATTTCTTTAATATCATATGGATGATATGGATTTTCAGGTAAAATATTAATTAGATTTTGATCAATTCTATTAGAATCATCCATATCAGCACTCAATAAAATTGGTTCTTCTTTATTATTTTGTGGTAAATAAGATAGTAAAGTTTTAATTTTATCCATACAATCCAGTTCATCTTTGGCAGTAAAATGAGCAACCCCAGATTTAGTAGCATGGGTTTTGGCACCACCTAATTCTTCAAAGGTTACGTCCTGGCTTAACACTTGTTTAACTACTTCAGGCCCTGTTACAAACATCTGTCCCACATTTTCAACCATAATAACAAAATCAGTCATGGCCGGAGAATAAACCGCACCACCAGCACATGGACCTATACTTGCAGTTATTTGAGGTATAACTCCGGAAGCAAGAGAATTTTTTAGGAAAATATCACCATAGCCATCTAAACTCGATACACCTTCTTGAATTCTAGCACCTCCTGAATCAAGTATACCAATAATAGGGCAACCAACTTTCATGGCAAGACCCATAACTTTAGATACTTTCTTTCCAGCCATTTCACCTAGAGATCCACCCAAGACAGTAAAATCATAGACATAAACAAATACTTGCCTACCATTGACTGTGCCAAATCCAGTAATCATTCCATCGCCAAAATATTTTTTTAAATCTGGATCATCGCTTCTATGAGTTATAAATTTATCTAACTCTACGAAGGAATTTGAATCTAATAAAAGATTTATTCTTTCACGTGCCGTCAATTTTCCTTTAGAATGCTGGGAATCAATTTTATCACTACCACCGCCGGATTCAGCATTTGTTTTACGCTCATAAAATTGTTTTAGCTTTTCCTCATGCATATAATATGATTTTAATCCTGGATAACATTTAATATAGACTTTACGATATTTTGTTTAATAAAAAGTTGAATTTGTTTATGGTTTGTCGTGTACTTCACGCAGTCCATCTCTCCCACCTTTTGCTCTCCTGAAATAATTCATACCATAATTATAATTATCATATAATGATTCCAAAGTTTCAATTTCCATTTTTAGAAAATCGATCTCAGATTTGGAAGAGTTAGTATTATTTTGCAACTTTTTGTACCTTTTCCGCCAAGGTTTTACTCACAGCATATTCATATTCGCTAGACAATACCATCAGATTGATGTTTTTAATCTAATTTTAACCTTTTCATTCATTTTATAAAAATGGATGTAAAAACTTATATCTGATTCATAAATTTTTTCCGATATTGTCCGATGACAACATCATTAAATTTTTCTAGACAATCATGACAATAAAAAACATCAACCTTAGATGAAAATTTTTCTGCAATGATTAAAAGAGAATTCACCAATTCATCTTTTAAATCGACAACATTATTACAGATATAACATTTAATGTTACGTTCATTTTTGAGTCTTTTATTGACATGACTAACACTTTGGTGAACACTTTCGGGCGGCAAACCGCAGACAATCTTTGGTTCATTATCTTCGACAATAAGAGATTCAATACTATCATCAACATCAGTTAGTTTATCTATTTTAGACGAATCAAAATTCAAATCATTAAAACAGTTTTCATGTAAAATAGATTTCGAAGATCTAGACCAGTATCCATAATGTCCAGATTCTAATTTTTTCTTACATTTTAAGCATACACCGCTGTACTTTATAGAAATCTTTATCCAATCATTAGCCGCCATATCTCACACATATTAAAATAGAAAAAACTAAAATATTACCTTTTTCTCAATCTGTCTTTTTCTTTTATTAATATCTCATTTAATTTAGAATCATCAGAAGTATTGAAAAAAATATCAGAAGAAAAATCCTTTAATATAAGCAATAATGGCAAATAATAAAACAACCCAAACTCACTACAAGAAGTATGAAAATTCTTTGATAAAGATTTACCCAGCAACCGGGTAGATTGGCCTCGTATAAATATCGAGCCAATTAAAGGAAACGGAATACTATATTGATTATATTTTATAGGTAATCCCCTTGTAATATCAAATAATTTTGAAATTAATATATCATTTGCATACCTTAATAAACGCCAGTTTCTATTCTCAAATATTTTATTTACATATAAATCAAATTCAGAAAGACTAGCCAATATTTTTGCCATTGTTTCAATAGGTATTTTTTTTTCATTTGCCATAATGCTTGAAAATAAAGCGCTCACTATGTCCCTTGCCCTTTCATCAGGACTAGCCCCAAATTTTGGTGACATATACAAAAGATCCGATCGATATAATATAGTTTTTAATTCAGACGAATCAACTACCGTAAAAAATAAATTAATAGATTCCTCCATAGATATAACCCTATTAGCGAATTTTAAAGAATCGTATTCACCATCTACTTTTGCCTGAAGCAGATTCAATAAAGTACGAATATCTCCATCACTTTTTTCAATTAATTCTAATTTTTCGATCTTTTTTAGCGATCGTCCTTCCTTAAATAATAGCCTCTGTAATAAAAGATAGCAATCAAAAGGAGAAAGAGATTTAAATTCAATTGTTTTGCTGTTCTTGATTACTTCTTTAATTTTAGAATTTTTTGAATTTGCAGCCATAATAATAGGTATACTTGAATTTTTTAAAATAGAGATCAAATAAGGTAGCCCTCCAGTGTCATCCCTACCAGATATTCCATCCACTTCATCAAAAAATAATAATAATTTTTTTCCAAAAATACTATTATTCATCATCAAAGGATTTACTATTAAATCCAAATTTCCTTTGTTTCTAAAATCGCTAGCATTTAATTCAACCAAATCATAATTAAAATATTTTGCCAAAGATATAACAAAAGATGTTTTTCCAGTGCCTGGAGGCCCCATTATCAACAAAGGTTTCATCCCCTTTATCCAATTCTTTGACCATTTTATTACATCCAATCTAGATTGTTCATTGCCAATAAAATCATCAATCTCTTTAATCCGATATTTTTCAGACCACATATATTTCACAAATTTATGATTTTATTATTTTCTTGTCTATGTCGTTTTGAAATTTGCTCATCAAATCTCCCCTATTTTGGACAAGTTCTTGATACCAATATTCATTGTAGTGACTCACAGTTAAAAATAAGAAATTTAAGAAAGGTTTGATTTCAAAATTGTCGTCAAGCATATATAATGCTGAATTAGCTTCAGAAAGATAAGAAAACCCCTTATCTAAAGTAAGTTTAAAACCCTTGGTAACACTAGTAGTCATCATAGAATAATATAATGGCCAAGATGGCGATTTAATACCTTTGGTGACTATAGCATCTTGAATTTCATTTCCACACCCAACAGATTCGGCAGCTTTTGCCATCCCGATATAATAAATTTCAGATAACGGTTTTTGGTTCAAGCTCATATTTTTACCAGCAGTACCAAGTATTGCTCGATATTTATTGTAACTATGTTCAATATTTTCATATGTTAATTCTCTAGTACCAACTTTCATTTCATAGTCATATTGTTGACCTTCCAAAGCATTTTTAAAACCATTCTCAAATTCACTAAATACCCTGTCCCCCCCTTTTGAAATTTTTAATTTTGCCAAATTTAAAATATAAGGATTTAAGAATTTATAATCCTCAAGATATTCTAGATCCTCATCTTTGTCAATAATTCTATCCATAGGTTCACTTAGATCTATAGCAATCAAATGACCATCAATAATATCATTTCGCATATTAATATCAAAGTTTTTTGTGAATTTCATATAACCATCAAATAAAGCAAAAAAAACAGGAAAAGTCATTTTTATAAAATTAGAATTTAATATTCTTTTTATTCGATCGGTTAAATTATTATCTCGTAATAAATTTTTTTTAATTTCTTGGAATTTACCTAATTCTAGTCTAAGTCCTTGTGAACCGTCTATTTCCTTAAGAAACTTTTCATGGGTTACATCAGGAGAAGTATCCGATTCGATTAGTTCAAATATATCTTTTTGAAACCGTAAAACAAAACTATCATACTCTTTTTTTGACAACTCGACATATTTTTTAAATTGTAGGTATCCTTCATCCCTAAAAAGACCTTTTTTTAAGATTTTTCTCCCAGAATTTGTCTTGATTAGATTATTTTTTTTAAATAAAAAATCATCCTTACTACTCATAAAAAATCCACGCTAAAAAATAAAAACTAAAAATAATAAATTAAAATATCTACTATCTTGAAGACATTGCAATTCGTTCCTGTTCATTTTTCTTTTTTATAGCATAGCTATTCATGTCACTGTTAGAAGCCAAAATTATTTCTTTTGCCAATACCTCTTCCATAGACAGAGGATTAGAATATGAAGAAATTCTAACACCTTCTGCAATAAATCTCAATGCAAGATCAACTCTCCTAAGTGGTGAAACATCTACTGAAACATGATATACCACCCCACCATATACAATACGAGTAGTATCTTCATTGGGTGCAGTATTTTCTATTGCACGAATCAAAAGTTCAACAGGATTTTTATCAGTCTCCAAAGATATAATTTCTAGAGCCGTTTTTACAACTTTAATAACACGAGCCTTTTTTCCACCCATTCTACCAGTATTTTTAGCATATCTTTTGCCGAAATGCATTATCTTGTTCACAAGGCGTTCTATAATATGGACTTCAGACTTTTTTAATCTTTGATGTTCATGTCTTCCAAAAGTTATAGGTACTGTCATAAATGGTTTGATAAGAATTACATTCTTTAATCCAGGATCCTCTATAGAAATCTCGCTAGTATCCCATTTATTAAATAACAATATATTGGTTTGTTCTTTTCCACTCATCTCTATCGCCTCGGCTTCTCTTTTTTACCTATAACTAGTTGATTTAAAGAGACACCATTTACTTTGAAAACCTGCCACCTTACTCCAGGAATATCACCCATAGCACCACCCATGGAACCACCTATACCCTCTAGTACAACCTCATCATGCTCATCAACAAAATTTAATGCACCGTCCCGAGGAAGAAAAGCTGTTATAGATTTTCCATTCTTTATCAATTGAACACGTACACATTTTCGAACTGCAGAGTTAGGCTGTTTTGATTCAATCCCCACTTTTTCTAAGACAATACCTCTAGCCTGTGGAGAACCCTCTAACGGATTAGCTTTTTTATCAAGCATCAACATTCGCCTTTTATAATATTTATTAGACCATCTTTGACGTTTTCTTTTTGTTTTTAGGTACTCTTCCTGAAAATAATCCTAATGGAGATTTACTCAATATACATCACATATTTTCACTTTTAATTAATTGTTCCGGACTAAGAATTAGAACATTAGTGATATTAAAATATCTTTTTGCTAAAATCCTAGCTTTATCAATGTTTCTCCCATCCTTCCCGACAATCATTCCCTTTTTTTTCATATCTACCACTACAATAGCATTTTTTGTACCATCCACCCGTTCATTTATTTTTATATCTTGGATCATATCAGAATTGAATACATTTTTTATAAAATTAATGGGATTTTCAGAATATTCAACTAGTTCAATTTTTTTTGAGATTGCTGTTTGTAATTGTTTGATATTAGAACCACCTTTACCAATAGCCATACCCATTTGGCCTTTATTTACAACGAAAATTACACGATCCATTTTTTCATCAATAATACAATCTCTTGATACCGCAGTTGTAATTGTTTGAAATAAAGAGAGGTAACTGAATTCATCAGAGGTTAATTTGATTTTTTCATTCAACATGCCTACACCTAATATAACACAAAAATAGATTTTTCAAATATAAATAATGTTCTTTTACTCCACCCAATTTAAGTCTATTTTTTAAGAATATACAATACAACCCAATTATATATGCACAAACATAAAAAAATAATAAAAAAATGTATTATGATTATATATGATTATGTCAATCAATTTAAAATATCAGTATAAAATCAATAATAGTTACAATGAAAATATTTAATGAATTATTAAATAAACAATTAGATAAAAAATAGATATTTAATCATTCATTATAGTATCTACATCATCCTGAGATGCACTTCTTAAAGATACAACACTTGTTGGATAAGATAAACTGCACAATCGTCCCAGCAGAACTGAATTACCGTTGTATTGATATATTGGTATATTACCCTCACTTGATAATTTCTTGATCTTATCAAGTGTATCTGAAGGTAAAGAACTAGACGTCAACACTACACTAGTACCTTTGATTAACTGCATTACCTCCTTTGCCCCAGTTTTAAGTTTTTTATTTACTGATGCATCTTTAAGAATTTTTTTAAATTTTTTTTCATTCATATCTTATTATTCCTTGACACTCATATATAGATCAATCATTCCAGTTCCTACAGGCACTGTAGCTCCAACGATTACGTTTTCAGTTACACCTTTTAAAGGTTCAATCTGCCCTTCGAGAGACGCTTTTGCTATTGTGGGTACTGTGATTTCAAATGCAGCCCTAGCCAATACAGATGTTTTAGTACCAGCAATACCGTGACGACCTATTTGTTGAAGGTAGCCCTTAGACGTCATCAAATCTGCCACTAACATAATATGTCTTATATCAACCTCTAATCCTTGTTCTTCCAAAGTATTGGTTATTTCTTTAACTAAAGCTGTCCGCGCAGCCTCAATTCCTAATGTTTGCCAAATCTCAAAAACATTATTGGTTATTATTCGAGATAAAGCTACACCATCAACTAAAATTACTTTTGCAAGATTTGATCCAGATGTTTGAATCACCCATTCTTCATCTTGTTTAACTATTGTAACACGTTCAATATCAGGCACACCTTTTACCCTAACATTTAACAATTTATTTCTCAAGGTAAGAAGCGTTTGGGCATCAGGTTCTTCTGCCATCAATATTTTTATCACATGATTAACCTCATCTACAGAAACTTCATAACGTTTTTTCGAACTTTTCAAAACTTCATGGATTTCAGTGATATTAGTACCCCTATCAGTTAGTTTTTTATCAGAGAAATTAAAAGTCAAGATTCCACTATAGTCAGTATCCACCTTATTTACCAAATCAGATATTCGGGTGAAAATAATTCTTTTGGCAACTTCCAAAGCCTTCTCCCTAGAAGATCGGTGCTCCTCGTCAAGATAAATATCCATTGTAGGAGTAACGGGTTTTTTTCTAGCATCAACTAATTCAATTAATCTTGGCAGCCCTAGAGTAACATTTCTTTCCTTAACTCCAGCAAAGTGAAACGTTCTGAGTGTCATTTGGGTACCAGGCTCTCCAATGGACTGCGCAGTTACTACACCAACAGCTTCACCAGGTTCTACCATAGCTTTTTCAAACATGTCATTTATTTTATGGATGACTTTTTTTATTCCACCTTTACTTAATGGATGATTAATTAAAGCATTATCAATGCTAGTTCGTAATTTGGGATTAACTTTATCTACATATTTATCCAATAATTCCATTACTTCAATTTCAGTCGCTTTTGTATCTTCATCAGCAAATGACTCACTTTCAATCAACCTATCAATATTAACGGCTTCACCATGGTCACTCTTTGCAGGATCGACCCCATCATCACCATACATAAACTGGATAATGTTACCATGTGGATCTCGAACAGTCAAATCATACTCGGCTTTTAAATGTTCTAATGCATTAATTAACCGTCTTTGCATATATCCAGATTGTTGAGTTCTTACAGCGGTATCCACTAAACCTTCTCTTCCACCCATTGCATGAAAGAAAAATTCTATTGGATTCAATCCATCCCTATAATTAGATTTTACAAATCCTTTAGAATCAGGATTCTGTTCACCAGGTTTAAAGTGAGCCAAGGCTCTATTCCTATATCCTTTGATTATACGTTTTCCTCTAATCGATTGTTGACCTAAAGCTGCAGTCATTTGTCCAATATTTAACGTTGATCCCCTTGCTCCGGTTGACGCCATAATTACCCCGGAATTATCATCAGGAAAAGATCTATCCGCAGTTTTACCAGCCCGATCTCTCGCCCTGGATAGTTCATTTACAACATAAAGTTCCAAAGCTTCTTCGGGTGATAATCCTCTAGTCAGAGGCAAAGTACCGTCTTTATATTGTGAGACCAAATCATTAATCTTGTTATATGTTTTATCAATTACATCAAAAATTTCTTTCCTAGTTTCATCACTTAACCATAGATCGGAATACCCATAGCTAAATCCTCTGTGCGTAATGTACGTTTTTAACATGGTTAATATAGAATCTAAAAACTTTTTTGCATCATCATTGCCGTAATCTTTAGCTATACGATGCAATACACTATCAGGTTCTTCTGCACCAATTGATGCTTTATCAATTACTCCCGAAATAAGCTGTCCATTTTTTATAACCACATCTTTTCCAGGCTTTTTAGAAGATTTATTCCACTTTGATGTAATTACAAAGTTAAAATCCTTTGGCAAAAATAATGAAAATAATTGCCTGCCAGAGTAAAGGGATACTCCATCTTTTTCTATGGCAGGTTTAGGTAACGGGCCGTCATATCCTCCAAGATAGGCCAAATTAGCAATTTCATCAGCAGTTAACAAAGTATCATCCATAGTTAGAAGGAATGCACCTGTAATGAAATCACGTATACCACCAATAATCGGACCACCATATCGCGGAGAAATAATTTGATCTTGAACTCGCATAAGCAAAGAGGCCTCTGCACGAGCTTCCTGACTTTGTGGAACATGTAAATTCATCTCATCCCCATCAAAATCAGCGTTATACGGTGGACAAACAGCTGGATGAACCCTAAATGTACGATAGGGCAATACTTTAACATTATGGGCCATAATGGACATTCGATGCAATGATGGCTGTCTATTGAAAATTACGATATCACCCTCGAGTAGATGGCGCTCAACAGTGAAACCCATAACTAAAGAATCAGCAATTGCCGTACGATTTGTAACATATTCTAAACGGATTTTAACACCATCTGGACGAATAATATAATTAGCTCCAGGATAATTATGGGGTCCGTTTAATACTAGTTTTTTTAGTTTATCCATGTTCCAAGATGATACTGTTTCAGGTATTGTAAGTTTTTTTGCAACATCGCTTGGAACTCCCACATCAGAGATATTCAAGTTTGGATCAGGTGAGATCACGGTTCTACTAGAGAAATCGACCCTTTTTCCAGATAATGAACCTCTAAATCTTCCCTCTTTACCTTTTAATCTTTGAGTGATAGTTTTTAGTGGCCTACCTGAACGATGGTGTGCTTGAGGTATCCCCGAAACCTCATTATCAAAATATGTAGTAACATGGTATTGCAATAAATCAACCAAATCTTGAACGATGAGTGGAGGTGTACCAGCTTCCTTACTTTCTTTTAATCTTTGATTAACTCTAATAATATCAACCAATTTATGTGTCAAATCATCTTCAGAACGGATTCCAGTTTCCAAAATAATTGATGGTCTAACAGTTACTGGAGGTACAGGTAATACTTGTAATATAAACCACTCAGGGCGTGCTGTTTTAGGATCATAGCCTAATAATATAAGATCTTCATTTGTAACATTTAGTAATCTCTCCCTAATGGTAATTGGTAACAATCTATTTTCCCCAACGTCGGTTTTTTCAACAAAAATAGTAGGTTTGGTAAAAATAAGATCATATTGTTCTTTTTGACAATGGGGACAAACTTTGACTTTTTTTGCTTTTTCTATAATTTCATCTTTAACATTCTCCAAAGTTATAACAGCATAGGCGGCTTTGCTATCACGCAAATATTTATATTTTTCCAGATCTTCGTTATTTAATTTAATACGATTACACGATCTGCACGTAATCAACAATAATTTATGAATATCATCTATAAATGCAATATGAAGTACAGGTTCAGCGAGTTCTATGTGACCAAAATGTCCAGGACATCTTGCAGAAGTATTGCCGCACGTAACACATTTTTGTCCAGGTTCTAAAGTTCCTAGTCGCCCATCCATAAGACCACCTTGAACTGACATCCCATCTTCATCATAAGTTTCTGGGGCAGTGATTTCAGCTACACTATATTTTCTTACATCTACCGGAGATAATACACTAAATCTAATACCATCAAGGATTTTAATTGATTCATCACTCATATAACTTCACCATTAAAAAAAATCAAACTTTTTCCTTAATTAACAAACGTGGCGCAACATTTAAACTCATCATTTCTTGCAATAATAATTTAAAAGCATATGCAATAATCACACTTGAAATTTTTCCTTTATCCCCATCTACTCTGCATATATATTTCCTTTGTTTAGTATCATAATAAGCTAAAAGACCGCATTTTTCACAAATATTAACTTCTGCTTTATCAGATTCTTCTAGCAATCTATCTTTTAACATCATTGAGGCACCATATGCAATTAAACAATCACGCTCCATTTCTCCAAATCTCAAACCACCACCTCTAGCACGACCTTCAGTAGGTTGTTTTGTTAACATTTGAACTTGTCCTCTAGCCCTGCTATGAATTTTATCGGCAACCATATGATGAAGCTTTTGATAGTATACTACACCCACATAAACATCGGCAGGAAAACGCTTACCAGTTCTTCCATCATACATGGTCTCTTTTCCACTATGTTTGAACCCATATGATTCCATTATATCTTTAATATCGTTTAACTTTTCACCTAAAAAGGCAGAACCATCCACTATTTTTCCCCTTAAAGAAGCAGCTTTACCTCCAAGGGATTCCATGAACATACCAACAGTCATTCTAGAAGGAAAAGCATGAGGATTAATCATTACATCAGGAACCACCCCATCTTCAGTATAAGGAAGATCTTCTTGATTTACCAACATTCCAACTACCCCTTTTTGTCCATGCCTTGACGCAAATTTATCACCTATCTCAGGAATTCGCATATCTCTAACACGGATTTTATACATTTTTCCTCCTTCAACAGATTGAGTCATAATAACGGTGTCAACTACACCATTTTCTGACGGCCTAACACCAATGGATGTATCTCGTCTATATGGACCCTTTACCTCAAATTCTTTATATTCCTCCATAAATCGAGGCGGAGAAGTACGACCAATAAGAATATCCCCACCATTTACGATAGATTCATGCATAATAGACCCATCAGGTTCAAGCAAACGATAGGCTTTTTCTCCACGATAGCCCCTAATATTAGCATCAGAAGAAGGTATTTCAAATACATCCTTCATTCCCCCAGGATATTGTTTAGCTTCTGCTTCATAGACCCTATAAAAGAAAGTTCTCGCTAAACCCCTATCTATAGATGATTTACTAAATACTACCGCATCTTCTATATTATATCCTTCAAAAGGCAATACTGCAACTACACAATTTTGTCCGGTAGGACGTTCATCTAGGCCAAGCAAGTTTATAGCTTTAGTGCTCACCACGGGCATTTGCGGATATAACATGAAATGCTGTCTTACATAGGTACTAGCATTCATCAAAGGAGTAGAAAATCCAAGACTCTGTTTGGCCATAGCACTTTCATAAGTATTTCTAGGAGACTGGTTATGTTCAGGATATGGAATTATAGAAGCACCTACACCAAGAATAGAAGAAAGAAAGATTTCTACGTGAGTGTGTTCATTGGTCAAGTTCTTTATCTCACTTGCAATATAGCAGTTTTCTTCCTCATTAGCGTCAACCAGCTCTATAATCCCCATATAAAGCAAATCAGACCAAGACAGAAACTTCTTTGAAATTTTTTCAAGTATTTCTCCAGTTAATAATATATTTCCATCTTTTACAATGGTAAGAGGTCGTAAAACTCGGCCCGAATTGCAGCTTATGTATAACCGTTTTGTTGCATTTTCATTTAAGGAAGAATAATAATAAATTCCCATATGAGGATGCATTCTACCAGATCGTCTCATAGTACGAAGGCGAGAAGATAGATGACGCCCATCTTCAATATATCCAATTAAACGGCCATCTACGAAAACCCTTGTGCCTTTTCGTTTAAGATCGTCATTAGCCTCATTAACATTTTGTACTCCCAATTCATACATTTTTTCTATAACATCAGAAGACAATACACTCACAGAGATTATTGCAGATAATGCCAAATTTTTTACCAATCCACAATTAGATCCTTCAGGGGTTTCAGATGGACAAATCCTACCAAAATGGGTAGCATGTAAATCTCTTGCTTCGAAATTAGGCTGGCTTCTGCTCAATGGAGATTGAATTCTTCTAAGATGACTAACAGTAGACATGTAATTAGTTCTATCCAAAAGTTGAGTAACTCCAACTCGACCTCGTCCCCAGTTTCCAGTAGCTATTGCATTATTCAATTTATCGGAAATTATTCCAGGTCGTACAGCAGCACCAACCGCATTTATCCCGCGTTTTTGTCCTGATCGTTCCAATTGATATTTCATATCGCGTATCAAGTTCCTAAATGCGGTTCTAAATAAATCTGCCAACATTTGGCCAGCAAATTTTATCACTTTATTTCCATAATGGTCTTTGTCATCAGTTTCAATCCAACCCAAGTTTAATTCAATTAATTTGCAGGCAGATTCACCTAAAAATAGGGCTTTCTCATATCGATTATCAGGATTTTTCCCTAAATGAGGCAATAATCCCCAATCTAAAAGCGTTTCAGCACGTTTTATTTGGAACTCCTCTAACATACCTGGGGCAATTCTTTTACTAATGTAAACAATTGCATCTCTACTTGTTACTACTTCTCCCGATTTTTCAAAAGACGGCTCCAATTCATCCTGAATTACTCCATTTAACGAAACAGCGTTTGCAATATCCTTATCTGCTTCAAGACCTAAAGCACGTACCAAAATAATTAAAGGAATATCCACGGGTGAACCAGGAATCTTGGATACTATTGATCCATCTGGGCGCATAATTAATTCTAATTTTGCACGATATCCTACTATAGAAGAATAAACCTTTGCCTTATGTAAAATAGTACCGGATGTTTCTTCAATATCAACAATAATCTTATTATATGAAAGATCCTCTAATCCAACTATAACACGCTCAGAACCATTTATAATGAAATATCCACCTGGATCTTTAGGATCCTCACCTACATCAATAAGCTTCATTTCAGAATAATTGTTTAACATACAAGCGTTAGACTTCACCATAACAGGCATATCACCAATATGAATAAACCTAGATTCAAGGGTTTTACCTTCTTCCACAATACTACACTCTAGCATTATCGGTGAACCATAGGTTAAATTACGCAATCTTGCCTCTACAGGAGCAACATGAGTAATAGATCCATCTAATTCCATAATTCGAGGTTGTTGGATTTTTATTTTTCCAAGTTTAATTTTATAAGGATATTCAGCTGTTTCAATTTCTATTTCACCTACCTCATCGATTATACTTTGAAACCCACGTTCTGTAAATTCATTATAAGAATTAAGATGTTGTCTAGCAACACCCTCACGTCGAAGAATATCATGAATAATTGGCCACATATCAGTAGCCGAATTGATATTATAACTTGTAACCAAATTAATTCAACCTTCTACAACATAACGGTAATATACACTTTCACCTGCGGTCGAACTTTTTCTAGTAATTTTTATTATATCACTTGGCTGTGCATTCAGCCCTTGAATACCCTTATCAGATAACATAATGTAGGGTAGTTGACTTGGTTTTGAATTATATTTTTTAAATACCAATTCAGCTTCACTTTTGGATAAAATTTCATGTTTCGGTTGATATATGTGATCAACAATTTTAATATCTTTTTTTTCAGTAGACAATATAATCACCCTCCAAAATAGACATCGAAATAGTTAACAAAAATGAAATAAATGTCAAGGTTGAACTATAGAATAGTCGTATATATATAATATTCCATAATGATTTTAGAACCTATTAACTTCAGAAGTTATTTATTGGGTATATAGATAAACAAACAATCCAAGTCATTGTTTTACAGGGTTTAATTTACACTTGTTCTTTTTACAAGGAAAACAATCATCAAATGATTCTACTCTCTTTTATACTACATTATTCATTCAATTATATTTTTTTAAAAGAGACGCGAAGAAGATGCTGTAACTTCAAGAATTTCAGACTTGTAGATACCAAGTACCTCCATCTGAGGAAACTGGATGGTTTCCCATTTTTCTTCAACTTTGGACAAAAATCGGTCAGCAACAAACATGTATCATTCATTGAATAATGGTAGGAAAGAATTTCTTCATTTATGGTTCTATAATTATCCAAAGCCATATTAATTTAGAACCTGATTTTATCGCAGTTTCATCTATGACAGGTTCAAGAATTTTCTTTTTATTATGGATTTTATTTGACTTGTACTTTTGAATCCAGTTTGATATAGAACCAGGACTTATTTTTACTACTTTTAAGAAAGTTAATTTTTTAACGTGCTTCTAAATAATAAAACTAAAAAACAAACGTATAATCTATGACCAACAATTTATGGAAATATTCTATTTTTTGATCATAGAATATATGGTTGTTTTATATCGGCAGGTTTTTCCTTAAATCAACGGAGCTGAGATGGATCAAAAAACACACAAATAAAGAAACCGTTAAAAGTATTTTTATATAAGTAGTTTTCGTGTTACAAAATAATTGATAAAAATTAATTTTTTTTTTAACATTAAAAATATGATAATATGTATTATCTTTATTTTAATGATTATTTTCATCAATTCGAACATAAAAAATTCATTTTCAATGAATATTTCAAATCAAGGTATAAATTTTTCATCGGGGAATCAATCTTTAGAAGTTGATCAATTATCAAGTAAGAATTTACGAGGATTAAATAATTTTTTTTATTTAAAATATAACCATGTTTTTATTCCAATTAATTTTGTAACAGAGAAAAATACTCTAAATAATATAATATACATAAAAGATAAAAAATTAATATTATTACTTAATCCCCTGATTGATAATAACAATAATCTAGTAATTCAAATACCAAGAAACATATTAGATTCCAAAACCGCCGATAACAAGGATAGTAATTTTACAGTATTGATAAACAATGAGGCAACAAAATTCTCAGAGTTAACTGATAAAAAACCTCTAAATAATTCTAGTTATACTCCTAACCGCGAATTATCAATAAAATTTGGAAAAGATACAAAAGTTATAGAGATAGAAGGTGTGAATCTTTACAAAATCAAAATAGAAAATAGTATTAACAATAATTCTGAAATAAATATTAATTTCCAAAAAATATTCCCAATTTTATATGGAAATAATAAAAAATATTTGTTTTATGATATCGAAGGTGGATCTATAAAAGATATCGATTTAAAACAACAATCCTTAAAAAATAAAACTTTAAATTTATTTATTGATGCATATGATTCAAATGGTAATTTATTAATTCAAATACCAAGAAACATATTAGATTCCAAAACCGCCGATAACAAGGATAGTAATTTTACAGTATTGATAAACAATGAGGCAACAAAATTCTCAGAGTTAACTGATAAAAAACCTCTAAATAATTCTAGTTATACTCCTAACCGCGAATTATCAATAAAATTTGGAAAAGATACAAAAGTTATAGAGATAGAAGGTGTGAATCTTTATAAGAATACAAGTCATAATACACCTAAAAGGATTTTGTCTCACAAACAAGTTTCAGCAATATTGTCAGAAATACCAATAATTTCGATTTGCATTTTTATAATAATTATAATATTATACAAGAAAAAAATATTGAATATTACAAAAACCTTTGAAATTATAAAAAAGAGCATCAAGAACAGAGATCAATAACTTTTTTGTTAACATATGAAAATAATTTTAAATACAAAATAACATAACAAATATATTTTTTGTTTTTGTTTTTTATTTACCAAAGAAAATGCTCCAATAGAATGATTTAATCCGAAATGTATGTTTACAACAAAAAGATTCATCCAGATAAAAGAAGTAAAATGATCGGATAATGAAACGCCGCTGCTCATTAACCTTGCCATTGTTGATCTTATTTAGATATAATAACAATAGGCAATAACATCAAAATACAGCAAAATATCCCTCTTGTAACTAGAAATTGATTGCAGATAGACCATTATATTCGATTTTTTGTATATTAGATAAATGCATTTTAAATAAAGAAATTATACCATAAGCACCTTTCACACTAATTAATCAACAGACGCCGCCGACATGTAGCATCTTTATGACCTTCACCCTTTTTGAACATATAACATCACCTTAATTTTCATCATAAGAAAAACATTGTTGAAATAATAATGCAATATAGAGAAGTAGGGTTTTGACGATCGTTTTCCTTCCAAAAGAACTGAAAAATAGAGCAAGTAATTAATCAGTTTCAATTGTTTGTAGATTTTCACAACATATTAATGTCTTAAATAAGGAGTCCATCAAACCCTAATGAATATTCAAAAAAATGAATGTACATAATAAGTATCTAAATTATAATTATAATTTCACTCTAAAAATTAAAGAAAATTTTTAAATTTAATTCTGCTAAATAAAGCAGGTCAGAAGCATTGGTAGTAGATTATAACAAAATGATAGAAATGGTGCTTGAAGAAAAACCAGATTTAAATTTTGAAAAAATAAGAGAAATGATTGAAGAGAAGAAAAGAAAGGTTGGAGCAGGATATCTTACTGACCAAGGCGCCCTATTCCTGGTCGCAGCTGACCTAGGGGTATCATTTGATAAAACCAATAAATCTGATAGCACCATAAAAGACCTTTACGTTGGAGCAAGAGACATTTCTACAATAGGAAGGGTAATATCAATTCACCCAATTAGAACATTTTTAAAACGTGATTCAAATCAGGAAACAAAAAACAGAATTATTATTATTTACGATAAAGAATCAAATATCAAGATTAAACTGTGGGACGAATTTGTTAATTTACCAGAACAAAACGGTATAAACATTGGAGATATTGTAAAAATATCAAAAGGGCAAGTAAAATCGGGAATGGATGGTAAACCAATTATAAATGTTAGTGGGAATGGCGCAATAGAAATAGAGACAGATGAAAAAAAACAAAATATTCCAACTATTGACCAAATTACAATCAAGGTAGATGAAATAGATACACCAAAAGAGGCATTGGCGATAATAGGAAATATAAAATCTGATCCTAGAATATCAGAATTTACAAATATTAGAGGAGAACACTCAAAATCATTACAATTCGAAGTATCTGATGATAATGACAATAGACAAATTAGAACTATAATTTGGAACATTGCTGATGAGAAAATCCCAAAATCTCTAACTACAGGATTAAAAATCAAATTAATAGGAGTTAAAACTAAAGCTGGTAATCCCAATTACGGTAATGGAGATTTAGAAATTCATGGTGATGAAGGTACAACAATCGAATTTGTAGACAACGATGAAACAATTGAAAGTTATATTTTAAGGATTATTTCATGTAATAGCGACAGTAGTGACAATAAAGTAAACTGTATTGCCATTAATGAAAAAGAAAAATTATATTCGTTGAGTATAAATAAAGAGTTATTTGATATCGAGATAAATGAAGATGATATTCTTGAATGTTTTCCAAGCAGAGTTTTAGGAAATTCGTTGGATATGCAAAATCAAGATTCATATATTCAAAAAATAAATGAGGACAAAAATATACCTTTTTCGTTAAGTTTTGAAACTAAAATAAAAGATATAGAAGCAACTAACAAAATTTACATAATAGAGGCAATAGTTTTGCAATCACCTAATACGATGGACATAAACACTAAAAGCGGAGAGACTATACCTGTTACTGATACCATAATTGGAGATGATACAGGAGAAATCAGACTAGTTGCCTGGAGAGAAACCAGCAAGATATTGAAAGATTATAGTATTGGAGAAAGGATAAAAGTAAAGGGCGTTTCTGCAACTACCAATAAAGAAGGAAAAATAGAGTTATCAATAAAGCCATATTCAAATATTTCAAAGTTAAGCTAAATCTCAAATATTAGAAGAAATGCATAATCATTATTTTATTTATTCCAAAACCCTCGTGTCATAACATATTGCTTTTCTGTTTCGTAGATGGTCTTCAACAAAGAATCGTCATCAATATAATTTCTTAAAATTCTTGCACAAGTATCTGCACCAATACCATGACCAGATAAAACAAAAATGGCCATTTTCCCAAAATTATTAATTAAAGATGCAACTTTCCAAGCACGGTCGAATTTATTTTCTTCATCCCTAGATAAGGTAGAACCCACTAGTTTCCGTTCAATTATTTTTATAAGATCGACATCGGACCAAAACGTCGCAGTAATTAATTTGGATTTACAATACGGGCATCGAATATTATCGGGCAATTCCTTTGTTTCATACAGGCGTTCCCATTTAGCGCACCTAATGCATATCAATTTATGTTTTGTTTTAATCAAACGTTCTTTAATCAATTCCAAAACACCATTTTCAATATTCATCGGTGCTGATATTGATTTTTTTACATGATTTAAAATAGGTTGAGAAATATCTGAAAAAACATCTCTTTCTAGCCAATGTAAAGTTATTTTTTTTGATTTAATTTTTTCAATAATTATACGAGTATTATCAACATCATATTTATCATGAATTAATTCCCTTATGGATTCTTTACTAATAGACGTTTTAGAATATCGATCATATAAAAGTCTAGCAATTTTTTTCTCGTACACAGATTCTTTCGATACCAAACCAAATCGTTTAGCAACACCCCACACTTTCCAATTAAAATTTTGCATCCCTAAAAACGATGCAATAAGTACCGACTCCAAATCAAAATCATCTTCAAAAAGAGAAAAAAAATGATTTTTTCTTAATCGAATATTATTTGAACTCAAAAGAATCCTATAAGGATCGGATCTAGTCTCTATCAGATAACCCACTTTTGATGAGATGAATGTGGACAAGAGAGAACTAATAGTATTATTAATTTTTGTTCCAAGAGTAATATGAATAACTACTATGCTTTGATTCAGAACACTTTCAAATACAATATTTTCTGAATCGGACAAAATATTTAACGACTTTAAACGTTTAGACAGATTTTTTAAAAATCCAATATCAAAAGTTGAAAGAAAAGAATCAACGTGATTCAGTTTTTGAATATCAGTAACATGATAAAGATTTTTTCTGACAATACCAACCATCTTCGCAGTAGGATAATCTACAGGTATCATTTCCCCTACCCAATAAGGTATATTAATTGGTGCACCTTTCAACGGTTCTACATGCACCTGAAGTTTACTCTCATCAATCATTAAAATACGCCACTGAGATCCTTTTAATACGAATACATTTCCTTTTTCACCATAATCTCCTACAAATTGCTGATCAAGAGTCCCTATTCTTCTTCTACTAATCGAATCAATTACCACAAATTTTACCACATGAGGTATAGTAGAAACATTATCATAGTAATACCTAAGCGATCTGCCACTACGCGTTATTATTTGTTTATTGTCATCAAATCGTAATAACCTAGAATTATTTAACAAGTTAATACAATCTATAAAATCCAAAAATGAGATAGAGTTAAAAGAGTATGTGGATTTAAAAAGATTAAATAATTTATCCACAGGTATAGGAGTTTTAATTTGCAAGGTAACACCCACTATATGATGTGCCAAAACATCAAGAGCGTTTATATGCAAAATTTGCGATTCTATGGATCCTCTATTAACTCTTTCAACTATACTAACAGATTCCAAAAAGTCGTCATGAGTGGTAGTAATTAAAATTCCTTTTGCAGAGGATCGACGAGTATGTCGACTTCTTCCTATACGTTGGATTAGTTTAGATACTTGACGTGGCGATCCATAGTGAATGACAAGATCGATGGAACCTATATCCAAACCTAATTCCAATGAAGAAGTACAAACTACAATTCCAACAAACCCGGAACGAAGCAAATTCTCTGTTTCTTCACGAGATTCTTTAGATAAAGAACCATGATGAATATGAATTTGAATTTTGTTTTGATTCTTTAAAACAGTTCCCAGAAACTCAGATTCATCTCTAGTATTAGTAAACAACAAAACAGAAGATGAACAATAGGTGTCATTCACCAAATCCAAAATATATTTGCATGCTTCATTTATAGAACCATCAATATGTTTTATCTCTATATCATATTTTCTTAAGGATTTATCCATCAAAACTGCACATTTTTGTTCAACGCTAGAAATGTAATTTGAAGCTTCATGCAGGTTTCCAATTGTTGCAGATATTCCTATTTTACTGAAAGATTTGGAAATAAGGAAAAGACGCTGAATGGAAAGAGACAAAGATGAACCTCTTTTTGATGATAAGAGTTCATGTAATTCATCAACAATTACCCATTCTAACGATTTTAAGACAGGAATCATTTTTTCATTTACTAAAATTACAGCTAATGATTCAGGAGTAGTTATCAAAATATCTGGAGGAGATTCATAAATTTTTTTTCTTCGACTATAGGGTGTATCCCCATGCCTTATGTCAACCTTTAAATTTTCTGCCTCTGCATATTTAATAATTCGTCTAAATACATCATTATTTAATGATCGCTGAGGAGTAATATACAGACATTTAATTCCTGTGTTTTTTTTACCACCATATAGTTGATCAAAAGATATCATGCTTATTACAGGCAGAATTGCAGCCTCTGTTTTCCCAGATCCAGTAGGTGCAACGATTAATACATTTCTTTTTCTAACAATTGCCCTGTAAGATTGTTGTTGTATATAGGTTAATTCTTGAAAGCATTCTTTATGAAACTTATCAAGTACAAAAATCATCAAATTTTTTATAATATTTAGGTTGATCCAAATTTATCAGATTGTTGTTGTTTATATTTTCGATCTTTTCCGCTTAAATGATCAGTAATCCCAGATTCTTTATTATCAGATATAACAAATCTAGAAGAAAAATATTCATAAGCAAACACGCATATAAAAGATACAATAAAAATAGTTAATGAAGAGTAATAAATCATGCTATCAAGAGAATATGCCATTTTTAATACTAATTAAAATCATGATATCAAGTTATAAATATGTTAAACAATGTTAATTCATAAAATACAAGTGTAAGTTTTTATATAGAAATAAAGTTTGTTTATAATAATTCTTGTTGTTTTTAACAAAAATAAATAGTGATTTTAATGTATACGAAGGACTTTTCTAATAAAAATAATCCAGAAAAACAATCTATAATGGCAATTATTCTACAAAATCTTCCAAGGGAAAGTGCACTTACCAAGATCGAATATGAAGGCCCTAGAATAGCACTATATTCTAATAATCCAGAGTATTTGCTAAGAAATAATCAAGTGTTATCGAACATAGTAAACCTAGTTAAAAAAAGAATAGTATTAAGATTGGATGAGTCAATTCGATTAAAAGATGATGAAACTACAAAGATAATTGAAAAAAGATTATCAAAAGATACAGGTTTGACAGATATTTTATTTGATCCCGTTCTAGGGGAGTCAACAATATATGTAAAGAAAATAACAGAAACAGGATTAGACGAGGATTCAATAATTAAATTAACTAGTCAAACAGGCTGGAAAATTAATTTTAGAAAAACACCTAAAAGTTTGTCAATATTAAAAGAGATAAACAAAATAATAAACAATACTATAGAACAAAGAACACAATTTTATAAAAGAATTGGAGAAAAAATTTTTAGAGAGAAATTAGATCCAAATGTAGAAGCAACTTTGCTCTCATTAGGAGGTTTTGCAGAAATAGGAAGGTCATCTATGATTTTAAGCACAAATGAAAGTAATATATTAATAGACTGTGGATTAAATATATATACTGACGATCCACTTCAAATATTTCCAAGATTTGATTCCGTAGGAATAAAACCTTCGAATTTGGATGCCATTGTATTATCTCATGCTCATTTCGATCACACAGGTTTTGTCCCGGCATTATTCAAATATGGTTATGATGGACCTCTTTATTGTACTGAACCCACATCCTACTTAATGTTTATACTTTTTAGAGAATATATTAAAAAATATAAAGATAAAGCCTGTTATTCAGAAAAAGAGTTAGAAGAAGTTTTTTCCCATTTAATATATTTAAATTATAATATAGTAACAGATTTATCACCAGATATAAAAATTACGCCATATAATTCTGGTCATATATTAGGTTCTGCATCTTTGCATTTTCATATTGGAAATGGAGATCACAATTTTGTTTATACAGGGGATTTAAAATTCGGAAAAAGCATTTATTTAGAAAATGCAATGTGGAACTTTCCCAGGGTAGAAACTTTATTGATCGAATCCACTAATGGAGGACGCGAGGACATTTTTCCATCAAGAGATGATGCAACAATAAAATTAATAAATAGTATTAATACAACCATCAAAGAAGGCAAATCTGTATTAATACCTTCACAACTTATAGGAACATCTCAAGAGATACTGATTACATTAGACAAACTAATGAAAGAAAAAAAGACTGAAAAGTGCAAAATATATATAGAAAAATCAATTATCGAAGCGAATTCGATTCATGAAGTTTATACAGAATTTTTGAACAAAGAAATTCAGCAGAGTATTGTTTCATCAACATATAATCCGTTTCGTTCAAGAAGTTTAAATGCCATCAGTATTCTAGAAGATAAAAAAGAACTGGAGCCAGGAGTTATTATAATCCCATCATATTTTCTGCAATTTATCAATTCATCCAAATATCTTAAAAAAATAATAGATGATCCTAGTAATATGATAATTTTCATTTCAAATCAGATTAATGATACCATAGGAAAAAGAATAATGGACCGAGAAAAAAACATTATCATAGGAAATAATCATTACGATATAAAATGTAAAGTTGATACTTTACAAACATTTAATTCACATTCTGATTTCAATCAATTAAATGCTTATATATCCAGATTAAAACCCAAGCTTAGGAAAATACTCATAAATCATGGAGAAAGATCAAAGGTGCAAAATTTTGCATCATATTCTAGTAAAATACATAACGTTGTTACACAATATCAATTAAACCAAGAGGCGGTAAAAATATTGTAATGACACAAATAGCAATAATCACTATAATAGATCAGAATCTTTATGCCATATCTTTACATTGGGAGGAGTTATAATTATTCTCTCTTCACCTAGCCTCGATATGTCCCCTCCAAGGTTATTTATAGAATTATAAAGATCTTCAACAACTATCCTTAAATCGCCGACGTCTTTTTGCGCAAGAGGAGTTATTCGGATTATAAGTATCATATGTTTATTGATATCAGATTTAATTTCATCGATATCATTTATGCTGCGAAGTGTAAAGGTTTTCAGGTAGATAGGTTTATCTTCAACGTTTTCGTTTAACATCCCTTAAAGTATAATAAATATTTTTCAACAAAGTAATTAAGAATATCGTCACTAAAATAGTAGAATTTATACAATAGAGTTAAATTCTATATTTATCCACTTCTAAAATACTAGAAGGTAAGGACGAAATTATCTTACTTGTTTCAAAGAGTTTGTTTATAACTTTTACACCACAGGTTTGTTCAGGAAGCAAATCAGAATAACGCAATAGTATTCCAATAGAAATCATCAAAGATTCTTCATATTTAACCAAGTCAGGATTACTATCATTGTTGCGCAAAATGGCAACAGGACCAGGAATAACCACAGGTTCAATTACATAGTCAGACACCAAAGCAAGTGACTTTAATTTTTCATTTTCATCACAGTTACGTCCAACAATTAATTTAGAATAAGAATCTAATCTAAAATGGCGTCCAACTTTTAACAAATCGACGTCATTTATACTGGGTTCCGACGAGTATTTGAAAAGATCACGAATTCTTTTTGAAAATTGAGGATCAGTTAGTAAACATCCACCAGCAGAATTTGGAGGATCTGCAATTCCAAATTTATCAGCCAGCATAAGCTGCTCCTTTCTGGACCTTCCATGAATAGAACCCAATAATGATCTATCAACTAGTCCTTCTTTTTCTGCATCAGTTTTAGGCAAAAGCTGTGCTGAAAGAGGACGAAGAACTTTACCTTCCATATTTGTCTCATTTTCAATAATAGATAGAGCATTGGAATTTTGACTCATAGGTCTCTGATGTAGAACTTCACCAGTAATTAAAAAATCTGCACCAATTTTTTCCATATGTTTTTTTGCTTCCTCATACATCATTTTTCTACAATCAATACAAGGATTCATTCCCGATCCATAACCATGTTTTGGATTTTTTAACATGGTCAAATACTCTTTCCCCAAATACACAGTATTTAATTTGATATCAAGTTCAGATGATACCTCCATCACCTTATGACCACACCCCTTTCCACAATCGAAATCGCAAAAAGGAGTTTTTATTGCTACTGCCTCTACGTCTATATTTTGCTCTTTCATCATACGAACTGCGATATTACTATCAAGTCCACCTGACAATAGTGCTACAGCTTTAATTTTTTTTTTTGAAATAACATCAGTATTGGTCTCAGACAATTTATTTACATTATCGGAGGATGATGAAGATGGTTTCTCCGAATAAATAACAAAATCATCAGATAAATTTTTGTCTGTCATGTGCTTCTCGAATTATAGATATTTTATTGTAGTCATGTTTATACTTAGCTACTCCAGAGGCAAACCACCATCATTAATATAGTGGGGTATTTTCAGGATTCGTTTTTTCATTTTTTTAATAGTTCCAGAGACATTAAGAATTAATATAGTAGATGGAGTAAAATAAAGAGATAACAACAACATATCAACAAATTCTAATTTACATTTTATAATTACAAATTCTGGCGATAATTCATTGATTTTAAGAAATCTAATATTACTACCATAAAAATTGATTTGGCCAAAGATTTCGGCTAATCGACTATAAAAATTATGTTTGAATTTAACAAGAGTTTGATCATTGTCTTCATGTTGATGTCTAACTAAATAAATACAAATATATCGAAATTTCTTTTTTGCAAGAGTCATTGCCAGTACAAACTTTTTTTATCATTTAGCCAACAATTCAAATCATTCCAATATTTTTTAGTTTCAATATTTATCTTTGTTAAAAAAGCATTAAAAACCTTTGAAGATAGCAATTCAGAATAATTAGAAGCCCCGCTGGATAAAATAAATTGGAAATCATATTTTATACATTGTTCATGAATCCACTTCATATCTGAAAACCATTTTCCTATTTTATCACCAAAGAAATATCTCATATCCGAAAGTAAAAACTCCATCCCAATATTTTTTCCACCATATTTTTTAAAAAAAGATTTGACATCGCGTATATCCTTTATAGTCAAAATGTCCACATTAGAAACATTTTCTTTTGAATATACATCAAATATTGATCCTAAAAGAAAAAAATATCCATTCTTTTCATTATTTCCAATATTTTTTTTAGATGTACAGCTTGTTCTAAAAATGATGTTCGAGTTATAAAATACATTATCATAATTTTTATCAAAATCAAAACCCAAGATATCGATATCAAATAAAGATTTTATACTTTCCACCAATCTATCAGAATAAACTAGTTTTGTACCAAGATCTACTGTTTTAATTATTTTCATTTACCTCGATTTATTTAAATTTACCAACTTTTTTGAAGACCATTCTTATAGAATCGACATCTGAAAGAGAAATTTCGCCTGTGCAAAATTTTTGTTTATTTAGACGTATATACGAATATCCTTTAGTATCAGTATTGGTTTGAATATAATCATTTATAGCATGTTCATCACCATGTTCAATTAATTTATTATATAATTTGTCAAAAATTCTATCACAATCTTTTTGCATCAACAATATTAATCTATGAATGGGGTTTTTCCAATGACCTTCAGTAATTAGAGTATTCAATTTTATTGAAGTAGACGGTAATTCAATAAAATCAATAATAGAATTTAATATGATATCTTTATTTTCAGTTGCATGAACCAATATGGAAACTTCAACTGATGTATACAATTTTGGAAAAAAAAAAATTTCTTTAAGTAGAAGAAAATGAATGTTGCTCGTTATTTGATTCTGAATGGTAATCTTCTGCAGTATCAGTAACAGTTGAAGATAATGATACATCACTAGTATTATCAATATCAGAAGATTCGGTCATTGAATCATCTGTAACGACATCCTCTTCGGATTCTATTTTATCACCAGATAAAACATCAGTATTATTGACACCATCTTGCATTGGAGCAAAAATGAGCTTTGTCTTCCTTATACCTACATGTCTGATAACAGCTATTTTTTTAGAGATTTCCATCAAATCAGAACCCATTTTTCCCATGGTTACTTCTTTTACGAATTCATTCAAGGTTAGCTGAGGTATCCTTTCTCCCAAAACTCTCCTCATGGTTATGCGAATTTCGTGTTGTTTAGAGGAATTTATTCTTCTTTGGCTGAACGCTGTAGCAGAAACCCTAAAAACATAACCATCAGAAGTGGTATAATCATTCACATAATTTATCATAGAACTTCCTCGTCTAATTAAGCTTCTAAGAAACTCTTTCGCATATTCATGACCTTTAAAAATAGTAGTAGCTATTCCTGCATTTATTTTATCAATCTGAACAAAAATTTTTGTCTGATGTTGAGTGGGATCCTGTTTAAGTACATCATAGAGAGTGTTTTCAATAACTCGCCCCTTAGCGGTAGGTAAATCTGAAACCGGAATATAATTTAAGGGAACTTGTTCAAAGGCAGGTGGAGCATTAACTATTATCCATTGTTTATCTCTCCATTTATCACGTACCCGCCCCCCTCTTCTAGAACCTTTTGCCATATTCAGCCAGTTCACTAATCCAAAATATAAGTTATGCTAACTTTTTGGTTTTCAATTTCAAAAGAAAAAAATCAACAGTGAGAATCAGTTACACACCTAAACCCTGCAAAAACAATTCTTTCATGAGGTTTATAATAATTCCTGTAACTATTTCTTATTTGCTTTACAGAAGTAACATAACATCCCCCGCGCAGAACCTTTTGATTTATTGCCCATTTATCAGTATATTCTTCAAATCTAGATTTAAAACCGTGGTATAAAACATATTCAGAAGAAGTCCACTCCCATACATCTCCAATCATTTGATAACACCCATAATGACTTTTCCCCAAAGGAAAAGATCCGGCTATAGTCGGTCTCCATATATAAGATTCAAATAAATTAGCATGATCCTTGGAAGGTAATTGATCCCCCCACGGATAAACACTTTTTACTTGTTTGCCTTCATCCCAAGCCGCAGCCTTCTCCCACTCGGCTTCCGTAGGTAATCTTTTGTTTGCCCATTTTGCATATGCATCAGCTTCAAAATAGCTAATGTTTACAACGGGTTCGTTTAAATTTATTTCACTTCTACCACAGAAATCCTTTTTAAACCATTTATTTTTTTCTTCATCAAAATACCAATATAGTGGACAATGCCAATCTTCATTAACTACAAGGTCCCATCCATCCGCTAACCAGAATTTATAATTTTCATAGCCACCATCTTCCATAAACCGCATAAAGTCTCCATTTGTAACAAGACAATTATCAATTGAATAAGGATTCAAGAAAACCTTATTTTCAGGTAATTCATTATCGTAGCAAAAATCTTTACCATTATAGCCCAAAGTATAGATCCCTCCAGGAATTTCAATCATTTCCCTTTTTACATATTCTATTTTAGATGGACTTTTAGACCGACGTATAGGGTAATAACAATCCATATCATCTTTAAATCGATTAAAATAGTGTTGGAAGTCGTATACCATTAATTCCTGATGCTGAAACTCATGATTTATCGCAGTCATGACATCCAAAACAAATTTTTCAGATAATTTTATTTCATCAAGTGAATTCAAAAATTCTATAAATATCGTTTCAATATCTTCTCTATATTTTATAGATTGTGTAACAGTTGGTCTAGGATACTTTCCTCTTTCACTTTTTGTTAAAATTTTACCATATTTTTGATAATAAGAATTCAAATAATCCAAATTAAAATTATTTTTTAAATCAACTTTACCGTTATATTTTTCAAGTATTTTATGAAAAAACCATGTAACATGAGCAATATGCCAATTTGGTGGACTTCCAAAGTTACTAGATTGAATCACAGCATCCTCTACACTAAGAGGAGTAAAGAGATCCATTGTTTTCGCCCTTACTTCAATGAATTGGTCAATAACATCTCTTAAAAGTAATTTGGATTGCATCATCACAGTATAATGAATAAAAAAGTATTTTAATTTACTTGAAATTATCCAATTATAAAATTTTATAATATCAAAGTTGAAATATCCAATGATATTATAACAATATACTGAGATAGTTTGGAAAGTAATGAATCACAACCATCAGGTATAGAGCAAATATCATCAAATTCAGGTGATAACAATCAAAGAGGCAGATTTCCCAGGAGGGAAGGTAATGATAGTGGAAGTGGAGGCGGAAGTTACAACAGATTTTTTAAGCCTTCCCCAGTTAATGCAGGAGAAGAACATGAAGTAAATATCGAATCCATGAGTAAAAGAGGAGACGCAGGTGTAGGTAGGATTCAAGGACTAGTAATTTTTGTCCCAAATACAAAAGTAGGAGACAAAGTAAAAGTAAAAGTAACTCGTGTAGGAAGAGGTTATGCAACAGCTGAGTTGGTAGAGTCAAAACCAGAAGAATAAAAACCAACAGATAAACCTTTAGTTTTTTTATGAGATTTTCATTTATATTTTAACAAAGCATTGAACCAATCAACACACATAATGCAATTACCACGCAAGGTAATCATTGGGGATAAAATTATTACAGATATATTAGATTTCATCAAAGAAAACACATTAAAAAATGAAAAAATTGCATTGGTTACAGGCATAAATGTTAAAGAGAAAATAGATAAAATTATTGAAAACAGTTTTTTAGAAAATGATATACAGTATAAATGGATCATAGCAAAAGAGGCATCATTTCAAAGTGTTCAATATGTAGAAAATGAAGTAGAAAATGAAAGAATAGAAATGATTGCTGGAATAGGGGGCGGTCGATGTATAGATATTGGAAAAATGGCTGCGAATAATTTAAAAAAACCGTTTATAAGTATTCCAACATCAGCTTCGCACGACGGAATATCAAGTCCATTTGTCTCATTAAGAGGCGGAAATAAACCATATTCTATAAAAGTGGAAACCCCAGTTTGCATAATAGCAGATTTAAATATTATATCAAATGCACCAGACAAATTATTATCCAGTGGCTGTGGCGATCTAATAGCAAAGCTAACTGCAATAAAAGATTGGAAATTAGCAAGAGATGAAAATAAAGAATATTTTGGAGAATATGCAGCAAATTTATCATATCTAAGTGCAAAAATGATTCTAGATATTGCAAAAAATATAAATAAAAGAAATAAAATTGATTACCAAATAACAAGAACAGTAGTAGAGGGGCTAATAAGCGCAGGAGTAGCTGCAGGAATCGCCGGAAGTAGTAGACCTTGTTCAGGATCAGAGCACCTATTTAGTCATGCACTAGAAATCATTACAAATGGAAGATGCGGGCTACATGGAGAAAGAGTAGGAATTGGAACCATAATCATGGCAAAATTACACAAATTGGATTGGAGTGAAATAAAAAATGCATTAGAAACTTTTGGAGCACCCACTACTGCAAAGGAAATAAATACAGATAAAGATGAGATAATTCAAGCTTTTTACTTGGCAGGTAAAATAAGACCAGAAAGATATACTATTTTAAATAAAATAGATATTCATAAAAAACAATTAGCAGATTTATTTGAGGAAACTGGAATTATTTAAAGAACAGAAATAAAAATAGATATTTCATATTTTTAAAATATTATATTAGATTCCACATTATTCATAATTATAATGAGTTGAACTTTACTAAATTTATAATGAAAGTGGAAAATTTAATGATGCTAGAAATATAATGAATGTCATATATATGATCCTATCATCACCATTCATACAATATTCGAGCAATAGATATCAATCCAAAATTGGATAGCATTATAGTATAACTACTTGCATTTGAAGAATATATACAATTGCCACACATTTTAAGTTATTCGTTTAGAATATGAAATAATACATGAAGAATTTTCATATTTAGGTAAATCACTATAAAATGAAGATTAAAAAAGAAAATATTTTTTGTAAAATATAATTTAAACATAATGTTACTATTAAATTAACTAAAATAAAAATATTATCGATTTGATAAGATCAATCTAATAAAAAGTAATTTATATAAATTTTAAATTACTTTTTAGTCTTTTTGGAATCGGTTTTTCCACTTGTTTTGGTTGTAGATGATGAATCTTTGGCAGTGGAATCATCTTTCTTATCATTACCAGATTTTTTGTACATCAGCAGATGCAGAAGGTGTTTCCTTTTCATTACTGTCTTTAGAATCATCTTTAGTAGAAGCAATATCAGTAGTTTCAGATTTAGGAGTAGTACTATTCGGATATTTTTCTATAAAAATGAAATTTTTAATTTCTGGAATAAATTTTGAAAGATCCACTACAATACCTCTTTTTATAATCTGAAGACCTTCCAATAGAAATACTTTTTCTGGAAGAGTAATATTGAGGTCAGAATCATTCTTATCGTAAATTACATCAGCATCATCAATTGGTAGCCTTCTTTTAATTAGGCTAGTAATTTTTTCTTCTTCACTTTCCAATTTTTTTAAAATTTTAGCATCATAAATCAAGGTTCTACCAGCATATTTATGATTAAAATCAATTTGTACTCTACCTGATCCAATATGACGTACAATTCCCATTCTTTCATCTAATTCCACAACATCTCCTACACCCACTTCATTAGCTTTTTCACCTAATTTGCGTAAAGGGATAATTCTCACTTTGGATGTATCTCGCTCACCAAATGCCTTTTCAGGGGGAATTTCAATTTTTAATGGTTCATCAACATTAGCAGCGAGTAAAGCATCATCTAGACCTTTTAATACCCAACCTTCACCTACACCTAATAACCGTGGTTCATATTTTTTAGAGGGATCAAAATCAGGAGAATCTTTTACATCATTTTCTCTTGTTGTTTCAAAAATTTCATCAGTATCTTTAATCTTTGCAGTATAATCTAATAGAATAAGAGAACCCTTTTCTAAAGTCATAAAAATCGCTATTGATTTTCCATATATTAAGTTTGAGAAAGAAATAAAATTGACGGTATTGAATTTTTAGATATATATTGTTTTAGACAAATAATATATACAAATTCTTTTCTGTACGTGTTATAAAAATCACACATAAATTTAATATTACAAATCAAAATATTCAAGAGACAGATCGCGAAAATTCATCTTTTGCTTCAAATAGGATATAAAAACAAATTATGGTTCACACAATTAATATGATAATAGCAGTATTTTGAAGGCTCTGTAAAGTTAAGATATTGTTTCTTTGTTATAAGGGTCTGAAAATAAACTAAACCATTGTTTTGTATGTTTTAATTTACATTTCTTTTTTCTACAAGGAAAGTAAACATCAAAGCTTTCGGGTCTATCTTTTAGGTATTGCATCATACTTTCAATAATATTTTTTTCAAAAGAGGAAGGAAGATGATGTTTCAGTTTCAAAAACTTGCATGTTTGTGGGTAAAGTTCCACCATCCGTTGAAATTGAATGTTCTCCATATTCTTCTACAACTTTAAACAAAAATTGTTCGGCACAAACATGTTTCGTTCATTGGATATAGTAATTGAAAGAATATTCTTAGTTTCAGATTAAATAGCTACCCACAACCATATGAGTTCAGAATCAACTTTATTTTGTTTTATCGACTATAAATTCAGCTATCTTGGTTTCGGTATGAAATAACCTTCAGGTTTGTAATTTTGTATCCAATCTCTAATTGCTGTGTGACTTATTGTAACAAATCGAGATATTGCTTTAGAAGTATTTCTTAAAGAAAGGCATTGAAATAAAGATATAGAAGATCTCTTGCATAATTAGAATAAACAGGTTTATGATCAGTAATTCATCAATTTCTTGTCATTTCTTTGCTTTCATATCATAGGTTAGCCAAAAAGCCACTGCTTTTCAAATCATTTACTGGCCTTACAGCACAAGAATTTGATGATTTACGATGAGATAACAAAAAGATATGTCAAATATGAGATTCAACGTTTATCCAAAAGAAAATATCGAAAGAGACATAGGTGTGGGTGACAGACCTTTCACACTAGATACAAGAGATAGATTTCTTATGCTTTTACTATACTACCGTCTTTACATCACTTACACGTTAGCTGGCTTTCTCTTCGATTTGGATCAGAGTAACATATGCAGAGACATCCAAAAGATAGAAGGATTGATTAGAAAATGTTTACCAATTCCACAGAAAACATACAACAAAACAGAGGCTACAAACGCCAGAGGAAGTAGAGAAATACATTCCAGGCTTTCTTGCTTTCATAGATTCCACAGAACAACAGATACCAAGACCTGTTGATAAACAAAGAAAAAAGAGATACTATTCAGGAAAGAAGAAAAGAGATACTGTTGTAAAGACCCAACTGATGGTTAACAATCGCGGTTATATCCTTCATAAGGTTGCCCATAAGAAAGGAAAAAGACATGATTACAATATTTACAAAGAGAATCATCCTGTCATTCCAAAACAAGTTGTTACTGTAGTTGATCTAGGATACCTTGACATGGAAAAGGATTTTCCAGAACAACTATCTGCCTTACCATTCAAAAAGAAAAGAAACTAATGTTTATCAGATGATGAAAAAAATTACAAATTATTCATTCAAAAATGAGAATAGTGGTGGAACATACTATCATCAGATTGAAAAAGTACAGGATACTTGCAGATGTATTTAAATAAATAAATTGAGAAAACATAACAAGGTATCAGACATAATTGCAGGCTTGATAAACTATAGAATATTAAATCAACATAACCTAGAAATCCAAAGAATCCTGAAGGAAAAGTCTATGTTGTTTCTAATTATGCACGAGATCTATTTAACAATCTATATGATCTAATAAAGCTTTGTTGCATGATTCCTATAATTTGAGTTTATCATCTATTTTGTCTAAATAGATATCATTTTGTTATACAATGATGCTTTCAATATCATTTCCTGTATCATATTTTTCAATCTAATAGAATAAACGTACTCTCCAAACCTTCGCTTTAAACAAGAGAACACCGTTTCTACAATCCACCGTTTCCCATAGCTTACGCTGTCTTTCCATTTTTGCAAATCATTTTTTTGTGCCAACACTGTTAGATTTCTTAGAATGTTTCCTTTTTTCCATCTTATTCTAGAATTCTTTCTTACTTTAATACAAGGCAAGATTCCATTGTCCCATAGATACCTGAAAATCTCATTACCATCATAAGCTCCATCTTCAGCAAATAGGTTACCAATTGTTATTTTTTTATCAGATTCTATGATATTTTCAACCAACTCAGGTAATGTCTTGCTATCATGAACATGTTCACCAGTTACTTTAATGGAAAGTATTTTCTTTGTCTTGACATTAACGGCTACATGTATTTTCAAAAACTTTCTTTTTTATATGCCATTTATCTCTCATCCATTGACCTCTATTGATAACCTTGATACCAGTACTGTCTATTGAAATAACAATGTATTCATCTTCAAATTCTTGTTTTTGTTATCATCTTCTTTTATTTTGATGTTTAACCTGTTAATTCTTCTGTTTATTGTAGTGTAATCGGGGATAGATGGTATTTTTCCTTTAGCGTGTCCTTGTGTTATTCCTTCGGTTTGTCTGTAGGGTAGATGAAAGTATGCCTTGGCATAACCAAGTAAAAGAAGAAATGTGTTAGTTATGAAATGGCTCGTCTATTTCGCCTTGATTCATGTCTTTTAGATCCGTATCCCAGTTATCAATGAATCAAAACCCAGCAAGATTTCGCCACAACTGCTAAAGATTGGTTTTACTAGGCTAGATCACACGTTTTATCAATAGACACTATCTAAATGTATTTGGAAAAGAGGAATCATATAACAAACGGCCCTGTTAACTTAAGGAAAACCTATAGATTGAAAATGACCATTTTATTTATACTCTAAAAACAGAACACCTTCTCAAATTATAGGTTATGGTTTATATTTGTACTTTCTTGGACCATCGTTTAGAAACCCTGCCAAAACGTTATCTTTTTTACTTTTAAGATAAGTCACGTATCCACCTGGAATTAGCTTCAAAAGTACATACCTCTAAAATATCTCTAGAAAAAGAAAATCAAAGAGTACATAATTAATGAAACTATGATAAAAGATGATTCTAAATTAGTATGGCTTTGAATTGTTATTTAATCCATAAAGAGATTCTTTTCTTTCACAGATATAGAGCGAAACATGTTTATCGCCGAGCGATTTCGGTCTAAAGTTGTAGAAGCATCTCGAATAAATTCAATTTCAATAGATGGTGGTGCTTGGTATCCACAAGCCTGTCGTTTATGGAAACTAAAACATCATTTTCATTCCACTTATAAGGATTGTATCGTTGTTCTGTGGAAATGCTTTGTTGCATGATTATTATAAATCGTTTTTTGTTAACGTCTTTATGTTAGGGATGTAACGCAAACAGTCATAATTTAGTTAGTTTTGCTATGGATGAAGTAAAGTATTAACTGTATTTCGAATCATGCAACAAAGCACTGTGGAAACAATAAAAACAAGAAATCATAGAAAGTATTTTTCTATCTCTTTAGGAGTTTTTAGCCTGTTTGTTTTGTTGTATTTTTTGAGATAATGGCAAACATTTTCTAATCAAATTTTCAATCTTTTGCGGGTCCTTGCAGATTGCACTTTAAAGATCAAAAAGAAAACCTGCTAATGTGTGTGATGTAAAGGCGATAATATACTAAAAGCATTACAAATCTATTTTCTAAAGAGTTTGAAAGGTCTTCCAACACCTACATCCTTTCTCTGTTATCTTTTCCTTTATATGATAATCTTTGTATTTCATGTTTAGATACCTTTTTGTTATTTCTTTATCGTAAATATCATCAAACTTGTACTGTAAGACCTGTAAATGATTTAAAAAGTGTGGCTTTCGGGATAACCTATTATATGAAAGGAATGAAAGGAATGAAAGGACAAGAAATTAATGAAAATTAGATCATATAGCTGTTTATTCTAATTATGCAAGATCTATTAACCGTTTATTAGATGCTTTAATTTATAAATCAAGACAATAATCTATCAGCGACTCTTAAAAGATAAAAAAAAATAAAAATTCAAGTCATTACCAATATACTTTGGAAGTAGGTGTTCTTTTGTTTCTTGAAATCATAAATGAAATAGAGCACTTTTAAGCTATAGATTTTACTTAAGAGTTGTGTAAACGACATACTATATCTTCTTGTAAAATAGTTGTGTTTGTTTACATCACAACATCTATAGCTTGCCACTCTTTTTATCCATTATTATGAGGGATATATTCCTCAGAATACTAACTGATGATGAAAAGAACCTTTTACATCTAATACTTGAAGATAAAGAATCAGGAAATAGGACCAAGATTATCTTGCTTAAAGATGAAGGATATATAATACCACAGATAAGAATGATGACAAATCATCATGATCAAAACATAAGAAAATGGATATATCGCTTTAATGAAAGAGGAATCGATGAGACCATATCAAAAAAGCATAATCACAAACAGCATAAATTTGATAATGATTTGGAGAAACAAACAGTAGACATAACATCTGCAAATTCAAGATCTTTTGATTTGGGATTTTCCACATAGTCATTACGTGTACTTGCTGGTTTTCTTATGGATGACCTAAAACTGGTAAATAAAATTAGCCATTCAGAAATAAGGAATATTCTTTTGAAGTATAATATAAAATGGAGAAAATCTAAAACTGTGTTATCAAATAAAAGAAGCAATGACCCATAATACACTGAAAAAGAAGTACATTGAACAGTTAAGATACAATACCCCACCAAATTCTGTGTTACTGTATGTAGATGAAAAAGGGCCAATAACAGCAAAGACTCATGGCGGTACTTCATGGTCATAAGTACAGGTAAAGGTTGAGAAAGATCAAAAGATAAAAGGGCGGTTAAACGTGTTTGGAGCGTATGACCACACGAATGACAATATACATGTCCAATGCTCTAAAAGAAAGACAGGGAAACAGTTTGTTGATTTTCTAGAGTCGATAGAAGGTATGATAAGAACGTCTAGAACATCTTTTTTGTACTGGATAATCTTTCAGCACAGAAATCAAAGATGGTAAAGGAAGAGATATCCAAATGCTGTCCGAGAATAAAATTAGTTTTTCTACCAGTCAGATCACCGTAACTCAATTTAATTGAAGTAAGATGGTCATGGTTACAAAGGCAGACAATTAACAATTCTATATTTAAAGACGAGCAAGAAATAGGAAGAGCTGTTAGCAAGTGGAAGAATATTTATAACAAAAATCATGGTAAAGCAAACACAACTATTTGACAGGAGGATGTATCCTTGTGTTTACACAACTCTTAAGTGAATAGAGTCGTTTTTATAAACAGGTATAGAATAATGCTCTGCCACTTCAAATACAATATAGTTATACTAATATTTAATTAAAGATAACCTTTAGTGATTAAGCTTGTCTTCATATTCATCAAATATATCAAAATGTCTATTTAATTGGGCAAAGAAAGCACAAGAATGTAACGGTGATACACATTGTCTTGAATTATGCACAAGAGAATTAAGAGAGTCCTTGGATACTACCTTTCCACCTTCAGAAAAGATAGACTTTGAAAGAGACAAAACAAATTATATCTTGTCTACAATATTTTTTCTTTCTAACAGACTAGCTAAAGCAATGATTGGTCTATCTGAATTCGATAGAATGATGGAAGAATTAGAAAAAGCAGGCAAAGAAAGTCAAGACTGCAAAGAGTATAATAGTATTGAAGAAAATATAAAGATAACAGAATTAAATGAAATTTTAGCAAAGTATTTTTGATGTAAAATAAGATTAATAGAAAGTATTTTTCTACTATATTGTTCATACAACCATTTAGGTATTTGATACAGTAATTTGTCTAAAATAACCTTAAACGAGACTCCCGGCATAATCGATCAGATTATTTTATTAATATCCTTCTTAATTAGTTATGTCAAAATTCATATAGATATTTTATTACCATTCTGTCAATGGATTATTGTTCCCCGTAATATAAAATGTAAAAAATAAATTATTACGGTATTAAATTGTTTGTTGCATGATTTTCTTTTTTTAAATGTATTTATCTACATTACTCATAAATTGTATGAACGGGTCGGACAACAAACAATCTCCAAGTTAGACGCGATGAAACCTTGCCAGGCTTTGATGTCATGAACAACTAGAATATTGAGATAAAATAGATAGAGAAAGATAATGTTGGCGAGCCATTCCATTATCCGAATACTTTTCTTCTTCTCCTTGGCTGTGCCAGGACATACTTTCATTTACCTTATAGACAAACAAAAAAAGGAATAGCATTAAGACATGCCAAAGGAAAAGTATCTGATATTTTATATTACCGTACAATAAATAAGGGAATAAAAAAATTAACTTCAAGATAAAAGATGCAACAGATAATAACAAATTTACAGATGATTACCTCATCATTGCAATAGATAGCACAGAAATAAAGGTTACAAATTGAGGCCAATGGATGCAAGTCAAATAGAATGTAAAAAATAAGAAAGGATATTTGAAAATACATGTTGCTATAAACGTCAAGACAAGAAAACTCTATCTATGAAAGTAACTGACGAACATGTACATGATAGTAAAGCACTACCTGATTGAATTGAAAATATTAAATCAAAAAATATGACCGCAATAGACAAACTATTTACTGATAGATCTTAAGAGGATAATGAAATTTTTAGGGATATAGGATCAATGGAATTCCACCATGCATAAAAGTAAGAAAGAATGTTAACATAAAATGAAAAAAGGAATATTCTTAGGAATCTATCAGTGTTGGCACAAAGAAATGATTTACAAAGATGGAAAGAGGATAACGTTAACTATGAAAATAATCGGGCTGTAGAAATGGTATTCCCTCCTTTAAAGAGAACATATGTTGGAGAATATGTTTATTCTATTAGGCTAGAATATATTACAGGAAATGATGTTGAAAGCAACATTGTATAACAAGATGACATATATTTTGAGAAAACAGATATAAAATCAGAATATTGGAATCATTCAACAAGAAATAAACACAATTATATTATAGTTTTTTTTCTTTTAAATTGAGAAAATATTACTAAAGCATGTTACCAACCATTAATCAGAACAATAATACTTGGATCAATTTGTGGTATAATAGCAGGTATTGTGATGTATCCGTTCCTTGCAATTATTTCTTATGCGATAGGAATTCCTACAGATAGCCTATCAATAGCCAGAGGCATGTCAATAAGTCATAGTTATAATAATAATTTCAATTTTATTTTAGGTATTGGAATGCATCTATTTACTAGTGCTATTGCAGGCATTATATTCGGATTCATAATAGAGAGAGCTAACCAATTTAAAATTACTACCTTTAGAAAAGGAATAAAGGAAGGAATTTTTTGGTCAATAATTATATTCTTAATACTATATATTCCTACAACCATCATCCTTGTAAAGCCTAATATAACAGAAATAATACATCGAGTTAACCTATCTCAGAATAGTTTAATAAATCAACAAATGAGCGAACAAATGATTATTCCATTATATGGTTTTGGATTTGTTGCACACATAATATTTGGAGGTACATTAGGATTCTTAATGTTTTTGTTTATTAAAGGAGTTATTGGTAAAATTAGTAGATAAAGAATTAAGATAACTTTACCATTATTGATATTTATATGTCCTTAAATAGGATTATTTTACGTATACTTATTATAAATCAATTTATCGTGGATTTTATCTAATATGCATCTATCATCCTTTTTCTTGCTACATCCAATCTATCAATTCACTTTGGTTGTAGAATCATTGCTGATAAGAAATAATCAACTGATGATTATAATTCTTGGATATTTATTATGTTGCTAGTATACTATTATAACTATAAACTTCTAGAATCATTTTTAACAGACGAATCTATCTTTGTGGGATATATGAAACCGTGCCACTTTTTACTATACTTAACATATTAATAAAATATTTATCTTGTTACTAAATACAGTAAATTTTCTTGTATATATTTTATAATATCTTACTATGACAAATTTCCTTCTTTAATAGTATTGGAACATTCGCAGCTGCAATTTACTATTTTTTGCATTGAATGATGGTTACCTTTTTGACAATTTTCACACAATTGTAATTCTGACATTATGGATAAAATGCACTATAGACATTAAAGTTTATTGCGATCGTCTAAATAAAATTACAATATTAATATAATTCTTGTACCCTAATTTTATATGTCAAAAAATATTAAATAAGATAAAGACAAAATAAAGATAATGTAATTGAAGAAGTTAATAGAAGAAAAATTGATAAAACAATATCAAACGAGGATGATCATGGACAACTAAGAGAATAAAATACAAGAACATCCAGAACGTTAAGTATTATAAGTCATAATACAATTAGATATTGGACGCAACAGTATAAACAAGAACGATAAATCAACAATAACCAAAATATAAATATATAATCTATGAAATTCAACTCGAAGTTGGTTCAGAAGTAATATTATCATGGATTGCTGTTTGATTTAAAATTAAGAATATTCTTGCAACAAACATATCAAAATAGAAATATGTCTTTGCTGAAGAGATTTTTTATTTACTATTGTCGAAGACTATGGCCAATACCCAGTTTCAACATCAGATGATGGCATATTTTATCCTTAAGATTGCAAGTTTTTGAAACTTAAGCATCATATTCTCTCTTTTGAGAAAAGCATGATTATTGAAAGGACAATGCAATATATAAGGATAGAACCAAATGCTCTGATAATTATTTTCATTATAGAAAAAAGAAATGTAAATTAAACCATATCAAACAATACTTTTAGTGATTTGTTGATAAACAAAATAAATCATTCTTTACTACTTAATTTCATTAATGTTTCTAAATGAAAAAAATATACAAGGTGAAAATTCACGATAATATTTAGATATTTGATTATATAAATATTAATTATTCTTTATATCCTCATATCTCATTGCAAACAACTATTTTCTATAATCGCGACAATATAAAAGAAACAGAAAATGGGTATATAAATGATATGGATAAGGAATCTAAGTTATGGCTGGATTTAGTTGATCCATCATCTGAGGAAATATTTAACCTACAAAAAGAATTTGGATTGGATATTGAAACTCTTAGAGTAGTGGAACGTGAAGCAAAAAGACCACAAGTACGAATACATGAGGACTATACATTCACGATACTACTTGACATCAGATATAGCAACTTAGAAAAATTAAACGTTAATGGAATCTATCTTTTCCGTGGAAAAAATTGGTTAGTAACAATACACTCTTCTGAAGTTGATCTATTGACACCGGTCCGTATCTTATTTAGTCAAAAAAATAAAAAAATAGTTGAATCTAAAATAGATGCACTTTTTTATAGCATGATTACGGAAATCATCAATAAATATGAACAACTATTAACTTCAATAGAATTAACAATTACAGATTTTGTACGAAAGGCCCTTTATACAAAAGCTTCAAAGAAAATACTACATTATCTGGATCTAGTAACTCAACAAATAATAATAATAAGAAGACATTTCTGGCATACTCGAGATGTAATGAATTTTTTGACTCATACGGAAAAAGATAATGATGATATAAAGTATTTGCAAATTGCTTATGATAATATTAATCAACTAATTGAACTAATAGAATCTTATAGAGATACAATAAATTCTTCACGTGAATTGTTTATGGCAAATGTTGGTATGCAAACACATGATTCAATAAGATTACTTACTGTTATCAATACAATACTCTTACCGTTAACAGTTGTTACGGGAATTTATGGGATTTTTGGAATAGACGATGCGAAAATTAAGGGTCTTTCAGAGGGATTTTATATCGTAATTATAGTAATGATAATTATTATCATAGTTGCATTATGGTTCTTTAAGAAAAAGCAATGGCTCTTTAATTCTGATAGTGATTTTAGTGATGACAACACAAACAAAGAGAAATAGGAGCATTGTAAAGGTAAGAAAAAGGCTATAGATTTATCCGTTGGATGCATTGTACAAGAGTTTGGTAGAGTGAACAAAAATGTAGAAAGTCTGCTACTGAGCCTATCGTGCTGATTTATCTTAGTGAGGACAGGGATGCAAAAGTTTATGGCGAACATTGCAAAAGATACAGACGAAAAAAATTTAGAAGAACCTAACCTTCATTAATAAATATTTTAGCACAAATTCTTTGACAGCATGTATAAAATTTTTAACCTCAATCATGTTTTAATCATGTTTTTATTTTCTTTGATGGAGGTAACTTTTAAAGGTTTCTATATCCTTGCATGACATACTTCAAAATCATGTTCCTGAATAACAAACAAATAGTCATATATTTACAAAGACATAAAGTACATACTCAAATAAGTCAAGTCCGATCAAAAAATATAAGAATATAAATTTATTTTATATTCGTAACCATATATAGTATAGATCTCTTGTATAATTAGAATAAACAGATATATCATTGGTTTCTCCTCAAATTCTTGTCCTTTCTTTGTTCTCACATGATAGATTATCTAAAAAATCACTGCTTTTCAAATCATTCACAGGCTTAACAGTGCAACAGTTTGATGACATTTACGATAAAGGAATATCAAAAAGATATGCTAAATATGAACTACAACGATTATTCAAAAAAGGCAGAAAAAGAGACATAGGTTCTGGAGGACATTTTAAACTATACCTTTTAGCATATGTTTTCAAACTTTATAAAAAATTTTCCTCTATATTTTAGAAATTCATAGTTTGTTTATTTATGCTAATTGGTATAGATATAAAAGATAGATTTCTTATGCTTTTGGTTTACTATCGTCTGTACATTACTTCACATTAGCGGGTTTTCTCTTTAATTTAGATCAAAGCAACATCTGCAGCTATTCAAAAGATTGAAAGTTTGATAATACAAAGCATACCGGTTCTTCAAAAGATATCAACAAAACAAAGTTACTCAAAACGCCAGAGGAAGTTGAAAAATTCTTTTCCAGAGTACATTTCATGATTATATGGGCTCTGCTCACTTAAGACATAATTCCTTATTGTGAAAATATGTAAATAAATCCAACCGATTGATTACATGTTCTAATTTACATTTCTTATTTCTACAAGGAAAATAATCATCAAAACCTTCGGTTCTATCTTTGATATATTGCATTATACTTTCAATAATGCTTTTCTCAAACGGAGAATGAATATGATGATCTAGTTTTAAAAACTTACAGGCTTGATGAGGATACAGGTGTAACCATCTGTTGAAACTGAATGTTTATCATAAATTTTGGGTAAGCCATAAATAAATTCCTCTGCTACAAACATGTGTTTCTTTCTCCTTTGATATGTCAAATCCAAGGATTCTTTTATTCCATGGTTCAATATACCAATTAACATAAATATCCGAACTACACTTTCATCATCCATTTATTTTCTTGATAAATCCTTTTAGCTAAGTTAATCCATTATCATCCTCTCTGTATCATTTGACTACTACCTGAGAATCGTTTGAAAAGATATACAGACGTGAACAGGATATAAAAACAAAAGAAAGGATGTTACTGGTTCTCAATGTAGTTTATCAAGGGAAGGTAGCTGCTGCTCAGGTAGCCAGAGATATTCATCGAAATAAATCTTGGGCTTCTGATGGGTTAAAAAGATATGATAAAGAAGGTATAGATGGATTAAAAACCAGACCTAAAAGCGACAAGGCCGACTGAGATATCTGAAGATCGGATACCAGATTAGGAAAGAACTATCTAACTCCAAACAAGGTTGGACCACAAAACAGGTGGAAGAGTTAATAATAAGGAAAAGTGGGATAAAATATCATTTTATTCACATATACCGTATCCTTCGTAAATGAATTTAAACAGAAGGTACCACAAAAGGTACATGTAAACTGCATCTAACGAAGAAAAGGGTGCTTTCAAAAAAAAACAGAACAGATACTTGTGGACATACAGCACAGCAGCAGCAGCAGCAGCAGCAGCAGCAGCATAAAGATGAGGAGAAAAAAGGCTTCTTTACCATAGTATCCATTGATGAATCATTCTTCTTTTATAAATCTTGTAAGACGCGTTTGGATTGATGAGGATAAAAGACCCATAATAAGAGTAACAGGTTCACATCAACATTCGTGTATTTTTGGAGCATTAAGCATAGAAGAAGGAAAACAATTATTCAGACAGTATGATGTATTCAACGGAGATACATTTCTTGATTATGTAAAGAAAATTCATGCTAAATTTCCAATGTGCTATCTGTTTATGGATAAGGCATCTCCTCATTATAAATCAAAAAAGGTGTTAAAGTATTCTGAAAAAAATAAAGATACTCTAATCCCCATATATCTTCCAACTGCATCACCAGAGTTTATGATTATGGAAGAGGTATGGAATATATCCAAACAGGATTTGCTCGTATTGAAATATTATTCATCCTTCACAGATTTGAAGAAAAAGATATCTAATTATTTCAGAACAAAAAGATTCAATCTTAATATGAGAAACTATTTGCTAAGGGAAGTTCGATAACATATGTTAAATGGTATAGTATAACCCATCAAAGCCAAATAAATTCAGGAGCCAACCTTAATCAAAGTTTCATCTATAATATATTCTAAAACTTTACATTCCTTTGTTAGGGTATTTTGCGGTTTAAACTTTTGAATTCAATTCCAGATGGAAATGTGGTTTCGTTTGGTAAAGCAAGATGTAGTCTATCATCTGTTGTTCGTCTTAAAGAAAGGCATGAAAAATAAAAATATAAGCATAAAAAATGTATTTTGAAGGTGTTCTATTTCTTTTATCGATCATAAATGAAATGGAGCATCTACAAGATATAGGTTTTTTGTTAAGTTAACAGTCATGTAAAGAATGTTGTAGGTGCATGTGTAAACTAATACTGCTTGTTTTCAGCAACCAAATTATTGTCATTATTTTTTAATGCTTTATTAATATTATAAAAATTAACAAATCGAAACGAGCACAATCAGTTTACATTAATGATTAGCCAGGTATTTACACAGCTGTTAACAGAGCTAGGAAAACATCATCATAATAAATATGTAGTAAATAGCAACATTTACTATTGTTATTATTATTCCAATTTTAAAGAATTCAAAAAAAGAAAATGGTGTTATACCTTTAGATTCTGCTGCTTCTATAATTATTATATTACTTGCAGCTGCCAATATTGTAAGGTTGCCAGCAATGGTGCTCGCAGCAGCAAGCATCATCCACTGACCTATATATACATCATTACCACTACCACTACTACTACCAACAGATACAAAGCCATTACTTATCATTACATGATTATACAAAAGCAACAAAAGGAACGTTACTCAAAACTTGGCTTAAGGCTATGCTGATAATAGAGATTGCCACATTACTTTGAAATATGTTATATTTATCAGGGGTAGGAAAATAGGATATTATTTGAGATATAATACCGGAAGACCATAATGCATAAGTATATACAAACATCGCAGCAAAAAATATAAGAACTGAATAGTCCACACTTGCTAATATCTCTCGGCGTTCTTTACTAAGAGCATATAAAGCAGTAGCACCAAGCATTGCAATAGTACTAAGGCTGAAATTATTAGCAAAATGAAAAACAAATTTCAATATCTCTGATAAAATAAATCCGGTAATAGTTAATATTAGTACAGCGATAAAAATTTTTGCTAAAAGTGGATTTACAATTTTATCATCATCGGATGTTTTTTTTGATGCTGTTGTATGTTGATTATGAAACAAAATCGGCTCAGATTCAGATTCATATTTAGATACATCCTCTCGTTGAATATTTTGTTTCTCCTTATTTGAATTGCAATAATCGGACTGCGGTAGCAATTGTTGATATTGATAAGAAGGATTTGACAATAAGTCGGCGTCGGCGGCTGTAGAAACTAAATCTCTTTTAAAATAGAACTTTAGAATAAAAAAGTTACAAACAAGTTAATTATTGTTGGGATGCCTAAAACTTTGATAAAGGTTATAAATGGAATAGAGATATCACTTTGAAGAGCAATCAAAAGGTTTTGAGGATTTCCTATAGGAGTCATTTGTACTTCCTATGGTGATTCCAAAAGATAGGGCAATAAGAAGGATTGGAGGCCCAATGTCAATCTGTCTTGAGACATGTGCAATCAACGGGATACCAAGCAAAGCTATAGTATCATTTACCAAAAATGCAGAGAGCAATCCCATGACTACAACAAATACCATTAGTATCAAATCAGGATTGCCGTTTGTCTTTGATAACATCTTTACTGATACTTTCTTAAGTACACCTGAAATATCCAGTGCAGAAACAATACTAAACATTCCAAAAATAAATCCTATCACATCTAGATTAATAGATTTAAATGCAGATTCTATACTTATGACTTGGAAACTAACCATAAGTGCAGCACCTATCAGCATTGAAGCCCATATTGGAATTTTAAATTTTCCTCTTCCAAATATGATGAGAAAATAAACTATGCCAAAAATAGCTATTGCAATATAAGAATTCTGCACTATAACTTTAAAACTATCCTTAATTTTATTTCTTATCTTAAAATATATTGTTTTTAATAAATTTTAGTGCTTTATGTTTGTTTTATTGTATGCCCTAGCACTCATTTTTAGAATAGATTAGATTATAAATCGTAGTATATATATCAAATTTTTATGAATTATCAATGATCGACTGGATTCTTCATTTAACAATAGATTATGAATGGATATATCATCTGACGGAATGAAGAGATCGTAGGAATACAATACATCTACTATGTAATATGAATAGATCTCTTGCATAATTAGAAACAATCCAGAATATTCTTTCTGGATTCTTTGGATTTCTAGTTCTGCTGATTTGATATTCTATAATTTACCAAACCTGCAACTATATCTGACACCTTGTTATATTTTCTCAATTTGTTCCTAAAGATATCGCTCATTATCTTGTACTTTTTCAATCTGCTAATAGTATGCTCTACTATTATTCTCATTTTAGAATGAATCTTGTTGTATTCTTTTTCATCGTCTGATAAAAATTGGTTTCTTTTCTTTTTATATGGTAAGGCGGATAGTTGATCTGGGAAATTCGTTTCTACGCCCAAATACCCTAGATCAAATACATTAACAACCTCTTTTGGAATGACAATAGGATGATTCCTCTTGTAGACATCATAATCATGTTTTCTTCCTTTTTTATAGTGTACTTTATGAAGGGTATAACCACGATTGTTAACCGTAATCTGATTCTTTATGGTATGTTTTTTCTTTTTACCTGAATAGAATATCTTCCTTCTATTCTTATCAACAGGTCTTGGTATCTGTTGTTCTGTACAATCTGTAAAAGCAAGAAAGTCTGGAAAATATTTCTCTACTTCCTCTGGAGTTTTCAACCTTTTGGTTATTGGGTATGTCTTTTGAGGAATTGGTACGCATTCTCGTATCAAACCTTCAATCTTTTGAATGTCTCTGCAGATGTTGCTCTGATCCAGATCAAATAAAAAACCAGCTAACGTGTATGTTATGTACAGACGATAGTACACTAAAAGCATTAGAAATCTATTTTTAACATCTAGTTTGAAGGGTTTGCCTGCACCTATTTCTCTTTCCCGATCTTTTCTTTTGGACAAGCGTCGTATTTCATGTTTAGCATATCTTTTTGTTACATTTTTTTCATAAATGTCATTGAACTCTTGCACTGTCAAACCAGTGAATGATTTGAAAAGTAATGGTTTTTTGGATAGTTTATCGTACGAAAGCAAAGAAAGGACAAGAAACTAATGAACTGCTGAGAATATAGCTGTTTATTCTTATTATGCAAGAGATCTAATTATTGATGTTATACATATTAATTGTAACAGATGATTTAAATCAAATATGTGCCATCTGATGGCATTTAAAAATGACAGGAGCGCGTCATTATGTAAATATCATCAATTGCTCTTTTTTATATCATAGTTTTTAGTTTCCGGCACTGTCAGTATAAACAGTGCTGCACCAATACCTGCAACAAGCGATAAACCGATAAAGGTTACGTTAAACCCTAGATATTGTGTAAGAAATCCTTGTGCCAATGGTCCAATTATACCTCCAAGTGCCAAGGCCGTTTGCATTTGCCTAGTAGAATATTAAAACCAGATTTTCCTTTAGTAAGGTCACTACATATTAAAGCGATAACAACGCCATAAATGCCAGCGCCGATGCCATCTAAGGCTTGGATGCCAAGCACATAGTTTGGGTTCGTGGTAAGGGTATATAGAAATATTCTAAGTGATAGCACAAGAAACGCGATAGCGAAAATTGGTTTTCTGCCACGGCTGGTGCAAAACTTTCCAGTCAGAAGCGCCACTGGGATCATAACTACTTGTGCTATCAGCACCACCATTGCCACCTGATCGTTACCACCGCCTAAGTGCTTAAGGTACAGTCCCACAAGTGGCATAACCGGAGCATTGGCAATATGGAAAAGTGCTACGCAGATGACCAACATACGAACAGATTTATCCCGCAACAGATCTTTAGTTTGTTCTATAATGCCTTGTACATTATTTTTCTTGGCACTGGCTATTAGTGCATTGCTCTTTTCTGTTTTGTGTTCTTTTCTTTAGACAGATCAGGGTTTAATTCATTGTTACGTATGAGTAGAATTGATGCAGCGGCGAAGGCTGATACCAATCCCATGACATAGAAAATCGATACAATGCCTGCCACACTGACCAATAACAAAGCCAAAAGCGCAGCGACGATGTTGCCTGCATGATTTCAGCCTTGATTAACGCCCATAGCATGGTCAAATTTTTTTCGTCCTACAAGCGATAAAGGAAGAGTTGCCAACAACGGAACAAAAAACGCACTCACAGCGCCTGATGTAAACAGCAACGCGCTGATACCAATCATACTACCAACAAAAAGCGGTAACAACATATAGCTTGCACCTAGAATAATGGACGTACTGCCTAAAAGCAGGCGCCTTTTTTTATGCGATCTGACAAAACACCTGCTGGAATTTGCATAAGAAATGTTCCTAAACCGCCTATTGCAATAGTGATACCAATAGTGTCATAATCCCAACCATGCTGCCTAAGATAGGCACTTAAAAAAGGGAGAATGATACCAACCACCTCCGCTAGAAAAAAATTGACAGCGTTTAATCCTATGCGGCTACTTGAAGTCACGTCGCTAGCAGAGTTTGCATATTTTTTGCTTTGTCCATTTTACTAACCCATTTTATTTATGCAGATCTTTTCCATAATAATACACATATATAAATAAAATAACACATATAAAAGAAGATCTTGCTATCTGTCGTATCGCATCTTTATATCTAATTCGTTTATTCTTCTTCTGTTTATTATACTGTAATCAGGAATGGAAGATACTACTTTTCCTTTAGCATGACCTTGTGCAATGCCTTCCTTCAGTATGTCTGTAAGGCAGATGAAAGTATATCTTGGCATATCCAAGTACAAGAAGATGGAAGGTATTTGGATAATGAAATGGCTCACCTATTTTTCCTTGGTTCATCTCTTTTAGCTCTGAATCCCAGTTGTCAATAACGTATAATCCTAGCAATATGTCGCCTCTTCTGACAAGAGATTGGTTATAGACAGGCCAGTTCATATGAATTGTTGGTTGATGTTAGCTAAATGTATTTAGAAAGAGGGAATCATGCAAAAAGCACTTTGATAGTACTATTCCAGCATAGCTTTTGGACATGGCATTTGAAGTAGTCTTTTTAAAGATGAATAGTTAATCAAATGCTTCCAATATCCATAAAAAAGTCTTGAATGTAACTTATCTTTTCCATTTATTAGAACCGATTGCATCCAGTTTTTAAATTTATATGCAGTATGAAACGTAGTAACTATTGGAACTTTGCAAATAGAGTAAAATTTGTCTATACCTGTTTTGGTTTTATATGGTAGTAAAGGATGCATTTTAAAATTATAAAGCCTTGTTCGTATTGTATATGAACAATATCTGGCATTATTTTTTGGACTAGATTATTTATTATTTCTGAATTGTTTTGCTCAAAAGGTGATATTCCTTTATAATCTCCATTTCCATCAGTACTTGATAGAACATTTATTTTAGCTTTGTATGCCTGTAATGACTCGACTAAATTAAAAGTATATCTTCCAATACCGCCTTACATGGGTGGATACTCGGTACAAATTATAAGAACTGTAAACTCGCGTTTTATTTCTTCTGTCAATACAGTTAATTTTGGGAATTAAAGTTTTGGTAATGATGTATCTTATTCATTATTATGTATTTACACAAGCAAAAGTAATCCTTTTTGCTATTTCTTTATTGTATATATTGTCAAACTCGTACTGTCAAGCCTGTAAATGATTTGAAAAGTAATGGCTTTTTAGATAACCTCTCGTATGTAAGCAATGAGAGAACAGGTTGATGAGAAACTTTAGGTTATAAAGCTGTTTACAAGTAATTATGCAAATCTAATGAAGATGACGTTTTAATTTCAAAAACTTGCAGGCCTGTAGATACTATGTTCCGCCGTATGTAGAAACTGGATATGAATCATATATTTTATGACATTCAATAGAAAACGTTCAGCAACAAACACGTTTCGCTCTTTTGATATTCTTTTCTGACATACTATATATTATAAATATGGAAGAAATCTATAGCTTTTTCCTTAACTTTACAGAGCCTTATAATAATATAATATATTAAATATGGTTTCATAGATCTATCTTTTATCTTTATTTTTTTTAATTATTTAGACAAATATTATGTATATTATATCAATCAGATCTCGATTCTTTAACCTAAAAAATTAATTATGAATCTGATATTATTATCATTGATTCATTAAATATTATTTCTCTAACCGAGATTAATATCTGCTTTTGTAAGTGGAGGATTTGTTGTTTTAATTATACCGGTATTACACACTGCTGCAGCCAAAAATTCGCCAGATGCACATGTATTAAATTTGTCATTGATTTGAATAGGAGCATTGTCGCTTTTTGCACTAAATCTAAATGGCATTACGACATGGCTACCACTAAAACTAGTTGAATTAAGTGATTTTACCTTTGTAGCATTATTAAGGGTCACCGTAAGATCAACCAGTCCGTAATCTGTAGTATTTTTATGTGACATATTTAGATCTACAAGTATCAAATAAGTAGGAATACTTACTTGTATCTTTTTTTGTAATTCATTTGTTTTATTAGATATTGAATTTTGTGGTTGTTGTATTGATGATGTAGCATTTGATACCGTAGTTTTTATCGATGCAGGAGATGATGTAGAGGAATTGGTGCTAGAAGGCAAAGTGGTTGATAATGCTGCTGTTGCTGCTAATGTATTGTTGTTTATATTAGATATATTCTTTGGAAACGACTTTTGTTCACCATTAGTATTAGTGGCATTATTAAAAGAAGAAATATTGTTCGCTAGATTTTTTTGTTGCATTGTAGCCCATCCGTTTATATCCAATATTGTTTTTGCTCCACTTGCAGTAGATATTGCTAGAGATAGCAATACTATAAAGCATATGGATAACATTAATGAAGGTAATTTATTAGACATCGTTTATTAAGGTGTTGTATAATATAAAAAGGGCTCTGTTAACATCTGTGTAAACACAAGGGTACATAATCATGTAAAATATTTATGATTGCTTTGTTGCCATGATTTTTATTATAAATATTCTTCCACTTGTTACTGCTTGTCCTATTTCTTGCGCGTCTTTGAAGGTAGAATTGTTAATTGCCTGTCTTTGTAGCCATGCCCACCTTACTTCAATTAAATTAAGTTTGGGCGATCTTACTTGAAGAAATACAAATTTTATTCGTGGACAATATTTGGATATTTCTTTTTGTATTCTTTTTGATTTATGCACTGAAAGGTTATCAAGTACAATAGATATTTTGAACATTCCCATCATCGTATCTTCTATCTACTCTTTTAAGAAAATCGATAACTGTTTCCCGGTCTTCCTTTTATAACATTGTACGTGTATCGTCATTTGTATGATCATATGTTCCAAACACATTTAGTAATCCTTGTATTTTTTGAGTCTTCTCTATCTCCACCTGTATTGATGACCATGAGGCACCACCATGAGTCTGCTGTTACTGGCCCTTTCTCATCTACATACAGTAACACAGAATCCGATGTTGTATTGTACCTAGTTGTTCTATGTACTTTTTTTCAAACTATTCTGGATCATTGCTTCTTTTATTTGATAACACGGTTTTAGATTTTCTCCATTTTATTTTATGCTTCAGAAATATATTCCTTATTTCTGAATGGCTTATTTTATCTACCAGTTTTAGGTTATTCATAAGAAAACCAGCAAGTACACGTAATGACCATGTAGAAAATCCCAAACCAAATGATCGCGGATTTGAAGATGCTATATCAACTATTTTTTTCTCGGCATCATCATCAAACCTTGTGTTGTTTATGATTGTGTTTTTTTGATATGATACCTCCAATTCCTTTTTCATTAAATCGATGTATCCATTTTCTTATCTGTGGTATTGTATATCCTTCATCTTTAAGCAGGATTATCTTGGCTCTATATCCTGCTTTATCATCTTCAACCATTCGATGTAAAAGGTTCTTTTCATCATCAGTTAGCATCCTGAGGAATGTATCCCTCATACTCATAAATTACAATAGTAAGCTAAAGGTGTTATAATAGCAAAACAAACACAACTAATTTACAAGAAGATATAACATATCATTTACATTGCTTTTAACCATAAGCTTTGTCTTTACAGTATGTCTTTTCTTCTTGTCCAAATAGAAAATCTTTCTTTTATTTTTGATAGGTTTCGGAATTTGCTGTTCTGTAGAATCGATAAAAGCAAGAAATCCTGGAAAATGTTGTTCGACTTCCTCAGGGGATTCGAAGCCTCTTTGTTTTGTTATATATCTTTGAGGAATTGGTATGCATTTTCTTATCAGTTTCAATCTTTTGGATGTGTAGATGTTGCTTTGATCTAAATTAAAGAGAAAGCCAGCTAACGTGTAAGTGATGTAAAGACGGTAGTATAGTAAAAGCATAAGAAATCTATCTCTTGTATCTGGTGTGAAAGGTCTGTCACCCACACCTATGTCTCTTTCGATATTTTCTTTTGGATAAACGTTGTATCATGTTTGACATATCTTTTTGTTATCTCATCGTAAATCATCAAATTCTTTTATTGTTAGGCTGGTAAATGATTTAAAAAGTAAGGCTTTTTGGATAATCTATCGTATGAAAGCAATAAAAGGACAAGAAATTGATGTATATCTAATCATATAGATATTTAGTCTAATTATGCGAGATCTACTATTTAAGATAAATAATGGTAAACTCGAGATTTTCCACGACAAAATTTATTTTACCAAAAAATTAAGATTATATAGATTTCTATTTATAGTTATATGAAAGTTTTAATTAACAAAATTAAATATATATTAAATATTTTTTTGTAGAAGAATTATATACAGGTAATATATATGAACAAAACTCAAAAAATCGCTGTCTTTGCTATATCCATAGTAGCAGCAGTAATGTTTGCAACTCCCATTGCATTAGGTACCCAAACACACCAAGCATTCGCCTGGGCGGCGGGGTGGCTGTGGCGGCTGTGGCGGCTGTGGCGGTGGTGGTGGCTGGGGCTGGCATCACCACTGGTGGCATCATCACTGGGGCGGCTGGGGCTGGCATCATCACTGGGGTTGCTGTTAAACACCTAGCAAACCAGTAACAAAAGACATTAGAAAAAACTATTAATTTTTTTTATTTTTATTTTTTATTTTAATCAATATAATTTTGATAATATTTAATTAAATAAAAATAATAGAAAATAGTTTAGAATTATTTTCAATCTAAAACTTTGATAATCTTTCTGTGGAGTGATCTAGCATTTTTTAGACGTTTGTTTGTTATATCTATACATAAGACAATAATATTGCTTAAGGCTCTCAGATCAAGACTTGATACTACTTCATTATCTTATTTTAAATAAAATAAAAGATAAAATAAAGATGTTTCATCACGTATCTAAAAGTAAGTTAACAAATAACTTGTTAATCAATTTCCTTTTTAAGTTGAAAATAAACTAAATAGAACAAATAGTTAATTGTTATTATCGTTTTTATGCCATTTTTATGGTCATACCATGATGATCCACTAGCTTTTGCCTTTGTTCATTTGAAAACCTATCAAAATCTTTTTGATGAGACATGCAAATGCGTTTTAATGGAAGGTCAAATATTGTTGGTAAAGATAACTCATATTCAACAAGCTCTTTTAACATACCTTTGAAATGATAGGCACCCGTATCATTTAATATTGATAGTCCTTCTTTCCCTATCTCTTTAGCATGGTTTGCCATTCTTTCTTTAAATTTGTTATCAGGTTCCAAACCAAAATATGCTTCCATAGAATCTATGATTAAAAGTGATTCTTCTTTCTCATGTTTGGATATATCCATAAGCATATCTTTATAAAGAATTTGTCTAACAAAATCGCTAGTTTCATAAAATGAATTGATAAGAACAGATTCATTGTTTTCTTCAATTTGTATTTTAGTATATTGAGAATAAAACTTTCTTAATACTTCGAGGTCTTTATAGATGATTAAGCAGTGAATACCCATCTTCTCTTTTGATAGTTTATTTATAGCTTTTCGAGCTCAATTTCATCGAGCTTTTCTCATTATTGATATGTATTCACCTCTCCTTATTATTTAAATAGTGATTAAAATATAATATATAGTTGTATTATATGTTGAGATATTTGTTTTTATTATATTTAACAAAATATTATTAATTGTTATTCAAATACCTTTTTATTCTCTTGCATATCTCTTTCATTGCTAATGGTTTTTGAAATATCTCTATATCATAATCATACTTTTCAAGCTCTGGCTTAATGTGATCTTTATCAAAAGAAGTTATAAATATCGCTTTAATGTCGGGTTCTAATTTCTTAATATTTGCTATTAGTTCGAAACCGCTCATACCAGGCATTCTAACATCTGAAATTACAAATGCAAATTTTTTTGGATATGTTTTGAAACAGTCTAATGCTAAAAAAGGATCATTATATGTCTCAACATTAAAGCCATCCGCCTGCAGTACTAGTTTAACTATATTGGTAATATCGCTATTGTCATCTATGAGTAGTATATTTGGTTTGGATGGCAATTATTTTTCAGATATGCCATAGTAGTTTTTATCTTTTATATAAATAAATGAAATTAATCATAATTTAATTTCCTATCTTAAATTTTGAATAATTAAATATATTGATTTAGACTTTTTAATATGGATATATTTTTGGGCTCTGTTAACTTAAGGAAAAACCTATAGCTTTAAGACAACCATATATTATATGTCCATTAGACATAGAACATTTTCAAACATAATTGGTTATGGTTTATACTTGTACTTTCTTGGATTATCATTTAGAAGTACTGCTAAAGCATTATCATTTTTAAAAATAGCAAAAATAAGCCAGGTTTCTATCTGGAATTGGATTCAAAAGTACAAGCCTTGGAAATATTCAAGGATAAGGAAAATCAAAGAGGATATCATTGATGAAACTGCCATAAAAACAGGTTCTGAATTAATTTGGCTTTGGGTTATAATAGAACCAAAGCATAAAGAAATCCTTGCTGTTGATATATCAAAAAAACGAAACATGTTTGTTGCAGAGCGATTTCTGTCGCAGGTAGTAAACAAGTACGGATTACATTCTGTTTCCTCAGATGATGGTACTTGGTACCCACAAGCCTGTAGGTTTTTGAAGATAATTCATCATATTCATTCATCTTTCGAGAAAAGCAAGATAGAAAGAACGATGCAATATATAAAAGATAGAACTGAATGTTTTGATGATTACTTTCCTTGCAAAAAGAACAAGTGCAAATTAAATCATATTAAACAATGGCTCAAGTTGTTTGTTTATCAACATAACAAAGAAATAATGTCTTAAGTTAACAGAGCCGTATTGACGATTGTTTTCAGACTTTCTTCAAAATAATATGAATTCCATATATAAAAGGCACACTATAATTTATTAAAACGATGTTTCGGACTTCTTAAGTTATAAACCTAGTATTCAATTCTAGTTGTCTAAAAATAAAGGAAATAGAATCAATAAAATTTCTAGTTTTAATTCGCGTTTAACAGTCATTTTATCTGCCTTTGTGATCTTTTTTTTATACCTATCAAATACCTTTCTCTTTGATGACATAAGACAGGCTTGGGCAAACATAATAATTGATACTATAGGTGTTGGAGATAATCCAGTAGATCTCTCATATGATCCAGTCCATCAAAAAATGTATGTCGCTAATTTAAATTCTAACTATGCATCAGTAATAGATACTACTACTAATAAAGTGATAAAGAATATAACCGTTAGTTCACCATTTGGTATTGCATATGATACAGATAATAGAGAGATGTATGTGACTGACTTTAAATCCAATAGCATCTCCATAATAAATCCTTTTACTGATACAGTGGTTGGCAGTCCAATACCTGTTGGTGCTCTTCCCACCGGAATTGCATATGATCCAGTCCATCAGAGAATGTATGTAGCTAATTTAAATGACAATAGTGTTTCTGTAATAGATACTACTACAAACATGGTGATCAGTACATTAACTGGTTTTAATGGCCCTATATCAGTTAAATTCAATCCAATTAATCAATATATGTATGTGACAAATTATCATTCTAATACGGTCTCTGTAATCGATAGTTCTTACCAAGATATTGCCACCATAACTGTTGGAAATAGTCCAAGGTATATAGCATATGTTCCAAATAATCAGGAAATGTATGTAACTAACCAAAACAGTAGCAATGTTTCTATAATCAACTCTACCAATTCTCTGGTAGATACCATCAATGTAGGAAATGGACCTAATGGTATTGCATACAATTCAAATAATCAGAAGGTTTACGTAGATAACGAAAATGATAACACGATCTCATTAATAGATCCTACTACTAATACAGTCGTTGGCAGTCCAATACCCGATGGAAATCAACCAGGCAGTATTGCATACAATCCAATTAATCACGACATGTATGTTTCTAATTACGGTTCTTCTGATGTCTCGGCCATTCTAACACCTGGACAAGGTATTCAAAAGATTATTGATACTCTCAATGGGATGAACATTTCTAGTGGTAATACTACAAACTTGGAATCCTCATTAAACAATGCCCTCAAACAGATTAATAATAACAAAAGTATGTTAGCTTGTAATAACCTGAATGCTTTCATAAATAAAGTAAATGAAGATCAGACTACCGGAAAACTAACATCACAACTAGCAACAAATCTGATACAACAAGCAATAGATGTACAAAAAGCTATAGGATGCTCAACATTCTCAGTACCATTGTCTTCAAGTAATAATATGAATAACTTTAAACCTTTTAATGATCCTATGAATGGATTGACCGCAGGAAGTTAATAAAAAAATAAATTCAAAGACTTCATCAACAACTGGCAATGGTGGCAAAATTGGTCCAGCAGGTATAGTAGTTACCAATACCGATGTTCTCAATGATACTATAAGGTAACACTAAATTCCCAGCTTTTTATAAAAACAACCATAACAACATTCAACCCATCCAGAAATTAAATACATAGATAATAAGGTCAACTCTGTTTGCTTTATATAAAAGACCATAGATGGAAGATGTCCTATACCCATTGTGATTGCAAGAAGAAATAGAACACATTCAAAGTATATGTATCATAGATTTTATTTTTATTTTTTTTGTGGCTTATCTTTAAGAAGATCATCTAAAATATTGTTCTCATATTTCATCAAAAGAAACCATGTTTCAATATGGAACTGGATTCAGAAATATCATCCAATAAAGTTGTCATCAAAAAGAAAAAAAATATTAGAGTTTGTTATTGATGAGACGTCGATCAAGGTTGATTCAGAACACACTTAGTTTTGGGTTTCAATCGAGCCAAAAAATAGAGAAATTCTCCCACCACCCATACCTAAAGAAAGAAATATGTTTGTCACTGACCGATTTATTTCAAAAGTTGTAGATTAACATGATCGACATTCTATTTCAACAGATGATGGTATGAGGTATCCTCAAACCTGTCATTTTTTAAAATTAAAACATCATATTCATTTCTCGTATGAGAAAAGTATTGTTGAAAGAACTATGCAACATACCAAGATTTGAACTGAATGTTTTGATGAATATTTTCCTTGTAAAAAGAAGAAATAGAAATTAGAAGATGCTTTGTTGCATGATTCGAAAATCAGTTAAAAATATAACTTATCTGTAACAATTACAATGGAATTTTTACTATTTTCGTTTTTATTTCATCAACAAAACGCTAGTAAAAAACGAAAAAAATAATCATGCAACAAAGCAATTAGAACATGTAAAAGAATTGGCTGAATCTGTTTGTGGATTTTCATAATAAGAAACTAGGTCTTAAGCGAACAGCACCGCCAAAACTATGTTTTCATAAATTTTTGATCTTTGTTACAATAATCTATATTTACTTGCTCTATACTTATTTCCTCTGTTATTATTTAATAAAAAAATTTTCAGTTATTTATAATATTTGTTTTACTACTTGATTGTAATAGGAGACTATATGCATTTGATGTATATTTGTATGACAAATAAGCAAAATCAGAAGAACGTTTTAATAGATCAAAATTATTGGTCTTTAAATAATCATTTTGTAAATTATAAGATTTTAGTGTGTTATCTAATGCCTTAATAAAAGACTTTTTTACATTTGCATATTTTGCAGTAGTATCAGTATTATTGAATTTATTAATTACGGACGCAAATTCTGTCAAGTACCTATTCATATTTTTTGCCGCTCCGATATTATACCCCCGATGAATACTCGAAAGGTTAAATTTGTTTTCTATGATCTTTGATAAATTACCTAACTTATTTATAATAGGTATCAAATGCCCTATGAAACTATCTTGAACAATTACAAACATAGCTTTTCCAATGTAATTTTTTTGTGTAATTGGGATATCTAGATTGGGATATGAGCATCCATTTGCATCCCCTTGAGTCATTATTGTTTTTTCTGAAAAAGTATTTGGTACCATAATTGGACTACATAAATTATCAAAACTATCTTGATCAAATTCATCACCTACCTGAAATATCTTTATTATCCGGTGGACAATAGTTTTATTCCCTTCGAATGAGTCAAAAGATTTGAATAAAATAACATCTCCAATTTTTAAGTTGTTAAATAATGCTTTACTAAAATTGACTGCAATCAAACTCCCCTTATACAAAAGAGGTTCCATGCTCCCACTTTTTATCAAATAAAAGGGATTTTCTTCGCTAACATGAGTTACATTTTTCGAGTATGCGTCTGTAGAACATTTGCCATTCATTAAATCCAAAATACCATTTGCGAATCCATTCTTGTAAATTTGATATTCAATAGATGAATTATTTCGTATAATAAAATCAATATTATTTCTGTCTGTAGAAGTTAATATTTTATGGCAGCCTTCTTTATAACCCACTTTATGTGACTCTTGAGAGGTTATTGCACTTATGTGTTGTATAACTTCACAAGATACAGTTAATATTATGAAAGATAATAAAGTCATTATCACAAATTTATGAGTAAGAAGAGTATTCGTGACATTACCTTTATCCATAATATTTGATTTGTAATTAGAAATCAATCATTAAATATTATATAAGGGTGTTAAAAAATGATTATTTATGAATTAGGATTTCCTCTTTAACTGGATCTTGCATAATTAAAATATACAGATATTTAAGGTATGATCATTACTCAAATTATTTCCTAATACATTTTATAACATCTTAAATCTAACATTTGGGATATAGTCTTGACCAAAACTGTCCCAAAGATTAACTCAATAGATCAAAGGGATCCACCCATTTCTTATCCTCATTGCTTTCTTATGACAGGTTATCTTGAAAACCACTGCTTTTTAAATCATTCACGGGCCTGACAATTCAAAAGTTTAACGATAGTAACATTTGCATATGTATACAAAAGATTGAGAAGGGATAAGACAATGCGTACCAATTTCCACAGAAAACATATAAAATAACAACGAGGCTTTGAATTCCAGAGGAAGTTGAGAAATATTTTCCAGTCTTTCTCGCTTTATCGACTCTACAGAACAGCAAATCCCATGACCAACAGATAATAAAAGATGCAATGTGTACTATGTGGTCAAAAAGAAAAGATATACGATAAAGACGTAAGCGGTACTAATAACCATGTTATCATTATTTATAAAACTAATCACAAGGAAGGAAAAAGACATGACTATAATAATTATAAAAAGAATTATCCCATCATCTTTAAACGGTTGTTAATGCAATTGATAGGATCCCTTGTTATAGACACAGATCTCTCAAAGCAGATATCTACATATCTCATAGAAAGATAAGAAATCTAAAACGTTCATAAGAAAAGAAAAAAAAGTATAATAACGAAAATCGTTCTAGATCAAAAATAGTGATAGAGCATACTATTCGTAGATTAAATGAGTTCGATCTAATATAATGTATTTAGAATTCACAAGATAAATAAGAAAAATCAGTTTCATTATTGCCGACTACATCTGCTAATGATCAAGATATCTATTTTGAAGAAATAGCTATTAGTTGAATCAATAAAAAAACATTTACAAGAGAGTGCTGAGGAAAATTAAATAATTACCAAATTTCACAATCTTTACATCCGTTATTCTCTTATTCACATATTTGCATACCATCATCTATCAGCAGTCAATAAAGAAAAACTAGATTCCCTATAGTAATCTGATACATGGGTGGATATCGCGAATGTCAAACTAGTAAATTCCAATCATAGATAGAAAGGAGTCACCTTAACAAGTGACCAGTTTTGATGTAATGTCGCATATGATAATCATCAAGATAGACATTAGTGACGACGAAACACTAGTTTTAATATACATATAATTTCCAGAGAGGATAGGTCAAAGAATTATTCTAGATTATGATGACCGACTTCGTTATCAATTCCTATTCTTTCGCGTATATACGGTTAAACTTACTCCAACATCTTTCAGCATTGAATAAGTATCCACATCGGCATAAGGTAACTTTTCACTGAATCCTATGGTTGTAGCATGACAGGCAGAGACTCCCAATACAATCACCACCTACGGCTTTATCTAGACTTAGACTAGTGAAGGACCGATTATATTATCAGTCGCATATTCTTAGTCACTCAAAATGACTGCTGTTTGAGATGCCATTCCTGTTCAACTTTTCTTTCATCACGTCAAGGTTACGACATACAGTGGTAACTTACCGTGTTTTTTTTAGATTAAGTTAAACTTTATCGTTTAATTATCTTGAACTTTCCTTAACGAGTATCCAAGGGGTTAAACTAAATATTCACTCCATCTTATTCACAATATGATCTTCAGATAGTTTATTTATAAAACATTAACATTTCACTAGTTTTAATACCTTTAAATGGTTATTAATGTATCAAATTGCTAGTCTCGCCTATGGAATAAGATGGATAATAATAGGAAATCATTTCTTTATATATAATTCTGTTCATATAGTATATAATTAGAAAATTCCTTTAAAGTCGGTGTCTTTTGTGTCTTTTCATAGGAATCAAGGATTAAACGACGATTGAAAAATGAAATAGAAGACTGAGGTGGAACCATCGTATTTTGATTTTGAAGATCTTGAGAGATTGCTATTGATAATGCTTGAGCGTTATCTTGATGGATATGACAGGTTTTACTTTTAATTCTGCTAAGATGTGTGTTGCAATCTACCTTCAGGCCTGATCATAGACTCAAAGCCACATAGACCGCTACATAGCGTTTTTAAACTACTGCTTGTTTTTATCAATAAAAATAAAATTTTATAAATTTAAACAAGCGTGTCATACACCTAGGTTCAGTCATGTGTTTATATAACAACTCTTGCTACCCAAAGCAAACAGTAAGATATTATTTAGTTGCACGGATTTCTATGTTGACTATGTTTTCCGCCTATTGGCGGACTTTATATTACAAGCACAACATCTCGCCATATATGATGCTCAGTAGATACAGATACTCTCTAGACTACCCAACAGTCACTTGAATCCCAAAAAGTAACAAATTAAAATATATTTACAATAATTCTGACTTCAACGAACACTGTCCTCTTGTGAACACTTCAGCTTTGACAGCAACTTAATCGAAAATGTCGGTCGTCATTCAATCTACAGTTACACCTCACATATTCCCATTAACTATCAATAATGAGAACATGAATTCTAGCGAACGAAACAACAATCAATATGACATCCCAATCCATCCACCGAGGATTGAAACTTCAAATTGAATACATCTCTATAGTTACATCTAAAGGAAATGTATCGATGACATGTTTGCAGGAGACGCCACTCATCATATATTTGGCTATGAATTATGTTTACAAAGATTAGGAAAATAAAATGTTCATCTAAAGTCTCACCAAGACCTCAAATTCAGGAACTAATGGATAAAGTCTATTGAAATATCTATAATCTAAAATGAACTAAGATATTCAAAGTAGAGTTCTTTAACCCAGATCAACTAATGGACAATCTATTTCCTAACTATTGCTCCGCATTAATGTCTGCAAGATAGGACAAAATAATGCAGGTATAAATATAGTTGTTACATCCGTTGGCCATCAGACAAGCCCAGCATCGACGAGAGAATAAACGACTATGTGATCTTTCAGGGCCTTAACATTAGATTACCCTCATGAATCACTGGCAAGTTTCTCTCCGAAGTTCAACAAAGAATGCTCCTGATATAAAGGAAAGTGGGTATTTCCGAATTGCAGTAATATATCAAATTACGAGATTTATAACTAAATCTAATATAGATCATGATTTACATCTGCTTTATTACATGATTCTTAATCTCTGGCATAATTACTTTTTGTCTAAATACTTATCAAACTGTTTTACATTGATGTTTTTGGCATCTACATATATCATATTCTTTAGACTAACAGAATAAACATATTCTCCGAACGTTCTCTTTATGATGAAAATACTGTTTCAATAATACTCCTCTTTCGATACCTAATACGGTATTTCCATCCTTGTTAATTATTTCTTTGTGCCAACACGGATAGATTTCTAAAGATGTGCTGTTTTCAGCTGCTTCTAACATTCTTTTTTACTTTAATATATAGCATAATTCCCTTGTCAGCCAGGCTTCTAAAATATCATTGTTACCATAATTACGATTTACAAAAAATTTGCATAATGTTGCAGCTATCCTACTATCAGATTTTATAACATCATTAACAACTCTTGTAATGTCTTACTATCATGTAATGTACATCAGTAGCCCCCATATCGAGAATTTTCTTGCTCTTTCCGTTCTCTTGTATGTATTTTAAATATCCCAGTTTCTTACGTTCTATGTATATTGTACCCTTACGCTCTGTTTGTTACTCGCTTGCAATGCGATATATTTCAACAACTATGTATTCTCCTTAAAATTTCTTGTTTTTAGATATATCTTTTATATAGATGTCTAATATATTCATTATCCGTATTCAAGAATAGAATGTACTTTTCCCCTAGCATGACCTCGAGCTGTACCTTTGGTTGTCTAAATTGCAAATGAAATTGCTTTGGCATACAAGTAATAGAATAAAGGTATCAGGATAACTAAATGTCCCCTATCTACCCCCCGTCTACACTTATCCTTTTAATTCAGTATCCAAATTATCAATAACGTACATCTAACTAGAGGGATTGTAAATAAACCAGATCATCTAATTTGTTGGCACAAGTTAGCTAAATGTGGGTAGAAATAAGAAATTACTCAACAAAGGACTTCAAGAACTATTCTTATTCTAACTTGTTATACCATATACATCAAACAATAAAGAAATCTATAGATTTTTAATTAGATTTACAGAGCCTTGATTGAGATGTAAAACAATTCACAAATGTAGAAAACTACAATATTTTGAGGATTATGATAAAATATTAATGCAATAAATTATTTGTAATTAAATAAAAGGAAATTACAACTAGTACCATTGAATTTTAGTAAAATAAAAATGGCGAAAAAATTAAAATTTTTCCACAGCTTTATTTAAGGAATCTGAAGGAACATCAAATCCTAACATTCTTAATGCAGAAGATACAGACGATAAAGTTCGTATAACGTGATATTTACTAACTTCACCCATAGAACCAATCCTAAAGACTTTGCCTTTCAAATTTCCAAATCCCCCTGCTACCAATACCCTAAATTCATTTGACAACAAATCTCTAAATTTTTTATCTTCTATACCAGGTAAATAATTAACAGCAATCACCACATTACTTCGTGCATCGGGTTTGGCAAAAGGAGTCAAACCCATAGAACCAAGCCCAGTATAAAATGCATCTGCACATTTTCTATGTCTTTCGATACGTTTATCCAATCCCTCTTCGAGAATCATATCTAATGCTTCGTTATAAGCATAACAAAGTGGCAATGCAGGTGTAAAAGGGGTTTCATGATGCTCTTGATAGAATTTGAAATATCGTTTTAAATTAAAATAGAGTATAGGAGCATCGTTTTCTTGAATATATTTTTTAGCTTTAGGACTAACAGATATGGGTGAAACACCTGGTGGAGCAGCAATGGCCTTTTGTGAAGCAGTAATACAAATATCAACGTTCCATTTATCAGTAGGTAATTCATCCCCACCCAAAATTGAAACTGAATCAGCTATAAAGAAACTACCGTGTTTTGAGCATAAATCTCCGAGTTTATCCATATACCTGATAGTCGTACCTGTAGAGGTTTCATTATAAACAGCATATAGTGCTTTGATATCTTTATGTTCATCAAATACTTTTTCGAATTCATCATAAGATGGATTTTCTCCAAATGGGGATTTAATTCGTATGGCTTGCCCACCCCAACTATCAATTAGATCTGCAAGGCGTGTACTAAATTCTCCATTGACAGGTATAACGGCCTTATCGCCTTTTTTTATAAGATTAACAACAGACGATTCCACAGCCCCAGTTCCTGAAGAAGATAGCAATACTACATCGCTTTCAGTTTGAAATAGCTTTTGAGTTTTTTCAATAATTGATTTGTAAAGAGTTCTAAAATCGTCACTTCTGTGATTTATAACAGGGGCCAACATAGCATTCATGATCCTATTTGGAACATTGGTGGGCCCAGGCAACATTACTAGATATTCCATATCAAATTTCAAATAAACAGCACATTTGACCGTTATTTATAAGTATTTCAAAAACAATAATATCCACTAATAAAAATAAAAAACATTGCACATCAAAAGAAGAAATAAACTTATTCAAACATTAAATGACCACGTACACGAAAAAGATAAAACTGAAAATAAATCAGTCATTCTGTTCAAACCAGAAAATAATTTTTATTTAACAAATTTTTGGGGCGAAGGAATTACAATAATATCGCAGAATGATTTGAAAACCAAATTAATAGTACCCGAAACTAGAATACACCAGAGCAAAAAACACCTCAAAAGAATGCGATGTAATTTCTTCAGAAAGAGGTATAAACTTGATCAACACTACGATGGATCAAATTAGAGAAAATGATATGATCTTATCAGATAGTAATGATTTTGATATTCTAAATAAAATCCAGAAAAAGGCTTCAAAGAAAAATGAAATTGATGGGAACGACTTGTTATACAAACTAAGAGAAATAAAAGACATAGAAGAAATTGAAAAGATAAAAAAGGCTTCAAGCATAATTGACAAATTATTTGAAATTGCAAAAAATGAAATGAAGGAAAATATGACAGAGGTACAACTTCAAGCAATACTAGTATATGAAGCCATGAAACTAGGAGCAAGGTTCCCACCATATCAATACACATCAAATCCACTGATTATTGCTAGCGGAGCAAATGGATCGTTCCCACATGCAGAATCATCAATAAAACAATTTAAAAAAGGAGAATTAATTGTGCTTGATTTAACATTAAGTTTTGATCATTATATTTCAGATGCAACCAGAACGTTTGGATTAGGTGAAATAACTAACGAGATGAAGAATGTATATGAAATTGTTAAAAAATCACAGCTAAAAGGAATACAACAAATTAATCAAACGGATGATCTCTCAAATGTTGATCTTATCTGTAGAAACAATATTGAAAATGAGGGATATGGAGAATACTTTATTCACTCCACTGGACATGGAATAGGCCTAGAGGTTCATGAACCACCTTGGGTCAGACCAAATTTTAAAAGTAATATAAAACAGAACATGGCAATAACCATAGAACCTGGCATATATATAGAAAATGAATTCGGGGTTAGAATAGAAGACAGTATCCTGATAACTAACAAGATAAAAGAAGGAGTCGGATTTGGCTACAACATTTTGCATTCATATACAAAGGACCTAACAATTCTGTGATGAATCAGAATATTACTTTGCATCAAAACGTTTTATTACTTTTCTATAGAGTCAATAAAACAATAAACCAAATTTTAACTTTGAACATCACAGGATAAATTGATTTTTATTTGTAAAAATTTTCAATTTTGTTTAGGATTACAACCCCTTCTTGAGAAATCTATAGATTTTGAACCCTAGATATTGTTTAATTTTTTATAAAGTTGTTTTACCAATATTTTCTGACCAAAAAATAGAATATTCAGCGACATAATTTTATTCCAAAACATAGAGGAAAAATTGGACAAAATCACATACAAGTAAAATCATAACGAGTTTACCAGAGCAAATATTGTCATTTAGTAGCATAATTGCTTGATTGTATACCAATTAGCATATGTTTTCTAAATCATATTTCGTAGCAAATAGTTCCTCATATCAAAATTGAATCTTTTTGTTCTAAAGTAGAAAGATATCTTATTTTTTAAATCTGCAAAGGATGAATAATATTTTATAACAAGCAGGTCTCGTTTGGCCATATTCCATATTTCTTCCATCACCATGAACTCAGGAGATGCTGTAGGAGGTATACCGGGATTAAAGTGTCTTTATTTTCTTCAAAGTATGCCATAACTCTCTTTGATTTGTAATGAGGTGATGCTTTATCCATGAACAAATAGCATTTTGGAAATTTAACATGTATTTTCTTTAGATAATCAAGGAATGTATTGCCATTGAATTTGTCATACTGTCTGAATAATTGTTTTCCTTTCATACTTGTGGCACCAAAAATACATGAATGCTGATGTGAACCTGTTACTCTAACTATAGGTCTTTTATTTTCTTTATCAATCCAAACACGTCTTACAAGACAATCATAAAAGAAGAATGATTCATCCAGTGATACTACGGTAAATCCGTCTTCCTGATGCTGCGGCTGTCTATCCACAAGTATCTGTTCTGTCTTTTTTTGAAAGTCTCTTTTTCCTCTGGTGATGCTGTATTTACCTGTACTTTTCTTGGAACCTTCTGTTTAAATCCCCATTTTCGAAGTATACGGTATATGTGAGTATAGTGATATTTTATACCGCTTTTCTGTACAATTAACTCTTCTACCTGTTTTGTAGTCCAGCATTGTTTGGAGTTAGATAATTCTTTTTTAATCTGATAAACCATATCTTCAGATAGTTCAGGTGGTCTACCGGCTTTTGTTCTATCTTTTAGTCCTTTCAAGCCTTCCATATCATATCTTTTTAACCAATCAGAAGCCCATGGATTGCTTCTATGTAATTCTTTTACAACACGAAATGGAATTTGTTTATCTTGTTTTACTTTGATAATTAGTAACAGTCTTTCCTTAACCTTTGAATCATTTTCTTTTTTGTATAAATTAACCAATTGGGATTTGGTCAATGGCGACATTGAGAATAGATAGTATAATATAAGGATCTAGATAGATTTTGTGTTTTATGATAAATATCATGATATATTGTTTAGCACACTTGAGCTAATTGGTATATTATATACTAGGGGTAAATTCTATAGCAAAATTACAATAATTATTCATAATAATGATTCCCCATATTTTTCAAATCAAATGGAAAGAGTATTATTCGTATTAAAAGATTATTAAACAAGTGGGGATGAGGTATGTTTAGCTGCTCCAGTCTGAGTTATACGATGATGACCTCGCGACGAACTGACCCATTATAATTCTATTTTCTATTAAAAATTTATTTTGCTAGTCAAATTATAAGTATAATAAATTAAAGCATTAAAATAATATATGGAATTGAATTACGACTATCCACTATATAGACCCCCATCAGAGGCGAATTCAATGATATTTCAGGTAACACTAGGGTGTTCATTTAATAAATGTTCATTTTGTAATATGTATAGAACAAAAGAATATTCTGAAAGACCATTAGACGAAATAAAACAAGAAATAGAAATGACCTCAAAATACGAACCTAATGTGGAAAGAATATTTTTAGCAGACGGTGATGCTTTAAATGTATCAACACATAATTTGATTGAAATATTAAAACATATTAAAGAAAAATTTAAAAATATTAAACGAATTTCCTGCTACTCGATGCCAAAAAATCTGCTTCAAAAGACAGATGAAGAATTGCAATCATTAAAAGAAGCTGGACTTGATATGATATACCTTGGGATCGAGAGTGGAAATGACACAGTTTTAAAAAAGGTTACAAAAGGGGCAACTAGTGAAATGATTATTAATAGTTGTAAAAAGGCAAAACAAAATGGATTTATCCTCTCATGCATGATAATTTTGGGCCTTGGAGGCAAAAAATATTCTAGAAGTCATGCAAATGATACGTCAAAAATAATAAATGAGATAGAGCCAAATTATTTAGGCGCGTTGACTTTATACATGGAACCAAATATAGAAAAAGAATTTTATTCCAAATATAATGAACCATTTCAACCTTTAGAAGATTTAGAAATATTAAACGAAATGGAAAATTTAATTACAAATATAGATGTAAAAAAACAAGTCATTTTTAGAGCAAATCATGCATCTAATGTATATTCTATAGGAGGTACTTTACCTCAAGACAAACAGCAAATACTAGAAAAAATTAAAAACTTGAAAGAACATCCAGAAAAATTAAAACCCAAAATATTAAGGAGGTTTTGACTAGAAGATACAATTAAAAACACAAATCAATATAACATTTAATATTCAAATTTGAGAAATGCTATATTATTATAGATTTAAACATTTAGATATATATATTAAATACGTTCTAATAAATTAATTAACAATTATTAATATAAATAGATTAAAAAAGTAGAATTTATTTATTTTTTCGGCATAAAGGATTTGAACAAATTCTTGAGCATATCTATAGGGTTACTGGATTTTTGAGTACTGGATTTTTGAGCACTGGAATTATTTTGCATTGAACCTTGCATACCTGAAGAAGAGGCACTAGAATGAGAAGATCCAGAAGACGATGAGGATGTAGCATTATTATGTGCATTTGACACACCTGCACTTGCACCTGCACCTGTAGAATTAGTGGAGTTTGAAGATGCAGAAGGTGATGTAGCATTATTATGTGCATTTGACACACCTGCACTTGCACCTGCACCTGTAGAATTAGTGGAGTTTGAAGATGCAGAAGATGATGTAGCGTTTGTACTATTACCTTGAGCATAAGTGTTGTGGACTGCAGTTGCACCAGTCATAATGGAAATTACGCCAACTAATGCGATCATTGCTAACATATTTTTGTTAAAATTCATTAGAATTTACTAGTATAAGCTTATTTTTAAAATATACATATAAGATTTTTATAAAATAGCGATATTAAATTAACAAAAATAATATAAACATGACTAATAAATCCAAAAACTTTGAAAAATAACTCATTTTTATTAAGATTAATAAATTAAACTATTGAGTAGATTTTATTTAAATGGTATAATGAATTGAATTAATATACTCATAATGTATAATCCCAGAAAAAAAATTCCGACGTAAATTCCAATAGATTTTTTAAACATAGGAACTAAAGCTAACAAAGTAATTACTGTAGCCAAGATCATTTGAAATGATAAAATAGGATTATTTTGAATAACAGTAAAGAAACCACCATGATACATAGCTGCAAATACGGCAATACCTAACAACAAAGAATTATTCAAAACCTTTGATCCTAAAACATTTGCTATAGCTATTGAGGCACCAGCTGAACCTTTTCTTGCCAGAATTATCATGGATATTTTTTCAGGCATTTCACCTGCAATTGGACTCACAATTACTGCCAATATTACAGTAGAAATTCCAACATCGAAAGAAAAAGACTGCAATGACAGTATAAAAGGATTGGCACCTACCAAAATTCCCACAGTACCTATTACAAATGCAAGAATAGATTTAATCATATCATAGTTATTCTTTATAAGATTTGGAAAAGATAAAATAAACTTGTTTGAAGATGGAAAATCAGAGATATTATTATCTTGAATCCTTTTAGCGATATAATTATGACGATTATTGTTTTCCTTTTTCAATTCTGCAAAAGCGACTAAAATATAACCAATAAATATTCCAAAAAAGATTATGCCATCTATATAATTATAGCCATCTATTAAAAGAATAGCACTAAGTATAGCAGAAACTAGTAAAAAGATTTTATCAGTATTAAATGCACTAATATCCAATTTTTTTAAAGGCATTTTAGAAAGCCGAGTAGTAGAAACAATAAGCATTAACGCTAATCCTAACGTCATCATCAAAATATTACTTCCAAGACCCGAACCAATAGCAACATTATAAAGCCCCATTGAAGATGCGTTAATTACAATTGCAATTTCAGGAAGTGTTGTCGCGATGCTCAATAACGTTCTTCCAACAAATTTAGCTCCAAACTTAATTGAAAGATGCTCAGCACCATAAGACAAAATCCAACTGAAAAAGCTTAACTCTCCAAGCCAAAACAACATACTCAAGAGATTTATAAAGTTCAAAAACTAGTTAATTTTAATTTCAATGAATATAAATTTATAATATTAATTGTTATTAATTTTCAATTTATCTATATTAAACAATAGCGATATAAAAAAATATTATAAATTTAATCCATATAAAACATCGTGACAGATAACTCAAAAATACTTTATTTTGCTAGCAGCAATGAAAACAAATTTCAAGAAATCAAATGTTTGATCCCAAAAGAAAATAACTTGAGAATAGAATTTTTCAAGATAGATGTAAAAGAAATTCAATCAGAATCCATTATGGAAGTAGCAGAGGATAAAGCAAGAAAAGCATATAATTTCATGAAAAACCCCTTGATAATAGAAGATGATGGATTATTCATAACAAGTTTAAATGGGTTCCCAGGGGTATACTCGTCATTTGTGTTCAAGACAATAGGAAATCAAGGAATATTAAAATTACTTGAAGATAAAAACAGGGAAGCAAAGTTTGTCTCGGTTTTTTCTTTCTTTAATGGTAAAATCATAAAATCATTTACGGGCGAAAATATTGGTAGTATATCTTTAGAAATTGAATCAGGTGGATGGGGTTTTGATCCTATTTTCAAACTGGAAAATGAATTAAGGACATACTCCCAATTAGGGATGCAGGATAAAATCAAAATTTCACATAGAACAAAAGCATTAAAAAAATTTTTACATTGGTATTTTAAAGAATATGATAATTCTAGCATGACATTTGTTTAAAAAAATTAGATTTATTAATAATTTTCAATCCACCTAGAAACAAATCTATTATTATTTTGTAGTACAATAATTCTAGATATTACACTTTCATCCATTATAGAGTAATTAGGAAGGTATTTTAAAAGACCTTGAGCAAAGTTTGGTACTTCATTCATTTCAAGCATATTAAACTCCTCTAATCGATTAATAGACATTCCAATGTGCATATAAGACTTTAATTCAATAAAATGAGGTGATCCTTTTTGAATTAGTTCAGCAAAGTCTTTGTAATATGATTCGCCATCATTAAAGTTACGTATAAGAGTCATACGTAAAACGGTTCTAGTTTTTGCGAATGATATGAATTCTAAACTTTTTAACCATCTTTCCCAAGCATCTTTATGTCTTGGACCATTTATTTTATAAAACATATTTTTGTTAGAAGCGTTAGTTGATAGGTAAATTTGGGTAGGTAACGCGTTTTCCTTCTGAAGTTTATTCAACATATCAGGTTCCTGTCCATTAGTAACCAAAAATATAGATTTAGTGGCTTTTAATGTCTTCACATATTGTATAAGTTCAGGCAATTTAGGATACATGGTTGGTTCTCCAGAGAGAGAAATAGCATAATGTTCAGGAAACAAAGATTCATCTAATTTCGTAGTATTTACATTCTTTTTTCCATAATAACCAACAACTAGCTTTCTACGTTCTTCAAGAAGGTTATGGATAATGGATTCAGGTCCATCTACAAGGTCAGAAGGCATTTCAAGAGTATCATAAAATTCGGTAGGTCTCCAACAATATACACACCTATTTTCACAATTCATAGCGCATGGAGTCATTTCCATACAACGGTGCGTAGAAATTCCATAGAATTTATGCTTATAACAAGTAGCTTCATCTGAAAAAGATTTTTTAGTCCAATGGCATAATTCTACAGCAGAGTGATTCGAAACACCATATTTGGCTTTGTTCAATTTTTGCTTAATTGAAGGAGTAATTTGAATTAAATTATCATCAGAATAATCATGAGAATAAACTTCACCAGAACAGCTCATTTTTTATATGAGTACATAAACAAATATAAATTTTAAAATATAATAAATTATAAAATTCATATATTTATATAAATCACATAATTTTCTTCATCATAATTTCAAATAATTCAAAATAAATCGGTAGATAAATTAAACATGGTATTAGCGCCGATGTTAGATGCACCATTGATAATTTGAAAATACCTAAAAAATATCTAATTAAAAATTTAAAACAATTATATATTAAGAACAAATATCTAATTTTGAGTAAGTGGCCTTCGTAGTATAGCCTGGTCAGTATAGGCGGCTGTGGACGCTATTAAATAATGGCGATTGAAACCGCTCGAGGAGGGTTCAAATCCCTCCGAAGGCCCATTAAACTAGCATAGATAATTTTTGAAATACTTAAAGGTGACATATAATTAATAAGGCAAAACCAAATGATTTGAATAATTTCAGAATGTATAGTATTGACTATTTCTTCGAATAATAAAAATATAAACTACATTAATAAATTTATAAATATTTTTAATGTTTTTAAATAGCATATAGAATAAAAATAGTTTGTTTTTAACGAATTAGGAATTTATTCATTTGGTTTAAATCATTTAGTAATTTGTATAGAAAAAATAAGGTAAACATTTTATATTAAAAAATAACTACTAACCAATAAATATAAGAAAAAGATAATAAAAACGAATTAAAATAAAAAGTCATAATCAATCTAATGTATCTACTACTACATCTCAATTACCCCATTCATCTCTAAAATTAAACAATAAATTGAAAAAATCTATAGAAATATTGAGGGTTAATTTAATTGAGCATTATACAAATATATTAAAAACTATTGTTTATCTTAATTCAGTTTCACAGTCGAATGGTATTATTGTAGAATCTATAACAAGTTTGAATAATGAAATTATTAAAAATTCCATAGACACAGCAAGCAATAGAGAAAATATAGAGAAAGACGAGATAACAACAATATCAAAAGATCAAGATGCTGACCAGTCTAATGTTAACAATAACCAGCAGAATATAATTGCAGTAATGAATTATCTCAAGTTTACAGGTTTTATTGATTATTATATAGATAATATGAAAAAAGACAAGATTACAATTACAATCTCTCCAGTAATATCAGCATTTCTATTACAATATTATTTCGAAATCGGAAATATATTAGATAGCACTAGTCATAGTCACACAGTATTAAAAGATCCTAAACACAAAGACGACGAAAGGATTTTACTATTACAAAAACTATTTGTAACATCATCTTTAGCAACAACAGGTGCTGGTGGTGCAAATCAATCGGCTTCAATTGAATACTAGAGACAATTATATTCAAATTTACTCAGATAGTAAAATTAAAAACAAGAAACAATGAATTACAACTACTTATACAGAGTTTCTTTTAGAAGAAATAAAAAATATTTGCTTAGAAGATAAAAACCCGTAGTAATCGATTCACATGGTCAAATAAAATAAAAAAACAAATATGGAAAAAACTCAAATATCAAACAGATACAAAAATTTTTTATCAAAAGAATAATTCAATATATAAAATATATTAATTGAATTAAATAAAAAAATCATTTACTTGGTAAACATTATCAGTTAAACAATCGATGTCCAAACAATTTGAATATTTTCCTTTTAATAACAAAAATGAAAGTTTAAATTTATAATGTAAAAAACGAGTTAAAATTATTTGTAAAAGCAATACTCAATATATTACTAGAAAATCCAATTAATTTAAAAAGTGGAAAATTTTTCTTATTAAATAATAGATCATTCAAAAATAACAATATCATATAATTCAAGCTAACGGAATACAAAATTAAAACAATATTCTCATAGTAAATCATTTTTTAAAAAGATTGTGATAATTCTTTTAGTTTAATGATATTGTTATTAGTACGTTAGCAAAAAAACATAATATGACATCAATAAAATAATGACAGAGTTAAGTATAGTTTCCTATTCTATAGACCTATGTGATGCTACTATTGTTTGGTAGTTTTACAAGAAATGCAAATGAAACAGTAGTCCACAATTCATATAATAATGTCAATTACATCCTTATTTGTTACACTTTTGATGATCAATTTCTTCTCCTCATTAATAGTTCCTCAAATTTCAAGTGCAAATGCAAACTTGTATAATCCATTATCTAAAGATTCATTCGAAATTGCAAAGCATATTCAGGATAACATTTATTCGCTCATCCCATCTAATTTCGATTCAGGAATTAATTCGAAAAATACAAATTCACATTTATGCAATTCCGATAACAGTAACACTAAAGATAACAACTGTTTAATTGTTTCAAAAAATCCAACTAATGAAAATAAATCAAAAATTACATACTTAAATTTTAATAATTTGACCTCAAGGACTTTTAAAAACAACAATAATACATTACACGTTTCCATGATTAAAGGAAACACTAATACATCAAGATTCACATCACCTCAAACATTTGTATCACAAGGGATTGGATCACAAGGGATTGGATTACAAAAACCTGGTCCAGATAGACTTGGTCCCGTAAATTTAATAACAAAATGCGACAGAATTGTTAATTTTACACACAATTCTAATGTACAAAATTCCAATTCAAAAAATCATACCATGATATTGAACACTAATTCTATAATGTCAATGGCAACTTCGGTTATCCCAAATAATAGCGGATCTACTAGTAGCGGATCTACTAGTAGCGGATCTTCTAATAGTAGAGGGATTAACTCTGGTTTATCATTCCCATGTGTCATGACAGGCACAGTTGGTCCCGATATTATTGTGGGACCCGCTAGAACCGGTTCTTTCTCCGGTTCAAATAATAATGATAATGGAAATGGTGGTGGAAATGGTGGTGGAAATGGTGGTGGAAATGGTGGTGGAAATGGTGGTGACCTATTTAGCGATATAGAAATCATCAAAGGGCTTGCGGGTAATGATGTAATACTATGTGGTTCCCAATCTATTTGTACCATAACTACAGGACCTGGAGATAGCATACTAAGAGCCGGCGGGGCCACACAAGCTAAACTCTATGCAGGAGCAGGAAACAATATTTTCATAGGAGGTGAAGGTGATTCTCTGATGGTAGGAAATCTAGGAAATGATATATTTTATGCAGGAACAGGTCACGACACTATGATAGGAGGTCCAGGTAAAAATTATTTTGATTGCGGATTATCAGGAAATGCAGTGATCTTAAATTATAATCCAATATTGGATACCAAGGCAGGCAATTGCAAATATATAGTCTATGTAAGAACTCCTTTTCCTGTACTACCTTAAATGAAATTATTTAATCATAATTTTTTTTATATATTTTAGATTTAAAGAACAAATAAAAAACAAAAATAGTGTTTAAATCACCTTAAAGAATTATAAACATTATCACATATTTTGAGAAATATTATAAAATATACTAATTATTTAACATTTTCAACATAATAGATTAAATTTAAAAGGCGAAATTAAGCCATTAAGGTTAAATCATTGTAAAAGAGTTCTATATAAGAATGAAAGGTATCTTGAACCATAACAATTTACCATCACATAAACACCGATTTCAAATACTTAGTAAAAAAAGATTCACAATAAAAAACTCTTTTATTTTTACTACAATTGGAATCATTCTGCTGATTGGATTAACAAATATAAACTTTTTCGAACATACTTTTGCACAATCACCATCAAATAAAACTAGTAGCAGCGGTACAGTCATTTCATCACCTTCAACGGCACATTCAAGTGGCGGAGGCAAAGTAATATCATTTACTACTTCAAACAGCAGACCAGTTCAACTTGCTCAAATTAAATCTACTATATTTACAGAATTAAGCAAATGTATTATATCAGGAGCATGTCGTCCATTAATGGGATCAGAAGGAGATGATCGCATACAAGGCGGTAATGGCAGTAATGTCATCATTGGGTTAGAAGGTAACGACATTATACGCGGTGGTACAGGAGACAATGTAATTATTGGTGGTCCTGGCGATAATCAGTTGTATGGTGGATCAGGTAACAACATTATCGTATCAAGTGGTTCAGGAATTAATGAACTGTACGGCGGAAACAAAAGTAACGTATTAGTTGCTGGAGACGGTAGCTCTTTGCTGGTAGCAGGAAAAGGAAATGATAAACTATATGGTGGCGGAGGCAACGACGTATTTATTGGTGGTCCTGGTGCAGATTATTTTTCATGTGGAACTGCTGGAAGTAAAAGTGTAGTAATGAACTTTAATGCAGCAAAAGGTGACGATACAGACGGTAATTGTGGTACTGTCTTGGGACAATAATAGTTTTTAATAAAATAAAAAAGCTGTTTCTAAAATTTTTTAAAGGTAATATTTTCAATTAATATTAGTTAGTATGAATCCTACACATTATATTCTCATGAGATTTATATATTTACATTTTTATCTAATAACCGCTCGTCTATTCCTTTATTAACCCAATCAGTATAATGCTCCACATCAATTACAACAAACAATTCTGCAAACTGGACACCTTTTATTGACTCCACTTTAATCAAAAGTGACTCAATAGTAGACAAATTTTCGCTAAATAAATAAAATCGCAATTCATCCGGAGGATTAGCAAAAGATCTAGGAGCATAGAATATATTCAAACGAAACTCTGTACAAATATATTCATATATAAAATGATATAATGATTCTTGCACATGAACTGTTAAAACAAACTGCAAGTATCCAAATGTAGAAGCAGAATTACATAAAACAGAAAATCTTATTACTTGATTTTGAATCATTTTATTTAAACGACGAGCAACCGTTTTTCCAGATATCGATATCTGTCCTGCAATATGAGAAATATCCATTCTCGGATTAATCAACAAACATTTAATTATTTTTAAATCAGATTCAGTAAGAGTATAATTTACTAATGGTTTAATTTGAAATATCCTATAAGTAGTTTTTGATCCCAAAAGATCCATTAATGATTTAATTCCGTCATCAAATTGATCTGTTATAGAAAAACCATATTCAAACCCTCTCCCCAAATGTCGAACATGAATCATAAGATTGCCCAATTTAGTGATTTTCTTTTGGATATCAATTTCATCGATATTTTTTCCACCTCGGCCCCTTAAAATACATACTTTTGTATACCCCAAAGCGACGGGATTCACAACCATGTGAAAAGATTTTATAATATTTTTAGAAAGCATTTTATCAATACGGGCTTTAGCACTTTTAGAGGTTAAACCAATATCAGCTGCAACAGATCTAAAAGACATACGAGAATTATTTGCGAATAAATAAATTATTCTTAGATCACGTTCATCCAATAAATAGCTCAACAAAGCCCCACCATTATTTTACAATAAAGTATTGATCATACTCCCATAAAACAAATTATCAAGATAACTCCAAAAGTATAATTTATTGAGTTCGAAGTGCTTCTATTGGAAGTAAGCGCGATGCTTTTAAAGCAGGCAAAACTCCTGCCAATACACTCAAACTCACAGAAATAAACCACACCTTAAGCATACCATCCAAAAGATAAAGAGGTGGACTCGTAGAGCCACCCCCTGAAGATTTCATAACAGAGCTTAAGGCATATCCAAATCCTACTCCTGTTCCCAAACCTATAGATGCACCAAATATTCCAATCAATAGAGCTTCAAATAAAAATAGAACCAATATTATCCGATTCTTGTGCACCAATTGCCTTCAAAGTACCAATCTCCCGAGTTCTTTCAATAACAGATGTATAAAGGGTGGTAATGACACCTACTGCACCTACTACCAAAGCAACAATTCCTATACTTGTAAGGAAAGTACTTATCCCTGCCGTAAATTGCTGAATAGTCTTCAAAATAGCTTTTACAGTAGTAATACCAATATTATTTCCATACAAACGCCGGATTTCTTGTTCTACAGTGTCCACATAACTACTTGTTTTTGCAATTACAAATAATGAATCATATTTACCAGATTTTTGTAGAAGTGAATTCCCCGCTTGTAAGGTAATAACTATTCCATTATCTATGGTAGGATTACCAGTTTCTTTCATCAAACCAGTGACCAAAAAATTTTTTGACTCTGATTTTTGTTTTCCAGTATCAGGATCTACAAAAGAATAGGTAATCTTCACATTACGCCCCAACACCAAAAAAGGATTGGCATCTCCAGCAGGATTTGCCACATCAGTAGCAACGGTCATCGATGAAGGACCAGTAGAAATTATAGATCCTTCCGTAAATTCCAAAGTTGGTGCAATAACTTGAAGTTTTTGTGGATCCATAGATAAAATTGCATCGCTTCGAGTCTCACTTTGAGATTGAATAGTAACTTCACCTCTATAATTAGGAATAACATCAGTAACTAATGGTAGCGAAAGGATTCGATTTACAACTGCTGTATTCAAGGTGATCTTTGGTGAAGATGGAGGACTGCCTGATCCACCTAAACCACCTCCAGGACCACCTCCTCCTGGCGCCTGTTGAGAATTAGTAATAAATAGAATATTAGGAGCCAAATTACTAAATTGTTTATTAAATGATTCAGTAAATCCTGCTCCAATTCCATTAACTGCAACCAAAAGAGCACTTCCAACCATTACCATCAAAATCGTAAGAATAGATCTAACTTTTCTATCCCAAATAGATTCAATAGATAATGTGAAAATTTCCCTAATGTGCAATTAATATTTACCACTTGTAGATATGAAATCTCGTTATCATGACAATTATTTAGTCATTTAGATTTTTCATGGCCTATGCAAATCCTTACTGTTTGTACCCGAACCCGAACCAGAACTAGTATTAGTACTGGTGCCAGGACCAGAACCTGGTTTTGCATTTGCAGATTTAGATGGTAGTGAGGACGGTGACTTTGATGCAGAAGAGGAGGATTGAGGAGATTGAGAAGAGGAGGAAGGCGCAGAGGATTGAGGAGGAGGGGATGTGGCAGATATGTCATCTAGGAAAAGTTCCATATCTTTGCTGTTTTGAGATCCACCAGTACCCTTTTTGGATTTTCTTTTTTTAAGAAAAATTATTGCAACTATTGCTATAATGATAACAGGAATTGCGATAAACAAAATGTCGGCAACTGATTTACCTATCTTAATTCCTAATAATGCAACAGATCCGGCATTTGGATTAGCTTTTGGTTGGAATTGAGATGGCTGATAATCAATAGACGTATTCAAAATAAGAGTATGAGAGACTTTCAAATCATCACTATATACAACTTTAAGTGGAACTATATGAACACCAGGGGTTATAGCGGCCATAGTCTTGTTATGTACACCCAGAGGAATACTAAATGGCAGAGGAGAGTCTACTGAAAGATCACCTAAATATTGGGATGGAGGTAATACAGGTACAAAGCTTTTACCTGAAGTAGGTTTTGCCAATTCAACAGTAGTAAACAATCCAACAACATTTCCTTCATTCAAAAGATTTCCTACAATATTTGCTACACCTGCAATGTAGTTAATACTAACACCATATGCAATAACTTTGATATCACCGCCGATATACGATCCTACGTTCAAAGTATCAGTCTTTGACTGGCCGCCTGACACATAATCAACAGTTAATGTAAATACATTAGGCGTACTAACAATAGTATTAGCACCTAATACAGAAGTTGACAGAACTATCTTGGATTGCGGACCAATAGATTGAAATGTCCATCTAGAATCACCAATGACCTTTACAGAAGTTGCTGCAGAATTAAGAGTGGCAACAACATTAGTTATTGGTCTTTTAGGATCACTGTTAGCAAGAACAAGGTTTATAGTCTGAATTTTTCCAGCAGGTACAATTAGAGCCTTTCCACCATTTGCTGTAACATTTAGAACAGATTGAGGAGGAGATGGCAATATTATCAAGCCTATTGGGAAGGTAATAGTTTGTTGATTACCATATGCATCACCATAAGTTACCTGAATGTCAAGATTCTGTGCAGTTGAACCAGCAGATACACTAGGATAAATTATAGGATTTATTTCTGCAGCTGTACCATTTGCAGGTACAGTTCCAACGTTAAATGTAGTAGATCCGATGTTAACTGCAGGTACTGAAGTTACAGAAGGCAGATTTGATTGCTGTACTGGAGAATTAGTTGTATTTATATTAGCATAAGAATTAGCAGCAGGAGCGAAATTAGCTGTCGACGAACTACTACTTGGAGTACCAACAAATGTATTAGTTGATGAAGCAGACGAGATTCCATTGTTATTATTGTTGCTATAGCCATTATTAGTAGTCATTTGTAATACGGTAGCAACAACACCTGTTGCACTAGTAGTTCCTTTATTTTCAAGTAATATCTTTAAATGATTAGGAGTAGATGGAGTTAATTGAGCATTTTCAACAACTGCATCTAGAATAACTTTTCCTGTAAGTCTAAAAGGTACATTAAATGTAGTCAGGAGTTGACCTAATTGATTTACTTTTGTATATTGTAGTGTAAGAGGAAAAGAATATCCACCAACCTTTGCTTGTTTTAAAACATTCATATCAAAATAGAGAACAAATGTACTACCAGCATTTACGACAGAATAGGCACTAGCAACAGCTTGAGTTCCATTGCTTTCACCAGGCATGGGTACAAATCCTGTAGATGGAGGTAAGTTCAAGTATCCTGTAACTCCAGTGATAGCATTTCTTCCAGCATTTACAAGTACTACTGCAAGAGTAGAGGCGCCATCGCCAGGACCAACTTCTTTCTTGACTGCACTAGAAGATACAGATGAAGAAGAACTCAAATAATTTGTCCAATATGCATCTAAAAATGCAGGAGCCTTGTCAGTATCTACACCATTATTTGGAAAAGTAGGGAAATCACTAGAAGGAGCCGTAGCATAATTATTTACACCATAGGTAGTGGAGGTAGCAGGATTAGATGGAGAAGAAAAATGTACATGAGATGTGGTGTTGACAGCAGTAGTGTAAGAGGATGATGGTGATGGTGATGGCGGTATTGTTGTTGTTGTAGCATTAGTGGTAGTGGCATTGACAGTGGAGGTGGAGGATGGTAGTGATGTGGTGTTAACAGCAGTAGTGGAAGAGGATGGTAGTGATGTTGTTGTAGCATTAGTAGTAGTTATAGAAGAAGAAGGAGAAGGAGAAGGAGAAGGAGAAGGAGCAGGAGAAGTATCTATAGCAAGATTGCCAGCATGTCTAGTAATAGGAGACGAGGAAGCATTGGTAGAGGCATTACCATTACTATGGGTAGATTGTGCAAAAGCTGTCATATAAGTATGAGTAGATAAAGCAGAAGGAAAAACATAACTAGGAATGACTAAGAGAATAATTGCAAATAATGATATTATTTTTTTATGATTTAATTGAATTGATTTTGACAGGGATAGTACATAAAACATATTAATTAACAGTCTCCTTTTCAAGTTGCCCATCTTTAATGTAAAAGGATTTATCAGTTTGTTCTGCAAGTTCAGGATTATGAGTTACAAATACAATTGTACGTCCATATTTTTTCGAAAGTAACTTGAGTAAATCAAAAACTTCATTTCCAGTTTGAGTATCCAAATTGCCTGTAGGTTCATCGGCAAGTATAAAGGTAGGATTATTTATTAGCGAGCGTGCAATAGCAACTCGTTGCTGTTGCCCTCCACTAAGGTTCATGGGTTTTTGTTTTGCTTTATTTTTGATACCTAAAATATTCAAAAGTTGTAAAGCACGAGAAGCCCGTTCTTTAGAACTCATTCCCGCAATAATTCCAGGAATTTCTACATTTCTTTGTACAGTAGTCCGATTGATCAAGTTAAAGGATTGAAAAATGAATCCTATCATGCTATTTCTCATTCGAGCAATCATATCATCTGGTAATGCAAATATATCAACACCACCAATGTACACTTTCCCAAAAGTAGGTTTATCAAGAGCACCTAAAATATTTAATAACGTAGATTTTCCACTACCCGATGGTCCAATAATAGATACAAACTCCCCCTTTTTTACATTAAAACTAATCTTTCGAAGAGCTATCACACGACCTCCAGCTGATTCAAACACTTTAGAAATATTTTGAACTTGCAAAGCATATTCAATTTGAGTATAATTATTAACATGATCATTAGATTTGTCAACATAATTAGAGTTAGTTGTCATATTTATTACACACTTCTATCTATATGACTAGATAACAAACATCACAAGTAAGTCCCATTAATCCTGATCGTTTGTGTATCTTCATCTATTATTTATAATATAAAAACTCTGATACTTATATTTGGTGGAATATAGGATAAAGCAATACATTCACAAAATAAGATTGTGGAAATGTTTAATTCGTTTTCTAACTAATACAATCATGTTTTGTATACATATTATATTTTAAACATAATTACTGCTTTGTTGCATGATTCCTATAATCTTTGATTTTGCCATCTAATTTGGTTAAACGGATGTCATTTTGTTATACAATGACGCTTTTAACATCATTTCCTGTATCATATTCTTTAGTTTAACTGAGTAAACATATTCACCAAACCTTCTCTTTAAACAAGAAAACACAGTTTCTACGATCCATCTTTGTCCATAGCTAACGCTATCTTTCCACTTTTGTATATCATTTTTCTGTGCCAAGACTGACAGGTTTCTAAGGATGTTTCCTCTTTTCCATTTAACTCTAGAATTCTTTCTTACTTTAATACATGGCATATCCATTATCTGACAAATATCTAAAAATCTCATTACCATCATAAGCACCATCTTCAGCAAGGAGTATACCAATTGTTATTTGTTTATCTGATTCTATAACATTATCAATCAACTCTGGTAATACCTTACTATCATGTACATGCTCGTCAGTTACCTTCATTGAAAGAATTTCCTTGGTTTTGATATTAACTGCTATATGTATTTTTAAATATCCTTTCTTGTTGTTTTTGCTTGTATGCCATTTGTCTCTCATCCACTGACCTCTGTTTGCTACCTTGATACCAGTACTGTCTATTGCAATGACAATATATTCATCTTTAGAGACCTTATGTTTATCAGCATCTATTGAAATATTTAATTTATTTATTCTTTTTTTGCAAATAGTTGTAAACTAGGATTGATGGTATTTTTCCTTTAGCGTGTCCTTGTGTTATTCCTTCTTTGGTTTGTCTGTAGGGTAGATGAAAGTATGTCTTGGCACCACCAAGTAAAAGAAGAAATGTGTTAGTTATGAAATGGTTCACCTATTTTGTCTTTATTCATCTCTTCTAGCTCTGCATCCCAATTGTTTATGACATCAAAGCCTATCAAGACTTCGCCTCTTCTAACTAAATATTGATTGTAGACAGGCCAGTTCACATATTTTATTGATAGATGTTAGCTAAATGTATTTAGAAAAGAGGAATCATGCAACAAAGCACATAATTACTAAAATAATAGTATTTGATTAACAATAATTTAGAAAATTAAAACGATCTATTTTTCGTCAAATATAATAATAAAATATTAGTAATAATTGAATATCGAAATTTGAAATGAGATGTCCAAAACGTAGAACTAGTACTTCCACCAAATATAAGTATTTGATTATGCATAGTTGTTTATGCTTAGACTTGTTAAATGTTTAACCGACGATGTCGTATTTATTGTTGACGTATTATTTCGCTATAACAATTTATTAGTAATTAATAACTGTTTAATCACAAACGAGGTATAAGTTTCAAAATGCCAATATGGAAGAACACTATCTCGATACTTTCACTAATCATGATATTCTTTTTTTCGATACTAGCAGTTCCCCACACGGTAATTGCACATGGTGGATCTAAATCCCATCACGATTCTAGCTCTGATGGATTTTCCAGCCCTATTAATCCACAAATTTTAAATCCTGATGCAGATCTCATAGGTAGAGCATTACCCGTTCCAGTAAATCCTTTAACACCACCCAATCAAGCTCCAGTCACAGCCCTTAGTAGAGCTTTAATTACAGCAGGATTAGAACTTCCTAAAAATTTAATTGTCCCATCATGTCCAGCATCCACTGTTAGTGCAGGTACTGGTTGTCCACCAGTAGTAGGTACTATGGGGCCGGACCTCATAATTGCAACTGCAGTACAAGATGCCACTATTTATGGTGTTGGAGGTAATGATATTATTCAATGTGGTCCAGGAAATTGTAAAGTATATGCAGGTCCAGGTGACAATGTCATAATGGCAGGTAGCTCTACTACTTCTCAGCTTTTTGGCGGTTCAGGCAATAACATGTTCATAGGCGGTACTGGAGATGCATTAATGGTAGGAGGGAAAGGAAATGACCAGTTTTATGCAGGAACAGGTCATGATGTCATGATTGGTGGCGGAGGCAGGAACTATTTTGATTGCGGTACTGCAGCTAATGGTGTAATTTTAGATTTTAATGCAAAGAACGGTGACACGAAAGCAGGAAATTGTAAATTTGCCGTTACAACAAATACTGGGGTTCCTACTTTACCATAAGTCAAAAATATTAATCTTCAATATCAATATCAATATTTTTAACAACAAATAGCAACCATAAAAAAAACATCATTTACTTCAACAGACAAATAAATATTTACGGCAGTTTTCTAAATACAATACTTACAGAATAAAAACGTATCAAGCATATTATAAAATACATCTAATACGATAGTTCATACCATATTTTCCTAATTCCATAAAAAATATGTTTTATATCACGAACAAATAATACAAAATAATGATTTCACATGCAATAAACAGCACCATAAAATTTACACAGAACGCAACCAAAATTTAAAACATTGAGTTTTACTCATGTTCTATAATATAGAAAACTAAGCAACTCCTTTCAATAATGCACTAATAACTTTTTTAAATTCTTCAGGTTTTAATGGAGGAATATTCGAAATATCTAGATTTTGCTTGAGATGTTCCATTTTTTTATAGCCAATTAATGGGGCAATAACAGAAGGACTTGATCTCAATACTTGAACCAATTTAGCTACTGGATCAGTTAGTCCTGCATAGTCAGGAATTGTGGATTTAAGTAATCTACCCTGAAATAAAGGTATACTTGTAAATACTTTTATATTCAATCTTTCTGCAGCCTCCAATATGGTCAAATTTTTCTCCATTCCAACACTTTGATTCTTTAATAGCAGTGCTTCACTATATGCCAGATTGTAGGGCAACTGAATAAATCTAAATCCGTGTGAATGACCTCCTACTTTTTCAGCGATTTTTACCATTTCCTCCAAGGACAAATATTCTTTACTATTAGCCTCAACTCTAAAACATGTCCATGTTGCCATCCCATAATAACGAATCTTATTTGCAGTACCATATTTTTCATAAACCTCAAAGACTTTTGAAAGCATTTCTTTGAAGTGCTCTTTATCCACATCATTATACCAACTTTCATAAGCATTATGTATATAGACAAGATCAATAGTACTCAAATGCAAATTCATCAAAGATTTGTCTATGCATTTTGAAATATAAGATGGATTAAGAATGTTATAACCAGAACTTATATCTTTTTCATTGATCAATCCAGGGGTGACAAACATATCTTGTACATATTCCATTACCCCTAGTCCCGGATAATCACCATCATTTGTAATGTATCCATTTTTAGTACAAATAAAGACCTCATCTCGCGTTATAATACCATCATTTACTAAACGAATCAAACTTCGACCAATACTTTTTTCAGATTTCATTGCTCTATAATTAATAGCAGAATCAATTACATTGACTGCACCAGATTTTATCGATTCATAAACCGCATTTTCCATATCTAAATCATCTTTTGAATTTGGCTGTCCAAGATATGTACCCATTCCAATACTAGATAAGAATAGTTCATCAAAGAGACGAAAATGGCGTTCGGGTTTACCCTTGCTATTTGCGAATTTTAAATATTTTTTTGTTCCAGAAGGAGTTGCATAACCAGTTAATAAATCATATTTATCAGACAAATATAAAACGCTTATAATACATCTTGAATTAATATGTTTAATGTTAATAAACCATTATGGAAAAAACAAGATTAATTAACAAATTGAATTTGAAATTATATGATAAATAAAATAATAAAATAAATATAATTCAATGAAGTATATAATAAGATGGATGATAAAGAGCACGGTGAATCAGACTACAATTCTAAATACGGTAATAGAAATGATAACGAAATTAACAATAAAGATAAAATAACAATTCGTGTAGATAAAGATAATACTAGAATTTATAAAAAGGAAGATAACGATAAATTAATAACAAATCAAGAGAATCTACTCAATCCTTTTACTGCAACAGTGAATCTATGGCAAAATTATTTAAAAATTTGGACTGACACATGTAATAAAATAATGTCTAACAACTCCCCGTTCACAAATAGAGAATTTTTATTTATGTATTATAGATCAGAGTATAAATCTAATGACCAGTAATTTTATATAGTCATTTTCAACTTGAATAATAAAAAATCAAATTTCTTAAAACAATACGTGATAAATTACAATTAATGAATTGAGATAAAAAAAATATTATTATAAAAACTTACATTCATTTAATATCCAGCAATAATTTTTTCCATTTATATTAATGTATTATCTACCTTTTAGAACTCCAAATTTTAAGTATACAATTTTTATGATTATTCATATCAGGGTTTTTGTTAATATCCACAGTCATTACCTTATTTATCTTGTTTACAGTAATCCCATTTATTGTCAATTTGTTTCCTTTAAAAATGAGTTTTCCTTTTGGTATTTGTTTTGTAATGCAAACATTTTCAATAGAGCCAATTTTACTTTTCGTAGTAATAAATTTAAATGATTTATAAGAACCTTCATTAGAAAATGCTCCAAATTTACCTTTATTTGTAAAAAATAAATACGCCTCTACTGCTACGTCACCGATCTTTGCTTTTGTTTTACCAGCTTTACCTTTCACAATTACAAATGGATGATGATGTGAAACTCCAAATTTTTTGATTTTAAAGTCATTTATGTGAAAAGACTGAGAAAACGCTTGATCGATGGAGATCATAGTACCTGTTAGTAAAAGAAGAATAGAGGATGCTATAGCCATAATACTTGTAGTTTTATTAGCAATTTTGCTGTTTTTTACCACACTTTAAAGATAACATACAAATACTATTAAGCCTATCTTGACCTGGTAATCTAAATCTCAATTAAATATACCAATATTGAGGTCCATAAATTAGAATCATTTTGTATTGATGAATATGGATTTAAAGATCTAAAAGCAAGTTAAAAAAAACATCAGCATATTTTTTAAATTATGATAATATTATATAGATATTGTATTTTAATTGATAGGTACATCAAAGTTAAGATATCATTTCTTTAAGATAGTAAAATCAAACAAAAATTCATAGTTTCATACGATTTAGATAAAACTCTCTTTCGAGACTGAAAGGATTCAAAGTATGGATGATCTTTTAATATATTTTCTCAAGAGATAAATAATGCTAGAATTAATTTCGAGAATTTATATGCTTGTGGTAATAGATATTAAGTTCCGCATCTGTTGAATTAAAATATATAAAGTTTATCGACAACAGATGACACATCCTTCTACATTCATACACATAATCGCTCCGCAGATATTCTGATTATATGATATTTATTTTCCGAGCCTATAACGGATAATAGATGTGTTATTTGGAGCCAATTATAAATTTGATTTTGACGCCCATAAATAATAATATTATAGGCCAAATTTTGTATTTCAATCCCTTATTATATTAGAACTTTTTAACAAATTTTGATATGACTTTAAAGGTTCTTAATAAAGGATATTTGCTAAAAATGTAGGAATATACAATATTCGTAGATTCGACTCTTTATTTATTGCATCATCAAATATAACAACTGATAGATTTTTCCGCGACTTTACACAGCATAATAATGGAGTTTGCAACTTTATGCAACAGGATTCAAGAATTTTATGCATTTTAAAAATCGACAAAAGATTAATCAACAATTCATATTTTATGTGCTTTGTTAAAATAATTAAGTTAAATTTATCACTTGTTTTAAAATAAAATTATATAAGTACATGTATAAATTTTAGTTATAAAACAAGATGTCTGATTACTATGATATAAAAAAATTATGCCATTTATCTAGGTTAGAAATAGATGAATCTGAAATTCAGCAGACTGCAGAAAAGATCAAGGAAATAATTTCTTTTTTTAATAAATTAGATGAGTTTGAAATGAGCGAATCAAACGAGGATTCAAATAATAAAAACAATTCCTATTCTAATCCCCTAAAATTAGAAAAAAAATTAAATCATTTACGTGACGATATACCAAATAAAAATATAAATATTAATTCAGAAGATAAAAATAATTCATTATTTGATTTTAAATATCATATTAAAAAAAACGGTTATGTTATAGGTCCGAAGATCTAAAATGACAGATATCTATAGATTATCTGGATACGAAATTTCTTATAAAATTAAAAATCAAGAAATCTCTGTCGAAGAATATCTATTATCCATATTTGAGAGAATTGATTATATAGATACGCAAATCAATTCCATTATTTCTAAAAACTTTGATTCAGCATTACAAAAAGCAAAAAAGATTGATAATAAAATTAAAAATAATGAAAAAACAGGAAATTTATTAGGAATTCCAATAGGGATTAAAGACAATATCGCTGTTTCAGGATTAAAGACAACTTGTGCCTCAAAAATGCTTCAAGATTATGTTTCCCCTTATAATGCCACGGTAATAGAGTCTATTGAAAAACAAGATGCTATAATAATTTGCAAATTAAATATGGATGAATTTGGTATGGGTACAAGTTCGGAATTTTCCTGTTATAGTGCGATCCACAATCCCTGGAATACCCAATATGTCGCAGGAGGATCATCAGGTGGTAGTGCTGCAGTAGTTTCTTCCATGCAAGTTCCTATATCAATAGGTTCAGATACTGGTGGCTCCATTAGATGTCCATCTAGTTTTTGTTCTGTTATCGGCATGAAACCTACATATGGTACAGTTAGTAGATTTGGTTTGGTATCATACTCTAATTCACTTGAACAGATCGGCCCCATATCAAGAACTATTAAAGATATTGTTCTCATGCTGAATACTATGTGTGGAAACGATCCAAACGATAATACAACGGTTAACAAAAAATTTCAATATAAAATAAATAAGATAGATGATATCATATCCAAAAATTATAGGATTGGCATAATTAGTAATTTAATCGATACATCTGATAGCCAAGTGATCAAAATAATAGGTGAGAAAATAAATATGCTGATGGACTATGGATTTACTGTACAAAAAACATCCATAAAATACACTGACTTTGCATTAGCTTCTTATTACATCATTGCAACCGCAGAGGCAAGTAGCAATCTTTCGAGATTTGATAACGTCAGGTATGGTTTTGATTTAAATCCAGAAGGTTATGAATGGAACAGTTATTCTTCTCATGCGCGTTCAAATTTTGGAGAGGAAGTCAAGAGACGTATCTTAACAGGATCTTTTGTTCTATCATCAGGTTATTATGGAAAATATTATCTAAAAGCTCAAAAAATTCGAAATATGATCAAACAAGAATTTAATAAATTATTTAAATCGTTTGATGTTTTACTCTTACCAACAATGCCTATTTTACCATTTAAAATAGGTGAAAAAGGATCAAAACCTCTAGAAATGTATAATTTAGATATTTATACAATTTTAGCAAATTTAGCGGGAATCCCAGCTATTTCAATCCCTGCAGGTTTTAGCAAAGAGGGTTTACCAATCGGCTTACAATTGTTATCAAATGATTATGAAGAGCAAAAGTTGATAGATGTTACCACTTTTTTTGAAGAAAAAGACAATTTTATTCAATGGACTCCTAAAATTTGACCATTCAAAAAAAAACTCAACAAATTAAAAAATACGATATTGATGAGACATACGATGTTAATGTGTTAAAAATAGAGGAAGATGTAAAGATTGGTTTGGAAATTCATTGCCAGCTTACGAGTTTACAGACAAAATTATTTTGTAGTTGTCTCTCGAATTATCGCAATCTCAAACCAAATATGAATATATGTCCAATTTGTTACGGTCTTCCAGGTTCTTTGCCTTTATTAAATAAAAAAGCAATAGAATATGCTGCCATGATGTGTATATCATTTAATTGCATTATTCCAGAAAAGATATCCTTTTATCGAAAAAACTATTTTTATCCAGATTTGCCAAAGAACTTTCAGATAACTCAGTATAATTCTTACGAATTAAGTAGTATTGGTTATGATGGATTTTTGCATTATGACGATAATAACAGTGACGATGAAAATAATAGCAACGATAAAACGAATAGAGTTGATAACAAAAAAGTACGCATTAAAAGAATTCAATTAGAAGAAGATCCTGGAAAAATAGTTTATGAATATAATAATTCCAAATTAACGAACTATTGTTTAATTGATTATAATAGAGCGGGCGTTGCTCTTGTTGAAATTGTAACGGAACCAGATTTTACTAATGCTAGTGATGTTAGACTATTTCTTAACAAAATTACCAATATTTTTGAATACTTGGGAGTTTCAGATCCAAATCTGGAAGGTGCAGTAAGATGCGATGTCAATGTATCCATCAAAGGAGGTAAAAAGGTTGAAATAAAAAATATAAATTCTTTCAAAGATGTAGAAAAGTCTATTTTTTATGAGATCACTAGGCAAAAAACATTATCCATACACGAAATACAAGTCAAATCCGAGACTAGGCATTGGGATGAAAAACGAAAAATAACTTCCCATGCAAGAACAAAAGAAGAGGAAGATGATTATAGATATTTTCCCGAGCCAGATATTCCCATTATTGAATTGGGTTCTGATTTTAAATCAACATTAAAAGAGATAATGCCTGAATTACCTTTAGAAAGGATAAAAAGATACAAAGACATTCACAAACTTTCTGATCACGTGTCGTCGATTTTGGTTAATAATAAACAGATAAGTGATTTTTATGAAGAATCTTTAAAATTGTATAACTCTCCTAAAGAAATATCCAATTGGATCATAAACGAATTACTTTCCAAAATAAATGATGCTGAAGAAAGACGTGAATTTGAATCAGATAACCCAAATAAAAATAGGCTTTTTAATGTCAATGTAAACCCACAACAAATTGCAGATATTGCTAAACTTGTTGAAGAAACATCCATTAATCGAAATACTGCAAAAAACATATTTAGCAAAAGTATTAAGACCGGTGAAAGCCCGATTAAATTAAGTAAATCTCTAAATGTTGAAAAAATTAAAGATCCAAATGTTTTAAGCAATCATATAAATGACATTTTAACAACCGAGTCTCATCTAATTGAACAATCTATTTCAAATCAGTCTATCAACAACTATATTTTGGGAAAGGTAATGAAAAAAACTACCGGAAGATCAGATCCACAAATTACTTTGAAATTAATAAGAGAAATACTAGAAAGAAACCGAAAACAAGAAAAAGAATAAATCTGCCTATTTTGTTTCAAATTCGACGATACAAATCTGAAAATATTTTTAATTAATTTTTATAATACCTTACAGGGATTGAGAATTAATTAATGTTTCAAGATGTTTCATTATTAAGGGTAAAAAAGATCCGATATCTGTTACTATACCGATTGCTTGCGTAGTTCCTCTATCGAGTAGTTTGGTTACTACTGACTGATTTATATCTATAGCGATTACCTTTACATGAGAAGGAATCATGTTCCCGACCGCAATTGAGTGTAACATGGATGAAAACATCAAAACTAATTTTGCATCTTTTAATATTTCTTTATATCTTTTTTGTGCATCCACTATATCTGTAATCACATCAGGAATTGGACCATCATCTCTAATAGATGCACACAATGCAAAAGGTACATCATGTCTTATGCACTCATACATTATTCCTTTATTAAGAACTTTATTTTCGACCATGGATTTTATTGAGCCTGATTTGAAGACTTCATTCACTATAATCATATGATTACGGTGACCTCTAATAGCCAAAGTACCATCATCAACATGCATTCCCAATGAAGTTCCCAACATAGCATTTTCTATATCGTGAACAGCTAGTGCATTTCCAGCTAAAATTCCATCCACATACCCATATTCAATTAATTTAGCTAGAATATCAGAGGATCCCGAATGCACTATTACCGGTCCGGATACAACAATTATTTTTCCACCGTCTTTTTTAGTTTTAAAAATATCCTCTGCAACTTTTTTTGCTATTTGTTGTGATGGTCTTTCACTTGAACTTGTACTGCTCATGAACTGAAACATATCCACGCCATCTCTTGGACGCTCTTGTGGAGTTATTCTGATCCCTTCTTCACCTACTATTACTAATTCGCCTTTTTTCACATCTCGGTTAATTTTACACTGTGCAATATTGTTATTTGGATCTATAACAATGCATTTGTCCATCATCATATTTTGTACGTCAAGCCATTGACCACGAAAGTAAATTTGCGTAGGATTATTAGTTGTACTGTAAAAATCATCAGGTAAAACCATATCCTTTGGAGAACTTTTACATCTTACTTCACCTAATGAAATAGATGTAGCTCCAGCCCTGAAAAGAAATTCTAATATATTTACCAAATGCTCTTTGCTATTTCCCCTTACAAGCAGTCGCGCATAACTATGATCCTTTTTTCTCTTACCAATTGTAAATTCTAAAACAGTAAAGTCTCCTTTTAGATCCATAATATTGTCAAAAATGCGAGTAAGGATAGAAGAGTCCACTAAATGGCCTTTAACCTCTATTTCCTGTTCAAATTTTTCCAATCATAGTAATTAATCCAAATAGTTTTTAATTTGTTTTGCTAGGTCAAACGGGTAATGTGATTTCGCCAAAATATTGTTTTATTTCCGATTTTGTTTTTAAGTTGTTTTCAACTTCAGTTTTTTTATCTTCTGTAAACCAAGTTGCGATAGATTTTGCTACCCCGTTTTTATCACAAATCGCGATAAGATAGCCTTGTTCTCCTTTTACGAACCCATAATAATTTTCCTCGCCTACTGGTTCCCAATTATTAGTTTTATTGTCTTTTAGTGCCAAAGCAGGCATTGCTTGGTATTGATTATTGTCTATAAATATAGATAAAAATTCTTGAGCATCTTTTACTCTTTTTTCTCCGATTTTAAGTGCTACAAAATATTGCATTATTATTTATTTAGATAGAGTAATATTTGTTCTATTTCATCATCAATATCTTTTTCTCCAGGTGTATTCGCATTATTACTTTTATTTTTCATATGATAATTTTCTTTTATATAATCCAATGCAGAATCAAAAAATGGCATTATATCTTTTTTTTCGATGTTTTTGTAATTCTTATAATAATATTTTGCTTGTACAACCATTTCTAATTTATCAATAAAATGAATTAGTTTTGAAATTTCTGTCTTATTATCATCATATTCTCTCCAAATTTTAATATAATTTTTTTTGAAGGTCCAAGGAATTTTTAAAAATATGTCGTTAATTGCTTTATTTTCTAATCGTTTTTTCTTTTTTAAGTTTATTTCTCCTGGCATATAATCCCCTATGACTGATTCACCTAAATCATGAATTAAGGCCATCTTAATCATCTTCATGGTTCTCGATAAATTGAAATTATTAATTTCTGCAAAAATCAATACAATAACGATCATACTCAAGGTGTGTTCTGCTACTGACTCTGAATTTTTTAAATGAAGTTTTGCCTTCCAACCGGATCTTTCTATTTCTTTTAATTTATAAAAATGATCTAAAAACTCTGATATTTCTCGAATGTTAAAACTATATGTCATCATTAAAAGTTGTTTTCTATTTTTATTATATTTCTTGCATAAAACAATGATACATGATAATTTTTGGTATATTATCTACAAGTTTATCTACATCAATTATTTTATCTATAAAAATTGTAAAAAAAACGGCGATAAATGAAAAAAATACTGTAAATGCAAGCATGAGCAATACATTTGTAATCTGAGTCATAATTTAAAAAGAAAAATAAAATCAATTTATTCTTTTTGAATCAAATTTCCAGTAACATAGTTTATAATGACATTTTAAGAATTTTGATTAAAAAATAAACTTATTATCCCAATTATTTTGCAGTATGATTATTTACTTTAATTTACTAATGTTATGTTATTAAAGTTATAATAATATATCCAAATTCAATGGTTATGGACAACATAATTAGTTATTTTAAGGGATTTTAAATTGTGTAACACAGAGCCATAGACTTTACAAAACCAATTAATAAAAATAAAATTTTAATTTCTGTTTTTTGATGGCTAAATGACTATAAAACTTGATAAATTATATTTTTTTTTAAAAAAACTTGTACATATAAATAACATATTTTATATAAAATATTGTGAGTAGTATAATTATTTTCATAATTGGAATAATTGTTTCAACTGCAATTATTTATATTGTTACAAAGTTGTTTGGTGAAAAAGGCGATATAAAAACTGCCTTTATAGCCGCGATAATTGGAACAATTGTGTTTACAGTTGTTTATGCAATATTGGGAAGAGGTCTTTTACCTGGTGCCATTGGTGCCATTGCCTGGCTACTTGCTTTAAAATCTTTATACAAGATGGATTGGATAAAGGTAATAGTAGTTGCCGTAATAATATGGATTGTAGCATCGATTGTTGGTTCTGTCGTACCAACTGGAGTGGGACCATTCTAACGATTATATATTCTATTTCAACAATATTTTTTGATATCTTTTTATAAAAATCTCTAGATCAACTACATTATTCAAAAGTAGTTTAAATTAAGAATCATTATGTATAAAATACTAATAAAATAATATTAATAATATAAATACTTTTAATCACTAAAATTAGATAATTTATAATCTAAAAAATAGTGAATAAACCAAAAAAAAAGAATTTTAAAAATATGATAATAAATATATAAAGTAAAAATATCCACTTTTAGTTAATTAATGTATATGTATATTTGTACAGTATAAAAGGCTCTATTGATTTGAATTTTTCCATAATTACATTTTATAAGATAAATTAAATTTTTGTAAATTAAATCATGTTGTGTTCAAAATCTCTTTTTTATTGAAATTGAATTGAAAAAGGAATTTGAATAAATTGAAACTATTTTAGAAAATCAAGTTAACAGAACGGTATAACAATATTAACGGTTGCGAAATAGAAAGGATTAAAATTAAATTTTAAAAATTTTTTTATTTTTTAATTCCGAGGACGAGGCAAATTCCATCTATATTTTATTGCTAACAATCTAATAGTGGTTATACATATTACTGAAATAATTGCAGAAAGACTGGAATTTAGTACAATCAAAAGAAGGTAAAATATTCCAACACCAACAAAACTCGCAGTTACGTATAATTCTTTGACAAATACTATCGGAATCTCATTAACTAACGTATCTCTTATTATGCCACCACCTATAGCAGTCAATATTCCGGCGAATGTCATTATAAGAAAATTATGTCCAAATGAGGAATAAGCCATATTCGCTCCTATAATGGTAAATACGCCCAATCCTATCGCATCAAATTTAATAAAAAGGTTCCAATGCCTCTTAAGTTTAGGGTAAAGAAAAAAAATTGTAATACCTGTGGAGATAGTAATGAAAAGATAAATAGGATCTACTATTGCAGTAGGAGGAAATTTTCCGAAAATTATATCTCGGATAATTCCTCCTGCAAGACCTGTAATTATTGACAGAATGATGACGCCCACTATGTCCGCTTTTTGCTCTATTGCTTTGAATGAACCTGTGACTGCAAATGCCATGGTACCGAATAAATCGAGTAAATGAATCACTAGCGGATACAAAACTAACACTGGAAAATATTCAACCATTCAATGTATCTAAAACAAGGCCACGGTTATATTACATTTTAATAAATAAATTACAAAATTTATTATCCAAGCGATGTTGTTTAGGTTTTAAAACTTTTTTATTATGTAAAAATGTGCTATGGCAATCTAAAGAAATTCTAATATTTTTTCATTGGGAGTCATATTAAATGTATTTTAATAAAAAATTACTTTTTACATTTATTTTAATTACAACATTTGTTTTATCAATGTTGTCAAACATTAATAATATCAATAATGTAATAGCAAAAGAGCACAATCTATTTCCAGATATTTCATCCCAATCTATAGGGCAAAGCCAGTCAGCAAACCAAAATCTGAAATGTGGTTCTGGGAGTAATATCTTATCTGGATCTTGTATTAATACTAGTAATCAAAACCAAATAAATGCCGGCAGTAATAATGGTTATTGATTCAAAATTATTATTTATTTCGATCAGCAATAATTTGTTAAAGCTAGCCTTTTTAAATCCCACGCAGTTGATTTGGGGTTAAAAATTAAGGAAATGATGTAGATTTCCATTGTTTATTAAATATAACACGACAATACGGAAATGGACAAAACCTATAGATACTATATATATCACACTCTTTAGCAAATGATCTTCAATAAGAAATACCTTCACAGTCATATCCAACTGTTTAAAAAATCATTTCAAAATTTGAGATAAGATATAAAATTAAATCAGAAAGATCATCTCACAATAGACCAAAATATCCAAATTCTTAATCGAGGAAACATCAGGTGATTATGAATCCATTCTATTATGGAGATCATAGAACTTGACTAAGAATATTATTGCAATAAGATTTCAAAGAACGAAATATGTCTTCGCTAGAGTATTTTCTTTTTGAAAATGCGAATAAAATGATCAGCATCATGTTTATCAACAAATAATAAAACATAGTATCCAATAAAGTCTATAACTTTTCAAATAATCTTGTTTTCATTCCTTTTTTTGAAAAAACATGTTGAATTACTGTGCAATACAAGAATTGGACAGAAGGATTTTATGATTTTTTTTCATGTAAAATTAAAAAAATAATTTAAAATCCATTAGTCAAATGTAATTATATTTGCCGAACATTACAACAAACAAGCATATCCTATTGAGCATCGTTTTGATTTACTTTTTTATATCATTGATCTATTTATGATGAGATTGCAAAGAGTTTTGTGATAAAACCACTAGCAAATCAAAAGAGTTATCTGCATCATTAGAATTTGATTCGGGCATATAAGTAACACCGCTTATCTCAAATCCCGACTTTTTAACTTTGTCTACGGCCTTCCATAATGGATTCATTAAATGAGATTGCAAAATAACCGTAGTTGGACTTTCATATATTACGTTTATTATAGGAGAGCAACTATGCGTATTTTCAAGACAGTGCTGATAGTCTTTACTGTGTAAAAAGAAATTTGTATATGGTAAAGAGGTGGCAGTGTTATTTGCAAAATGAGTCACAGTTGATGAGAGAGATAAAGAGTGAGCATCTTTTAATTGGATTCCTAAAATAGCAATGAATGTAATAATGAAAAATATTAGTATAATTCTATACATTCATTTAAAGGAAAAAAAAATGTATTTAAACTTTATCGTTAATATTTTTAAACAATTTATTGCAATAAATTGACCAGCACAGTTAAAAAACAATAAATTTTTACTAGAAAAATTGCGAATTAACACAATTTAGGATAAATATTTATTTATCCCCCAATTTTTATTCTCGTTTATCAATCTTATTAACATATTTTTTAAACATTTTATTTTTAATAGGGTAGAGTTTATTTAAATTGGACTAACAAGTAGATCGTTTAATTACTAAATAGATTATTATTTTTAATATTTTTTGGGTTGATTATTAAACATTTAGTTTAAAATAATTAAACATGATCCTATTATAATGGTTTTTATATGTCATTAGCGATAATTATTTTTATTCTGTCGCTTATAAGCCTATATTGTATACACCAGTATATTTTACTTATCACATATTTCAAAAAATGTTCACTATTCTATAATTCCAATGTACAGTCGATGGCGTGATCCACCATCATTCTCCATACGAAACAATTTTTGTTTATTTCTTTTCTTCTTGTCATTTAACAGTATTTCCACCATTTTTATGCAGCATGGCATTAATAGGTCATAGAAAGTCTTTTCCACTCAAATACTCAAGATCAAACATTAATCTCTGTATGAATTCCAAAATGATTTTTTTCATAGAATCAATGAATCCATTTCATAATTTGACATATATTAAAATTTTAGATATTAATGATCTCATTTTATAATATTTAAATCAGAATTTACGAAGTACTATCAAAATATGTTTCATTCTTAGAAGTTTTTCCAATTGCAGTAATCATTCAATGGATTTAAAGAAAATCCAAATATGAACTTTTGATTATTTGCCTAAAGTATGTCTGATTGCCGATTCTAAATCCACAAAATTAAAACTGAATCCGTTTAACAATAGTTTTTTAGGCGAAGCTTTAATATCAGATAGTATTGTATATTTTGACATTTCTCCTAAAATAATTTCTAATAATGAAGAATTTAAATTGATATTTAGTTTGGTATTCCAAACTTTTTCTAATACTTTTAGAAAATCCTGGTACTTTATCAAACTCGTAGTTACTGAATTTACAGGACCTTCAACTGAATCATTAGTCATGCAAAATAAAATAATCCTTAGTAAATCATCCAAAGCTATCCAACTTAACCAATTATTATTATTTAATTTCAAGTTGATTTTTATTTTGTTAATATTGGTTAATTTTTTTAAAATACCTCCAGATGATCCCAAAACTATACCCGTTCTTAGATTTACTACTCTTATTCCTGCACTTTTTGCAATATCTGTTGCTTGCTCCCATTCTGAACAAAGTTTCGAAAAAAAATCATTTTTATTTATGATTATATTATCGGTATCGCTGAATGTTTTTTCTGAATCATTTCCATAAATTCCGATTGCGGAAGCAGATATCAAAACTCTTGGTGGAACATCTAATTTTGCTAAATATTTACAAAAAATACGAGTATGTTTTACTCTGCTTTCAAATATTTTATTTTTTTTATTTTTAGTCCAGATTCCAAATATATTCTCACCATTAAGGTTAATTGCAGCATCAAATTTTCTATCAGATTCTGTAGATTGTGAAGATGATTCTAAATTCGACGGGGTTGTTAAAGAATTTAAAAATATACTTTTTGCAATATCATATTTATAATCTTTTTCTAAATTATTATTTCTTATCACTCTTGTCACATTATATCCACCCGTAGTAAGAAAAGGGATTAATGAATTTCCGATGTACCCGTGAGATCCTGAAATAATCACGTTCTTTATTAATTGATTTTTAAAATTTTGATGTGCATCTAAATCCATTTTTGTAATTCTGTGTCTGTATCGAAATATTGCATAGAGTTTATTTTGAAGTGATTTTGAAAAGATATTTCCAAGATTACCAAATGGAAGTTCATACTTAACAATATCCTCAAGCATACTTATGTTATTTATATTATAAAAATTATGTTGATGTTCCCAATAGGAAAATAAACCTTTTGTTTGGACATCGCTAAATGTTTTATTTTTTATATAATTAGAGTGTTTTACAAACCATTTTATACCAATATTTCTTATAATTGGCAACTTTATTTTTACTGTCCCTTCATTTTCAACATTGCCTTTTTTTGATATAATGTAAAATGGACACCATGGTGGATTCAATCTCTCAAATGCGCCATCATTTGTATGCCAATCAAATAATAAAGATAGTGGAAAATTAAAATCTGATTTAATTTTGATACTTGGCATTAATATAAATTATTAAAATGCATAGATAAAAATCAAAGTAAAATAATACACGATTAATAATTTAGTATTAAAACCCATTATACATAAGATTTAATTTGTTATTGAGAAAATCTTATCTAGAATAAAATAAAGTAAAATTATTTTTATTTTGAATCATTTCAAAAATAAGACGAGTTATTGTTTTAAATGTTTGTGAATCATGCACATTTTAGATTAATTTAATATTTGCAGGTTTTTTTAATATAATCAAAAAATCCATATAATTTTAACATATACACAAATTAATCCCATTATAAACACAGATAGTATCAGATATCAGTTCTTTATTACATCGATAGAAGAATAGATTGATTCATTGTTTAATATAATTAATTTGCATTAATTCTTTTTAACAGGAAAATAGTGTCAAAGCACCATATACCATATTTAATTTACTGTTTTATTCTCCCCATAATGTTTGATTTTGAAAAGAATCAAGACAATAATACTAATGCTTTATTGTATGGTAGAAATACAGTTAAAACTTTTTTCACCCATAATAAAACCAATTAAATTGACTGTTTGTGTACAACCTTTTCATCAAATCGTCAACAAATAATGATCAAATGATCATGCGATAAAGCATAAAGAATTTTAAGCGCTTGCAGGATTTGGAACACCGCGTACCGCCATATAATAAGGAAATAAATGTAATACATATTTGCTTACAACATAAGATATAAATCATACTTGGGTAAAGACGTTTTTTATCTTTCAAATTCAAATAAAAGTATTATTTATTTGTTAAATCTATTTACCCTAAAATATTGGTTTAGACCTACTTTTATTACAGTTTCATCAATATTTATATATCAATTTTATTCTTAATGAATATTTTGTTTCGTAATTTTGTATCCATACAGATGGAAACACAATTTATTTTTCTTATGTGCAAAATAATGATTCAACGGTGTTTCCAAATGATACTCTTAAAAGTTTCAAGTATAATCCGAAATTGATAATTTAAGGTTTCGTATTTCCAATGGGAATAACATAATGGTTTATTTAAATCGAATATTTTCTTAACGCTAATAGCCCTTATTTTGAACAAGAAATATAATATTAATTGTCAAGAGATGATATTAAATAACCTATAACCTTGTTTAATCAGATATTTGTTTTATATATAAATGTCAGCTTTGAAATAACTTGGAATATTCTTTCCCAATTACAATTCCATTTTTTATAAAATATACACGTTTACCGGTATTTGTATTTATTTTTATTGTGTAATTATCTGCTTATCAATAGGTTAAAATAATATATGAGAATTTAATATGCAATGCCTACCGCATATATTTTGATAAACAGTATTTTAGGAAAGGAAGAGGAGATCATTAGACAGATTTCCCAAATAAAACAGGTTAAAGAAGTAAGAGGTACTTACGGAGTACATGATATATTTGTTAAGATTCAAACCGAATCGGTGGATGAAATGAATAACACCATTACATCAAACATACGAAAAATTAATGGTATTACCTCAACTGTAACTCTAGTTTCTATACCCGAACAAGGCGGCAAAGACTAGTTAAATTAACTATTTTTTAAACCATGCAAAATTAAAACTGTTACAACTGTTACACTTGCCCACCCAATGGATCCCACTATAAGAAATATTGAATAAATAGGAATCAATAAAGCTATTGCTGCAACAGCAGCTCCCAAACACCATAATAATAGCAAAATTTGTATATTATAATTTGAAATCATCATATTCATTAACCTCTTAAATCCTCATCAAAACCTCTTAACGTGTTTAAAGTTTTTCCACAATCATTGCATTTTTTAAACTCTATGTAATCGAAATCATTGTACTTTCTATATGCATATGCATTCTTGTGGGTACAAAAAAATCCTTTTTAAATTTCCTACCATTTTGTTATTTCCACGTTTTTAATGGTGCCGCCGGTGAGATTTGAGCTCACGACAGCTCGGTCTTCAGCTTCACCCTAATTTTGTTAGTCGAGTGCTCTTCCAGGCTGAGCTACGACGGCACACATATTTCCTTGTATTTTTTAAATATATATATTATTGCTTTGACTAACTTTATTGAAAGATAAAAAGAAGGGATGAATTATATGGTTAAATATAATAGAATAATTAATCAAAATCCTAATTAAGAATTGTCTCGGTGTTAAAGAATTAGCGATGATAAATCAAGAAAACTTTGGTAGTTCAGCTAGTGAGTCATCCTCAATATTAGAAAGTCCGGAAGAGAAAAAAAGACGATTTCTCATAGAATTTGAAAATCCGTTTAAATGTGATAAATGTAGTGAAAGATTTAGAAAGAAAAAATATTTGAAGGAGCATAAATCAGAGGCTCATGCTTACTAAATAATTATATATTATATAAAAAATTATATTTTTATTACTTTGTTAATCCCCATCTTTAATAATAAAAATTTTGTAGTTAATTCATGAAAATCTATACTAAAACTGGAGACAATGGTGAAACGAGTTTATTCAACGGTGCCCGAGTTAAGAAAAATAATGTTCGTATTGTAACATATGGCATCGTAGATGAGGTTAATAGCCATTTAGGACTATTATTATATTATGTAAAACTAGATGGAAATCTAAAAAATATTAATAACATTTTGACTAAAATACAAAATCAGCTTTTCATATTGGGCAGCGATTTAGCAAATCCTAATAATAAATTAAAAGATTATCCCAGAATTACTGATCAGGATGTTTTATTTCTTGAAAAGGAAATTGATAATTTAGATAGTTCTTTAGATCCTTTAAAATCCTTTATATTACCGGGTGGTTCGCTTGAATCTTCTTATTGTCATGTAATTCGTACAATAATAAGAAGGGCAGAAGTTAATATTACTGTTTTAGTATTAAATGAAAACATAAATAAAAATTGTCTTGTTTATTTGAATAGGTTATCAGATCTCTTTTTTGTGCTTTCGAGATTCATAAATAAAATTAAAGGTGTTCAAGACATACCTTGGAAATCCTAATAAGATCGTAAAATCACTTTTCCAGAATCAAATAAAATAATTTAATTATTTCCAATTTGATTCTTATTTTTAACTATAATATTGTATTGATATTCTAGAGGTATAGATAATACTGTTTTATCATTATCTATAGTTGTAATTTCCATATTTATTTTATACACCCCCTTTTGTAAGAATAATGGTCCGGTAATTTCGATTACCCCAGATGGATCTGGCACGAAAGCATTTGTAAGTGGATCAAAATTGCCTTCAACATTTATGGATGATGAATTATAATCGGGAATCGATATGGTAAGATTACCAGTATGTGAATGAAAAAAATTGGAAATTTTGACTTGGTTATCCTTAGTGACTGTTATATGATAGGTAACATGTTGTATTTTTATATCCGAATCCGAGTCCACTAATGACAAATTTAATTGAGATTTTTGTCCAGAAATGATTGACATTGGATTCGTATTAAAAGTTAATTTAAAGTTTCGTCCATCCGCTGTATAGATTAAAGGAGACGTTTCTTTAACCTGTGCTTTTATTATAAAAGGTTTAAAGTTTGAAATAATTAAAAGAATATTAATAGAAAATAAAATAAAGAATGTAGTTTTTAATATATTTTTCATCATAATAATAAATCTCGAATATTTATTATTTAATAATTTCTGAACTATTCTATTTTATACAATACCTTATTCGATTATTTAATCATCTTCTTCAGAACAATTATTTGAAGGTTTTACAATAATTTTTTATTACATTTCAAAATCAATATTTATTGACTGGATGTTTGCTTGACATTTTGTGTTCAAAAATTCCAAGATCGCTAAAAAAACATGTTATAATCAGATATGTTGGCTCTGTTAACTTAAGGAAAAAACTACAGATGTTAGACAACCATCTATCATATATATAATAGAAATAGAACACCTTCAAACATAATTGGTTATGGATTATACTTGCACTTTCTTGGTTTATCATTTAGAAACACCTTCAAAGCATTATCATTTTTAAAGATAGCAAGAATAAGCCACGTTTCTATCTGCAAATGGATTCAAAAGTACAAGCCTTGGAAATATCAAAGGAAAAGGTAAGTCAAAGAGTACATCATTGATGAAATTGTCATAAAAGCAGGTTCTAACTTAATCTGGCTTTGGATTATTATTGAACCAAAACATAAAGAAATCCTTGCTGTTGATATATCCAAAGAGCGAAACATGTGACGGTTGAACGATTTTTATCAATAGTATTACGAAAATATGGATACGCTTGGTTTCATAGTCAGATGGTGATAAAGGTATTCAATAAGCATGTCGATTTCCAATACCAAATCATCATCTTCATTCTTTTTATAAGGAAAGATTATTGAAATAATAATGCAATGCATAAAGGAAAGACTAAAAGGATTTGTCGATTATATTTCTTGTAAAAGGAAAAAATGTAACTTAAATTATGTCAAACAATGAATTAACTTTATACTTGATCAATACACTATAGAAATAACATCTTAGTTAAGAACCATCAAAACAGTTTAATATCATTTACATTTCATATTACTGCCATCTTAACGTTTATTTTTGTTACGTTATTATTAATTTGTCTAAATGAACCTAATTAAGAATATTTTTATAAAAAGTATATATTTTGAAAAAAATCTTAAAAATTAAGATATTGATCTTGCAGAAGTAGTCGGATTTATTTTCTTTGTTATAATTATTGTTAATAAAACTGAAAAAAGAGATATTATTGTAGCTGTCAGAAAGATCATTTCGTATGCAAAATCAGATGGAAAGGATTCTACTGTACCTGTAGATATCAATTTAAAACTCTCCATATAAATTCCAGAAATTGTAGGCCCTAATGACATTCCTATAAGAAACAACAACATTGTAATTCCTAACGCCGTACCGCTCAAATGAATAGGAGTATAGACCAAAGATATATTAAAAGCACCTATCTCTGCGAATGATAATCCAACTGCAATTATAGCAAGTTCTATTGTAATTGTTAATTCTGTAGAATGATTTATGTAAAGTAAAAAAAATCCTATTACATTTATAATGCACCCAATTATAGTGGGTTTAATATTCCCAATTTTTGATATGAAAAATCCAGATAAAATCGATATTATAAAAGATGTGATCATAAACGGTAGTTGAATTCTTGCAGCGCCAACTGGTCCATCTCCGAATCCTAACGGAGACGGACTTTGTATCATTATAGGTATTGATTGATATATGATAAAAATAGACATCCCAATAGTCATTATCAGAATATTAGTTGGTAAAAGTATAGCATCTTTTAATAATTGCAGGTTAATCAAAGGCATCTCAGTATTTTTTTGAAATATGATAAATACAGGCAATAAAACAATTGTTAATATAAATGAGATCGTAATAATTAGTAAATTAATATCTTTGTGCTTTGACACATAGTTCGGTAAAAGTGTTAAAGCCACAAGAAATGAAGTTACTAAAATAATTAATGTTATGGTTCCTTTGATATCAATCACATTTTCCGGGTTTTTAATTAGTTTTTCTGATTTAATATGAATTAATTTTATTACTACTATAAGTAAAATAATTAATAATGGTACAATCGATAAAAATGTCATATGCCAACTAAAATATTCTATAATTGTAGATCCTAAACCCAAACCCACTATTGCTCCACCAGCAAATACAGCTGTAAATATTCCTTGTCCTATTGCAAGCTTTTCTGCAGGGAATTTTTCCCTAATTATTACAAAAGCAACGGGAAACATAGATAGACCGATTCCTTGTATTATCCGGGAGAATATCATCATGTAGATATTCTGAGAAATGCCTCCAAAGAAAGTTCCAATAGAATAAATAAACATGACTATTATCAATATTTTTTTCTTGCCATGAATATCAGATAATTTACCTACGATTGGCGTCATAACTGCCCCTGCTATTAAATATGCTGTAAGTATCCAAGACGATGTATTATATGGTATTTTAAAATTATTCACTAAAATTGGAATTGCAGGTATGAGCATGGTTTCACCATACATGGCTATTAGTGCTAATGAACTAAGTATAGTCAAAGTTATCCACGCATCTTTATGATCAAATTTTTCATCCAATTTATTCACAACTTGTATAATATTTTTTATTTTATTGTTAACACAGTATTTGTCAAAACAATTAACATCATATTATTAACCACGGCATATATTAATCAGTTAGATTTTTAATGGAATTTTATTTGTTTTAATGAAATTATTTTCTCAATATATTGATTGTTTTTAAACAGCATATAAAAAAAGTATTCGGATTATTTAAAAATTTATTATCTTTTATTTAGAAAGCATGATATTCACCGAGAAAAATTTCCTTATCTGATGATCATTGTTTTACTATCGAATCTATTTTTGTAATTTTTATTAGCAAGCTCGATATTAATAAACCTAAAATACAACCACCTATTACGTCTGAAAAATACATTTGTAATAGATATAATTTTGTAATTCCAATTAGCATTGGAAAGAATATTATAAATCCTTTTGCGGAAATAGATGATTTTGAATATAATAATCCCCCAATAATAAAACAAAATGCACTGATAGAGGCCAAATGATTTGACGGGTATGAATAATTTTGGGAAAATGGCATAAAACTGTCTTTTTCTAAAGTAAATTTATCTGGAAGTTTAACAAGTGGTTTAAAAACAACAGTATCAGGTATTTGGTTTGCGGAAAACAAAGGTTTTGCATATGTTACGACTATAGTACTAATAACAAGCGAAATCAACATTAACAAACCAAAACGCCTTGTCCTTTTTATTATTAATATTATGAATCCAGCAATCATGAGATTAATAGTATCGGAAAGAGTAGTTACAATAATGATAAATAAATCGCTTTGCGGGTTTCGAGGCACATTTTTAAAAAATTCTAAAAGAAATGTATCAAGATTCTTAAATAAACCAGCAATAGTTAATGCAGTGACTATTGTAAAGCAGGCAAGAATTAATAAAATGTGTCTATATTTTACGCTCCAAAATGGATTTCTTTTGATGTCAACATTGTTATTTTGATTCATTAAAACCCTTTAGACTTTTCCTATCACTCAAGATGAAACCTAAAATTTCATTTAAAATACTTTAGAGTCTTCTTTTAGTTTTTCTGCAGACTGCGGATCCTTGTCTATATAATATTTAACCATGCCCAACTTCAGTACCTTTAAGGACAACAAAGCACATTTTATTCTGGCGGGTCCTAGATTTGTTAGACCAATATTTTCGAGAATATCGTTTTTTGTAATATCTTTTATTGTTGTCAAAGGCTTATTTGAAACCATTTCAGTTAGCATTGAAGCACTAGCTTGGCTTATAGCACAACCCCTGCCATCAAATTTAATATCTTTAATAGTATCGCCCTCCACTCTCAAATCAATAGATATTTCATCACCACATAAAGGATTACTGTCATGTATTCTTACATCCGGTTTTTCTATTTTTCCTTTATTTCGAGGATTTCTGTAATGATCCAGTATCATTTCTCTATAAATGTCTTCACTCATACCTTGAATATTCTCCTTACATGATTAATAGCATCTACAAATATATCAATTTCTTCCTTAGTATTATAAATATATAAACTCGCTCTTGAGGATGCAATAATATCTAATTTTTCCATAAGTACCTGTGCACAATGATGACCCGACCTAATTGCTACACCAAAATCATTCAATATTGTTGCACAATCATGAGGATGTATACCTTCGATATTAAATGAAAATAATCCCCCTCTATCATCAATATTTTGAGGACCGTAGATTTTAATGTCTTTGATATCTTTAATATTGTCGTACATATATTTTCCTAGTTCTTTTTCATGCTCCCTTATATTCCCCATTCCTATTTTTTCAAGATAGTTTAAAGCAGCATTAAATCCAATTACATCTGCAATATTAGGCGTTCCACCCTCGAATTTATATGGCAAATCATTAAAAACCGTTGAATATTTATGAACTTCTTTTATCATATCACCTCCAGTGATAAATGGTGGCATAGATTCTAAGATCTCTCTTTTTACATATAGGACTCCTACACCAGTAGGACCCAACATCTTATGAGCAGAAAACGCCAAGAAATCACAATCGACATCTTGTACATCAGTTTTCATATGAGGTACTGATTGTGCACCATCTAAAACAACAGGTATATTTTTTTCATGAGCAATTTTAATTATGTTTTTAACCGGATGGATGGTTCCCAACACATTTGACATATGACTTAAGGAAACAACTTTTGTTTTTTCCTTTTCAGATTTTTTTTCTTTCAAAAGGTTTAAAAAAGAATCGATATTCAAATAACCATTTTCATCAGTATCTACATACTTTATTTTTGCTCCTTGTTGTTCGCATAGCATTTGCCATGGTACAATGTTACTATGGTGTTCATAATCTGTTAAGATGATTTTATCTCCTTTTTTGATATTTTTTTTTCCCCAAGAATAAGCAATTAAATTAAGAGATTCAGTAGTATTTCGTGTAAAAATGATCTCTTCTACATATTTTGCATTGATAAATTTACGAATACTCTCCCTAGTTCTTTCATATTCTTCTGTTGCTTCATCGGCTATTTGATACACTGCCCTGTGAATATTTGAATTATATTCAGAATAATATTTGTAAATCGCATCGATAACCTGTATTGGCTTTTGTGTAGTTGCTGCATTATCTAAATATACTAATTTTTTTCCATTTTTTAAATATCTACTGAGAATCGGAAAATCTTGTCTTATTTTATGAATATCCATCAGAGATTGCATTAATGTATTTACTAGTTCACTTTCAGATATAAATATAACAAAGTGTTTTATCATGTCAATTATAATAATAAGAAATTTTATCCTTTTATTTTCAGTTTTCATGTTTTAAAATTATTTATCGCTACCTAAAGAATGAAAACTATTCTTAGAAAAGATCTTTTTATTTGTATTGAATATTAATTAATTTCTGTTTTTCATCATAAAGCCAACATTTTACGCTATTACCACCTATTCTAAAATCAGGAGGAGTATTTTTACATATATCCATCACATATGGACATTTATTTCTGAATTTGCATCCTTCTTTTATACTCAAAGGATCAACGAATCCTTTTGTAATAGATTGTGTTTGATTTTTACTAGATGAATTGATGTTTGGAATGGATTTAATTAAATCTTGAGTATACGGATGCAATGGCCTATCATATATAGTTTTTATATCTGAGATCTCTACTGCTTGTCCCGCATACATTATTACTACCTTGTCAGCTATACTCGGAATCAATGACAAGTCATGAGTTATTAATATAATTTTCATTTTTTTAGTTTTTTTCATGTTTTTAAGAAGAGTAATGATATGTGATTGTGTTATTACGTCCAAAGCCGTTGTGGGCTCATCCGCAATTAATATTGAAGGTTCTAGCAATAATGCATTTGCAATTACTATTCTTTGTTTCATACCACCACTTAATTCATGTTGATATCTTTTGGCAACTATTGCTGGATCAAGTCCAACCTTCGAAAGAGTATTTTTAATAATCTTATTATAATTACCATAATCAGATTTTATTTTATGGACTTTGAGAATTTCTTTCATTTGATTTTCAATAGAAAAAACGGGATCCAAGCTATTCATAGAACCCTGAAATATCATAGAAATTTCTTTCCATCTAAACAATTCATCAAATATTTTGACAGGCATTTTTAGAATATCCTTTCCTTTTAAAATGGCGTTTCCTGATTCAATATATCCATTATCCGGTATTGATCGCATTAATGCAAGTGCCAGAGTACTTTTACCAGAACCCGATTCTCCGACAATTCCCACGGATTGCCCTTCTAAAATTTCAAATGAGACATCTTCAACAGCTTTTAGTTCTCCTGATTTTGTAATATAATTTATAGTTAAATTTTTAATAATAATTTTATCATCGTTATTATCTGAAATTTCTCGATTTCACCTTCTATTATTATTTTGTTGTTCAAAAATTCTATTGCCATATTTTTGATTCAAGCCATTGTGTCATTTTTGGGCGAACTCACATAAGAACTAAAACTTGTCATTTGTTTTGATAATTTTGATTTGGTTTTATTTAAATTATCGCATTAATTTTAATGTATAAGATAATCATATTTTCCATAGAAGATAAAAACAGTGTTTTAATAACGATGCAGATCTGTATAATTTAACATGTCTGAATTTTTAATAACTTGTATAAAAAAAGACGAATCAGGCACAATAATTCAAGTTGGAGTTAATGACAAAATTTATGACGTTGATATAATTGCAGATGAAATTTGGAACAATAAAAATAGCTATTTCATTAATGCTATGGGCATAAGGGTAAAAATTTTTGCATTTAGGCATCCGGAAACTAACAAAGCTTATCTTAGTTCAAGTGACAAATATTAAATTTCCTAACAGTTTGAATTTTATGTCCAAGTGTAAATAAAATTTATTAAATTTTTTGAACTAACATATTCTTTATTTGATAATTAGTAGTGCACATATTTTTGAAAATATTTAATATTATTGAATCATTCATAATATTCGATTAGATTAGTTAATTTAAATTTAGAAATAACTCGTAATGATCTAATCAAAAAAGATAAAAAATATTGTTAAATCTGTATACAATTATTTTCTTCATCTTTATCACAGAAAATCCTTGCAAAAGCATTGTAGATTTGTTGAAAATCCACCATACAGATTTAAAATAAATTTAGAAATATAAAGAATGTAAAAAGATTCCGAAATAAATTGAATATCGTTTATGAAAACAATCAAAATATATTTCATTATTAGACTATATGTTGCAACTATCGCAACAAAACACTGAAAAACCTCAAGAATAACCCTGCAGTAGAAATGTAGTTGTATAAAAATTATTTTATCATGCATAAAACAATTTGAGTATTTAATCAACAAGGTCATATAAAATGGAATTTCACATCAAATACATCATTTTCTCAAACTAAAGTATCTACTCCCTATTTTAGAAAATATATAAAGACCAAGACAATATAAAACATGGGTAAAGGACGGTTTAAATTATTTTCTTTCTACAAAGAATAAATGTAATATAGAATATAAAGCAAGTATTTAACCTACATTAATCAGCACAAAAAACGCAATACTAAAAAGTTAGCAAATTCCAGTGATTGATAATTCAAAAATCCATCATAATTTATCATAAAAGGAATGTTCTAGGCATATAAAAAAATTTGCGTTTGGATTCAATTTTTCAAACGGAAAATATTCATCTATTTGATCTCGACAATGATTCTTGATTGTCCTTTCTTGTCATCTAAAGATGATTCCACAATATTTAAAAATAGTGTTACCGCAAGTATTAAATTATGAATTTATTGTATTCGTGGTGTCTTTTACCTGGCATATAGTATAACGAATATTTTTAAAATAGATATCTTCTTTTAATACCCCTACAATTATCTTTACATTATAAACTTGATTTGGAGTAATTATAAGCGAATTATCGATCAATCAATCACATATGTCTAACTATTTTTGGAAAAGGAAAAGGAAAATAACCAGTAAACCAGATTTATCATCGAACACAGATTGCTAAGTAAATAATGATGAGGATAGCCATAGTATGAATTTCATTCTTACGAGCAATATAAAGAAGAAGCGAGATTAGAAAGGCATGGTGATAGGCATCATATTCCATTACAATAAAGAACTTGCTCTAGCGAATATGTAATATTCTTTTTCAGGTATCCATATAATATTTATTTATTACTAGCCACAGCACTAACCAAACTACCTTAATTAAATGAGTATATCATAGATTTATCAATGATTAAATTCTCTTTTTTGAGTTGACCTTATTTTTTAGTTCAATTTAAATAAATACTGATATACGGTATAAAAAAATAGAGGTATTACTGTATTTTTAAAGATTGTCAAATATATTTATAATCAATAGTTTTCGTTGTTCTTAGTCGGATAGACATAGAACATATTACTATAAAGTAATGGTCTTTTTTAGTTTAATTCAATTTGAACAAATTATTTTTATTCACAATTTTGTATTTTATATCGCTATTAATATAGTATAATCGTTTGTAGAGAAGATCTATTTTTTGTAAAATGATCGTGTCCTCGAATTAATTTTTCGAAAAATGTCAAGATATTTAAGTGTTAAGTATGTTATATTTACTGTGAGAAATTAAAATGAAAACACCAATTTGTACTTTTGATGCTAAAACTGGTATTTTATGCAACATGTGTGAAAATAAACTAGATTCTGGCCAAATTACTAATTCTGACGTGGAAGGTTCAATCGTTCTAACAAAATTAGCGCTTAACAATTCAGATATAGACAAACTGACCCTGATGGGCTCGAGAGAGATTGAAGATGATGTGATCTTATTTTTTAAAAGCTCTGATGTACGTGCTATTCGCTCTAATGTAAAATTGATTGACTTAATACATCAAGCGTTCAATAAAAACATCTGGATTGTAGAATCAGATTCGAATGATAGAAGGTTCTTAGAAAATCTTTTCTATCCAATACGTATTGATAACATTAATTTTGTATGGTTACCTGATGGACAAAAACTGACCCGCGTTGTAATGTCCAAGAAAATAAACAATATGCAGGAAAAAACTCTTGAAAAAATCAAAAGATTATCTTTGTCCTTACGCAGTATAGAATTAATTGTAGAATCTGAATTACAATAGATATAGTAATAATTGAGGAATAAATGGATTTAAAAATAAATAACAATTAAACATCTATGACTTTGGATAAATTCAATAAATCATTAACAAGAACCAATTATTCAAACGAGTTAAAAAATTTACCAATTGGATCCGAAATTAGAGTTGCAGGTTGGATTGAAGATTTTCGCGATATAGGGAAGCTTGGATTTCTCATACTAAGAGACGTAAAAGGTACAATACAAGCGATTCTATCTGGAAATAATTTAATAACCGCAAGAACTATACCAAGACAAAGTAGTATTCTAATTGATGGTATAATTCAATCCACTAAATCAAAAGATTTTGTTTTTGAAGTATCGGTAAAAGAATTATATGTATATTCCGAGGCTTCTTTGTCATTACCAATTGATCCAACTGGAAGAGTTGAATCGAATCTCGATAACAGATTAGATTGTAGATCTTTGGATTTGAGAAATCCAAATGTCTCAAAAATTTTCTTATTGCGTTCCAAAGTTTTAAAAATTATCCGAGATTATTTAATTTCCAATAATTTTGTGGAGGTTAATACTCCAAAAATTATTGGTAGTGCTAGTGAAGGTGGCTCAAACTTATTTTCATTAGAATATTTTAAAAGAAAAGGCTATTTAGCTCAAAGTCCGCAATTGTATAAAGAACAACTTGTATTATCATTAGATAGGGTTTTTGAAATAGCACCCTATTTTAGAGCTGAAAATTCCCACACGGTTAGACATCTTAATGAGTTTTTAAGTGTAGATATAGAAGCAGCTTATATAGATTATTCCGATGTTATGAATATTTTTGAAGATCTAGTAAAATTAATTTTAAAGAATATTGTAGAGTCAGAATATCAAATAAAGCCATCTTTTTTAGATAACCTTCATATTGATGATTTTGTGTCTACACCTTTTCCCAGGTTGACCTATGAACAATGTTTAAATGAGCTGGATAGAATGGATGAGAAAATAAAATTTGGTGATGACTTATCGGATTTTTCCCTTCGAAAGCTTGGAGAAAAGTACAATAATTTTTTCTTTATAGTGGATTGGCCATTAGAACTCAAGCCCTTTTATATTCATGAACATGAAGATAATCCCGCTCTATCAAAATCATTTGATCTACAATTCGGATACCTTGAACTAATATCTGGCGGAACAAGACAGCATGATGCTCAAAAGATCAAGTCTAGACTTCTTAATCAGGGATTATCTGTTGACAGTTTTACCGAGCACCTTAGAACCTTTGAATGGGGAATGCCACCGCATTCTGGTGGAGGTTTAGGTTTTGATAGGCTTTTGATGGTATTATGCAATTTATCAAATATAAGGGAAGCGGTTTTGTACCCACGAGATACTTCAAGGATCAGTCCGTAAATACAATGTCAACATCCTGGACACCTTGGCGGTCATAATATATGTAACATTTAGATTCATTTGTAATTGTCGAATTAATGATCCATGGAACTGGATTTGTTTCCATATATTTTTTGTCAGTTATTGAAGGAACTGGATGTGTAGGATGATTATGATATATTCCCACTACAGATAAATTCATTGATTCTGCTTTTTTGTATACTGAAAAGAGGTTATCCTCGTTAATCGTAAACATAATGTATGATTTTTCGTCATTTTCCATTAGTATCGTATCTAATACTACAAACTCATTTTCAGTTCTTTTTCCTAATAGAATTGCACACGATTCTTGAGATATGTTTTGTCGCGAATAACTCTCTAAAAATAACAGTTTCTCTCGACTAATCACGAGTTTAAATGAATCCAAATTACTTGGCGAATTTTCTGACATTCTTGTAAATACTATGATTTCATCTTCGCAATATTTATTCTAGAAAGATAAAATAAAAAAACTATTATTATACCTTTATTATTTTTTATTTACATATCGATATGACGGATTGGGACTTACTCATGCCTGGGGCGGGTTTGACGATTGTTGGAGCTGTCGGAGTGACAATTGCTTTGGCTGGAATATCTAATACTTTTTTAGAGGGCATGCATGCCGTGTCACTTTTATGCATGTTTTTAGGTTTAATTATGCTAAGTGGCGGTTTATTCAAGGACGGTTTTCCTAGATCGAACAAAGCAAAAAAAGCCGCTTTTAGTATATTGGGAATATTTATTGTTATAGGATGTATTGGTGCATTTCAGGTAAGTGGTCGTGTACCATCCATCATTCCATTTACTGGTATTATTTTAGTTATTGCCATACCTGCATTAATAATCATAATCGCATCCCATAAAAGATATCGATTTCTGAATAAAATAACAATTGCATGTCTTGGCATAATGATCATTGGCTCTGGAGCTATTATTTCAACTTCTTATGTAATGGCAAGTCATTCTGCTAATTCAGGATCTGAAAAAAATGAGACTTCTACTGAAAAAACATCAATACCAAAAGTTATAAATGCACCAATCTTTCATGCAACAATTCTTCCAGGTGCATCTGCAAAGGGAAATCCTAACTTTAAACCGTCAGTAATTACGGTAAAAAAAGGTGACGCAATAGAATGGACCAATAATGATAATGTACCACACACAGTAACTAGTCAAAAAGATAGTGGGAAATCCTTCGATTCGTCCATCATCATGAGCGGGAAAAAATATATCTTGGATACATCCACTTTAAAAGGATCAGAATACGATTACTTTTGCACCATACATACATTCATGAAAGGTAAAATTATTTTAAAATAGGTCAGGAATATCTATAGGAAAACAGACTACTAACAAAACTATCTTATTATCTATTAATCCATTATTTTTAAAATTAAATTATTAAGATTTTTTTAATTTAATTTTAGTTATCAGAGTTTTTTTTGAAAATTATAGGCGAATATAAAGATATCTTGATACCTATAATCATTATTTTATTGCATGTTGCTATTGCCATATTTATCATCTCGTTTATATATAATAATATGAATGGGCCTAAATAATTTGATTTTAAACAGGGATAATTTATTTAAAAACACAATGGCCAAAATTTAATAATCAAGTATAATTTTGGAAATCAAAAATATTTATTCATAATAGGATAAAATCGAAGCATTTATCAATATAAATGATAATAATATTTTAAAAGTAGTATAAATTATACATATTTTTATTGTTTTTTTGCTATTATCTATTAGTATAATTTTACGTAATTTCGATATGAAGATATTACCCATATTATGAAATTTTGGTCAAATTGCATGAGACTCTCTTATTGAAACGTCAATAAAATTATTTTTTTGAAAATATGTTTTTAATAGACGAAAGCGAAAAACTATCATCTTTTGATCCTTTATCTCCAAAACATGATGAACATAATACTCTTAAATTTTCAGGTCTGTTATCTTTTTTAGATCCATTTACATAAAAAAACTGAGGCTGGTTAGACCCGGATAATTTCGTTGAACAATTTTGACACCTATTTTTTGCTCTTTCTAATACCGTTTGTTTAATGGCTAATGTAAGTTCTTTATATTTCTCACGGTTTTTACTTTTACTATTATTACCAGATGCATTCCCAAAAAAAGACAATGATATAAATATCATTGTCTTCAATAAATCTTTTTTCATTATGATAAATTTTAGTATAGAATATAGATCATATTTCTGGATTTTTTTTGACAAACTATAATTGATTATTTGAACATAAAGTCATGTCATTGTATCAATTTATGGATTAATAATATAATCAAGAATAGTAATAAAAAATTAATTATGTTGTCTTGAATATTTGACTATGGTTGAAGAAAAAATAACATGTGCTTATTGTGGAATAGCGATAAATAATAATGATGCATGGCCACATGTTGAAGGCGATTATAATATGGGAGTAAAAAAAATAGATTACTTTTGCTCAGAAAATCATAAACATACTTTCTTGTCGTCTTGACTATTCAGAATTTATATTATTTGATTTATAATTTTATTTAAAAATATTCTATATTTTTGATTTTGTAATGTAGTTTTATTACCTCTTTCAATTATTTTTCTAATGTGTTTTGTAATTTCGACATCGATTAAAAGAAACATTTAATTTCAGAAGGAATTTTTTTATGTTATCTTGGATGGTCGTTTAAAGAGATTCGTGTTATAAAGATATTCTTTTATTTAAAAAGTGGAAATCAAAATTAGAATGTTAACTTGAGAATTCTCTAAAATATTTTTATATAGTCAAGAATTTTTTTTAACTAAATTTCCAATAAAAAATACTACTTTGAGAATAAACAATTTAATTTAAAAAATTTCAAAAATATCATTAAAATTATTGGAATATTCAATAAAAAAACCATATATCAAGTTCAAAATATAAAATTGTTTTACAAAAATCATATATCAAATATTTTAATTAGACATAGATCAATCAGATATTGTTTTTATAGGTCTATTTACACAGGCAGCATTAATCTCAATAAAATAAAATCATGTACAAATCAAAACTTTACCAGATATAGAACCTTTTTGAAATACTTGATTCAAAGATAGATACTATAAAATGAAAATGATTGAAATCATATTATATCATAACAATCTAATTAATACAATGAATTAAATAAAAAGATAAAACAATTTTATCGATATCGTATATGTTCAATATTAATATTCTGTTTAAGAATAATACCTTTAAACAATGTGTTAATCATTTATTTCTAAATTTAAAGTAATGTTCATCATTTTTGCGCGATTTACTTTTCTGTAATATTTTGAAACAGAGTTTAAGACGTGAGAAAATAATATTTAATTTCTATTAGATCTTTTTTAAATTTAATTAACCTTTTAAAATTTTTCGACAACCTCAATATGACACTGGTGGCCCCTATGATATTGGTCAATGCTTTTAGATTCTTCTTCAGTTATTGGAAATTTTTCATCTGTAAGATGCTTAGGATCCTTTTCTAAGAGTACTTTTTTACAATCGTCGCAAATTAATTGTTGGACAATCATATTTTATATTTCATAATAAATTTTTTATACTTTTGGATTATTATATGTATTTTAAAATAGCGTTATTTCTTGATACGCTAAGAGATAGTTTCTTTATAAATCAATCCGATTCATCAAAAAAAATGGCTTGGTCGGAACTAAATTATTGTGTATTACTTTAATAATCATAGATGAAAAAGTAAAAAAATAGTGTTTAAAATTATGTATGACTAGGATAGAAAATTTGAATTAATATTTAATATTATTTTAATGTCGATTTTTTGTTGCATATTTTTTAGTATGGGTTAGCTAGTCTGAATGGTCCATCATATTGAAATAAACATACGGAGCGTTCTTTGCAAACCACCATATTGGAATTGGAATAGTTATTGCATTTGGCATCGACATCACATTGAATATTTTGACGAGTGGTTTGTTGTTGTTGAGCTGCCTGATTATTACAATTAGCATTAACACTGCACTGGATATTTTGTTTAGATTTTTGTTGAATGTATTTATCTGTACTGTTATGTATTGATTCTCTTTTAAATGCCAAAACATAATTGATATTTATAATCGAATTTAAAACAATCAAAGTAAACACTAAAATCGACATAATATTTCCCATGATAATATCTGTTACTTTTTTAAATATATTAAAAATTCTAAACTTGCTTATGTCAAAGAAACATGAATTGTATGTATGTTATAAATTTCAGTATCTTTGTGATTAATGATAGATATTAGATCCTTTATTTGTTTTGTGTTATTATTAAAACTATATTAAGAATCGTTTGACATTTTTATATATTTAATTGATAATAGTGTTAGCATAATGCTTGTATGCAATCAAAAATTATGATCAATTTTAATCAAAATCATCATACAATAATTTGTATTTCTCTCACCATAGATATGATTTTTAATATCAAATAATATAAAAAAAGTAAAAAAAACTCATCATCAAAGTTCGTTAAATTACGCTTTGGAAAATAAAAATTTGGATTTCATTCATTAATTTTATCTTTTAATTATAAACAAAATTCATGAAATACATTTTACCTAAATAATTGTTTTGTACTTTTATTCTTATTATATCTATAATAACAATTATAGTTACAAAATGCAATTTCTGTTTTAATAGAGATATTGTTTTAAGAAATTTTAATTATTTTGTTATAATGATTTGAAATTTTTGTCTCAAAACATTTGAAAATAAGTAATGCGATATTTTATAAATTAGACACATGGCATACTTCTTTAGAGGAACTACTTCTATGGAACCATACAAGACTATATGCAATAAAAATAGTACGATTAAATTTTTTTTACAAGATTGTCTATCAGGAATTAAAGATAATATTCAGGACAATTCTATAGATGTAGTTGTTACTTCTCCACCATATAATATCGGAATAAATTATAGCACCTATAATGATAACATCCCTCGAAAAAAATATTTATTGTGGTTAAAAGAAGTAGGAAAAGAAATTAGACGAGTACTCAAGAATGATGGATCATTTTTTTTAAACATTGGTAACAAGCCAAAAGATCAATGGATCGCTTGGGATGTATCGTTTATTTTGCGAGAAGATTTTATATTGCAGAATGTAATACACTGGATAAAATCAATAGCCATCAATAAGCAAGATGTAGGTAAATACCCTAATATACTAGACGACGTTGCTGTAGGACATTTCAAACCTATAGTTAGTAACAGGTTTATAAACGATTGTCATGAATATATTTTTCATTTTAGCAAAGGAGGAAATGTTTTACTAGATAAACTCGCAGTAGGTATTCCATATCAAGATAAATCAAATATTGGAAGATGGAAATCAGCAAAGCAAGATTTACGAGATAGAGGAAATACTTGGTTTATTCCTTACGACACGATTCAAAGGAAAAATCAGAGACCTCATCCAGCTACTTTCCCAATTAAGCTTCCTGAAATGTGTATAAAGTTGCATGGATTAACAGAATATATGGTTGCGATGGATCCATTTTTAGGCATAGGATCATCCGCAATAGCTTCTTACAAACTAGGGATTTCATTTATGGGTTTTGAAATAGATAAACAATATTTAGATGAAACCACATCGCGGTTACATGTATTTATTAATGATAACACTTAATTACATTACGCGAATTACCTATAAAATCTAATTAATAGATGAAAAGTTATTAATTGTTAAGAATGTAAGGAACATTTAGATAAATATAAAACTGTTTTATCTTTATCAGTTATCCTCATTTTAATCTTTACAGTATTCATCGAAAATTGGATTTAGTATCGAATTATCATATTTTTTAGTTTGTTATATGTGGATAATGTTAAATTAGGTATTACAAATAAGACTTGTTTGGTATTATTTTAAATTGCATACCAGGTCTTTTAAGGTTTTATGTAAAATGGTGAATTTTCTAAATTTATTACAGAATCAGGTATTAATTTCAACTTTTTTAAACATTTTGAAATGGGTGTTCGGGTTTCCCCTCTCAAGTCTTCTTCAATTAGCATAATATCAAATTCAGTATGCCATTTTTACAAAAGAGTAATTCTATTTCATGTTCTGATATTGCACCAACTCCTACTTTAATATATTATCACAAACTCAAATTCAATAATTCAAATAATCCAACAAATATTTTATCATTAGATATCTGTGAAAATCTGTTCTTTTTTATAGCCATTTTTTTATAACATCATCAGATATCACTATATTTTTTAGATCGCCTTTTTTAAACATTGCTTCGAATAATTTAGAACTATCATCATAAGAAAATACTTTTTTATCGACATCATCGTTAATTTCCTCCTTAAATGCAATTCAAAAAGCCTCAGCATAATAAGGCATTGAATATATTAAATACACCACCCTCATCAAACAATAGATCCCCCATATTACAAACCTTAAAAAGATAATAACATAAATATGTCATTTTATTTAAAATTCGTTTGTTTGATTTTAAAAATGTAGTTAGTTATATAAGATCAAAATTACCAATATATGATAATTATGATGTTGTTTATATTTAATTTAGGGAAAGTAATAAATCACCAGAAAATAAATTCTTACGTTTTAAAAATTTTCTGATAATTATGACAAAAATAATTTTTATTAGTCGAATTTTTAGACATTTGAATTTAATGTTAAATTAGAAGGAAGTTACGAACAGAAAATGCCATCTGCAAAAAAAATCTGCATTGTTTGTGAAAAAAACATAACAATAAAAAGAGGAAAAGATATCAAAAGGTGTCAACAGTGTAATAACACAGTATGTAATGAACACATAATCATTTGTAGATTATGTAATCAAACAATTTGTAATAATGAATTACGTAAATGTGATTATTGTCCATTTGATCAATGTAAAAATTGCACTTTAAAATATAGAGATAACTTTTCTAACTCATCTTATTCACTCTGTTGCTCAGAATGCATTAAAACCCGCAATAATAAAAATGAGGTATAAATTTAGTTAATTTTTATACTTACTTTATTTAGCATTATTTTTTTATAGTTTCTACTTGAGCCGCCATTTAAATTTTGAATTGCCTTTAATTTATTAACCAATTACATTATTCCAAACAGGCATAAATTCAAATTAATAATAAATAAAACAAATTATTTTATTTTTAAATCAGTTTTTTTTAATTAACTGACATATAACAATTATTTTCCTCTCTGGTTGTCCCATAATAGAACTTGTAATCTTGAAGAAAATAAAGTGTTATTTTCATTAGCATATTTTTTAAGCCAAGTGCTTTTCTCCACGATTTTTTCTTTTGTAGTTGCTTGAGGCATTAAAATCACGTGAGATTTAGGTAGATCAAATTTTTTTATAACTTGTTCTACCTCCACCAAGTCTTTATCATTATCAATTACAAATTTAAAAAAGGCATTTTTTAAATTTTTACAAAAAATCAAAGTTTCTTCATATATTTTATCTAAATTGATGCCATATTGACCATTGTTTGAATTTGATGTTTTTGGAGAAATATTCCATTGATCAATCAAACTTATTAATTCTTTATTTGGTAAAATGGTACCATTAGTTTCTATTTCTATATAAAATGGTTTTTCATTTTTTTCATCTTTGTCTTTATTTTTAATTTTTTTTACAAGAAATATTAGCTTGTTCTGCTGTAATAAAGGCTCACCTCCAGTAATTACCAATCGATTGATTTTTGAAAATTCATAAATTCTCTCGACTACCTCATCGATACTAATTTCTTTAATCTCTTTAGTAATATCATAATTATCCCAATCCCATGAATATTTTGTATCACACCATGAGCATTTAAGATTACAATTTGAAAGTCTAAGAAATACACAGGGTATTCCTGAAGATATTCCTTCACCTTGTATGGAACAAAAAATCTCACTTATTTTAAGTATTTGCTGATTGCCATCTTTGTTAATTGGCATGTAATATATTATTTAATAATGATACAATGAATAAATGTATGTGATAAATAGTTTAATTTATTTGAAAATGCAACCCCTGTTAATATTTGTCAAATACGAATTAAATTAATTAATTGTCTTATTTATTTAAACATCAACAATCGGATAATTTTTCATCTTTTATGTTGGATTAACGGTTATAATGATCAATATCATAATACCCAACCCTCCAGAAACAAATCCGGCATAAGATAATAATTTATTCTTGGTGATTTCAGATAATCCAGTTAACCCAGATCCTATTATTAATAAAATTGTTAACATGTCATAAGTTTCAATAGTATTCGAACTATTTGAAAACTCTTTTAATGAATCATAATATAAATTCTCTTCACTAGTAGCTAGGCCGCTTAAATTGGCAAGCGAATCTTTGACTGTTTTATTTGCATGTAAATCATCCAAAGAATGCTGATACTTTAATAATGTTTTTTTATACAGTATTTTATCATGATTGGTTAATTGATATGTTTGTTGTTGAAGAGTGTTATTTAAATTATCAATTTGGATTTGATACAGTTTTTCTCGTACTTTATGTGCTTGATAATCATTCCACCAATCTTGTGATCGAGTTAAATGTGATATTGACGTTGCTTGCAAATCACCTTTTTTAGAGCTGTGTTCTGATGCCATTATGGTACCATAAATGGCCAATACAGATGTAGAAATTGCGAAAATTGATACAACAAGAAAAAATTTTGTAAGTTTGTGATGACTTTCATGGGAATCTACCAAAATTCTCTTCTATAATATAATATTCTATGGTTATATAACAATAGCGTTACAAAATAAATATTGTATCGTATATAACCAAATAAAAAAACATTTTATATTAAATATTTGTATTAATTTTATTTGTCTATTCTGTAACATATAAATTACAAATAAAAAAGTGAAAACCTGTTTTAATTGCTGCTCACATTTATTTACTGCTTTGTCATATGATTTGAAAATCCATTAACATAGCAAATTATATATATAAATAACAAATGAATTTTGACTATTGTTTCATAAATTTCATAAATACGTTAACAAATAACGAATAAAATAATATGCATGCAGATTTTAGTTGTAATATGATTCAAATTTCTTATGTTATCATTATCTATTTTATCCAACATTTTTTTATTGCTTTTGTAATATAATTATAGTTGGAAGATATCTTAAGTATGTTTGTATAATTCCATCTTTGCTTTACCCCATAATAGATAAAATTATTCTAGCATAACAAAATGAAATAAGAAAAGTATATTATGAAATGGTCCCTCATATAACTTTATTTCTATTCACGCATTAATTTGCTATCAATGATATAAACTATCAACAACATTAAATCCACTATTCATCGCGTCCAATAAAATAGTTGAATAGACATCGTCTTACAATTTAAGGATATATTTAGCTAAATATATTTAGAATTAAGCATTTAGTATAAAAGCACTTTTATAATTAATATAGTCAAAGTTAATTTTAAACCAACTATTTTTACCACAACAATCTATTAAGTAAAATTTAATAATTTAGTATTTAATAATACATAATATTTTGAACTATAGATAATAGAAATTTTTTTAAAATTATATTATTTGCTACGATAAATTATTATATAAACAACTAAATCTTTAAACTATGAGTTGTATTGAAGATCTTAAAGAAAAGTTTCGACAATATGAAAATACAGTGAAAACTTGCCTTCCAAAAGTTAATCCAAAACTTGCACATGAAATACTCCAACTTCTTCAAAAAGAAGATGCACCGATGTATACGATAGAAGTATTTCTGAACACTAACGCCCATATTGATGAATTGCGAGATATTGTGGCTAGACGAACTGGCGAAGTAGCTACCTTTTATGACAATGGAACTCACATGGTTGCAGCCCATAGAATAAATTTAGAAATGTTGGAAGAAATCTCAAAACATGATGATGTAGATGAAATAAAAGGAACTCACATAACAAGAGGTACCGCATCGATTGGACCATCATTTGAAAGAACTCACGATGATGAATATTGGGAAGGCCAAAGAGATAACTAATTCGAATTCTCTTTTAAATAACAAATTTATAGCATATCATTGTATTTTTAATTTTTTTACCTTTTTTAAATATTGTATCACATAATAAAGTAATACCAGGTATGAATTACAGATATAATTTTGAATTTAAACAATAAAAACGACTAATATTTTTTGCTCGTAGACTTCATATGTTTTTTTAAATAATATAATTCATCTTTATTTACAAAATATAAGCCCCCTAATACTAATACTGTTGCAATTATTTGCAATATGCCTATTTTTTCATTCAACAAAAAATGTGATAAAATTAATCCAAATATAGCCGATGTTGAAAATATTGTAGTTGTTTTTAAAGTACCAATTATCCTTAAGGATTCTATAAAAAAAAATAATGACAACCCAAAACCACCGATTCCAAGAAATAAGAGATATGGAAGATGAGAGATTTGTACATTTAATCTATATGTAGAAAGGTAAGATATAACAAGAAGAAGAATACCTCCGATCAGGGATTTTATCATTACAATTTTTGCAGTATTCGTAATTTTTTTAGAAATTATTTTGCTTACATTATTATCAAGACCCCAGCATAGTGTAGATAAAATTATTAGAATATCTCCAAAGTTCAATTTAAAATTGAATAAATGAGATGAACTGATAGTAGATAAAAAAGAAATAGCAATGATTCCAATTATAGTAATAAATATTCCAATATATCCAATTTTGGTCAATCGTTCTTTAAAAAAGATTAATGCGATCATAGCGGTGAACAATAACTCACCCCCCTCCAATACGGAAGCATCTGATGCAGTTGTTTTATTCAATCCCTCAAAAAAGAGGAATGGAGCAAGACCTCCACCAATTACTCCAATAATTAACAAGTTAAAATAATCATTTCTTTTTAGAATTTCTTTTTGCCTATTGGTTTTATAATTTAAAAAAGCGAGAGGGATCATAAACATTCCAGAAATTAGATATGTTAAAGATGATACAACTAATGGATGAAGTTGGTTAGTTAAAATTGGCTTTGCAATTGGGAAGATGGCACCAACCAATATTGCTGAAATAAATGCCGCAATATATCCATATATTAAACGATAGTTTATAGAAATATTAAATTTTTATTTTAACTCTTTATAAATTTAAGTTTTATTTTACTCTAATAATAATATTGTAGATTTTCAATTATCATATATTTTTGTATTTTAAAATAATTGAATCAATTATTAGAATAGATGATCCTTTTCCCGTTTAATTTAAAAGGCTTTTAAAGAAGACTCATCATTTTTTAATTCGATTAAATTATTTCGAATTTTTTTTAGCTTTTTAAATATCAATTTTGATTCATCATATTCTTCAACAATTTTATGCCAAGATGTATTTATCTCTTCTTCTAATTTTTCATCTACGTTTGTATTTTCCTCTAAACGAACAGCTATTCCTAAATCATTGTTTACAATTACAGGTTTATTATCCCAATATTCTATATCTATTTTAAATGATTTGAATTTTTCATCTTTTGGCTGAAAAGTTAACATTATTTTTTTCGTTATATACTATCTGACTTTAATCTATTTATTTGATTTTAAATTATATTTTAGAATACATATAAAAATTATCAAGCCAAATACCATCTAAAATCAATAACAGAAAAATATTTATTAATTATTTGATCCAATAAAATGACAGATTGTGTTTAAATATTTTACAACATTTTGATTTTTACAGTCAATTGACAACATATAATACAATAAATTTTTGAGGTTTAAAAAAATGTAGGCATATTTTTAAGGTGAGCGTAATACCTTTAATCGTTTTTACGTGATGCTTTGCCGCCTTCTCTTGCAACTCTTTCACGAGTCTTTTCATCAGCTGCCTGTAATCCCCTCTCTTCATGAGGTGCTTCTCCACCATCTCTTGCAACTCTTTCACGAGTCTCTTCATCAGCTGCCTGTAATCCCCTCTCTTCATGAGGTGCTTCTCCACCTTTTCTGGCTACTCTTTCACGAGTCTTTTCATCAGCTGATGCCAGACCTCTATTTTCATTGTTACCCATATCACAAAGTAGTGATTAACATAGTATAAAACAGGTAACCAAAACATGTATATCCTAAATATAGGTAAATAGTACAACTAGAATATTACAAGTTATGAACTTGTTTGTAATTTGTTGACTTTTAAAAACAAGGGTATTTCTTGCAAATCTAATCAAAATAAGTATTACTGTTTCAATCCAAATAAATTCAACAGTACTATTCAAAATTTTTGCCAAAAAGGAAGAGCAAATAAAGATAACCAGTAAAACATGAGCTATATCATATTAACAAACTACTATCAAAGTATACAGAATTATTAATATACGAAAGTTGCCTAAATGAATTATTTAGACTCAAGATATAATGTTATTACAACTGAGACAAAACACGTAAAAAATAACATGTTAATATTTTAGAAAAACCTTAAATTAACAAGGCGAAATACGTATATTACTATAATTTTATCCATCAGATTAAATATACGTTAACAGAATATGATGTGTTGTCTAGAGGTTTTAAACGTTTGATTTTTGTCTCGTTTGTATCTTTTTATATTTAAGTTGATGATTTTATGAAGATCGGAATTGTATCTCACATAGTTAATGATACGATAGTTGATACTGACGGAATTGAGATTAAAAGTCTTGGAGGACCTGCATGTTATTGTTCCATTATTGCAAAAACATTTAAAATAGATGTAAAACTCTTTACTAAAGTTGGTAATGATATTTTAGAGAACTTGGAGATTTTAAAAGAAAATAATATCTTTATACAGAACGATCAAATCGATGAAAAAAATCCAACTACTAAATTTCGCCTTTCTTTAAATAAAGATGGAGGAAGAAGTTTACAGCTTTTAGACAAGTGTTCTTCTATAGATATATCCTATTCAGATATAAATAATTTGGATGGTCTTTTGTTAAGTCCCGTACTAGATGAAATTCCAGTAGATATATTTCAAGGCTTTACCAGATTAAAGAAAGATAAGTTTATCATGTTAGACCCACAGGGCTTTTTGAGAACATGGGATAAAAGATCTTTACAAGTTACATATAAAAACCAAGTTGATATAAATTTCAAAGGTATTTCAGGAATTAAAACAGATGAAGAAGAGCTTTCAGTTCTGACAAATGGTATCACATCTTTAGAAGGTATGAAATTTTTGCAAAATAAATATTCTTTGGAATTTGTCATTTCAACTGGAAATAGACAAGCATATTTTTTAAATAAAAATATTCTATATTCATTAACTTTTAACAAATTTCAAAATTTGGATAGTACTGGATTGGGAGATATATTATCATCCGGGTTCTCTTGTTCATACTTGAAAGAAAAAGATCCATTATGGGCTTTTTGCTTTGGAGCTGGAGCTGTTGTTGCATCCCTTTTTTCAAAATTAAAAGGATTAGAAAAAGTTCCAAGAAAAATGAACTTGATTGAAAGAAATGCGTCATATTTTTACAATACGGTCAAATTTAAAGTTGTGGATTAAATTATTCAGGATTAAATTAATTTTAATTGGATAACCGGCTCTGTTAACTTAAGATATCATATATTAATTATGCTGATCGAGAAACAGATGAAGCCATTATTTTGCGATTTAATTTACACTCGTTCTTTTCACAAGGAAAGTGATATCAATCGATTCTCTCTATCTTTTATGTACTGCATCGTCCTTTCAATTATGCTCTTTTCGAAAGAGGAATGATGATGATGTTGTATCTTCAAGAATTTACATGCTTGAGGATACCATGTAATACCATCAGATGAAACTGAGTATATTCCATACTTCTCCATAACTGTAGAAAGAACCCGGTCAGCAACAAACATGTTCCGTTCTTTAGAAGTGAAAAGAAAGAATTTCTTTATTTATTGGTTCAATAACAACCCAAAGCCATATTAATTCAGAGTCGACTGTTATCGCTGTTTTATCAATTATATATTCTTTAATTATAGTTTTGTTAGAAAATTTTTTTGGTTCGTATCTTTAAATCCAGTTCCAGATTGGTACATGACTTATTTTTATTATTTTAAAAATGATAATGCCTTATAGTATTTCTAAATGATAATCCAAGAAAGTATAAGTATAATCCATAGCCAATAATTTGTGAAGATATTTTATTTCTAATACTCATTTAATATATGATTGTCTTAAAGCTAAAGGTTTTTCTTTAGGTTAACCGTTGTGTAAACAAGATTGTATATACATTTGTAAACTAATACGACTCGTTTTGAACTACAAAATTGTTATCATATTTTTTGATTCATATTTAATACTATGAAATTTAACAAATCTAAACAAATACCATTAGTTTACAATAAAGATTATCAATGTATTTACATCACTGTTAACAGCGTCATTAAAGCTATCTGTCTTTTTGATATGATTAAAAATTAGTGAAAAGCAGCCACTTATTATTTGAATTGTTTTATGACTTTAAGATAATAAGAATACTATCAAATCTGTCATGTTTTCATTAATAAAACTATTTGTTAATTGAATTAATTATACGAATCATATAGGAGACACAAAAGACACATCATTGCCTATAATTTATCTTATATATACATACAACCCAACCATTAATATATACTGTATATAGTGTCTTGTGTCACAGTTTACAAGACAAACGAAATGGGACAATCTATTGTCAGGACAATCATGGAATCAGTAAATAGATTGTATATTATTTACCCATCCTTCAATGGTTGATATCTAAGAAACATCTAAAACAAATCTTGCTCATTAAAAGGAATTATATAGTTATTAGAGAATAGATACAAAACACGAACCAGAAATAATATTTCATAGGAAAACCAAAATACCTGAATTTATAATCGACGAAACAAATCAAAGTAGACATAAAAGTAATATAATTATGAATGATATCTACTCTTAATAGTTCCGAAACTAAGAATATTCTTAATAATTATATCCAAAGTGTTTTGTAGCATGATTATTTTAAATCGTTTTTTGTCAACGTCTTGGACCTCTAACTTAAGGAAATTTCTTGATGAGAATTATGGCATAATACAAAATAGCCTTACAAACAGGAAAGATGGATATATTGTGCTCAAATACCATATTTTAACAAATGAGTTAAAACAAATTTCGAGGTTATTAAAAACATTGGAAAATTCTTAAGTTAACAGTTATGTAAAAGATACGCTATATCTTATTGTAAAATAGTTGTGTTTGTTTTGATACTGTAATACCTTTAGATTGTTATTCGCACTATGGCAAATAATCAGCTAGTGGACAATTATATATAATAAAAATCATGGCAAAGCGATCACAAATATTTTACAGAATGGTGTACCTTTATGTTTACACAGATGTTAACAGAGCATTCTAATTTGATTGATTGCTAATAAAACAAAATTTGAGAAATAATTATGATTTAGATTATCGATATATTTTACTGTTGTGGACAAGATTTTAGATTTATAACAAGATTTTTTAATTATCATGCCAATATGTTTTTTAATTTAACAAGGTTAAAGTATATTATTTTTAAGGCCATTTTTTAATATTATATTAGATCTTGCATAATTATCCATATTAGAAAAACTTCTAAAAGTTAACACATTTTAATCATGATCGGCAAACTAAAATGGAAAAATTATAAAATATGATGGAGAATTTATAAAATTTTGATAGGCATCTAATTATGCAAGAGATCTATTGACAAATACCATTTCCTTGAGGATATCGATATATATGAGAAAGATATAAAAAAACGAGAGAATAAGTTGGTATTTTTCTCAGGTCGCGATATCTTGGTAGTTGACGATCATAAAGACATTGCAGATCTGATGAAAATTGCTTTACAGAAAGATGGATTCACAGTACATGCATTTTATGATCCTCTAAGTGCTTTGATACATTTTAAAGAACATGCAGAGATTTTTGCACTTGTTATTGCAGATATCAGAATGCCATCTATGAGTGGGATAGAACTAATATCAAAAATTAAAGAAGTAGTACCCGATATTAAAGCAATTCTCATAACAGCTTTTGAGATAGACTCGATAAACGAGGAGATAAAAAGGTTTGATGTAAATATAATAAAAATGTATCAAAAACCAATTATTTTAAAAAAATTACGGCTAGATGTGATGCAGTTTTTACAAGAATCATTACAAAAGAAAAAACAAATAGAATAAATTTTGAATTAATTATATTAAAAGTTATTATATCCTATTTATCCATATTTTTGATATTAATAAGTTTTGTTAAATAAATTATAATGATACGTGTTGTAAATGAGTTTGAAAAAAAAAATTAATAATCTTTGTTTGGATGATGCCGTAGGAAAGATATCCAAAGAAGAATACGGTGTTCACGATATGATAATTTATCCAAACCATATAGCATTTAGAAATTTCTATTCTTTTTATACAATAAAACAGATAGAAGAAAAAAATGAATTTATTCGGATTATGCCGTTTTATGAGACTACAGATTCTGTGAGACAAACACTTTTTGAAAAATCACATCTAATAGATAATTCGAGAAATGAAACAGACAACTCATTCGCGACCATGGATTCATTAAAATATTATTTTGGAAATTCCAAAAATATTGAAGTTGAACAGCCATTGGAAAACATGGTTGAATGTGCAAAGAAATTAGGTAAAAAAGGTTTGTCAGTTATAGGGGATTTGGGAATCTTTTCTTATAAGGGTAAAATACCAGAACTTGTAGATTACGAATTATCTTTATCAAAGTATTATGATCTTGATATTAAATGCCTATGTCTATATCATCAACAAGATTTCAATAACCTTACAAATGAACAGAAACAAAGTTTATTTGAACATCATGATGAAGTTATGAATATAAAATTTTAAATATTCTATTGTATTATTTTATGAACAAGTGTCAAGTTTACTTTGTTAATAGCAGTTCATTTTTCTTAGGATAATAAGATGCTACTCTAAATTTATTTAGTTATAGAAATAGGCCAAGGTCAGCTCAAAGTTTTCTGATATTAATAAGATAAATAAAATGATTTGATAAAATCAAAAGTAGATGAATAGAGATATGGACAATAACAAAATCAGATAATAAAAATCCTTGGTCGAAAACCTACGAAATATCAATATTGCAAAGATTTCCTTGCTCGATATTATCTTGTATTGACTTTTTTATATGTCATATTATGAGAATATTTTGATGGACATTTTACTTTATTGCGCTCTACATCAATACTATTCACAATCTCCGATATCTACTAAAAAAGATAGCATTTTAAGTATATTCTAATTATAGATCTAAATTGAGAGCCCATCCCAAAATTATCTTTCTATATATAATTATACAAGATAATTGTACCAATCCAAAATAGTTCTCGACCTTCTTTTCATATCGAGTAAACAGTTTCCTAAACTTATTATGCTATGATTTTGTTCTCTCTACAACCCATCTTTTGGGAGAATATTTTTTACGATTCGGTATCGTTATTGTCTTTTCATTATCAACTTCCTTCCCGTTCTTTTTCTTGTATGGTATGTGCAGTACGTAGCCTCGTTTGATTAATCCCTGTTCTTCAAGTTCGGAATTGTATGCTTTGTCAAGACATAAATGTTGCAGTCTTCTTCTTCCTCCTGTTCCCCGTTTATATTTGTGTGATGACAGTTGAGGTTGACGTTGTCGTTTGATAACAGAGTTATCAACCACATCTGTTACCAGTTTAATATCGGGAGTATTAACAGATGATATAACTACAGATAAAGAGATTCCATTTTTATCTGTTAAAATATGTCTTTTTGTTCTGCCTAGTTTGCTTCTATCAGTCGGATTATTTCCGGTCATCACCCCCTAAAGGCGATTTTATGGATATACTATCGATGGATTGCCATGTCCAGTTGATACCGACAAGACCATCATAGATTTCAATATTCTGATCCATCTCTTTTCGAAGATGTCAAGGCTGTTCCACTTCTGAAATCCATGATGATATGTAGAGCCCAAGCCGTATTCTTTAGGTAACATCTTCCACTGACATCCTACTATTCTTAATACATAGAGAATTCCGTCAATCACTTTTCGGTATGGAATGATTGGTCGACCAACTGTTCTAAGAGGTTTCTCCGGGGGGAAAATGTTTTTAATCTTATCTCAAAATTCATCAGGAAGTTTGAGTATTGTAGGATGTTTAATTTTCTCTCTTGCTCTCTCATTCTTATGAATGAAGACTACAATTTATCAAAAGAGGAAAAGAGATATAATCATATTGAATTTTGGGATAGGCTCTAAATCAATGATTTGTTATTGTTGATCTTGCACAATTTTGATACTTAAACAGTAATTAACTGTGGATGTCAGAAGGCTCAAAGTTATTTACTACTGCCCAATATTTTAAAAGATAATTTAATTAAATATTTTATTATTCCACTAATTATAAATAGTATTCATGTGTATTATTATTACTATTCTTAATGACTTTAAAAAATTTGTTTATCGGCATAATCTTGGCGACGGCATTGATGACTATGACGATGTCAATCACAGCATCGGTCTATGCAGATAAGGGACATCACAATCATGATAGAGATCATAAAAAACATCATCATGATAGAGATCATAAAAAATCCGATAAAGATAATGGCAATATAGGAGTTATAGGCATAATTGAGGAACCGGTATTTGTACATCACTTCCATCACTTTGATCACTTTGGACATCACTTTGGACATCACTTTGGCGGGTCAAATATTTTTGGTGCCCCCCTTGGATCTGGTCCTGGTAGCAGTTATAATGCCAATTTAGCAGGTCTGGGATCTGGTACTGGTGATAGCTATAATGCCAATTTAGCAGGCGCAGGAGTTCGATAAAATCTTTTTTTATTTATCACACTATTTAATTTAAAAATAAAGTAAATATCAATTTAAATTTCGATCTTTTTTCCAAGATATTATGTGTAAAAGATAATATTTTAAGATGTTATCTAATAAATATGTTAAAATCCTTTTTTTGTTAGATTTATTTTTTTGGATGAATGTATGTTTATTTTTTAATCTTCCATGGTCAGACCTTTTTCAAAAATGATTTGATATTAGAGTATATTGGACATATCTTCGATTGAAACTGTTTCTGAGACATTACTTCATTTAGCTGATGTGGGTCAATATGACTAATAGTTTTTAAAAGGATTTCCGAAGATATAAGTAATATATTTATGCTAATTGGTATACAATCATCATAATCATAATATATACAAAAAGGAAGTCATCATCGGTTCTGTGATATATAAAGATCCTTTAACAAAGGCTGAACATCATCAGCAAATAGATTTCAAACCGTTAATTTAAATGATCTGCAATTAAGGCCAAAAGAATATCCACTTAACTTATCAATGGACTTGTATCCAAATCAACAGCTCATTAGCTGATTCAAACTCTGCGATTCTATCTTTTGTAGCACCTAATGTAAACGATAATACAAATCTGCTTTCCCGGGCAATAACAAACTCAAAGAAAGAATAAATCAATCAATCAAATGTCACTATAAGTGTAACTCCTTCATTATCCACACCACTGCTCCTACACTATCCTCATGTCAAAACAATGTTTCCATCATAAAATATCGTGAATAATTCTAACGGTAATAGATAGATGCAAAATAAGCATTCTATAGTATATTCTAACATAACCATCTTCCACAATAATGACTTTTATTAATTTTTGAACCATTAGTAACAGATCTCATTTAAATATCAAAAACCAGTTATTCAAATATTCTTGACTCTTGCGATACAAACAGTGGACAATACTAGAGATTATATCATAGATAAATGCTAACAACAAATATTTGTATATTTTGAAAAAGTTTTTTGAAATTAAATTATCATTCTTTCTTCTATTTTATATTATTTTATAAATAAATGTATATGAATAAAGATTAAAGGCTCTGTTAACTTAAGGAAAAAGCCTATAGATTTAAGACAACCGTACATTATATGTCCACTAGAAATAGAACATCTTCAAATATCATTGGTTATGGATTATACTTGTACTTTCTTGGATTATCATTTAGAAACACCTCCAAAGCATCATCATTTTTAAAAATAATAAAAATAAGCCACGTATCAATCTGGAACTGAATTCAAAAGTACAAGCCTTGGAAATTTTTCATGGAAAAGAAAATCAAAGAATATGTCATCGATGAAACGAGGATAAGATCTGCTTCTCAATTAATATGGCTTGGGATTGTTATTGAATCTGAAAATAAAGAAATTCTTTCATTTTGTATATCGAAAGAACGAAATATGTATTTGCTAAAGAACGAATTCTATCAGAGGCTGTAAATATGTATAGAAAACACAAGTTTCATCGGATGATGGTACTTGGTACTTACAAGCATGTAGATTTCTAAGACTACCTCATCACCTTCATTCTTCTTATGAAAAAAGCATAATTGAAAGGACAATGCATTATAAAAGATAGAACTGAATGTTTTGATGATTACTTTCCTTGCAGAAAGAACAAGTGTAGATTAAATCATATTAAACAATGCTCAAATTGTTTGTTTATCAATATAATCAAGAAATAATATCTTAAGTTAACAGAGCCCAACTAAAATAATAAATTATATGTGATTTATCTTAATTACATATCTTATATTATTAATTAATTTATGTAGTACCGTTTTATATTATTGACTTTTGTATTTCAATTCATGATTGATTTGTTCCCATAGGTCTTTTTTAAATATCCATTGTTTTTTCCAAAATATTCCCAAAGTTACTCCCTCAATTATTATCATAATCAATGTTAAATAATAAAAATACTTGGGTAATGTAGTAAAGTTATTCAAGTCAAGTCCTTGTAAGATATAAATGCTTGTAAACAAAGAAAGAGGAAGAACAATAGTAGAAAAAATTGTCAATATTTTCATAACATCGTTTGTTTGCATAGATATGCTACTTGAAAAGGTCTCTCGGGTAGAGTTTATTGTATCTTGATAGGATTCTGCCATCTCTATAAGTTGATTTATATCATCATATACAATTTTTAAATATTTTATATCATCTTGATCTTCTTCCATATAATTATGATAGTTTATAACGTGTCTAGCTTGCCAAAAGTGTCTGCAAAGAGAAATAACTTGTTTTGATATCAAGTCTATATTTTTAAGTACTTTTTTTGATGAATGATGTTGAGCTCTTTTTTCGATCTCTATAACTTCAAGTTCCATTGCAGTTAAAATTTGTTCATAGGTTTGAACTATCGATGATAAAAAACTATAGAGCCCATCAATTGAAGATGCCAAAATCTTTTCTCCTTCAGATAATAAAATACGGCCTTTTACCAAAAGATCTACGTCTTCCGAATGAATTGTTATCAACCATCATCCCCCACAAAAAAATACACAGAAAAGGTTTCCAAATTTTTTATTGTAGAAAATTTTAAGAAAAGAAGAATTGAGAATTTTTGATTTTTAAATAATAACACCTGTGGCTTTTTAATTTGTTTTTCCACTTTCTCAACACCCTTGGACTCTAAGTTGAATAATTGTTTTAATTTTGCAATTTCTATAGAGGTAGGACTAACTATATCAATCCATATTTTATATCCTTTTTTTATATCATTTATGTCATTTACTTCATCAATCACTTCGTTTTCATTATAGTATATGATATTTTTTTGCAATTAATCCCATTGTTTATCAGATAAAACAATTTAATGTTATTTTATAACTATGTAGTTCGTATCATCGATTGTATTATTGTATATAATTGTATAAGGTAATTGAATGTTAATTATCTATAATTTTACTCTTAAGAAAAATCTTCTTTAACTTGTTTTTATTGGATATACGTCAAAATGACTTTTTTATAAAGTTTATTTTTTTGAATATTTTTTGTTATAACATATTATATTTTGAGATCGTCGTATTATAGAAAGTAAAATTTGTTGTTTATTATTTATATTTAATAAATAATAATACATATGCTAAAAATTTATGACCATTCTATCTAATTTATAATATGATCTTTAATTTACCGAACGAATGAGATAACTTTCGTAAAAATTTTATAATGAGGTTACTTTACGAATTTAGCATAATTGCAATATTCCATATTAGATATTTTTTGGACAATCAATACTCATCCATATCCAGCACATATTATATGTATTATCTATTAGTTAATTTTAGTTCAAACAGTACAGAAGTTAAATACTATTCTTAATAGTAAAAGGTTGATTATACCGAAATGATTCAAATGGAAAAACTAGATTTAAAACAATTAGAGTAAATATTCGTATAGAAAAACCTCAAACTCTTGACTATATAATACATTTAATTTTAAATTATATCGAAATATGCCAACATACATCATTGTATATCTAGTGAAAGTGTCGCTATTCGGTAAGAATATATTCAAAAATACAAAACAGAAATTTTACGAGAAGAAAATTATTGAATAATAAATATTCTATATATTAAAGATCAAAAATGCGTATTGACAATAGAGTTTCACCCTATTTTATAACTAAACATGGAAGAAGAAATTCAAAAGATCCATATTAATATAAATAAAACTAGAGATTAAATGTATTTATTCATACAAGTATCCAATCAAAGTATTAATTCACATAATTTGTGCTTTTATATAAACTATATACGCCATTACAAAGTATGAAAAAAATCATTCTTAGTCTATTACTAATTGTCATGGTTAGCGGAACTTTTGTCTGTGCAAATATGGGACTTGCTTCTGCACTCAATCAATCGACATCAACATCAAATAATACAACAAACTCAAATCAAAGCATACATATTCAATCTGCTTCAACCCAACCAGGGTCAATAGGACAAACAGGTCAAAGCCAAAGCCATTCAGGTCAAAGCCAAAGCCAATCTGGTCCAGCAGGTAGTATAGGACAAACCCCTAATAACAGCTATAAACAATAAAATAATACTACTTGTAGCAAATTCTTAAAGTTTGTTTATTTTTTTAATAATCTATTACCATGCTTTCGATTGATAGCATAATATAACCAAATTAAAAAATCCATTTATATTGTTATCATAATCTTTTTAACGATTACATAGAAAGAATCCATTACAAGCAATATTTTATGAATAGAGATTAACTTATATAGAGCGATATGATGTGTAGTAAATATTTTCACGGATGCATCAATTCTTCATTGCAAAATACATACAGCATAATAGCAACAATGATGTGATATGAATGATGATAAAAATGAGTCATCAACAGAATGATACTCATATAAATAAACTATTTAGTTGCATGAATCCTTATTTTAAATGCTTATAGATGCATCTACTAACAAATTATATGAATTTGTTTACAGAGATTATCTCTACTTAGAAGAGGCAAAATATTGATAGGATTGATGACATATCTTAATCCAGAATTATATTGTCTTTACTAAAATAAAATAACACTTTCAATATACATTGTTATTATTATTGTACTTTAGGTACATTAAAAAGAACATCTCAAAGATTCATCTTTATTTATCAATAGAAACCATTTTCTACATTGATTATCACAAAAATATGAACTTAAAATAAATTCAAAGAAGAAAAGGAAAAAGAAATTTTCAATACTTAAAAGTACGACTATAATAAGTTTGGTTGTGAATACAGTATAACTATGAATAAATAAATTCTGTTTTACGTATGAAGTATAGAAAATGTTTTGTGGAAAAACGTACTATTTCATATTGTAATTAAATGGTGAATATATTCAGTTTTCTTTTATACCAATTCTTCAGATATAGAGTTTTTAAAACTAAAACTCTAATTAGTCAAATTTTGAAATAACAGCATGAAAAGAACTATGCACTGTGTCAAGATTAGACTAGAGTAAAACAATGACTATTTCCATCCATAAAAAAAATGTAACCCAAAACATAATTAATTAGTTTCAATTACTTATAGATTTTTAAAAGGAATTGGCGGAGTAAGCATGGTAATAGTTTATACCTACAGATTAACTGATATTTAAAAACAGTATCAAATTGTACTATGACAAATAAATTTGGAGAGTTAAATAAAATATCCATCAAAAAACGATATTTTTCAAAATAATTCTATAATTAAAAATAATTCATAAATAATATGATTGAATGTGTCCTACATGATGTGTTATAATCATTTATCTTGGAACTTTTACTTTATATTGTTCTAATCTATCTAATGTGGGTTTAAGTAATAGTTCAGAGCCATTATATCCGTCGACTTCATCCTTTGGAATACTAAATTCATCTTTCGCCCCATCCGAAGTTATAATTATTGATGTAGGATTAACTGCTGTAACACTACCTATCGCAATCATTTCTTTACTTCTTACACCTTTATGTATTATTGAATCCCAATCTGCTATTATTGAATTAGTTGTTGTTTCAATGACATTCCGATTATCAAATCTATTTTGTTTTTCCATTAATGGTATACGGTCAAATAAACTATAATTAGCGAGATCTGGTGACGAATCACCTGCAGAATTATTTATTTGTTCAGTCGACGACGCTACTTGGTACCTTGAATATTCACCTTCTTTAGGCGGGTGATCCTTTTTGAAATTATCTTCTGCATCCTCTTCTGTAATATGGAACCATAATGTATGTCCATCAAATCCTGTTACTAATTGTTTTGGCAGGTAAAATTTATGTTTTGAAACTCTCCCTCTTTCTGTAACCACAAATTCTTTGCCTATTTCTTGAACCTCTCCAAGATCATCTCCTTTTTCGTAACCCCTTGCTTCCTTCTTGATTAAATCTTTCCATTCAATTGTATTGTCTTTCCAATCTATTTTTTTATATTCAGTAGAATCAGTCATACCACATATTATTTAAAAAAGTTTATAAAATACGTTTTTTATAAGTCATTTAATTATAAATTATAATTTTTAACACATTATTTAATATTATAAAAATATAAGAAATATTTATTCCGATTTGTATTTTCTATTTAAACCAAGGCAGTCATGAACAACCAAATTGTTGGTTTCATTTTAAAATAGAAAATAGTATTATTGTATTTTATAATCACATGTTTCAATTTATTTAACAAAATTCTATAATTTGATTTTGTGTTATGAGCCGTATGACTTCAATAATAGAAAACTTTCTATATTCATCTAGAAAAATTTTAATGGCAGGTTTATTTATTGCACTAACAAGAGAAATAATACATACCTGCAAATTCAAAAGAATCCTTTGAATGTAATATTAAAAAAGAAATTACAAAATTTTTTAATATCAACAAATAAAACGTAATCAAAGTCGCAATATAACATTGTATATGGCTTTGGTTAGCCATGAGATAAAGAATATAGACATGATATATTTCATGGAACAAAAGGAGGAGAAAGATATTTGACAAGGGACAATTCCTCTAATCATGTGATCAAATATGAAAGCATATTTGGTCCTTCTTCTTCATAATTATCAGTTGACGGTATGGGATATTCAAAATTTTGCGTATTTTTAAAACCAAATCATTATCTTTATTCTCAGTATGAAAAAAGCAACATAAAATATTCAGGCATCCCAGATAGATGATATATCGAATATAGGTTTGTTATAAATTTGCCCATCTCCTTTGATTGAATATATATTTTCTTTGTAATATCTAGCAGTTTTGTAATATTTGTCTAGTTTGATACGAGTATTTCTCTTATTTTGTAGCAAAAAGATAATTACGCATCTGTTCATCTTAAAACTCTAAATATCTCTCTTTTATAGGATTTAATTTTTTATATCAGTCTTTATGATACTAGATCTTGCATAATAGACAGGTATCAAAATTTTGCAGATTATTGATGTGTTTTAATGATTTACAAATATTATTACTAAAGTAGTTTATTTAATAACGAGGTCAAGGAATTTTATCAATGTTGCTAATTATTCAAGAATTATTGAATATATTTTATAGATTCTTGGTATGCACTCGATTTAGTGCTAGAATGAAATATTAACTTTAGTTTTTTAAATAATTTAAAACGACAACTAATTTGATGTAATTAAAGATAAATTAAAAATATAAAGAAATAGACGTTCAAATGTATCATATTAAAAAAAGATACCTATTTTATATGGCGGGAATAAATAAAATAAGTTTTGCCATTCAAACAGTCTATCAAATCCATTTTTAAAATTATGGGTCCGGGTGTAGTAACAGGAGCATCTGATGATGACCCTTCAGGTATTGCAACATATTCTCAAGCTGGCGCTCAATTAGGTTTTGGAATGTTATGGATGGTACTGCTAATGTTTCCACTTATGTATATTTTACAAGAGATGAGTGGTAGAATAGGTCTTGTTACGGGCTCAGGCTTAGGCAAAATCATAAAAGATAAATATTCGAATAAGGTCTTGTTACCACTTGTAGGTCTTCTTCTCATAGCAAACACAATAACAATAGGTGCAGATATAGGTGCAATGGCCGCATCTCTGCGACTTTTAGTTCCACAAATACCGTTGGTTGGAGCCATTTTAGGCTTTGTCATTTTAATTTTAATTTCACAAACATTTATTCCATATAATAAATTTGTTAAAGTTTTAAAATATATTGCATTATCATTGATTGCATATGTTATTACTAGTATAATTGTCGGCGGAAACGTGGAAAACATTTTGCTTTCAACCTTTGTTCCACATATAGAATTATCCAAAAATTATGCGGTAATGTTTGCAGCAATATTTGGAACAACAATTTCCCCCTATCTTTTCTTTTGGCAAGCATCAGAAGAAGTAGAAGAAGAAGTAAAGTCAGGAAAAATTAAAGATATTGGAAAAGGCCCGCCCAAACACATTGGAAAAAAAGAAATCAAAAAAATGAAAATAGATACTGCGATTGGTATGAGCTTTTCTCAAATTATAATGTGGTCCATAATAGTTACCTGTGCAGGCTCACTACATTCTCATGGAATAACCAATATACAAACAACCGAACAAGCAGCAAAAGCTCTGGAACCTTTGGTCAAGTCTTTTCCTAATGCAGGAGTTGTATCAAAATTAATATTTGCATTTGGAATAATTGGTACAGGACTTATTGGAATACCCGTATTGGCTGCAAGTTGTGGATATGCTCTTTCTGATACATTTGGATGGAAGCAAGGCTTGTATAAAAAATTCAGGCAAGCTAGATCATTTTATTTGATCATAGCTATATCCAGTATAATAGGAGTTTGTATAAATTTTGTAGGTATTAACCCTATTCAAGCCTTAATTTACAGTTCACTTATTAACGGTATCATATCTTTACCAATGATTATCTTCACAATTAAAATAGCAAATGATAAAAGTATTTTAAAAGATAAAACAAATAGTAAAAAATCAAATATTATAGGATGGATTACAGTAGCCATTAATTTAATTTCTGTAGTAGTCATGCTTTTTACAATAGGACAATAAACAGTTATACCAGTACAAGTTAAAAATTACCTAAAAGTAATTTTTATGATAATGTATTAAAAAAAATATACAGTAATAGTAGTAATAGTAGTAATAGTAGTAATAGTAGTAATAGTAGTAATAGTAGTAATAGTAGTAATAGTAGTAATAGTATCAGGAGTCATATTGTGTATGAATGTACATTCTACTAAGAGCCTATCCCAAAATTATCTTTCTATAAATGATCATACAACAGGATAACTGTACCAATCCAAGATAGTTTTTCGCCTTCTTCTCATATCGAGTAAACAGTTTTCTGAACCTGTTGTGCCATGAGTTGGTTCGTTCTATAACCCATCTTTTTGCAGAATATTTTTTACGATTTGAGCGATAAAGTGTTATAACCTTGACTTCTCCTTTTGTTCTTCTTTTACACCTCTTTTTCTCTTTGGAGGAATATGTAGTACATATCCTCGTTTGATTGGTTCTTGTTCTTCTTGTTCAGAATTATATGCCTTATCTAAACATAGATGTTGAAGTTTTCTTCATCTTCTTCTTCCTGTTTTTTTAGTTTTATTTGAGGGTCTTTTAATAACTCCATCATCAACCACATCTGTTACTATTTTGATATCATGTGTACTTGCTGAAGATATGACTATAGACAAAGGAATTCCATTTTTATCTGTTAAAATATGTCTTTTTGTTCTGCCTAGTTTGCTTCTATCAGTAGGATTGTTTCCTACAGTCATCGCCCCCCTAAAGGCGACTTTATGGATATACTATCGATGGATTGCCAGGTACAGTTGATACCAATGTAGTCATCATAGGTTTTCAATAGTTTTATCCATATCTTTTTGAAGATGTCAAGGCTATTTCACTTCTGAAACCTGCGATGACAAGTAGAACCAGATCCGTATTCTTTAGGTAGCATCTTCCATTGACATCCTGTTCTTAATACATAGAGAATTCCATCAATTACTTTTCTGTATGGTACAATTGGTCGGCCAACTGTTCTTAGAGGTTTCTCCTTTGGAAAAATATTTTTAATCTTATCCCATAATTCATCTGGAACCTTGAGTATGGTAGGGTGTTTATTATTCTTCTTTACGCTGTCCATTCTCTGGATGCAGGTCACAGTTATCAAAAGAGGGAAAAGAGCTATAATCTTATCGAATTTTGGGATAGGCTCTAAATATCCATATTTGAAATATACATTCAAATAATTATAATTAGAATATATAATATAGAAATACTATGCTTTGTTGCATGATTCGAAAATCATTTAAAAATGTGATCTATGCATGATAGCAATAAGTAAATTTTAATTATTTTCGTTATAATCTTATCAACAAATCGTTAATAAATAACGAATAAAATAATCATGCAACAATACAGACATTCTATACAAAGAAATCTGGTTATTATAGTGGAAAATAAAAATTTCTATACAAATATAGACTAGATTGTCAAATATTATTATGAGAAGACTCTATCTTTCAGGAAAAGATAAAGCAAATATATTTTAAGATGGGGAATTTAAAATTAAAACACATAGTCGTATGAGGAGACGATCATGATGGCATTTAAAAGTACAAATCTGACAGTGATTATTTGTATTATATCAATTATTTCTATCTCTTACGGTTTGTTCTTTTATTTACAGAATAATACGGAAAACAATATCAAAAACAGTCTATTTGAAAAACAAAAACAGCTTCAGATAGAATCAACCAAAGAACTTGCTCAACATATTGGTTCAGATTTAGATTCGATCATGGCAAGACAACAAGGTCTGACAAATTTAGAATATATTCAAAAAGGTGGATCGTTTTATACGAATGGTTCAACTACTACCACAAACGATAGTAATAATACTTTAAAAATATTGAAAAAGACTTTCTCAGAATTAAATGCAATGACACCTATTGATAGATTTTTGGTACTAAATAAATATAACATAGTAACAGCAAGTATACCCAATAAATTTGTTAATCTGAATTTTTCTGATAAGAACTGGGTAAAGCAAACAAAAAATTCATTATTACCTGGATTTTCTAATGGTTTCGAAAACACAGATGGTAAAGATACAATCACATTAACATATCCGATTTTAAATATTGATACAGGACAGTATATGGGATTAATATCGTCGCTACTACCTGCTTTACAATTCTTTCAACATTACGGAAATATTCATAATATCAGTTCACAGTATTTTGTAGTTTTGGATAAAAAATCAATTCAATTAATTCATCCATTAAAATCTCTAATAGGAAAACCATTTTTTGGAGAATACACTCAACAAATTACAGGCCATAATGAGGCTTTGAATAACCTTGTAAAACAAGTGATTAGTGGAAAATCAGGATCGGCTATTTATAATTTTATTAACGGTGAAAGATTAAATACAGGTTACCCGATTTTTATTCAAGGAGTACCTGCATATTTTGTTTTTGAAATTACTCCTACTTCATATATTTACTCGAGCATTAATAGAGTTATTCTAAACGAAAAAATTGAATCGTTTTCGCTTCTTGCAGGTATAACTGCAGCCATAGCCGCTCTTGTAATATTTCTCATCCGATGGAACAACATTTTGAATAAACAAATAAAAAAAAGAACAATAGACCTAGACATTTCCAATAATAAAATTAAAATAACTGCGGAGGAGTTGAAAAGAACCAATGAATCATTGGCTGAATCAAATAATCTATTGGTTGAAAAAAATAAACAATTAGAGATACATGATAAAATGCAAAAAGAATTTATAAATGTCGCTGCACATGAGCTTAGAACACCAACACAAGCCATAATAGGATTTTCCGAGTTGCTAGAATTGGATCCTGAAAATGGCAAGTCATTTGCCGATCCAATACTACGTAACGCAAAAAGACTTAACCGTTTAACTAATGATGTACTAGATGTTACTAAAATAGAGAGCAAGATGTTTAATCTCCGCATGCAACAATTCAATCTAAAAGATTTGATAATAACAATTATAAATGATCTTCAACAACAGATACGATCAGATATAAAAAATAAAAATATAGAAATAGTATATGATAACACAATTGGAAATAGCGATATATTCATAAACGCAGATAAAGCAAGAATAACTCAAGTCATCTCTAATTTAATAGATAATGCCATAAAGTTTACGGAAAATGGTAAAATTTACATTAATATTGATAAAAAGAAGATGAACGATAATAATTCTGATGAAGTTATAGTAAGCATCAAAGATACTGGAAGTGGGATTCATGCCGACATATATCCAAGGCTATTCTCAAAATTCGCTTCAAAATCATATCAAGGGACAGGGTTAGGCCTATTCATTTCTAAAAGTATTATTAAAGCACATGGAGGTGCAATCTGGGCAGAAAATAATGCAAATGGAAGAGGCGCCAAATTTACTTTCAGTTTACCAATCAAAGAAAAATAGAATGGATCTATAGCATTTAGTATACAGGGTATTAAATAGGCATCTATTTGTCGATAATCATTATTAATTATAAATCAAGATTTTTGAATATTTTATTTTCATATTCAAATTATTATAAATTTTAATATTTACCATATTAACTTTTTTTATAATAGGTCAATATATTGTTCAGCAATTTAAATTATTGATTTAGTTAAGGTTTGTTATGTATATAATAATATAATGAAAGCATTAGTTTATCACGGGGCAAAAGATGTTCGAATTGATGATAAGCCCAAACCAACAATTCAAAAGCAAGACGATATAATTTTAAAAATAACTTCTACAGCAATTTGTGGATCTGATTTACATCTTTACCATGGAAACGTAAAAGGTATGGAACCGGGACAAACTCTGGGGCATGAATTTATGGGAATTGTGGATGAATTGGGATCCGAAGTTCATGAATTAAAGAAAGGAGATAGAGTAGTAATACCGTTTAATATTGATTGTGGACATTGTCATTATTGTAGCACCCAGCAGTGGTCACAATGCGATAGATCAAACCCTAAAGGTAAAGTAGGCGCGGCATTTGGCTATACACAATTATTAGGTGGCTATGATGGTGGTCAAGCAGAGTATGTCCGCGTTCCGTTTGCCAATACAATGCCCCTTAAGGTGCCGGATACATTGAATGATGAAAAAGTATTATTTTTAAGTGACATTCTACCTACTGGATACTTTGGTGCAGATATTGCAAATGTTCAACCCGGCGACGACGTTGCAGTATTTGGAGCAGGTCCTGTAGGGTATTTTGCTGTCATGAGTTGTTTTTTAAAAGGTGCAGCTAGAGTTTTTTCAATCGATCATTGGCCTGCTCGTTTAAATAAAACTAAAGACTTGGGTGCGGAGATCATTAATTTTGATGAAATAGATCCTGTTGAAAAGATAAATAAGGAAACTAATGGAAAAGGAGTAATTTGCATAGATGCAGTAGGTTATGAAGCTGTAGGTCACACAAATAGTAAACCCGAAGTTGATGATAATAAAAGTAACCAAAAACTACATGACCATAATTTGGTGTCTGATCCTGCATATGAACCGTCTAATCCATTACAAATTATAACGTGGATAAGCAAAGTGGCACAAAAAAATTCAACTGCAGGGATTCCAGGTGTATATTTGTCAACATATGACAAATTCCCTCTTGGGGAGCTTTTTAATAAAGAAATTCAAATTCGAATGGGTCAATGCCCTGTTAAAAAATATAATCAACAATTGTTGCATCTGATTGAATATAATAGAATAAATCCTCTTCCATTAATTAGCCATACAATGAATCTTGATGACGCTCCAAAAGCATATGATATGTTTGATAATCATAAAAACGAAGTAATTAAAGTTGTGTTAAAAACAGGGTTTTAATATTACAAAGAACTTTTTTATTAATTTAAGTTGCAGATTAAAATCGTTATATCATGGATCCTGAAATAAAGAGAATATAAAATATTATTAATTATATTTTATTCTCACAGCAGAATCAAGTAAATACATTAATAGTATACCAAAAATTTGTTTTTATAAAAAGTGAAAAGCATTACAAACAACTCTGCATAGTTGATCTTACAACCCTGTTAAAATAACTTATAGTTACCAGCATTTGTCATATTTCAGTTTTATATTTTTAAGAAAATATTTCTGAAATAAATAATTCATTAAATTTTTTCCAAAATATAGCGATATCTCATTTAGATATTTAGATACTGCCTAGATACCGATCTCAATTTGGAAAACAGGTTAGGAATATTCCTTTAATTTATGGGATTAAGTTGCACCATCACAAACATATTTCTTTTTTAATATTTGTAAAAAAGAATTTGTTCATACGGTCAAAGTGATACCAATAGAAAGCCAGATGACTTTAGAATTGTAGATTAATGTATATCTATCATATATCATTGATTTTCATTTTATGGCAATATTGAATTAGTTTGTTAATCGAATCTAGACTATCTACATATTGTAACTGCTTTCAACAACTCTACGTAATGTATGGCATATTTCTTAACAAAAGACAAAAAATTTTCATATTGTAGATTAAACTATATCGTAAACCATGTATATCAATTTATTTATTGAATGTAATTGAACCTTAAATGAATAATGAACTCATAAATTCATTATTATGCATACTGTAGGAAATTTCATATCATATTGAACTAAAATGATTGTAAACATATTACAACATTAATATTTATCACTTTTTAGTTCATTATAAGAATAATTATTATTATGAATCGTCGCAAATCAAAAATCTAGATACTAAATTTATACAAATAGGACATTTTTTATATTTGAGTAGCTTAATTTCTTTTATCGAAGGTAATGTTGAGGTCATCCAAAAACATTTCGAGCACACTAAAAAGTATTTTAATTGTTTAGAATTTAAAATATTATATTTACCCTTTTCATAATGTTTATTTATAAATCTTTTATCATAAATAATAAAAGGCATCCATACTATTGGGCAGATTTCTTATTTAATAATTACGAACTTTTTGTAATTGAATTATAAAGAGATAAAAATAAATTAAATGAAATTAATTTTTCAGATTATTTAAAATCCCTAAATTAATAGAATCGAAAATAACAAAAATAAAAGAAGTAAGAAAACAAAACTAAAATTAGAATTTTATATTTAGATTATATCGAATCATACATCCCCCTTTTTTGGATTAATCTCTATTGGAGCTTTTAATCGTGCAATGTCTCGACTAAATAAAAGATCGACTGTCCAATCAATCAATACCCTAAACCTGTTTTGTCTTGTAGGTATTTTTTTAAGGTAAAATGCTCTCCACATCATCCATGCAAGAGTGCCCGATATTTTGAATCCGAAAATAATTGCAACCCCATTTCTTTTTCCAACTGTTGCCATTGTCCCTCTTGTTTTATAATCAAATTTATTAAACGAGTATTGATTTTTTGAAAGGTCATATTTTATAAGCGAGACCAAATTGCTGCCAGCTATCTCCCCTTGTCTTATCGCATGTTGAGCAGTAGGCGGACAAGGCTGACCAGTAGAAGGATCAATAATGGATGCACAATCCCCCGTAGCAAAGACATTATTAAATCCAATTGTTTGCAAATATTCGTTGGTAGTCAAGCGTCCTTTCTTATCTTTTTTTATAGAGGTATTTTGAATAACGTTTTCAGGCAATATACCTGCAGTCCATATTACAGTATAAGTCGAAATACGATCATTATTGTTTAAAACTGCAATCAAATAAGAGTCAGCATCTCTTTGATTATTTATAGACGATAATATTCCAATAGGGCTCTTATTTATGGTATCACCAGTATTACTAACATTATTACTACCTTGATCATCACTAATTGATCTTATGACATCTTTAACTTTATTTGACAAAACTATTTGTACGCCTGAATTTATCAATTCTTCCAAAGCATATGTTCCCAGGGAATGATGCATTTCAGGTAGTATTTTATCGCTTGAACTTACAAGAATAACTTTAACATCATTTATATCAATATTATGATAATATTGCTTGATACTCTCTCTTATAAACTCGTTAATTTCCCCCACAGTTTCAACTCCTGAAAAACCCCCACCTACAACTAAATATGTTAAAAGTTTCTTTTTTAAATCATAATCTAAATGGTCATCACTATCCAACGTATCTGCTTGTTCCAGTGTAGTTATAATGTGACTTCTAAGAGAATTTGCATCATAAAGAGTTTTCATATTAAAAGAGGACTGCATAATTCTTTGATTATTATAATAATTAGTTTCTCCACCCAAAGAAATTAGCAAATAATCATACTCTATTTGAAAACGACGGTAAGAAGGTTTATCATCTTCATTTTTACCTAATTTTATATTATTTTTTAAAAAGATCGTTCTTTTTTCAATATCGATATTCTCTACTTCAGCTTCAATGAATCGCGCTCTTTTACAAACAGATCTTAAAGGAATTGCAATATGGGATGTTTCGATCATTCCTGAAATTACTTCATGAAGCATTGGTGTAAACAAAAGGAAATTATCTTTGTTAACTAATGCAATATCTACATCCACATCATCCTCAAATGCATTTTGTAATTTTTTTATTGCCTCAATTCCTGCAAATCCACCACCAAGAATTACCACTCTTTTCTGAGCAATCTTTTCATTATGTACTCGTCGAAGATGTCTTTTTATCATATCTATTTTAGAAAAAGAAATATGACATTTAGGACATTGAAACCGCTTTCCAAGTTTTATAGATAATAAAGATGAGGTTAGTCCAAGTGTAATTCCAAAGATCAGGTTTCGTATACAATTTTGTAACAGCGCCATAATCAAATTTTTTTGTAAATCATTTGAGATTGCTTGCGCCGATAAGGATGAATGCAAAGATATGGTTTTTGCCGTTTCATGATTAAGAATTAATTGTTGAACTGGAATCGCCCACAATAAAAATACTATCGTGCCTGTAAATAGCCCATAAAATAAACCGTTTAATGGCTTACTTATTTCCAATATTCCAGTTTTATATAAAAATATTCCTAATATGATACCAATAGTTGATGCGGTTAGAAAATGAATTGAAATTCCTGCTAAAATAGTATAGTAAGAATATACGCCAATTACATGTCCAAAAATACGCCAAATAGTATAATAATTTCCATTTTCATATATTAATCCATAAATCATACCTGGTAGCATCATCATCATTCCGCCAAGTAGGGACCCTAATACGACAAAAAATATTTCTCTTTTTAATGAAAAATCTATACGTAATTTGCCGATATTATAACTCATTTTTTAAATCTAATAAATAGATATAACAATTTATTTAAATTTGTAATACATAAAAATTTTTTTCGCGATAATCTTAACTATAACTTATTATGGTTAAACCAACAATCATCATAAAATTCTAAATCTCTTTAAATTGATTGATTATTCTTAAATATTACATATTTTGATATAAATATAATAGAACCTTTTGGTAGGGACATATTATTTGATTGGTATTTACCAAGTATTTGATATACAAGTATTATCTACAAGTTCGTAAAATTGACATTATTCCTTTATTATAATCATCGATTATTATCGTAGTTAATAATAGAATAAACGAGGAGCTTTGCTACATGACTATTTTTTCGGCCTTTGCTACATTTTGCATAGATCAAAACATAAATAGTAAAAGATTAACTATTGTTAAAATGCATAACGTGCTGATTTAACTGTACTTTGAAATTGCAAAAGCATGTTGATATAATACATCAAATCCGTTTGAGATAATCATTATAAAAATATGGAATTCAAATTGTTCCTACAATTATAGTACCATCAATCTTATGCTACAATAAATGATATATTATAACTTGATTGTATGGGTTAAATCCAAGATCAAAATAATATATAATTAGTATTTGATGAGGAAAATGATCAAGTAAATAATAGGATATAGAATTACGATCGCCTTATTAAATAAAATCCAGTATTTCGATGGTGTCAAAATTAGTCCAAAAATTATAGCCGTTAAATAAAAATACTTGGAAATGCAAATGAGGGATATAGGTATATCCAGTCATGCCCACACTAGCTATCTCTTGGCCTGCATTTACATGTTGACCCACTTTTACTTTTGCACTATGATATTCTAAGTGATCATATCGAGAATATTCACCATTTGAATGTAATATAGTAATGAAATTGGTTGCATTCCAATAAGAGGGGTTAGGGCCTCCAATATTAGAATCATCATTGACAAAGACTACGTCACCATCTGCTGCTGCAAGCACAGGAGTATTTTTGGGAGCAATAAAATCAACTGCATTTCTAAGACTACCGATATGTGCAGGGGAAGAATCTCTGTCTATCCGTTGTAACAGGTTTCTAGGTATCGGTATTCTAAATTTGTTGTAAGTAGTCATCTAAAAATACATATCACTCTTTTTTTCAATATGTAAAGATATACAAACTATAAAAGATACCATATTATTTGTCCTTTTTCTGGAATTTACTTATACATGAATAACCATTTTTCCAAAACATTACGATCGAATTAAGTGATATCATAGAATTTATTGGTGTTCATAGTATTATAACATTTACATCATGACAAGAAAAATCATCATTTTTTACAGTGTAATTAATACTATTAATGTATAGTATAGCCACCTACTTTATATGGAGAATTTCAAATGATAATTGTAATAATTAGAAATGGTATTCATAATATACATCCGAAATGTTAGAACCATAATTACGTTCAAACGACTTTATCGTATTTAGATCTGTCATTATTGATTATCCTGATACTTTTAAAGGTGGTTATGTAGAAAACTACGGTTTTTTAAATCACATGTATTTAGAGTCTATTCCAAAATTATCATTCTATAAATGATCATACAACAAAAGATCTGTACTAATCCAAGATAATTCTATACCTTCACCTCATATCTTGTCAACAATTTCCTGAATTTGTTGACCATGAATTCGTTCTTTTTACAACCTATCTTTTTGCTGGATATTTTTTACGATTTAAGCAATGTTGTGTTAATTTTGAATTCATCCTCCTTCTCATTTTTAATCCTTTTTCTTTTATTAGGAATGCAGTGCATATCCTCGTTTGATTAGTTCTCGGTCTTCTTGTTCGGAATTGTATACCTTATCAAGACCTAGATGTTGAAGTTTTCTTTCTCTTTTACCTCTTGTTGTTTTAGTTTTATATGATGAAGGTAGTTTGCTAACCACATTATCAACCACTTCTGTTACTAGTTTGATGTTATGAGCATTGACTGAAGAAATAACTACAGATGATGGGATTCCATGTTTATCCGTTAAAACATGTGTTTTGTTCTGCCTAGTTCGCTTCTATCATTAGGATTATGTCCAACAGTCATCGCCCCCTAAGTGAGACTTTATAGATATACTATCGATGAATTGCCAAGTCCAGTTGACACCTATGCAGTCTTGATAGATTTTCAATAGTTTTATCCATCGAATTTTGGGATAGGGCTGAGATACACAAATTTAAATTATTTTAATGAAGAAATGGTCAAAGATTACTCCAAACATAAAATATAAAGATTATCCAGAAGAAAGGAAAATATAAAAAGAGAAACAACAGTGCAGGAATATCCGAATAGTTATACTGACTTACATAAATTCATAGATAGATTTTTAGCTAACCCCTCTATAATTTATTACTATTTGAAATCCACGGTACTAGACGAGGCATATAATGTCGAGCATAATGCGGATGTAAAAGAAAGGATTCTTTTAGTAAGACGCATATTAACAGACAAACAGCATATCGAAACTGTAGCACAGGAACTACATAAATCAAGAGCATGGGCTTACAAATGGTACAAAAGATATAACGATAAAGGATTGGATGGATTAAACGATAAACCAAGAAGCGGAAGACCACCTCTGGTTAACAACAATTTGATGATAAAAATAAGAAAAGAATTAGAAGATAGCAATACTGGTTGGGATTTTAAGCAAGTTATGAATGTTATTCAAAAGAAAACAGGCATCAAATACCATGAAGTACATATCTACCGGTTGCTACATAAATGGGGCTTTTCTGCAAAGATGCCTCAAAAGAGATTCGTAAGAACAGCATTCAAAGAAGAGAAAAAGAAATTTAAAAAATGGTACAAGAAATCTTAACTAATATTAAACCTAGATGGCACATTCTAGTACAAGACGAATCAATTTTTATACATGATATATAAAAAGAAAATGGATTTTGAGAGAAAAAAGACCAGTAGTTACAATCACAGGCTCACACAACAAAACCATTGTATTTTGAGTATTATCAAACGATGATAAACAACTATTTAGACAATATAATCGATTTGACAGTCTATCCTTTATCAGATACCTTGATGAAGTAAAAAATAAATTTAAAAAATTTATCATATTTGTTGACAGAGCAACCCAGCACAGATCTAAGATAATAAAGGAATATTTGCAGAGAAATGAAGATAATATAAAAATAGAATATTTTCCTGTTGGCTCACCTGAGTTTAACGCAGTTGAAGAATGTTGGAGACAGGGAAAGTACAATATATTATCTGATTATTATCCAAACTTTCAATCGCTTAAACATATGGTTTTTCAATATTATAGAACAAGGCGATTTAATTTAGATATTAAAAAATATCTGTTAAGATCTACGAATTAATGTTATTAAGTATAGATTGTAAAAACAGATTTCTATGCTTTTAACATATCACTATCTTTAAAAAGTTCACATTAGCAAATTTTCCATCTGTTTCATATCATAATAACGTTTGTAAAAATATTAAAAAGATTGAAATTTAATGAAGAAATGAAAATACAATTACTCAAAAGATATAAAATAACAAAAGAGGATGTAAATATCAGAAGAAGATGAACTATACTTTTCAGGCATTATTGCTTTCATATTTTAAAAAACAACAAATTTCAAGATCAAATAATAAAGAAGAGCAAAGGTATTAATATTCATACAAAAAGAACATACTGTTTTAAATGTTTAAATTTATGGTTAACAATCAAGAGATTATCGTTCATAAACTGTGTCACAAGAAAGGAAGAAGAATGACTATAATACATAAAAAGAAATAACATGCAACTCAAATAGATTGTAAATGTTTATGACATTGAATATTAGAAAAAAAGACTCAACCGAAAACCCATCATACATCATAAGAAAAAATAAAAGAAATTAGAAAAGATAGTCGTAAAAAAAAGAACTTAAGAAAAATCAATTTTGAATAAAAACAGTAGAGTACAAGTTGTAGATCCAAAAAGCGCATTTGGATGTGAAGGCTATACATAGAAATAGATCAACTACAAAAGAATATCAGGTCTGCCAATTTACAGAATAATGAACCGCCATTATTATTAATTCCACAGTCATAAAAGCGGCAAGCTAAAACCAAATGTAGCACCTTTACCTTTATTATTATAAGCATGTATATCTCCACCATGAGATTCAATAATATTTTTTGATATAAACAATCCCAATCCTGTTCCTCCTTTCGATTTTGTAGTAAACTTTGAAAATAACTTTGTAATAATGGTTTGATCTATTCCATATCCGGTATCTTTAATATTGATTAATACTTTTTTTTCGATGACATCTTTTTTTTCTATTACAATATAAATTGTACCTTCTTCGGTAAACTTTATTGCATTATCTAACAAATAGAAATAACTTGACTTATTCTAGTTTTGTCAGCAAATATGGATATATCATATTTGTCGTTTATTACATCACCATTGTTATTTTTTATTAAAAGGTCTTTTTTTATACTACAGGTTTGATTACAATAAACAAAATTGCAAATTAATTTTACATTTTCATTATTAATTTGATTATCATAGTCTTGAATTATATCCGATATTACATCCATTAAATTAAATAACTCTTTGTTTAGAATGAAATTATTAGTTTCAATTTTTGTAACATCCAGGATATCATTTGTTAATCGTATTAGTTTTTTGGCGTTTATATTAATAATTTTTATAATATTTTGAAAATCATTTTCATCTTCTGGTTTATTTTTCATTAAAAAATTAGATAATCCAAGTATTGGTTGTATTGGAGTTCTAAGCTCATGAGCTGCTATTTGAATAAAATCTTTTTGTAATTCTTCGGACCTCTTCAATTTTTCTACAATGTTAGAATAAGACCAGAAACTTTCAAATAATGAAACATATGAAATAACTGTTGCAGCACTATTTGAATACGTGCCAAATCCTATAGACTCTGAAAATTTTTCTTTTAAATCATTTTTTACATCTATAACTAAAGATTCCTTTCTATCTACTATAATTATAGTAGATTTGGTTGAAATTGATGGCTCTATATTTTTAATAAAAACATTATATTTATACATACAAAGGTTATTTAACTCATAAACATATTCTCGATATGTTTTTTCTTTTAAAGTCTCACTTATGGGTAATGACGATTGTAATGAGTCAATAGATATGAAAGAGGGAAAAAGAATTTTAATCTTTAAATTATTGTAATGAGATATGTTTTTTTTAATATTTGAATTATTCCAATATGGAATTGACGTGGCATGGAATTCAATTTTGGAATTATAAGTAACAGTTCATCAGTAGCTTTTTCCATTATCTGAACATATTTAGTCTCAACCTCAGAAGGATTAGTTATAGTTTCAATTTTTGCAGGGTATTATCCCCTTTTTAAGATCATTTATCTTTTGTTCAAAGGGTAGCGCCTTTTTCCATAATGCATTAAAAAAATCCTGATGTGAATCTACAAAGTCTTTGATAGATATACGGATAAGTATTGGCACACTAGGTGCATGGCTTTGAGAAATTGCTGGTGCCACATAATCAATTTTATCCAATATTCCGAAATTTCCGTTAAATTCATCTATGTGTCGGATTTCCCCTACTTCAGATAATTTTTTACAGTATTCTAAATTGTCTTCTTTAATGTCAATAATAAATCTCATATGTACTCCGCGAGATTTCATCCTTTTATAAGAGATCCAGGCCGGCTCATATTCTACAAATATCTGAGGACCCTTATAGTCAGAGCATATATCTGCGGTATTTTTAACGACTGAATGGTATTTTATCACCATTTTTATTGTATTTTCTATGCCATATGCTATTTCAGTTTTTTCTGTTGCGTAATACCTATCATTGGCATCAGAAGACAAATATTTCTTAGATAAAGGGTCTAGATATTAACACTTTTGATAAAATGAAATTAAATAAATATATGAATTAAATCTAGTGACCTACCGAAATTCATTTTCTTTCTTTATCTGAAAATCCATGTTTAATTAATTAAACCAATATAACATTTCTTTGTTTTAAGGAAAGTAGCATCATCTTTATCCATCCTTTAGATATTTTATATTCTTTTAATAATATTTTCACAGGGTTAAAAATGGTTTTTAATTTCTTAAATCTGAACGACGATATGTATTAGAATACATATTCGAATCCAGACGAAACTGAATGTATTTAAGATTATTAGAATACCATGTAAAATTCGTTCTGTAGCAGATGTGGGACACTATTAAATTAAAAGAAGTTATTTGTTTATGTTTCTATTTATCCAATAAAGGTATATAAATTCTAACCTGCTTTCATCATAGTCATCCATGAAATGTTCTTTAATTTACTTTCTCGAAAAATTACGAATATGTATTTTTGAATTCCATTTTAGATGGATATGTATCGTTTTTACTGGATGCAGTAATAATAATGCTTTAGCAGTGTTTCTAACGGATAATTCAAAAGTACAATTATAAATCTTAAACGATAATTTAGTTACTAATTATCATATATCATAAAAGAGAGAATATTTTGATCTACATGGTCCATAGTCAATTACGATACGATACTAATGGAGCAACATAAGGCTGGCACAATGATCATGCGGCAACCCAGACATCTCGTTATATTCTTTTATGCTTCACGAATAAGGAGCAATGTTATAGTCTACGTGACCATCAGGTCGATAGTTACGGAATATCATTGGAAAAATTAGAACTTTGTGTTCCTGTTACCGCCCTCGAGGTCCTGTTACATCCGAAATTTCTTGATCCTTGAGGTTTAACCTGTTCAATAAGTGATGCAGGATCAGGATTTAGTAGATCAAGGGCCATTAGGCGCCAGGAATTAATGATACAAAAGATAAGCCGGGTACTTCAGGGCCATTGAGCAATACAGACACCTGGTTTTATGAAATATTTTCGATAAGGAGTAATGGCCTAACAGATTAAGTTCAATAGGTCAATAGATACCAAACATTATTGGAAGAATGAGTTATATGATCCCGCTACCTCCCTTGAAGATCTGTTGGACTAATATCTGATCCTACAGGTTTAACGGGTTAAATAGATTATAACAATCTACATGGTCCGATAGATCAAGGACTACCGAGCACTAGAAGAATAATAAATAGTCCTGGTACTATGAACACAAAGCCTTCCAGACATATCCTATTCCAGGATATATTACAGGAATTTGAAGATAATGGTCGAGTTCAACGCATCACTACCATCGGATAATCATTTAGAAGCAACATACAAGAATTCCCAAAAAATAGCAAATCACTTTCCACATGCATTTCATGAATGTAACTACAAATTTTCTTTTTACATCAGTGTAATTTTCAATATTAAAATTACTTAATATTTAGTAGAATACAAAAATTACAAAGTCTATGCGCTTTTGCACAATTATTTTAAATCATTCGTTATTGCTTTAAGATCGTAACACAATCAACCAATTTAACTAATCTAATTATCGATATAGTAAGATTCTATTTTTCGAATAGCACAAAAATCATATTTGACTTATTTTCACCCAATATAATAATCAAACACTGACAATACAGATTTAATTATAAAACAAATACTCATCAGACGACCGCATTAAAAGAATTTTATTGCTTGAATATATAAAAAGTTCCTATAAATACTCAATTTGATCAACATTACTTGTATTGACAGGAATAAAACATGATTATACAGTTCTTATGATTTGTACCGAGTATCCGCCCATGCAAGGAGGTGTTGGAAGATATACTTTTAATTTAGTTAAATCCTTGCAATCTCTTAATACTAAAATAAATGTTCTATCAAGTACTGATGGAAATGGAGATTATAAAGGAATATCACCTTTTGAGCAAAACAATTCAGAAATAATAAATAATCTAGTCCAAAAAATAATGCCAGATATTGTTCATATACAATACGAACAAGGTCTTTATAATTTTAAAATGCATCCTTTACTACCATATAAAACCAAAACAGGTATAGACAAATTTTACTCTATTTGCAAAGTTCCAATAGTTACTACGTTTCATACTGCATATAAATTTAAAAACTGGATGCAATCGATTATTATAAATGGAAAAGATAAGTTACATTCAAGATATTTTTATGAATATTGGAAGCATTTGATTAACTATTCATCTTTTAAAAAGACTAACTCAAATGCCATGTCCAAAAGCTATGCTGGAATAGTACTATCAAAGTACATGATTAACCTAGTCAAAGGTACACAGGTTGTCTATCATGGATCTGAACCATATCAAAACAAAGAGATTGAACAAAAAAATGCACGAAGTTTACTATCTTTGCCAGAAGATAAAAAAATAATATTAGTTCAAGGTTTTCTGACTGCGACAAAAGGCTGGGACATTATAAGAAAAATGAATATACCTGATGGCTGGAAACTAGTATTAAACTATTCTAAAAATCATTACAACAAACAGACAATTGATTTGAATTTAGAGAACAAAAGAAATTTGATTAACCTTGGAAAAGACTATTTATCTGAAAAAGATTTATCCTTACTTTTCTTTGCATCAGATGTGATTTTTTTACCATATAAAGCAATAGCAGGCTCTGGAACAATGTTTGACGGCTTAGGTCATGGTAAACCATTTTTAGCATCAGATAATGGATTCTTTAAAGAATATGCAAGACTTGGTTTAGGTATAACTACAAAAAGAAATGCATCTAGTTTCGAGGAAGGATTGAAAATAGTTGAAAAAAATTATGACAAATTAAAATCAAAGGTAAATGAATTTAAAGAGAAACTAAAATGGGATGTAATAGCTAAACAACATTTAGATATTTATGAAAATATTTTGAGGATTTCAAAAGGTAAAGAAAATATCAAGTTAATTGATATTAATAATCCATTAGCAAAAAAGGTATAGATATCAAATAAAAAATAAAAAGAAGAAAATTACTGGCAATAAATTTTACAGAATAAAAAATAAATTTTATACTGGATTATAATTTTGATCATTCTAAAATCATATCCCAATGAATAATAACACTATGTAACAGAATATTGTCCAGATAACCCTCGACGTCCCACATACGGAGGATCATCTTTTAAGATATTATATAGAATCTATTCATTATATAACCCTCTTTCATGATAGAAAAACGTTTCATTTGTTATACTAAATCTTATTCATATAGAATAAGAATAACTTAACTGAGTTTAATTTTTACCCATTTTACCAATGTACAATCATTAGATCTATCAAGGAAAGATAGTGACACCATATTCTGCTTCCTTTTGTCATATCAGGTATTTTCATTTTAACAATTTCTATAGTTCCAATATATATGATGTTTGAAGTTAAAGTTTTAGACTTATATACCAACTTTCAACTAATTTAAATAGATTTATCTATGCAGTATAACTCAGTCTTAAAAAATACAAATCAAATAGATGAAGCGGTAAAATATCTTCTCTCACTTAATCTATTCCCTCATTCGGACAAAATAAAATCATGGGATGTTAGCAAAATGATTGATATAATAAATAAAGCAGATAAAAATTCGTTTATACTTGACATAGGATGCAATGGTTCCCCTATTTTATTGATGCTTAAAAATCTTGGTTTTAAAAACCTATATGGATGTGATCTTTCTTTTGATGCATCTAGTAATCCGCAATCAGAAAATATTGAACCTGAAATTCTTAACTTATCAATCCAGAATCTTGAAAAAACAAATTATAATGATGCTATGTTTGATTATATTACATCATTATCTGTTGTTGAACATGGTGTTAATATTGAAAATTACTTTAAAGAGATGAACAGAATATTAAAGAAAGATGGAATGCTTTTGACATCTACTGATTATTGGCATGACAAGATAGACAATTCAAATAAGGTTTTTTCATTTAGCACAGTACCGGATGTAATTTTTAGTAGGAATGAAATAGAAAATATAGTAAGGATAGCTGAAAAAAATGGATTTGAACTTATAGAACCAATAGACTTTACGTACGAGGATAAGGTTGTACGATGGCATCCTGCTGGAATTGATTTGACATTCATCTTTTTTGCCTTAAGAAAGACATAGCCACCACTTGAAAAGTATTCTAATCGGTACTGGAATCGGGTAACATAAAATATAAGAATCCACGGTTTCGTTAAAGATACTCTGTTTTTTTGATCCACTACTTACAGCCATTTAATATTCCAGACCCTATAATTTTTTTATCTTTTTTCGAAATCCTGATTTTAGGAGTTTGTCATCATCTAACAAGGATTTCGTATTTATGTAGTTCCATCAGAGTATTCAATATATTAAATTCAAATATTTGGTAATTTGTATTTTAGATGGTTTTAGATACCATGTACAAAATCAGTTTTCTTTTATTTTGTCATACTGTTAATCACCACCTTAAATCCAAATTTGTATGCAAGTCCCATAAACATACAAAATAGTTATTCCAAACTTTAACAGCTGTTTCAATTTTTTCTTTGGAACTCAAAACTCAAATTCGTCCATAGAATTTATATAATTTTTCGGTATTGTTGTACATAAATCAACATCTATTCACATCATTTGTCCCACCTTATCAAATCAGTTGGATTCGCTTTTGCATCATAGTATCAATTAAACTTTTTTTATATTTATCTTGAAGAAATTTTTGGAGTTCTTAACAAACATCCGTTACAAGACATATTCTAGGGTCATGTTTTGATGATGCATTATACTTATGAAAAGATATCCTTCATTGAATAGTATTATACATTATTATAACAATGTAAAGTCAATAATAATTAGCATCTTATCATTTACAATATTAATGTAAAAGGGCATCATTATGAGATCCATGAAATAATTAGATTTAAGCATAAAAGCTACAAATAGAGAATAATAATGTATTGTCAAAAATTTAGTGTATTTATAGATTTAGATTTTATGGAGATTAATAAACCATCATCAAAATGCATTATATTGATAGATATTCAGATGATTGTGTAACTGATAATCAAATTTTAGAAAATTTACGAAATAAATTTTTCCACAATATATGAAATTATGAGGAAAACATGAACGATATAAAAACCTTTTTTGGAAAAGTCTATGATGAATTCAAGGGCCATAAGACAAATTTAAAAGGTCTTGATTTATCTGAGGTATGGTCATAATTCAAATATATTTTCAATGATCTACATAGCTTAAAGCTAACCATTGAGATATGATTCTGACTAAAACTGACCCAAAGATTAGCTCTTGATAAAATAAAGGAATCCACCCTTTTTAACATTCTATATCTGATAGGTTGTATACCGTGGCCTACTGTAAAAAGGAAACGTGGTAGACCATATGTATATTCTTCAACCATAATTTTGAGATGCTTTATTGTAAGGATATGGTTTAGAATCAATTCCAACAATGCATTACATATTTTTCTTAACATGGACTGCTATCAGTATAACCATAAACTCGCATTAGCCTGTGGTCTTGTGTCAATACCTAGTAGACGTACATTTGACAGGCGATTGAAAACCATTTCTACAGATATTAAACAAAGGATATCGACAATGGGATACCTGTTTGTTACAGAAGATATTATAGACCTCTCTATAACCGCAATAGACAGTACTCTTTTAAAAGCAGAAGGTCCTGTATGGCATAAATCATCCATGAAAAAAGGTATAGTACCATGTCCTGGTATTGATACCGATGCAAGATGGAGTTATAGCCATACAAAGGGATGGATATTTGGATACAAACTACATCTAACATGTACAACAACAGGCAAGATTATAGTACCTTTAACTGCAGATGTAACTACTGCTAATGTACCGGATAACCAGCTGTATGTTTCTTTAACGTCTCACTCATACTCATCATCCTTATCATCCTCATCCTCATCTGTATTCTCTTTACCATATGTATTGTACATGATAGCTGATCCAGGCTATGATGATAAGAAACTGTATGAATATAGCAAGAAGACATTGGGAATAGATCTGGGTTGTCCCTAGAAAGATACGAAAGTACTTCCAAAAAGAGGCTTGAGCTTGTATGCTTTTATCAATCGGTATTGGGACAGGCAATCTACCGCCAGAGAAGAATATCAATAGAGCCATTGATAGAACATATCAAATCTGTTTAAAATAGACCCATTGTCAGTACGTGGATTTGATGCGGTATCTGCAATTGTACTTTTGTTTGTTTTATTATATCAGCTAATGGTATACTATAATTGTAAAACTAAGAAAACAAATCTAAAATCAATAAAATATATGCTTGGGACTGGCTAATGAAATGGAATTTTAGATAAGGATGAACAGTATCGAATTACGACCAAGTTTCATTTATCTTGTCACCATTTCAGAGGGTCTAAATCGACATTAACCATAATTACAAAATTGTAATTAAATCATAACATTATATAAAAGACCAAAAAATATGTGTATTTTATAATTTAATTTGTAAATCTTTTGTTCTAGGCTGATTTATCATTACGAATTAGAAATTTATCCAACCTTACATCACATTTAGGACATTTATTAGAATGTATGATGTGAGTATTTGGCAAACAAGGCAAAGTTGATGCCATCCAATAACAATTACCACATAATAAAAAATATTTTTTTTGTTTTGAAATGACTTTATGATATTTAATCTTTTTTTTATTTTGTTCTATCCTTTTGTTATATAAGATTTTATATAACATGTATAATAAAACACCGATGTATTATTTATCAATTACGACTATAATTTAGGAGAGTGACAAATAATATGGAAATTAAATCATAGTTTGTTTTTAGATAATTTCAGGAATGCGATAGACAGATAAATAAATTGAAATCCTTATTTATAATATGAAGAATAATGGCGAGATTATACCCTAAATACGATACAAGGGTTCATCTAAACGAAAAAAAGATAGAAAAAGATGTATATAAACAAGGACCCGTCAAACTCCATAAAAAACATATCAATTTTGCTTTTAGGATATTATCGAATTTACATAATTTACATATTCGATAACATTCTATTTTATTAGGACGACTAACACATAGAGATATATAAAAAAGATCGAATATCAATATAAAGAAAAAAAATGTGTTACGAATTTCATAAAAAAGAGTCTAATAGATATTAAAAACGTTCGGGAAAATAGATCTAGGAATGTCATGACAGTTATAAAACCACATAACAAAAAATGCCGAAACCTGTTAAAAGATTAAAAAAGATATATCATTCATTCAAGTAGTAAAGATATATTGTTGTAAAGATGACGTTGATATTTAAATGAGACATAATTATCCATAAAATAAATACCAGAAATAGAAGGCATATTGCAGGTGCCTATAAAAAGAATTATGATATTATGTCAAAGGAGTTAATAATATTTATGACCTTGAATATTTGATCAGAAAACTTCTCTGAACAAAATCCATACAACAATACAAAAAGAAAGGAAAACAAATAATACATTATAGAAAGAATAACGATAGAACACAATATTTACAGATTGAGAAAATAAAGATGATGATCGAGGAATTTAGAATAAATTAAGAAATATATGAGACCGGGTCATAATTCAAATATATTTTCATACATGTCATATAGCTTAAAGTTAACCCTTGAGACATTATTTTGAGAACAACTGTTTCAAAGATTATCTTCTGATAGAATAAAGGAATCCATACTCTTTAACATTCTGTATATTATAGGTTGCATACCCTGGCCCACTGCAAAAAGGAAACGTGGCAGACCGTATGTATATTCTCCAACTGTAATTGTAAGATGTTTTATTGTAAGGATATGGTTTAGAATCAATTCCAACAATGCATTACATATTTTTCTTAACATGAATTGTTTGTATAACCATAAACTAGCAATAGCCTGCGGTCTTGTATCAATACCTAACAGGCGTACATTTGACAGGCGATTGAAGACCCTGTCTACGGATATCAAACAAAGGATATCAACAATGGGATACCTGTTTGTTACAGAAGGTATGATGGTAGATCCTTCTATAACATCAGTAGACAGTACTCTTTTAAAAGCAAAAGGTCCTGTATGGCATAAATCATCCATGAAGAAAGGTATAGTACCATGTCCTGGAATTGACACGGATGCAAGGTGGAATTATAGTCATACCAAGAAATGGATATTTGGATACAAACTACATCTAACATGTACAACAACAGGCAAGATTATAGTACCTCTAACAGCAGAGATGTAACTACTGCTAATGTACAGGATAACCAGATGTATGTTTCTTTAACATCATCTTCTTCGGTATTCTCTTTACCATATGTATTGTACATGATAGCTGATCCAGGCTATGATGATAAGAAACTGTATGAATATAGTAAAAATACATTGGGAATAGATTTAGTTTGCCCTCTTGAACGATACGAAAGTACTTCCAAAAAGAGGCTTGAACTTGTATGCTTTTATCAATCGGTTTTGGGGCAGTCTATCTACAGCCGGAGAAGAATATCGATAGATCCATTGATAGAACATATAAAATCAGTCTTTAGGATAGACTCATCACATGCACGAGGATATCATACGGTATCTGCAACTGTACTTTTGTCTGTTTTAATATATCAAATAATGGTATATTATAACTGTAAAACTGAGAAAATAAATCCAAAATCAATAAAATATATGCTTGGAACTGGCTGATGAAATGGAATTTCTGATAAGTATGAGTATCGAATTATGACCAAGCCTCAATTATATTAGAATAGCATAATGGTTACAGTTCGGGTAAGATAAATAACATTTAATCAAGAAACAGACCCACAAAACGTATAAAGTTGATCTGAATTATATTTTATTATGCAAAATTTATTGATTTATTTTTTTGGTAGAGGATAAAAAGATGTTGGTCCTACTACTCCAAATAATAAAAGTACCAATATGTAATCCTACACAGTTAGATCTGAATAAGGAAAATCATTTAGATTAAAGACGCTCCAATTCATTTTTGATTTTAACGAAAATTTTTAATTTTCAGGTCTTTTATTAATCAGAAATTTTGATATACCAATTAGCATATGTCTTCTAAATTGTATTTCGTAACAAATAGTTCCTCATATCCAGATTAAATCTTTTTGTTCTGAAATAATTAGATATCTTATTTTTAAAATCTGTAAATGATTGATAATATTTCAAATCAAGTAGATCTCGTTTTGCAATATTCCATATCTCATCCATTACCATAAATTCGGGTGATGCAGTTGGAAGATATACAAGTATCAAAGCATCCTTGTTTTCCTCAAAATACTTTAGTACCTTCTTTGATTATAATGAGGAGATGCTTTATCCATGAACAAATAGCATTCTGGAAATTTATCATGTATTTTCTTTAGATAATCAAGAAATGTATCGCCATTAATTGTCATACTGCCTGAATAGTTGCTTATTCCCTCCAAGACAGAGGGCGCCAAAAATACATGAATGTTGATGTGAACCTGTTACTCTAACTACAGGTCTTTTCTTTTTATCTTGTTTAATCCAAACACGTCTTACAAGATTCGTAAAAAAAGAATGATTCATCCAGTGATACTATGGCAAATCCATCTTTCTGCTGCTGCTGCTGCTGCTGCTGTATATTCACAAATATCTGTTCTGTCTTTTTTTTGAAATTATTTTTCCTCTGGAGATGCAGTATTAACATGTACTTTTCTTGGCACCTTCTGTTTAAATCCCCATTTTCGAAGTATACAATATATGTGGGTATAGTGATATTTTATACCACTTTTCTTTATAATTAACCCTTCCACCTGTTTTGTTGTCCAACCTTGATTAGAGTTAGATAGTTCTTTTTTAATCCGGTAAACCATATCTTTAGATAGTTCAGGTGGTCTACCTGCTTTTGTTCTATCTTTTAGTCCTTCTAAACCTTCTTTATCGTATCTTTTTAACCAATCAGAAGCCCATAAATTGCTTCGGTGTAATTCTTTACAACATGAAATGGAATTTGTTTATCTTCTCTTATTTTGATAATTAGTAGCAGTAGTCTTTCCTTTACCTTTGGATCATTTTCTTTTTTGTACAAATTAACCAATTTGGATTTGGTTGTGGGTATTGAGAACAAATAAAATAATACAAGGAACTAGATAGCTTTTGTGTTTTATGATGAATACCCAGATAAATTATTTAGCACACTTGTGCTAATTGGTATAAAATACGTATATTTTTGAATGCCTGTTATTGTTTTTACTACTTTTGAAATAAACGTTATTAAAATAACGATGTAGACAAGGTATTATAAAACTTTCGTTTTCCTTGTAAAAGGGCTAATGCAACAAAACATAGTTTAATATTTCATTGATAATTATAATAATAGAATAAGATTTCAAGTGCCCTGGCCTCATTTTATTATTGTCTTTTTTAATTTTATCGAATTTGATTTTTATATTTAAATAATAACGTAATTTATTCTAAATTATTATTAATTTTTTAAATATATTTAGTAGTATTCTGTTTTGGTATCTGATTAATTTATACGTTATTTGTTAACGTTTTACCGATAGATCTATAATGGAAACAGTCAAATTTTAATTGTCACTGTTATATAAAAATTACATTCTTAACTGATTTTCGAGTCATACAACAATGTAGTAATTTTAGTTGAAAACATCGTTAATTTCTAAAATTTTTTTCAATGATCTATTTCTATTATATTCGTCCAATAATATTTTGGATAAATTTTTAGTTATGTCGGTAACACTTATGACCCCTACAATTCTATTATCTGCTTCTAATACGGGTAATCTTTTAATCTTGTTTGAACTCATGATTCTGGATACCATGTCAATCGAATCATATGTCATTATAGTAATCAATGGTGAAGACATGATATCTTCTATTAGAACATTATTTGCATTTAAATTAGTCTGGCATATTTTCTCTACCAAGTCTCTTTCTGTCACAATTCCTATAGGTTGTTTTTTTTGGTCTATTACTATAAGGGAGCTTATTTTTTTTGTAGTCATGATGCTCGCAGCATCCATTGCAGTTTTATTTGAATATGCCATAATAGTATAAGGATCTCTAAAAGACATTATTTCGCTTACGGTGCTCATTAATAATTATTCATTTATAATTCTGTAAACAAATATAAAAATATGGATATGGGCAATTTTATTAATCAAATAATTTGTTTAAAATTGTTTAAATCTATATAATATAGTTAGTATAATTTTAGAATAAAGTATAATTATATTTCATCTAGGCGGACTTCATGGATTTATATGACTGAGCTGGATATTGTAATTTTGATAAATTAAAATTAATCTAAATTTTATCTAATTTTTCAATTCGTACTTTTAAATAATAAAATTACAATTATTATATGGATTTTATGGTATGCATGAATCTGATAATGGTATTAGCTGAATAAAATGTCAGAATTTTACAAAATGCATTTGAAATTATGCAACATCTATTCAATGAATACAAGTCATAATTTTATATTAGTACCGCATTAACTTTATATTATTTTCAAATTTGCGCATATGATCCACGTGATATTAACATGTTTAGATAATTAAAAACATCTTACAAAATTATTATATGAATAACTTGAATTTATGTATCTGATTTTTAAATTATTATAATAGTAATTTATTGGATATTTTGTAATTTGTGTCATTTTATGTGCCCTGTTTTGATATGTTCTTTTTCACATAATAAATAAAATACATATGCTTGAACTTATTTTGTGTATTTTTTGGACCTTGCTGAAACTTTTGAGAAAATGGAAAAAACCACTAGTAGGATAGAATTAACGAACTATCTTGTAGATATTTTGAATAAAACTTCTGTACAATCTATCGATAAACTAATATATTTAATTCAGGGTAAATTGGGACCTTCATTTGAATCCAAAGAATTGGGTGTGGCTGAGAAAATTGCAATCAAATCTTTAGCATTGGCAAGTGGTTATTCAATTAAAGATATTCAAATTAGATATAATCAAAATGGTGATATCGGTAAAGTTGCATTCGAAGTATTAAAAAATAAGTTACAAACAACTTTGTCCTTTGAGAAATTGACCATCGATAAAGTATATGATACTTTGGTAAAAATTTCTACTTTGGAAGGATCCGGGTCTGCTGATCTTAAGCTAAAATATATAAACAGGTTGTTAAATAATTCCACTAATTTAGAAAGTAAATTTATTTTAAAATTAATACTGGGTAATCTGAGATTGGGTATAGCGGATTTTACTATTATTGATGCGATATCTGTATCATTAACTGGTGAAAAAAAGAATCGAGCGATTCTTGAACATGCCTATAATCTCTCGAGCGATCTAGGGAATATTGCAAAATTATTATCCCAGGGATCGATAGATGATGTTAGGTTTATTTCTATATCTTTATTTACGCCGATACGTCCAATGCTTGCTGAACGAGGATCTGATGCCCAAGATGCTTTAAAAAAGTTTGGTGATAATCCATGTTTTGCAGAATATAAAATAGATGGTGAACGCGTTCAAGTTCATAAAGATGGTAAACGGCTCCAGTTATTTACTCGAAATTTGGAAAATATTACAAATAATTTTTCAGATATTGTTGAAGAATTTAAGGATTTAAATATTAGAAATTTAATTGTAGATGGAGAGATTGTATCAATTGATACCAAAACTAAAAGGTTTCTTCCTTTTCAAAGTTTGATGCATAGGAAGAGAAAGTATAAAATAAATGAAGCTATTAAAAATTATCCTGTTGTATTAAATCTTTTTGATATCCTTTTCTATGATGATAAAGATAAAACCATTTTACCTTATATGGAGAGGAGAGAAATTTTAGAATCTATTTTTAATTTTAAAAATGAAAAGATCAAACTTGTATGTAATTCCAAGATTACTACTGCGGAAGAAATAGATCAATTTATGGAAAAAGCAATCGAAGATGGATGTGAAGGATTAATGTTAAAGAATTCTAAAAGTGTATACCGTACTGGTGCTAGAGAATGGGCTTGGATAAAATTAAAAAAAGAATATTCTTCCTCATTATTAGATACGATTGATTTAACTATTGTGGGTGCAGTTCATGGAAAAGGTAGGAGGGCTGGTAACTATGGAACTTTTTTGTTAGCTGCATACAACTCTGATGAAGATACTTTTTATACTATATGTAAGGTTGGAACAGGATTTACTGATAACATGCTTGAGGAATTGACTGAAACACTAAAACTTCATACGATAAGAGATAAACATCCTAGGGTAATATCTGGGGAAGTCAAAATAGACACTTGGTTTGAACCTAAATTAGTGGTTGAAATCTTTTCTCCTGAAATAACTTTGAGTCCTCTTTATCCAGCGTCCATAAACAAAATAAAAAAAGGATATGGGTTTGCATTACGATTTCCTAAATTTACTGGAAAAATTCGTAAAGATAAAAATGCAGAAGATTCGACTACTATTCATGAAATTGAAAAAATGTATAAAAAACAACTAAAATCAATCTAACTTTAGGATTTTAAACTAGTAATAAAATACTTTATATAAAATTAAAGGATTGTATTTATTTTCTAGTTTATGATAATTAATTTTATTTTTGTGTCGGGCAGATCGTATAAGAATATTTAATTGAAATTTTATGTTTTTAAATATATTAGAACTCGCATAATTGGATGTCTCTCAAAATTTTACATATTTCATTTATATTTTGTAATATTGTTTTTTAGTTAGAGGATTATGTTTAAAATATATAATTTTTAGTTTTCCTAATGGTGTTAAGTATGTAGGATCTATTGTATGTTAAATCCATATGTAATTAATCTGATACGAAATTTACTGTATCACTTATGCTTACGATAATTCATACTGTGAAATACTAATATAACTCATAATTATTCGGATAGACTATGTTGTATATTTAGTATTATTATTTTTTAAAAATGATTAATATAGTATTAAATATCTTTTAATCTAATGAAATTTGGATAAACAATGAGAAAAATAATATCCGAAATATTTGTAATTATTGCATTTATTTTGTTAGTCGTGTATATCGCTGATGCTGGGATGGCTAGACTAAATAATGGACACGGTTTTTTACCACTAACTGCAAAAGATCGAGGCATGATGTTTGGTGGTTTTTCAATATTGCTATTTTTCATATCATTTGGAGTGGGTTTTAATATAAAATCTGGAATATTGACCATTTTATTGATTGCAGGTGGTGCATTAATGGGTACATCTGTATTAATTTCATCTTTATTTCCAGATAATTCTAGCCTGCTTTCAGGGCAATCAAATACTACACATCAGATAATGTCTCCACAATTTTTGGGAATCATTGTAATAGGTTATGTTATAATGGGGCTAGGCATATGGAGGGCATTGAAAAAAAAATAATATGCTTTGTTAAAATTTTTTAAATGTGTTTATTATCTGTAAATGCTTACTTTCTGTTACAAAATATATAATTTATTTTTTGTAATTTGATTTATTTGATGAATTATTAGATTCTTTTATTGGTAACTGTATGTAAAAGCTGTGTCATAAAGACGTTTGTAATAATATTTTGATAATACATACAATGAAAATAAAATAGCTTTATATATGATACTAAAACATGTAAAGATAATACTATGAAAAATTTAATAATCATTGCAATGCCATTATTATTGGTATTTAGTGCAATAATAGTTATAAGCAGCACAAATATGCACGTATTTGCTCAACAACAAAACCAAACAGCAACTCCTACAAACCAAACAGCAACTCCTACAAACCAAACAGCAACTCCTACAAACCAAACAGCAACTCCTACAAACCAAACAGCAACTCCTACAAACCAAACAGCAACTCCTACAAACCAAACAGCAACTCCTACAAACCAAACATCTGTCTCTGGTTTAAAAAATAAAATGAATGAGAAATTATTAAATTTCACTAATCAAGTAATTATTGCTTTAAAAGACAAAAATAAGTCTGGCGAAGAAGATGCTTTAAAAACAATGCAAAAGATGTTAATTAATGCATCAGGAAAACAATTGGTAGTTATTCCTTCTGATGCATTAATTAAATCTAAATCTAAATAATTTTCTTTTTTTTATATTTGATATAATTTTTAAATATCGTTTTATCTTTGTTACTATATTATTCCCGTCTTTAGTTCCTTGGATTTATTTTTCCTAGTTTGATTTAATTCTGCAAATAGTTAATTCTTTTATATATAAAATATATATAATAAAAACTCATTTAGTAAACATACAAAATATATATAATAAAAAGTAATTTAGTAAAGATACATATGATTAAAATATCTATATTGCTAGCTTTCTCCGTATTTGTGACTACAAGTTTGATTTTAGCATCCATGAGTTATGATACTATTTATGGTCAAAAAAATCAGTCAACTTCTTTAACTCCTCAACCAATTCGCCCTGACCAACAAGCAGCACAAGCTCAACAACAAGCAGCACAAGCTCAACAACAAGCAGCACAAGCTCAACAACAAGCAGCACAATCTCAACCACAATCAACTAACCAAACATCTGCCCAACCACAATCAACTAACCAAACATCTGCCCAACCACAATCAACTAACCAAACATCTGCCCAACCACAATCAACTAACCAAACATCTGCCCAACCACAATCAACTAACCAAACATCTGCCCAACCACAATCAACTAACCAAACATCTGCCCAACCACAATCAACTAACCAAACATCTGCCCAACCACAATCAACTAACCAAACATCTGCCCAACCACAATCAACTAACCAAACATCTGCCCAACCACAATCAACTAACCAAACATCTGGAAAATTGAATGTTAAAAGCTTATTAAATTATACCAACCATGCCGTTCTTGCATTACATGGTAAACATCTTTCCTCATCAAAACAAAAGATTGCAGAGGATAATCTTTTAAAGATTCAAGAAATGCTTATTAAAAATAGCCCAGGTAAATCCTTGATTCTCAAACCACAAAGTATATTACCATAAATCAAATCTTTTTTATTTTTGAGTTTTCTAGAATTTTTAAATTATTCGATTGATTATATATTTTATTATTAATTTATATGTTTTTTATATGTTGTATATGTATTTTTTAGATTAGTTACGATTTTTATCCATTTGATATGTCCTATTGTGGTCTTCAAGTATATCTGACGCGAAAGTTTTACACCTAGTCAGCTTTTACTTATTTTTAATTCTTTTTTATATGAAATGTCGTCTAAATTTTTATTAGATAAAAATACTATGAATGATTCGAAAAACAGTTAAAACAGCAATTTATATGTAAAAACAACAATACATTTTAATTATTTTTGCTATAAATCATTTCAGCAAAAGTTAATAAAATACGAAAAAAATAATCTGCAACAAAGCCGGACAAAAAGACACTTTATATAATAGTATTTCATGAACTTTGGTTGTATGTGTAAATTGTCGTTAATGATCTTACATATTTTCTATTTGTCATTCTAATATGTGCATATCATAAAGCAAGTTTTAGTGATTAACATTAGTTTATTGTTTTATTTGTATTATTACAATATTATGTAGGTGAGAAATGTTCAAAATTTTTTGTTTTTAACGTATTTAAAGTTGATTTTTTGATTCGTTTAAATTTATAATATATATATCCGTTCTGCAGAAATAAAATTACAAGGGGCGGGGGTTGTAGAGCCTGGCCAAATAAATTGAAAATATTTTGGATACGCGGGACTTAAGATCTTTATAAGGGATCCCGTCTTTAGTGGTTCGTGGGTTCAAATCCCACCTCCCGCACTATTTGTTTTCATACAAAAATATCGAGTTTTTTTCATCAAATTTTTTTGATTCGAACAGAATCTTTTATTAGTCTACTGCAATACAAATTTAATGGAATTATGTTATTGTGACTTATCATAAATTCTGTTTCCAAAATTCTGTTTAAAAGACAAATTAGTAGCTGAATCTTTGTAAATCGTTTTAATATTTGTTTTTGCTATTTCCTGTATCTATTCGAGCAATATTTTCTATCAATTGCATTCCACCTTATTATCTTTATCATCCATTTACTTTGGTCCATCAGTTTAGCAATACTGCCTAGATTTCTTATTACCTATTATTCTCTAATGGTATGTAAAACAAGAAACAACTTAAAAGTTACATATATTAGATCTCTTGCATGATTAGAATAAACAGCTATATGATCTAATTCTCTTTGATTTCTTGTCCTTTCTTTGCTTTCATACGATAGGTTATCTAAAAAGCCACTGCTTTTCAAATCATTCACTGGTCTTACAGTACAACAGTTTGATGACATTTTTAATAATGAAATAACAAAAAAAATATGAAAAATATGACTTAAAACGTTTATCATATAAAAGAAAGGAAAATAGAAAAAGAAAAGCTGGTGCTGGAAGGCATTTCAAGCTGGATTTAAAAGATAGATTTATAATGATTTTAGTGTACTATCGCCTTTACATTACTTACACGTTATCTGCTTTTTATTTGATCTAGATCAAAGCAACATCTGTAGAGACATTCAAAAGATTGAACAATTAGTAAGAAAATGCGTACCAATTCCACAGAAATTATATAACAAAACAAAGAGGCTTCGAACCACTGAAGAGGTGGAGAAATATTTTCCAGGTTTTCTTGCTTTCACAGATTGTACAGAACAACAGATACCGCGACCTATGGATGATAACAAAAGAAAGATATTCTATACCAATTAGCACAAGTATGATAAACAATATATCATGATATTTATCATAAAACACAAAAGCTATCTAGTTCCTTGTATTATACTATCTATTCTCAATGTCGCCATTGACCAAATCCAGATTGGTTAATCAGTACAAAAAAGAAAATGATCCAAAAGTAAAGGAAAGACTGCTACTAATTATCAAAGTAAGAGAAGATAAACAAATTCCATTTCGTGTTGTAAAAGAATTACACAGAAGCAATTTATGGGCTTTTGATTGGTTAAAAAGATATGATAAAGAAGGTTTGAAAGGACTAAAAGATAGAACAAAAGCCGGTAGACCACCTGAACTATCTAAAGATATGGTTTATCAAATTAAAAAGGAACTATCCAACTCTAAACAAGGTTGGACAACAAAACAGGTTGAAGAGTTAATCATAAAGAAAAGTGGTATAAAATATCACTATACCCACATATATTGTATACTTCGAAAATGGGGATTTAAACAGAAGGTGCCAAGAAAAGTACATGTAAACACAGCATCTTTGGAAGAGAAAGAGGCTTTCAAAAAAAGACAGAACAGATACTTGTGGATAAGCAGCAGCAGCAGCAGCAGAAAGATGGATTTGCCATAGTATCACTGGATGAATCATTCTTTTTTTACGATTCTTTGGTAAGACGTGTTTGGATTGATAAAAAGAAAAGACCTGTAGTTAGAGTAACAGGTTCACATCAACATTCATGTATTTTTGGTGCCACAAGTATGAAAGGAAAACAATTATTCAGACAGTATGACAAATTCAATGGAGATACATTCCTTGATTATCTAAAGAAAATACATGCTAAATATCCACAATGCTATTTGTTCATGGATAAAGCATCGCCTCATTACAAATCAAAGAAGGTGTTAAAGTATCTGGAAAAAAACAAGGAAACTCTGATACCGGTATATCTTCCTACGGCGTCACCGGAGTTTATGGTTATGGAAGAGATTTGGAATATGGCCAAACGAGATCTATTTGTTTTGAAATATTATTCATCTTTTGCAGATTTAAAAAATAAGATATCTTTCTACTTGAGAACAAAAAGATTCAATCTTAATATGAAGAACTATTTGCTACGAAATACAATTTAGGAAACATATGCTAATTGGTATACTCCGGCAAAAAGAAAAGACATACTGTTGTAAAGACACAACTTTTGGTTAACAATCAGGGTATTACTATTCATAAATTAAGATATAAGAAAGGAAGAAGACATGACTACGATATCTATAAAGAGAATCATCCTATTACTCCTAAAAAGGTTGTTAATGTATTTGACCTTGGCTATCTTGGTGTAGAAACTGATTTCCCAGAACAACCATCGTCCATACCATATAGAAAGCAAAGAAATCTGAAACTGTCACAAGAAGAAAGAGTACAACATTAATCATTCTAAAAAAAGAATACGGATAGAGTATATCATTTGCAGATTAAAAAAGTACAGGATAATGAGCGACATATTCAGAAACAGGTTAAGAAAATACAACAGAATTTCGGATAGTTACAGGCTTAGTAAATTATAGAACAATGAATAATTATCATTATTAAAACACAAAAATCATGATAATATTATAGATTGTTTCGAATTATGCAAGAGATCTATTGTATATTCTTTATCCATTGTTGCATGATTATTAAAATTCGCCATTTTATTATTTGTTTTATCCAGATTGAAATTGTCTTGTTATGTGATTATGTTAAAAGTGTTGTTATACCACAAGATGTTGTCCTTTTAGAAGGACCGATGGTAAAATCATTAAATACAGGTATCATAAAATAAAGCAAAAAATAGGATACAACAAAAGTCATTCTAAAAAATAGTGATGGGATATATACTATTTACAGATTAAAAGAGTATAATGCTTGCAGATATATTTAGGACCAACTTAAAAAAGTATCTGTGTGATCCCATCCGGCGACCTTTACTAATCTGGTTTTTTTACAATATGGAATAGAAATTAACCTTAAAGACTTATTTTTGTTTATCCGATGCCAAATATTGAATTTCTTTACATGGGGGGTTATTTAAATATCCGAATATATATTCATTCATAATCTGATATTTCCATGTTCTATCAATAACATGCTCTTAATTTTTATTTTTCATTTGAAATTTCTATAGGTTGTATTTTTATCTTTGACTAAATGGATAATAATTTATTTTATTAATATGATATTGCTTTGTTGAATTTTCTCAACGATTATACAAGAATACCTGATTGCAGGTTAAAACCACTAATTTTGAATGATTCTATTCTTTGTTTCTTTAATTTTAATATGTGGAATAATTTTAAGAATATAAATTTTTTCAAATAATGTGTCAAAAATATTACAATTACCTATTTTTGACATTCGTTATGCATTACTCATCTTATCATGTTTTTATGTATCGGGACTAGTAGAATTATATTGTTCAGATGTAATAATTTGTAATCTATGTATATGATCAAATAAAGTTATTGTGATTATAATGTTAATTTTGGATCAAAAATATGTGTTTTTGTTATTTAGTGTTATGATCTGCTTTCAAACTTTTGTGTTCTAATATCATATTGATAAAATATGAGTGAAGTCTGTTATCTTCAGCTAACTCCGGATGAAAAGATGTCCCCAGGATATTGTTTTGGATTACTGCTACTATTTTATTATCATATTTTGCTAAAATTTTTACGTCTTTGCCTACTTCCTTAACAATGGGTCCCCTGATAAATATGCCTCTAAAAGGTTTTTCTCCTAAAATTGGAATGTTCAAATTAGTTTCAAAAGATTCGCGTTGTCTTCCAAATGCATTTCTTTCGACTAAAATGTCTAAATTTTCAAGGAGTTTTTGGTTTAATTTTCTATTGGTTTTATCCTGTGCTCTCTTTGAAAGTATTATCATCCCTGCACATGTTCCAAAAACTGGTAAACCGTTACGAATTTTTTGTTTTAGAATTTCCCAGTTTTGATTATCCAATGCCATTATTGTACTCATTACGGTACTTTCGCCGCCAGGAATTATGAGGCCATCTATATCATTTATCTGTTCATAGTTTTTTATTTGAATTATATTACCATCTATTCTTAATTGTTTTAAAGATTCTTTACATGAAATAACATTTTCTTCTATATCTCCTTGGATACTTAATATGCCTATATTTAGTTCAATCAAACTAATGGGCCTCTTTCTTGCATTTTTAATTCTAAATTGTTATTATCCAATCCTAATAATGATTTCTTTTCATCTACCATTTTTTGGGCTTCCATAACCTCCTTTGCATCGCTATGAAATGTTGTAGCTATAACTATTGATCTTGCTCTCTGAATTGGGTCATCTGATTTGAATATTCCTGAGCCGACAAAAACACCATCACATCCTAAATTCATTAAAAAAGCTGCATCCGCTGGAGTTGTAATTCCTCCTGCTGCAAAATTTACTACTGGAATTCTTCCTATTTTGCCAACTTCTTTAATTAATTGAATAGAAACCTTGTGCTCTCTTGATAATTTTATTAATTCCTGATTATTGTTATCTTCATATGCTGACTTTAATATGCTAATTTCTCTATTTATTTTTTTTATATGATTTACTGCTTCTGCAACATTTCCTGTACCTGGTTCTCCTTTTGTTCGTATCATTGATGATCCTTCCTCTATTCTTCTCAGAACTTCTCCTAAGTTTTTTGCACCATTTACAAAAGGTGTAGTAAAATCCCACTTCCATATATGGTTTTCGTCATCCGCTGGTGTTAGTACTTCGCTTTCGTCAATCATATCTATACCTGTGCTTTGAAGAACCTTGGCTTCCATAATATGACCTATCCTACACTTTGCCATTATTGGGATCGATACAGAATCCATTATATCCATTATAACCTTAATACTTGCGGTCCTTGCAATTCCTCCTGCCTTTCTTACATCATATGGTAATTTATCGAGCACCATCACTGCTACGGCACCTGCATCTTCTGCTATTTGAGCTTGCTCTACATTTGTAACATCCATTATAACTCCATGTTTTTGCATATGTGCAAATCCTCTTTTAACTAAAGTGCTTCCTTTTATGATCGTATTATTTTCAATGACCTCTATTTTTTCTCCTTTTGGGTTATCTTCTGTTGAGACTAAAGAAATTGCCATATTTTGTTATACGATTTTATATATGGTTATGATTATTATTGAATGTTATTTTAAAATAATTTTCCATTCTTGTATTTATATTAAAAATTAAAAGTAAAATTTTTATCGTTAATATCAAGATTATTGATATTATAAAATAAATTATTTGGATTTTAATACTTATTTTTCTATTTTTATAAAAATATAGTTATTTAGAAAATTATTCTATTAAAAATAAATTTATTTGTTTGTATTATTTAATTGAACTCTGAAAAAATCAAAAAACGGCTCTGTTAACTTAAGACATTATTTCTTTGTTATGTCGATAAACAAACAACTTGAGCCATTGTCTTATATGATTTAATTTGCACTTGTTCTTTTTACAAGGAGAGTAATCATCAAAACATTCAGTTCTATCTTTTATATATGTATTGTTCTTTCGATGTTTTTTTTCAAATAGGGAATGACTATGATGATAGAAGTTCAAAAACTCGTATGCTTGTGAGCACCATATACTGCCATCTGACAAAACAGAATGTAACCGTACTTGTTTACTATATGGGATAGAAATCGCTCTGCAACAAACATGTTTCGTTTTTTTGATATATCAACAGCAAGGATTTCTTTATGCTTTGGTTCTATTATAACCCAAAGCCAAATTAATTCAGAACCTGTTTTTATGGCAGTTTCATCAATGATATACTCTTTGATTTTCCTTTTCCTTAGATATTTCCAAGGCTTGTACTTTTGTAGCCAGTTCCAGATAGAAGCGTGGCTTATTTTTGCTATTTTTAAGAATGATAATGCTTTGGAGATGTTTCTAAATGACAATCCTAAAAAATACAAGTATAAACCATAACCAATTATGTTTGAAGATGTTCTATTTCTAGTGGACATATAATATATGGTTGTCTTAAATCTAAGGTTTTTCCTTAAGTTAACAGAGCCCAAAAAACTATCCAATACATATAAAATCAAATTTACATATGATCATTCTAATTTAAGGCAAAATCTATAGATTTAGAACAACCATGTTTTTAGGATATAGAACTAGATCTATTTATAAATTATCGGTATGGTTTGTGATCATATTTAGATTATCATCTAGATATACTGTCAAAGTATTATCATTCTTACTATAATCAAAATATTTCAATATTTCTATCTAAAATTGAATGCAAAAACTGTTTATATATTAAATATATATAAAATTGTGAATATGGTGGTTAAAACTGTACTTAATCCAACTTTGAATAGTTTGGATTTAGATAATTATATATCCAAAGAATAAAGAAATTCTTTCTTTTTGATTATCTACCGAATAAAACATGCCAAATCCTATATGTGTGTGATATTCAATATCCTCGATTAAGTTTTGAATATATATCTCTATTCTTATGAAAAATTTATCCAAACAAAGAAATTATATTTAATTTAACTAGATCCTGAATTAACGAAAATTAAAAATTTGTAATAGGTAAATGCAGCCACCCTAAAACAACAATTGTTTTTTATTGAATAAATTATCTCGTTGATGCAAAGTGTGCTACATTATGATTTGTTATCGAAATTATTTTTTTTATTTTCTTTATCTCTACCTATCGATCTAAAAAACAATGCTGAAAATATTAATATTATGGATGCAATTATTGATGAAAGAATTTTTGGTATAGAGCTATGAAAAATTAATCCTATTATTATAACAACTAAAGATACAATACCGAATATGGGACTCCATTTCTTAAGAATCTCCTTTAATTTAATTAAATTCAATGTTTAAAAATAAACATATATAATATTAAAAGAAATCTTCAAGAATTAAAATACTCATTAAATATGATTGATTTATATGGTTTGCAAAGGTAAAGAGTTAATCGATTAATTCAACTATACCTTTTGTCAGCATTATTCTTCTTAATTCTTTTGCAAGGTCTGTTACAGTGATGATTCCAACTACCTCTCCTTCTGAGATCACAGGTAGACGTCTTATTCTATTATTGATCATTCTTTGAACTGCTACATCTACTGGAGTATCAGGTTCAGCAAAGGTTTGAATTTTAGACATTAATTCAGATATTTTTACCTCAGATGACTTTTTATCTTCTGCACATACTCTTTTAACAAAGTCTCTTTCAGTTATTATGCCTAACAGTTTATCGTCACCACTTTGAACTATTAATGAACTGATTCTTTTTTCTTTCATAAGTTGTGCAGCATCTAGTGCAGTTTCATCTGAATTAATTGTTACTACATGGCGTGTCATTATTTGGCTTACAATTTCTTGCATACAATTTTTTTATATAATGCCTAGAAAAAGATTTCCAAGGATTTTAATTGACCTTTAATGCTTTGAAATGAAAATGTCTAATATAATTAAATAATGAGATGAAATGGCTCTGTAAAGTTAAGTAAAAAGATATAGATTTCTTATTGTTTATTATACATGATACAACAAATTAGAAAAAGAACAGAACCTAAAGGTATCGTTTGTTCTTTATATCTATATTTCAGTGGCCTTTCATTGAGAAATACATCCAAAGCAATATCTATATTTGTCAAAAGGAGTCATACTGCAATCAGAGATTGGATACAAAAGTATAGACCTGAAAGACTATCTTATAGGAAGACCAAGATATCCGAATTCATAATCGATGAAACTCATTAAAAGTTGGTTCTGAATTAATATGGCTTTGGGTTGCTATCGAATCTGAAGATAAAGAAATCCTCGAAATAAGCATTCCAAAGAACGAAATATGATTGTCACTGATCGATTTATTTCAAAAGTTGTAGATAAACATGGTCGACATCCTGTTTCAACAGATGTGGTACGTGATACCCTCGAGCCCGTCACTTTAAAATTAAAACATCATATTCATTCCTCATATGAGGGAAGTATTGTTGAAGGAACTATGCAATACATCAAGGATAGAACAGAGGGGTTTGATGATTATTTTCCTTGCAGAAAGAAGAAATGTAAATTGAAACATGTTATACAATAGTGAATCTATTTGCTGGTTATTAAAACAAAGATATAATATCTTAACTTTACAGGGCCGTTGAAAATTATATGTTAATCCGTGAGATATTTATTTTATGCCTTTTATTATGATTATTTTTATAAAATTTATTTTATAATTATCCGGATGAATGAATGATAATGAATCATATTTTATTATCCAAATATTAAATAACTATTATTGAATATGATTCTATATGTTACCGGTAGAATTACTAGATCGTATAATTAGACACAATTAAAATTTTATAAATTATTTATGAAAATTTGAAATGTCTATTCTGATTTGTGGATTGCGGTTGAAATATATTATAGTATCGAAAGTTTATATAATAGTGTTAATTATGCGAGATTATTTTGTTGATATGGAACCGTACTACTATCTAAATATATTGGTAAACAATCAGTTTCTTGAGATTTAATGTTTTAAAATTAATTAAAAAAAAATTTAAATAACTTGCCATGGTCGTGTAGCAAAAGTTATTCCAAGTCCAGCTGCAATTATTATACTTTGGTATATGATATTGTTTATAGGAATAGGTTTTAATATAGGGTCACCTATTACCTGCACAGTTTGCCCTGGACCTAAACCTGGACCTACAGATGCAATGTTGAGCTGGGTGTGGACGTGATATACGCCTGGTTCGAGAGCTTTTGCTTCAAGTCTATATGGAATTTTTGCTTGTGCTGGAATATCAATTATATTTCCTGGTGGGTCACGTGCAATGAATTCCCATCTATTTCCTGCATTAGTGGATTCGCTGAAGAGTGATAACCATCCCCTTAATGGTCGATTGACCAAACTTTGAAGTTCTCCAGTAACTACAATTGAATCGCCCGTATGGACTGACTGTGCAGAAAATGCTTCATTATTGATTCTTACGAATCTACTTTGAAGTTGTGCTTGTACACCGTGACCCTGAGCATCAGGTATCAAAGATATCAAAGCCAATACAGATGCAGTCCCCGCAATTATAGTTACAAGTAAAAACACCATAGCGGATTTGTTGCCGCTTTTCATATTCATTTACGCTTTCAACCATAAACATAGATAAAAGGTTTTCTATAGGCTATTTACTAAACGAATAATTATTATTGCTATTTTAAACTTTTGATCATCTTTTATCATTCATTGTTTAGTACATTACAATATTTTATAATGTACAAATAAATTTATGTATATTATATACAAATTATAATTAATAACTACTTTAAACGGCTCTGTAAGGTTAAGTAAAAAGCTATAGATTTCCTTATTGTTTATTATACATGATACAACAAATTAGAAAAAGTGTATCTAGAATTTCATAATATTCTTTACATCTTTACCTCCGCGGCCTTTCATTACAGATGCATCCAAAACACTATCTATATTTATTATAAGAAACCACACTGCAATTATCGATTGGATGCAAAGTATAAACCAAAAACATCATTTCATAACAAAACTAACATCTAAATTCATTATCTATTAAACAACAGTAAGTTCAGAAGTAATATGGGTATGGGTCGCTACTATTGAATTTGGAACAATATATTCTTACAATTAGCATGTCCAAAGTGTTTTGTTGCATGATTATTTTTTTCGTCATTTGTTAACGTTTTGTTGCTAGAGGTAAAACGAAAACAGTTAAAATTCCATTGTAATTGTTACAGATATTACATTTTTAACTGATTTTCGAATCATGCAACAAAACATGTCCAAAGAACAAAATATATCTTTACTAGAGTATTTTTTCTGTTATTGCAGATGAATATGCGAATATCCTGTTTCAACATGAGGTGATTGAACATGATATCTCCCTCGAGCCTATCGCTATTTGAAACTAAAATATTATCTTTATTCTGCTTACAAGGGAAGTTTCATTCTTGAAAGAACCATACAACATTAGGATTGAATCACATGCTTTAAGTATTTTCCATGTAAAAAGAATAAATGTAAATTAAAGCATGTTCGCCAATGACAAGTCTATTTGCTATCTCTTGAGGAATAATATCAACTCTGCAGCCATTTTTAATTTTTATCAGTGTACAAAAAGTTTAAAAACGTTAATGATGATAATACTGTAGAAATGGAAACAAAGAACAATGTTTTTAATAAAATAATAAGTTGGATTCGGTTGGTTAAAGCATCAAGAAAACATAAAGTTACTGCATAACAAAAAATTGATCTATTTTTATTAAAATATTTTTTATATCCATAATTAAAATTGTATTTGTAAAAAGTTGTAATATTACTTTTTCATTGATGTTTTTAAACGAATGTAAATAACTATATGACCTGTTTCCTTTGGAAAAATCTTCCTGTTTGACAACCGCATATTTGAGATCTAGAAAGATCCATTCAAAAAATTGTCTGTTAAATTTTATACTTTGTACTTTTTAGGTCATATTTTGAAACGTTACCAATGTATTGTCTTTTTTGATGTATTTGCGGTAAGTCAAGTTTCCTTTTAAAACGCTATCAAAAATACAAATCAAAGAAATCTTATAGTAAATATAAAATTAATGAATTTGTAATTAATAAAACAGTGATAAAAGTAGGTTGTGAATTGATATACCATTGAATAAATAAATAAACAACTCATTCTTTTCAAATAAAGAACGAAATATGCTTTGCTAGAGATCTGTTTCTGTATAGGATCATACAAATATACGGATTACATTGTTTCATTAACCGGCTGCGGTAAATGGTATCTCCAAGATTGCAAGTTTTTGAAACTATACCATGATCTTCATTTCTATTCTGAAAAAATATAATTGAAAGAACAAGGCAAGGTGATAGGCATTGCTAAAGATAATTTTGATGATTATTTTCATGCGATAGAACGAAATTTACATTAAAGTTGTAATTGATTGGATGAATTTGTTTATGGATTTTCATAATTAGTACAGTGATAGTTAGCATAGATATGAAAAATTTTTCAATAAATATTTATGGTTGAATAAAAATATTATTTAAAATAAGAAATTTCAAGTTTAAATTGTATACTACTAAGAATTTTAAAACGGTACTCGAACGGGTTTATGTATTCTTGAAATTTATAATTTTGATAAAAAAGCCACTATAAAGTATAAGTAATATATTATAATATACAAAATAGTGGGTCAAGAAACTAATAATGAACGCAAGGATAATGATGATATCCTCTGTAATATTTGTGGAAATGTTCTCGATGCATGTATGTGCGTATGTCCTTATTGTGGTGTTAGGGATAAATGCGAGTGCTGTATTCTTGATGCTGCTACCGGTGGATAATTAATTTCATTCCAAAAATTTTCAAACTATATAAGGTTAAATCTCAATATTATTTATAAATAATGGAAAATATTAATAAATCTATTTCCTGGGTGATTGGAGGTCCTCAAGGAAGTGGGGTAGATTCTGCAGCAAATATTTTCATAAAATCTGTTGCAGTGGCAGGTTTACATGTTTTTGGCAAAAGAGAATACTATTCTAATATAAAAGGAGAACATAGTTATTTTACTGTAAGAATTTCAAATAAAAAAGTTAGATCCCATGTGGATGACATCGATATTTTAGTCACCTTTGATGCCGAAACAGTGGTAAGACATTCACCTTATATAGTCAATAATGGAGTGATCATTTACGATCCAGAAATCGTGGGGAAAAAGATTGAAGATATTCCAACATTAGATTTGTCGTCTAAAAATAAATTACGAAAAATATTAGAACAAAATAAGAAAAGTTTTGATTTCAAAGGTTTGTTTGAAAATTTAAAAGAGCGGAATATTACTTTAATCGAATTACCATATTTTGAATTAATCAAAGATTTTTCTGAAAAATCTAACGATCATTCTTTGAGCAAACTTGCTAGGATAACAAACGTTATTTCATTAGCAGCATCCTTAGCCATATTAAATTTTGATAACAAAAAAATGGAAGACGGAATAAGATCAATATTTTCCAATAAACCAAAAATAGCAGAAATAAATATCAATGCAGCAAATTATGCTTTTAATTATATACAATCAAGATATCCCGACATTTCTAAAAAATTTACTCCAAATTTACGTTATGATATTGAAGATGAAGAAAACATAATAGCACAAGGTAGTCAAACATCTCCTCTCGGAAAAATAGTGGCAGGATGTAGGTTCCAAACATATTATCCAATTACTCCTGCAAGTGATGATAGTGAATATTTAGAATCCAACAATATCATAAAACAAAAGGACGGCAATAATGGTTCAATAGTAGTAGTTCAGACTGAAGATGAGATCTCAGCAATAGCAATGGCTATAGGAGCTTCTTTAACTGGATCTAGAAGTTGTACGGCTACTTCGGGACCCGGATTCTCCTTAATGGCAGAAGCTTTGGGTTGGGCAGGAATGAATGAAATACCTTTAATTGTATCTTTGTATCAAAGAGCAGGTCCTTCTACAGGACTACCTACAAGACAAGAACAAGGTGATTTATTATTTGCTATACATGCGGGTCATGGAGAATTCCCGAGAATCGTCTATTCATCGGGAGATATCGAAGAGAGTTTCTACGATACAATAAAAGTGTTTAATTATGCAGAAAAGTATCAAATGCCCGTAATACACATTCTTGATAAATTTATTGCAAATAGTATAATTACATGTAAAATTTTTGATTATCAGAAGATAAGAATAGAAAGAGGTAAACTTGTTGATAAAATCCCTAACCCTAACTATTTGCCTAGTTCGGATAATATTTCAGATCTAAAGCCTTATAAGCGATTTGATATGAGCGATGGGCCCATTTCCACAAGAGTTCCACTAGGTACAGAAAACGGAATTTTTTGGAATACAGGGGATGAACATGATGAAGAAGGCCATATAACAGAAGATCCAGAAATTAGGAAAAGAATGATGGAAAAAAGACTTTCAAAATTACAATTAATAATTGAACAAATTCCGGAACAAGACCAAATTAATGTGGAGTATGAAGATAAGACAAAAAACTACGTTCAAAATTCCATTATAATTTTAAGCTGGGGTTCCACTAAAGGGGCTATTCTAGATACATTAGAAAAGATCACGGAAGAATTTAAAAGTATACGATTTATTTACATTCAAATTAAATTATTAAATCCTTTTCCATCAAAATTATTAGAAAAAACGATAGAATGTTTTAGACAAGGCGTATCCACAAATGAGAATAAGATGAATTCAAATAGTAAAACAACTATTATAACAATAGAAATGAATTATATGGCACAGCTCGATAATCTTCTAAAACAAAATACTGCAATTAAATCAGATTTTAACATCTTAAAATATAATGGTAGACCTATATCATTTTCAGAAATATATAAATCACTTGTAAATATAATTAACAACACTAAATTAGAGAAAAGGGTGATTTTAGAAAATGGAGTATAAGATTTCGGAGTATAAAACTGAGGTACATAATGATTGGTGCGCAGGTTGCGGAGATTTTGGAATTCTAAATTCTATTCAAATGGCGTTGTCAGAACTTAAAATAGCTCCTCATGATATCGCACTTTTTTCAGGTATCGGTTGTTCTGGAAAAACCCCTCATTTTATTAAAACTTATGGTATACATACTTTGCATGGACGGGTACTTCCATTCGCTCAGGGTGCAAAACTGTCAAACCCAAATTTAAAAGTAATAGCTGTAGGTGGAGATGGGGATGGACTAGGAATAGGATCAGGACATTTTGTTAATTCGGGAAGAAGGAATGTAGATTTAACATACATAATTTACAATAATGGGGTATACGGATTAACCAAAGGACAAGCTGCACCAACTTTAAAATTAGGTATGAAAACAAAATCATTACCTCAACCAAACATAAACGATAGCATTAACCCTATCGCATTAGCTCTTATCAGTGGATTTACATTTGTTGCAAGAGGATATTCTTATGATGTAAAACATTTGAAAGAAACAATCAAAAAAGGGATTCTACATCAAGGATTATCTTTTATTGATGTCTTACAACCTTGTCCAACATATAATGACATAAATACAAAAGAATGGTATCAAAGTTATGAGATAGACGAAACAGATCATTCAAAAAAAATACCAAAGGTTTACAAAATGGAAACTGAGAATTACGATGGTAAAGTAAATAATGAAAAGGAAGCAAGTGAAAAATTATCCGCTGCCTTAATAAAATCAAGAGAGTGGGAAAAAAGAATACCGATTGGTATATTTTATCAAAATGACAACGTAATTACCTTTGGAGATAGGATAGAAAATAGGATAGAAAATTATTTTGAGCTACCTCCGGCAAAACAAGTGATTGCAGATAAAGATGGAAATACTACCGCGAATATAGATAACCTTCTTAATAAATTAAAGACAAGATAATAAAAAATACCCCTATTTTTATTCAACTATAATTTTGAACACTATTCGCAACAAACTATTACTGTATTAATAAATATGTAGAACGATCGTCCTCACGTAAAAATAATACTAATGATGTCTATTTGTCATATGATTTTTCATTAGTAAAGCCTATAGTTTGCTTATACTTTATTCCAATTCTAATCTTCATAGACTAAGATATGTGAAATACGTTAGTATGTATTATGTGCTTTGTTGCATGATTCCCTCTTTCTAAATACATTTCAGCTAACATCAACCAACAAATATTGTGAATTGGTCTGTCTATAACCAATATCTTGTCAGAAGAGGCGAAATATTGCTAGGATTTGACGTTATTGACAACTAGGATTCAGAGCTAAAAGAGATGAACCAAGGAAAAATAGGTGAGCCATTTCATTATCCAAATACTTTTCTTCTTTTACTTGGTTATGCCAAGGCATACTTTCATTTACCATATAGGCAAACCGAAGGAATTGCACAAGGACACGCTAAAGGAAAAGTACCTTCTATACCAGATTTTACAACAATAAATAAATTAAATATTTCAATAGATGCGGATAAATATAAAGTCTCTAAAGATGATTACATCGTCATTGCGATAGATAGTACCGGGATCAAAGTAACAAATAGAGGCCAATGGATGCAAGACAAGTGGCATATAAGCAAAAATAACAAGAAAGTTTTTGAAAATACATGTTCCTGTAAACGTCAAAACCAAGAAAATTCTTTCAATGAAGGTTACTGATGAGCATGTACATGATAGTAGTGTTATTCGCGTTGGTTGATGATGCTATGAAATCGATGGCACTACAACAGCCGTAGCAACAATGGGTAAACTATATGCTGATGGAGCCTATGATAACAACGAGATTTTTAGATACCTTGGAAACAATGGAATTCTACCATGTATTGAAGTAAGAAAAAATGCTATAATTGGATGGAAAAAAGGAAACATTCTAAGAAATCTAACAGTGTTGGCACAGAAAAATGATTTGCAAAAATGGAAAGACTGCGTAAGCTATGGAAATAGGTGGATTGTAGAAACAGTATTCTCTTGTTTAAAGCGCATGTTTGGTGAATATGTTTATTCGGTTAAAATGAAAAATATGACACAAGAAATGATGTTGAAAGTATCATTGTATAACAAAATGATATCTGTTTAAACAAAATAAATATTGAAATCAAAGATTATAGGAATCATGCAACAAAGCATGTATTATGTATTTTTTTTAGATATTATCCTAAGGAAATCATGCAAAAACATCCTCGGTTTTATAAATCATATATAATATATAAAATTGATTTCAAAAGTCAAATCTGATAACTGTCATCAAACAGCTCCAACAAGAATGACCTCCATCTTAAATAACTAAATCATTTGAGCTCAAATTGAACATTCACAAAATTATTGATTATAGATACATTTGTACTTTTTTTTTAGTTATCTTTTTTACTATGTTTAAAATATCATGTTTCCATCTGAATAGATACAAAAGTGCAAATCAAAAATAATTACCTAGCAAAAATAAGAGTATATTAATTAATGAAACTGATAAAATTAGAATTAATTAATGGACTCTTAACTTAAGGAAATTTCTTAGTGAGTATTACGGCATTAATACAAAATAGCCTTACAAACTTAGGAAAAATAGATATATTGTGCTCAAATACCATCTTTTATCATAATTGGGTTAAACGTATATCAGGGTTAAATTAAAAACATTGGAGCATCCTTAAGAGTTGTATAAACAACATACTATATATTCTTGTAAAATAGTTGTGTTTGTTTACATCACAACCCCTATAGCTTGCTACCCTTTTATCTATCATTATGAGGGATACATTCCTCAGAATGCTAACTGATGATGAAAAGAACCTTTTACATCTAATACTTGAAGATAAAGAATCAGGATATAAGGCCAAGATTATCTGCTCAAAGATGAATGATACACAGATCCACAGATAAGAAAGATAACAAATCGTCATGATAATAACATAAGAAAATGGATACACCGATTTAATGAAAAAGGAATTGACGACATCATATCAAAAAAGCACAATCACAAACAACATAAATTTGATGATGATATAGAGAAACAAATAGTAGACATAACATCTGCAAATCCAAGATCTTTTGATTTGGGATTTTCCACATGGTCATTACGTGTACTTGCTGGTTTTCTTATTTATGACCTAAAACTGGTAGATAAAATAAGCCATTCAGAAATAAGGAATATTCTTTTAAAGCATAAAATAAAATGGAATATCTAAAACTATTTTGTCAAACAAAAGAAGAAGCAATGATTCAGAATAGTTTGAAAAAAAGTACATTAGATCTCTTGCATAATTAGACTAAACATCTATATGATCTGATTCTATTCAATTTCTTGTCCTTTCTTTGCTTTCCTATGATAGGCTATCAAAAAACCACTGCTTTTCAAATCGTTCACTGGCCTTACAGTACAAGAATTCGATGGTATTTTTGATAAAGAAATAATAAAAAGATATGCTAAACATGAGACACAACGTTTATCAAAAAGAAAAAACAGAGAAAGAGACATAGGAGCAGGTATTAGACCTTTCAAACTTGATATTAAAGATAGATTTGTAATGCTTCTGGTTTATTATCGTCTTTACATAACTTACACATTAGCAGGATTTCTATCTGATCTAGATCAAAGCAACATCTGCACTGAGACATTCAAAAGATTAGAGTTGATTAGAAAATGCGTACCAATTCCGCAGAAATTATACAACACAACAAAGAGGCTAAAAACACTAGAGAGGAAATTGAGAAATACTTTCCTGGATTTATGGCTTTCATAGATTCCACAGAGCAGCAGATACCAAGACCTATAGACAACAAAAGACGTGAGACATTCTATTCTGGCAAAAAGAAAAGGCATACCGTAAAGACACAATTGATTGTTAATAATAAAGGTATCATCATCCATAATAAGATATAAGAAAGGAAGAAGACATGATTATGATATTTATAAAAAGAATCATCCTGTGATTCCAAAAGTTCTAAATGTGTTTGACCTGGATATTTAGGAGTAGAAAAGGATTTCCATGAGCAAAAATCGTACATACCAAATAGAAAGAAGAAAAATCAAGAACTGTTACAAGAAGGGATAGAGCATAACAAAAATCATTCTAGAAAGAGAGAGAATAGTGATAGAACATGCCATTTGCAGATTGAAAAAGTATAGGATAATGGGTGATATTTTCAGAAATAAATTGAGAAAGTACAATAGCGTATATGACATAGTTACAGGTCTGGTAAACTATAAAATATTAAATCGACAGAACTACAAATCAATATAGAATTTAGAGGAAACAGTCTAGATTGTTTCTAATTATACAAGAGATCTATTGAACAGCTAAGGTACGAGGCTCCGCCGAATTCTGTATTATTGTATGTAGGTGAGAAAGGGCCCGTCGCAGCAAAGACTCATGGCGGTACTTCATGGTCATCAGTACAGGTAAAGGTTGAGAAAGATTAAAAGATAAAAGGGCTGTTAAACATGTTTGGAGCGTATGACCACACGAATGACAAGATACATATCAAATGCTATAAAAGAAAGACAGGGAAACAGTTTGTTGATTTTCTAAAAAGAGTAGATAGAATATACGATGATGGGAATATCCATAATATCTGTGATACTTGATAATCTTTCAGTACATAAATCAAAAAGAGTACAAAAAAGAGATATCCAAATGTTGTCCAAGAATAAACTTTGTATTTTTACCTGTACCGTTCTCCAGATCTCAACTTAATTGAAGTAAGGTGGTTATGGCTACAAAGACAGGCAATTAACAATTCCACTTTTAAAGACGAACAAGAAATAGGAACAGTAGTTAGCAAATGGAAAGATGTTTATGATAAAAATCATGACAAAGCAATCACAAATATTTTACAAGAGAATGTATCATTGTGTTTACACAACTGTTAACAGAGCCAATTAATGTATATGAATATCATATAATCAAACAATAAACACATTCTTTCATTCCGAATACAGAAGAAATTTGTCTTTGCTAATGAGCGATTTTTATCTTGCGTTTTATACAATAGTGGAAAATATTGAGTTTTAACAGATGAATGCATATGGTGTCCCAAAGCCTGTAAATATTTGATTCAATATCATCGTCTTCAATTCTATTTTGAAAAAAAGTATAATTGATAGAACAAGGCATAATATGGGTATATAACTAAATATTTACATATTTTTCTCGTAAAAAGAACAAATGTAGATTTGTAATGTTAAACAATAACTTTATTTATTGATAACCTCAGAAGAAATAAAATTTAGGCCGTTCAAACAAATTACATTAACAAATCACATTGATAAATAAAATGAGTTTTTCTTATTATAAGATATTAATTTATTAAAAAATTTCTACATATTTCAAAAATTTTATATGAAGATAATAATTATGAATCGAATAGCAAAATTTAAAAAGGTACTTTAATAACTACATTCAACATGACTTTACCAAAAGGATACAGTCCTAGTACTTCAGCAAATACTAGTGGCGGTGGTAATGCAGGATCTTCTGGATCAGGATCTTCTGGATCAGGATCTTCTGGAGCTAGCCGAGCCGAAATTGAGCGTATGATTGGACGCCGTGTAGAAAATATGAAAGGTATTATACTTTTGGGATTGGTTCTATGCTGGGTTGGCACAGCTGGCGGAATTTATGTGGGTGTTACCATTTATCCATGGGCTTATCCATTACCAAGCGGTATATATGCTCTTTCCGTATTAACCGTCATTGAGGTATTGGGTGCGTTCTGGATGCTGAAAATAGTTAGCGAAAAACCAATTAGAATGTAAGCAAGTTCTAATTCCTTTTTTCCCTAATAATTTTTTATCTTTTTATTCATTTTATCTTGTTTTAATTTAAATTGGTTGTAAAATATAATTCTGAATTTTGATAATATTGTAAACAAATTCTTATATATAACCTATAAGAACAGCATTATAATGGTCTGGTTAAGACGTACAACCCACTATTTGTTCATTGTTGTTGTTGCAGTAAACAGTACCTTGCTAACAATCAATGCAGGAGATTATATCTTCTATACTGATTGGGCATGGACATCATTTGTCGTATTTTCTATTTCTCAATCAACAATGCTTGTAGTTGGTGCAATATACTATATGTTATTTACGGGGGTTCCTGGAACAGCTACGTATTATGCAACTATCATGACAATTTATACATGGGTTGCTAAAGGCGCTTGGTTCGCATTGGGTTATCCATATGGCTTTGTAACTGTGCCTGTTTGGATACCTTCTGCTATGCTACTAGATTTGGCGTACTGGGCAACAAGACGAAACAAACACGCTGCCATACTTATTGGTGGTGTATTAGTCGGAATGTCTTTGCCATTATTTAACATGATAAATCTGCTTTTGATTGCAGATCCATTAGAAACTGCCTTCAAATATCCAAGACCTACTCTACCACCATATATGACACCAATTGAACCCCAGGTGGGAAAATTCTATAATAGTCCTGTAGCTTTAGGAGCAGGTGCCGGTGCGGTGCTTTGTGTTCCAATTGCGGCGTTGGGTGCTAAACTCAATACATGGACTTATAGATGGATGGCCGCCTGGAGTAAATGGGATTAAACCCCTTTTTTTTCTTTATTTTAAATTTTAATATTTTCATGTTAGTTGTTACTAAAACCTGCTGTTACTGAATTACGTTTAATTTAAATGTATTTAATGTTTAAATTGTAATTCGTTTTCCATGATTTTTTACCAGAATTTCCTTAATTTGCACTTTTGTATCTATTCAGATGGAAACATGATATTTTGGGCATGGTAAAAAAGATAATGCTTTAGTAGTGTTTGTAAATGTGATCCAAAAGAGTAAAAATATACTATAATCAATAATTTTACGAATATTCAATTTGAGCTCATATGATTGGGTTATTTAAGTCATGGTTATTCTTAGTTGAAGTCTTTGAAGATTTGCTAGTTCGAAATAGAGCGCCTCCATAATACATATATATTTTGTATTTTTATTTTTCAGGATCATTAGATAAGCAGGTATCAGATAGACTATCCTCTTATTTTTATCTTAATTTTACAGGGTCAAATAAAATATGTCTAGTATTAATAATATGGCATTACAATTTTAAAATATAAAAATTAAGGGCAATGACCCGAAGTGGTTATTACATAATTTACAATATATTTAGAAAAATAATTAAATAAATTAGGACAAAAAAGTTTTACTTTAGAAATGTAGTAAAAATATGTGTCTAAATAATCTTGTTAGAGATTAATATAAAAAAAATAAAGATTTTTTTAAGATATGAAATTGATCAGTTGTCCAATATTTTTCTAAATTCTATGTGATCTTTAAATTTAATAAAATCTGGTTCATCTTTTGCTAAATCTTTATATGTAGTATTTAAATCTATTGCTTTCTGAAGATCATATATACATTTCTGAATATCGTTGTCATTTTGTACGCTCTTTGTTCTAGCACAACCATACCATGCTTTTGCATGATTTGGATTTTGTTTTATTAAATGTTCATAGACAATAATTGCTTCTTCATATATCTTTAATTTATGCAATACATATGCATAAGTATACATTATATTACCATTTGTAGGATCTAATCCAATAGCCTTTTTAATGGCGTCCGAGGCTTCATTTAGACGAGTTGGAAGATAATTTGCGATATACCAAGATTTGGTACAAAGTGCATTGATGTCATTCGAATTAATTTCTAAAGCTTTGTTATAGCATTCAATAGCTTCAGAATATTTTTCAAGAGTAGATAATGCTTGAGCTTTATTAAAAAAGGCATCAGCATTTTGAGGATTAATTTCTAAAGCTTTGTTATAGCATTCAATAGCTTCAGAATATTTTTCAAGAGTAGATAATGCTTGAGCTTTATTAAAAAAGGCATCAGCATTTTGAGGATTAATTTCTAAAGCTTTGTTATAGCATTCAATAGCTTCAGAATATTTTTCAAGAGTAGATAATGCTTGAGCTTTATTAAAAAAGGCATCAGCATTTTGAGGATTAATTTCTAAAGCTTTGTTATAGCATTCAATAGCTTCAGAATATTTTTCAAGAGTAGATAATGCTTGAGCTTTATTAAAAAAGGCATCAGCATTTTGAGGATTAATTTCTAAAGCTTTGTTATAGCATTCAATAGCTTCAGAATATTTTTCAAGAGTAGATAATGCTTGAGCTTTATTAAAAAAGGCATCAGCATTTTGAGGATTAATTTCTAAAGCTTTGTTATAGCATTCAATAGCTTCAGAATATTTTTCAAGAGTAGATAATGCTTGAGCTTTATTAAAAAAGGCATCAGCATTTTGAGGATTAATTTCTAAAGCTTTGTTATAGCATTCAATAGCTTCGTTATTGTTACCAATATAGTATAAAGATAAGCCTTTATTATTATATGCAAATGTAAATTGAGGATTAATTTCTAAAGCTTTGTTATAGCATTCAATAGCTTCGTTATTGTTACCAATATAGTATAAAGATAAGCCTTTATTATTATATGCATCAGCATTTTGAGGATTAATTTCTAAAGCTTTGTTATAGCATTCAATAGCTTCGTTATTGTATCCATTAGCTGAAAATATTATCCCTTTATTATAATATGCGCAAGAGAATTGAGGATTAATTTCTAAAGCTTTGTTATAGCATTCAATAGCTTCGTTATTGTATCCATTAGCTGAAAATATTATCCCTTTATTATAATATGCGCAAGAGAATTGAGGATTAATTTCTAAAGCTTTGTTATAGCATTCAATAGCTTCGTTATTGTTACCAATATAGTATAAAGATAAGCCTTTATTATTATATGCATCAGCATTTTGAGGATTAATTTCTAAAGCTTTGTTATAGCATTCAATAGCTTCAGAATATTTTTCAAGAGTAGATAATGCTTGAGCTTTATTAAAAAAGGCATCAGCATTTTGAGGATTAATTTCTAAAGCTTTGTTATAGCATTCAATAGCTTCGTTATTGTTATCATTTATTGGAATGACAATTTCTTTTTGTTTATTTTCGTCTATAGGAATATTTTTAATTTTTTTTAAGATAAATTCTAATTGTTCCTCCAATTGTTCCTTTCTCTCAATAGTAATATTGAGATTATCCAAATCATAATTTAAAATGTGTATAAAGTCTTTAACCGAGGCACTTAATTTAGGAATGACATCAAAACCTTTTTTAGTATTGCCATTTTTTGTTTCGTGAGTAGATCTAAGATCATTGGACGCATCTATATTTTTTTTATTTAAATAAGGTTTTTCATCCGAGATTTCATTTATATAGTTTTTGTCCAAATATTGTCAATATCTATAAATATCTACAAATATTTAACTATGCGAGATAAAAATGTAATAAATAAAATTTTTTTAAAAAACATTAGGAAAATTACCGAAAATATCTTAAAAATAAACAATATTTATACAAGATAATAAACTTTTGATTTTATGAATATGGGAACATGGATCATGAAATCAGCTCTGTTTAGTGGACATAATTCCTTGTTATGAAAATATGCAAACATGTTCAACTAATTGAGTTTGTGTTTCAATGTACATTTCTTTCTTCTGCAAGGAAAATAATCCTTGAATCTTTCAGTTATATCTGTGATATTGCATAGTTCTTTCAATAATGCTTTTCTCAAATGAAGGATGAATATGATGATTTGATTACAGAAACTAACATGCTTGAGGATACCATGTAACGCCGTCTGTTGAAATTGGATATCTGCCATATTCATTTACCATGCAGGTAAAAAATGCTCTTCCACAAACATGTTTCGTTCTTTAGATATGCGAAAAGAAGGAGTATGTTTATTTTTTGGTTCCATAGCAACCATACTCAGATGTATCCTGGTCCAACTTTAATTATGGTTTCGTCTATCACAAATTCTGAAATATACTTTTTCATTGAGGATATTTTTTTAGGTTTGTACTTTTGTATCCAGTTCCAGATAGAGACATAATTTCTTTTGATAAAGCAATCAGATAACCTGCATATTGTCCTTCTTAAAAAGAGATCTGAAAATTACAAGTATAATGCATAACCCATATACTCTGATGACGTTCTGTTTCCGAAAATCACAATTGAAATAGAATACATTCAAACTCTTTCCTTAAGTGAACAGAGTTGATAATCATGATGATTGATTTTAATTTTTAGATAAAATATATAGAATTTTTTCAGGTGATTTTTTTATATCCAAAATACAATAGTCAAGTATTTTTGACATCAGTAATATTTCCTATTTTCATAAGGGTGCAAGAAATAGAATCTTTTTTGACTAAACTTTCAATGAGATCCTTAAAACACCTTAACATTTATAAAAAAAATCAAATTAGTAGTATAATTGATAAAAATTAGAGAAGAACCGTCTGGAAAAATACGTATAACTTCACCAAATAAAGAAGAAGAGCAAAAAGAAATAACTTATCCATTAACTGTTAGATCAAAATACATACGCCATTCAATTTTTGTTATAAGAAAAACATAGAAATTTCATTACAAATTAATAAATAATGAAATATTTTTAAAAATTTTTATATAAATTTAATCTCATTTAGTTTATTATTTATTTTTTAATAATTATAAATAGACAATGTCTGTTAATAGGTACCTATGTCAATAGAAAATAAAGATAATTTAAGAAATAATAATTATACTAAATCATTTTCAAATAGCACTGAAATAGTAAAAAAAATTCCATTGATGGGAGAAAAATTTTCATATACAAAACAAACAAAAGAGGATAAAATAAATATTGAAAAAAGATGGAATACAACGATAAAGAAAATTGAGATTCCAGTAAGCTATGAAGAAATTTATATTGATGGTAAAAGACTCGAGTCTAATGATGAAAACGAACCTTTACAAATAATTTCAAAAATTAAAAATAACATCAAGAATTTCTTTATTCGTTCTAATACGCAAAAATCAAATAATTTACATAAAGAACAAGATGGAGTATTGAAAATAAAACAGTATGATGAAGATAACAAAATATCGAATGAAAAACAAAATATAGGAAATAAAATTTCGTTACCATCATATATAAAAAACAAAAACTCTCGAATCGAACACACTGTGACTATTTGGGGGGATGAAATCACGATTAATAAGAAGAAGGTTAAATTAGGTGAATTCATTATAAAAAAACATGAAGTGACCGAGTTAAAAAAAGTGGATGTAGAATTATTAACGGATAAATTAACAATACATCACCCTAATTCAATAAAAGAAGAAATAATATAATAATTAAAAATTCATCATACCAAATAATCGCTCAATTATATTTTATTAAAAACCTACTTTTTTAAGATGTATTAATTAAATACCGTATACTATACTCAAAATCATATGTCAAAAAAGGACAGAAATGATATTGATTGGAATAAGACTATTAAGAAAGAAGCGATAGGTACGAACGGCGAAGATCTTGGAGAGATATTAGAGGTTGGAAAAACACACATCATAACACAAAAAGGAATAATAAACAAAAAACGATATTACTTGCCAAAGTCATCTGTATCAAGTTTCAATGGATCGATTCTAAAAATAAGCATGACTAACAACGATCTTAAAGAATATACCGGTATGGAGGGACAAAAGATTAATGATCATTCGGTAGATAAAATAGATATGGCAAAAGAAATAGAGACAAAAATTCCTGTAATGGCTCAAGACCTCGAAATATCAAAAAGAGTTACAGAAAACAAGGTCAAAATAATAAAAGAACCAATAAAAGAGATCAAAAAAGTAGAAATAGAATTGACTCACGAAGAAATTACTATCGAAAGGATCCCTGCAAGTAAAGATTCTATATCTGACTCTAAAGATTATTCATCGCAATCGAAAACAGAGATTGTAATTTTATTAAAAAGAGAAGAACCGATAATAAAAAAACAGTCATATGTTAAGGAAGAAGTAATTATTAGAAAAAAACCAGTTACAGAAACCAAAACTATCACGGAGGTAGTAGTAAATGAACGTGTAAATTATGATGACAATCCAAGTAAGAAGTGATTTGTATTGCAAATAGTCAAATGTTTTTATGATCTCGACTAACTCGAGACATTATTCCTTTATCATGTTGATAAATAAACAACTTGAGCCATTGTTTTATATACTTTAATCTATATTTGTTCTTTTTACAAGGAAAATAATCATCAAAGCTTGCTATTCTATCTTTTATATATCGCATTATTCTTTTGATTATAATACTTTTTTCAAACTATTATTGAAAATGATATGGTAGATTCGAGAATTTATATGCTTGTGGATACTAATTATTCCTATCTTAGGAAACTGGATATTTTCCATATTTGTCTAAAACGCGATATAGATCAGGTTCAAACTTATTTCGTTCTTTTGAATTGAAAAGAACGGATCTCTGCATATTGATTCTACAATTATCCCGAGTCATATTAGTTCAGAGCCGACTTTTATCACAGTTTCATCGATAACATATTCTTTGATTTTCGTTTTACTAGAAATATTTCAATGAATTGTACTTTTGTAACCAATTCCAGATTGATACATGACTTATTTTTATTTTTAAAAAAGATAATGCTTTAGCAGTGTTTCTAAACAATAATCCAAGAAAGTACAAGTATAAACCAATAACCAATAATTTGTGAAGATGTTCTATTTATTGATCATAGAATATATGGTTTTTTTAAATTTACAGGTTTTTCTTAAGTTAATAGAGCCTATCAAACTCATGAATGATTTAAATGGCAATAGTTTTTTTTTGATCAAATGTAGTATGAATGTAAATATAGGATGATTATTGATGGCACAATAACACCTTATCTGTTTATTCTTGTTCTATTCGAGAAATATTAATTTAATCTGTTGCTATCCGATAGTTGAAATTATTCTTTAATATTTAACATATTGAAACATCTGCTTATTTTCGGATCCTATCTATGATGAGGATGGACTAAATCTTTCATATATCTTTATTTTCTTAGAAAATATACTATTACATCATATTTCATATATTTTCGTCATTCTAGAATTTTGTAAAAGATGAAAATGGAAATGAACTATTTTGACAGGTTAAATAGCTTTCATTCTTTTGAATGATAATATTCCTATAATTCCAAACAGTATAGAATATATGAAAAGGATGCCTATGTTGATTTCAAATGTATTTTTTTCATGTATGCCGAGCAGAGAATAACGTAACGCTTCAACTGCATATGTTGCAGGATTTATATTCGAAAGTATAGATATCCATGATGGCACGTTATTAAGAGAAAATAATGCACCGCTAAAAAAATACAGTGGAAATGCCACAAAACTTACAATTAATTGAAAACCTTCTAAACTTTCTATGAAGCTACCGATGGCTAGACCTAAAGAGGTCAAAGCAAATGATAGCAGGAGTACAATAACTATGAATGACACTGTTGAATAAAGGTCATAATTAATTCCTATGATTATTCCGATACCAAATAAAATGAATGCTTGTATCAACGATGTCGTCATTCCACCAAAAGTCTTACCTAGGAATATGGTACTACGTCTGATTGGTGCAATCATTACGCTTTTAAGAAAGTCGAATTTTTTATCCCATATTATATACGATCCAAAGAATATTGAGGAAAATATGACTGACATAACTATAATTCCTGGAAAAATAAATTTTTGATATCCTATATCGGAATTATGGAATGTTGTAGGCACACTAAATCCCAATCCTCCGCCTAAAACAAATAACCATAATAAAGGCGTAAAAGTTGATGCTATCAGTCTACTTTTTTCTCTGAGAAATACTTTGAACTCTCGCAACCATATCGCATAGAGTTGATTCAATTCAAATCTGACTTCGATTTTTCTTCTATTGTTTTGCATAATTTGCATATCGCTCCATAAATCCGCCCTCTGGATTATCTTTATCTGTCATGTTATCAATATTTCTTCCAGTATATTTTAGAAAAATGTCATTTAAAGTGGGTTTTTTAAAATCTATTGATAAAATATTATTTTTGTTATTTGAAATGTTTTGTATATGATTTAAAATAACTGGTAAATCTCTGTTAGCATTATTCACAATAATATCAATTTTTCCATTTTCAAAACTGTCTACTTTATTGACAAAATCTAATTGTTTTATTGTATTTGTTATTATATTGATCTGATTTGTATCCTCTTTTATTTGTAAATTAATTATGTCGCCTTTTATATTTTTTTTAAGTACCGATGGAGAATTTTGTAAAATGATTTTTCCTTTATCTATAAAGCCTATAGTATCACATAAAAAGTCTGCTTCTTCCATATAATGAGTCGTTAAAATTATGGTAATTTGTTCTTCAATTATTAATTTTTTAATATATTTCCACATTATTTCTCTACTACTTGGATCAAGACCCAGAGTAGGCTCGTCCAAAAAGAGTACTGCTGGTTTATGTAGTAACCCTCTTGCAATTTCTAGTCGTCTTCGCATACCCCCAGAGTATTTCTTAACTAAATCATCCTTTCTGTCTATAAGTCCAACCAATTCTAATACATGTACAATCCTATTTTTCCTGGTGCTTGCTGGAACGTTGTATAATAACGAATGAATTTTTAAATTTTCATAACCGGTGAGCATGTCATCACTACTTGGAGTCTGAAAAACAATTCCAATATTAGATCGAACGTTAGATGCGTTTTTTTTTATGTCATATCCATTAATAATTGCAGTTCCTGAAGTAGGTTTTATTAATGTTGCAAGAAGGTGGATTAATGTAGTTTTTCCTGCCCCATTTGGTCCCAAAAGTCCAAAAATCTCATTATCCTTTATATCTATATTTATATTGTCAACAACAACACGATTTTCATATTTCTTTAAAAGATTCTTAATTTGGATCAACTATTACGTTATTTCGTTTTTTAAATTTAAATTGTACTTTCAAAATATTTTGGGTATTATTGATAGATTAAATCTCATTTACTATTAAATCTCATTTTTTTGTATATTTAGTTGATTCTGTTAACAGTTATGTAAACGACATATTACATCTTATTGTAAAATAGTTGTGTTTATTTTGTCATCATACCACTAAATCTTGTTACTCTTTTATCTATTATTGTGATGGATAATTTCTTCCGCTCTCTAAACAGTTGTGTAAATACATCGGGAATGTATAGTGTAAAATATCTGTAGTTATTTTGCTTTAGATTTTTTTACATAATCATATCAAATAAATCTTATTTTAATTATTTTGTTTTGTGAAAACAATCCCAATTATTTTACAAATACCATTAGGTAAATCCTTACATTGCTGGTAACTTAAAATATTTTTACAAGGAAAATAATTATCAAATCTTTCCATCCTATTTTTTATATACTGCATTGTTTTTTCTATCCTGCTTTTTTCAAAGGAGTGAAAGTGATGAACAAGTTATAGAAATCGACATGCTTGAGGGTACCAGGTACCACCGTCTATCGAAACAGCATGTAATCCCCTACTTATTTATTACATCAGACAGAAATCGTTTGGCAATAGGGATATATTTTCTTCCCGCTTTTTTTGATATATCCACCACAAGGATTTTATCATTTGGGTCTATGATCTACCCTTAAAGCCGTATTGATTTAGAACCTGCTTTTATTGCCGTTTCATCAATTATATACTCGAATTTTCTTATTCTTGAGAGATTTCCTTGGTTAGTACTTTTGAAATTAGTTCCAGATTGATACGTGACTTTACTAAAAGTAAAAATGACAATGTTTTAGCAGTATTTCTAAAGGATAAATCTAAAAAGTACAAGTATAAACCAATAACCAATAATTTGTGAAGATGTTCTATTTCTTTATCTCATAGAATGTATGGTTGTTTTAAAGCTATAGGTTTTTCCTTAAGTTAACAGAGGCTATGTTTGTATAAATATTATTTGAAACTTCAAATAAGATATTCATCTATTTTCTTTTCTATTTCAGCTAATATGTATTGCAAATCATTTTCAAGATTTGCTAATTCTTTTATTGATAAATAATCAATGTCTTTTTCTTTATAATAAAATCTTGCATTAGATATTATAGACCCGGGTATCTCGATCTTAAATAGTGATACTTCTTTGCCCTTGTTGTTTTTTGTTTTAATCTGGGTATTAGGATATGCTATATTAATTTCTGATCCATAATTTGAAATCTTGTTAAAATCTATACTTAGACATTCTTTAATCTTTACAATTCTTTTTTGACGTATTTTGTAATTTTCATCAATTTTTTTATTAATTTTATTACGTATTTCCTTTAATGACATTAAAAAAAAATTAATTTTGTATTATTAATGTCTTGTTTTATTTTTGTGGAAATAAACATATCTCATACTATTGACTAAAAGTATAAATAAATAATTATAGTGGGTAAATCACTCAAATATTAATAATATTTTATTTTCGTATCCATGAAATAGAACATATATAAATTTTATTTGTCATGTTTTATTGAGGTTATATGGAACAATAATTGTCTTGTTATACTGAGCCTATCCCAAAATTCGATAAGATTATAGATCTTTTACTCCTTTGTTAAACTGTGACCTGCCTCCAGAAGAAGGAGAAGTTAAAGGAGAACAACAAACATCCTACAATACTCAAACTTCCTGATGAATTGTGGGATAATCTTAAAATATTTACCAAAGGAGAAACCACTGAAGACAGTTGGTCGGCCAATTGTACCATACCGAAAAGTGATTGATGGAATTCTCCATATATTAAGAACCGGATGCCAATGGAAAATGCTACCTAAACAATATGGTTCTGGTTCTACCTGTCATCGTAGATTTCAGAAGTGGAATGGATTAAATGCATTCAAAAAGGTATGGATAAAACTATTGAAAATCTATGATGATCTTATCGGTATTAATTGGACATGGCAACAATCCATCGATAGTATATCCATAAAGTCTCCTTTAGGGGAGCGATGACTGGAAATAATCCTACTGATAGAAGCAAGATGGGCAGAACAAAAAGACATATTTTAACACATAAAAATGGAATCCCTATATCTGCAGTTATTTCTTCAGCAAGCACACATGACATCAAACTGGTAACAGAGGTGGTTGATAATGCAGTTGTCAAACGACCATCAACACATAAAACTAAAAAAACAGGAAGGGAAAGAAGAAGAAAACTTCAACATCTATGTCTTATAAAGCAACAATTCCGAACCTGAAGAGGAAGAGCTAATCAAACGAGGATATGTACTGCATATTCCTCAAAAGCGAAAAAGCGGTGTAAAAGAAGAACAAGATGCCGAGATTACATTAAAGCATTGCTCAAATCGGAAAAAGCATTCTGTAAAAAGATGGGTTGTAGAAAGAACAAATTCATGGCACAACAAATTCAGGAAACTGTTAACAAGGTATGAGAAAAGTCAGAAAATTATCTTGGATTGATACAATTATCCTGTTGTATGATCATTTATAGAAAGATAATTTTGGGTAGGCTCTAAGCAAAACTCTATATTCGGATTAATTATTAAACCTAACTTTTGAATCATTTTAAGGAAAACCATCTTTAGATTTGAAAATCATTCTCAAAAATAATAAAAAACTTTTTTGTATTTTATATGCAATTAGATTAATTATTTAAGTATTGACTTGATTTCATATGACTTCAATCTTAAATCATATATAACAATACGTCATAAACTGGCTCTGTTAACTTCAGACATTATTTCTTTATTATGCGCATAAACAAACAGCTTGAGCCATTGTCTTATATGATTTAATTTGCATTTGTTCTTCTTACAAGGAAAATAATCGTCAAAGCTTTCAGTTCTATCTTTTATGTATTAGATCTCTTTCACAATTAGAATAAACAGCTATATGATTGGTTTCTGCTCAAATTCTTGTTCTTTCTTTGTTCTCATATGATAGGCTATCAAAAAAACCATTACTTTTTAAATCATTCACTGGCTTGACAGTAAAAGAATTTGATGACATTTACGATAATGAGATAATAAAAAGACATGGCAAATATGAAATACAAAGAATATCCAAAAGAAAAAACAGTAGGGAAAGAGGCATAGGTGTCGGAAGACTTTTTAAACTAGATATAAAAAACAGGTTTCTTATGCTTTTGATATATTATCGCCTTTACATTACTTACACGTTATCTGGATTTTTATTTGATCTAAATCAAAGCAACATTTATAGAGAAGATCTCGCATAATTAGAAACAATCCAAATTGTTCTTTTGAATTCTTTGAATTTCTAATTCTGTTGATTTAATATTTTGTAGTTTATCAAGCTTGTAACGATGTCTGACACCTTGTTATATTTTCTCAATTTATTTCTGAAATTCATTCATTACCCTATACTTTTTTAATCTGCTGATAGTATGTTCCACTATTATTCTTTTTTTGGAATGAATTTTGTTATATTCTTTTTCATCATCTGATATTTCCGGTTGGTTTCTTTTCTTTTTATATGGTAGTGCAGATAGTGGTTCTGGGAAATCCGTATCTATGCCCAGATATCCTAGATCAACTACATTAACAACTTGTTTTGGAATTACAGTAGGATGATTCTTTTTATAGACATCATAATCATGTTTTCTTCCTTTTTTATAGCCTACTTTGTGAAGGATGTAACCACGATTGTTAACCGTAATCTGATTCTTTACTTTTGTCTTTTCTTCTTACATGAGTAGAATATCTTTTTTCTTTCTTTATTTATAGGTCTAGGAATCTGCGGCTCTATACAATCTGTAAAAGCAAGAAAGCCTGGAAAATATCGTTCAACTTCCTCTGGAGTTTTCAACCTTTTGATTATTTGATGTGTCTTTTGTGGGATAGGTACGCATTGCCTTATCAATCCCTCAATCTTTTGAATATCTACAAATGTTGCTTTGATCTAGATCAAATAAAAAACCAGCTAACGTGTAAGTTATGTACAGACGATAATAAACCAGAAGCATTACAAATCTATCTTTTAAATCCAGCTTGAAGTGCCTTCCAGCACCAGCTTTTCTTTTTCTATTTTCTTTTCTTTTATATGATAAACGTTAAATCATATTTTTCATATTTTTTTGTTATTTCATTATTAAAAATGTCATCAAACTGTTGTACTGTAAGACCAGTGAATGATTTGGAAAGCAGTGGTTTTTTGGCTAAACTCTCGTATGAAATCAAAGAGAACAAATTAGTGGATAAACTAATGGTCATAAAGCTGTTTGGAAGTAATTATGCAAGAGATCTAGACATTCAAAAGATTGAACAATTAGTAAGAAACTGGTTTACCAATTCCACAAAAGATATACAACATTACAAAAAGGCTAAAAACGCCAGAAGAAGTAGAGAAATACTTTCCAGATTTTCTTGCTTTCATATATTGTACAGAATAACAGATACCAAGACCTGTTGATAAACAAAGAAGAAAGAGATACTATTCAGGAAAGAAGAAAGAGATACTGTAAAGACACAATTTATGGTTAACAATCAGGGTATTACTATTCATAATAAGATATAAGAAAGGACGAAGACCTGACTATGATATCTATAAGGAGAATCATACTGTAATTCCAAAACAAGTTGTTAATGTAGTTGATCTAGGATATCTGGGCATAGATACGGATTTCCCACCACAACTATCAGTCTTACCAAATAGAAAGAAGAGCAATCTGGAACTGTCACAAGTAGAAGAAAAACATAACAAAGATCATTCTAAAAAAAGAATAGGGATAGAACATACTATTTGCAGATTAAAAAAATATAGGATACTTTCAGTTGTATTTAGAAATAAATTGAGAGAATATAACAAGGTTTCAGACATAGTGACAGGCTTGATAAATTATAGAATAATGAATTATAATAAATAGCACAGAACCAACAGCAAATCCACGAGACTGGTTTGAATGATTTCTAATTATGCAAGAGATCTATTATATAGCGACACTTTCAATATCATCTCTTGCACCATATTCCATAGTTTAACCGAGCATACGTACTCACCAAACCTTCGCTTTATACAAGAAAATATAATTTCTACAACCCATCTTTGTCCATAGGTTATACCATCTTTCCATTCTTGTAAATCTTTTTTGAGATAGGACTGAAAGGTTTCTAATAATGTACCCAGTTTTAAGTCGAACTTTAGAATTCTTTCTTACTTTTATGCATGACAATATTCCAATGTCTCCTAGATATCTAAAAATATTCTTACTACCATATACCCTATCAGTTAATAGTTTACCAATCGTTATCGCGTCAGCGATCATGCTATCAGATTTTATAACATCATCAACCAATAATGGTAACGCTTTGCTATCATGAACATGTTCATCAGTTACCACCTTAGTAAAAATTTTCTTTGTATTGACATTCACAGCAACAGGTATTTTCAAATACCTTTCCTTATTTTTTATATGCCATTTATCTCTAATCCATTGACCGCTATTGGTAACCTTGATCCCTGTACTGTCTATGGCAATGACGATGTATTCTTCTTTGGATTTCATGTCATCCATAATAGTATCTTTTTTGAAGACTAGCCTGCTTATCCTTTTTTGCAAATAGTTGTAAAATCTGGTATAGAGGATACTTTCCATTTAACATGACCTTGCGTTATTTCTTCGGTTTGTCGAAATGATAGCTTAAAATACACTTTAACATAACCAAGTAAAAGAAGAAAAGTATTAGTTATGAAATGGCTCACCTATTTTGCCCTTATTCATTCCTTTTAGTTCGGTATTCCAGTTGTTAATAACATCAAAGGCCAGCAAGATTTCACCTCCTCTAACTTAAGATTGGTTGTAGGAGGGCCAGTTCATACAATTTGCGGGTTAATGTTAGCTAAATGTATTTGGAATACTGAATCATGCAACAAAGTATTCAACGGCAAAATTAAATCGACTGTCATATAGGTAATCTAACAAATATTAAAATACATCCCCAAATAACCAAAGTATTAATTACTTGTTTTACAACATATCAATACTAAAGAGGGATATACTATGCATACATATGTAAAAGCATTAACTCAAATAGCAAGTAAATACGCTCCAAGTAGAATGCTTTCTTTTGAACTTGTTCATATTTTCAAGGTATTTCAGCTTTTGGCCAAAAAAGAACACATAAGCAGAGCTTTATTGTGTGAAGAATTGTCTTTGGGAGAAGGTTCTGTTAGAACTTTAGTCAAGCATATGAAAATGCAGGGATTAATATCTTCCACAAATCATGGAACAACTCTAACGGAAAAAGGCAAAAAAATATCTACAGCACTCATTCGTGCCATAACAGCAGAAACAGATGTACCAAATTGCTCTTTTGCAATTGGTAAATATAATTATGCGATATTGTTAAAACAGGCTAGTTTTGCTATTAAATCTGGCATAGAACAAAGAGATGCAGCAATCAAAGTAGGTGCGTTAGGAGCTACTACACTAATATATAATAATCATAAATTTACAATGCCAACATCAACATTAAATAAAGATAAAATAAATAATGGCGAGGATGTACCTGTACGAATCAAATATTGTGGAATTATTGACAAAGAAATTACAGCCTGAAAATAAAGATGTGATAATCATAGGAAGTGATAATTTAGAATTAACGAATGCAGAGTTTGGTGCTAAAAACGCTGCCCTTTTTACAATAATGAATCATGATAAACACACTCACGAATAATAACTCATTTTAAATTTTAAAAAGAACGTCAACTACCAGATATCCATTATCAACGGGTTTTACAATAATGTTAGTATAATTTTCCACCCCTTTTTAATAGCAATTGTAATAACATTCTACAAATTAAATCTAGGAATCACAATTTTGAAATACAACTTATTTTTTATCAAATAAATACAAACTATCACAGATTCATAAAATAGATACCAAAATAAATTAAATAAGCAAACCTTTCAATTTATTTTTCTTTCTTTCTAATATGAGTGGTTATATGGTACCATATATTTACGTTATCATGATTATTGCCGTTGCCAAAGTTTAACGGTTATTGAAATATGGTAACATATATGCATTTGCAATTATGATAGTACGTTTTATTCCGAATCAATATCATTGGAATTATGTAGTATCTGCAATCATAACAGTCTTTTAGATCTCCATCTTGTATATTATTTCACAACAACTACTACTAATATGCATGTTAATTAACCAATATCTTATGCGAGATCCATGTAAATTCTGCCTACATATCATAGGTATTTCAGCAATTTAGTTCGCTTTCTATTCGAGTCCTTATTTTTACTCAGATTATGTTATATCTCTTTTCTACTCCGATTATATAAAATAATTGTCTTTATAAACATTTATATTATCTTGACAAAAAAGTCAAGGCCCCAAAGGTAAAAACCAACGGTTTTAAAGGATATTCAAAGGTATAAAAAAAGATCTGCTTTAATTAGCATCAATAGATTCAGATTGTCTTATTTATAGACAACTTGTCAATATAATACCTAAGTAATGACATATAGCAACAACAAGCCAGTTGAAAATGTACCTAGTACTTCAAGGTGGTGGATCATTAGGTGCTTTTGAATGTGGAGTATACAAAGCTCTCGTAAAAAACAATTTTAGCATGGATATTATTGCCGGTACTTCAATTGGAGGAATAAATGCAGCAATGATTTCAGGAAGTAAAAATAAAGAACATACAGAAGAACTTCTTGAGAACTTTTGGCTAGAATTATCTGAAAGTTATATAGACTTTGATAAACATTTTTTCCCATCTTCTTCCTTTCATCCAACAAATCGACATTCCAGTAATAATTATTTTTTTCCATTTAACACAAAAATAACAGAGAAATATTTTAGAGCACAAAGAGAACAAGAAATCAAAGCAAAACAAGATAGGTCCTTTTATAGCTCTGTCTTTTTTGGAAATGAAAAGATGTTCAAGCCAAGATGGTCTGCAGAATTTGCTTTAACTGATCCAGAATATTTCACACCTCAAAAATGGACTTATCTTTACGATCATTCTCCATTAATAAAAACATTGGAAAAATACATAGACTATGACAAGTTGAGACCAGATGGAAATCCTAATACTCGTTTATTATTAACAGCAGTAGACATTTTAAACGCTCAAGCATTAACTTTTGATAGTTTTAAGCAGCAAATAACTCACAAACATATCCTCGCTACATCTGCATATCCTTTATATAATTTTCCTTGGATTGAGGTAGAAGAAGGAGTATTTGCCTGGGATGGCAGTCTTTTAAGCAATACACCGCTAAGAGAGGTACTAGAAGCATCGCCAATCAAGGATAAACGAATTTTCATGGTTGAAAATTATCCAAGAAATATAGATGATCTTCCAAAAAATATACCCGAAGTACAACATAGGGCACGGGATATAATATTTTCAGATAAAACAGAACATAGTGTAACCATGTCCAAAATAATTACCAATTATTTAGATTATATTGAAGAATTATATCAAATTGTAGAAAATAATATAGACAAACTACATCTTGAGCAAAAACAACTCAAAAGAATAAGAAGAAAATATAGAAAATATAAACAAGAACATGGTTCAGAGATAAAAGAAATTTATCATATAGCTAGAGAAGAACCATATCCACATATTCATGAAAATGCCGATTTTTCGCCTGAAACTATCAAGGAATCGATTAGAGAAGGAGAACAAAAAACAAACGAGGCAATAAAAAACCAAAAAAACCTTCGAAATTAAAAAATATAAAATAATGGGCAAATTATCAAGGACATTCAAGCGATTTTATATCAATAACAAATCTATATCTTACATCACTATTAACAACTCGTTCATAAGCCTCATTAACTTTTTGAATAGGAACTATTTCTATATCGCAATATATGTTATTTTTACTGCAAAAATCTAACATTTCCTGAGTCTCTTTTATCCCACCTATTCCAGAGCCAGCAACACTACGTCTGGCACCTATTAACTGAATTGCCCCCACTGGAACCTGTTTTTCAGGAATGCCAACTACAACCATCGTACCGTCAAGAGCAAGCATATTCAAATATTTATTCCAATCCAAATCTACTGACACAGTATTAATTATCAAGTCAAAATACCCTTGTAATTTTTCAAAAGTATTTGGATCTGACGTTGCATAGAAATTATCTGCACCCATTTTTTTACCCTCGGCCTCTTTCTTAAGTGAGTGACTAAGTACAGTTACTTCAGAGCCAAGGGCATGTGCGATTTTTACCCCCATATGTCCAAGACCACCTAAACCAATTATTGCAACCTTCTTTCCAGGCCCTGCTTTCCAATGTAATAGAGGAGAATAAAGCGTGATACCAGCACATAGAAGAGGTGCGGCATTTTCCATAGGAAGATTTTCAGGAATTCTGAGTACGTATTCTTCATTGACGACAATCTTATTTGAGTATCCACCCTGAGTTTTATTATCACTATTTTTTTCTAAATCATTGTAAGTGAGTGTTGCACCTTCAAGGCAATATTGTTCTAACCCCTTTTTGCAGGGAACACATTTGCGGCAAGAATCCACAAAACATCCAACTCCAACTCTATCACCCATTTTATAACGGGTTGTTTTTGCACCGACCTGAGAAACAATACCTACAATTTCATGTCCTGGGACCATTGGAAAAATTGATCCACCCCATTCATCCCGAACCTGGTGAATATCTGAATGGCAAATACCACAATACTTTATATCAATCAACAAGTCGTTGTCACGAAGGGCACGTCTTTCAAAAGAATAAGGAGTTAATGGTTCTTTGGCACGAGAGGCAGCATAACCACAAACCTTAATCGCAGCATCATCGATTTGCATATAAAATTATTCATCATATGTACAATTTAAAATTGACTCAAATTAAGAAATTTCGAAAAAATGGTAAATCGCATCCAACTATTTTATCGTTAGATCTAAATTTGTTATTGCTTTTTTTACAAATAGGTATTAAATTTCTTTATTTTCTTTTTCTCAATAAAATATAATCATTCGTATATTATTTGATTATATATAATTTTATTTGAAAATAATGTTATTATTATTATAATTATTGAATGATATTTTTTAACTATAGTTATACTATACCCTTAATTTACAAATTATCTACCACATATTTATTGTCAATAAGATATAATCATTCGTATATTATTTTACATCATGACCAGAACAAAAAGTTGAAATCAGGTTGCGTCTCCAACAATTTTTCCAAGCAACATATTCCATATTCTTTATCTACATCAAAAAATACGAGATATTTAATTTGTATTAAATGTACTAAATTCTTTGACAAGCGGTATGAACAATTTCGACTCTATCTACTACGCCCAAACATCCAAGTGCATAATTTAATTTTATATTTATTAGATTACATACAACTCAATCCAGCAGTATAAATGGGTACAATAATCTAATCACAAAACAGATGCCAAAGTAAATTAATTAAATAGCACTTACGTTAAATTTATTGTATAATTAATGCCTAGGTCAGGCCAATTTAATGACAAAATAAATTTTTCAAATAAAAAAAATACTAAACTGAGATCATATCAAGGATACAATAAAATAATAATTATCTGCATAGACAGAGATGATGACATAGGCATAAAATGCGAGGTAGAAACACCGGTAATAGGTAAAGATCTTTGTTCAGAAGCAGGATTAAAACTTGCAATAGAAGATCCAGAGGATTCAGATTGTAATGCAATCTTTGGAGCAATAAAATCTTATGAGGATTTTCGATCAAAAGGGTTTGACGTAGAAGTAAGCCTTGTAGCAGGAAAATATAACAGAGGAATAGACGGCGATGCAAAAATTGGCGAAGAAATAGACAAAGTATTAGATGAATATAATGCGGACGGAGCAATAATAGTTTCTGACGGGGAAGATGACGAAACAGTTATTCCACTTATCCAAGGAAAAGTTCCAATCATATCCATTCAGAGAATAATAGTCAAACAAAGTAGAAGTGTGGAATATTCATATGCAATTCTAGGAAGATATATCAAAACACTGGTCTATGATCCAAGATATTCAAAATTTTTCCTTGGTTTACCAGGAGCATTATTCATTACAAGTGGTCTTTCAATACTTTTTGGGTTTTCAAAAGTAGCATTTGCACTTGGTTTAAGCATATTAGGTTTAGCATTTGTGATAAGAGCATTTGATATCGACAAATCCATTTCATCATTATCAAAACCTACTCCATCAACATTTATAAGAATATTTTCCTACTTTGCAGGGACTTTAATTATCTTAGCATCAATATTAAATGGAATATCCCATGTCCCACCAGACTTGATAGAACCTCATAAAGGGATACATTCGATACTTACAAACAAAATAATATTAGAAGACTTTGTTTCAGGATCAATTACTCTATTATGGATAGGGATATCGACAATTTTCGCAGGAATATTATTAAGTAATTGGTTTAAGGGAAGCATCAAAATATTATACGATATTTTAAGATTGGTAGTGCTAGGACTTCTTTATATACCAATGCTACAATTTACATCCCTAATAACTGCAAAAGGTAATCCATTCAATCTTATTTCTTCATTATTAATTGGACTAGCCATTACATTAATAGTGGCCACTTTTCTCTTTCAATATTTCAGAAATAGAAAAGGTGGTGAAATGCTTAAAAATGACAATCAATAATATGAATGGATCATCAAATCGGATTTTTTAACTGTTAAAAATGTCAATACTAGAAAGATTTTTAAAAATAATTTATAACACGTCTAGACATAATTTAATTTATAGAATATACGAGAAACATCTGTTAAATCAGATAAACCAATATGAATATCCACAACACATTGGAATAATTTTAGACGGCAATAGACGATGGTCAAAGATTAAAGAACTAGATAAAGAAAGAGGACATAAAATAGGGGCAGACATTGCAGAAGATTTAGTAAACTGGATCTACGAGCTGGGCATAAAAATTACAACTGTGTATGTACTTTCAGACGAAAACTTGGAAAGAGAATCACAAGAGCTTGTTAACATATATTCATTATTAGAAGATAAATTATTTAGATTATATAACGATGCCCGCATTCATGATAAACAAATTAGGATAAAATCCATTGGAGATTTTAAGAAGCTGCCCAAGAATTTACAAGATATATTAAGAAAATTAGAAGTAAAAACCGAAAATTACCGAAACATGTATTTAAATATAGCTATCGCATATGGAGGTCAAAAAGAACTATTAAATGCAGTCAAAAAAATATCACTGGCAGTCAAAGAAAATAAGATCGATGTTAACGATATAAATGAAAAATTGATAGAATCGAACTTGTACACGGCACACCTCCCACAAGCAGAACCAGACTTAATATTAAGAACGTCTGGAGAAAAAAGATTGAGCGGTTTTCTATTATGGCAAAGTGCATACAGTGAACTTATTTTTGTGGACATATTTTGGCCAGAATTTAGAAAAATAGATCTAATGCGAGCAATAAGAACATATCAAAAAAGAGCAAGAAGATATGGAAAATAAAAAAAATTAATTTTGGTTTTAATTATTTATTGTAAAACATAGTAGGATAAAACAAGTATTTACAATGGAATAGTTTAACAATTAATAAAAGAAAGATTCCAAGATAACCAAAATTACGTTCTAGATAAGAATCACGATTAATACATTATAACAGGCAATATGCAAGAAATTAATATATCATAAATAAAAATAAAGTATGCCCGAACATGGAGAATTTAATAAAGATACAAACAAAGTATATTGTAATTATTGGATGACAATAGAAGAATGGGACGATATACATAGTTACACCATAAATGAAACGCCCGAGCAAAAAATGAAAGAACAAAACATATCATAAATAAATATAAACATATTTTTATAACCGTAAAATTTATTCAAGCCAATGTATGATGAAATTTCTGCTGGAGCAGTATTACATACAGTGGATAAAAATTTCGATGTTAATTACCTAATTCTGAATTATAGTTATGGTCATTGGGATTTCCCCAAAGGGAATATTGAAAGTGGAGAAAGCGAAATTGATACAATTAAACGAGAAATAATGGAAGAAACTGGGATAACAGATATAGAACTAATAGAAGGGTTCAGACAACAAATTTCTTATAGATATAGGAAAAAATCAAGATTAGTAAATAAAACCGTCATATATTACCTTGCAGAAACTAAATCCATCAAAGTAATATTATCATTTGAACATGTAAACTTTGCCTGGTTAAATTTTGATGATGCACTAATCACATTATCATTTGATAACAGCAGAAAAGTATTAAAAAACGCTAAAGAATATTTATTAAATAAAAAAGTAGGTTAAATGTGCTTTCATAATTATTTTATTCGTAATTTGTTAGCGTTTTTTGACAAAATTGTGCTTTGTTGCATGATTCCTATAATTTGAGTTTATCATCTATTTTGCCTAAATAGATATCATTTTGTTATACAATGATGCTTTCAATATCATTTCCTGTATCATATTTTTCAGTTTAAATGAGTAAACATATTCACCAAACATACTCTTTAAACAAGAGAACACTGTTTCTACAATCCATCTTTGTCCATATTACGCTGTCTTTCCTTATGCAAATCATTTTTCTGTGCCAACACTGTTAGATTTCTTAGAATGTTGCCTTTTTTCCATCTTATTCTAGAACTCTTTCTTACTTTAATACAAGGCAAGAAGATTCCATTGACCCTAGATACCTGAAAATCTCATTACCATCATAAGATCCATCTTCAGCAAATAGGTTACCAATTGTTATTTGTTTATCCGATTCTATAACATTATCAATCAACTCTGATAATACCTTACTATCATGAACATGCTCGTCAGTAACCTTCATTGAAAGTATTTTCTTTGTCTTGACATTTACAGCAACATGTATTTTCAAAAACTTTCTTATTTTTTATATGCCATTTTTCTCTCATCCATTGACCTCTATTGGTAACCTTGATACCAGTACTGTCTATTGAAATAACAACGTATTCATCTTCAAATTCTTGTTTTTGTTATCATCTTCTTTTATTTTGATGTCCAGTCTGTTTATTCTTCTGTTTATTGTAGTGTAATCGGGGATTGATGGTATTTTTCCTTTAGCGTGTCCTTGTGTTATTCCTTCTGTTTGTCTATAAGGAAGATGAAAGTATGCCTTGGCATAACCAAGTAAAAGAAGAAATGTGTTAGTTATGAAATGGTTCACCGACTTTATCTTTATTCATCTCTTTTAACTCGGCATCCCAATTGTTAATGACATCAAAGCCTATCAAGACTTCGCCTCTTCTAACTAAAGATTGATTGTAGGAGGACCAGTTCACAGAATTTGTTGGTTAATGCTAGCTAAATGTATTTGGAAAAGGGGAATCATGCAACAAAGCAACAAAATTGTAATACTAACGGTCAATTTAATTAATTTGTAGAGCAAATGGGGTTCCACTGTTTTTTGAATAAGATAACAAATTTAGCTAAATTCTATAAAAATTATCATTTACACCATCAAAATCCAATAAAAAAGAATTTAGTTTTTCTATTGAAACAATTGGCACATTATCAACAAATTCATAACAATTTGGAAGAAAAGTCAAAATAATAGGAAAAGCATGTTTTATCGTGATTTGAGATTTTTGTACAAATAGAGCAGTTCGACTTTTCTGCTTATCAATAATTTTTCTCAGACCGTATATAGATCTGTTTTTCCAGTGTTTACAATCAAATAACAGAGCATTCCCAGATTTTATACCTATAACATCTATTTCACGTTTAGGATTTTTTATTCGGAAATTAGTAAATACATTATAATCATGAAGTCTTAACAATTCTGATGAAAATAACTCAAAATCATGCCAATTTATTTTGCTACAAATACTAAACAAATCTACACCATTTTGAATGGCGATTAATGCAATAGACAATTTATTATGAATTGACTTGTCTATTCTATTGTTTATGATTTTAACATTCGAATGAGATAAAAAAAATAATAAATCGTTAAAAATGGCATCATTAATTATTCCAAAATTTTTTTTATTGGAATCAAAATTTGCAAGAAGATAAGTTAATAATAAAGGATTAATACTCAAAGAATTTTTAAAATTAAAAAAAAGTTTATTGTACTTTTACAGTTCCAAGCATAGTTGGATGTAATTGACAATAGTATGTGAAGGTTCCAGCTTTAGCAAATGTATGTTGGAATGTTGATCCAGGACTGAGTAGTTTTGTTAAACCAGAGTCAAATTCTTTACCAGAATCTGCAGAACCTGGTCCTCCAGATGTAATTGTATGTTGTACTGAATCTTTGTTTGTCCATACAACTGTTTGACCAACTTTAACGTCAACAGGATTTGGACTATATCCTTTATCTCCCATGGTAGATCCACCGGCTACGATTGTAACTGGTACATTTGATCCTTGGGCAAAAGCCGAAAAGTGTCCACTAGATGTAATTGAGATCATCCCAATAATTGCAATTAAGCTTGCTGCGATATAAACTGGTTTATTTACCATTTCTATCGATAGTACGTTAAATAAAGTCTAATAAATATTTTATTAGAAAAAATTCACTTAATATTTATTTAACAAGTTTATAGTTATATAATAGTAGAAAAAAATAATAATTTGCATAAACCAAGAAATAAATAAATAAATAAAACATTATAAAAAAATATAATAAGGTTAGACAGTCATTTTCATTAAAACGATGTCCAAAATTTGTTTAAAATGCAACAAGACTTTTGATGAGGCTACAGTAGAGGATCCAGCATCACAAAAATATCCGTCCTGTCCTGACTGTTGGAAAGAATGGACGACTTATGCAGTAATGGTAATGAATGAGATGAGACTTGATATGTCGCTTCCAGAGCATAGAAAGGCACTTAAAAAATACGAAAGAGGATTTTTTGAAAAAACAATTGGAGAAATAGAAAAAAATCCGGACAAGAAATAGAATTCAAAATTTATGTTTGAATATTAGATACGTATTATCACCCATCTTTAAGTGAAACAGGAATTAACTTGATAAAATCAGAGGGGTCAGGGGTATTCAATATAGATTCCATAAAACAGTTCCACAACATAGATCTTTTATTTCCAGGTAGTTTGTTTAAGTGACTAACCAAAGAAGAAATAAAATAAGGATCAAATTTTTTCAAAATATCAGAATTTAAACACAATTCCAATAAATAAGAGGTAAAAATTGAAACAATAGAACTACTTTCCATCTCTGAGAGAGAAGTTAACCATGAATCAAAAAGATTTAAAATTGCTGATCTTTCGATTTTATGATAATTATTTAATATATTATTAATTATTTCTTTCTGCCCATAATAGTCAAAATTATTAAATTCTTCCAGTCTTTTTCTAATAATAGGCAATCTTAGACCAGGCGGCAAATTTGATAAAATTATCAAGATATTTTCAACAAATTTTGTTACATTCTCTTCACCCATACTAGAAAAATAAAGATAGATGAATTTTTTTCTTACTATTAACCATTATGAAAAATACAAAAATAATTAAAAAGTGAAAATAAATTTCAAAAGTTAAAATATATTTTTGATTTGCATATCTTTTTTTTACAAAAAATAGCAATTCATTTTTATTTCCTTTTACATTCAATATAGGTCACACAGAAAATAAATAAGATTGATTACAAATGAAAATTGTTGTGATACAAGATCGCATTTTAATTAATAATATATAATTTTATAACAGTTTAATATTTTAGACAGGTTTTTAGATAAGGCGAGTATTATTTTAACAAAAATTTAAAAACACCTATTCAAAAGTATTTTTGCTATCCCCACTAAGATGACATGACAATCAATAAAATATGTATTTCTTTATTATTATTATTATTCAAGTCTATATTAGGTTAATCATAAAATAATAATCCTAAATAAAAAAATATTACATTAAACATTACATCCATTATAATTCAGGTACTTTTTGACAACAATGAATCTGTATTGTAGCGAATTCGGAAAAACAGTGAAATCATATTTTGCTCGTCAAAATTAATTAAATTAACCATTAGCATTACAACTTTCAAAAAACGTTAAAATTACGAATAAGATATTACATTTATAACAAATCCTTCTGAATTTATCATATATATTGTCATTAAATATGTATACTCATCATACCAAGTACAACTTGTCATTATAAGAATTTTATAAAATAATAGTAAAAGTAATCAAACATCAAATATTTTGATATAAGAATATTTAGAATATCAAATATACCTAATATGATGTAAATAACCATTAAAATAAATATTATACAAATCATACAAATATCATATGCCATGTATAGTCACGATCGGTGGATTTTACGGAGATGAAGGAAAAGGAAAAATTATAGCATATCTTGCAATTAAGGATAACTATAATGTTGCTGCTAGAGGTGGAGTAGGACCCAATGCAGGACATACTTTTGTTTTAGACAACAAAGAATACAAAGTAAGAATGTTGCCAAGTGCGGTATTAAACAAAGAGACTAGATTGTTAATTGGATCTGGAGTATCAGTTGATCCAAATATCCTCCTAAATGAGATCAATACATTCAATGCAACAGATAGAACCTTTATTGACTATCAATGCGGCATAATTAATCAAAATCACCAAACAGAAGATAAGAAAGATATTCATTTAAAAGAAATTATTGGAACTACTGGTACTGGTACTGGTCCAGCTAATGCAGACAGAGCATTAAGAAAAATAAAACTTGCCAAAGATATCCCAGAGGTAGCATTGTTTTTAGAAGACGTAAGTAATTCAATCAATTATTCGATTGACAACAAAGAGAGTGTTTTATTAGAGGGCACTCAAGGAACATTCCTATCGCTGTTTCACGGAGTATACCCATATGTCACTTCAAAAGATGTAACCGCTTCCGCCATATGTTCTGACATAGGAGTAGGTCCCAAAAAGGTAGACGAAGTATTAATTGTATTTAAATCATATGTCACCAGAGTTGGCGAAGGTCCCTTGGCAAATGAATTGAGTGCAGATGAAGCTGAAAAATAAAAATTGGCAAGAATTTGGAAGTGTAACAGGAAGGCAAAGAAGAGCAGCTCCATTTGATTTTAATTTAGCGAAAAAATCTATCCAAATAAATAGCGCAACACAGATTGCATTGACGAAATTAGACATCTTATTCCCCGAATGCAAAGGAATCAAAGAATATTCCAAACTAGAAGATAAAGCGAAGAAATTTGTTGAAAATATTGAATCGGAAACAGGCATCCCTGTAACAATAATAGGCACAGGAGCAGAAATTAATGATACAATAGATAGAAGAAAAACATAATATTCATTATACAAAAATTAATTTTAAGACTAGTTAAAATAATTTTAATTAAATAAATATAAAGTATTTTAACAAATTAACAATCACCTGTTTTTTTACATGATTCGAAAATCAGTTAAAAATCTATTTTTTGTTTTATAGGAATAATTAACTTGGTTATTGCAGATAAAAATACCAACAAAAAGTTAACAGATGAAGATTAAATTAATCATGCAGCAAAGCAATCATTTCATAACAATATAAAATAAACACAAGTAAAAATGATAAAAAGAAAACGCTTATAATCCGATAAAATACTATTGATAAAGGTAAATATTGTATTTCAAAGAAGGTCTTACCTTTGATGATGTTCTTCTTGTCCCAAAAAGGTCACCCATAGTTTCAAGGTCTCAAACTGATTTAAAAACAAAGTTATCTGCAAATATCAAAATCAATATACCAATAATAAGTGCAAATATGGATTCTGTCACAGAGGCCAACATGGCCAGCACTTTGGCCAGAGAAGGAGGTATAGGGATAATTCACAGGTTCAACACCATCCAAGATCAAATCACAGAAGTATTAAAGGTAAAGAGAAGCGAGTCGGTAATAATAGAACAACCATATACAATTGGTCCTAATGACACAGTAGAAAAAGCAAAAAACATGATGGATGAAAAAGGCATCTCAGGACTATTAGTCGAAGATATTGGAAAGCTTTGTGGAATAATAACTCGAAAAGATATAGTTTTTGAAAAAAATCTAAGCTTAAAAGTTTTAGAATTAATGACAAAAGATGTTGTTTTTGCAAAGACTGGAACAACAATAGAACAAGCTAAAGAAATTCTTCACAAAAACAAAGTAGAAAAATTGCCTGTTGTTGACTCTGAAAAAAGGATACTAGGCCTAATTACTGGTAAAGACATATTAAAGATAGAGCAATTCCCTAATGCATCAAAAGATAAAAAAGGAAGACTATTAGTTGGTGCCGCTGTTGGTGTTAAGGGAGATTATCTTGAAAGAACCGAAGCACTGTTAAACAATGGTGCAGATGTCATAGTAGTAGATATAGCCCATGGACATAGTGATAATGCAATCAATACAGTCAAATTAATAAAAAAAGCATTCCCATCTTGTGAATTAATAGCAGGAAATGTGGCTACTGAAAAAGGAACTGAGGATTTGATCAAAGCAGGAGTAGATGCAGTAAAAGTGGGTGTAGGGTCTGGATCTATATGCATCACAAGAGTTGTAACAGGATCTGGAGTACCACAGTTAACGGCAATAATAGATAGTGTAAAAAAAGCAAAAGAGTATGATATTCCAGTAATTTCAGATGGCGGAACCAGAACTTCAGGAGATTTAACAAAGGCTTTGGCTGCAGGAGCATCGTCGGTAATGATAGGAAGTATGTTTGGCGGTACCGATGAAAGTCCAGGAAAAACTTTGGTTAAAAATGGTAAAAAATATAAAATGTATAGAGGCATGGCATCATTTGCCGCATCGCTTGGTAGAAAATATAGAGAAAATACTGAATCAAATTTAAATTATGATGAATTAAACGATTACGTTCCGGAAGGAGTAGAGGCGATGGTACCATATAAGGGAAGTGTAATAGAAATAATTAGACAGCTAACAGGAGGTCTGAGATCTGGTCTGAGTTATTGTGGCGCAAAAACAATTAATGAGATGTATGATAATGCAGAATTTATAAAAATAACAGCATCAGGATATAAAGAAAGTCAACCTCATGACGTCGACGTGATCTAAATAATTATATCAATCACAAAATAGCAAAACAATATTCCCAACATTTATTGTTTGTTTAAATTATTTCCTTTGTTATAATAAATCACAAATAAAAAGTAGATATAGATTAACAAAATATTGAACTACTGAAATAATATAATAGGCAAAAAATATTTGAATTAAGCGATATTATAGAGTAAAAAGAATTTAAAAATAAAATAAATAATTAAGAGTAAAAAAATGTAGTATTAAATTCCCTTATCTTGTAGATGCTGAAGTAGTATTATTATTATGTACAGCTTTGGATATGTTATTATTTATTCCGTTGAGGGCAGTCCCGCCTAACGGTATATTTATGAAAGGAATTGCACCCGTATTACTTGCACTAACACTACCACTAACACTACCACCATTTCCAGTCCCTAGACTTCCAGTCACTAATGGAAGTTTACCATCCCATTTGGAAGTTTTTAGCCAATCCAGGTATATTGTGCTATTATGAAGTTGTTTATCAATTGTACTAATGGCTTGAGCTTCACCTTGTGCCCTTAACACATTAGATTGACTGATTCCTTGAGCTTGTGCTACATTTGCCTTTTGTTCACCGATAGCCTTTGCTTGTGCTTGCTGAGCTTCAATTTCTATCCTTTGAAGATCATTTTGAGCTTGTAGTGCACGTTGCTGAGCAACTACTTTTGCTTCTATAGCTTGTACGAAACCTGTGGAAAATTGAAAATCAGTAATTGAAATCGTATCCACTATTATATGAAAAGGTGCCAATCTGGCCTTTATCGTTTGTAAAATCTGATCCTTAACAATTTCTCGTTTAGTTATCAATTCTTCAGCATTATATTGAGCAGTAATTTGCTTGACTGATTCTTGGATGGCAGGTACAATAATTACATTAGAATAATCAAACCCTACCTCTTTATATAATTCAGGGACTTGATTTGGATCTACATGAAAATTCAATGCTACCTCAGTAGCAACATTTTGCAGATCTTTTGATGCAGCATTAGTGTCCTGAACTATTTTTTGAGTACTGTACATCAAATTGTACAATAGAATCCCTAAATGGAAGAATAAAATGAATACCCTGATCTAAAGATATGCTTGTATCTATAGCACCAAATTTTACCAATACTCCGCGGAAACCACCATCAACAATCTTAACACTTGATGACAAAACAACAAAAATAATTATTACTGCAATAATCGCAGGTATTGCAATTCGCAACGGGCTAGGAAAACCTGATCCGCCCATAGCACCCGTTCTTCTGCCGTTGCCACCGCCGCCACCACCAATATCTTCCAACGGTTCACCGTCAGGAGAAAAACGTCTATTTTTTTTACGTTTAAAAAAATCAACCACAAATAAACATTAAAATGAATTTAATTTAAATATTTGTAAAAATTCTATTTATTTTTATTATTACTTAAATATTTTAAAAAATCATCAGAAAATTTCCCTGAATCAAGCAAACTTAGATCGTCTTTCATATTATTTTCTTTAATCCATACAATATTACCATCCAAATCCACGATAATTAGATTAGATCTTTCCAAATATTTTAGGATCGCATTTATTTTATTCAGAGTCAGTTGAGGCTTTAAAGTTTTCGCAAGCTCCCTTAATTTAGGAAAAGGTTTAATTTCTTTAATTTTAGTCAAAAAGAATTCAACATCTTCATCAGAAAATTCATTAGAAGCATCCAAATTTCTCTTTTTATTAAATTTTTTTTTTCGAATAGACAAATTTACAAAATTATATTAATAAACTTTTAACTAGATAAATTAATTAATAAAACAAAAAACTAATTTGCTGACAGTTAATTATTTCATCAAATATATAAATAATAACATATGAGAAAATCAAGAACCAGATAGAAATTAGGCCAAAATAAGAAGAATAAGTACCAAAAAAACGATTTAAAAAGTCTTGCAAATTAAAAAAAAGAATAACACAATATCAAGGATAATAACTAAAAGTTCAGATAAATAAATAAATTAAACGATGTTATAACCCACTAATAAAATAATTATGAAAATACATTAAAAAACCACATTTAAAATATATTTTAATAATAGATAGCCAAAAGAATATTTTTAAATAAAATTTAATTTTAGGGAAATGGCAAATTCAAATATGAAGTAAGATAAGAGGCATCAATGACATTATCTTCGGGAACTAGAAATGAATTACTGATTTTATGGGCAATATAATTACTACAAAGATTTAAAAAATCACAACCAGTATTAACTGTCTCGTTTTGTACAATACTTTGTGATTTAAGCAGAGCAGAATAAGGATTGGAACTCGATTCAGAAAAGACATGAGGTAAAAAAAAGAATCCATCTGACATGAATATCATCAAAAATACTAAAGATGTAATTAGAGATATTGACAGTAGATTCATGATGAGATGATTTGAATAATAAATTATAAACGCATTTCCATTGATAGTGCTATTAGTTTGATTCTAACTTATATACCATAAAAATTTCTAACATAGAAATTTTTTGAAATAAACCTTTATAACAATTTAATCTAAAAAAATCAAGATTGATTCTTAATTTTTAGAATTAACTTATTCGTCTATATCACCATGATCATATAAAGAAAAGGTATAAAAATTTATATAATATCATGAAAAATCAAAGATATGTACAAATTTGAACGATAATGGAACGTACTAATAAAAATAAAAATAATTCTAAAAAGGATTTTGGTACTCTAATAGTAGTAGAAGGGATTGATGGTTCTGGAAAATCTACTCAAATACATTTATTGGATAGATGGCTAAGGTCAGAAGGATATAACGTATTTTTTACAGAGTGGAATTCATCTACATCAGTTAAAGAGATCACATCTAAAGGGAAAAAAAAGGCGCTATTAACCCCTACAACATTTTCTCTTCTTCATGCCACAGATTTTGCAGACAGATATGAAAGAAACATTTACCCTTTATTGAGGGCAGGCTATATTGTATTAGCAGACAGGTACATCTATACAGCACTAGCAAGGGATATCGTAAGAGGATGTAATAAGAAATGGGTAGAAAATATTTATGATTATGCTATAAAACCAGATATAGTATTTTATTACAAAGTTCCAATAGACATTGCAGTAAATAGAATAATTTCAGGTAGACCTAAATTAAAATATTATGAGGCAGGCATGGATTTGAAATTAAGTAAAGATGAATATGAGTCATACAGAATGTTCCAAAGTAAAATAATTGAGGAGTATGAATCAATGATTAATCCAGAAAAATTCACAGTGATAGATGGAACAATGGATATTGAAGAGCAACAAGAAATAGCAAGAAATCATGTAATGAAGCTTTTTAGATCTAAAAGGATAACAGAATGAAAAGTAATATGAAAAATACAACAAAGTTGTCTTTAGAAAAGGAAAACGAAAAGGCAAGCAAAATAAATTTTATAGATTCTGGAATAAAATATCTTCAAGATATAGATATTAAAGGATCATTTATTGTCATTGAAGGTCCTGATGCATCAGGAAGAAGCACACAAATTGAGAAAATAACAGCAAAACTGGAAGCAGATGGGCATGCAGTAATGAATGCAGGTATTAGAAGGTCTGATCTCATATCCAAAGGGATAATAGAAGCAAAAAGAAATTACGTTCTTGGAAAAAGAACTATGGCTCTTTATTATGCTGCAGATATTGCAGACCAATTAGAAAATAAAATCATACCAGCATTGAAAGCAGGTTTTATTGTAATTTCAGACAGGTATATTTACACATTAATAGCCAGAAGTTCTGCAAGAGGGATAAATAAAATTTGGTTGCATAATTTATTTAGTTTTGCGATAAAACCAGATATAGTATTTTACCTAGATGTTGATTCATATAATCTTATCCACAGAGTTTTTCAAAAAAATTACTCTTTAAATTACTATGAGTCAGGACTGGACCTTGGTATTTCAAACGACATATTCGATTCTTTTATAAAATACCAATATATTTTGAAGAAAGAATTTGAAAAGATGCAAGGAAAATACGATTTGATCAATATAGATGGAAATAACAATATTGATCAAATATACCAACAAATTCAGGCTAAAATAGACAAGTTTTTGTCTGAAGACAAATAGAGAGGAAAATAAAATAGATGAATCATGCATCCTCACACATAATTATTTTTGAATAAGATGAAACATTTCATTCAATAATACAAGATATGTATAAATATAATAATTATAGACAATAAATTGCACAAATTTTCAATCATTTTAAAAATACAAGTAATTAAAAAAAACATCGTCTATCACCAAACAAAAACTACCTTTTTACACAATTTACAGAAGAAGAAAAAAATGTTAACAAGTTGATAGTATCCCGAGGAAAAAAAGATTCGAAACGCGATAATATCCGATCAAGAAAAAATATTAATAGAAATACTACATACTGCCTTGTTGCATGATTCAAAAATCAGTTGTAACATTAATTGATCTGTAATAATAACAATTGAATTTTAACTATTTTCGTTTTACCTTCTGTATAAAAACGTTAGCAAATTGCAAAAAAATTAATAGTGTAACAAAGCACTGTATACAAAATTAAAAGTCACAATAACAAGATAAGTTTAATACATATTTTAAAAATAGCGGATAATAATATAAATCAATTTCAGTGTAGCAAAAAATTACACAGTAATTAAAAATTTTTACGTGATGTAGTAAGATACAAAAAGTAAATCGACTTAATTGATATGCATATATCGATTCATACCTATTGTAATTTAATTTACCGAACTAATTTTATAAAATGGTAAAACTATTACAGATCAGGATAAAGATGCTCCCCACGATAAAAGAATATTATTATACAGATTAACCATTGTTTTTATAGAGACAATAGTGACCTCTATTTCAGAATGGAAGAGATGGATATTATACAATTTAATTGGAGAGGGAACTCATAACGTATTATTTGAGGATCAAATTAAAAAATTATCTGGAAGACACTATGAAAACAATTTAGTAATTGCGTTAAATGCTTTAGTAGACAGTGGGATATTATTAAAATTAGAAACTAACAAAAGAAAAAAATTTATTGTTAATTATGAGCGATTAAATGACGCTCAAAAAGTACTGAATGATACTCGAAACTGGGTGTACAATAAGCAAAATGAGAATAACAACAACGTAAATCAATATTTTTCGGAGCCAGAAGGATATAGCTTTTGGTTCAATATTGAGGAACAACAACCGCGTAAGAAAAAAAGTATCTACAATTTATACTATAAAAAAACAGACAATTTAGAATTCAGTGCTCAAATAATAACCCAAAAATATTCACGTATTTTTCTTATGGGTTCGCTAAGACAAAATAACTCCATTATTTCCAAATTATGGAAAGCATGTCAAGAATTATCACAAATTAATAATGGGGAATTTATTTTACAAGACTTGCAAGATAAAGAACGGAAGGCATGTGGAAACAACAGACAACGAGGCAAAATATCCTTAGCGATTTTTAAAAAATTAGAATATATTCAGGAAAGGGGCAAGAAAGGAAATTCAACATCATTCTGTTTAACTGGAAAAAACCCGCCTTTTACTACCCTAGACAAATTGATTAACACGTAATAATGCAAAATGATATAAACATAATCATCATATTAAATAATTTGTAATATATAATATGGAAATACTAGAGGATAAAATTTTAGCTAAAAATATATTTCAAAAATATACCGTTAAACCAAAAGATTGGAGCTTTGTAATTTCCACTACATCGATGAATGACGGTTTCTTTGATGCCACAATAACAAATCCAGATGAAGTATGGCAGTTAAAAATCGACTCACTCTACAAACCAATGCCCATAATAACAGGAACAAAAATAGACATTGAGTCGACCAAAATGAAAAGAATTATTGAAAAAAATACTATCCCATTCGGATATAGGAAAATTGATCCTCCTATGATTATGAACTTGTTTAAAAAAATATCAGAAGAACAAGAAAATATTGCTAATAGAAATGTTAATCAAATAAATAAAGAAATAACATCATATTTTGGAGGACTCGAGCCAACGGTACCCGTAAAAGGAAAAGATTACTTATGCGGTCCATTTCTTTTCACGGAAAAAAACATCATTGAAAAAAATTCATATCATAAAAATGTATCAGAAAAGTTATCTCAAGATATGAAGAAAAAAATTAAAGAAAGATACCCAAGTTATGGATAATAAAATTGAAAGGCCAACTTGAAATTTTTAAATTCAAAAGCGAGGTATTAAAAAATAATCCACTAAAAGATCCATATGAGAGAGATTTAATAGTGTACTTGCCTGAAAAATACTTGGAAAGTCATTCTAAGGGCTATCCAGCGATTTTTTTACTACCATCTTTTGGAAATAACAATCACTCTACGGTTAATAATAATCCTTTTTCCCCAACGATTTATCAAATTTTAGAAAATTTAATCGAAGAAAAAAAATGTGAAGAGATGATTATTGTTATTATAGATTGTTTCAACAAATTAGGAGGAAGCCAGTATATAAATTCTAGATCAGTTGGAAATTACAAAGATTATTTAATTGAAGAAATCGTTCCTTTAATAAATTCGAAATACAATATATCTAAAAAAGCGATACTCGGAAAATCATCTGGTGGTTACGGAGCAATAACAATTGGTATGCAATATCCAAAAATTTTTAGTGCAATAGCAGCACATTCTTTTGATTCAGCATTCGAATATTGCTATTTACCAGATTTCCCTACAGCATTTAAAAAACTAAAAAAAGATGGTAACATAGAAACATGGTTATCAAACTTTTGGAATAAAGAAAATAAAAGCGATAAAAATGATTTTATTACTCTAAACATAATTTCAATGGCAGCTCATTATTCACCTAAACTATCAAATAATGGCAAATCAGAAATAGAAATGCCATTTGATTTAGAAACTGGAGAATTTAATGATAAAGTATGGTCCAGATGGAAAAGCAAAGATCCTATAAATATGATAGACGGATTTAAAGATAATTTAAAAAACATGGATTTATTATTTTTTGATTGCGGCATAAATGATGAGTTCAATCTTTTTATAGGGACAAAAACATTCAGCGACAAATGCAAAAGATTTGGAATAGAACATGAATATATACAATACGATGGAGGGCATTTTAATACTAGTTTTAGATATAGCGAATCATTATCAAAAATATCAGAAAAATTATCTAATTAATATAAATTAAATTAAATTTATTATAAAAAACTAGATCTTTTATCTTTTTAAAAATATATTCAAAATTGTATATAATACACAAAAAGGTCAACCGAAATATTGAATGTTCCCATCGTGTTGAGTTTATCAATGAAAACACCAGTTAGAAAATCCCAAAACTTCCAGATATGAAATAAAACATAATAAAAAAGTTGTTAAATTTTTCGAACCTTTTCATAAATAAATAAGAAAATAAAACAATAAACAATGTAAAGAAATGAAGTTTAATTTGAAACTAAATGTAACAATTTAGGCATAGAAAAAACATACAAAAAATAAATGCCTTAATTAAAACTGTAATTAAAGTTGAATTAAAATGCACATTTTCTAATATGTATTAAACCTAAAAATGATTAGAAAGTCATTTCAGATCTAGCATCAGTAAAAATTAATGAATAAATCTATTCGACAAAAGTCAACCATGAAAGATTGTTTTCTGATTTTCCTCTAACATATATATCATAATAATTCCGTATTAGCTGAGTAATAGGACCAATATGCCCATCCCCTATCATCCTATGATCTATTTTACCTATAGGAACTATTTCGGAGGCAGTCCCCGTTAAAAAGGCTTCTTCGAAATAATACAATTCATCTCTGGATATATTTTCAATTTTAAACGGAATGTCATTCTGCTTCATAATTTCAATTACAGTATCCCTAGTTATCCCTTCTAATGCACCGCTAGATATTGGCGGAGTATATACTACACCATCTTTAATTAAAAAGATGTTTTCTGCGCTAGCTTCAACAACAAAACCAGAGGAATTTATCATTATTGCCTCATCTGCACCAGATTTTAAGGCATCCATTCTAGCTAATGCAGCATTAGCATAATTAGCAATACCCTTTGCATGTGTAGGCATCGACCGAGGATCTATCTTCATCCATGAAGATACAACAGTACTTATTCCTTCCTCTAGATTTGATTTTTTTATATGCTCACTCCATTGCAAAACAATTATAGCAATAGAAACTTTATTTGGAAGTGGATTAACACCTAATTTACCATATCCATAGAATCCAATAATTCTAATATAACACTCCCCCATATGATTAATTTTTATGGTATCAATCAAAGAATCGGCGATATCCTTTTTAGTATAATCAAAATTCATAAAATATGCTTTCCCACTATTAAACAATCGTTTAATGTGATCATCAAGTCTGAATATAGCAGGTCCTTTATCAGAAGCATATACCCTTATGCCCTCAAATACACCAGTACCATAATGTAACGCATGAGTTAAAACATGAATTTTTGCATCATCATAATCAACAAAATGTCCATCAAACCAAATCTTCTTACCTTCTGACATTTTGATTTACAAATAAATCTATTTAATTTATAATTGTACCTTTTGAATGAATCGATTTGACCACATCTTCAACACTATTATCTTCAACCATTATAAGTATCCGAGAAGTTTCCTCTTGTGCATCAATATTCAATATATTGATATCCTTGTGGCTAACAATACTGCTTGTTTCTGAAACAATTTTAGGAACTTTCCACATAGAATCACCTATAAGAGTAACAACTCCTCTATTGTATATCATCTCTACTTTGGGGTAAAACGCTCGAAATAGCTTTTCATGTCGTCTTACATAATCACCATCTAAAAATAAAATTCTAGTTATTTCATAATTTTCTTGTCTGAATGGAGATAATTTTACAAAATCATGATATTGCTTTTGTTTTTCCAATAATGCAATAATGTGAGAAGCCGCAATAGATTCCATTCTTACAATAGCACAGTTTTTTTTCCCGGTAACAATTTTAATTTTAGGCTGAGTATCAGAATCATTTAATGATATATGTTTAAGAATTTTAGTAAAACGTCCAGGCTCTGAAATATTCGTTATTACAATTGGCAAATCCAAATTATTATCATCTATATCTTTTATAGCAATTGGATCCAAAATTTTCATCCCAAACATTCCGGCCAATTTTGCTTCATTATAAGATAAATAGTCAATATAATGCAGATTTTCCAAGACTACTTTAGGGTCAGCACTTAGAACAGCATTATCTTTTTCAAAATCAATGATTACGTCATATTTCGAAGAAAGAAGAATTCCAAGATCTGCCGCAGATCTATCAGAGCCACCTCTTTCATAAGTTGTTTCTAGACCATCAACAGTTTTTCCTATAAATCCACCAATGCATAAAACTTCATTTATTTTTAATTTACCAATTAATGTATCCAAATTTTTATGAGATTCCTCTATTAAAAAATTTGCAGCTTCAAAATTATCGTCAGTAATTATAGGCCATTCAGAAATATCAATACATTCAGAAAAAACATTATTACTCTTCAAAATATAGTTCATTAAGTTTGAAATAACAATTTCACCACTATATGCGAGTATTCTTGATCTACTCACATCAACAAATCGCCTATTCTCGGCAACTTGTTTAAGAGAAATTATAACAGATTTATTAAATTTTTCCAAATCTATTTCAAATTTCTTTTTATATTCATCTGACAAATAGGTATCAGATATTTTCAAGTATATGTCTTTTAAAATATCGATATCGACAGGGTTCAAAGAAGCATAATTTTTAGAAATTCGAATAGCAACATCAGTCATCGACATCTTTTTCCCATCATAATGAGTAAGAGGAGCAGAAAATACAGAAACAAGTTTAGAATTTTTTTTTATTTCTTTAATCCGCTCAATTATTCTAGGTATTTTAACGCCATCTACACCTAACGCAGATCCGCCGAATTTTACTACCGTCAGAGGCTCCAATATAGAATTAATAATACTATCCAGTTAATAATTATTCAAGAAAAGAATAAATTATTTCTGCAGATTTCATAACCCCGTTGTCAACTTTGACTTGCGTAGCATGATCAAAGCTAGAAAGCCTTTCTTCAATTAGCCTATCTAGATTATAAATATCATCATATTTGAAACCCATAGAAGCTGCTCTACATTCTTGTTCAAAATGATTTTTTATCGGAATAAATATGCCAGGTATCCCATAGACCATGCTTTCATCAATTGTAGATTTTCCTGCAAGAGAGATAAGTAAATCACACGATTTCACATATTCATGACCATTAGATACAATACCCATAAACTTACAATGTGAATCAAGTTTAGGTAATTCAAATTGATAACTTGATAATATAACAAGATCATATTCTTTGTTATTTTTTAGCCTCAGAAAAGATTCGATTGTTTTTTTTAATAAATATATTCCCGAATTTGTTCCACCAACTGACAATAAAATGGTTTTTTTATCAAATGACAATTTTTTTCGCAATTTGTTTCGTGATTCTTGTATTTCCCTAACAATCGGACCAACATAAAATAAATTATCCAGATCTTCACCATTTTCAGGCAGTATCACACATTCAGCAGATCTAATAAGAGCACTCATAGAATTGTTAAGCTTTTTTTCGAATGTAGAAAATAAAAAAGATCGTGAAAACTGAGTACTTAAGATATCAGTTATAAAAATCCTTTTTGATTTAAACTTCTCGGTAAAGGCCAAAGAAGCAAAATCCTCATCAGATATTATTACATCAGATAACAAATGTGAACGATTTTCGGTAAAAAAAAATCGTTGAAGATTCTTTTTACATTGATTATAATAATATACATACCTTAATAACCAGTAAAATCCATGAATCAATTTTCCATCAGTTATTGAAAAACTAGGAGGAAAATACAAATTATAAATAACATTTAGGTCAAAAGTTGAATTAGCCAAGTTAGATAAAAAATGATATGCCGTTGAACCTGTTACAATACTAAATTTAGTATAATCATATTCTCGAATTATTTTTTCCATGATCGCAATATCTCTAGTAATGTGACCCAAACCAATAGGGCTTGAAAAAAACAAGATCATAGAAATACGACAAGTTTAATCAATATTTAACATATATCGAGTAATTTTTAATTTTGAGAAGAAACATAATAAAATAAATATAATAAAAACGATTAACAAATACATGGAATGTGCAGTTTATGATACATATGTAACAAAGAAAGATGGAAGGATAATGCATTTTGATGTAATAGTAGAATCAAATACACCACATGAAAAGGCAATTGAATATGGAAAAGAGTTTTTACAAAATGTTGATCAAGAAGGTCAAAAAATGACTCAAGAAGAATGCCAGTTTTGTCACATACAAGAGGCACCACCAATGGTTGCAAAAAGTATTTCAGAACAAGGATATTATATTCAAAAGATGGAAGGCTGCCCGTAAATAATTATAAATACAGAAATATACTTTTTAATAAAACTAACTCAACCAAAACAATTTTTCATCTAAATAGTTAATAATACAAAAAGAAAACAAGATACACCGTATTGAGAAGAACTCTATAAATAAGATGTTCTATTTCAATCGGCACAAAAAACAGAACCCCTTGGAGATATGTCTACATGTTTTACATCGATACTTTAAATCATTTGTTAAGAGAATATATGAAAGGTTATCACAATTTATTTATTATATGAAATCATATTTCTATTAGTCTAATTATTAAGTAAATCTAAAAGATCAATATAAAAAAAAGAAAATCATTGAGATATTTTAGACATAAAAGTTTGACTTTGTATGTGTTTTGTCGGATAATCATCGCCAAATGATAACGAAATTTTTCTTTTTTAACTCTAGAGCAAACTTTTTCTAATGATTCAAATAAGAGTAGAAAATATTTGGTTTCATTATTATATAGTGACAATTGATAATCATCACATCTTTCCAAATTCTTGACTCACATCATATCCACTTATTATGAGAAAAGTATCGCGAAGGACAATGCGATAAAAATGATAAAACTATTGAATTTTTTAGATTGTTTTTATTTCTGGCTAAAAAGAAGTAAAATGTGTAAATTAAAGTTTGTAATCATCTAGTTTCAATTGTTCACAGACATTCATGCGATAGAGTATTTAGTGAAACGAAAAGACAAAAATATAATAAAGAATAATTATAAATGTATAATTTTCACGTTATATCATTTTGTGAGTTCCAATAAAGTCAATGTAGACTTTATATCATCAAGTCGTCTCAGAAGTAAAACTTTATGCTGTAGATCTTCTTTGTCATTTGCAGCAACCTTGACAATTAAATCATAAACCCCATAAACTCGGTAAACTTTTTCTACAAAACTTTGAGATCGAATTTGTTGCATAACCTTTGCCTCAGATCCCAAGCTGCAATTAACCAAAACAAAGGCATTATTTTCCACAAATTGCTTTCACATATAATAAAATAAAACTGTTACTCTTAAAAAAAAGAAATTGAGTTATTTTCTTCTTGCAGTAATTGTGTGAGTATGATCAACATACCATCTTATTCCATCCTTAAATTTAGACCACCAATCCATAAAATCATCACTACTTTCAGCTTCAAATAATAAAAATCCATTGTATTCAGTGCCCCAAGCATGATTATATTCTCCGATTAGTTCTATGCCTTGTGGCAAGCTCTTTTTAATATCTTTCCATTCCTCATTTGCTTTCTTTGTTTCCTCTGGCGTCATTGTTTTAAACCTATAAAAAACTAAAAAAGTGGCCGTCATATTTTTTTATTAAATTACTCATATTTTAAATTTTACTATGTTTGATATATGGGAAAAACCACGCAGTAAATTGTCGATTATAAAAACCTTTCTTTCATTCATTTAATTTTTTTATAATAAACATATCTTTATAACAATATATCATAATGTAAGATTAGTCATTTTCAACATTACAATACCGTTGTAAGTTTATTATAATCAAATCTATGCTATTTTATTTATAATAATTTTGATCCAAAAATCAAACATTTTATTAGTTCATTTACAAATATCAATAGTTTGTAAAAAAAACAAGTATCGCAACATTAAAATAGAAATATATTAGCATGTTATCATAACGTTTCTAGATTTATGAACGTATCTACATAGTCAATGTTGTTAATATAATTCTATTTCGTATCAATATCAGAGATAACATACAGCTACTTTATGTAGATAATACCTATAGACAAGCAAATATTTGATCACATTTAAAAAAATTAGAAACAATGCAGTAACGACTTATTGCTCATACTTAGCAAAATCATTGACGCCCAATTAAAACAATAAAAGTAAAATATGTTTAAAAAAACATGAGGATAAATACAAACAAAAAACAAAATGGATTTCCAAAAATAAATCCGAATGAATTGGATAAATTAAAAAAAAGTGCAGATTTATAGATCAATCATGCCAAATTTATGATAACAAGAATTACATTTAAATTTCTCCCTTCCAGGGTTACTAGAGACTACATCAAGTTGACCTTTAGTTTTACAATTGGGACACTTCCCGTAAATCGTTTTTTTCGTATTGCTATAAATTAGAATATATTATTTAAGTCATACGATTTAGAAATAAAACCAATCTAATAACAAACAGATAGAAAGTTCTGTTCGATCATTTGTCCTCGCGTATTTAATACTTCATGAATTTAATTATGTTTGATATCTAACTTTATTACAAATAATTTTACAATTCAATTCTATAAAGTCGGATTACACTATAAAAGAATACACAAAGCAATATTATTTTAAAAGTAATTTAAAAAGACATTTTCCAGTCGTAATGTATTCATTCATTTACCAATTATCCATAAAATTCATTTTCCATAATGCAGCAAATGTTAATTCTAGACTCAAAGAAGAAATACTTCATATCCAATAAAACATTTCTTTTAAATAATAGAAAATGGTTTAAATTGAAAAATGGATATAGCTATCTACTAGAGAATCAGGTCAAAGGCTTGATATTGCCAAATATTTTGAATGTCAAACTTTAACAACCAGGAAATACAACAATTAAATAAAAATTAGATTCGCCACATAAAATTGCATTTTGATTAACAAGTCCCACATCCTAATCCATTATCTAATTTAAAGAGTACATTCTTTATTAGTCTTCAATTTACATTTTTGATCATGACGCCAGCTACCATTATAAAATATTTGTAGATGGGTAATACCATTAGTTTCTTTTTCAATTCTTCGAGTACCATTTTCTGGATTAGTAGATCTATTTCTTTTATCAAAAGGTTCTATAAATTTTTTCACATTTAATTTGAATTCTTGGATTATAAAAATTAATGTTTATTTTAAATATGAAAAGATTATTCTGATCAACCAAAAATACATATGCAATCAAGGTAATATTTTTGTCTAAAAGAACATAGATACATAAAAAATCAGTTACAAATTTACTATCAAATTTCACATTTTATGTATCTTTATTAGATCAAATTTGCTATGTTGTATGATTATTTTATTCGTCTTTTGATAGCGTTTTATAAATAAAGCCATGACGAAAATAGCGAAAATATATTGATTGTTGTTACAGATAAATTATTGTTATAACTGATATTCGAATCATGTAAAAGTAGATCAAATTTAATATAAGACAATAAATGATATAATTTGAAAATAGATTTTGCAGGATTGGGATGAAGAGTTAAACAAAATTATGCAACGAAAAATAGAACAATATAAGGAAAAGATTACGGGTCAACAAAGAATTCAAGATACTGTAATAGTTTTAAATGATTACAATTTTGCAGAATCGATAAACAAACACCCATTTCTGATTGTAGATTTCTGGGCACCATGGTGCGGCCCTTGTAAGATGGTATCCCCAATTATAGACCAATTATCGAAAGAATTTGCTGGAAGAACAACGTTTGGGAAATTAAATGTAGACGATAACCCAAATATATCTAATGCTTTTCAAATACAAAGTATTCCTACAATGATATTTTTTAAAAATGGTCAAGTAGTAGATAAAATAATTGGAGCAATGGTCAAATCTCAGTTGGTAGCAAAAATAGAATTTATGCTTAACAATTAGGTTAAAAGATGAAAATATTAAATCATTAATATTTTTAAAAAAAATATTAACAAAGTAGTTAATATTGTACCAAGGCTCAAGATCTTTAAAATTTTTTCATAGAGTTTAACCTTGTTTAAATTTTCATCATGTCTTTTATAAGACTTGTATGGACGAGAGATTTTAATTTCAGCATAGCTTAAAAAAAATGGAATAATGGAAACCAAAATAGAATTTAATGTTATATAATTGGTTTGAATAATAAATCCAGCAAAAAAAGGCAACATACCCCAAGAAAATGAAAACCAAAAATCATTATGGAAAAAACCATTAAATAATTCAAAATTATAAACAAACAAGAAAAAGCTCTCTAATATACCCACTGCCAATAACAACGGAGTAAAATAAACGATATAATAAAAAGCCAGTAAATAAGACAAAACCAAACATAAAGTAATCAAACCCCAACTTCGATTTTTAGAAAATAGATTGCCCCATGGTTTTATTTTTTTAGAACCCATATTATCAGCCACATGAGCAGCAATACCCAAAGACATGAAATAGATTAAGCAAATTGAAAATAATCTTTCAAAATTTAAATTTGGAGATAATAGTGCACCCAATACAACAAATGATATACACATTCCAGTGTAAGGTAAAAAAAGCAATCCAATGAATAATCTAAATTTTAGGGGCCCAAATTTGGGTACAAACCACTCATTAAGTCTCGAATCTTTTGTCATGGCTTTTTCGCAGAAATCATAGCAACGGTTTCAAATGTAAAAGTTTCAGATGTAACATCTATAAAACCCTTATCAATAAAATTTTTAGGTAAAGAATCATACCAATTAGATAAAATTATCAATGAATCAAGATCATCAAAAACCTTTGCCCAGTTTTTGACGAATCTCCCACTAAATTTGAGAATTTTAAAATAAGAATTCCAAAATACACGAAACAATTTACGGCGAGGGAGAATAAAATCATGTAAAATTGCGATCCCACCATGTTTCAATACTCTAAAACATTCACTAGCAAGTTTATTGATATCACAATATTTTGGCAAATATGAACTAATTATACAATCAAAATAGTTATCTTTAAACGGCAAAGATACTGCAGTTCCATTTACACAGAAATATTTCAAGTTTTTTGACCTTAATATCTTTAAATAATCAAAAGTCAAATCGATACCGCATACAGTATAACCAGAATCCTTTAACAATGACGAAAGGATACCAGTACCACAAGCAAGTTCCAATACAGGACCTTTTGTAGTTATTTTTTTTAACATTTTTCGTTTCCAGTAAAAATCCTGACCAAATGTAGTTAATTTGACTATTTTATCATAACTGGTAGAATTTAATTTAGTAAAAAAACTTTTCGCGTATATATGACCATCGCCAGTATTCATTATTTATTCATCAACAAAGATGATTAAAAATTTAGACGTTATGTAAATACAAATAACATGATATAATTTATTCATGATTTCAATGTTTTGGACAATGTTACAGATATAGATGGATATGTATCATATTTTATTTGAAAAAATTTAATTCCATCATATCAAATTATAGCATATTTGAGACCACAAAATAACTTTCTCACCTATATATAATTTATTTAAAGTAGCAGGATTGTTTTGAATTTTCATTAATTTATAATTTAAAACTTTAATTTGTGTATAATTTATAAAAATAAAATAACCTTTAATCTTCTTCCTCTTTATTATATTTTCTTTGCTGCGGTAACATTATATAAACACATGCTGATCCACACATTGTACAAGGTACATTATTTCCCATATGTTGTTCATTATGTCGATAGTGAATCTTTCGAGCATTTTCTGGATCTATCGATAAAGATATTTGTTTTTCCCAGTCAAGAGTTCTTCTTGCTTCCGTCATATCTTTATCCCATTTTATTGCTTTCTCTCTTATTTTTACGAGATCACCAGCGTGTGCAGCAATCCTATAAGCAATTAACCCTTCCTTTACTTCATTTTCGTTTGGTAGTCCAAGATGCTCTGCAGGCGTTAAATAACACAATAGATCTACACCCTCAGAAGCTGAAATCGCAGCTCCAATAGCACTTGCTATATGATCATAGCCTGACGCTATATCTGTAACAAGAGGTCCTAAAACATAATATGGTATTTCGCCTATTAGAGATTTCGCCAATCTTACATTTGTTGCCACTTCGTTTAATGGCACATGACCGGGGCCTTCCACCATTACCTGTACATCATTTTTATGTGCGATCTTTGACAGTTTGGAAATATTTATCATCTCTGAAATTTGCAACTCATCGTGAGAATCAAGTATCGAGCCAGGCCTTAATGCATCGCCTAGGCTGAAAGTCACATCATATTTTTTTGCAATTTCGCAAAGATAATCAAAATGTTCATAATATGGATTTTCTTTATTATACTTCAACATCCAAGCCGCGGTAATAGTTCCACCTTTAGAAACCACTCCTGCGTATCTCTGAACATTCATTATTCTTTTTGCCAAATCCAATGTTATGCCCGAATGAATTGTTGTATAATCCACTCCATCTTTTGCATGTTTCTCAAATGCATTTAAAAAATCATCTTCAGTAATATTAAGAGGATTTTTATATTTTTCAACCCCATATCCATAAGCTTGATATATTGGCACTGATCCAAAAGTTAAAGTTGATGCCGCATCAAGCAATTTTTCTCGTATATAGTTCAAATCTCCACCATCTGAGAGATCCATTATAGTATCGGCACCATATTTTGTTGCGACTTTTGCTTTTGATATTTCTTCTTCGATATTTTGATACAGTGTAGAAGTACCTATATTGACATTAACTTTAGTTTTTAATCCTTTTCCAATCCCCACTACTTTAATTTCCTGTTTTCTTTCCACATTTTTTGGAATGATGATAGAACCTCTCGCGATATTTTTCATTATATATTCTACATCCGTTTTTTCATCTTTTGCAACTTGTATCATTTCATCAGTGGCTATTCTTCTTTTGGCAGAGCTCATCTGGGTGCCCATTTATATACATTATTTTGAAGCTATAAATGATTTACCAAACATCAAATAGATTTATATTTATTTTAAAAACCCTTAAAACTATACACATAGTTTATTTTGCATGTCAATTTAAATACGAATATTGTTAGAACCTGTCCCATATAATAAAAATTTCGAATCATTGTTATAAAAAATAACCTAATACATTAGAATTTGTACCCATGTTTAAAAATTATAAATTATATTCTTTCGACTATTACACAAGTATTTTAAAGAAATGACACGATATATATAACTCTACGAACTTAAAGAATTTTTATACAGATATTCCAATAATGATATATAGTATATTTCTAATAATGTTTGTAAGGATGGAATTATTGTTCTCAAAGCCATACGACTTCATTGAAATTGAATTGAAACAGGTAATTGATTAAATCAAAAACATTTAGAAAACCCTCAAGTTAGCAGAGCCGTATAAGTAGACCCAAAGATAATTTGACTATAAAACCAAATGAAATAAGAATAAATCAGAATTGAAAATGCGACTAGTAATGTCATCTTTTGTTTAATGGAAAAATTCCATAAAGAATTACAATTTAAAAGTAAATAATAGGTTAAATGGATCTTCGAACGACGGTAATAAACAAAAGGACCACATAACAGGCAGCAACAAATAATATAAACCTCAAACTGATATTTTCAATTACATGTCTAATAATGTTAATTTACCATCTGCTAACATTGGATCTGATTCATCTACCCCAACTAAAGAAGAACTTATACAAGGACTTAATGATGATTTATCTAGAGAATATAAAGCAATAATCCAGTATGTAGTATTTAGTGCAAAACTAAAGGGCGCTGAATATGGAGACATTGCCGATCAATTGAAAATTCATGCAACACAAGAGTTATCTCATGCTCTAGAAATTGCTCGACAGATTGATTATTTAGGAGGAGATCCAACAGTCAAAGGAAAAGAAGCTGAAACTTCTGATGATTCGAAATCCATGTTAGAGATTGACTTGAAAGCTGAAGTAGATACAGTGAAGAATTATAGGGAAAGAATCCGACAAGCTGAAGCTGCAGGAGAATATGCACTTTCAGAAAAATTGAGACAAATTATTGCACAAGAACAAGATCATGAAATAGATCTCAAAGATGCACTTGGTATGAAATAACATATAACACGATTTTAGTCGCAATAAAGGCACGAACTATTAATTGAGACTATAGTAATTTATTTTAATCCAAAAGACAAATTCCATTTTTATTTCAACCAATTTACAAACATATTTATCAATATTTAATATAACATTGGATATAACTGAATTACTGTTTCTGAGATCACATCGGCAATTATAGAGATTTTATAAAATATAATATCGATTTACAGTACTTAATTGAAATTTGTTTAATGTTATATAATAGATAATTGATTGAATAGATCTCTTGCATAATTAGAAACAATCTACACTTTATAGTATGATTTTATATCGGTTTTAACTATGCTGATTCATTATTCTATAGTTTACCAGACCTGCAACTATATCTGATATTCCATTATATTTTCTTAATCTATTCCTAAATGTATCGCTCATTATCCTATACTTTTTCAATCGGCAAATAGTATGCCCTATCACTATTCTTTTTTTAGAATGATTTTTGTTGTGTTCTTTTTCTTCCTGAGATAAATCTTGATTTCTCTTCTTTCTATTTGGTATGGACGATAGTTGTTCTGGGAGATCCTTTTCTACTCCTAAATATCCAAGATCAAATATATTAACAACCTTTTTTGGAGTAACAGGATGATCCTTCTTATAAATATCATAGTCGTGTCTTCTTCCTTTCTTGTAATTTGTTTTATGAATGATAAGACCAGGGTTGTTAACCATCAGTTGTGTCTTTACAGTATGTCTTTTCTTTTTGCCTGAGTAGAAATTCTTCTTTCTTCTCTTATCTACAGGTCTTGGAATCTGTTGTTCTGTACAATCGGTAAAAGCCATAAATCCCGGAAAATACTTTTCTACTTCCTCAAGGGTTCGAAGCCTCTTTGTTTTGCTATATATCTTTTGTGGAATTGGTAAACATTTTCTTACTAATTGTTCAATCTTTTGGATGCCTCTGCATATGTTACTCTGATCCAAATCAAAAAGAAAGTCATCTAATGTGTAAGTAATGTAAAGGCGATAATACACTAAAAGAATTACAAATCTATCTTTTAAATCCAGCTTGAAATGTCTACCGGTACCAATCTTTCTTTTTCTATTATCTTTTCTATCAAATAAACGCTTTATCTCATGCTTATGATATTTTTTTATTATGTAATTATCATAAATATTATCAAATTCTTGTACTGTAACGCCGGTAAATGATTTGAAAAGTAGTGGTTTTTTGGATAATCCATCATAGGAAAGCAACGAAAGAACAAGTTGATGATAAACTAATGGTCATAAAGCTGTTTAGTTGCAATTATGCAAGAGATCTAATAAGTAATTTATGTATATATAGTTTTTACAATGAAAAAATACCAGATTTACAACAACAAAAGATAACAGTATTATAACTCATTAGACTTAATACCCGGATTATTTTAGAATAATTAAGTTATTGTTTTTGACATATTTACTAATTTATCAATTTTATTTTGACTAGCTATTAATTATTGATGCAAAATAAAGTATAGATCATAGTTACAAATATGATAAGAAAATAAAAATATCCTAATTATTGTATCAGATTTTACCATAGAAACTATTAGAATGTCCGGAAACTATATTGTTTTTCATATTTATACAACAGGGACATCTTTCTTTAACACAAACATCAGACTGTTTATGACCACAAATAGTACACTCACAAATTTTATTTTCATTTTTTTTATTCTTAATCGAAACTCGGATTATGATATATGTCCATATTATCCAAAGAAATAGTGCTATTATAAAAAAAATAAAGGATAATTTTATTCCAGATTTTAATACTATCAATAAAACACCAAAAATTGCAAAGCCCAAACCACTATAAAAAGGCCAAAACGGATACTTGTTTATCAATCTGATTTTCTATTAATACATTCATGTTTTAACTTTTTCTCATACTCACTGTTTATTAGTGCTAAGCATAGATGATAATTTGAGAACACAGGTTAATTTGAAATATATTATACATTATATGCCATATATAGACGAAGTATGTTTTTTTCTTCAATTAACTGTTTTTTTCCAAGATGAAGATAATCTGTTTTTAATTATTAAAACTAAATCTGTATTTTATATTCATTCATAATATTAAAAAATAGTTTAATAAATTATTGAATATATCATAAATTGGTTTTTTTGAAAAACTTTGTTGCAATATCAGAATACAAGAATGAAAATAAAAATCATAAAGGTCCAGCACAACTAGAAGAACTTAATTTTGAACCAATCCACTTGTAGTGATTGGAAATCTCAATTGAAATCATAATATAAAAAATTTTTAAAATGATTAATAATAATTAAAAAATAGGGTTATCTTAAATCTTTCATTCTACCAGATAATCCTGATGATATCATTTGAGTTCCCGCTACTAACAGTGAAATACCAATAAGGAGACCTGCAATCGCAATACCAAAAACTGGAAATATCAATATCAGAACAGATATGGCAATTGATAATATTCCTGATATCAGTATAAAACCCCATTTCCAATTTTTATAATGTTTTTCATCTATGCCATGAATAATCCTTGAAATTCCGCTAAATAACAGAGCAATAGCCAACAAGGAGATCACTACAATAGACGCCAATAATGGAAAAGCAACTGCTATAATGGCAATGACAATTATAGCAACCCCTAACGAGATTCCAGTAAAACGAGATTTAGTAGGTTTATAAACATGGCTAATTATTGTCTCGACGCCTGTAATCAGTAAAAGAAGACCCAAAATCCAAACAAAAGATAAGAATCCGTGCAAAGGATTGAATATAACCAATATTGATAAGATAAGAATAATTATTCCAAATCCAATTTGAAATGTTCTCATCTCTTTAGTAGTTTTAAAAGTTGACATTTTATCCACAGGTTTTGATTAAAACCATATTAATATCAATAACATGGTTTTTTGACCAAAGCATTATATGATTAAAGTAATTTTCAAGATAAACTTGAATTATCATTATTGTAATTAATTCATCAGATATTTAAATCTTGAATATTTTTTCCAATATAATGAAGAATTAATCAAATATTACTATCATTTAATATAAATCTAAAAATTTTTATAACTAACAGGTAATGTTTTAAAATAATAGTAATACTATAAAACTTTCCATCTATTTAAATTATAATTTAAATAAAATCAATTAAAAAAATAAGATTAACGTTCCAAAAAATATATCGCATCAACATATCTTAAAACTAATTATCACGTTATTGACTTTTATATCATCTTTTTGATTTTTGGTCAAATTATTTTTAAAATATTTTGAAATTGTTTTAAATAAGATTTTAATAGAAAAGATTAACCAATTAATAATAAATTAACAAAATGATATTAATATGGTGTAGCATGCTATCAATTTATTTAACAACTTCAATATCATTAGAAGATTCAGAATAAGCATAAACATAATTTTACTCAATAAGGTTAAATTCAAATACAAATTTCCTACAGATGTAAAGACATTAAGAGCCTATCCCAAAATTATCTTTCTATAAATAGATGTCTTGCATAATAAGAATAAACAGCTATATTCTCAGCAGTTCATTAGTTTCTTGTCCTTTCTTTGCTTTCGTACGATAAACTATCCAAAAAACCATTACTTTTCAAATCATTCACTGGTTTGACAGTGCAAGAGTTCAATGACATTTATGAAAAAAATGTAACAAAAAGATATGCTAAACATGAAATACGACGCTTGTCCAAAAGAAAAAAAGATAGAGAAAGACGTATAGGTGCAGGCAAACCCTTCAAACTAGATGTTAAAAATAGATTTCTAATGCTTTTAGTGTACTATCGTCTGTACATAACATACACGTTAGCTGGTTTTTTATTTGATCTGGATCAGAGCAACATCTGCAGAGACATTCAAAAGATTGAAGGTTTGATACGAGAATGCGTACCAATTCCTCAAAAGACATACCCAATAACCAAAAGGTTGAAAACTCCAGAGGAAGTAGAGAAATATTTTCCAGGCTTTCTTGCTTTTAAAAGAATCCAGAAAGATAGTCTAGATTGTTTCTAATTATGCAAGAGATCTAATGATCATACAACAGGATAACTGTATTAATCCAAGATAGTTTTCCACATTCTTCTCATATCGAGTAAACAGTTTCCTGAACTTATTAAGCCATGAGTTGGTTCTCCATATAACCCATCTTTTTGCAGAATATTTTTTACGATTTGAGCGATAAAGTGTTGTAACCTTGATCTCATCTTTTACACATCTTTTTCTCTTTGGAGGAATATGTAGTACATATCCTCGTTTGATTAGTTCTTGCTCTTCTTGTTCGGAATTGTACGCTTTATCTAAAGATAGATGTTGAAGTCTTCTTCTTCTTCCTGTTTTTTTAGTTTTATTTGATGATGGTCGTTTGACAACTCTATTATCAACCACATCTGTTACTAGTTTGATGTCATGTGTGCTGGCAGAAGAAATAACTGCAGATATAGGAATTCCTTTTTTATCTGTTAAAATATGTCTTTTTGTGCCGAGTTTGCTTCTATCAGTAGGATTGTTTCCGGTCATCGCCCCCCTAAAGGCGACTTTATGGATATACTATCGATGGATTGCCATGTCCAATTTATACCAATACAATCATCATAGATTTTCAATAGCTTTATCCATCCCTTTTTGAATATATCAAGGCTATTCCACTTCTGAAACCTACGATGACAAGTAGAACCAGAGCCATATTCTTTAGGTAGCATTTTCCACTGACATCCTGTTCTCAGTACATAGAGAATTCCATCGATCACTTTTCTGTATGGAACAATTGGTCGGCCAACTGTCTTGAGTGGTTTTTTCTTTGGTAAAATACTTTTAATCTTATCCCATAATCCATCTGGAATCCTGAGTATGGTACGATGTTTATTTTCCTTCTTCTTTATCTCCTCCTTCTTCTGGATGAAGACCACAGTTTATCAAAAGTGGGAAAGAGCTATAATCCTATCTAATTTTGGGATAGGCTCTAAATAAATTTTTTAATTTTATTGCAGACTTACCCTAATCATAAAAATCTTTGTTAAGGTACACAAATACTTCATTTTTAAAATCAGTTGGAATAAAAATTTTATAAAATTTCATCAAAAAAATATTTTACTATAAATATATATTATCAATAATTTTTTCATTAAAAGGCCATTGCTTACTTTTAAATCCATATAAATAAATATTTACTAAAATAAAAAAAGCAAGATATTGGAAGAAGACAATAACAAAAAAAATCCGACAGATAATGACAAATTAATTAATAATTATGATACCATTTTAAAAGAAAGTGCAATATTGACCACATTCTCTGGAATATTATTCGGATTTATGTTACAAATATCTATAAATTCTCCAAATAGTTTTAGTTTTTTCCATAAATTATTAATAATGATTTCATTATATTCCATATCTATTGCAACATCACTCTTTATTATGCCCGTAATTTACCATCATTTACAATACCCTTATCAAGATATTCAAAAATTTAAAACAAGATCGCATAAATTTATTTTATTCGGATTATTTCATGTGGGAATAACACTCTATATTGGATTAACATTATCAGTATCAACAGTATTTCAAACAGATTTGTCATGGGTTCTCGCTACAATTCCATTCATAATAGTTTATATTTATTTTATTTTCAGGAAATGAAAATTTAAATTAATATATTTTTTGATAAACAAGAATACCGAATAACAAAATATAGACAAATATGCCCTATAGAAAAGAATTCCATGAATGATTTTTTTAATATTACAATTTTAAAATAAGTAATCTTGAACACAATATTGCATGATAATAGTAGAATAACACAACTTTTCAATACAAATTGTTGATAACAGTACAGAATTTAACATAGGATTAATTTAACTGAATATAAAAGCCTCACAAAATCCACAAGTCATCTAGAAAGGATAATAAAATAATAATAAGTATATTACATTTTTACATATTATATAATAATCATTACTAGGTTTCAATAAATATAATGAAGTCAAGCATAGTACAGATATTTACAAAACTAAGTTTTGTATTTCATTGATCAAATTAAATAAGGACCTAAAATCAGAAATGGAAAAAAGGACAATATTACCAGTAAGAAAATCATGACTACCAAAATAAATATAAATACAGGGCCTTCTGTTTTTACAGGTTCTATGGTTTTTTTTCTATCCTTTATTGCAAATGAGCCGGCCAACGCCAGCATCAATACCAATGAAAGATATTTACCAAAGAACATCACTATAGCAGTAGACCAATTCCAATATGGTGTATCCGCATTACTACCAAAATAATCAGAACCACTATTAGCTGCTGCTGAAGTATATTCATATAACGTACCAGTAAACCCTAATGGCTTAACTTTTCCGTGGAATAAGGATTGAACATTACCACTGTATAAAGATATAACAGTAGGAATCAATATGAGAATTTGATGTAGAATAAAAATAAATACCACGATTTTGATATCTTTTGGAGTTATTTTCATGCTCATAAATTCAGGAGTTTTCCCCACAATTAGACCCACTACAAACAATACCAATATTATATACACAATCATGGTGATCATTCCTATTCCATCTACTCCAGGAATTGCTTGAACAAACATTGCTAGGAAAAATGAAATTATGGCATTCGGAGACATAGCATATAAAGAAGAAATTGATGCACCGGTATTGGTAGCAAGAGATACAGTGTTAAACAATACACTACCATAGTTTCCAAAACGCGTTTCTAGTGAAACAGGGCCATTATTTACAGAGAGTGCTAGAGTAACAAGTATTCCAAAGCTAACAAGCATCGCTACTAAAATTGCAATACCTCTACCTTTTCCCATTAGTTTGGCATATGCAATAGGAAATGACAACGGGATAATTAACATCAAAAACATTTCATACATGTTTGATAATCCGGTTGGATTTTCAAAAGGATGTGCAGAATTTGAACCAAAGAATCCACCTCCATTGCTACCTAATAGTTTTATGGATTCAAATGATGCAACAGGTCCAATGTTTATAGATGTTGTTGGGGTTGTTTTTATATGGGTTTTTGTATTTGCAATTGTATTTTGACTAAGTAGGTACTGTTTTATTATCAAGTATAATAGAAGTAGAATTTGTTAATGTGTTCTCAAGTGTAATATATTTTATATGAGAATCAAGTGTTTGTGGAACACCAATTGCCATCAAAACAAGTGATGAAACCATTGCAACAGGTAAAAGTAGTGTTAAAATGATTCTTGTGAAATCCATATAAAAATTTCCAAGGCCAAAATTCTTTCCAATAAAAGATCTGATAAACGCAAACGCAGCTGCAATGCCTGAAGCAGGAGCCACAAACATGGTAAAAGTAAGAGCAATCATTTGAGAAAAGTTTGAAAGTTGTTGATCTCCCACATAATGTTGTAAATCGGTACCGGTGATAAATCCCATTGCAGTATTAAAGGCAAGATCTAAAGATAATCCACCTTTTCCATCTGAAAAAGGAAGATAATTCTGAAAAGTTAGAACTAAAATGACAAATAATAAAATAACAATATCAGTTAAAAAGAGTGCAAAAAAATATTCTTTCCAATTCATCTGTTTGGTTATATTAATTCCCAAAATACTATAAAATCCAAATTCAATTTTTTTAAAAGTTAAATTTAATGGTCTTTTATCAAATGATATCATTCTCGACATATAGATACCAAAAAATACAGTCATACCAAGGGTTCCGCAAATTAGAATACATATTTGTATTACTATGTTCATTAATTCCATCTATTTTTATTAAGTCTTATTTTTGACAAACTAGATATAAAAAGATTTATAGAATTTATGATATTCGAAATTGTATTAAAATTTATCAAATATCGATTGTAGAATAATCCGAAAAATAGTTAATACTATTCCAATCATAGCATGATTAATTAAATTGATTGTGTATAATATAATCCAATCATCAAAGCGTCAACAAATAACAATTAAAATAATTTAACACAAGTCATAAAAGAATTATTATCTGTTCAAATAATGGATGAAACTCGCAACAAATCTATGAAAATAATGCATTGGGCGATAAAGAGAACATCAGATAGATTCAAAAAAATTTTTTTGTTTTATGGAATAGAATACAACCAGATGTCCAAATACACTTACAAAAACAAATCAAAATAGAAGCACATGACAAAATAGTCATAGATGAATGTCCACAAATAGAAGAATTGATTATATAAGATTGAATTTAGAAATACGAATTTTAAGTCAATTTATATAAATATGAAAGAGAATACAATAGAATAAACGGAAATGACAAAATCAAAGGAATACTAAATTATGTTAATAATAATGATTTTTCTGATTTTAAATTCATTATGGATCACTATTAGCAATTATTCTATGATACAATTGATTTATAAACGCCAACAAGTCCTCTTTGGTTTCTTGTTCATTTTTTCGCATAAAGTAATAAAGCTCCTCTGTTGAAGCATGATAGTCTATTCCTATGTTTTTTGCTATTTCTAATGATATCATCGACACAAGCAATTTTCGTAAGGCCATATCTGACCCGTAGTTTATCAGATCTGAATGTAACTCTGCAAGAGTATTTTTAAAATTAGAGAAAATATATCTGTCTTTTGCTTCTCTAGTTTTAATTGCAAACGCGGTTCCCATCAGCCTCCTTTTCATATGTATATTTTCCACCATGTCAATAAAAGAGGCATCTAGATCGCGATTTGCAAACAAGACTTCTGAAAGTAAATCGGCGGCATCCTGTTCACTAATCCCCATTTCTTTAGACAAATTAAACAGCACATGACAAGCAGCACACCCGTTTTCTTTTACTACTAAAGGATTTTCATGTACATTATCAATTATTTTGGAAATAATTTTTTTTGCTAATTCTTCATTCATACAATATTTTTTGATATATAATTTAAAAAGGAATCATTGTGTATCAGTCTGCTTATTTATCGAAAACTGCAATTAAAATATCCTGTTATTTTCTTAATGATTTCAAAAAACTAAATAACTTTCAAATATATTAGATCTTGTATAATTAGAATAAACAGTCTTATGATTAGACATACATCATTTTTCCTGCCCTTTCTTAGATTTCATGTGATAGGCTGTACAAAAAACTGCTTCCAGATCATTTACGAGTTTAAAAGTACAATAATTTGATGACATGTTCGATAAAAAAGAACGAAAAGATATGCTAAACACGAACTACGACGATTATCCAAAAAAGATAGGAAAAGAGACATATGATTCTGGAGGACCTTTCAAACTAAATATAAAAGATAGAATTTTTATGCTTTTGATTTACCATCGTCTGTATATTACTTACATTAACGGGCTTTCTTTTTAATTTGGATCAAAGCACAATCTGCAGGAACATATAAAAGATTGAAAGATTAATTAGAAAATGCATACCAATTCCTCAAAAAATAAATAAAATAACAAAAGGCTGAAAACTCCTGATGAAGTTGAACAATATTTTCCAGGCTTTATTGCTTTCATTGATTGTACAGAACAACAGATTCCAAGATCAATAGATAATACTAAAAGAAAGATTTTCTATTCAGGCAAAAAGAAAAGATATACCATAAAGAATCAGACTATGGTTAACAACCGTGGTTTTCTCATTCATAAAACAAGATATAAGAAAGAAAGAGGACATGATTATGATATCTATAAGGAGAATCATCCTGTAACTCCAAAACAAGTTGTAACTGTAGTTGATCTAGGATATCTCGGTATAGAAAAGGATTTCCCACAACAACTATCTGTCTTACCAAATAGAAAGAAAAGAAATCTGGAACTGTCACAAGTAGAAGAAAGAACACAACAAAAATCATTCTGGCAAAAGAATAATGATAGAACATACTATTTGCAGATTAAAAAAATATAGAATAATGAGTGATATTTTCAGAAATAAGTTGAGAAAGTATAACTAGGTATCAGATATAGTTGCAGGCTTGGTAAATTATAGAATAATGGATAATCACAACTAGGCTAGATCCAAATACAAAACCTATGGAACTAGTTTGATTGTTTCTAATTATGTAAAAGATCTAGTATATAAAAGGTAGATTTGTAAATTTTTACTATTACTTCCCTTATAAAAAGAACAAATGCAAATTAGATCATAGAAAACAATGACAAAAGTTATTTGTTTATCAATATAGTAAAAAAACAATTTCAAGATAATAGGTCAATTCGTGATACCCAATGATATACCATTTATCACCATCAAATAAAGATTTCACTTACACATCTTTCAATGATTTTCGACACATTTCTACGTTACGGTTTCTAAAAATAAAAAATCAATTAATATGTATCTGCCTAGTAATCTGTGTTTAGTATAAGTCATAATATACTTTTTCAGTTGACTTAGCAATTCCAGGATATAAAAATTTAAACTAATACAACTAATCAACTCACATTAGTCACGCTATTCTCTTTTATACAAAAGGTAACCATCAAAGTATTAAGATCTATCCTTGAATCCATCAATCACTCATTAAAACATTCAAATCAAAAATGAAGAATGGTGTTATAGGATCAAAAACTTGCAGACCACATAGAGACAAATTTGATATAGGCCGTGTCTGGTGTTCCTCAAATGTGGGCATAATCAAGATAATAAATAAAATAGATCTATGGCATAATTAGGAACATTTCATTCGGTTCGCTATTGATGTACACCCTTTCTTTTAATGATGCTGTTTCATTAGCCTATAGTTTACAAGATCTGCAACTACATCTGACACTAAATTATAGAGATCTTTACTCCAATTTTATCTCCCTATTTATAAATTCGATGAATCTATCCATAGTACCCTCCAAGACTCATTCTCTTTTTATTGACATATTTTTTAATAATCAAATCCAAGTATAGCCCAACATCCTTTAATGCAGCCAAATTCTTTATACCATGGTTCAACTTCAAGTCTCATTATATCTACTGTGATTATCAGAATATTTTCCTCTTTTTTGAAATAAATGGCATAAGATTATACTTTACACAATGACCTAACTTTGATGATATGGATGGAAGTAATTTGATGAAGAATAATACGCAAATATTACTTTTATTCGATATTGGTAAGTTCCAATCATTGGGAGGAAACATTTGGTGGCAAATAATTTGTTACAACAGAACCATGATGATGGACAAGTAGCCATTGGTTTAGATCATTTTTCTCAAATACGTTAGTTGCATTAACTCCAATCTTGATTGCTTGTCCATTTTCTGAAACTGTTTTGATATTTTCTAAACATACCACTAATGCTATATTATTATTATAAGGTCTTACTTTTGAATTTGTAATTACAAATTTTATCCACTCTGTATTGCTAAATATTGTTATCCAACTTTCTTTTATTGCCAACCATCCTCTGAATAAATCCCAGCCTGGATGTATGCAGACAACATCTTCATCATGCTTCCATAACTTGTCCATTGTTTCTATAGAAAGATTTTCAAAAGCATCATAGAATTTAATATTAATCTTGTTTATTTCATTTATAGATTCATCTTTTTGCATTTCTATGATATATGACATTTAAAGTATAATTATTTTCAGTGCGGTATTGAAACGTATACCATGGCCTACTGCACCAACAACAAAGAAACTTGGCAGGCCCTATGTATATTCTCCAACAGTAATTCTAAGATGCTTTATTGTAAGGATATGGTTTAGAATCGATTCCAACAATGCATTGCATACTTTTCTTATTATGGACTGTCTGTATAACAGTAAACTAGCAATAGCCTGTGGCCTGATAAAAATACCTAGTAGACGTACATTTGACAGGCGAATTAAAACCATTTCTACAGATATAAAAGAAAGAATATCGACAATGGGACATCTATTTGTAACAAAAGGTATGGCAGATCCTTCTATAACTGCAGTAGACAGTACTCTTTTAAATGCAAAAGGTAGTGTATGGCATAAGTCATCAATGAAAAAAGGAGTAGTACCATGTCCTGCGGGCATCGATTCAGATGCGAAATGGGGATACAGTCATACCAAGGGATGGATTTTCGGATACAAACTACATTTAACATGTACAACAGGAGATTGCAGTACCTCTAACAGCAGATGTAACTACTGCAAATGTGCAGGACAACCAGATATATGCTCCTTTAACTTCATCATCATCATCTGCATTCTCTTTACCATCTGCCTTGTATATGGTAGCTGATCCAGGTTATGATGATAAGGGACTGTACGTATAGCAAGAAGGTATTAGGAATAGATCTAATTTGTCCTGGTGAAAGATATGAAAGTAATCCCAAAGAACGGCTTGAGATTGTATGCTTTTATCACACGGTATTGGGACAGGCAATCTACAGCCAGAGAAGGATATCGGTAGAACCATTGATAGAGCATATAAAATCCGTCTTTAGAATAGATCCATTGCCAGCACGTGGATTTCATAAAGTATCTGCAATTGTACTTTTGTCTGTTTTATCATATCAACTAATGGTATACTATAACTGTAAGACAGAGAAAACAAATCCAAAATCAATAAAATACATGCTTGGTACTATCTGATATGATGGTAAAGGTAAAGATAAGTAGTTTTGAATTATGACCATGCCTCATATAATTAGTAGACCTCTTGCATAATTAGAAACAATCTATACTATTCCTTCTGAATTCCATATGGCTTTCTAGTTATGTCGATTTAAAATTCTATAATTTACGACCTGTAATTACATCTGATATTCTATTATACTTTCTTAGCCTATTTCTGAATATTGACCCATTATCCTGTACTTTTTCAATCTGTAGATGGTATGCTCTATGACTATTCTCTTTTTAGAATGATTTTTATCGTATTCTTTTTCTTCTTCCGACAATTCTTGATTTCTCTTTTTTCTGATTGGTATACATGATTGTTGTTCTGGAAAGTCTTCTTCCACTCCTATACCATTTAGCAAAAATATGCTAAACAATTCCGAATTGCTTTAGTACTATATGCAACAAGAAAGCCTATTGCTAGAGTATTTATTTTATATTACAATTATATTATAAATATTTATTTTAGCGAACTTATGCAAATTGGTATAAATATCCAAGGTCAAACACATTAACAACTTCTTTTGGAGTTATAGGATGATTCTCTTTATAGATACCATAATCATATCTTTTTCCTTTCTTATATCTTAATTTATTAAGTATGATACCTTGATTGTTAACCATCAATTGTATCTTTACAGTATGTCTTTTCTTCTTCCCAGACTAGCTACGAACTACAGCATAGGCTACGAACTACAGCATAGGCTACGAACTACAGCATAGGCTACGAACTACAGCATAGGCTACGAACTACAGCATAGGCTACGAACTACAGCATAGGCTACGAACTACAGCATAGGCTACGAACTACAGCATAGGCTACGAACCTGGCTACGAACTACAGCATAGGCTACGAACTACAGCATAGTCGCTCGTTCTTTCCAATTACTCTTCATTAGCCAAACGAATGATAAATAGTTACTATATAATAGAATCACTATAACATCTATGATAGAAAGAGTATATAAACATTTATATTTGTGTATACATTACGAGATAAGTCATTCTCAAATGTTGTTGAGGCTATACCCTTTATTCCCTCAGAAGCGCAGGAATGCCCATCTCTCACAATAAACAATGACTATTGAAAAATAAATTTAAGAATCTCGGGTTATTATATAAGCATAAACACTCTATAGTATATATATGGAAAATTCATTTAAAGTTGGTGTCTCTAGGGACACTTACTCGTATGGATACATAACAGACCATAAAGTTGCTCTACAAGTATAATAATCAATAATAGGGTTTCATATCAATAGATAGCAAGGAGTAAAACTGATTTCTGAGGGTATCTTATAGAGGTTGACATAAGACTAGTATAACAAGATGAGAACTTTTTTATCAATTACACTACTTTCTAATCTAGATGCTCTCCTTGTATGTTACCCCGTGAGATATCCTGAGACAAGATAGGCAGAATTATTTGAGATGGAAATCCCACGACCGATCTTTGTCGTGGTCCTCCAGACCATTTGTGTATAACGAGCACGTACCATATTGCAAGGTCATTGAAAAGGATGAACACGATAACTATTCTTTTCGTCGACCCAGCCCTTGAGCATGGGGTCGTCGACATGGCACCTGGGCTTCCACTGTCGGATCTGAATAAAAAGTTTTTATCATAACCCTTTTCTTGACGAGTGCCAGAGTATGCCGAGCTGTATCAGGTGCTCACTCATTTTATCCCATTACGATATTTATGACTATATATAGATTCCACTAATAAAAGGTGTAAGGTAACAAGTCATTGATAAAATTAATTAAACTAAAGATGCTTTGTTGCATAACTCAATTTTATCATAAATACACGACACATCTAATTCAAATTTAGGAGACATCCATTTGTAATTCGTTTTATTGTAATAAAGATTCATCATGAAAAAAAGAATTACAGAGTTATGCAACAAAGCAACTAAAGATACAGAATATGACATACGGTCTCTCTATGTATATGCTCTAAAGTAGACAGTAAGCAGGATAAAACAGTAATCTCGAGTTATAACCAATCTTATTAGGGATTATGTCGGAGTTTCGTTTACTATTTTTCATTGATATAGTACTCAATGGTTATAGGAAAAGTTGACCATTAAATTGACCGAGTTGACCATTAAATTGATCACTGTATAAAATAGTTGACCCTATGGAAGTTGAAAATGACCAATCCATAATAACAAATATGTCCACATTGGAACAAAATGTCAAATACAGCCATAAATCAAGTAGAGAATAAATTAACATTCAAAAAATATCATAAAATATGTTATTCGGGATGTTTTCTAAATTTTTTAACCGGATCTTTCTTATTTTTTATATTCCAAGCATTTCATAACCACTAGTATGTTTGTAACATTTAATTCCGTGTGATCTATTGCTACGATAGGATACTTATTTAGGGCTCTATTATTATTTATTCTTCTTGTTGTTGTAAATTATCAATAACCAAATCTAGGGGAAATCCATCACGTCTAACAAGGCGTTGAGAGTAGATTGACCATTTCATACAAACTTGTTGGTTAATTTTAGATAAATGTATTTATGAAGAGAGGATCATCCAACAAAACATTAGATCTCTTGCATAATTAGAATAAACAGCTATATGATCAGCAGTTCACCAATTTCTTGTCCTTTCTTTGCTTTCGTATGATCGACTATCCAAAAAACCATTGCTCTTTACATCCTTCACTGGTTTGACAGTACGAGTTCTATGACATTTATGAAAATAATGTAACAAAAAGATATGCTAAACATGAAATACAACGCTTGTCCAAAAGAAAAGAAAATAGAAAAAGAAAGATTGGTGAAGGTAGACATTTCAAGCTGGATGTTAAAAACAGGTTTATCATGCTTCTGGTTTATTATCGTCTGTACATAACCTACACATTAGTAGGTTTTCTGTTTGATTTGGATCAAAGCAACATTTGTAGATACTCAAAAGATTGAAAGTTTGATTAGAAAATGCATGCCAATTCCACAGAAGATATACAACATAACAAAGCGGCTAAAAACGCCAGAAGTTGAACAATACTTTCCAGGCTTTCTTGCTTTTACCGATTGTACAGAACAACAGATACCAAGACCTGTAGATAGAGAAAGACGTGATGCATACTATTCAGGCAAGAAGAAAAGACATACTGTCAAGAATCAAATTACGGTTAACAATCGTGGTTATATCCTTCATAAAGCCGCCCATGAAAAAGGAAGAAAACATGACTATGATGTCTATAAGAATAACCATCCAGATATCCCTAAACAAGTTGTTACTGTAGTTGATCTAGGGTATTTGGGTGTAGAAAAGGATTTCCCAGAACAACTATCCGCCTTACCATATAAAAAGAAAATAAACCAATGTTTATCACAAGAAGAAATCCAGTTCAACTTTATTCATTCAAAAAAGAGGATTATAGTGGAACACACTATCAGCAGATTAAAAAAGTACAGGATCATGAGCAATATCTTTAGGAACAAATTGAGGATATAACAAGGTATCAGACATAGTTGCAGGATTGATAAACTATAGAATTTTAAATCGACATAACTAGAAATCCATATAGAATTCAGAAGAAATAGTCTAGATCGTTTCTAATTATGCAAGAGATCTATTGTATCTATAGAATATCGGATACCTGTAAATTAGATTTTTTTAACTACTCTGGCAGACCCTACAAATATAACTTATTTGAGTTTGAGACTTGTAGATGAAGTCTAAAACAGAATACCTTACATTCAATACCAAGACCAAACGTGAATTCGTAAATATAACTGCAGATGTTAGAAAGATTGTTCAGGATAGCAAAATCAGGGAGGGCCTGTGCCTGGTAAATGCGATGCATATCACATCTAGTATATTTATAAATGACAATGAAAGTGGTTTACACGGAGATTTTGATATATGGCTTGAAAAGTTAGCACCACATAGCCCTATTGAACAATACAGACACAACGAAACGGGTGAAGATAATGCTGATGCACACCTGAAGCGCCAGATTATGGGACGAGAAGTTGTAGTTTCTATTACCAATGGAAAATTAGACTTTGGTCCATGGGAGCAGATATTTTATGGGGAATTTGATGGACAACGAAACAAAAGAGTACTTGTGAAGGTAATCGGCGAGTAAATAATAATAATCCGGCTATATTTTTATCTTCACGTAAGAAGTATTTGCAATTGAATGCAACCAGCAGAACTGCTTTTTGAGTTTCCGTTTTTCTAAATTTAGTAGACTCAAATATTCGTCATCTCGTGTAAGATGGAGCGATTTCCGAACCAAAGATATAAAGCAAACTATCTGGAGACCCGATTCGCATTATATTGCTTTGTTATATGATTCGAAAATCAGTTAAAACAGTAGTTTATCTAATCAATAACAATTAGATTTACTGTTTTCGTTTTTATTTTATTTGTAAAACGTGAGCAAATAACGAATAAAATAATCATACAACAAAACATGTAAAAATATTAATTTGTAATTAAAGCAATACTTATTTATGCCATTTAGTCTGCTTAAGGCGATAAAGAATACTCATCGAAATCCTGTTAATAGATTTCTACATCTTATAGGGATACCAATCTATACAGGAATCATGTTAATATTAGATTATTTTCTCGGTATGCACACTAATCCCATCACTGGAATAGCCTTGTGGTTAATAGCAATTTGTTTGTTCTTGACTGGTCATAAAATAGAAGGAAATTTAAGAGCAATGACGTTAATTATAATCTTCAAGTATTTAAAATCAAGGAAAGTTATATTGGCTAGTCACTAGGATCATTATGACAGGAATTTGAGCATACAAACTTGAATATTGCTGTATACCTAGATTTTACATTTAATATATGCTACCTTTGGTATTCCTTCTGCACTTTAATTAAGAAATCAACAAAAGATACTGATGATTATTTATAGAAATGACTCTACAAAATTAAGGGAAAAACTGTAAATTTCTTTCATGTTTATTATCTATGATACAACAAGTAAGAAAAAGAATAGTCTTAAAAATATTAGGGTATTGAAAGAACTTGTTCTTGAGATTTTAACTTTACCATCATTAAATATATTATATTATGGTTTTGGGCCTAGAAAAGCATTCATTATTGACATGGGCCGGGTCGGGTGTTCCTCAAATATGGGTATAATCTACATACAGAATTAAATAATTTAGTTTAGAAAACTAATTTAATTATTATATGTCAAATATTTTAAATACTTTGACTATAAGTCTGAATAACAGAATTTAAACAGGAAAAAATTTTGTATTGTAATAATATAATTCAAAAGTGAATGTAATCCAATATATTGAAATATATCAAATTATCCTAATTAGAGGAGATCTTATTAGCGACCTGGAAATATTCTATTTATGTATATGGAAATCTCAATAGAGACGTCAGTATGACCCTGTTTTACGTTATAAGCATTGTGATCTTTGGCCCTGTTAATTCTCCGTTTGTTTTAGCTCCATGAATTAGTTGTCAAAAGTCGTTTGGTGAATAACCTATAAATCAAAATTAAAATTACAAAATAGCGTCCATCAAAATATTGGCCGGCATATTGCTTTTTATCGACACCAGTTTTATACTAGATTTAGTATTTGAAAATAAAAAGGATAGATCTTATAATAGCGATATAAAACATAAAATAAAATCAAATTATGAAGTGAAAATACCTCAGATAGTTATAGGCGAAATCATCGTACAGATAATCGAGAAAACAAGATCTGAGTTTGAGCGGAATAATAAACTTGCGGAATTTTATAAGATAATTCAATATCTAACTGACCTAAATAGTAATAGTCCTCCTGTCAATAGAAATGTTTTAAAAATGGCAGTAGAATTAACAAGAAATGAGGACAGCAGAAACATGGATTATCATGATGCCATAATTACTTCCTTTGCACTAACGTCCGAATGCTCCTGCAGATTATTGACGCTTGATAAAGACATTTTGGAATCAGATATTGTTTATGAAAAAACAAAAGAACAAAAAGATAATGGAAAAATAATCCGAATAATAGATGAGATAAATTAAATGATGTTATTTGCATTGTATCAGATTATAATGTAACATCTCCTCATAGGTATTAGCAATATATTTTTTCTCTATATGTGATTTCATGTTAGCCGTTTTTTCAATCAACTTATCTTGTTGTGGAAAATGATGACTCAAAGATAATAATGTAGCAGCAGTTTCCAACCATTTTGAATCAACCTTTATCTTTTGCACAAAGTTCTGCTCTTCAAATTCGTCAGGCACTTCAAAATAACCATCATTTTCTAAAAAATTTGTTTCATCATAATAATCATTGGCCAAGTCTGGAGAATAGGGACCATGTTTATACATTGTAAAACTATATCCTAAATCCCACCCAAATCTTTCTTGAGCTAAATATACAAATTTTTGTAATTTTAAGCGATTTCTGAAACCATCCTCACTTTCATCTGGAAGTAAAGATTTATCTATGAAGTTATTGTGATTAAGAAAATTAATAAAATTCTGTAAGGCAGGCACTTCATTCGACATTTTATTAACCTCTATTGTATAATGGTGTAAGACATTTAAAACTGTTATTCCCGGCTCGGTAAAGTTAAGTAAAAAGATATAGATTTCCTTATTGTTTATTATACATGATACAACTAGTTAGAAAAAGAACAGAACCTGAAGATATTGTATATTCTTTGCGTCTTTATTTTCTTGGCCTTTTATAACAGAATGCCTACAAAGCAATATCAAAATTTTTAACAAGTAGTCATACTGCAATTAGAGTATTTGGATAATGAAATGGTTCACCAACTTTGTCTTTGTTCATCTCTTTTAGCTCTGCATCCCAGTTGTTAATGACCTCAAAGCCTAGCAAGATTTCACCTCTCCTAACTAGAGATTGGTTGTAGATGGACCATTTCATGGAGTTTATTTGAGAAGGTTAGCTAAATGTTTTTGGAAAGGAGGAATCATGCAACAAAGCAATACGAAAGTACTTTTAAAAAGAGGCTTGAGCTTGTATGTTTTTATCAATCGGCATTGGGACAGACTATCTACAGCCAAAGAAGGATATCTATAGAGCCCAGATATAACATATCAAATCAATCTTTAGGATAGACCCTTTGCCAGCAAGCGGATTTCATAAAGTATCTGCAATAGTAATCTTATCTGTTTTATTATATCAACTAATGGTATACTATAACTGTAAGAAGAATGAATGTAATCCAAAATCAATAAAGTATATGCTTGGAACTATCTGATACGATGGTAAAGATAAAGATAAATTATTTTGAATTATGACTATGAATCATCTATTTAGGCAAAACCGGCAGTAAATCAGAGATTATAGGAATCATGCAACAAAGCATTTATTACATGTTCTGAATTTTTTTTGTCGGGGCCGCTCGCCCACTTTTAACATCGATAATGAGATGTCTTTATGATTTTGTATATTTGTGTTAAAAATGGACGTTAATAAAATAAAACCTGATTGAGATACTGGGGCGCCCGGTTAAGTTCTTAAGATATACAAATACTGCTCTATCTAATAACTAAAAGGTAATGTAGAAACATATCCATTCATCTATTGTATTCTGTATACAAGTTTCATCGAATAGTTAGAGTCGACTAAAACTTAAATATATTTGATTCCACAAGTGCTGAAACGTACGTTGTTAGAAATGATGCTATGATCAAGCCGATGATTATTTCTTTACACATAATTCATCAATGACATTTTTGAATAACAATTGCTAAACACTTTTCTATCTCTATATTCTGACTTCTTTCTGCGACTTAGTATATTAATTATATCTGAAACAATCTAGGTTTGTATCCTAAATAGTTAAAACGGTTGTTATGGACAGTTCTTTTACAATTTATGAATCTAAAAAGGCCCGCAAGTAGACCATTAATTATGGTAGGCCTTATATTGACTTTTTTAGGAATAATATTTACACTACAAAGCAAATCCATCGTAGGACCATCTTCTTCGTTCATGTATAGTAATACAGGTTGGACAGTTAATGGTTCTATTATTATTGGTATAGGAATATCGATTCTTGTATGTGGCTGTCTATTATTCGGGATATCTTCTAAATAACCCCTGTATACATTAACGCAGAAGCTAGCGGATATGTCGACATACAATCAAAACAAAGAAATATGCAGGGTTTATATCAATTGACAAAAAGACTAAAACACTAAAGTCGAACATTATTTTCCTGGTTTTAAATAAAATGATGTTTTGAATTTCTTAAGTTATAAATCTAGTATTTAATTTTAGACAACTAAAATTAAAAAGAATAAAGAATTATAAATTCAATGGCTTTAATGTTATCTCTGTTGTTGTTTTATCAATCTTATGCGATAAATTGATTTTGAAAAATCAAGACATATGTAAATGGACTATGAAATATGCATTAAATTCGAATTGTCATTGTAAATATCTTTTAAATATATAATTGGAAATAGTTTTGGGCATTAGTTTTGTATCAAATCTTGATTAAGGATTATAAGAAAATTGGTGTTAGATAAACGATATATAAATTCTTATAGGAAATTCATGACATGAATAAAGTCATATTTGTTAAATGATCAATCTCAAGGATTGATATAATGATCCATAAATTAACGGAATGGCTAAATGATAGTTCTGATGTTTCATTCAACATATTTGATAGATTTATGGTAATTATTTACAGATTATTTTATCTGATTATTAGAATTACATTAGGAACAATTTTAGGAAAAGAAAGAAGGAATCGATCTTATGTATTTCAAAAATTACATAAGGGTAATTATGTAAATCCTTCATTTTTATCAAAAATTTATTTTTATAAATTACTTAGATTTTTTGGATATAACAAAAATACTGTAGAGATTTATATACAGAAATTTGATCACAAAATCTTGTGTCCGCTCAATGAGGTGGATTACATTAGTTTGATATCAAGAGAGGAGGGCATTATCAATAAGTTTAATCCTAAGGAAAGTGATGTAGTTATAGATATAGGGGCACATCTAGGTCGCTATACAATAATTAGTTCAAAAAAGGTAACAAATAAAGGAAAAGTCATCTCTATTGAAGCTAACCCTGAAGTGTTTCAAACTCTAAAAGAAAATATAATGTTAAATAGATTAGATAATGTAATACCTTTGAATTGTGCGGCATATTCCGAAAAAAAACAAATTGGATTTTTTGTTAAAGGAGATAATGATCGGAAGAATGATCACTTTGGGACACTAATGGAAAACATAGGAGACTTCCATTCTAAAGGACTCAAGAAGGTCATAATGGTACCCACCAATACAATTGATAATATACTTTCAGAAAATGGCATAAAGGAGAACGATATCAAATGGATAAAAATTGATGTTGAAGGAGCAGAGTTTGAGGTTCTTAAAGGATCTAAACGGACATTATCAAAGTCAACAAATCTTTCTTTATTAATTGAAATTCACAAACTTTCTAATGGGAGTACCCATTATGATGATATCAAGAACTTTTTGAATAACCTTGGCTTTGAGATCGAATACCAGGAAATACATGATACAGGCGAAGCCCACGTTATTTTCAGTAGGATTAATAATTAAATAAATAAATACACTTTTGAGAAAATAACACAAAAGATATCGGATTATTATCTACTTATTAATTCTGTCGAATTGTAATCCTTGTTTTCAGAATAAACAATGACATAAAAGAACCAACTTTAAATCGATAGAAGTTAATCATGATATTAACCTTTTTTAACAGATGGGAAAATTATGCAGTAGAATTAAACAAAGGTATTCACGACTACTGTGGACAAATAATACAAACCTCCAATATTTGACAACAAAAAGCTTATCTCAAGAGTTACATATTTTGGATAAAACATAAGGTCGTTTTCTATCGTCAGAAATCAATTACTAGTTTATTGAAAAAACTGTATGTGTAAGAAATCTAATTATTTCTCGTCATAATCATTATATTCAATAGCGATTTCAGTTTTCCTTTCAGGAGTCCAGAAGTCCTTTTGAATCTTATGTTTTTTAATTGATCTATTTGTTTTTTTCTAATATATTGTCTAAGACCCTTGTCATATTTCATATCAAATTCGTTTTTACTTGGTCTATAGAAAAGAAAATCATATAACATTCTTATTGCACTTTTTCTTCCCATAGGTTTTCCAGAAATAAAATTGACCAAAAAGACGTTAAAGGCGATTAATGGGTGATATCCTAAGATGTTCATTATGGGGCCAGTTTCTAGAAAATTATGATTTTTTCCCAACTCTCTAGTATGTTTATACCTTGCATTTTGAACTATTGAATAACCAAAATTATTCATCGCAGCTTCATGCAATATTGCGGTCTCATAACCCAATCTTTCTGGATACTTTCCAAGATATCTATTAAAATAAGATGTTCTCACGAACCTTCCAGAGCCTCTTGGTACAGAATATTTGCTATCTTCGTAATTTCCAGATGCAAATACAATTTCTTTATTGGTATCCATGTATTTGATTAATTTTTGAGCATAATCCAATTCAAATATGCTATCGTCATTTGCGATCATATGATAATCTGTATACTTCAATCTATTTTCATTGATAAATTTGATAGCCTTATTAAAATTTGATGGTTGTCTTGTTATATCATATCCCAAATTGTTATTTGTAATAACATGCAGATTCGGTATTTCGGTCTTTAGCCTTTTTAATATCAAAGCCGTATTATCAGTCGATCCGTCATCAACTATGATTAAAAAAGATGGTTTTAAAGATTGATTATAAATAGACCAGATACATTTTTCAATATTAGTTTCTGAGTCTCTGCATGTAATTATTGAATAATAACTACTCATAAAAATTTCTCTGACTTTAATCTAATAGTAGTCCTGCATTAAATAGACCATCTTGAAAGCAGTTTGTTATGCAATTTTCACAAAAAACCTCATTACAATCGTTACAGCTATAGAAGCATTCACTTTTTGATTGTTTTACTTTTTTGCATTTGTAGCACAGTATGCTTTTTTCAATCTGTTTGTTGTTTTTCTGAATTTTATTTTTATTTAATACCTTGTATCGTGGTTTATTTCCAGATGCAATTAGCATGTTAACAATTCTATTACTTCTTTTAAATGCAGTAAGGATGAAAATAATACGTTTTTGTACTAGAAATGTATAATAGGAATGATTATACCATTTATTAAACAAATATTTGATAGATAAAATATTACAAATGATGATTAATTAATTATTATAATGTATATCTTTTAATTAGACCTTTGGATTTCATTATTTCATATCATACGCTATTTATAATTTAATTTGAGAGTCATTATCAATTAATTCAAATATCGATATCCATAAAACAAGAATCGTCATCCTATGATCAAATTCTTAAATACATTACGTCTGGGTTCTAGCCATGTCCATTCATAGAAGGTTTCCACATATATATATTAAATGGTAATTCAATATACTTTGGTATCTGTTGTATATATTTTGTATACGATAACACTAACTCTATACATGCGGAACAACTAGTAGTTGTTAACTTGCAAGATTAGAAATTTGATAAAATATCATCTAATGGTTTTCTATCTGCACTAAAACCTATGATTATTTATATGTAAATCTACAGCGGGGTTTGCTCATGCGCAGACTATCTGTTTAGATGTATCAAGTAAGCACATATATGCAGGAGTTCAGTTTACATGGGCGCAAAAACCGTTGAAACCTAAATGATATAATCCGTAATAATAACCGCCCGTAAATATTACAACAATAAAAAAAGCACAACAACATGGTGGAATTCATGCATATCGCAAGTATTACTTTACAGTTAATATATAATTTGAGAATGAAACCATGATCACAAAATATATTCATTCGATGTCATTATTTCAGGGTTAAATCACCGAAATATTGCTCATCTCATCTACTCGCAAAAAGCAACCTCACTAGAAGATAGTGAAAAATGACTCAGGTATATCCGGTGAGCACAGTTTATCTCCGGCAAACGAAAGTTTATCTCCGTATTTAGAGGGTTTGTCTCCGGGTTTGCAAGAGTTATCTCTGGAGGAACCCGAAGATTTGAGCACAAAACACGCTGAAACCGGAGATATCGGAGTTATCGGAGACAAATCAAGTATAATGCGAGAGGAAGAAAAAGATAAAAACCATCCAAAAGAAAACCAATAATCTCATGTAGATCCCAGTTGTTAATGACATCAAAGCCTAATAAGATTTCCCCATCTTCACTAGAGATTGGTTGTAGACTGGCCAGTTCATATATTTTATTGATTAATGTTAGCTAAATGTATTTAGAAAGAGGGAATCATACAACAACACAGATTGAATCATGTTTTCATAGTCCTTAAATTAGAGAAACTCAATTTTTCAATATCCAATAGTGGAACAATGCTTAATTTCTTTATAAGTTTCTTCAAATTGTTTAGTTCAGTGTTTCTAACATAGTCTCTTATATCTTTTTGAAATAAACTATAATATCCTTCCTTTTTAGGTCTATAAGTAAGATATTTGTAAAGTATGATTAGTGGTCCCTATCTACCAATGGGTTTATCTTTTATGAAATAAATTATACATCTACATAGTACAAACAACGGATGATATCCCAAGGCTCTCATACTTTGACCCCAATCATAAAAATTATGATCACTTCCTAATTTTCTAGTATGTTCAAATCGAGCAGTATGTAATACGGCATAATCATATCCATGGTACCTCGCTGCATGTAAAATAAATGTCTCATATCCAATTATTTCCGGATAAAACTCAATTTTTTCAAAGAATTTGTTGTTTACGAACCTTCCTGCACCATGTGGTGCCACATATTTATTATCATCATAATTTCCAGAGGATATAACTATATTATGATTGTTATCTAAAAATTTCAATAGTTTCTGGGCGTAATCTTTTTCGTATACAGTGTCATCCGTTGCTATCATATGAAAGTCAGTTTCTTTTAATCCCAAGTCATAGGTTAATTGAATGGCCTTATTCCAATTGCTTACTACTCTTCCTATGTCATATCCCAGGTCGGGATTTATAATAACATATAGATTAGACATTTTTTCTTTTAAACTGGATAAAATATGAGATGTTTTATCGGTAGATCCGTCATCTACTACAATTATGTATACAGGCTTAATTGATTGGTTACTAACAGATAATACTGCTTCTTTAATATTCTTTTCAGAATTACGACAAGTGATTATAACATAATACGTTTGCATGTTTTATCATTGAAAGATTAATTTATAATGATTGATAAGAAAGAATCTGAAAATATTATCAGAACTTTTCAATCAGGTATTTATTCTGTAAAAATAATTTTCAAAACGTATGCTTGAAATAAGAATCACTAATAGTATTATTGATATACATAACTGGCTTTAAATATTATCGATATTAGTGTATTGGTCTTAATAGATTATACACTAGATATTTATGATTAATAACATTAAAAAATTGTCTAATTTATTTTATTGTTAATCATTAATAATTTGTTAAATTTGATCCTCATCTAATTCTACAAGAAATCCAAAAAAAAGATTATAGAAATTATGTAACTAAGCAGTAATTAGCAACTATTTTTAATAGAAACGGGGCTCAGCCTATGGCTTTTAACGGTTTTTCATGGCTATAGCGGACTAATTTAATATTTATCCTATATTTTTTTTGCAAGTGGTGTCTAACAACAAAGATTGGGACAAATAGTGTGGTCATGCTATAGAAAACTACGTATAGACCGAGAAAATGGATATATATTAGATTTCTTGCATATCATTTCCAAACAATTTTATCACCTAAGAACCTTCATTATCGTGTCTCTATGCTTTCATACGAGAGGTCATCCAAAAAGCCACTGCTTTTCAAGTCGTTCATGCCGGCCTTACATACAACAGTCCAATAACATTTACAAAAAAGAGATAACAAAAAGATGCTAAACATGAAATCAACACCTATCCAAAAGAAAAGACAATAGAAAAAGAGCATAGGTACCGGAAGGCATTTTAAACTAGATATAAAAAACAGGTTTCTTATGCTTTGTTGATAACTCTGAAATTCGTTTATTCATCATTGAATCTTTATCACAATAATACTAACGATATCATTTAGACAAATGAGTGATCAATATATCGAAATATTAAAATAAATTAATCATCATATTAATTAGGTGAGGCATAGTCATAATTCAAATTTATTTTCATAATATAATATAGCTTAAAGATAACCTCTGGAATGTCATTTTGACTAAAACTGTTTCAAAGATTACTCCAGACAGAATAAAGGAATCCATACTCTTTAACGTTCTGTATCTGATAGATTGTATACCATGGCCTACTGCACCGAGGAAACGTGGCAGACCATATGTATATTCTCCAACTGTAATTGTAAAATGTTTTGTTGTGAGGCAATGGTTTCGACTCGATTCCAACAATGCATTGTATCTTTTTCTTAGCCGGGACTGTCAGTATAATTATAGATTAGCATTAGCCTGTGTATTAGTATCCATTCCTAGTAGACGTACATTTGACAGGCGATTGAAGACTATTTCTGCAGATATAAAAGAAAGAATATCGACAATGGGATACCTGTTTGTTACAGACAGATTAGTAGACCTTTCATAACCGCAATAGACAGTCCTCTTTTAAAAGCAAAAGGTGCTGTATGGCACTAATCGTCGATGGAAAAAGGAGAAGTACCACGTTCAGGCATTGATACAGATGCAAGATGGGGTTATAGTCATACCAAGAAATGGGTTTTCGGATATAAACTTCATCTTACATCTACGACCGTGATCTTTTATACCACTAACAGCCGATGTAACTACTGCAAATGTACAGGATAACCAAATGTATGTTTCTTTAACCTCATCATCATCATCATCATCATCTATTTTCTCTTTACCATTGCATGTTATATGGTTGCTGACCCTGGATATGATGACAAGAACCTATATGAATACAGCAAGAAGGTATTGGAAATAGATCTACTTTGCCCTGTTGAACGATACGAAAATCTACTTCCAAAAAGAGGCTTGAGATTGTATGCTTTTATCAATCGAATATGGGTAAGGAAATCTACAGCAGAAGAAGAATATCGATAGAACCACTGATAGAACATATCAAATCAGTCTTTAGAATAGACCAATTGCCCACACGAGGATTTCATAAAGTATCTGCAATTGTACTTTTGTCTGTTTTATTATATCAAATAATGGTGTACTATTAACTGCAAAACTGAGAATAAATCCAAAATCGATAAAGCATATGCTTGGGACTGGATGATGAAATGGAATTCTAGATAACAATGAGCAGTATCAAATTATGACCATGTCTCAGATATATTACGAGATGAAGCCTACGGAATTATTGCAAGTCCTACCTATTGGTTTGTTCATATCCAGACTATATATTTGAAAGCATCAAGTGTAAGCATATTTATCCAGTAGAGTTCAGTTTACATGGGTACAAAACCTTAGTTGAAAAGAGAATCCATGTCTATAACCGTACACAAATATTGCAACAATAAAAAACAATTTTTAAAGCAATTAACATTTTTCGAAAAATAGAAACTAACTTTGCATCTATGAATCTTATATATTTTTTTGATACTATCTTATTATGAGCAACAACAAAAAAGATATTGAAAAACCTGGTTTGAGCACTGAAGAAGCTAAAGAACTTGAATTAGATGAACAACCAAAACCAACTCGAAAAGTGAGTCATCCATCTACACCTATACCAAGTAAAGAAGAACCTAGTGTTCATAATAAAAGAAAAGGTTAAAGAGGATAAAGTGAAGTAATCTATACCATTTCATATAATTACTTAAACCTTGATTTTTCATCAATTCTATTTTTCTCTAAATGTTTATAGTGTAATATTCCCACTCCATTTTGTATAGTATTTGACTATTACCAGGACAATCTTTGAAAAAATGTACCGGACTGAAAAGAATACTAGAGTAAGAGAAAAAATGTTCCTTGTCCTCAACGTTTCATATTACGATAAGATTGCAACTCCTGTAGCCAGAGATTCACAGAAGCAAAGGCTGGGCTTCCCAATGGTTAAAAAGATAAGAGAAGAAGATATAGAAGGATTAAAAGATAGGCCTAAAAATGGAAGGCACCCAAGATATCCAGACAGATAGAATACCGAATAAAGACCATTCTGAAGGAAAGCAACCAGCAAGGTTGGACAACAAAGCAGGCTGAAAAGATGATAATAAAGGAAAATGGCATAAAATATCACTCTATCTACATATATCGTATACTTCGAAAATAGGGATTTAAACAAAAGGTTCCAAGAAAAGTACATGTTAATATTGCATCTGCAGAAGAAAAAGAGGCTTTCAAAAAAAGACAACAGATACTTGTGGATAAGCGGCAGCAGCAGCAACAACAACAACAACAACAACAGGAAGACAGATTTACTATTGTATACTGGACGAATCATCTTCTTTTATAGAACTCTTGCATAATTAGACCAGTATCAAAATTTTATAGATTGTCAAAGATATTGTGTAATATTTACATTTTAATTTAAGGATTATGATTAAGATGTATTTAATTCTTGGAAGTTTTTCTAATGGTGGTAATTATGCAAGAGATCTAATATATGTTCAATGGCGATGTATTTCTTTCATTTTCTAAAAAATATATACCAATCTAAAATACTATCTATTTCTAGATAAAGTATTATGACATATTACAAATCAAAGAAAGCGATCGCATATTTTAAAGAAAACAAAGATTCTCTAATTCGTGTATATCTTCCAACTGCGTCGCCTAATTCATGGTGATGGAAGAGGTATGGAATATAGCCAAACGAGATCTACTTGTTCTTAAATATTATTAATCATTTGCAGATTTAAAAAATAAGATTTCTAGCTACTTCAGGACAAAAGATTCAATCTTAATATGAGGAACTATTTGCTACGAAATACAATTTCAGAAAACATATGCTAATTGGTATAGCTACAGATACTGCACTCAACATGGATTTAACTCCACTAATGTTTACGCTTTGTGGAAGCATTCTCTAGGTTTGAGTGGTTTAAGTGATTGTTGAAGAATAAAGCAAGATATCTATTATCAATATTTAATTCTAATCTACTACGTCTAATTTCTTTTTATAATCTGATCAGCGTATAGATATCATATTGATAATTACTTCCAGTTTGGTATACATTGTATATATTCTGTATACTAGTATCACTAACTCATATGTTGCAAAACTAGTAGTGGATAATTTATTCAATTAGTGGCGATAGTAATTTTGGAAAGTAATAATTACATCGCAAATGATGTAACAACAATGGATATACAAAGAGATATATCATGAAAAGTAACAATTAAAATTAAAAATCGAAAAGAATAATGTGTTTGTAGGTATTGGTTCCGGAAATTGAATTTGTATGTTATATCAGGATATTTATCGAGTAGCAAAGTCTACAATATTTATAAAAAGAAATAATAATACATGAAACACATATATTATTTTTATTGTTCAATATTTTATAACATTCATTCCAATGTCTTTTCTTTCCTTATTTAATGGTGGTTTGTTGGATACGTTACCCTTCCCCCGATTGATGAATAATGAATTATTATCAGATATGTATATACGTAATAATGACTTGCATTTGCAAGAATGCTACAAGGAATAGTTCAAAATTATTAAAACTCCTAAAGGTTGGATATGTTCGTATCCTGATTACACGTTCAGAGGTGTCAAGTGTAAGCACATGAATGCAGTAGAGTTTAGTTTAGACGGGCGCAAAACCTTTGAAGTTAAGTATAGAGCACATCTAGAAACAGCAGAAAATACTGCAAATCCTATAACCTCAATAGATAAGATAAAGTGCAATAGGATAGTAACGTTCAATCGCAGCGATTGTAATTATTACTTTACTATTAACCAGGGCTTCAAGAAGATGAAGCACTACTCTGGTTTAAATAACGTCAACTTAACTGCCATTCAGGTAAATAGTGACAATAATCTTTCTCCAATTGGGTTTTGGGATAGTGAAGAATTAATATTTCAATTGCATCTGAATATACGCTGCTTCTGAAACTAAACCTGCAGATTCTAGGACTTTTACTTTTCATACAATTTGTTCATACTGCTTCTTTTACAATAATATTTTTCATTTCAAAAACAACTATTATGAATCACAAAAAGATTCATAAAATAATAAAAGCTTCTAATCAAGCAGTTAAAACACCTATCATAATGGCACTCATCTCTTATTATTATAATTGGAAAGGAAAATATGATGATAAGAAAATACACATCGTCTTTTTTAATTCTATTTTCATTTGTTATATTCTTTTGTGCTTTTTATGGCCTAGAAAGGGCTTGGGCGGATTCAGTGATTACTAATATACCTGTTGGAAATAGTCCAACTGATATTGCATATGATCGAGATAACCAAGAGATGTATGTAGCAAACGGTGGTTCCAACACCGTCTCTATAATCAACACTTCTACTCAACAGGTGATAGGTACCATATCTGTTGGATCTCAACCATTTGGTGTTGCATATGATCCAGATAACCGAGAGATGTATGTAGCAAACGGAAATTCCAACACCGTCTCTATAATCAACACTTCTACTAACAGGTGATAGGTACCATATCTGTTGGATCTCAACCATTTGGTGTTGCATATGATCCAGGTAATAAAGAGATGTATGTAGCAAACGGTGGTTCCAACACCGTCTCTATAATCAACACTTCTACTGACAGGTGATAGGTACCATATCTGTTGGAAATGATCCAGATGGTGTTGCATATAATCCTGATAACCGGGAGATGTATGTAGCAAACTTTGGGTCTAACACCGTCTCTGTAATCAACACTTCTACTCAACAGGTGATAGGTACCATATCTGTTGGAAATGGTCCACGAGATATTGCATATGATCCAGATAACCAAGAGATGTATGTAGCAAACGGTGGTTCCAACACCGTCTCTGTAATCAACACTTCTAATAATGCTGTTACGGGTACCATAAATGTTGGATCTGATCCACAAGGTGTTGTATATGATCCAGATAACCAAGAGATGTATGTAACTAATCTAGGTTCCTTCACCGTCTCTCTTTAAATCGATACATCCAATAATGCTGTTACAGGTACCATAAATGTTGGACCTGATCCACGAGATATTGCCTACAATCCTGACAATCATTATATGTATGTGGTAAATGAAGGTTCTATAAACTGTCTCCGTCATATCGGTATATCCTATCGCCAATGCTGGACCAAATCAACATGCACAACCATTTCAAACTGTTCGTTTAAATGGCTCTGCAAGCTTTGATCCAAGTGGATCCCTAACTTATCATTGGACTCAAACCTCTGGTCCCGCTGTATTTTTATTAGGATCAAATTCTGCTACTCCATCCTTTGTAGCACCTGATGTTAATGATCGAACTACACTTACTTTTCAACTGGTAGTAAGAAATATCAATGGTGTGTCCAGCAGTCCTTCAGGTGTCGCTATAATAATATCTCAAGCTGTACTCCCTATCGCTGTTGCAGGACCTAACCAAGAGGTGCGACCGTCTCAAACTGTTCGTTTAAATGGCTCTGCAAGCTTTGATCCAAGTGGCTTTACACCATTAACTTATAATTGGACTCAAACTTCAGGTCCCATAGTTTCATTATCTAATGCAAACTCTGCAACCCCGTCTTTTGTAGCACCTAATGTAAATGAGGATACTAGTCTTTCTTTTCAACTTATAGTAACAAATAGCAATGGTATATCTAGCAATCCATCCAGCGTTATTATAGAAGTAATTGTTCTATCATCCGCACAACAAAATAATGATACTATTCCAAACTCTAACGTCAACAGTTTCAACAATGATAGGTTTAGCAATCACAATACATCCGTTACAAATTCTAATATCGACAGTTACAACGATAATGGTCATAACACACATTTGAATCATCAAACACAGAATTTATACAATTCACAAAAACCAATGTGTTTGACTGTATTTGGCTCTTGTGATGCAAACAGCAGACAATCACAGAACATGTACAATGGACTAGATAGATAATCCTCTTTTTTTAATGCTAAAAATATTGTTAGATCTTGTTAATTAGCATCATTAAAAGCCCTAAGAAATTTACATCTAATATGTATGGCGACTCCTATATATCGAACACTGTGGACATTACTCCATTGTTTAACAAGGCGTATTTATTGGAATTGATTCAACAATTGGATAGTATCGGGCGCTGAAGCTTATAGTTTTTAATAGTTTTACATGCTAATTTATGTATTATATATAGACAAACTATTCTACTTTATTACAACTTAATAGTAACACAAATGGAAAAGGCAAACCGCCCGATTATGCATATCAAAAATCAAATACAGAAGAAATGGATACACATATACGGATTATAGGATTTATCATCTGGCTCTATAACACAGGAGGGAAAGGCGTCAGTATATTATGCAGAATAGAGTAAAACAGAATATTATCTTTTTGTTACACTAATGGCAAACCGGGCCGTTTATTCTTCAATTTGATTATATCCCTAAGTAGACGATGGTTGTCAGAGTTGTCAGGGTTGTCACAGTTTTTCTATCGTTATTTTTTGATATTACTATAATGGTTAGATTTGTTCGTGTCCTGACCACATGTTTAGAGGTGTAAAGTGTAAGCATATGTATGCAGTAGAATTCAGTTTAAACGGCCGCAAAACCCAAAGTTAAGGATAGAACATACATCTGGAACCATCCACAAAACCCATAATCAATACTTCAATAAAACAAGATAAGATAAAACAATAGAGTGCAAATCAAGTTTTATGAGGTGTAACTCTTCGATTCAAACTTTTAGTAGGAATGTATAGAAGTCATCAATTACCTACAACTGCACTGACAAATATACTTGATATCAATTTCATGTTATTAAATATCTGCTACATTTTTCGTTTTAACGTGAACTATTGTAGATATAGTGAAAAAATAAACAAAATTATTTAAGATTATAATAAAGCAGTTAAAATATGTTTAATGATTATTCTTATCTCTTATTAATGTAATATCAAAAGAAGAATTTATGATAAAAAAATATACAATATCGTATATTTTAATTATATATTCATTTGTTGTTTTGTTTACGTACTTTTTATAGTCTAGAAAAGGCTTGGGCGGATTCTGTGATAACTACTATACCTGTTGGAAATTATCCAATAGGTGTTGCATATGACTCTCACGATGGTAGGGTGTATGTCACTAACTATGTTTCTCGCTCCATCTCTGTAATTGATACCTCTACTAATACAGTGAATGTTACTGACATACCTGTTGGCAGTGAACTACAAGGTATTGCTTATGACTCCCAAGATGGTAGGGTTTATGTCACTAATTCTAATTCAAACTCCGTCTCTGTAATTGATACCTCTACTAATACGTGTTACTACCATACCTGTTGGAAGTGAACCAAACTATGTTGCATATAACCCAGATAATGGTCACATATATGTAACTAACCCTGGTTCTAACACCGTCTCTGTAATTGATACCTCTACTAATACAGTAAATTCTACCATGGGTGTTGGAAACGGTCCAACAGGTGTTGCATATGACTCGGATGATAATAGGGTGTATGTAGCTAACTCTGGTTCTAACACCGTCTCTGTAATTTATACCACTACTAATACAGTAAATTCTACTGACATACCTGTTGGAAGTAGTCCGTACGGTGTTGCATATGATTCACATGATGGTAGGGTGTATGTCACTAACACTAATTCGAACTCCATCTCTGTAATTGATACCTCTACTAATACAGTGGTTACTACTATACCTATTCGGAAGTAGTCCATACTATATTGCTTATGACTCCCAAGATGGTAGGGTTTATGTGACTAATTCTAATTCAAACTCCGTCTCTGTAATTGATACCTCTACTAATACAGTGGTTACTACCATACCTGTTGGAAGTAGTCCAATAGGTGTTGCATATGACTCGGATGATAATAGGGTGTCCGTATCTAATGCTGATTCTACCTCCGTCTCTGTAATTGATACATTCCAATATCCTCATCATACTACTATTACATCAGCTGTAGATAGTAATGGTAGTCCTGTTCAAAACAGTAGTTCAACCATCTCCACTTCTATAACATTCAATGTCCAAGCGACCAAAGGTGTATACAATATAACTGGATTCCAATGTAGTCTTGATAATAGTTCATTCTCTTCTTGTGGCACTGGAGATAATCCCGATACTATAACCTATAACAGCATAGCAGCAGGCCAAGAGCATACAATAAAGATAAGAGCCGTTGATACCCAAGGCAATGTTGACCTTACCCCTGCTTCATTCGACTGGTTTGTTGCTCAACAATCACTGCCCATCGCTGATATTAACTATAATCAGCAGGTGCAATCGTCTCAAACCGTTAATCTAAACGGCTCTGCAAGCTTCGATCCAAGTGGCTTCACACCATTAACTTATAATTGGACCCAAACTTCAGGTCCTTCAGTTTCATTATCCAATCCAAATTCGCCAAATCCATCATTTATAGCACCTCAAGTAACAACTATCACTGACATAACTTTCCAATTAGTAGTGACAAATTCACAAGGTGTGCAAAGCAATCCCTCAAGTGTTACAATAACCGTTGAACCTTCATCAAATAATGGCGGTTCATCTGTAGGTGGACATGGCGGTTTAGGCGGTAACGCAATGGACTCACAGTGGCAACGCTAATGGCGGTTCAGGCGGCGATGGTGGTTCAGACTTTAATGCAGGTCACAATTTGCAAAACAAAGGTGGTGCAGGCGGCAACGGAGGCTCCGGTAGACACAGTGGTTCTGCATCATCATCAGCAGGTAGTGGAGGACAAGGAGGCTCATCAGGGTTTAGCAGTATACCGATTTCTCAAATATACCATAAAATAGATTAAATACAACTTTTTTCTGTAAAGAAAATGGTGCATACCTATACAAAATAACATTAAGATTTGACATTGTAAAAAGATTTACTTGAAATCTGGCGGTTGAATAAGTTTTATATGTGTTGACGGGCGCTGAAACCTTTTTCGGATTGCTTAACCTGTCGATGAGATCAAAAATACTGCAAATATCATTTTATTGTTTAGCAAGGAAAGAGTATAGAAATTAAACTCTTGATTAATGAAGGGCATTTAGCCTAAGGTTTTTAATGGTTTTGTATGCCAATATATGTATGCGTATAGACACATTATTCTACTTTATTGCAAGAGTTGATAAAAATAATGACTGGGCGAACCGCCGATTATTCATGCCGAAAATTATTATGAATTAAAGTAGATGTATATACATAATATAAGAATACAAGATTTATCCTAATTGCATAAACATTAGAAGGGAAAAGTTCCCGTAATGTGCAAAAATAAATTTTATGAAATGTAATACCGTGGTTAGATATGTGTTCTTTTTATATCATACAATAAATGGTATAACGGGCGCTTAAACCTTTGAAGTTAAGTATAGAGCACATCTCAAACAGCAGAAAATACTGCAAATCCTATAACCTCAATAGATAAGATAAAATGCAATAGTATGGTAACGTTCAAACGCAGATTGTAAACATTACTTTACTATTAACCAGGGCTTAAGAAAATAGAGTGCTCTACTCTGGTTTAAATGACGTCAACTAATTTTACCGTTAATGTAAATGGTGACAATCATCATTCAATTGACTTTCGAAATCAATTAGGGGCTAGTGTTTCAAATGCATCTAACTATGGGCTATTTCGAAAACTGAACCTAACTGACAGGTATATAACGTTTCATGCGATTTGTTCATACTGCTTTTTTTACAATAATATTTTTCATTTCAAAAAACAACTATTATGAATCACAAAAAGATTCATAAAATAATAAAAGCTCTAATCAACCAGTTAAAACACATATCATAATGGCACTTATCTCTTATTATTATAATTGAAAAGTAAAATATAATGATAAGAAAATATACACCATATTTTTTAATTCTGGTTTCATTTGTTATACTTTATAGTGCTTTTTATAGTCTAGAAAAGGCTTCCCGAGCTAATACAGTGGTTGCAACCATAACTGTAGGAGATAGACCATCAGGAATTGCCTACAATCCTGACAATCATAATATGTATGTCACTAATGGGGATCCAAACACAGTTTCAGTAATAGATTCCTCTAATAATAGGGTGATAGATAACATAACTGTTGGAAATGCTCCAACTGGAATTGCCTACAATCCGGATAATAAACATATGTATGTAACTAATGGTGAAGATAACACCGTCTCCGTGATAGATACTACTAGTAATACGGTGATAGGTTAAGTAAATGTTGGCTCTGATCCATGGGGCATAGCATATAATCCTGATAATCATGATATGTATGTAATTAATAGTGAAGATAACACCGTCTCCGTGATAGATACTACTAGTAATACGGTGATACATACCATAAACGTTGGTTCCAATCCAAGAGGTGGAATTGCCTACAATCCTGATAATCATCATATGTATGTAGTAATCCGGGCTCTAATACTGTCTCCGTGATAGAATACTAGTAATACAGTGATACATACAATAACTGTAGGAAATTTTCCACAGGGTGGAATTGCCTACAATCCTGATAATAAACATATGTATGTTACAAATCGAAATCAAATACTGTCTCCGTGATAGATGCTACCAATAATACGGTGATAGATACCATAACTGTTGGAGGTGGCCCACATGGCATTGCCTACAATCCTGATAATCATGATATGTATATAACAGGTGAGAATTTAAATCCAGTTTCTGTAGTAGATACTACTAGTAATACGGTGATACATACAATAACTGTTGGAGATGGTCCATTTGGCATAGCCTACAATCCTAATAATTATGAGATGTATGTGACTAGTGGATCTAACGCCGTCCCGTCATTGCTACATTTCCTTTTGCTAATGCTGGACCAAATCAACATACGCAACCATTTCAAACCGTTCAGCTAAATGGCTCTGCAAGCTTTGATCCAAGCGGATCTCCTTTAACTTATCTGTGGACTCAAACCTCAGGTCCTACTGTAATAATAACAGGTCCAGAGATTGCAACTCCAACTTTTGAAGCACCTAATATGCATGTTAATACTACTCTGACTTTTCAACTGGTTGTAACAGATTCAAAAGGTCTACAAAGCAATCCTTCTACCGTCACTATAACCGTATTTCCCTCTATACCTCCTATTGCCGATGCTGGACGTAATCAAGAGGTACAACCACATCAAACTGTTCATTTGGATGGCTCTGCAAGCTTTGACCCAAGTGGCTTTACACCTCTAACATATGAATGGGCACAAAGATCCGGTCCTTCTGTTTCGTTGGCTAATCCAGACTCTGCAACTCCATCGTTTACAGCACCTGATGTAAACAAGACTACGGTTCTTACTTTTCAACTTATAGTAACAAATAGTAATGGTATACCCAGCATTCCATCTAGCGTTGCTATAGAGGTACTTGTTTTATCATCCGCACAACAAAATAATGGTACTATAGTTAACTCCCACATAAAACAGCTTCAACAATGACCGATTTAACAATCATAACACATCCGTTACAAATTCTAATGTAGATAGTTTTAACAACAACGGACATAACACATACTTGAATCATCAATCACAGAATTCATACAATTTACAAAATCCATTGTGCTTGAATGTATTTGGCTCTTGCGATACAAACAGTGATAGACATTCACAGAATATGTACAATGGATTCGATAGATAACCTCAATTTTCCAATATTGAGTATGTCATAAATTTTGTTAATTGGAGTAATTAAAAGTCTTGATTTTGACATTCAGAATTTTCAGCAAGTTACTGAATCAAGAAATATGGACTTTTAACAAGGCGTTGTTGAATTAGCCTCAATTTTTTGATAGTATCGGGCGCTTAAACCTGCGGTTTTTAATGGTATTATATATCATGTATGTAATACCTACAGACATATCATCTTATTTTATTGCATGTAGATAATAACAATCAGTGAAGGGGCACCGCCCGATTATGCATATTGAAAAAGGATGGATAGAAGCAGATGCATACATCCATACTAATAGATTACTAGATTCATCAAGACTACGCATAGAAGAAGAGCTCCCGCATATTACGTGAATAAAGAAGAAAGAATATTATTTTTATGATGCATTAATGGTGTAACGGCCCGTAAATCCTTCACTCCTTCACTTTAAGAATATATCAATAATGCATGTCATGGTTGTCATAGTTTTTGTACCGTTATTTTTCTAATATCAATAGTAGAGGTTTGATATTTCTAGATATTATTACAAAACGGTAAAGCGCCCGTATAGATAACGGTACAAATAATTCATGACTTTATGACAAAATTGACCAACTTTATATCACGTTCATAATTAATGGCATTATCAAACGATACTAACTATCTGATAAGGATGGTGATAAAATAGAAGGTAGCAATAAATCTTCATCTTGGTAATTGAAAATCTCAATGGCATTTGATATATGAAGGTATATAATTAGTAATTTGATCGGGTGTGCGTGCCGTTATGATATTGTTTATGTAAATAGGTTATTTTGTTCTTTCAGATTGAAAAGACATAGTATATATTTACTTGCTTACAATTTTACAATAAGAATATAACAAAAGTTGTAACAAATCATTGTGGATCGACGACAGTAGAGCCCTCTTGAAAATGTCCTTTTGAATATAGTAAATGATCTTCTAAATGAATATTTTCAAATTCAGGATGTTCATCGCAATAATAGAACTGACCTGTACTTCTAATCATTGGATTTATGACATTATTTTCTATATAATCTTGTTTATCGTGAAACATGTCATTGAAATTTAATGTATGGTTGTCGTCATTGTTATTTGGGAGGTCGGCCCGTCAATTTACCATAAGAGAGGACACCATTATTGATAAATAGATAGCAATCCATATTTTTCAAATACTTGATGCTCATATGAAAATCAAATTTCTTGATATACACAGATACTAACATTATTTACACAATAATACACTGCGTAATACTTATAGATATGTCATATAAATAATAAAGATGGCCAATTTCTTATTTCAACCGGATCCTATTGATGGAGTGGAATTTAAACCGATAAAAATAGACATACATAAAGGCGTAGTAAAAATATTAGATGAAGAAATACATTATGATTTTGAATTAAATAATACAGAATCAGTAATAGTGGGAACTGACAAAAAAGTGGTTTTGGAAAGCTCCAGACCGCATTTGAGCGCCAGTATAATCGATATGGTAAACTAAAAAGAGAGGATATTCGCGCCGTAGATTATGAAACGTTGCAAGCATGGAAAAGAATACAAAACATATTATTACCAAATAAATATTAAATATATCTAAAATTAAGACAATAAAATTCATATCAAAAAGATATGGCGTACAAGTTCTTGATTAAATTATTACTGAAGAGATGATTGTTCCATGAATATTTCATTCATTATTTGTTAATATTTTGCCAATAAATTTATAACCAAAATAGTTAAATTCAATTGAAATTACCATCTATTAATTGTTGTTTAACTGATTTTCGAATTATGTAACGAATCAACTTACGAATATCACAATACAATATAAAGAACAAATTTATTTATAATCTTTAGATATCTCTTTTTTACTTTTATCATTTATATCATTATTCGAATTAAAAATCCATCCTTTTTTCTTAAAGAATAACAATGTTCCTAAAATAATAATTATCATGGCAGCAACTACTATGAAAAAACCCTGTGGGAGATTATTGAGTTTAGGTGTATTTATTCCAACTATCCCGTAAATCCCTGTAATAACTGTTAATGGCAACAGTATTGTATTGACGATAGTAAGTAGTCTAATAGAATCATGTGTTTGTAATTCAATTTTGGTCATAAAAAGTTCACGAGAAGAATTGATTCTATCTCTATAAGAATCTACTAATTCAATTAGTTGATTAATATTATCATAAGCCATTTGCAAATACTTTATTTCATCACTATTTTTCTCCATGTGTATTAAAAAATTCATTACATCACGGGTATACCAGAAATGTCGTCTTATAATTATTATTTGTCTTGTAACTATATCTAAATAGTAAAGCATTTTCTTTGAATCATTTGAATTAAATGCCTTTTGATCAAAATCTGTAATTGTTAGTTCTAATGAAGTTAACAGCTGTTCATATTTAGTGATAATTTCAGTAATCATACTATAATAAAGTGCATTTATAGTAGATTCAACTAATTTTCTATTTTTATGATTCAATAGCATACGGATAGGTGTTAATAGATCAACATCGGAAGAATGTATTGTTATCAACCAATCTTTTCCACTAAATAAATAAATTCCATTGACCGTTAATTTTTCAAGTGTACCATATTTGATGTCCAGTAGTATAGCAAATGAATAGTTTTCATGTAAACTTACCTGTGGCCTTTTCGCTTCACGTTCAACTATTTTTATAGTTTCGACATCAAGTCCAAACTCTTTTTGGAGATTTGATATTTCAGAGGATGATGGATCAACAACATCCATCCATAAATTAAATCCATTATTAATATCAGTTTTATCTCCTTTTTCTTTTATCTCATTATGATTATAATAAATAGTTGTTTGCAACAAGATCTATACGAAGACAAAACATAATTAATATTCGTAATAATATACTTATTTTATTATAATTCACCATCGGCTCAAATAAGTTTACAGGATTTTAACAAGTGATACAAATCTGCTTTGTTGCATGATTCCTCCTTTCCAAAAACATTTAGCTAACATTCTCAAATAAACTCCATGAAATGGTCCATCTACAACCAATCTCTAGTTAGACGTGGTGAAATACTGCTAGGATTTGACGTTATTGACAACTGGGATACTGAATTAAAAGAGATGAACCAAGGCAAAATAGGTGAACCGTTTCATTATCCCAATACCTTTCTTCTCTTGCTTGGTTATGCGAAAGCATATTTTCATCTTCCATATAGACAGACAGAAGGTATCGCACAAGGACATGTTAAAGGAAAAGTACCTTCTATTCCCGATTACACTACCATAAACAGAAGAATAAACAGACTAAATATCAAGATAGAAGAAGATAATAAAAACAAGGAATTCAAAGACCAATACATCGTCATTGCGATAGATAGTACTGGTATTAAGGTTACAAACAGAGGTCAATGGATGAGAGAGAAATGGCATGTAAAAAATAAGAAAGGATATTTAAAAATACATGTAGCAGTTAATGTCAAAACCAAGAAAATCCTTTCAATGAAGGTTACTGACAAGCATGTACATGATAGCAAAGCGTTACCAGGATTGGTTGAAAATATTATAAAATCTGATAGCATGGAAACAGCAATAATAGGCAAACTATTCGGTGATGGTGCTTATGAAGGTAATGATATTTTTAGATATTTGGCAGACAATGGAATATTGCCATGCATTAAAGTAAGAAAGAATGCTAGAGTCAGATGGAAAAAGGGAAACATCCTTAGAAATCTATCAGTGTTGGCCCAGAAAAATGATTTGCAAAAGTGGAAGGACAGCGTAAGTATGGACAAAGATGGATTGTAGAAACCGTGTTCTCTTCTATAAAAAGAACGTTTGGAGAGTATGTTTATTCAGTTAGATTGAAGAATATGATACAAGAAATGATGTTAAAGGCGTCATTATATAACAAAACGATATCTCCTTAAACAAAACAGGATATAAGCGTCAAAGATTTTAGGAATCATGCAACAAAGCAGATAATATGTATATTTTTTATATAATAATGGATAACAATTACCAATTTAAAATGGTATAACAAATTATTTATATTTTAGTAATAACATCAATATAATGTCAAATAATGATAATGATGGTAGAAATAAAAGAGGAGAAAAAGGTGGAAAAGTATCTGCAAATAAAACAACATCTGCTGCATCTATAGCTAAATCACTAAAAGGTATAGATTTTCCCGCTGATAAAAATGATTTAGTAAAGCGTGCTCAACAAAATAAAGGACAGACAGAGGATTCTGATGCAATTATTGATACCATTAATCAACTACCCGATAAGAAATACAATAGTATGACAGATGTAGAGCACGAAGTAGGACAAATAGAATAAGAAAATTCTTTTACATTAACATAAATTTTTCAAACATGTATAATATAATGAGGCAAGCAAGAAGAATTATCTAAATTTACAGAAACAAGGAATATATCAATTTCTTGGAAATTGATCTCATTTTCTAAATATTTATAATTATCCTATTATTTTCTCTTTTCTTTTTTTTCAAAGATACCGGAGTAAGTATTGTATCCTTATAGTTTATTGGTTTATTCAAAAGAATATTAGTTACGATTAATAAAATTAAAATTTAATTTTAATCTATAATGCAGGAATAATTTCTTTAGAAAGCAACTTTACAAAGCTCTCTCTATTTGGACTAGAATTAATAAGAACTACATCAGTTATTCCAATATCTGCATATTTTTTTATTTTATGAATACCTTCTTCTGCGTTTGATATTACAAAAGCCATCTTTTCCATTGTATCGTTGCCAACAACTTGTCCGTTTTCTTGTATCTCCCTGGGATCATGAACATCAACTTTAAAGAAAGCTTTTATCATTGCACCTTTCCAAAATGAAATAGATTCCAAAGCTTTTGTTTATCTTCATCGTATGATGCAGGTAAAAAAACGGCTTTAGTCATTGTTTCATAATTTTTTCCAGTGATATTGCTAATACTACTATTATTCTCTGTAGATAAATTAGAAGAATTAGAATTCAAAGATAAAGATTTTTCTACACCTTCCTTAAATGAAGGCAATAGTTTATCTTTAATGTTTTGAATATTTATTTCATTTGTAATTAAACCATCACCTTGCTCTCCTGCAAATTTTGCAGTTTGAGGACCCATTGCAGCTATATATAGAGGAATTGCTTTCTGCGGTTTTGTATATAGATTAGAATCCTTTAAGGTATAGTATTTACCATTGTAATCAATCCATTCTTCAGTCCATAGTTTTTTAATAATATCTACCGCTTCCTTTAACCTCTCAAATCTTTCTTTATCTGAAGGCCATTTATTACCTGAGGGCACTTCATTGACAGCTTCACCAGTACCAACAGTCAAAAATACTCTTTCAGGAAACATATATCCTAAAGTTGCAAATACCTGTGCCACTATTGCAGGATGATATCGCAATATTGGTGCTGTAACGCTAGTTCCGATTACTAGATTATTTGTTTTAGCTAAAGCAGCACCAAGCCATGGCCAAGTAGCTCCTGCATACCCTCCATCATGCCACCATGGCATATAATGATCGCTAACCCAACACTTTTGCAATCCGTTTTCTTCCATAGATATGACATCATTAAGTAAATCTGTAGCACTTACTTGCTCATGGGAGGCCATTATTGAGACATTTACCATCTGATAAAAATATTATTATATTAATTAAAGTTAGTGAATATGGATAATTAGATATCATAATTGATCTGCCTTTTAAATAAGAAATAATGATGGATTAAATTATGTTTATTGCTTTGTTGATTAATTATTTTATTCGTAATGTCTAACGTTTTATTGATAAAGTATAACGAAAAAATTGAATATTAAGATTATTTTATTTACCATAATCAAGTTATATTAAGAGTATTTTTTGTTCTTTATATTGAGATAAATATAGTACAAACTTTGTTATTGTTTATAGAGTATTATTCGCCATTGAATTATTAAAACTTGAAAAGAATAAATGATTATATAATAAATAAAAATATTGCATAAACCTATAGCCTTAATAATAATTTTAATCAAATATCTAGTACCAATTCTACGGTTATACTTGAGAATAATATGGTTTTTTCTTAGAATAAGATTTCTAATAATTTTGAAAGTTATTCTAGTTTATTTTAATCTTTTTTTAAAAAATATATTTCAAAAATCAAAATAATGTAGACATTGGATGTTGCATAATTAGAAACAACTGGTCTTCTGAGCATAAGTTATTTTTGATCTAACTCATTATTTTATGATTTATCAGATCTGCAATTATCTGATATTCTATTGTACTTTCTCAATTTGTTTTTAAATTTATCTAGTATTCCCGAACTTTTCAACTTACGAATACCCTGTTAAACCAATGAATGAAAAAGTAATGGCTCTTTGGACAGCCTATCATATGAGAGGAATAAAGGACAAGAAATTGAAGAATCACTGATAATATAGCTGTTTGTTCTAATTATACAAGAGATCTATTGTTTATAGCGATATTATTCTCTATCGAAAAAATCAAAAAATATTGTATTTTGTATTTTGGTTTTTGTTATTTATTAATAGCCAGAACCACTTGTGCCACTAAAAGGGCCTGTACCTACTAGTACCACTTGAGCCTCCAGAGACGCCAGAAGCGCCAGAGCCACCTGAACCTACTGAAGCAATGGAAGAAGGATTAGCAGGATTAGACTCAGAAGAGTTTGTGCCAGTTACTGATGAAGTATTTCCTCCGCTTGTTGATGAACCATTATTGCTCCTGTTAGATTGTGCAAATACAGAATTTATATCAAATGTAGATATTGTAAATGCAGCAACAATTATTATTACAGTAATCAAATTTAATTTTGTCATGAGTATGTAAATTTATTTTATATAACAATAGTTATAAAATAGATCTCTTGCATAATTAGAAATATTTCAATCAGTTTACTACAATATATGTGGATACATCATATTTTCTTTTAATGATAAAGGTTCATTATTTTATAGTTTACCAAACCTGCAACTATATCTGACATCTTGTTATATATTCTTAATCTATTTCTGAATACATCGCTCATTATCTGTACTTTTTCAATCTGCAACCATGTGCTCTATCATTATTCTTTTTTTAGAATGATTTTGGTTGTGTTTTTTTTCTTCTTGTGACAGTTCTTGGTTTTTCTTCTTTCTATTTGGTATGGATGATAGTTGTTCTAAGAAATCAGTTTCTACTCCAAGATATCCAAGGTCAAATACATTTACGACCTTTTCTGGAGTGATAGGATTATTCTTTTTGTAAATATCGTAGTCATGTCTGTGTCCTTTCTTGTAATTTGTTTTACGAATGATAAAACCTTTGTTATCAACCATAAGCTGTGTCTTTACAGTATATCTTTTCTTTTATCTGAATAGAAAATCTTCCTTTTATTCTTATCAACAGGTCTTGGTATCTGTTGTTCAGTACAATCTGTAAAAGCAAGAAAGCCTGGAAAATATTTCTCTACTTCCTCTGGAGTTTTTAGCCTTTTGGTTATTGGGTATATACTTTTGAGGAATTGGTACGCATTATCTTATCAGACTTTCAATCTTTTGAATGTCTCTGCAGATGTTGCTTTGATCCAAATCAAATAGAAAGCCAGTCAACGTGTATGTTATATAAAGACGATAGTACACTAAAAGCATTAGAAATCTGTTTTTTAAATTCAGCTTGAAATGTCTGCCTACGGCACCTATTTCTCTTTCTCTGTTTTTTATTTTAGATAAACACTGTATTTCATGTTTAACATATCTTTTTGTTATTTCTTTATCGTAAATATTGTCAAACTGTTGTACTGTAAAGCCGGTGAACGATTTGAAAAGCAGTGGCTTTTTAGATAACCTATCGTATGAAAGCAAAGAAAGAACATGTTGATAAGAAACTGATGGTCATAAAGCTGTTTAGGCATAATTATGCAAAGATCTAATATGGAAAAAGAGGATCAATACTTTCATCAAATTTATTCTTTCTAATACACTTATTTTTAACTAAAAATCAATTAACATTATCATAAAATATTATATAATCAAAGTTTAATATTATGATTGCAATAAAATTCAACAAGTAAGTGAAAAGAAACGCCGTCATCAATAAATACTTCAAACAATTTGCCAATAAATTTGAATATAAATAGTATATTATATGATCTTCAGAAATTGATAAAACAACCTAGTGTCTCGGCAAAGAATGATGGCCTACATGATTGTGCAAATCTTGTTTTACAATTAATGAACAATTCTGGAATTAATTCAAAACTATTATATTTAGATACTAATAGAGAACAAGATAAAGAAAATAAAGTAAAAATATTTGATAATTCTAAAATTTCTACTAATGGATCATTAAGAAAGCATTCTGATTCAAATACATCATCTTTTTCTCATATTATATCTCTATTAATCTCACAACACCAACAGTTACCACCACCTATTGTTTATGGCGAAGTTAAATCGAAATCCCGTCCAAATGGAAAAACAATCTTATTTTATAATCACTATGATGTTCAACCTGAAGATCCGAAAGAACTTTGGAAAAGTGATCCTTTTAGTGGCAAAATAGAAAATGGTTATATTTATGGTAGAGGAGCATCGGATGATAAAGGGGAGCTCATAACAAGAATAAAAGCAGTAGAGTACTGCCTAAAAAACAATAATGGTGATTTACCATGTAATGTAAAATTTATTGTTGAAGGAGAAGAAGAAATTGGAAGTCCTCATTTAAAAGACTACCTTATTCAGTATAAAGACAATCTAAATTGTGATCTTGTAATATGGGAAAGTGGATTTGTTGACTCTAAGGGGAGAGCCATTATTTCTTTAGGACAAAAAGGCATTTTGTGTGTAGAAATAAATGTAAATGGACCGTCTCGCGATATTCATTCTAGTCATGCAGTATTAATTGAAAACCCTTCATTAATTCTTTCTAAAATTATATGTAGTTTGGTGGATGATAAAACCGGTAGGATTCTCATAAAGGACTGGTATAAAGAAGTAAAAGATTTTTCATCAAAAGAAATATCCTTGATTGTCAAAGAGGAATTTGACGAGGAGGGCTTTAAAAAAGAAACAGGTATTGAAAGCTTTATTAATAATATGACAGGAATAGATGCAAAAATAGCACGTGTTGGAAATCCTACCTGTAATATATCAGGTTTGATATCAGGATATGGAGGTTTTGGTTCTAAGACGATAATACCATCTTTAGCAACAGCGAAAATAGATTTTAGACTAGTTCCTAATATGGATCACAATATTCAATTTCAAAGACTAAAAACTCATATAAAAGAGAATATGAACTTTGATGAAAGTATTAAAGATAAAATAGAGATCAAGTTTCTAAATGGAGAACCGGGATATAGAACTCCTATCGATAATCCTTTTGTAACTCCTGTAACAAAAGCTGCTCAAGAAACATTCAATGGTTCTATTATAAGTGTATCTGCAGCGGGAACAGGTCCTATGTATTATTTTCATGAAATACTTAATGCACCTTCTATTTGCGTTGGAGGAAGTGACATTACAAATAACGCTCACTCTCCAAATGAATGTTTTAAAATAGATAGTTTGATAAGAACGACAAAGTGTATTTTAAAAATAATAGAAAAAATAGGAACTATATAATCTGCCAAAGTTGCACTGTTAACTTAAGATCTTAATTCTTTAATATGTTGATCGATAAATAAATTAATCCATTGTTTTATATGAGTTAATTTACACTTGTTCTTTTTACAAGGAAAATAGTCATCAAAGCATTCGGTTCTATCCTTAACGTATTGCATTGTTCTTTCAATAATGCTTTTTTCATAAGAAGAATGGAGATAGTGAACAAGTTTTAGAAATCGACATGCTTGTGGATACCAAGTACCACCGTCCGATGGGCTCTGTCAACTTAATGAATTTTTCTATCGAACATGGTAATAATGATACATAACCTTTCTACAAATTTCAAATAAAGATTGATTTTATCGTGCTCAAAATAGTGTAATTTTATGAAAATTAATCTAAAGCAAGTATTTTGATTAAATTAAAACTATGTTGGAAAAACCTTAAGTTAACAGAGCCTTCCGATGAAACAGGATGCTTTCCATACTTCTCTATGACAGTAGAAAGAAATCGCTCGGCTACAAACATATTTCGTTCTTTCGAAATACGAAAAGAAAGGATTTCTTTATCTGTGGGTTCAATAGCAGCCCATATCCAAATATATTCTGACCCAACTTTAATTACAATTTCATCTATAACGTACTCGGAGATTTTCTTTTTCTTTGAAGATATTTTTTGTGGATTATATTTTTGTATCCAATTCCAGATGGAAACATGATTTCTTTTGATAAAGCAATCCGATAGTCTATCAGCTGCTTTTCTTAAAGAAAGACCTGAAAAATAGAAATATAATCCATAACCAATATATTCTGAGGGTGTTCTATTTCTTGAAATCACAAATGAAATAGACATTTCCAATCTATAGGTTTTTTAAGTGAACCGGTCTCAATAATTTTATGTATATACGATAAAAAAATAAATCCTCGCATCTATATCATAATGTTGGATAATTTCAAATCACTAGAATATGATTCTATGGATATATTGGACCTAAAGAATGTTAATAAAGTATACATAGGCAATAATAGAAAACCGATTACTGTTTTTGAAAATATTTCCATTTCTATAAATCATAATGAATTTGTTTCTATACTTGGGCCATCAGGGTGCGGAAAATCTACCTTATTGAGAATAATCATGGGGCTTGAACCATATACCTCTGGTAATGTTTTATTTAAAGGAGCACTGGTTAGTGGTAAAGTTAATCCTTCCATGGCAATGGTTTTTCAATCTTTTGGTTTATTTCCATGGTTAACTGTCGTTGAAAACATAGAATTTGGCTTAGAATCTATGCATATTCCGAAAGAGAAGAGATTAAAAAAGAGTCTTGGTATAATTCAAGATGTGGGTTTAGAGGGTTTTGAGAATGCGTATCCTAGAGAATTGTCTGGAGGAATGAAACAGCGCGTGGGTATTGCTCGGGCCCTTGTAACAGATCCTGAAATACTTCTTATGGATGAACCTTTTTCTTCGCTAGATCCATTGACTGCAGAGGCATTACGAGAAGAGGTTCTTAAGTTTTGGAGCAATAAATCTTCTACACCTGATGTGGTGATAATGGTAACTCATAATGTGGAAGAAGTTGTGTACATGTCTGATCGGATTGTAATTATGGGGAATAAGCCTTCAACTCTTGTTAAAGAAATTAACATTGACATCCCAAGACCGCGTGAAAAACGTGATAAATCTATTTATGAATATTCTGATCAAATTACCACGCTGATCGCATAAAATGTACTTTATATACTTATAAAAAATAATTTAAAAATGCTTAATATAATATTTAAATTGTTGACATAACTATCTAGTAATAGCATATTAAAAATTGGATATACTGAGGGTTCATTACAGTGTATTGATTGGATTTTTAGAAATATTAGATAATTTAGGTGGTAAATCGGATGTGGCTAAAATTGCCTCCACACAAGGATTAGAGTTGGATGATCTTTTACCTATACTTGAGTCAGGTGAAATATTAGATCTTGTATCTGTCCAATCGGGAGATGTATCGATCACGGAAAAAGGGCATTTATTTATTGCAGCCAGTCCAAAAGTACAAAAAACACTATTACGTAAAATTCTTATAAATTTGGAAATATTTAAACAAGTGATTGATCTTATAAAAGATAGCGAAAAAGGTTATATTAGAAAGGAAGATTTTTTAGAACATTTTCATAATACTAATCTTAATTTTAATAGCGATGATAATAGTTTGAATGACTTTGATTGGATAGTTGAATGGGGTAGACAAGCTCTAATTCTTAATTATGATGCCAATACCGAAACCATAATCTTACGAGTTTAATATATGATTTTTATTTTATCCTGCTTTGTTGCATGCTTTCCTCTTTCCAAATATATTTAGATAATGTTAACTAACATATCCTACTAACTGGCCTGTCTACAACCAATCTTTAGCCAGAAGAGGCGAAATACTTTAGGCTTTGTAATTAATAACTGAGATTTAGAGATATTTGGTTTTCTTTTGGATGATCTCTTTTTCGTTCTCCGATACTATACTTGATTTATCTCCGTTTTCATGAGGTTGTGCTCAAATCCTCTGTTTCTTCCGGAGATAAATCCTTGAGAGTGAGTTAATCATTCTAAGAGCCTATCCCAAAATTCGATAGGATTATAGCTCTTTTCCTCTTTTCCTCTTTTGCTAAACTGTGACCTGCATCCAAAAGAAGGAGAAGATAAAGAAGGAGAAAAATAAACATCCTACCATGCTCAAGATTCCTGATGAATTATGGAATGAGATCAAAAGTATTTTCCCAAAGGAGAAACCACTCAAGACAGTTGGTCGGGCAATCATACCATACAGAAAAGTGATCGATGGAATTCTCTATGTATTAAGAACAAGAGGATGTCAATGGAAAATACTTCCAAAAGAATACGGATCAGGCTCTACCTGTCATCGTAGGTTTCAGAAGTGGAATAGCCTTGACATCTTCAAAAAGGGATGGATCAAAATATTGAAAATCTATGACGACTACATTGGTATCAACTGTACCTGGCAATCCATCGATAGTACATCTATAAAGTCGCCTTTAGGTGGGGCGATGACAGGACATAATCCTATTGATAGAATCAAGCTAGGCAAAACAAAAAGACATATTTTAACAGATAAAAATGGTATACCTCTATCTGTAGTTATTTCTTCAGCTAGTACTCATGATATCAAACTAGTAACAGATGTGGTTGATAACTCTGTTATCAAACGACGACGTCAACGTCAACTGCCATCACATAAACCTAAACTGGGAACAAGAAGAAGAAGAAGGCTGCAACATCTATGTCTTGATAAAGCATACAACTCCAAATCTGAAGAACAAGAATTAATCAAACAAGGCTACGTACTGCACATACCATACAAGAAAAAGAAAGGAGATGAAGTTGATGAAGAAAATACAAAAGCTATACCAAATCGTAAAAAACATTCTCCCAAAAGATGGGTTGTAGAAAGAACAAATTCATGGCATAATAGATTCAGGAAACTGTTTACTCGATACGAAAAGAAGGTCGAGAACTATCTTGGATTGGTACAGTTCTCTTGTTGCATAATCATATATAGAAAGATAATTTTGGGATAGGCTCTAAGTAACTATTGCATATAGGCTTGCTCTATCTTTTCAATATCTATTTTTTCCATTTGAAGCATTGCCTCCATCACTTGTTGAGATTTTTTAGGATTAGGATCACTAATCATTTCCATCAATACAATTGGCGTAATTTGCCACGATATACCATATTTATCCTTCAACCAACCGCACTGTATCTTTTGTCCTTCTGTAGATAGTTTTTCCCAATATTCATCCACTTCTTGTTGAGTATTACAATTTACCATAAAAGATATTGATTCAGTGAATTTTGATGGGGTGCCACCATTTAATGCTATAAATCCTTGTCCATCAAGTTCAAAAGATACTGTCATTACATCACCTTTTGGCCCAGGTCCTGCTTCCCCATAATAACTAACTTTGTTAATTTTAGAATTTTTGAAAATCGAAACATAAAAATTGGCTGCTTCTTCAGCTTGGTTACTAAACCACAGAAAAGTGGTGATTCTTTGTATGTTTTGCATTTAAAACGTGCTCTCCATTTTAATTTTATATATATTATTCATTGAATATTCATACATTCTATAATATAAAAATTAGAAAGGGAGTAAAAGTATAATTATAATTTATAAAAATAGCAATAAATTTCAAATGAAATAAACACTTTGGCTTATGCTTCAAATATAATCTTGTTTCACAGAGTAAATTGTTAAGAATTTAGAATATATAGTTCATATCCAAGGGGGTTTGAACACTGTAGGTAAAAGGGCTCAATGAATTAGGTTGCTAAATTTTACTATTTATATATTGGGATACTCAGTTGGAGAAATTCTATACATCATTATAATGATCTAGGGGCTTCGACTCTGGCATGTATATGGGAACTGTGAATTATTATTTATTAAGATCTGGCAAAACTTTACATCTTATCAATGGCTAACTAATCAGTTAATTTTGTTTATTAATTTCTACACCTAAAATGAATTGTTAATGATCTTAGGCATATGATGCAATATAATAATATCAAGTACTGGATATACTATCCTGAAAATATATTGTCAAATGCTTCTTGTTTTTCCTTGATAAAAAACAGGTTATAATCCATCTAAAGAATTTAATAAAAAGAGGTTCTTAACTTCTTAAGTTAAGGATTTAGTAATCATTTTTATTGTCAATAAATAAAGAGAATAAAGACTATAAAATCAATAGTTATAATACTCAATATATTATTATTGTATCAACCTTTGCTATCCTACTTTTATATCTATCAAACACCTTTCTTTTTGATAATATGGAGCAGATCTGGGCTGATAATTATGTGATAGCTAGTATACCTGTTGGATATAATCCATGCGGTGTTGCATATGACCCAGACGATGGTAGGGTGTACGTAGCTAACGAGGGTTCTAGCTCCGTCTCTGTCATTGCTACCTCACAATATCCACATCATACTACAATCACATCAGCTGTGGATGGCAATAATAATCCTGTTCAAAACAAAAGCTCTACTCTCTCTACTCTATAACATTTAATGTACGTGTTATTCCGGGTGTCAATCCTATAACAGGCTTTCAGTGCAGCCTTGACAACAATCCTTTCTCTTTATGCGGTACCCCTAACGCCAATCCCACTACAGTGACCTATAACAGCCTTCAACCAGGACAACATGTGTTTGAGGTTAGAGCCGTTGATAGTCAAGGCAATATCGACCCCAAACCTGCAACATTCAGCTGGTCTGTCACCCAACCAAATAATAATACTGTAGCCAATGGCGGATTTGGTGGCACAGGCGGTACTGCAATAGCTCAATGCAGCAACGGCAGCTTAGACTTTAATTAAGGTCATAATACTGATAACAACGACGGTGGTGGCAGTGCAGGCGGCAACTGAGGCTTTAATAGACATATTGGTATCGCATTATCATAGCATATGGTAGAGGACTCAGAGGATGCGTAACAAATTTGACCAGATTCTGGATTCAAATTTTTAACATATAATCAAGGCAGTCGGTATCGTTTATGAAGCGATAATGAATAGATATACGATAATCTGCTTATAGGTATCAATATAGTAACGGGTCCGATGGAAACCGTTTGGAAATCTACACGGATCTTGAACATAGAGTGTCGTCCAGTTCCTAGTAAAAGAAGAAAAGTATTTGGATAATGAAATGGTTCACCGACCTTGTCTTTATTCATCTCTTTTATCTCGATATCCCAGTTGTTAATAACATCAAAGCCTAGCAAGATTTCCCCTCTTCTAACTAAAGATTGGTTATAGTGAGGCCAGTTCATATATTTTATTGATAGATGTTAGCTAAATGTATTTAGAAAAAGGGAATCATGCAACAAAGCAGAACCATGCAACAAAGCAAACCATAAGCTGTGTCTTTACAGTATATCTTTTCTTCTTGCCTGAATAGAATACATCACGTCTTTTATTATCGATAGGTCTTGGAATTTGCTGCTCTGTACAACCGGTAAAAACAAGAAAGCCTGGAAAATATCGTTCGACTTCTTCTGGAGTTTTTAGCCTCTTTGTTATTTTATATATCTTTTACGGGATGGGTACGCATTGTCTTATTAGACTTTCAATCTTGAATGTCTGTATATGTTACTCATCTAAATCAAAGAGAAAACCCGCCAGAGTATAAGTGATGTAAAGACGGTAGTACACTAAAAGCATAAGAAATCTATCTCTTGTATCTAGTGTGAAATGCCTAGCAGCGACTATGTCTCTTTTTCGATATTTTCTTTTAGATAAAACGTTGTATCTCATGTTTGGCATATCTTTTTGTTATCTCCGTAAATCATCAAATTCTTGTACTGTAAGACCGGTAAAAGATTTGAAAAGCAGCGGCTTTTTGGCTAACCTATCATATGAAAGCAATGAAAGGACAAGGAATTGGTGAATCGCTTATCATATAGCTGTTTATTCCAATTATACGAGATCTAGTATCTGATAATAGACTATGAGTGAGTCTCAAGCATTCATAAATCCATCCTCTTTATATAGACAAAGAGATATTGAAATTAGATTGGTATAAGCATTGCAAAATGGTGTTCTAATACAACCTTTCAATAGTAGTTTCAATGCTAGAGTATTACATATTTTTTTATTTAATGTATCATGTCTATGATCAAATCTGCAAATGCTTCTTTTGTATGATTATTAATTAAATGGCTTCTAAGTTCTTCTCTTGAAATGGTAACTACTTTGCTACATACAGCACAATCTTTGAATTCTTTTACATTGCATGATGTAATGAATAGCGCATGTTCGCATTTAGGATGGATGGAGCATACCATATAGTCTATCATTTCGGCGTATGAACCAGATTTTCCACAGATATAACACTTTAGCATTGTTGTCATATTGTCTCTAACCATATGTTTCTTTTATCATTTACTTCGTTTAAATTCTTAACATACACAAAAAAATGAATTTCAAAGGGTATTAAACATAATGTATAAGAAATTAGATTTGAAATGATATTAAGAATATCTTTATCGAGTGCAATTGCAGTGATTGCAGTGATTGGTAGATAAGAAAGAAACGTTCTATTTGTTCTTATCAAAAATTATGACAGTATTAGTTCATAATTCATAGTTCATTTAAATTTTTATAAAGTGGTATCAAATATAGTGGGAGAAAATAATGCATAATTTATGGAAACATTGAATGTTTTGGGCATCGCCGGTAGCATGCGAAAAGAATCTTATGGCACCAAATTATTAAAGATAGTGCTAGATTTAGCAAGTAAATGCCAAGCCCAAACTAGTTTACTTGATCTTCGTAGATCTAATATCCCACTTTTTAATCCAGATTTATCAATACAATCGGATATAGACATGCAAAATGTGACCAATCAGGTCAATTGGGCAGATGCTTTTATACTCGTTTCTCCTGACTATCACGGCTCAATGTCTGGTTCTATGAAGAACTTTTTAGATTACTATTGGGAAGAGTTTGCAGGAAAGACATTTGGTTATATTTGTACATCTCATGAGAAAGGGTTAACGGTGATGGATCAAATGAGAACAACTGTACGACAGTGTTATGGATGGAGTTTACCTTATGGTATATCCGTAAATGGATCTGAAGATTTTAATGAAGAAGGGGAGGTCATCAATAATCTATTAAATAAACGTCTAAAAATGCTTGCTCGTGATTTAGTTATATACTCAAAATTGATCAGAGGACAATTTCTTCAGGATCTGTCAAGTGATTTAGAAGACACCTTTGCTGCACGTTACAGATGACGATGATAGTGAAATTTATTTAAACCCAAAACAATATATGAAAATAAAAGAAAACTTAAGTGTTATCTTGCCAGCAGGATAAAATATATTATCTAGATATTCTAAAATAGAAAAGCAATACGAGTCAATGAAGTTAGAAAAGTTATAACTAATTTACTATTTGAATATATGAATGATTTAAGATTAAAGGAATTTGGAAATTTGTGCTTACTGACTTAGATAGATTATACTTGATATACTGAAGATCACTACTTTATTTAAATAATATTCTTATCTGATGTATCTCTGATGCAAGTAGGAATTGATAGTTTTGCTGCTTTTCATGATAATGTCAAGGAAGTTGTAAGTTCATCTGAACGCTTGCGACGATTGATTGAACAGATTGAATATGCAGACCAGATTGGATTGGATTTATTTGGAGTAGGCGAACATCATCGCCAAGGGTTCCTTGATTCAGCACCAGCTGTAATCCTAGCGGCTGCTGCAACACAAACTAAACAAATACGACTTACCAGTGCAGTAACAGTATTGAGTGCAGCTGATCCAGTACGAATATTCCAAGAATTTGCAACTTTGGATCTTCTGTCTCAAGGCAGGACGGAGATGGTAGTGGGTCGCGGCTCATTCGTAGAGGCATTTCCATTGTTTGGCCTAAGATTGGATGACTATGATTCACTTTTTTCAGAAAAGCTCGAATTGCTGTTAAAGATTCGCGAGAATGAGAATGTTCATTGGTCGGGTAAATATCGACCTTCTCTTACGGGACAGGGAATCTATCCAAGGCCGTTGCAGAATCCTCTGCCTATATGGATAGGTGTTGGTGGAACACCTGAATCTTTTGTTAGAGCAGGCATGCTTGGCCTACCCCTTATGGTCGCAATTATCGGTGGCGAGACTCGTAGGTTCAAACCATTAATAGATCTTTACAGAGAGGCTGGAAAAAGGGCAGGCCATTTATCATTTCAACTGAAAGTAGGCATACACTCGCTTGGTTATATTGCTGAAAGTACAAAAGAAGCCGTTGATGATTTCTTTCCAGGCTATGCACACACCATGAATGAAATTGGAAAGGAGCGTGGTTGGCCTCCGATTACTCGTAGGGATTTTGAAGCCCAACGAGGACCTAATGGCGCATTGCTAATAGGCAATCCGGAAGAAGTCGCAGAGAAAATTATTAGACATAGTAAATCCCTTGGAGGCAGTATATCCCGCATCACCTTTATGATGAATCCTGCATCATTACCTCATGAGAAACTTATGCAGGCTACAGAATTAATAGGTTCTCGGGTAGCTCCTATATTACATAAGATAGAATAAATCTACCTGAGGCATGTTTAAGTGTCACAATTTAGAAAATAACCCCATCCATCATCTCCGAAGGTTTTTGTCTTGTTAACAAAGGTGGAAGCCGATTAAAATATGCACAAACAGTAGAGGATAAAATTAGAAAGTATAAAATTGAGTACTACATATGATAGCAAAATATTGATATAAAAGAGGCTAAAGATGTCAAATCTTGTTAAAGCCACCTTTTTGTGTCAAACATATCATGTTAAATCTTAATCATAAAATTGGGAATTTTTCGTATTTAAAGAAGAAAAATGGAAAAACAACTAACAATCAAAGCGAAAGAATCAAGTTATACCCACCCAAAGAACATATAAAGTGCTTTGTTGCATGATTATTTTTTTCGTTTTTTACTAGCGTTTTGTTGATAAAATAAAAACGAAAATAGTAAAAATTCCATTGTAATTGTTACAGATAAGTTATATTTTTAACTGTTTTTCGAATCATGCAACAAAGCATGTCATTTCAATAGATAGTACAAGTATCAAGGTCACGAACAGAGGCCAGTGGATAGAGATAAATGGAATGTAAGAAAAAAAGGATAGATCTTGCATAATTAGACACCTATCAAAATTATGCAGATCATCAATAAAATTTTATAATATTTACATTTTAATTTGCGTATTATGATTGTGTCAACTTTTTAGAAATTTTTCTAATGGTCCTAGTTATACAAGATATCTATAAATATCCGTTCGTGGACAGTAGGAAATGCATCCACACACAACTATTGTATTAATGCCTAAATTATGCAAATGCTTTTCCAATTAGGAATTATAAAATGCTCCCCACCTAGGCTCGTATTTTATCCTTTTCATCTCTCCAACCTGCTGAACAGATTCAGAAATCAATATAGCCGAATCCAATAAGTTGATAATGGTTTGAATTTAGCCAAAAAAAAGGTATCCATCCATTGGTCAATTAAGTTCTAATACTTTCATCAAGTATTTCTCTATTTATGAAATTCTGAAAATCAGGATTGAACCATTTTTCTGATTCTACTTGTTTCCATATTTCTGTTATGGTCCCTTTTCGAAAACAATTTCTCATCCATTGAAGCCATCCTATCCAATCATTATCATTAAGAACATTCCTCTGATGCATAGCATATGCAGGAGCGCATACCCACAAAACATAAAATGAAAATGCTAGCTCTTCTGATGGTTTTTCTTGATTATCTATTACTTTTTGTATCGTAGGGCGCTCTATTACTAGCTCTGCCATCTTGTGAATTTTCTCATCCAGGTCATTAAGAACTCTAGTTTGTTGATCAATTGATAGACTATGCAGTTGTCTTTTTGAGAAATATAGTGTTAAGATCATAGTCCCTACTATTCCAATTGTTTGGCTAAACTGAGCATGTCTGAAAATCCTATACCTTCAACCATCAAGCAAAATCACGTGCCGTTTATAATAAGCATTAAAAAGCCATTAGCCCGGTAAAATTTTAGATAAAGACCATATCTAGTAATCAGAATTTCTAGGAAAAGATATAGAAAACTATCCAAAATCAATAATTAAATACAAATCCATAAATGTATTGATGATATTCATTTAGGATAATTTCCATGTTATCTTTGTCTTCTGGATAAATGTTAGTCGCTAGCCAACAATTTAATGTTTTTCCATTAGATTTCTTAATGGGATTAATTCCTTTTTCCATCTATGGACTTTGTTAATCGATTTATCCGAGGCATGGTCATAATTCAAAACTACTTATCTTTACCTTTACCATCATATCAGATAGTACCAAGCATGTATTTTATTGATTTTGGATTTGTTTTCTCAGTCTTGCAGTTATAATATACCATTAGTTGATATAATAAAACAGACAAAAGTACAATTGCAGATACTTTATGAAATCCACGTATTGGTAATGTATCTATCCTAAAGACTGATTTGATATGTTCTATCAATGGTTCTACCGATATTCTTCTCTGGCTATAGATAGTCTGACCTATTTCAGATTTATAAAAACATACAAGCAAGCCTCTTTTTAGAAGTACTTTTATATCTTTCCAGTGGACAAACCAGATCCATTCCTAATATTTTTTTACTATATTCATACAGTTTCTTATCATCGTATCCGGGATCAGCTACCATATACAAGGCAGAAGGTAAAGAGAATGAAGATGAGTGTGACGTTAAAGAAATATACATTTTGTTATCTGGAACATTCGCAATAGTTACATCGGCTGTTAGAGGTACTACAATCTTGCCTGTTGTAGATGTAAGATGTAGTTTATATCCAAATATCCATCCCTTGGTATGACTGTAACCCCATCGTGCATCTGTATCGATGCCAGAACACGGTACTTCTTCTTTTTTCATAGATGATTTATGCCATACTGGAACTTTTACTTTTAAAAGAGTACTATCTCTACTGCTGTTATAGAAAGGTCTACTAATCCTTCTATTGCAACAAACAGACATCCCATTGTCGATATTCTTTCTTTTATATCTGTAGAAATAGTCTTTAGTCTTCTATCAAATGTACGTCTGATAGGTATTGTCATCAGACCACATGCTATCGCTAGTTTATAATTATACTGACAGTAGTCCATGCTAAGAAAAGTATGCAATCCATTATTGGAATCCAATCTAAACCATATTCTCACAATAAAACATCTTAGAATGACTGTTGGAGAGTATACATATGGTCTATCACGTTTCCTTGTTGTTGTTGTTGTTATACTAAGCCATGGTATACAGCTTATCAGATACAGAATGTTAAAGAGTATGGAGTCTTAATCTATCAATCTAATCTTTGGGACAGTATTAATCAAAATAATATTCCAGAGGTTAGCTTTAAGCTGTATGACATATATCGAAAAATAAATTTGAATTATGACCATGCCTCGTATATCTAGATGGAAGATCGTGATTTCTTTTTGCTTTATATCTTTCACATACTCTATTACAGCTCATAATTTGTTCTATAAAAAATAATTTTGAGAAATAAAAGTGCTTTCATATACTCAATCTATTTAGATAGGATTAAACCGATTAATTATTCGTGATAGATTGGCTTCATAGATCTGAGGCATGACGAAATTCTTTTCATATGCGATTATTTTGATGATTATGATAGAGATAAATTAATGAGAAAATAAGAATTACAAGCAACATTTCGTCTGACTTCCCTTCTTGCGATGCGCTTGCTATTTTGAAGCATATAACTTTCTAAAACTAAATCACCATTTACATTCTTCCTTTGAAAAAAGCCTGATTGAAAGAACTATGAGGTACATAAAGGATAGAATCAAAAACATTGACGATTATTTTCCTTGTAGAAGAAAAAAATGTAAATTAAAGCATGTAATTAATTGGTCGAATCTATTTGTAGACCCTCATAATAAGAAAATAAATATTAAGCGAACATAGTCGCATGATATATTTTAAAATTTAAATAGTATTAGAACTCAAGCATCATATTTTAATATTAATCTAATTTAAAAAAAATATTCATTCAAATTGAATAACTAAAAATAAATCATATCTATTTTCATTATTGATCATATATTGAGGATAAATGATAGAAAGAAATGGATTAAACTTATTCTCATCTTTGGGGTAATAGTATCCATGTCTATTTCTATTGGTTTTTATTACTATTTTTTGAAACCTATTCCTTTTATTAATAATGGTGTTGGAACAGATAAATTTGGTATAACTGAAATTTATCCTACAAAACCAGGTGGAGAAGAGTGGTTTATGAATATGGATGATCCACAAAATGATCATAGAACAGATCCTCAAACAACTCTAATTAAAAATAATGATGGCAGTTTAAGTTGGAAAATTAAAAATACCGAGGTCCGTTACAATGTATTTACCTCATCAGGATTTCAACCTCAATTAATAACCACTTTGAATCAAACAGAATTATCAAAAAAAGGATATATACAATCACCTAATGATTGGAAAAATGTTGAGATTACGGGATATTTTAAGATAAACAATTTTACGAATTCAACAGCAAATGGCGCAGCTCATATTGAACTTGTTGCTAGAGGTGCAAAAAACACTAATAATGAAACTCTGATTAATGGTTATCCAGCACAATGTGAATCTACAACTTATCATTCAAATACCTATGAGACAGGAAGAGTAAAGTTTGAAAAAGATTTACAACATACTAGAGGATATACTACTAATGATAAAGAAAAGTTACATGCAATAGAAAATCCACTTCTTGGAAGATGGATTGGAATTAAAGCAGTTTTTTATAATATGTCAAGTGGATTCGTAAAACTAGAACAATTTATTGACAAAAATTCAAACAATAACTGGCATAAAGTTTTATCTTATACAGACGATGGTCATTGGGGTGGAGGTCATCCTGAATGTGGGGGTTCAGCTAATCAAATTATAACATGGGGCGGACCAATAGCTATATTTAGATGGGATAATATTAATGACATGGATATAAAAGATTTTAGTATACGAGAAATTCAACCAATTTTAAAAAATGACAGATTATTATAACAAGCATTTTTAGAATTAAATTGATAAATCCTTTGGTTTTATTACCTGTTAATCATAAAATAAATATAGAATCCACTTTCTAAAAAACGATAATTATAATTAGAATGGCCATCGCTTTTAACTATGTCTTTATCACCTCTGTTATAAATATCAACAAATAGTTAATCCAATTTTTAATACGAAATAATTTACAGCTCTTAGGTTATTGTTATAAAGTTGGGTTGATTGACTTGCATATCGTGTAAGATATGTTTGGGATAATTTTATAATCTTTCATGATAGGAATATAATTATCTTAGATCTCTTGCATAATTAGAAACAATCTAGATGACCCCTTCTGGATTTTATATCGATTTCTAGTTCTGATGATTCAATATTTTATAGTTTACCAGTCCTGCAACTATATCGGATATTTTATTGTATTTTCTCAATTTGTTCCTAAAGATATCGCTCATGATCCTGTACTTTTTCAGGCGACATATAGTATTCTCTATCACTATTCTCTTTTTAGAATGAATGGTGTTGAACTCGATTTCTTCTTGTGATAAACACTGGTTTATTTTCTTTTTATATGGTAAGGCGGATAGTTGTTCTTGGAAATCCGTTTCTATGCCCAAATACCCTAGATCAACTACATTAAAAACTTGTTTTGGAATAAAAGGATGATTCTTTTTATAGACATCATAATCATGTTTTCTTCCTTTTTTATAGCCTACTTTGTGAAGGATGTAACCACAATTGTTAACCGTCAATTGCGTCTTTATGGTGTCTTTTCTTTTTGCCTGAATAGAATGTCTTCTTTCTTTTATTGTCAATGGGTCTTGGTATCTGTTGTTCTGTACAATCGGTAAAAGCAAGAAAGCCTGGAAAATATTTCTCTACTTCCTCATGAGTTCGAAGCCTCTTTGTTTTGTTGTATATCTTTTGTGGAATTGGTAAACATTTTCTTACTAATTGTTCAATCTTTTGAATGTCTCTACAAATGTTGCTTTGATCCAAATCAAATAAAAAGCCAGCTAACGTGTAAGTTATGTACAGACGATAGTACACTAAAAGCATAAGAAATCTATCTTTTAAATCCAGCTTGAAATGTCTACCTGCACCAATCGTTCTTTTTCTATTATCTTTTCTATTGTATAAACGCTTTATCTCATGATTGTGATATTTTTTTATTATGTAATTATCATAAATATTATCAAATTCTTGAACTGTAACGCCGGTAAATGACTTGAAGAGCAATGGCTTTTTGGATAATCCATCATAGGCAAGCAACGAAAGAACAAGTTGATGATAAACTAATGGTTATAAAGCTGTTTAGTTGCAATTATGCAAGAGATCTATTTATCTAGATTTTCATCATTAGATTATTTCCATATTTGATATGTAAGTAAATAAATGTTCTATGTACTGAATATTGCAATGAACTTTAATCTTTGTCTGTCAGGGTTGTCAGGGATGTCATAGTTTTTCTATTGTTATTTTTTTATTATTAATGGAATAGTTCCAAAAATAACAGTGTAGGAACTCTGACATCTATGACATCTCTGACGTAACATTAATGACGATTTTGTCAGGAAGTTTAAGGATTAATGAGTGGAATACTTAGAAATCTTTCAATGTTGGTCCAGAAAAATGATTTACAAAAGTGGAAGGTTAGCGTAAGCTATGGAAAGAGGCTGGTTGTTGAAACTATTTTCTTGTGTAAAAAGAACGTTTGGAGAATATGTTATTCAATTAAACTAAAGAATAAGATATAAGAAATTATATTTAAAGCGTATTGTATAACAAAATGATGTCTGTTTAATTATATCAAACAATTATTCTAGTTTTTCTCAACTTCGTCAGATAATATCGGCATTATAGAAGAAGGCATTTTTAATCTGGATATAAAAGTATTTACTAAGGAAAGTGAATTAGCTTTTATGTTATTTAGTAAGCTATCCTACAGCACTAATTGATATCGTTAGCGGGAGTTATGGATAAGACAGAAATTAGCTATATATTCATTGTCTATGTCCATTTCAAGATTATAAACAGGAATGTTTTCATAGTGCTTCTTTTTTATGGATTCTATTTCGCAATAAACATTTTTATCATCTTTTATATAACAACATCTTCTACCTACCTTTACTCTATTATCAACCAATTCTTTTTTTAGTTCAGGATATAACTGTAAGATATCTGGACCACAGAAATATAAAGTATATGACTCTGATTTTCCATATTTTGCATTATTGTTGATTGATAATGAGGGTTTTAATTCACATGTTAATGCTAGTCTAAATAAATCTCTTGATAATCTCTCGGATATGGTAACATCTTCTATTTGACATGCTCCTCTTATCGAATTATTGGATTTATTTTTATATCTAGATTTGATTTTATTTATTGCTTTACTATCAATCCAACCTCTTAATAGTTGTAGTTTATGTTCTTGCGGTAAATTATAAAGTAAAGGATTTAGCTCTTTACCAAAAGAGTATTCTCCACATAACTTTCTGAAAATATATGCCAATGTAGCATTGCTTATGACTACTACTGTTTCAGACGGTCTTTTATCAGGATTTCCTTATTTCTATGTTTAATCCAAAAGATGTCAACATAATTTTTTGGACAAAATCTATTAAATCCTGTTCAGATCTGTTAAAGGTAAATGTTATTCCATTTAAATTATATTTATCGTCTTTTCTATACGAACCTTTTGCCAAGAATAACCCTAATACTCTCATTAAATCTGAAGTAAGTTCAAATTTAACCGGTAGTGCATAGTTTATTTGTGCTTTTATTGTTCTAACGGTTTGATTATCTTCATTATAAATTAAATCATTTTCCTCCAATAGATTCCTAATATCTATTATAGGTATAGTTGAATTTTGTATGATGCAAAATAGTTTATAGGGAAAACTACAAAGGGTTTTTTAGTCAATTTGATATATTGTACTTTTATGTATTTTATATTTTCTTGTAAGACTGTCTTTACTTTATTACTTTTAGATGGAACAGCATATTTTATGGCTATAGTTTGGTCTTTAGACAAGTAAAGTATAAAACCATTGATTCCTTTTATCTCAATGGAATAAAGATCTCCAGTATAAGTTCTTTCATATTTTCTAACTACTTTACGAGATATACCATCTTGATTGGAAACATAATCACCTATCTTGATATCTTTTATTTGTTTCTCTGAAAGATCTCCCATAGTTACCAAAGTATCTCCTTGAAAGTAACTACATAATTGGACTTGGACTGATGTAGTCGACAAACGTTGTGATTTCATTTGAGCACTTATTGGAAGACTAATAGACCTTTTGGTGAAGAGAAGATGCAAATGAATTATCTTTGTGATCTAATAAACTAGATGACAAACTAAATGCGTTACTTTCTTTTTGCAATCAAGATATATTATATAATATAAAATAGTTTATAAGTTTTTGTTACTATTTGATTCTATTTTAATATTGATATCTTACAGAGAATATGTATATAATTAAACTTGTTTATTCTTATAACCTCCTTTATTAATAAATATTTTATTACTTAAATTCTTTGAAAATAAGCACAAGATTTTCAATATTTATCCCACGGTTTTAATCCAGTTTTTATTTTCTATAAGATAGAGATAACTTTCAAAGGATTCTATATCCTTTCTTAATATTTCGAAAATCATATTTTCAGGATATCAAATAAATATATCATATATTTGAGATGTAAAATATATACTTCACCAAGTCAAGTTTAATCAAGAAATATAATTCAAATTTATTTATAAATCACTAAGACCATATAGTATATATATGGATAATTCATTTAAAATTGGTATCTCTTGTATCTTTTATATTTCATAGAATATAAAAACGATCAATTATGATATAGTAGTCTTTGTTAACAAATCATTTAATTAATATTATATTTTTGATTAGTATTTAATTATTGTTTTTTAAAAATATGTTCTGTGGACTTGATATATGTTTTCTATTTCGATTGATGATCAAATCAAATATTTTATTGATGTCATCTATTGTTTTTTTTCTTGGTTTTAAAATGTCTTTGTAATTTTCAGTAACAAACGCGTTTTATAGATGAATAGAATTATTCACATATTATTTAAATTCCCATTTCTTCCTTTGGGCTTTCTTTTTCCGATCCCTTGATAGATCTAATGCTATTTTCCTGTCAAAGGAATAGAAAACTTTATTAATGTTACTGTGTATAGTATATTGAATTTGAACCAACCATAATTTTTTTTCACCATTTATTGATTTTTAATATATGATGTTATTTATTTTAAAAATATCTCCCGATTAGTAGATTCCAAGAGTAAGAAAAATTCTTTTTATATAAAACTCAATAGTTAAAGATACTGATTAAAGAAATTTCAAAATATCAACATCGTTAACTAAGATCAATCTTACGCTCTAGAAAAATAATGACTAACGGATATTTCTTATGCTTTCTATATCTTCACTATTATTATAATCGTGACACTGATTTTTCCTGTGAAAATAAATTCCTATTAATCTTTGAAACTAAGGATAAAATCAATCACTAGTATTACGTCATAGATGTCATAGATGTCAAGGTTCCTATACTATTACTTTTGGAAATATATTTGTCAATAATAAAAAATAACAATAGGAAAAACTAAGATAACCTTGACAACCCCCGGCAGACAAAGATTAAAGTTCGTTGCGATATTTAATAAATAGAACGTGCAACGGTACATGATTTGAGAATCAATTTAATGATGATAATATTCAAACTGCATTGGCAACAATGACTGACATTACATCGGAGATAGATAATACCAAACCAGAAAACATCATAATATAGATATTAAGAGCCTATCCCAAAGATAACATCGAATCTAGTCGAATTCGATAACAAAGATATAGTTCAGCACCATAATAAAATTTCAGGATAAACTAAAGATATAGATGATAAGACATGCCAATTCATTAACATTTGCTTGTTTATCTAAATTTAACAGATAAAAATACATACATTAACATTTAATTATCAATGGAATTCATAAAAATAATTTGATTTGCACAAGAATTGTTCTCTATTTGTTGCAATAATTTAAGTGTAATTCATTGATTGCTATTAATATAAATGACTTGTTAAAATGCATCTTCTTTATCGAATTTAAACCAATTCGATCATTTATTTCAATTAAAATTATTTTTTATATAAAAATTACAATTAAATCAATAAAAGATTCTGTTTATTTGAAATTATTAGAGTTTATGGATATCGAATTGATAATCCCTAATTTTAAAATATAATAAATTAACAAATTCGACTGTTATTTACAATAGATTTTATGTATGATTATAGGCATTCCAAAGGTTTTAAATATATTATATTATAGTTATTGTTAATTAGTGACCCAAATATATATACATAGTTTATGTATCAATTATCAATAATAGAGAAGAATTATTTTATATCATTATGGATTAACGGGATTATGTTCTAAATATCTTTTAATCAATATATGGTTTCGTTTTATAGGATTGAGTAATTCAAATATGATGCGCTTAATTCTTACCATTAAAATTATTCTATTGTAAAGATCGAACCTTTCCTATGCACGGTTGAATACCATATATTTGCAGTTTACAATAAGAAATTTGGGTTTTAATCAGTTAACAATTATTTCAATAAGATATTATATATTTCATCATGAATCTATGTATTGAAAATACGTATCTATGTTGTTTGCTCTTATTGAGACTAAAGTATTATAAAGTCTATTTGACTCCTGAAAATATATTTAGATAGATCTAATAATTAATAATATTAGTGACCTTCAATTAAAAATCATTTATGGATCATTTGAAACTTTAAAAATTACTTCATGATAAGTAATGTGTACTATTGCGTATTTTCAACTATTTTTGCACTCCAATCAATTCTAGAATCTATTTTATAATCTTGATGGTACTATAGATTATCCATTATTCTTTCTTTATGTATTTGAAATTTAGAATATTCTTTTAATAATAAATTGGCATTTATATATAAGTTGGGATGAATTCAGGTTCTGTTCATGCGTTTACTTAAATCTACTGCATTTAATAGTTTATAATGTTTAGTATTGTAAAGTTGCTTCAATTTCTTCGGATAATATTATTAATTTAATATTTAAGTTTCCCACTCCTTTCCTTTAGATGGAATTTGCATTTTTATCAGATCGGCTAATGTTGGATAAGCTAATTTATTGTCATGATTTAATACTACATGCTTCTCATAATCTTTTTTATTTGTGGTTGCAGAAAATTTATCACAGTAATAACATTCAAATAAATCCGTATGGGTCGAATCAGGCTTGATATCTTGTTGATTGTTACTGCATAATGATAAATCCGATTTTAAACTTTCTGTATTATTGGAATTTGATATAACATCTGATCTGTGGTTGTCCAAAATTTTTGATTCATCTTCTTTTATCCGTGTTAACATCAAACCGTTTTCTCCACTATTTTTTTCATTCATATCTTTTTTATCAACTTTAAAAGAATTTAATGAAAATCGGTTTGTTTCGGAAAAAGAAGGCTGAAATGACCTCATATTTCCATCGAATTTATTTTCTTGAAAATTAATATAATTTTTAGTAAACTGTCTTATAGTTAGTCTATTAGAAGAACTGTTGTCCTTATTTATATTGATACAACAACATTTTTCATTGTCGTTACTGTGTTCATCGTTAGATAAATTATTATAATTATGTTCTTTCTTATTTGCTTTGTTTTTAATATATGAAAGGAATTTAGTTTCAGCATCTATATCACAGGTACCTGTTTTGTTATTGTTATTGTTATTATCTATTATTTGAAAATCTTTATTACTATTAAGATAATCTGCAAGTGGACCTTTTATTTTATCAAAGTTAATTCGATGTGAAAGTAACTGCATTAATTCATAAAATAACTGTTCTTCATTCATATTTTTTGTAATTTTTTCATAAATTCTAAAGTTAGAATATGATAAATGATCGAAATTGTTTAAATTCGATGGAAAAGATGCTTTTTTGTCCTCATCGTCGTTATTAACGGCATTATCTGTTGATGTTGATTCTAGTAAAGGATAGTAAATAAATTGTCTTTGATTAATGGCAGACGGTTCACTATCAATTAAACCACTATTTTGAAGTTCGTCAAGGTAAGTTTTTTTCATATTATCTGAACTTATGATCTTATTTTTGATTTTTTTATAATATTCACAGAGTTGTTTTGTGGTAACGGCAATTATGGATTCTCCTTTTGAATTATCTTTATTATTGTCAGGTTCTGTTTTTAAGATATAGCAAGGATAAAATATTTCATTATAGAAATCTTTTTTATATTTTGGAATTCCATCAAAATTCTGGGTTATTTCTAGTGCTTCTTTAAGATCATCTACTTCTACAATAACAGACTGTTCGTTCTCTATTATCAAAGTTTTTCTTTTATCTGATCTTAAAATGGCAAGTAATATCAATAGAGAAAATATTCTTTTTGCAAACCTTACATCGGTTCCCTTATTAGATGGTAATTCTCGCTCTAACGATTTAGCAAAAGGTATCCAGACAGATGAATTAAGTTCACTAATTCTTTGTTTTAAATATAGAATGCATTCTTTTGCTAATTCAATTTCTTCGTCGGAAAGAATTATTTGTTTTTGTATGAGCATAGGGAGACCCTTGATTTGAGCTATAAGGTTTACAGATTCTTTATATTTCTCAGGAATCATGTTAGGTGAAGTAATTAAAAACCTGCTCTTTATTTCAGGCCACATCTCCCATTTGGATTCATCTTTGGCGCTGCAAAATATGCATGCAGGCCATCCTCTTACAACAACTTTCTTTGTATGAATTCCATTTTTATCATTTCTATCTACATAAGGAAATTCTATTTCTGATGAATCATGGGATAATATAGGTTTTAGAACATTCCAAAGCTCTTTTTGAGGGGGTTCCAAGAATACAAGGATTTTTCCATTTAAATCAATTAATGTTTTAGAATCTTCGGTTAACTCTTTGATTTGTTCTTCGATTGTTGTTTTTTCTTCTTTTTGTTCCTTTTTTAATGTATTCATTTTTCTTTGGAGTTCCTTTAAAATTGGTTTCAAAGGTTTGTTATCTTTATCTAAAATTATTCCTTTTTGACGTATCAAAACCTTAGTAGACATTGAGCCAATTTTATATACGTCTTGTTTAGGAAACAACTTTATACATTCTTCAACTGGATATGTTTTGCCTTCACTTGTTGGTGCTATAATTCCAAGATTTATGGGATCGCTTTGTGAGTATGTGCTTAGACCGGTATATAATATTTGTTTGATAAGTATATCATCACACTTGACAGTTTTTTTGATTATTTTCTGTATATAGTCCAAAGGATCAGAATCTTTTATTTTTAATTGTAGTTCTTGGATGTTTATAATCTGGTTATCTATAGAACTGGATGGCGATTTATGGTTAATCTCTATTATATTTTGAACTTTATCGATATCGGAAATTTGAGTTTCCAACTGAGGATAGGATTCTCCAAAAAGATCATGATAAGCATTAGCAGGATTATCATCATATTCTTCATATACATCAATTTCATTTTTCTCAGATTCTTCATCTTTATCTGATGAATAAATAACATTATGTTTATCTTCAATTAAAGAGATAATTTTGTTAGTATCGGCTTCTTCAATATTCTCATCTTTTAATCTCTTTTCTATATTTTTCTTAAACTTTATAAAATGTTGATTTATGGTTTCTTTTATTTTTTGATAAGCATATTTTTTTCCAAGATTTATATCGAGAGTTTTTTCTTCTACAATCATTTCTTTCACTATGTGTTTTAGGTTACTTGGTATGGTTATTGAGATGCCAACAAACATTTTATATGATGTCATCCCTTGCGATGTTTTCTGTGCTTGATTTTGTTGATGTTATTGTGGTTTGTAATGTTCTATTGTTGTCTAGGTCTTTGTAGGTTCTAATCCGAACTAAAGGTTTATTGACGTTCTTAATTATATATAAATTGAATTTAATCATTTTTTGGACTTCTCTCTGTGGGTTATCTATTATCTAACTTTTTTATAACAAGTTGTCCATCTTTTACTTCAGCCTTTAGCCAATCGTGGTTTGAAATGTCGAGTTCTAGACTTATCTTTTTGGGTAATATTAAGAGAAGACTTTCTTCCCCTATTAGTGATTTAATTATAATCATATTTTCTCCTAATGTCTTGTAAGTGACTAAGATAGAATAATTCTCTATTTTCGAAAATATGATGCACCATAAAAATTTAAAAATTTCAAAGGGTACGGTTATTATCTTTGAAAAATGAGTTTGGATTTGACATCATAACTGAAAAAAATAGCAATATATCGATAGATAATGACAATTTAAGCTCCTTATACTACTAATGCACAAATAATTCAATCAATATTAGAATATGGCATTGATATCGGTACAAAGCAATATTTTAAAAGTAGAACCCTAAGCGAAAATCATTTACTTGTTAAATGTAAGTATTATATTCAATATTATAAAGGCAGTAGAATTAATACAAAAAATAGAGTAGAAAATATGAATCCTAAAGTTGTTGAACTTTTAGGAAAATTAACATATCTTGAATTAGTTGAAGTTAAACCAACTACAGCTAAAAATCAAGAAGAAACAAAAGAATATGGATTTACTGAACTTGGCAGAATAATATCTTTCTTACTTCTATGCTATAAAATTAGACAAATAGATAGTATAACAGCTGATAAAACATTCTCTCAAATATGCGATTATTATTTTAGTCTCAATAATTCACATTCAAGACTTTGTTTGATTTTTTTAAAATATTGTAAGGCGAATAAGGTGCTTTCTATCGTTATCCAACAAATGATAGGTTTGTTGATTGATGCATCCTCTAATAAATATGAATTTCTTAATAAAATTAAGTTCTTTGATATGGTTTTTAGAGATTTATATATGTGGCAAGTCTTTGAAACCAGTTTAAATCATTTATCTAAGGAGGATTATTATACATATGAATTATTTTTACTCCATCTCAAATTATATTTAGAAGAATTAGAGGAATCTAAAAGCAGAAAATTCCATGAGTATGAAATTACTAGACTAGAAAAATCTAGAGACATAGATACAGTGGTTTTAGAAGGATATTGTTCTTATTGTAAAGACTGTTATATAAAACCAATGAAAATAATGAAATATTTAGAAGATTATGTCAAAGCTTACGTTGAAGACCGGCATATTTCTTACACATTATGTTCAACATGCAACCAGCAATATTTGCATTTTGAACAAGTTGTTGATTCTTCATCCATTCTTAGTTATTTTGATAATACAGTTTTAAATGAAAATGAACCGATTGAGAAAGAATTACTTAAAAGAATATTTGATTTTAATAAAGAAGAAAAGGCTTATACGAAAAAATCACAGCAATATCAATGGATAATTCATTTTTTAAATAATGATAAGATTTATCATAATATTACTGATACACAAGATTGGGTATTAGCGAAAGTACCTTATCTCTTCAGTATAAATATAGGTGATAATCCTTCTAAACAGAAAAGAGATACTAATGAACTGTTTAATAGGCATCTAGAAGATTTAAAAAAATGGAAAATATTAGAATCTGAACCAGATAAAAGCAAAAAAGGTGGAGTAAATACACAAAAATTTCGGTTATCTTCGTTGGGAAAAATGGTGACTGCAATTGTTGAGACCGTATCATCTGTTTCTTTGGAAAAGATGGTATCTCCAATTATTGATATAATTTTGTATAAAAATAAAAAAGATAGTTATGATAAACTATTTGAACAATGGAAATCCCATTTAAGCGCCTATCCTTCTTCTATTAATTTATTCTGTTTGAAGTATCTGCAAAAATGCATAGAACAAGGATTATTCGAAGAGTTTGTAAACTTTTACATACAAAGTTTCTCAACTAAAACAAATCAATATATTCAGAATGTTAATGAGCTGTTTACCCAAATGATTTTTATCAAGTTTGATGATGGTGAAAAGAACTCGCTATTATTTAATAACTGGAAAAAATCTTTTGATGAACTTGACGAAAAAACCAGGATACTATTCTCTAACTACATGAGACTTTATATTAATAGATTAATATTAAGAGAAGTAAAAGATTATTCTGAATATGAATTAAAAAGATTTGATGTAAAAGATAAAACAGATATAGTGATAGCAGAAACACATTGCCCCATTTGTCAAAGATTTCAATATATTTCGGTTAACGTTATTTCATATTTATCTTATCTTTTTGATCAGCCAGATGAAAATATGAAGGATTTACTTACCGTCTTACACTGTAAATATTGTGGAGTAAAGATAGTTCATATTGATGATAACGTAGCATCTAATGAGAAGCTAAAATCTCACTTGCCATCACCATTTTAAATATTGTATTTTAATTTGTGACATGAAAAGATATCTATCTATATGTTTTTCATTTGCGAATTATACTCTAATATAAATTAAGTAAAACTTTTTAGATTTTCAATGTCTCCATTTTTGATGCTTTGGATATCTTTCATAAGCATCATTACCTGATCTGATAATCTTACCAAAGCCTCTTCTTTTATCTTGTCTTGTTTTTTTAAATCTTCGACCTCTTTGTCTTTTTGCATCATAGCCACATTCAATAGAAATTCTTTTTCATTGTTTTTCTTTGTTAGATCTTTAACCTCTTTTTTTAACTTGTTTTCTTCATTTATCGTTAATAGATCTACTACTCTAAGATAATCCTCTAAAAGATGCTGTTCAGTGGGTTTATAATATGAGGCGGATACTCCAATATCGTGATTTAAAAGCATTTCCACATTAGCAGGAGACATTTTTTGTTCTGCCATAGTTTTAAAAAACTTCCTAAATCCATGAACCATTTTAAATTCATGTCTTCGTTCACCATCCTTTAAATTATCTCGTACTCCTTGTTCCCATAGTGCTCTATTTATCAGATTTTTAATTCCGTGAATTTTTAATTGTTTAGGATCACTTGCTAATCCAAACTTTGCACCATATTTCATATTAGATGTTTGCCAAATATCCCTCATTAGCCATGATTCTCTAGTTATTTTTTCACCAAATTCAGAACGATAATCCATCCATTCTTTTAACGCAGTATAGGCTTCCAGCGTAATAAATGAAAAATACTCTTCTCTGTCTCCAGCATAAACAATTATTTTTGCACCAACAATTATCCCTTTTTCATCTTTTAATGGTATGATGTGTTTCCACTTTAAATATTCCCATGCACCAAGTCGTATACCTGAAGATATCATTGTATATACGATAGGTTTTAGACGCCTGTCAGGATAATCCAGAAGCTTAATTATTTCATCTGTAGTAGGAATGCGATCCTGTGCCGCATGAAGACCACTTGGTATTCCTTTTCTAATTTTTTCCCAATTAATAGTAATATCGTTCATAACACAAAAAAGTCTTATAGATTTAAAATAATTTGGAACTGTGGACTCGGATACTTCGCCATTTTTTACGCGTAGTTTTTGATATTCAGAAAATTTTATTAATTCTGAATATAGCCAGTTTGGTTTTTTCTTTGCCTTCTCATAGAATGCAATGGCTTTTTCCTCAAATGTGCCATCAAGTTTTAAAAAATTTAAAAATATTTCAAGTCTCTTTGGATACTGTCTTTTTGATTCTGGAGCTTTTAAAGCAAACATAAAATTTGCTACTGGATTTATCGATATATCATCTAGTTCTATTTGTGTCCCTTGTACTTCGTAATTAAGCTCCATGTTTTTCACTAGGAGTCTCACATATTTAAGATTATACTCAAATTTGATATGGGCCGGGTCGGATTCGGACCAACGACCCCCGCCACGTCAAGGCGGTATCTTAACCAGGCTAGACCACCGGCCCTTCTTTTCATTGTTGTAAGACAATCTCAATATAAAATTTGTGATTACATGTTATCTCATGTATGATTTTGTTACAAGATTTTTGCACCTTATCATATTTCCATAATCATATAAAAAAGAAAAAATAATTATTGGTTTAAGAACAATATTTAACTTCATTAAAGTATTATATCAAATAAACTAAAATAATTACAACGGACTTGTTTATTTAGATAGTAGTTATATAAATAATCATTAAAGAAGTATTAGAATCTATTTTGTAATACATTCAATGAAATCCAATAATAATAAAAATAATTATTTACATGTACAAATTTCCAAAATCCGCAGAGATTTTTAAATTTGTTAGTCATTTCATCATAACAAAAAAAAATAGCAACCTACATGTTATACTATTTAACCAAATTATAAACTAAAATATTCTTTTAATAGCCCCTGTAATAAAAATTTTAGTCCATACCATAAATTAAAATCTAATCTCCACCTACATCAAATAAATTTTTAACCTGTAACCCACTTTTAAATAAAGTAATAACTAATATTAATATTAAGATAGGATAAATTTAATCATAATAATAATAACAAATTAATCAATATGAGAGATTTAAAAAAATATAATGATAGAATAGATGTAAGTGAGAGGATAATAATAGAAGGAATCAAATTTGTTTTGTCTCATTTTGAAAATCAAGACTCATTATTCCCTAGAACAATTAGCACAAATAGCAATCCACAAATCAAAATAACATATGAAGCATCCATACAAAATACCTTAAATAATATTTTTGAAGTTTTTAAAAAATCGAATTATTATGATTGTAAGATAAACAGTTTTAATTATTACAATCAAGATGCAGAAAATAATGAATCTAAAAGTAAAAAAATAAATATATTCATAATGATTAATTTGAACTTACAAGACATCTCTTTTAACAAAAAAAAATTGGACTTTATCCTAGAAAATACACTAAATAAAATGTATTTAAAATTAGATGAAGTACATCCTACAGTATTATGGAACGGGTTAGGATATGAAATTTATCAGCCCTTAGAGGGTTCCAGTTTTGAAAATCACAAGTACAATGAATTCAAAGCATACGTCAAAGATGGTAACATATCTAATGAATTTTTAATATTTGCTAAAAAATTTTTTACAGATACAAAAATAGAATCAAATAGAGTAATCACAACAACAACATCATATAATGTTAGTGTCCCTGGAACATTTAATTTTGAAAATGGAGAACAGGTTGAAATTATTCAGAAATGGGACGGTAAAAAACCTTCAATATTATGGATTAACAATGATTTTAAGAATCATTTAATATCAATGAAATCAAAATATAAAAAGTAAAAAAGAAATAGAATAACTTTTTGAACAAAAGTGAAGGTAACAGAATTATAAAAAGTAAAAAAGACACGTCAGAATAGGTAAAGCATGTATTACATAGTATTGTGACATTTCTAAGGGTGTAATATAATTTCTAATTTACACATTTATTATTGATTTCAACATTAGTAACACACTATAGATAAAAAATCTTTCTTGAAAAATTAGAAATCTAAAATAACGGTATTAAAAGTTCATTCAATTGTTACTCCTTTCGCGGATCTAATTCAGTGTAATTTACTATTTTTGATTTACAGACTTGTAAGAATAATACCCCAAGATAGTACAAAAGACGAGATTTAAGATGATATACAAGGAACTGTCTAATCTATACAATATTTGTGTTCCAAAAAATATTCTTCCTTTTTTACCAAATGATTTTCAAATTTTAAATAGATTCTAAAACATCAGAAACAACACATTTATATATAAACATCTTATCGAATAAAACAACTAGATTAAACTCGTATCCTAAAATAACAATTATCATATTTATTAAATAAAAAATATCTTTTGCAATAACACATACCTAATATTAAATAAAATTAATAGTGTTAATAAGCTAATGTATTTATAGAATATTTAGATGACAAAATAAAGATTTAACATCTTTATCCATATTTGTAATCTATTATATCACATCATTATCATCGTAGATATTATTTTTAAAGAACATATCGGATAAATATTAATTTTTCTTCCCTCTTCTTGAAACCATATTATTTCCCAACAAAATTATTTCATATAAAATTCTAGATATAATAATCCGAATTGTAAATGATCTTTTAATATTTTATGAATAATTTATTGTAAATATTTGTTACGTTATAATTACAAGAATTTTAATTTTAACACGGATTTGATAGATCCAGAATCACCACAAATGTTTAAACAGAATTAATATAACTAGTTATATTAAATGCATCAAATGAAAACAAATACACCTTTCTTTTTAGGTGCAATAACTCTTTCAGTCCTTATTTTATTGCCACTATTATTTCACTTGAATATATTTGCACAGCAACAAATATCAAGTGTTTGGAAGAACTATACAGATAATGATTTAAAAATATCATTTGAATTTCCATCCAATTGGACAATTATTAAAAAGGATACTAGATTTGATTATGGACAAGATGTGAATGCAAGTAACGGATTAAATTCTTTTGGAGTATCAATTCTCATTCCAAATGACTTTACTACTTCAACCTTAAAACCATTTACTGAATTTTGGAACTCAGAATTTGTATCAAGCAATAGCTCACACGACATAAAAAATATCAAGGCTTTTAACCCTTATACATATCCTATAGGTAACAAACCTGCGATTAGTGCATTATATGTTATGAATGATACTTCAGGAAAGCAGATAACAAAACAAATATTTTTCATAAAACAAGGAAATGTTATATATGAAATAACATACACAGACATATCTGACAGGTTCAATTCTATCGAGAGCCAAAACATAGTTAACCACATTTTGAAAAGCTTTGTGCTTTTGAATCCTCATGATACTCAGATACGCGTCCAGCACCTTATATCTCAATTAACCAACGTTTCTTTGCCTGGAGCCGGCCCATTAGGTTCATCCAAAGCTCCAATTACTATTGTAGAGTTTGGCGATTACCAATGTCCTTATTGTGCTTCATTTAACAAAAGTGTTAAAAATAATTTGACATCAAATTATATAAACAAAGGTTTAGTCAAATTACAATTTAAAGATCTTTTGGTAAATGATTTAGCAAAAGATAAACTATCTTCACTTGCTGCAGAAGCATCGTATTGCGCAGCGGAGCAAAATAAATACTGGCCATATCATGACGAGCTATATAAGAACGACAAGGGAGAAAATACAGGATGGGTATCTATAAATTCATTAAATAATTTTGCGAAAAACGTTGACATGCCAAATATGAAACAATTTTCATCATGTGTATTATCTCACAAATACAATCCTATAGTTATTAAAAATGATCTTTTTGCAAAAAGCATTGGTCTAAACGCTACACCTACATTTCTTTTGATAAAACCTGAATCAACCAAAATCGCAATTGTTCAAGGTTTACAATCATATAGTGCTTTCAAAAATATTATTGATAATTTGTTACTTCTACGGTAATAACTAATAACTATATCAAGACCTTGATCTTAAATTTTTTTAATTCATTTAAAGAACCTATTTAATGTAAATCTTTTAATAAAAAAATGATCCTAAATTTTGTAATATAATCATTATTTTTATATCAAAATTAAGAATATATTAGAGCAAACAATTTTTAAAGTATTTTAACATTTAATATTTATAGAAATTCACAAAATATTCGAAATATATATCTGATTAAAATAATAAATATGAAATAGTTATAAAATTCAAATATAATGAAATGCATAAAAATAATTATAATATTCTTTGAAATAGCAATTACTACTTCTTTATTAACATATTACCTACCTTTTACACATTCAAATATTTTTGCTCAATTGAATAATAAATTAGCAATACCCACGACTACACCAATAAAACATCTCATAATCATATTTCAAGAAAATACTTCATTTGATCATTATTTTGGTACTTATCCAAAAGCAGATAACTTAAAAGGGGAGCCAATATTTAATCCAGTAAATGAAACACCTAAAATCAATGGTTTAAACAACTCCCTTTTAACTCAAAATCCAAATCTATTTCAACCACATAGATTGAATTACACCGATATAGTTACTTGTAACCCATTACATGATTATACAGATCAACAAAAATCATATAATGCAGGAAAATTAAATAAATTCGTTGAATTCGATGGTTCAGCTCAAGGCTGTAGTTATCATAATGGAAATCAAGTCATGGATTATTTTGACGGAAATATTCTAAATGCATTATGGAATTACGCTCAACATTTTGCAATGAGTGACAACTTTCATGGTAATACATTTGGTCCATCTACTCCAGGACACATAAATCTCATATCTGGGAATACTTTTGGTGCAACATGCAATATTGAATCATCCATAAATTGTTCATCGCCACCTACATTCAAAAGGTCAGGCGTAGTTAATAGTACACTCATCGAAGATTTAGATCCCAGATATGATATATGTTCAGATAAAACAAATACATCTGTATCTATGTCCGGTAACAATATCGGAGATCTGTTAAATAAAAAAAATGTAACCTGGGGATGGTTTTCAGGGGGTTTCAAATTACCTCAACCAACAGATTGTGATAGCAGATCTTATCACACTGGCAGTAATGGACAAATATATAAAGACTATTATCCAGATGTAGAACCATTTCAATATTATTTATCTACATCCAATCCCAAGCATTTGTCACCAAACTCAACAGCGGAAATTGGCCATTCAGGACTCGCAAATCATCAATATGATCTGGATAATTTTTGGGAATCTTTAGATTCCAATTCATTACCAGCAGTAAGCTTTATTAAAGCTCCTACATATTTGCAAGGTCACCCATCATCTTCAGATCCCATAGCTGAACAAAAATTTCTCGTGGATACAATAAGCAGAATTCAAAATTCACCATATTGGAAAAATTCAGCGATAATATTAACATGGGATGATTCAGGCGGATGGTATGATCATGTTATGCCGTCAATAGTTAACCCATCTAATGATCCTAAAAACGATGCATTATTTGGAAAATATTTATGTAATCCTTCTCAAACTAAAAATAATATAAATCAAAATGATAAATGTGGATACGGTCCTCGTATTCCCATACTAGTCATTTCTCCATATGCAAAAGTGAATTTCACAGATCATAATCTTACAGATTTTGCATCCATAATCAAATTTATAGAAGATAATTGGAAATTAGGTCAAATAGGAAATGGATCATTTGACAGTATTGCAAATTCACTTAGCAACATGTTTAATTGGAGTAAAAAGATTTCTTAAAATATGATCTCAATAATGGATCAAATAACAACGATAATGATAATATTACCTTTGTAATGCAGGTAAACACATAGAACAACACACTACAATTTTGAAATCATCTTTATATTAGACCAATGATCAAGGATAAAATCAACATAATAATAATTTTTCAATACTTGTTCAATTAACTACACCTGACATCCAGTTTCAAGCCCATTTTAAAAAGTTAACACTTTAAATGAATCAAATAAAATAAATAAGGTTATTTCAATATATAAAGACTAAATTTGAATAATCAGATGTAATTTTTTTAATATCATCAATAAAACTGAAATACAATCCACTTAAACTAAAAAAAACATTGAAATTCTTATCGAATGCTAAAATTTCCCTTTTATTCATATGCTCATTCGAAGAAAAGACTATTGAATAATAATTAATATTTCAGAGATTAAGGAATTGAAATTTTGTCTATTGATAAAAAAGGAAAGAATTGTAATTAAACTTGTAATAAAGTGTTTGCAAACATCAAGACTTTTATCAAGCGATCAAAACATGCAATAAATAATACATCAATTTTTCAAAAAAATATCAAAGAAGATTTATAGCGAACAGGAAAGTCATTTAAAGAATCACTATTACATTAACATCAACATAAAAAAAAGATAAAATTAAAGATCAATTTTTGACATCTATTTTTTATTTCTCCAATACTAGTATATGATGAGTCACAGGATGGTCAATAATTGTAAATTATATGGTTCAGAATATATTTGATAATTGGAAAATTAGCTTTTTACATATAAAAGATCTAATGTTTATATCACATATTAGCTAGTTGAAATATCATTGAATGATAATCTGTTAAGCAACATCCAGGAATTATCATCAAAGATGAAAATACAGCGATTATCAAATAATCTTAAACATTGTATAATAATTAATTTAATAGAATTTATAAGAAAAGCTGTCAAACCACTAAAAATAAACACCAATGACAATTTAACTAATTTTTTCAACCTCAATAGAAAAAATGCGATCTTATTCTTTAAGAATAAATTAGTTAAGAAAATTTTTTATACTCCAGATAACAAACCAACAAATAATTCAGAGGATAAAATATATATAATTATATCCAAAATTATAATCGGTCAATATCACTATTTAAAATTTAAAAAAACCATTCATCATTATATAAAAAAGTTTAAATTAATCCATGAAAAAAAAATTAATTCAACAATTAAAAAAAAATTAATGGTAAAGAATAAAATACTTAAATTAGGGTCAATAAATAAAATAATAAATATTAAAAAGATAACAGTTTTAAAGTAATGATTCAGCAAATATGCTTAAAATCTATCCAAATGTTATACACATTTTATGTACATTATTTAATTGCTAATTTATGTAACATAATAAGTTGAGATTCAAGTACATACTCATCACATAAACAATAAAATGAGAAAATGGATAACCATCAAAATAAACAACGCTCGTTAGATCAAGATAACAGACTAAAAATAGTTTTTTTTCTTAGTTTGTGCTATTTTTCTGCATCTTTAATTATAGCAATAGCAACTGACAGTTTATCTTTATTATCAGAAGCGGGACACATGCTTGCAGATGTAGGAGGACTCGCTTTGGCACTATTTGCTATTAACTATACACGTAAACCACCTACTCCTGAAAGAACTTTTGGTTTCTTTAGATTAGAAATACTTGCATCGCTTACAAATAGTGTGGTATTGGTCATTCTTTCCATTTATATCCTATACGAAGGTTTTATACGCATGTTTAATCCCCCATTAATCCAAGGTTTCCCAATAGTGATAACTGCTTTAATCGGACTAGTAATCAATTTCATTGGAGTATGGTTACTTAAGGGTAGAGAAAGCGAAAGTACGGTAATTGTGCATTCTCATGGATCGAACAATCATGGAAACAAAAACAAGAAGAGAAAAAAAGACGAACAACAACGAGATGAACATGAACAAAATCTAAATTTAAGAGCAGCATACTTAGAAACATTAAGTGATACAATAGGCGCAGCAGGCGTACTTGTTGCAGGATTAATAATACTGACCACCAAATTCTATATAGCAGATTCATTAATTAGTATTGGTCTAGCATTTTTTATGATTCCAAGAGCATGGTCCATAATTAAAAAGGCAATTCATATATTAATTCAAGGCTCACCACATACCATATCACATAAAGAAGTAAAAGAAACGATATTAAAAATAAAAGGAGTGACAGGTGTATTCGATCTACACATATGGACAATAACATCTGGTATGCACACACTATCTGCTCATGTAGTAGTTATTGATCATAACAAATCTCAAGAAATATTACAAGAAATAAATTCAATACTTGAAAAAAGATTTAAAATTACACATGCTACCATACAGATAGAACGGTACCATTCGGAGTCTGATTTTTAAACATGTTTGAACATCATAATTACATATATCAAATTATTATGAATTCAATAAAAATAGCATTATCAAATTTATACACCCATTTTGAATTTATTTTAAAATTTTAAAGAAGTAATTAGAAAGATTATGGAAATCATTACGCGAGCATTACTATTTTTTAGAACATTAAATTTATTAAAAAAAATAAATGATATTATTTCAATCAACCAATCAATATTTAACAGCTGCCGCAGCCTGTCCACCAAGTATATCCTCCACACCAGCCACAGACCCAAGTGTCGCAACAGCCACCACAACAACCACCAAATCCGCCACCATGATTATGGAAACCAAATCCGTGATTATGGAAACCAAAATGAGCAAATGCTGTATGTGATTGTGATCCAAATGCTATTGGACCTACCAACATAACTACCGATACAACAGCTAATGCAGTTATAATCGAAGTTTGTTTTTTATTTATTGTAAACATGTTACTATACAGTAACAATTTTCTATATATTACAATTTTTCAGCTCTGTAGTATAACAGTAATCCATAAATTGTTTATACCCTTTTCATACAACCTATTATTTTTAATAATATGAGGGGTACACATTTTTGTAATATTTTTAAATAATATCATAATTGTGCAAATATATACTATAAATTCCAACTAGTTTTAGTAGAAATTTTTAATTATATGATTTTTATAATAATCCATATTAATACGCTTTTTATCAAGTTTGGTACATATTTTTGACAAATGTTCAATATAGATTCATAAGATATCCTTTAAAGACACGAAAACAAGTTTATGATGTTTTGTTGCATGATTATTAAAATCCTCGATTTTATTCCCATCTTATCAAATAAAAGTATTTTAATATGATATTTTTGCATCATTTACTATACCTAAATCCGAAATAGAAAAGATTATTCTTTAGTAATCCTCATGCTATACCAGATTTAGGTTACATACAATTTAAATGAAATTGTTTGGCATATACAAGCAAAAATAAAGAAATATACTCAATAACATTAATTCGTAGATCTCAATAGATATTTTTTAATATCAAGGTTAAATCGCCTTGTTCTATAATATTGAGAAATCACATGTTTAAGCGATTGAAAGTTTGGATAGTAATCAGATAATATATTATACTTTCCTTGTCTCCAACATTCTTCAACGGCATTAAATTCAGGTGAACCAACAGGAAAATACTCTATTCTTATATTATCTTCATTTCTTTTTAGGTATTTCTTTACTATCTTTAGATCTGTGCTGAGCTGCTCTATCAACAAATATGACAAATTTCTTAAATTTCTTTCTTACTTCTTCGAGGTATTTGATAAAGGAAACACTGTCAAATCGATCATACTGTCTGAATAACTGTTTATTTTCATTTGATATTATTCCAAAAATAATGGTTTTATTATGAGAACCTGTAACCGTAACTATAGGTCTTTTTTCTCTTGATATCCATTTTCTTTTTATGTATAAATCATGTAAAAAGATTGATTCATCTTGTACTAGGATGTGTCATCCAGTTTTAAGGTCGATTAGGATGTCTTGTACTCTTTTTTAAATTTCTTTTTCTCTTTTCGAGTTGCTGTTTTTACGAATCTTTTTTGAGGTACCTTTGCAGAAAAGCCCCATTTATGAAGCAGTCTGTAGATGTGTACTTCATGGTATTTGACACCTGTTTTCTTTTGAATAACATTCATAACTTGTCTGAAATCCCATCCAGTATTGCTATCTTCTAATTCTTTTCTTATTTTTATCATCAAATTCGAGTTTACCAATGGTGGCCTTCCACTTCGTGGTTTATTCTTTAATCCCTCTAATCCTTTATCGTTGTATCTTTTGTACCATTTATAGGCCCATGCTCTTGATTTATGTAGTTCTTGTGCTACCGTTTCGATATGCTGTTTGTCTGCTAGTACACGTCTTACTAAAAGAACTCTTTCTTTTACATCAGCATCCCGTTCGTCATTGTATATCTTGTCTAGTAATGTGGATTTCAACTAGAACCAATAAATTATTGCGGGTGGTTAGCTAAAAATCTATCTATGAATTTATGTAAGACAGTATAGGAATAAATGAAAGGTATATAGAAAGCAAGTTACCATCCAACGCTACATTCATCTCTTTTGATTGAACATTCCAGATATCAATAACGTAAAACCTAACAGTTATTCTCAACATCCAACTCTGGAAAAGATACAGAAAGACCATTTCATATATTTTCTCAAGATACTCCAAAAATATAAAAGGAATTTTGTAAAAAGGTTACTTATCTTTTTAACCATTTTATCAATTGATTAAATAATTGAAGGGTATAATTCATAGCATACGCTAATCCAGCAATCTCGAATTTGTGGAAATATTCTTGATTGAATGATAGATATCTACCCTGTTACCTTTTCACCATACTATATATACCTGGCTTTCATTATATCCTGTTATAACATTTTTACATTCGTGAGGCGTCCAATCCTCCATTAGGCTGCACAAGCAACAATCATTTGATGGTTAACATTATGACTCGTATTCAACACATATTAATAAATTTTCAAATAATTACCACAAATCTCAATATGCGAGGTGCGGGATTTGAATCCTAGAATGTTTGTATAATCTTTAAACAATGACAGCATTTAGACCATAGACTGTTTCAATAACATTACTATTAATAGAAGTAATAGAATATTGAATAAATAAAATATCCCCTTATAACCTATCATTTAATAATTGGTTTCAAAGATGGGTAATTTGACTGAGATAATCTCCCATAAGACTCCACTTCTTTATATACTCCATCGAGTAGAGGTGGTTAGGAATAATAATAGACAGATAAGAATAAGCTATCTTTTCATTGTAGTATTCCTATCTACTATAATTTTCTCAAGTACAACTATGATCAACGGTTTTACTAATGTTATATATGGTCAATCAAATACTACACAGTCCAACTCCACCCAGACAAACCACACCAATGCTACAAAATTGGTAAACATACAAGATATTCCATTAAAAAAGGTTCATGTTGGTGATATAGATATTGCATACAAAGTATTTGGCAAAGGTGACCCTATTTTACTTATTAGTCCTGCTCATGGTGATATGAATGCATGGAAGCCATCTACATTAAGTGTGCTTTCCTCAAACCATACGGTAACTGTATTTGATAACCGTGGAGTTGGAAATACAACTGCTGGTACCAAATCATTTTCAGTCCAGTAATTTGCAAATGGCACGGTTGGTTTGATGAATGCTTTGAAAATACAAAAAGCAAGTGTTCTTGGATATTCTCTGGGTTCTTTCGTAGCTCAACAGCTTGCCGTCACACATCCAGAAAAGGTTAACAGACTTATACTTATTGCTTCATCCTGTGGTGGAAAAGAAGGTATTCCTTTCAGCCCTGAACTTGACGCTTTCCAAAAATCGTTCGAAAAGAAAATGGCAAATAATACTCCTTTAACTCGGCAGGAAATGAAAGAGATGATATCTCAGGGCACGGGATCAGGATGGCTCAAACTACATCCCAACTACTTTGAAACCAATCCCATTCCAGAATTTACACAACTTAAAGATGTTTTTCATAGTATTACTCCTGATAATAATTTGAAGCAGTCGAAAGCAGGATTAGACTGGAGGGCAACCAACTGGCACGGAGTTTGTGATAAGCTTACAAAATTATCAATACCGACACTGATTATGACTGGAACTGATGATACAGCTGTACCAGCACTAAATTCATTAGTTATTGCAGGAAAAATTCCAGGGGCCTGGCTTATACAGTTTAAAAATGCTGGACATGCATTACCCGAACAATATCCAGATGAGATCAATAAGATATTACAAACATTTCTTTCGATTATAAAATAAAAGGTGGCCAAGCAGGAAAGAAGAATCCGGTATTAATTTTGTACGCAATGTAGACAAGCGGGTTCAAATCAATCTCAAAAGAAGTGCGAAGTGCGGGATTTGAACCCGGTAACATTTAGGCGATCTTAATAAGGACAATATTTAGGAAAAAGTGTAAACAACATGCTTTGTTGCATGATTATTTTATTCGTTATTTGTTAACGGTTTATTGATAGGGCTGTAACGAAAATAGTCAAAATTCAATTGTTGTTATTATACATAAATTGCTTTGTTGCATGATTCAAAAATCATTTAAAAATATAACTTATCCGTGACAATTACAATGGAATTTTTACTGTTTTCGTTTTTATTAGATCAATAAAACGTTGGTAAAAAACGAAAAAAATAATCATGCAACAAAGCATACATAAATCATATTTTTATCTGATTTTTGAATCATGCAACAAAGCATAAACAACATACTATCAATAATCATAAGTAATAAATCATAGAGCGTCTCATCACGTCATTATGTGAATGGAATTTGCTGTTTTTACGAAGCAGTTGTCTTTTGACGGTTGGACAGTATTGACAGTTGTTTTATAAAACATTTAGAAATATAGAAGGAACTCCATGGTTTCGAGTCAAAGTTTTTCCTGAAGAATGGTCCAAAATAACCGTCCGGACCGTCAAACTGTCCAGAAACTTATAATATTTGAACATCTTGATCGCTCATAATAACGCTACCTATTTCAATATCTTTAAATAAATCTTATTTGACAGAATGGTAAATATTTTCAGAAATTTTGTCATCACACATTAAAAAATGAATGTTAATAAAATACCTTATTTAATTATATGGGGCGTCCCGTTATAGAATGAAAGGACTACTACCATCATAATTAATCAGGCGATTCAAAATAAGCGATACATCAGATACTAATTTTGTTAGAATCACCCAACTATTAGCTATAACAATCTATATATCTATGTAATTGTATATATAGATACCTACAATGTATATAGTAAATATTAATGTTTAAAATTGCGAGATTAATCAAGGAATGGTAGTCAAAATCATTGATAGATTTGCGTTTTCGAACCTAATATTAATGTCTAAGATACTAATGGTCGTTGCAGGTACGAGTTAATAGAAATGGATTTACTATAAGTAATAATTCAGTTGGAAATAACATATGATAAAGGGAATTAAAAATTTGTAGAATATAGAATACAGATAACTTTATAATATAAAATTACAGGACTTTTTAGTAGATTTATGGTAAGCAACACTGATAGCTATATTATATAGCATATAAGCAAAAGAAATGAGGTCGATTCATAAATTTTCTATAACATTAGTGTTAACTATTGTGTTATTAACAGGTTCCATCTCAACTATATCATTACATTCTATAAATGCATTTTCAATGCTTTGTTGCATAACTCTGAAATTCGTTTTTCATGATTGAATTTTTGTCAAAATAAGACGAATTTCAAATGTACGATATGCTAAAATTAAATCTAATATGTCGCATAGTTGCAAAAAAATTGAGTTATGCAACAAAGCACATTTTCAATAGATTTTAGTGGTATACCGGGTTTTGATGAAAATAGTGGATTAAAGATTTTAAAAGGTCTTCAAGGACCACCTGGACCACAAGGACCAAAGGGTGATACTGGATCACAAGGACCTCAAGGTCTGACAGGCAATACAGGACCTCAAGGACCACCTGGCATCAATGGTACTAATGGATCACAAGGACCTCAAGGTCTGACAGGCAATACAGGACCTCAAGGACCACCTGGACAAGGAATAGAATTCGGAAATCTAACTGTTATTGTTCTTGCAAATGGAAATGGCGGCGATCCATCTCTAACACCCTCTTTTACAGTACATATTATAGGAAATCAGCAAACCCCAGATACATTTCCCGCATCTGAATCAGGGACTCAAGTAAGATTAGGATTTGGAAGTTATCAGGTAACTGAAGATCCGCCCACTTTACCTAACTTAAGTGGACATTTACGTACAACTTTTAGCCAGGATTGTTCAGGAGTAATACATCCAAATGAAACAAAGACATGTACAATTACTAATAGCATATCTTTTTAATTTATAACATGCTATACATCTTAATCTAATGAATATAATCTGTATTACCAATACATCAAAATGGTATTGTATAATGGTGAATATCTTAATCGTGGCGGCCACGCTATAATTAAGGAGTATCCAAGGTCCATTCTTAACAGACGCATATAAAAATCATAGGCATTTTTATTATCTATGTTTTATGTAGGCGAGCGCCCAGATATAGGCTGATGTCTTTTTAAGATATCAAGCGAAGAAAATTATCTGGAAAACATTCCATTGTATAATTTTCAGAAAGATTTATATAATTCCATTATAACAGAGAATGAGAATTTTTAAAAATATCCCGATGTCAATGTGGTAACAATGGATTGTTTCAATGTCATGAGATATTTTTTACAACCACCTTATCTCCACTTTGAAATGCGACCTTGCTTCCATCATATGAAAGAACAGGTTCAAAGTTATTGAAATTATTATGAGTTACTTGTATGGTCTTACCTACTGTTGTTCTATCGTTACCTTGATCTTTAATGTCATTATTATCAACCGGCAAATTTGAAATATCTTTTACAAATATTTGTTTATAGGAACCATCAAATGCTGCATACGCTATCTTATTACCGTCTGGAGATAATGAAAAAATAGTATCGTTGCCGTCTATTATATTATTGAAAGTCGAATTAGATACAACATTAGATATCATCCATTTTCCATCATCATTTAGTTTAGCTACATAAATTCCATTGTTAGCCACATATGCAATAGTTTTATGTTTTGTTGCATGGTTCATATAATATATGATTTTACTGTCTGTTCGGCCTAAACAGAAATCAATTTATTATACAATGACGCTTTTAACATCGTTTCTTGTATCATATTCTTTAGTTTAACCGAGTATACGTCTCTCCAAGTCTTCTTTTTAGACGAGAAAATACTGTTTCTACTATCCATCTTTGACCATAGATTACGCTGTCTTTTCACTTTTGCAAATCTTTTTTTGTTCTAACACTGAAAGATTTCTAAGGCTGTCTCCTTTTTTCCATCTAACTCTTGCATTCTTTCTTACTTTAATACATGGTAGAATTCCATTGTCTCCTAGATACCTAAAAATACTATTACCATCATAAGCTCCATCGGCAAATAGGTTACCAATTGTTATTTGTTTATCTGATTCTATAACATTATCAATCAACTCTGGTAATGCCTTGCTATCATGAACATGCTCATCAGTAACTTTTATCGAAAGAATCTTCTTGGTCTTGACATTAACTGCAACGTGTATTTTTAAATACCCTTTCTTGTTGTTGCTTGAATTCCATTTCTCTCTCATCCATTGGCCTCTATTTGTTACTTTGATACCGGTACTATCTATTGCAATGATTAGATAATCATCTTTAGAGATCTCCTCTTTGGCAGTATCTATTAGAATATTTAATTTGTTTATTCTTCTATTTATTATTGTAAAGTCCGGGATAGAAGGGTATTTTTCCTTTAGCATGACCTTGTGCTATTCCTTCGGTTTGCCTGTAAGGTAAGTGAAAGTATACTCTGATGTGACCAATTATAAGAATAAAAGATCAGGAAATTTGTATTTTTTGCCATTTTTATTTTCATTCATCCTTGCAAGATCAGCATTCCAGCTATCCAGAAAATCATAGGAAAAAAGTATCTCACCTCGTTTAACGAGATTGATTATAAGAAGGCCAGTGGATCAAATGGTTAATTGGTTCGATCCTAGCTAAATAGGTTTAGTTATGCAACAAAGCAATTTGAAGCGAGAATGTCTTTTTGCGTATTATGAGGTAACTAGATATGGAATTCGCCATAAAGAAAATATCAAATTGTTATTAATCACCAATCAAGAAATAATTATATTCTTTAGATGACAATTATATAATGGTAGTTAATTGAGGCATGGTCATAATTCAAATTTATTTTCATAATACAATATAGCTTAAAGCTAACCCTTGAGATATTATTTTGACTAAAACTGTCCCAAATATTAGCTCTTGATAGATTAAAGGAATCCATCCTTTTTAACATTCTGTATCTAATAGGTTTTATACCATGGCCTACTGTACCACCAAAACGTGGTAAACCGTACGTATATTCTCCAACAGTAATTCTAAGATGCTTTATCGTAAGGATATGGTTTAGAATTGATTCAAACAATGCATTACATATTTTTCTTAACTTGGACTGTCTGTATAACCGTAAACTAGCAATTGCCTGTGGTCTTGTAACAATACCTAGCAGACGTACATTTGACAGGAGACTAAAGACTATTTCTATAGATATTAAACAAAGGATAGCAACAATGGGATACCTATTTGTTACAGATAGATTAGTAGATTCTTCTATCACAGCAATAGACAGTACTCTTTTAAAAGCAAAAGGTCCTGTATGGCATAAATCATCTATGAAAAAAGGAGTAGTACCACGTCCTGGCATCGATACAGATGCGAGATGGGGTTATAGTTATACCAAAGGATGGACATTCGGATATAAACTCCATCTAACCTGTACAACAGGCGAGCTTGTAGTACCATTGACAGCAGATGTAACTACTGCAAATGTGCAGGACAACCAGATGTATGTTCCTTTAACTTCATCATCATCATCATCATCATCATCAGCATTCTCTTTACCATCTGTATTGTATATGATAGCTGATCCAGGCTATGACGATAAGAACCTGTACAAGTATAGCAAGAAGGTATTGGGAATAGAGTTGGTTTGTCCTGTTGAAAGATACGAAAGTACCTCCAAAAATAGGCTTGAGCTTGTATGCTTTTATCAATCCGAATTGGGTCAGACTATCTACAGTCAAAGAAGAATATCGATAGAGCCGTTGATAGAACATATCAAATCAGTTTTTAGAATAGATCCATTGCCAGCACGTGGATTTCATACGGCATCTGCAATTGTACTTTTGTCTGTTTTACTTTATCAACTAATGGTATACTATAACTGCAAAACTGAGAAAATAAATCCAAAGTCAATAAAGTATATGCTTGGAATTTGGTGACATGATGATAGGGTAAAGATAATGAATCTGGAATTATGACCATGCCTCAGTTAATTAGAAAAAGGTTTTTCATGAATAAGAGTTAATACAAAACCTATTAGGTATGATATCAGCGTAGAAATTACGATATTCTTTAGATGAAACCTTAATTGTTGCCCTAGCCTAACAATGATTTTATAGCCTCGATAAGTTTTTCTCCGTCAATGGGCTTTTTAATAATGTTTTTTTCTCCAAGATCAGGTAACACACTCAATATAATTTCTGCTCCTTCTAAAGCTGATATAAAGAGCACTTTGATATCATTTCTTTTCGACTTCATGTTGTTATACAATTCTAAACCATTAAGGTTTGGCATTTTTATATCTGTAATTATTATGTCATAGGATTGATCTTTTTCAAATTGTTGTAATGCTTTTTTTGAATTGATAAAGTCATCCACTTCATATCCCTCGTTGATTAGAAGAGTCTTGAAGGTTAACAGAATATCCTCTTCATCGTCTACAATCATAATCTTTTTTGTTATGTTAGTTTGGAAGAGATTGGTATCAAGATCTTTGTTCTTGATTGTATCCAATTTTTTAGTTAGATCCATATAATGATTTTGCAAAGTATTTAATTCTGATTTTCTCTTAAATGGATTCAAAATATTTTCTTGATGTCGAGATTCCACTAAAAATATAGAATAATTATTGCTGTGTTTTAGTCTCGTTGAAAGTTCCCCTATATAGGTAAAATTGTAATTTTCTAGGTATTTGACAATATGGTAAAGGTTGTCTCCGATTACCATTTTGTTTGCTGGTGCCTTTGAATTAATCTTTGCGCATACATTTATTGCGGTACCAAACAAATCTTCGCTTTGTGACGAGATAGATCTAGCAACTTGCAATTCACCATAATCAGCACTTATTCTGTAATTAACAGATGGTAATCGCTCAGACTGCATCTTGGAATTAATTGATCGGTGTGCTGTCATCATTGTAATACCGCATTCAAGTACGTCTTTAAAGGCAACTTTGTTATTGATATCTGATGATTTTGGAAAATAATATATCAATGCATCTCCTGCATTCTTGATTATTTTTGCTCCAAAGTTATTCGCTATTGTTGCCATTGCATTAAGAAATATTGAATAGTACCTACTAATCTCAGTACCTTTAAGACTAGAAGCAATATTAGTAGAATTCATCATATCTATAAAACCTATGGAGTAGTTGGATCTCTGTCCTAAGAAAGATATCTCCTCACTACAAGTATCTAATGTATTCATATTGAAGACAGAAGAAGAAGGCTCTTCAGCCTGAAAAGCGATACTTGGGAAATCCTCATACCTAACAGAAGAACAATGATGATCACAGCTATTGTCTTCTAGTGAGATGCCGTTATCAGTAGGGCTTACTGCAGAGGAAATATTAATGGATGTAATAAATGTAGAATTGAATTGTCGTAACGATAAAATTTGATCTTGTAATTCAAGATCAAGGTAATTGAAATGCGGAGATACACTTTTTCCAAAATTATCTAAGAACTTACATTCACCTTTCTTCATTGCTTGCAATAATTGATATTGAACGCGTCTTGTGAGGGAGCTAAAGGTTTCGCCAAGACTTTTTCCAAAGCCTTCAGAAAAGCTTTCATTCTTATTTGCCCATTCTAGGATTTCTTGTCTTTGTACCATATCCAGATAACTAAATATTAGGCCCAGACCTTGACCTAAGCCAATGGCAAATTTTGTGTTTTTCTGTGCAAAAGTAAGTAACTGTTCTTGAAGCATAAAGTTTAGAGATGCAAATATGTGCCCTAAACCATTCCCTAGTCCTTCAGCAAAATTAACGTTTCTCTCAGCTAGGTAATACAGATCTTGTTGAAGATCGGCTTTGAGTGATGCAAATATGTGCCCTAAACTGAAAGATAAGCTCTTACTTAACTCTAGCTGCGTATTTATTCTTGCAACTATTTCTTTTACAACATCCTTTCGTAAATATGGAAAAATCATCCCTAGACCTTGACCTAAGCCAATGGCAAAGTGGGAATTATATTCTGTTATCATAAGTAGTTCTTGCCTGAATTCAGGGGATGCATATGGAAAAATCCTTCCTAGTCCTGCAGCAAGCCCTATTGCAAATCCATTTGCTTTGTTTTCTGATAATGCTCTATGCATTATTTGTTTCCGTTTATTTTGGGGTAAATAATCGAAAATATAACCTTGACTTTTACCCGTACCAATAGCAAAATTGAAGTCATATTCTGTTGTTTTATAGATTTGATCCTGCCGAGATTTTGGCAAATATATTAAACTTTGGCCTAAACCCCGACCTAATGCTTTAGCGAATCTAGTATTTTGCTCTGCTTTTGCAAATAACTCCTTTTGAAGATATTCAGGAAGATAAAGGTATGCGTTTCCGAGCCCCACGACAATACCATGTATAAAGCTACTATCTTCGGTAAAAGTAAGATTATTAACAATTTTTTCCTTTTCTTTTTTTCCTTGGTATTTGAAGCTATATCCTAGTCCGTATCCTAATCCTTCAGCAAATATGAAATTTCCTTTGAGATTGAAAAATTCAGTTTTAAATTCTGGCGATAGGTATTCAAAATTATTCCCAATGCCAGCTGCTAACCCATACATTAACCTGCTATTTTTTTCGGATATTTCTAAAATTTGTTTTTGAAACTCTTTTGTATGAAGCGAAAAAGCATAACCTAACCCATAACCAAGACCTTCTGCAAATTCGCTATTGATACCAACTATCTCAAGTATGTGTTCTTGAAGTTCGTTTGTAAGATAGGTAAACACTTGTCCTAAGTACATACCTAAACCAAGAGCAAATTGTGGGTTTAGATTCATTTTATCATAGACATATTCCTTTATTTCTCGTGGTAAATATCTAAACACACGACCTAGGCCCATACCTAAACCAACAGCAAATTGTGGATTATTCTCTGCGATTTGAAAAGCTAAATGCTTAAGTTCATCAGATTGATAAACAATATTAAATCCCCATCCGGCACCCAAGCCCTTTGCAAACTCTTGATTCTTTTCTATTCTCAAAAGTAATTGATTTTGAAATTTATTGGCCTAAATGGGTAGCTTCTACCTAATCCATATCCTAATCCATAAGCAAATGCACCATCTTCTTCTGCTCTTTGAAAAACTTCTTCTCTCAGCACTTGGCCTAAGTATTTGAAGCAATACCCTATTCCATAGCCCAAGCCATAACCAAATCCAATATTTGTATTACATAGATTATAAAATTGTTCTTTGAATTGTTGTGATAGATGTTTGAATACAAAGCCAAGACCCTGACCGACACCATCCGCAAGGTATACATTTTTAGATGCTTTTACAAAAAGATTCTTTTGGAATTCTTCAGGTAAATATGCAAACGTATAACCTAAACCAAAACCTAAACCTCTAGCGAAAAGGAAATTTGTTTCTGCCTTCTTAAGGATAGTTGTCTGTAGATCGAGAGATAGAGATCTAAAATAAAAGCCTAGGTATATACCTAAACCATGAGCAAATTCGCTATTGTTGTCAGATTTATCCAAAACAACTGTACGTAAATCTTGTTGCAAGTATGAGAAATTACATGCAAAACCCATACCCAACCCCATCGCAAATTCATGGTTAGTTTCACTTTTAGTGAATAGTTCATCTTGAAACGATTTATGTAAAGATGCAAAGGCACGACCAAAACCCACCCCCAACCCCACTGTAAGTTCGCTATTTCTTTCTGCCTTCTCAAGAATTTCCGTTTGAAAGCTCTTCTCTAAAGATGTAAATACATAACCCAAACCACTGCCTATACCCCAGGCGAATGTCAGATCCTTCTCAATCAATATAAAAATCTTTTTTGAGATTCCCTTGGACAGATGATCTAAAACGGCACCTAAACTTTCACCAAAAAATCTTGCAAATGGATCACTTTTATCTATCATATAAAGCATCTGTTCTTGACTAGATTCATCTAGAAGTGGAAAACTGCGACCTAGACTATCTGCCAATCCTCTTGCAAATTCAATGTCTATTTCTGCTCGTCTGCATATTTCTTCTTTTAGGTCCTCGTTTAAAGATAAAATATTCTCTCCACTTCCTTGACCAATACCTATTTCAAAATACCTATTGCTTTTCATAAAGCCATAAATATGGTCTGGTAAAAATGCCCGATGATCATCTCTGAGAATATATTCAATATTTTTCCCAAAGAATATTCCAAATGAATAAATTTGACTATCTGATTTGGGTACAACTTGTAGGAAATTGTTTGTTAAGTATTTCATAATTTTTAGCCGCGCATAATCCTTAAACTTTATAGCCTCTCTTGAGATATCATGCATAGCATAATATTGTCCAGATAAATAGATCCAAATACTCAGTTTTTGAAGAGGTTCACTTGCAGGAATACTATAAAAAATTTCCTTTTGAAGTTGTAGTACATAACTAGTCGTTTTATCCAATCCGGATTCATAACACAATTTTAATATATACAAAAACTCTGCATCATATTGTCTTTCTAGTATATTACTAAGAAGTGCAAATTGGTGTTCGTAATAGTGTTTACTACGCAATAATTTTTCGGCTTCCAGAAGTGGATCGATAGATAAACTGGTTTGCCGTAGATCACCAACCTTGACTTTTTGAATCTTATTTGTCAATTCCTTATAGTAATCGAGAACAGTTAAAGGTAAAGGTTCCTTTTGCCAAAGTATTGTTGATATTTTATCAATATTCTTTTCGATATATTTTTGATATAGTTCCTTGAATTGTGTAATTTCAATTCCATAAGACCTAATCATACTTTTTATTTGTTCTTTGTCAAAGGCAACTTCGCATACGTGAAATTCTGGAATTTTATTATGAATATCACTGTACATCTCAAGATACATTGGCTTAAGGGCAACCAGAAATCTTTTAACATTTTTTGAGCTAATCATTTTCAGAACATTCTTTGCATTTTCTAAATCTATCCGTACAAGATCATCAGGAAAATTATCCCATACTATCCCATCCTGTGGTCCAAGTTTAGCAATTAAATCGAGCACGTTAATCCTTCCGGAATCATTTCCGACAATGTTTCTCGGATTGATGAAGCAAATTTTACTAAGATTGCCCAAATCTTCCTTTATAAGATCGAATAAAGCTCTTGATTTACCGCAACCGCTTGGGCCATAAAGAAACAATTTGTCAGAATGTTTTGCAGTATCGTAATTTGTAAACGGAGTAAAAGGCAGGGCTCCACTGTCTTGAGCACCCAACTGAACATTTACCAGGGTGGCAATTTTTTGAAGGATATCATCAGGTTTCTCCTCTTCTCTGACTACCAAAATGCTATATGAAACCTCGGTAGACTCATTGAATATTTCCAAGTTTGGTTTGGCCTGATGACCCATATAATTACATAGACAAGGAAATCTAGCATAAATATTTTTAATATTAGGCATATTAAAGTATGAGAAGCATGAGTAATAGACGTGATGCACAATTCGATTTTGTGATTGTCGGATCAGGAGCTGGCGGCGGACCTCTCGCAGCTAATTTGGCCCGCGCTGGCTTTCATTTTATGTTGCTCGAAGCAGGTGACGAACATAATTGTCTTTATTATGATATTCCTATTATGCATCCACGGGCAACCGAAGATGCAGGTTTGAGCTGGGACTTTTTTGTGAGACATTACTCAGACGACATACAACAAAGACGCGATAGCAAGTTCGTCGAAGTGCAAGACGGAGTGTTCTATCATCGTGGAAGTACTTTAGAGGAAGCATAACCATAAGCGCTCTTGTGACCGCATATCCTCACAACAGTGACTGGGATCAGATTGCCGACATTACGGGCGATATGTCGTGGCGATCAGAAAATATGCGTCGGTACTTTCAGCGCCTGGAACATTGGGCCGGTCCTAGTGCACCGCAAATAACAGGTACATCAATCAATGAGAATGCAGCATTACATGGTTATAATGGATGGTTACATGTAAGCCTAGCCGATCCGACATTAGTGGACCGTTTTTGAGATAATCAATATTCAAACCAAGTCTTTTTTGAGATTAAACGGATTATATTAACCAAACATTTTCTATTAATTTATAAAGATAACCATCAACTGTTCAAATATCTGAAAAAATAATCTTATTTGAGATAATCATCAAGTAAATATCTCAATTATTGTTATCATCGCTGCTGCCTATATCACCACTGCCATTATTACTATCGCTATTGCCACTGTTATCTCCGTTATTGCTATGATTTTGTAAAGGGACTTGAACGCAAAGAGGACCATGTTAACTTAAGATATTATTTCTTTATTGTGTTTATAAACAAACAATTTAAGCCACTGATTAATATGATTTAATTTACAATTGTTCTTCTTACAAGGAAAATAATCATCAAAGCTTTCGGTTCTATCTTTTATGTACTGCATTGTTCTTTCAAATATACTTTTTTCAAAAGAGGAGTGAATATGATGATATAGGTTCAATAATTTGCAAGCTTGTGGATACCAAGTACCGCCGTCTGTTGAAACTACATGTGTTCCATACTCGTTTATAACCTCTGACAGAACTCGTTCAGCAACAAACATGTTTTGCTCTTGGGATATATAAAAAGAAAGAATTTCTTTATTTTCAGGTTCAATAACTATCCAAATCCATACTAATTCAGAGCCCTCCTTTATTGCAGTTTCATCTATGATGTACCCTTGGATTTTCTTATTCTTGAAATATTTACAAGGCCTGTACTTTTGAATCCAGTTCCAAATTGAAACGTGGCTTATTTTTGCTATTTTTAAAAATGATAGTGCTTTGGAGGTGTTTCTAAAGGATAAACCAAGAAAGTACAAGTATAATCCATAACCAATGATGTTTGGAGATGTTCTATTTCTATAGGACATATAATAAATGGTTATTCTAGATCTATAGGTTTTTCCTTAAGTATTCAGAACTGTTAATAATACTGTATTATAAATACTAGGACTTTTTGTATTCATCATGACGCCTGACCCAGAATTGACGAAATGCATGATCAGTTTCATCTCGACCCTTTGGAACTAAGTCAAGATAATTATATGCGGTATTTAATATATCAATGCCGCGCTCAAAAGTCGAATAAGTATAAAATATTCGACCTTTTTTATCTTTGAAAAATATGCTGACCCCTTCCTTTTCTTGACTATGTGTATCTTGTTCAATATAATTATAATAAGCCTTATTATTATTCAACTCCTCTTGTGTGAAAGAAACATGGTAATCAAAATTAAAATCAGAATTATAAGATGAAACCCATTTAAAATTCCATCCCATACGTTTTTTATATGATTCCAACTTATTATATGGAGCTCTTGATACAGCAATCATAGTCACATCTCTTTGATTCAGATGTAAAATGATCTCATTGAAATTATCTGCCCAAAAAGAGCAACTTGGACATCCTGCATCCCAATCAGGCCCAAACATAAAATGATATATAATTAACTGGCTTCTACCATCGAAAAGTTCAGATAACGTTTGTTCTCCATCGGGCCCTTCAAAAACATATTCCTTATTAACTTCAATCCATGGTAAATCTCGGCGTTGCTTACTAAGCTGATCGCGCAATATTGTAAAATCCTTTTCCTTTTTGAGCAGTTCTTTTCGAGCATCTATCCATTCTTCCTTTGTAACAATCTGGTGATCTTTTAAATCTGTCATGCGTTTTAATCTGTAGAATATTATATAATGATTCGTTAAATCAAAATACACTTAATGTGATTTGTTCTGAAAATAAACAGACTATTCATTTAGATAAGAAAATTATTGGGAATTGGATGAGACATAAAGAGATTATTTTGTTCTTTCAGATTTCACAGATAGATATAATGAAATTTGTTAGTCATTGCTATCTAATTTTAGTGACTGGAATAAGACAGATTTTAAATACATCATTGTCAATCAGACAAATAATTCCTTTAATTTGATGTCTTTTGTATCTTTAGATGCTGAAAATCTGGAGAAAGGGGGCCCGATAGACATAGAACATTTGGAACATCCAGAGCATCTATATATAATATCCCTTAATTTTTTTTCAAAAGCCTAATATGGTTACATCACTTCAAAAAGAAAATAGGTGATATATTAAAAATTCATGTTCTAAATGTTCTATAATATTAAAAAGATGTATCTCAGTATATTATTATAAAAGTATTATATATTTATTATAGTATATAGAGTTATTCGTTACTTATATCACCTATAACACCGATATTCGTTATTAGTTGTAGAACATCTATATAAGTTCTAGTACATTCCATATGTTCTATTATTTAATAGGAATTCTAAAATCTGTAATCCTAATTAAAGATACTCATTTTTATTGAGATGTGTTAGTGCTGTTCAGACTGTATAACGGGGCGGCCACGGATCGTGAGTTCCAAATTAATAGAAATGGAGAGTAATGTTATTGCTTTTTTTAAGTAGAGGTTAATACTATCCATTTGGAATACCATACTTTCGTTTACAAGCAATAAGAATAATGTCCATATATTACCTTTTTGTTGTTAGACAGAAAAGTAAATTTTAAAGAATCTTGAACGGGACGCCCCGGTATCACTAGGATCAAGAAATCCAGATATAACTTGTCCTCAAAAAATCAGTTGATATCAATGGATGAAAAATTCCTCCTCCAGATCTAATTCTTTTTGAAACTCTCGATTCCGATAATACGCTATGTCATTGTTTGATTTCTTCTACATAATCAAAAGTCCCTTTAAAATTTTCAGATCTCATTATATTCAACAGGGGTTGACATTAAATAATTTTATATATCAATTGATAAGTTAGATATGTGCATCATAAAATTTTATGTATAATAAGCGTAATCTTATTTTTTGTTTATTTATTATCTACTGTATAGAGATGAGCTAAATTAGAGACCCCATATCTAACAAAATCTATATCTTAAAGATATCCAATTTCAATACTCTAAGATCTAATTGTAATGGATCTTTTGATCAAATTAAGGACTACTCTTACGGCCTTTCAACTATACGAGGTATATTTTGAAATTCCGAATATTTTGGTTGGATATCTAATAAGGTTCTTCTTTTCCGGACTACCTTTGCAGCTTTCACAAATAAAAGTCGGATTATTAGAGAATAGGATGTAGCAATAGGTGGCCATGTTGTTACAATCATTTCCTTTACAAGGCATACGCGAAAAATCTAAAGTAGCCCCGTGTTTGGTTACCTTGGACTGGAATTTTTTATCAACAAAGTTATATTGAAAACAAACTAAAGACATTTATTTGTATTATATATCCAATTGCTTACTATTGAATCTTGACCATGAAATTAGTAGGGTCTTTTCTACGAATAAATGATCTTGATGCTTTAATTCCAAGAATTTGCATGCTTGAAGATACCATATACTACTATTTGTGGTAACTGGGTAAAGTCCATATTTTTCTACGACATCTAGCAGAACTCGTTCGACGACAAACATATTTCGCTCTTTGGATATATTTATTCCATGAATATTCTTAGTTTCAGAATCGATAGCAATCCATAACCATATGATTTCTGAACTAACTTTTTGAGTTTCATCGACTGAATTCATATATCTTGATTTTGTCATGGAATAATCTTTCCGGTTTCTACTTTTGAATCTAATCTCTAATTGTAGTATGGCTATTGGAAATATTTTAAGAATAGTATGAATATCATTTTCATTATTTAGCAAGAGGTTGTTGCAATCTATCTAAATTTTTAGATAGTATTGGGCCCTCAACCTAAAGGTTTTTTATCGCCACATATACCAATATACGGTAAGATACAAGATTTATTTTAATAGATCTCTTGCATAATGAGACGAGTGTCAAGTTTTATAGACTATCACATTTTAGAATGTTTTTAATTTTATTTGCTGATCATGGATAAAGTATGTCATCATTTTAAGGATGTTTCTCATTATGTTAATTAGATCTCTTGCATAATTAGATGCCTATCAAAATTTTATAGAGTCTCAATCATATTTTGTAATATTTTTATCGTGGTTTGCGGATCATGATTAAAATGTATCAACTTTTTAGAAGTTTTTCTAATGGTCCTAATTATGCAAGAGATCTATTATGCAAGAGATCTGCTAATTATTCTGGACAGCCCATTCAAGGTTCTTTAAAATATACTGCTCTAATATCTAAAAGACAATACATTGACATATTTTCTCATTCTAGGGATTGATTCTGTAAGTTCATTAAATAAATAGAGTAGAAAAAATGTTAGGATATATTTTCTGGACAGCTCCGAATAAAAGTTATTCTATATATTTTATATTTTGAATTTGTTATTCCTAAACACGCATGACTGAGCGACTTGCAAATACATTCATCATCAACCAAATTAGTAATATTTGTGTTACCTGAAAACTTTATTCGATTCTTACATATCATATCATTCAAGTCCTTTGCATGCTTTGGATACACATATCTTTTAGACAGATCTTTTAGCATATCCTCAGAGTTGATATTTCTGTAAAATATAGGATTGAACTCGCCTGTTAATGGATCTACTATACCTTTATCTCTTATTCTGTTTAATAGCCTCTCAACCTGTTCATTATTCTCATGTACAGGATAGTCCCCCTTAATCCAAGCATGAACGAATTGACTGAAGTTATCAAATCCATTAATCTTGAGTTTGCCATTCAATATGGCCAATTCATCTTCTTTTAGCCTAACAGTAACACTCTTCCAGTTTTGTTGTTTTTTAACAACCTGTCTTTGTTCCTTCATAAATGTAAGAAGATACACTAAATTTTAGCTTTTTCGTCAACAATTTACGAGCACATGTCAACAATTTAAGTCAATTGTCAACATCAATAAGAGTAAATTTCTAATTGGTCAACAATTTAGTCAACAATTCTAAAAGTTTTATAAAGAGATTCCCAAGCTCGGGATCGCGGGGTCAAATTTACGCACGAGCTAATCATATTAAAAAGAGATTCTAAAACCAACAAATCTCGATA
>CAVXKW010000007.1:0-54914 GCA_963762475.1 uncultured Nitrososphaeraceae archaeon
TAGTAGACTTTCATTGATAGTTTTGAATGGCAACAAATTGTGTATTACTATATAATTTTTTACAGCATTATAACTATCCTGTGGTTTATTTAATCTTACTATCATTCTGTGTTGTTTTGGTCTTGTTAATATCTTGATATACTGATATACTGATTTTTAATCGTTGATGATATTGTTGCCAGTACAATGTCAGAATTCCATCAATCTTGGTCAAATATAGTTATTTTGTTTTTGTAAATTTTGTCTGCATGGTGTTTAACCATTTGCCTTTGTGGGGATCCATTAGGTCAAGTATGTTGTAAAAGTTTGGAAAGACAGTAGTCCGTGAGAGTATTTTGAAAATACATATAAAGCAAATACTACTGATCTTACCATATCGTTTCTTAAACACTTTGGATACTTGTTTTCATAAGGATGGGACAAAGGAAGAATATACTCAAAGCCGTGGATAATATTGTTATTCATCAAAAAAAATATAGAATTACAAAATAAGTATGTCAAAATCTAAATCAATATTACTATTCTTTTTATTTTTAATATGTCTATTTTTCATCTAAAGATATATAATAAAAGTTTAATTCGCTTCATATTATTAAGATGTTATAAAAAATAATTAAAAACAGAATTTGACATATTAGAAAATACTATTTTGGAAGAATATCTTACTTAACAATTAAAGATCAGTGTTGCTAAATATGTTGTATTATCTAACTATTATTTCACCTTTATTTGCTGGGTGATGTTTGTCAAAGTCACTTGAATGTTCTTTGTGTATTAAGGGTAGGATCAAATATTTCTCGAGGTTTGATATCTCCAGAGCTGAATGTTTTCCTATTGGAGGACACTGTGACTGGAGGCGATCCTGATAGATCACGATTTTGCCAATCGACAAAGTCACCCTTTGATATGGTGAGGATTTTGTGATTGATTCCATTAACCTCCTATTTCAATGAAAAAGCCTTCTTTTACTAATGCCGGAGTAATTGTCATGAAAGCATAAAATGTGGCCGTAATTACTGCAACTAATAGAACAGTGTTTTCAATGTGATACTTTTTTTCTTGTTTAATTAGACTTTCATAAATGTCATTTTGTTTATAGTAAATATGTTTATAAATAATTTTATATATGGGTTTGTTGCCCAATCTTTTCATTTTCTTAGATTCTTTTATTTACTGTTTTTATTTTAATATATTTGATATCATGATATCATATAAATGAATCAATCAAAAGAAAATATCATAAATGGTGTAAGCGTAGATAAATTATTTGAAACAATGAATGCAATTAATACCAATACAAACATTTCAAAATTCAATTTTAGATCTAAAGGAAATTGGGTTAATGGTGCACATAGTCAAACGAATATCAAAGAATTTTATGGAGCCTGTCAAACACATAATAAAAAAACATTTGTATTGGAAATTGATGAACCGCATATTCTTTTAGGAACTGATGAGGGTGCTAATCCCGATGAATATGTACTAGCAGCATTAAATGGTTGTTTAACATCTGCTATAATATATCATGCAGCTGCTAAGGGAATAAAAATAGATGAAATAGAGTCCACATTAGATGGGGATATAGATTTGCTCGGTTTTTTGGGAATTGATGAAAATGTAAGAAATGGCTATAAGAAGATAAATATTGTCTTTAAAATAAAAGCAGAGAATGTTACTGATGAGCAATTAAAAGAACTTGTACTGTTGGCACAAAAAAGGTCACCCGTTTTTTGATAATATGTCTAATCCTACATCTATAGAAGTAAATGTAGAAAGGAAACAATGAATAATAATTGCAAATAAAACAAATAAAAATATTCTATTTTTTAATTCATTAAAATGTATTTACAATTCTATTAGTTTAATAAGTAGAATAATGCAATATTTTTAGTTTTTTATTTGTTTTTTAAAATAATATATTAATTTAAAATATGATTGATACACATTTTATTTGTTTTAATAATTAAAATAATCTTTTATGGGTAGTTATATTTGTAATTTATTAATACATTTAACTTAGAAAAAATTTATGAACATTTTCTTTGGTTAAATGAAATTTGTATATTTGCTCATTCTTTATTATGAATACCTGATCATGTAAATCCATTATCGTTATCAAATCTTTTATTGATGCACCAAAAAGGTTCTTTGCATTATAAGCACAAAAAACAATACCCTGTAATCTTTTTTCATTATATGCTTTTTCAATGTTAATTGCTTCATTTATTGATGAATTAGATATGTCATCAATAAGAAAATCCATACAACATATCTGTTTATCACTAGCATTTTCCAAAATATTTTGTAATATGTTGTTAAAGTATTTTATTATCTCTTGTTCTGGATTCTTACTTTGAGATAATAAACTGTCAAACCACTCTAGTTTTGTTAATGAATCTTTGAGCGGAAAATCTGGCGAACAGATAAAACATCTAAACCATTTTCCTTCTTTTGCTAATTTATCAATTGATTTTATTGATGATTTCATAGATTCATAATCATCGTATATGAGAAGATGGTGACGTCTTGGTATCTCTTTTTGCTGTTTAAGCCACTCATCTACAGCATCCTTTACAATAGAATTTATGGAAACGCCTTTCTGCCTTGATAAGTTTCCCAATTGCGAATGAACGTCATCGTCAAAGCCCCGTATTATTAAATTGCGTACCATCCTAACGTGATAATTATAGCTACCAATATATAGATATCATGATATCAAAGTTGAATATCTGTATATTTATTATAATAACAATATATTAGCGTCATAAATTTATTGGAATCTATTTACTTCTTTTTCTTTCTTCAGAGTTAAAAAAGCAAAATAATGTTTTGTTCTATAAATTGCTTCTGTCAATACTTGCTAGATATCTTTAAGGTATCCACTTAATAATTCATACATTTCCTTTGATTATGGTAATATGGTGTCTATATCTTAAAGTGCAAAAAATAAACATGCAACATATGCATGGCTTACAGATAGAAGTGGGTGAATATAAATGAAAAGTCGAATTTTAATCATTTATCTGACTCATAATTGGGTAAGACCATGGGTATATTTTCAGTAGTTGACTTTTATGATCAAAATGAATTCTAGTTCTATTATTGTGTTTTGTACATATTCAATAGTAGTGATTTTTAAGATTTTGGTTATTCGGTAAAAATAAATATTATTGACAGTTAAAATCTGTCTTGTCGCATGATTCGAAATATAGTTAAAACTTTACTTCATTCATAGCAAAACCAATTGAATTAAACTATTTTCGCTTTTTGTCAACTTCTTGATGTTAACAAAAAACGATTTAAAATAATCGTGCAATAAAGCAGTTAAAGTCTCTAGTTATAACAAATAAAATTATCCATTTTCTGGTTTATTGATATAATTAGATTGCAATATATTGTATACGTAAAGCAGCAATTGATTGATTAATATTATCTTACCTGTGATTTGTTGATTCAAAAACATGCAATGTAATTTATATATAATAATAACAATTGAATTATAACTATGTTTTATAATCTTAACTAAGGAACAACAAATTAAGAAAAGTAATAATCGTGCGACAATATCTTGTATGACTATTATTTTTAAGTTAAATATGGAGTTTCATTCTATAGTTTTTCATATTAGTTAAACCTTATGCATTAACAGGTTTGAATCATTGCGGATATGTTTATGTTTATCATATATTAATTAAATCAAATACCATTAACTATTATATTATAATAGTCTTGTATGTTGTGAACAATACTAAAAAAAACCTATTATAGTGATTCTTTACAAGAATGCAAAATAAAATTAAATGCTTGATCTTAGGTCGAAAACACAGGTACATTGCAACTTATTCCTTAAAATGATAATACGAAGTAACATTAAATGATAAAAAAGTATGCCGTATGCTGTTCTTTGCTTCTTGTACTATTTATCACATTTGTATTATGCAGTTCATTTTTGATGCCTGGAAAAATCTGGGCAGATTCTGTGGTTGCCACCATAAATATGGGAACATCTCCCGGTGGCATAACGTATAATCTATATAATAATAACATGTATGTAACTAACTTTGGTTCTAACACCGTCTCCGTAATTGATAGCTCCATTAATACTAATAAAGCCACAATAAATGTTGGTAATGGTCCATTTGGTGTGGCATTTAATCCCTATAACAACAACATGTATGTAATAAACAAAAATTCTAACACCGTCTCCGTAATTGATAGCTCCACTAACTCCGTTGTGAATTCGATAAATGTTGGAAATAATCCAGTTGGTGTGGCATATGATCCATATAATTATGATGTGTATGTAACTAACTTTGGTTCTAACACCGTCTCCGTAATAGATAGCTCCACTAACACGGTCGTAAGTTCAATATCTGTCGGTGATGGTCCTTCCGATTTATCTTTCAATCCTTGGAATCATAACATGTATGTAACTAACAAAAATTCTAACACCGTCTCCGTAATTGATATCTCCACTAATACTGTTAAAGCCACAATAAATGTTGGAAATAATCCATTTGGCATCGCTTACAATCCGTACAATCATAACATGTACGTAGCCAACGAAAATTCTAACACCGTCTCCGTAATAGATAGCTCCACTAATACTGTTAAAGCCACAATAAATGTTGGTAGCGGCCCCTTCGGTATAGCCTACAACTATAATAACAACAACATGTACGTAGCCAACGAAAAATCTAACACCGTCTCCGTAATAGATAGCTCCACTAATACTATTATATTTAACATAATCGTTGGGAATATTCCACAAGAAATATTTTACAATCCGGAGACTCATAACATGTATGTAACTAACCAAGGCTCTAACACTGTCTCCGTAATTTCTACAAATTTGTTCACACAACCATCAAGTGGAGATTCTGTGGAAAATTCTATACAAGTAGGACATTCTCCAACTAGTGTATCTTATAATCCAAATAACAATAACATGTATTTAACTAACCAAGGCTCCAACACCGTCTCCGTAATAAATAGCTCCACTAATACTGTTAAAGCCACTATACCTGTAGGACGAGGCCCTTCCAATTTAGCCTATGATCATGAGACTCATAATATCTATGTAACTAACCAAGGCTCCAACACCGTCTCCGTAATAAATAGCTCCACTAATACTGTTAAAGCCACCATACCGGTTGAACGATTTCCTTTTGGCATCGCTTACAATCCTTGGAATCATAAAATGTATGTAACTAACTTTAATTCTAACACCGTCTCCGTAATAGATAGCTCCACTAATACTGTTAAAGCCACAATAAAGGTTGGAAGCAATCCAATCGATTTAGCCTATGACCCTGAAACTCATAACATGTACGTAGCCAACGAAAATTCTAACACCGTCTCCGTAATAGATATCTCCACTAGTACTGTTAAATACACAATAAATGTTGGAAGCGGTCCTTTCAATGGAAATAATCCAGTTGGCATATCATATAATCCATATAACAACAACATGTATGTAACTAACTTTAATTCTAACACCGTCTCCGTAATAGATAGCTCCACTAATACTGTTAAATACACAATAAATGTTGGAAATAATCCATTTGGCATCGCTTACAATCCGTACAATCACAACATGTACGTAGCCAACGAAAAATCTAACACTGTCTCCGTAATAGATAGCTCCACTAATACTGTTAAAGTCACAATAAATGTCAAGAAAGGGCCTGTATCATTGGTATACAATCCGTTCAATCATAACATGTATGTAACTAACTTTGGTTCTAACACCGTCTCCGTAATAGCTCCGAATTTATCTGCACACTCGCCATCTATTCAGTTACCCAATACTACAATGATTTCTATAACTGATTCTAGTAGTAATTCTATAAAGAATAAGAGCTCCACATTTTCAAATTCAATTATATTCAGTGTAACTTCTATTGCAAGCTTTAGCTCTATTTCGGGTTTTGAATGTAGTTTGGATGGTAAAGCATATTATAGTTGTGCTACCTTTAATAGTAACAACAATAACCACAATAACAACAAAAATGATGATGACAATAATTCTGCTAAGATAAAATATAATGACCTTGAAGCAGGTGAGGAACACACGTTCAAAGTACGAACAATCGATTCATCTGGAAAAGTAACTTCTAGTCCAGCTGTGTTTACATGGATAATATTGACACCAAAGCTGGTGATACAAAACCTTATCAATTCAATAGACAAGATGCATGTTAACTTTGCTGCGAAAACTAGTCTTGATTCTACTTTATATCAAGTCCAAGGTCTAGTAGATAATCATCAAAATATTGCAGATTGTACTTTATTTAGTTCTTTTATTAAAAAAGTGGATGCATTTAAGATCAGCGGACAATTATCTAACATTCAGGCATTAGAGCTAAAACAACTTACAGCATTGTTACTCGAAGGTGTAGGCTGTCATTCTTCTTCTATCCAAATACAAAAACATAAAATTACAAATGATGGAAATTTTTCCCATTCTATAAATAAATACAATTTATCTACTAAACCTCTAAAGCAGCTATTGCATGATACTGTTAATAACCATGAAAATACACTAGTGTCCAAAGATGGTTCGGGAAATAGCATGAGTAATTTTAACAGCTTTTTTAATGCAGATGGATATGTCAGATAAAAGTGACATATCTGTTAATAGTATATGTCTATGTTTCATATTTAGACAAAGTTTCGTATCTTGGTAATGATGTCACTAAAATAATGTTTATTCATATTAGAATCAAGTTATTTTATCGACTATTAAAAGAAATTTTCATGGTGAGAATTTATATATTTTTGCAATAGTTCGAATCTCAAAAATGAGATTATTATTCAATGAAAAAGGTTATAAAATAGTATTTGTGATTCAAATCCTTTACCTCTTTTTTATTCAAATCATAAAATACTACTATTAAATACATATGAATCTGTTAGAATAAAATAGTTCCGAATTGATATTGATTTTTGACATACCGTTTCACTTGGTATATAAAAAATATGTACGAGTATGGATAAATAAAAATTATTTAATGTTACATTTTTATATTTAAATCTATTCATAAATTTAATCATGTTTTTAGATTATATGCCAAAAAGATTTGTTTTATTATTTCCATTTGCTGCATTTTTAACAATCATTATCTCAAGTCATACACTATCGTCTGTATCTGGTTTGACTCCTGCATCTGATAATTATTCTTCCACTTTTTCTAGTCCTGCTTCTAATTCCTCTTTGCCTTTTACACAAAATGAAACTAACAATGCCTCGTCATCATCGTTTAAAATAACCGAACAGCTAAAATCTTTGTTAAACGAACGAGTAGATAAAAATAAAACTAATGCTGCAATTGCTATTGGACTAGTAAACCCTAATGGAATTCAATTCTATGGTCATGGTAAATTATCTCATGAATATGATAAAACAGTGGATATAAATTCCATTTTTGCTATAGGCTCTAATACTAAAGTCTTTACTGCTATACTTTTAGCGGACTTGGTACACAAAGGTCTCGTTAAATTAGATGATCCTATAGAAAAATATCTTCCAACAAATGTTAAAATACCTGAGTATAAAGGGCACAAAATTACACTTGAAAATTTAGCTACACACACATCTGCTTTACCCGAATGGCCATCTAATTATTGCTTTGGTATCCCTTCTCATTATCCACCTAATGAGACTATTAAATATCGATTGGATACTATGAATTGTGGTAAAAATTATACTTTTAACCAATTACATCAAGCCTTGTCAAATACTACTCTATCTAGAGAACCCGGTTCAAAATTTGAATATTCTACATTTGGTTCTGCATTGCTTGGTCACATTTTAACTTTAAAATCAAATATGTCATCTTTTGATGAGCTCTTGGCAAATAATATTCTAAATGTACTGGGAATGGATAGCACTAGTTTTAATCCATCTGATTTACAAAAATCTCGATTAGCAGTTGGACACTTTAATGGTCGCGAACTACCAATTTGGAATCTTTCAAAACCCCTAGAACCTGGTGGCGGACTTTATTCTTCTATAGGGGATATGTTGAAGTTTTTATCAGCTAATATTGGATTAATTAATACCAAATTAGATAATACATTACATGAGTCTCACTTGATAAGACATAGTACAGGTTTGGTGTTACCTAATAATTTAAAAGCAACTTCTAATGATAACCTTGGGTATTACATTGGTCTTGGCTGGATAGTTACCACTAATTATGGTCAAGAAATAATATGGCATAACGGTGCTACTCCTGGAGGCTATAATGCATTTATGGCTTTTAATCCTGCCACTGAAAGAGGTGTAGTAATATTGACCAGTGCAGATGTTGCAAATAATAATATTGCAGGACTTATGTTCAAATCTGCTGACCATCTCTCATCTTTAATAACGGGATTATTAGATAATCCACATTAGAGGGATATTACCTTGACAACTACAATCTTAATAGTGGTAATGAAATATTCATGAATTTAAAATTTATATCTAAATAAGGTGATATATTAATTCCATACTTGGTTAAACAAACTATTTTTATATCTATTTATAACAAGGACTAGATATAATTTTTTTAAAATTTCTAATTTATTTATATAAACTATCTTATTATATTGTTAAATAGTTGTTCTGTATATGATGAATGAGTACAATTTTCACGTAACCTCTGTATAAAATAAGTTTGTGATATACTCTTATTCTCTGAAGTATATTCGATTCACAATGATAAAATTTAATTTTATTCCTTTTTATAGTAAATCAATAAAAAAATTGACGGATGATTTTATTCAGTGATTACTTTCTAATTTGATTATTGGCTTTTTTGAGCTTGGTTTAGATGCATTAATGCTCCGTTAGTATCTCCGGATTGCAATGCTTTAATTCCTGCGTCTAAATGCATTAGTGCTGTACCTGTCAAGGTCTTGCTTGCTTCGTTTAGATGCATTAATGCTCCGTTTTTATCTCCGGATTGCAATGCTTTAATTCCTGCGTCTAAATGCGTATTTCCTGGATTTGGATTGGTCCCATTTGTTGATGCTGCAGAAGCTAAATGGTTAGTGCCTATCATCATAAAGGTAATCAATGTTCCAATGAATATTATATAGGATTTATATGATATATTCATTAAATACAGTTTTATTAACTACTATTTAAGTCTCGGGATTTTATAAAACACATTACATGTATTTTATCATAATATAAAAATCATTCTTATTATCTTGCTGGAGAACAGCCTAATATCTAAAAATGGTGTATATTTATTTGAATATTGTGTAAATTGGGTGAATTTTTATGGGTAAAAGATCAGTAAATTGATATTAAAAGTATTCGTAATTATTAATTTGAATTCATAGTTTAAGTATCTATTATAAAAAAATTGAATATGCGATTATAATATTGATGTTAACATCAATGTTTCGATACAACTGATGATATTACTTAATATACTGAGCCTATCCCAAAATTATCTTTCTATATGTAATGATGCAACAAGATAACTGTACCAATCCAAGATAGTTCTCGACCTTCTTTTCATATCGAGTAAACAGTTTCCTGAACCTATTATGCCAAGGTTTTGTTCTCTCTACAACCCATCTTTTGGGAGAATGTTTTTTACAATTCGGTATTGTTATTGTCTTTTCATTATCAACTTCCTTCCCTTTCTTTTTCTTGTATGGTATGTGCAGTACATAGCCTCGTTTGATTAATCTCTGTTCTTCAGGTTCGGAATTGTATGCTTTGTCAAGACATAAATGTTGCAGTCTTCTTCTTGTTCCCGGTTTAGGTTTGTGTGATGGCAGTTGACGTTGACGTTGGACGTTTGATAGAGTTATCAACCACATCTGTTACTAGTTTGATGTCCTGAGTATTAGCAGATGATATAACTACAGATATAGGAATTCCATTTTTATCTGTTAAAATATGTCTTTTTGTGCCTTAGTTTGCTTCTATAGGTAGAATTGTGTCCTGTCATTGCCACCCTAAAGGTGACTTTATAGATATACTATCAATGGATTGCCAGGTCCAGTTGATGCCGACAAGATCATCATAGATTTTCAATAGTTTTATCCATACCTTTTTGAATATGTCAAGGCTGTACCACTTCTGAAACCTATGGTGACAAGTAGACCAGTTAGCATAATTAAGCATACTGTAAATCTCTAGAACATAGAGAAAATTAACCCATAAAGTTCAGATACATAAGTAAATGGTATAAAACCAGAACCATATTCTTTGGGTAGCATCTTCCATTGACATCTCATGTTCTTAATACATAGAGAATTCCATCAATCACTTTTCTATATGGAATGATTGGTCTGCCATCAACTGTCTTGAGTGGTTTCTCCTTTGGGAAAATATTCTTGATCTTGTTCCATAATTCATCTGGAATCTTGTATGATAGGGTGTTTATTTTTCTCCTTCTTTATCTTCTCCTTCTAGATGAATACCACAGTTTATCAAAAGCGGAAAAGACTATAATCCTATCAAATTTTGGGATGGACTCTAAATACCGAATATAATCTTTTGATCAAATCAAGAAAAGTATTTTTAAAAATAAATATTTAAGACCGTTTTAATAACGCTTACTCTTTTAGTATTATGTAGGGTTTTATAAAAATATATTTAATCGGTTTTGTTTAATGAAATATTTTATTTATTCTTTATATGTAATAGAATAAAGTAACATATTGGGTGTGACTTTAGTCGACTCTTATTATATGGGATATCATTATTCCACATTAAAATTATGTGTATACGATTATTTATGTAAAAAATAAAAATTAAAAATTAATGGATATTTCAGTATAAATTATTTGCCTGTTATTTGATAATGACTCCCATTAAACCATTGCCCATCATACCATTACTCATACCATTACCAGTCATACCATTACTCATACCATTACCCGTCATACTAGAATGTACCAACATCATTCCTTGCATAAAATTTTCTAACATGGACAAACTTTGATTTAGTATTACTTTTCCATTACCAGGATCTACTATTACTTTATGGAACGCAAATGAAGGATCTACAACTATTATAGTGTATACTAAAAAGTCATTTACTGGTTTAAGCATTGAGAAAACTGCATGAGAATTTGCGCCAACTGTTTGTTCTGCTGTTTTTGAAGCATCACTTAAACTAACTTTAACACTTGAATCTATTGCGTGTCCAATAGTCTTAAACATTGATATACTGCTAGTTATATTATTTTGAACAAAACCGCCTATCATCATTTTCATATTATTCATTTTACTCATAGAACCATTACTCATTGCATTCATGGTCATATTTTTATTCATAGGAGGTGATTTAATGTTCAATGTAATTGTAGGGGGAATAGCCTTGTTAGTAGTAGTATTTGGCATAGGCATACTAGTATTTGCCTTTACTGCTGCATTTTGAGCATTTGCTTTTTGTAACATATTTAAAGTTTGAGTACCAACAGTTGTTGCTGTTAGCATCATAGTTATTACTACTGCTGTAGCGAATACGATATAATTTTTGGATCTCATTAATTTTATAGTGTATTTATAGTTAATAAAGATCTAGTATTATATCCATCGTCTTTTTAGACAATAGACGCATACAATTTTTTATAATAATATTTTATCTTTGCTATTTGCATTTTTTATTATCTGGAAACTAAACTTAACTTTTGATTATATTTTTTACTATTGATTAATACAAAAGCGTAAAGATGTTGCGACAATGACCTTCGAGTATACGTATAATGCTTATATGGTGTATAAAATAAAACAAATTAACCTTTTTGATATAGATAGAATTATCAATATGGGTAATACCTTGCATAATTTACACCTACAGAAAAATTCCTAAAAAACATAAACTTTAGTTATGATTAACAAAATACAATAAAAATATTACAATGTATATGTATATTATGTGTAAAATTTTGATCAGATCTGTTATTTATTTAAATCGTGTAATTAATATTTAAATGAATTGCTAAATTAGAATGAGAAATAATTATTATTAATGTAATTTCATGATGCTTATAGACTAGTATAATCGATAATATACAATTTTACTATATCTATACTCAAACTTAATATTTCCTTTTAATAAAATATTCTTTTATGCATTTAAATTTGTAATATCTGTTTCTAGAGTAGTTTATACGTAATTTCTTGTTGTGTTTATGCTTTGTCGCCTAATTCCTTATCCTTCATACATATCTTTTCTTTTGGCGCTATATATTCTCCTAAACAAATTAAAGAGGGATACTTTTATCATCGTCTCATTTACCAATTTGAAACCTGGTAGCAGATACATATATTCGCCAAACATTCTCTATATTTGAAAAGGCTGTTTTGACAATCCATCTATAACCTTACTTTCTTTTCATATTCCATTTCAGCAAGTCCTCTCTGATTTGTAGTCTTACTTCTCTGTTCCCTAACCTATTATTTATGGTGGAAATAATGGAATTCTTTCTTACCTTATTCCAGGCCTTCTTATTCATCTCAAAATACTTAAAATTACTGTTTATATCAATAGCTCCATCGGCAAGTACTGATTCAATCTTCCTATCCGAGTATGCAAAACATGATTAACCATTTTTGTTAGTATTCTTCCATCATGGACCGTCTCGTTTGTTACTTTTAGATCAAGGATTTCCTTTGTCTTTATATTTACAACTACATGGATCTTGCGATATCCTTTCCCATTCAGAACATTCCATTTCTCATCCATCCACTGGCCCTCCCTGTTGGTTATCTTAATTCCTATGCTATCTGTTGCAATTATGATATAATCATCGTCATCCTTTCTATCATGGTCATTGATGTTGATATCCAACTTGTTGATTCTTTTGTAGATATGGCCATAACTTAGTATTAACAGGTAGTTTTTCCAGTAGCCTTGATAATTCCTTCTGTCTGTCTGTCTGTCTGTAAGTAAGATGAAAGAAGTAACGTATGTAATCCATGACTAGAATGAATGAATTTGGAAAGACGATGGCTTATTACCCTTCTTGTTTTTATTCATAGTTCTACATTGGAATCCCAAATATCAAGGAAATCGTATGAAAATCGTATCTTGTCACGTCGGACTAATGAGCGGTTGTAAGAATTCCAGTCAATCAAGAATGATAAAGTAGTTCAAGCCATCTAAATAGATTGAGCTAGGCGGCAAAGCAATGCCTTTTGGAAGACTACCAATAATAAAAAAACTAAGGGTAAAATAATTACAATTGGTTTAAGGTCCTTTATATTTGAAAATTCGAATATGGCAATTAATTGCAATAACCAATACATGGTATATATTTTCTAGGTATACAGTATGTAATAGGTATACAGTATGTTATAAATTATATCTAATTATTAGAAAGTCAATCTGAAGACCAAATTATAAACAGATGATTTACAATCACTCGCAAGTATATACATGTATAAACAATTGATACAAAAGATACCAAACTAGTTATAATTACCCATATAATATTCTATTAGGGGATTACCCTTTTAAATAATAAGAAAAATATTTATCTGAAATTCTATCTGTAAGCATGAAAAAACACTATAATATAAACGTTTATAAACTTGTTTGTGTATAATACTGTGATTATCGTTCTAGCCTCGTAGCCTTTGCCTCTCTAGCCTCGTAGCCTTTGCCTCTCTAGCCTCGTAGCCTTTGCCTCTCTAGCCTCGTAGCCTTTGCCTCTCTAGCCTCGTAGCCTTTGCCTCTCTAGCCTCGTAGCCTTTGCCTCTCTAGCCTCGTAGCCTTTGCCTCTCTAGCCTCGTAGCCTTTGCCTCTCTAGCCTCGTAGCCTTTGCCTCTCTAGCCTCGTAGCCTTTGCCTCTCTAGCCTCGTAGCCTTTGCCTCTCTAGCCTCGTAGCCTTTGCCTCTCTAGCCTCGTAGCCTTTGCCTCTCTAGCCTCGTAGCCTTTGCCTCTCTAGCCTCGTAGCCTTTGCCTCTCTAGCCTCGTAGCCTTTGCCTCTCTCACCTTCAATGATTTATCATATCAGAATTTGATAATATTCCCAGATCGCGAAAAATTAAACAAGGTCAGGCGTATATTATGTAGACAAGAAAATACAAACAGTGAATTTCTGCTTTGTTGCATAACCATGAAATTCGTTTTTTCAAGATGAATCTTTATTACAATAAAACAAATTACGCATAGATGTCTCCTAAACTTGGATTAGCTGTATCGTGTATTTATGATAAAATTGAGTTATGCAACAAAGCATTTTATATTTGAATATAAAAAAATTGATTATTAATTTGTATGAATCACAACTTTACCACTCTTTTAGTGATTGTAGTGCATGAAAAAGGAATGATATCAAGTTATGATGAAAAGCATAAAGGCTAATGGTGATATTATATACAATTTTGTTCTTCAACATCCTGTAATTATATTGATATTAGAATATTAGTGAATTTTTAACGACAATAATTCCAAGAACAATCAAAATAAAATAAAATCTATTTAAAATTTTGTATTTGATCATGGTCTACTAAATATTGTTCTAAATGTCAGATTGATTCGTAGATTTGATATTTTTTTTGTAATGGGTAAACTGTGTAACCAATTGGTTTGCGTTTTATCTTTCATCACAAGCAAACTACCGTGTTCTAATATGAGTGAAACTAGTTGTTTAGTTTGCTTATGTTTAAACGAAAATTTTCTTTCTGCTCCAAAACTCAAAGATGCAATAAGTGGAGTATTTCCTAAAGTTTTTTCTCCATCACTATGCCATGTCACACCTTCTTTGCCATTATGATATAGGTTAAGTAGACATGAGTTAAAATTGCTCCCAATAATCTCTTCAACTTTTTTTTTGAGAACAAGTAGATATTCAGTCCATGGTAACGCCTGTTTTGATATATTTGAATATTTATATGAATAATCCGAATCGCCATACCATGCAATTTTCCTTTTAGTAATTATGTGTTTTCCATAAATAATTGCCTCATCATTTTTCCAATTAATATTATTCAATAATAGTTTATATAATCGATCAGACTCAATTTTTGAGAATATCTTTCCATAATAATCTACTATACCATCTTTATTTATTATATTGATTTTTTTGTCATTAAAAAGATTCATTTATTTTTTTGCTCCTTTTCATTTATTGGTAACAAAAAATTCATAAAACAAATTTTATTTTATCTTTCAGTTTATATTTATTTCCACTAAATTTTTTCATTCATAAATCAATTTAAATTAAGGTTTTCATCCATATTATGCATGTTACCCCTGTACTGTCTCAACGTTTTTCCAATTTGTTATTAAATTTAATTTAATTTTATCAAATTTATTTTCAATCAAATTTTGTAATGATATTTGAAATATTTTATATGCTTTCAATCCAAATGGAAACCAATCTATATATATTATATTTCGACAAAGATTCATTTTTCATATTTGCCAATAAAACTTTTGCGTATTTGGAGATGAAAAGATACTGTCTAATAATATTTTCATTATTTTGTCCTATTATTGTTTTACAATAATTCAAAGAAATGTTCTTTGATGCTCATTTGTTTATTTTATTTAATTTATTTGCCTAAGTTCTGAGGATAAAATCGTATATTTTTAAAATTCTCTATAGTTGTTTCATTTACAAAAGAAATTCCTTCTTTTTCAAGTAACTCTTTTTTCATTTCTGTACCAAGTCTATACCCTCCGATTTTGCCGTCAGATTTTACTATTCGGTGACATGGTACTTTTATAGGATTAGGGTTATCACCTAAAATTTTTCCTATCAGTCTTGAAGATGATGGATGTCCCAATGCTTTTGCAATATCTCCATATGTAGAAACCTTACCTGGAGGTATTTTTAATAGGAGATCATAAACATTCTTATTAGATATTCCATTTCCAGATACTTTTTCATCATTCTTGAAGTCTATTTGTGGATCTTTGTACATATGGTATTGATATCATGATATCAATATATAAATATATCTTACTATATATGTTGATATTTAAACATCGTAGAAGATATGATCATAAATCATATTTTCGTGATATAAAATTCAGGAAAAATATGCAAATATTATTTATTATTGTGAATGTATTTTTTATATGATGGGTTGCTATTATTAGAAACAAATCTAATTGTTATGGTAATTAAAATAAATACCTGAAAAATAATTATTTCAAACCTTAAATTTGATCAATTGACAATACTTATTTTACATACAATTGAAAAGATTAAGAATCTTTTGATTTATAGATCAATATAAGTAGGTTTTCGATTAAACATAAAAAATGCCCGATCCCAGCACTAAACGCTTATTGTGGTTTCTTTTCGCTGGATCCAAAGGGGGCATTAATAGAATAAAAATTATTGAATTTTTACAAAAACAACCTTATAATACCAATCAGTTAGCTGGATTGCTTAGCATTGATTATAAAGCAGTACAACACCATTTATCTGTATTACAAAAGAATAATCTGATTAACAAAATGGGGGATAAATATGGCATTTTATTCTTTATTTCCAATTATCTGGAATCTAATTTAGAAACGTATAATGAAGTCAAACTTAAAGTACTTTCAAAGACTAAAAATGGCGTTATTTAATTAAATAGATGCAAAAACATTTGGATAAAAGCAAATAAGGGATTTCTCGATTTTATTATCTATCTAATGGAATATTTGATGCAATTGACCGCTATAATTAGCCTTGTAAATATTGCTATATTAGCAGCTTTATTGATAGTATATACTAAAATCTATAGAATAAGTAAAGCCGTTTATACATTGGGTTTAATGTTTTTTTCTATAATGATGATGATACAAAACATCATAGGTGCGTATGCATATTTTGCAATGTATCAGCTTTATTCACCACAATTGTATCCATACATGTTAGGAATAGATATTGCCGAACTTATAGGAATTTCAATCTTGCTTAAAATAACATTATAAATGAATAAAATATCTTTTTATTATAGGGTATGTTAATTCGTTTTTAATTGTAATTATTATGATTGACTATTTTTATTTAAATATATCTTAATCTATATCTTTTTACCATTTATTCTTTAAATGTTATTTGTTTTGGTATTATATTATTGATATTTTCTTGGTTTCATTACATTGATAATACATTTTAAAATTTATTGTTCTTTTTTACAAAATATTCTTATTGATAGATGATGCTATATGATTTAGATTTCTATCCGTGTTAGATCCAAACTAGGAATTTTAGTAAATTCCTAAATAGATTCAATTTATTATATTTTTAAATTTATCGTAAAATATATCAATCTTGAGTATTATTAAACTAGATCTGGATAAGATCTGGATAAGATCTGGATATTTCTTTAATAAGATTTTCAACCATTTATTACTTATGAATGAAAAACAGAACCAAATTTCTTATAATAGAGGTGTCAATTTTTAGTGGCGTTTGTAACACCCATTTTACTTAGCTTTCTAGCAGGTTTAGGCTCTTTTTTATCTCCGTGTATATTACCAATAATCCCTGGATTTCTATCATATTTATCTAGTTCATCGATTAAGGAAGCTACTACGTCAAATTATGAAAATAATATGAACGGAAACAAAAGTAGTAATGAAAATGAAAGTATGAATTATAAACAAAAAGGCTTTGCAATCGTTATAACAAAAAAAGTTCGGATTAATATTTTTATCAATACTATTTATTTTATTTTAGGATTTTCATTAATATTTTCAATATTAGGGGTAATATTAAATGGCATTTTGGCCACCTCTGTTGGAAATAGTATTCAACATTACATATCATATATAGGCGGAATCGTTATTGCTGCCTTTGGAGCAAATTTAATTCTATCTTTAAAAATAAGGCAATTAAACATTGAAAAGAAATTAACTAAAATTCCCAAGTTTAAGACAAGTTATATTACATCATTTGTATTTGGCATTGCATTTGCAGCAGGATGGACTCCTTGTGTTGGTCCAATTCTCGGAAGTACTTTTACATTGGCTGCTACAAACCCTGGTACCGCATATAATTTACTTTTAGCATATTCGCTTGGATTGGGAATACCTTTTCTTATAACAGGGGCATTTTTTTCACAAGCAGTAGGGGTAATCAAAAAAATTACCAAGCATCTAAAATATTTCAATCTTATTGTAGGATCTATATTGATAATTATAGGGATATTAATATTCTTTAATCAGTTAACACTCTTAGTCAATGTTCCATTTTTAGGGAAATTAATAGGTTTGAATAGCTAAGTGGATGTAGTCTGTGTAGGTATTTGATAAAAAAATAGGATAAAGGAAAGGGGAAAAACAAAATGAATAAAAACAATATAAGTGCTATCTTAACAGCAGTTGGTGTAATTTCATTGATAGTAGGATTTGGAATTTATTTTAATTTTTATAATAACACTTCTCATAGTTATCAACAACAACAACAAAAACAACTAGAAAAATCAGTTGATCAGTCCATAGTAAAAAGTGGTAACGTAATAAATATAAAATTAAATAAAACGGCATTTTTGCAAATAGATAAAAAAAATCTTATTAAAGCCCCTGAATTAACAGGTATAAGTGGATATATCAATACTGGATATAATAACAATAACAATAACAATAACAATAACAATAACAATAACAATAGCAAACCAATAACATTGTCTGAATATAAAGGAAAAGTAGTCCTTGTAGATTTTTGGACTTATACTTGTATAAACTGTATAAGAACTATTCCACATTTAAATAGTTGGTATGATAGATATTCGGATAAAGGCTTTACAATCATAGGTGTTCACTCTCCTGAATTTGAATTTGAAAAGAACATAGATAATGTAAAAAATGCAGTAAGTAAATTTGGTATTAAATATCCTGTTGTATTGGATAGTGATCATAAAACATGGGATGCATATCAAAACAAATATTGGCCGAGAGATTATTTAATAGATTCGCAAGGTTATATAAGAGACGATCATATCGGTGAAGGTGGTTATAATGATACTGAAAAAGCGATTCAAACCTTACTTGCTGAAAGGGCTGCTCTTGATAATAAGACCGAAATTTCATTTAATATGAGTAAAGGTATTTCGTCTTATGCATCTAAATCCATTCCCAGGAGCATAGCAAACACAGATTTTACACAGGTTTTGTCCCCTGAAATATATCTTGGTTATTCATTTGCACGTTCGTCACTTGGTAATCCTGAAGGTTTTCAGCCTGGTAAAATAATAGATTATAATTTCAGCATAAATAATATCACTGCATCATCAGCTTTCTCTCCGAATGTAGTATATTTGGATGGAAAATGGAAAAATAACCAAGACAATATGGAGTTGGTAAGTGACACTGGCAAAATATTTTTGACATATTATGCTAAATCGGTAAACATAGTTGCTTCTGGAAATGGTCAAAAGGCAACAATTGTACAGACTGCGCCTCAAAATGCTGCAGATGAGCCGAAAAACAATGCACTAGATGTTGATAAAAATAATAATAGTGTAATTATAAATAAACAAAGACTATACAACATAGGTTTGTATAAAGATTATGGTATAAGATTGATTGAAATCGATATACACGGAAAAGGATTTCAGCTATATACATTTACGTTCGGATAGACCACATTATCCGTTAAATATTTTTATTTTTATTTTTTTTAATTAATATTGACATACTTAACATATTGTGATGGTATAAATTTCAAATAATTAAATTGATTTTTGAAAAAGAACATTAACAAATTAATCACTAGATAGATTGAATTACGATGAAAAATAGTTATATGCTATTTTATATCTTTTGCTTATCTGAAGAAAAAAATAAATTTTAATGTCTCTGAAATGGAAACAATCAATTTGATTCAAAGGTTTCGCTCATTTCTACAAATGCTTCATTTGCAGCTCTATTCAATTCTTCTGGAGTAAGATTTTTTATACGAGTTGCAATAGACCATCTATGTCCAAATGGATCTTCAATGACTCCATGTCTGTCTCCCCAAAATTGATCTTTAATAGGATTTAACACTTTTGCGCCTTCAGCAATTGCTTGATTAAAAACTCTATCTACATCTTCTACATGTAGATATATTCCACCTGAACTTCCATTGAGAGTTGTAGGTGATAAATAGTTCTTATCTTTATTTTCGTCTGCTAGCATTAACCTGGAATTACCGATCGTAAGTTCTGCATGGATTATTGATTTTCCCTCTGGTGTCATCATACGCATTTGTTCTTTGGCATCAAATGCTTTTTTATAAAAATCAATCGCTTTTGAGGTATCTTTTAGGTTAAGATATGGTGTAAGCGAATAATATCCATCTGGAATTTTTTTTACATGGCTCATATGAGAATTAGGTAGTTTACAATATAAGGATTTGACGTAAGATGTATTATATTATTGCTAAAATAGAGTTGTCTAAATATTTTAAGAATATTTACGTTCCTATAAAACGTGTTTTGAATCTTTGTTTTTTTTTCTTAATTTTATTGAATTTATATTATATATACAAATAAATTCCAATAAAAAAAAGATTTGTTGTATTAAATAGGTGCAATTAAATAATGTTTTATTAAATCTCTAATAACGTGTTACTATTTTTATATTTAATTAATTAAATTCATTTTGTATTATATCGTATAACTAAAGATCATTTACAAAGATTATCTTTCAAATTAATTATAATATATAAAGATTAAATTCAAATAATAATAAAATATGAAATTGTACTATTTAATATGGAATACGAGAGTTTTGATTTATATATTCTGTTAAGATAAATTTTTCTATCGACTATTACAATATTACTCATGATCTTTTAAATAGCTTAAGCATTTTGTTTGGATAAAATTTAGTATCGATAATCTAGTGAATATTATCATTTTACTGGTATTTCGAACCTAAAATTGTGTTTGGTTACAAGGAACTATTTAGTGGAAATGTGATTTGAATATTCTGGATGATCTAATAATGTGAAAATATCTTGGAAAAATGAAAATTGTTTTAAACGGACTAGTTTAAAATATAGAGTTGTAAAATTGTGTAGCAATTAACGTATAAATATATAAATAATATTTTAAATATGTTTAATTGATGGGTGGTACTTGCCTCATCATTAATTTCTATAACAAATACAAAGAATTAATACATTTTAATAAAAATATTGTAATATCTGCAATAATAACTGCAATAATGGATATTTTTATAGTAAAACTGGGATATTTCATCTATTCTAATAACCCCTTTATAATATCTTCAATTTCTTTAGTTGCAGATTTTGCAATATATAATTTTATATTTGTTTTATTATTTTTTGAATACAATAAACATAAATATAAAAATAATGATGGAACTAAAAATAATCAAAAAATAAAAAAGGATTTTATAAATTTATTGATTGCAATAGGTTTCTCAGAACTAGCATATTTATCGATAAAATTTAGTTCTACTTATTCAATATTTTTGTATTTGAAAATTGATCCTTTGGAAATATCTTTAATTACTACAATTCTTGCCTGGATTGCATATTTGACGATAGCTAACATAATGGTAAAAAGAACTGATCTTATTAGGAGAAATAGCTAAGGTACCGAGTATTTTATTTTTAATAGAAATTTCGATTCTTTTTATATATTGATATTTATTATTGCATTATACTTTATCTATAATTTCGTATATTTTGTTATTATTTGAATTTAATTTTTAACAAAGGTTAATTGATTGGAAAGATGTTTTTTGTAAACACAATACGATATAGAATAGATGTACTTTTTAAAATTTTGATTGTGGTTTGATAGATAATGGAGTAAAGTATGTTGTAATAATTTACCATATTTCTATATTAATAAAAATATTTTTCATCTTATGCTTTTATTGGTTATTTAAAAGTGTTGTATATATTATTTTATTTGTATGAATAGAATAGGTATGAAGGAAACATTCCTGCAGATGAAAAAATTATTCTCTGGTACATGGGTGGGAGAAGGTTTTGCCAAATTCCCAACTATCGAAGGTACCGTCTATACCGAGAAATTTGAATGTATATCCGATGAGTATAAAGATGCGATATTCTTTCATCAAAAAACCTGGTATAAAAACGATACAGAAAATAACGGTCATACAGTATTTTGGGATACAGGGTTTATCATTTTAAAAGACAATGAAATCCTGCTTCTGAGTGTCCAGATGGGGGGACGGATGGAAGAATATATATTAGTTGAATTCACTTCAAATACATTCATTTTTAATAGTTCTTCGATATTGAACGATCCTAAGTCAACTAAATCGCAACGACTGTTTATTATAAATTATGATATTTTGCATTATGAACTGAATATGGCAACTCATGATGCTAGTTTTCAAAACCATTTGAAAGCGGATTTAAAAAAAATATTACCAAATGTTTAATCAATAAAATAATACTATGAGCAGCACGCAAATATTATTTAAATGAATGTATTATCATTAGTATGATAAAATTAATAATATTTAATATAACACTTTTCACCGTTTTAACGATTTTATTGTCTGTGCTATCTGATAGTTTTATAGGAATAACAATATTTGCAATGCCCTCATTTCCTTCGATACAAATATTTTCTCCTTTGACTCTTGATAAAACTCAATTCTTATATAATCAAATTATGTTTCATCTTGATAATCATTCATCTGGTTCAATAGAGAGCATATCAAATGAAACAGGAAAAAAAATTATCCAATATTTTAAGTATAATCCTGAGCACAACACTGTGACCGTATCAAATGCGACTATATATACCCACTATGATTTACAAGTTCCTTTATTATCTAAACATAATAAAACAATAATGCAATCCGTAAATCGAGTATTTAGTGTAAAACATGTTGTAAATCCAGATCCTAGATTATCCATTCCTAGCTCGACCTACTTCGGTGAATTAAATGCAAAATTTTTATCAACGAATGGAAAAAAATATGACAAATTAAATATACAAATAATTATCCCACATGAGCTGCATAAATATCAATCAATGATGCTCGAATATCCATCTATTAATAAATAAAAGTAATTGTTTATTGCTGTGTAATCAGGCATTATGACCGATTTTATTTATAATGTATAAAAATATTCCTTAATAAATACAAGTAAAGGTTTTGATATATACTCTATTTTTTTAACTATGTATATATAATTATTAATTACCTTGGAAAAGATAATATCTTTGGTATAATCATTGATGTTCTTTATTTAAAAAGGTGTTATATAAGGTAGTTAATATCTTGCTCTGTTATCCGTTATGTAAATACCTGGTTAATCATTAATGAAAACTAAGCATGTTCTTTTAGATTTGTTACTTTTCATAATTTTATATATATCAAAAAATAAAACTAAAACTTTGTTGATGAAAACAAACAATATTTTAAAAAATTCATTATAACATTCCACATAATTGTTACCTGAATGATTTTATAAAATGTTGAGTAATGATATATTAAATTTTTATAAATATTAGATTTGTATATTCAAAATATTATAATTTATTAAAATTTAGTATAAGCAGCCTTTTGATTATATTAAACATTTTTGAAAATGTAAGTTGACTGGTATAATATCTATATATGATCGTATATTTTGTGCTAAAAATATCTTTACATTTACTTGTATAAATTATAATGTTATTTTTAAATACTATTGGATAAACAAATTCAAATTAATAATGCAAATAATTAAATAAAAAAAGATTATTGAGTCCTTAAAGCTTTTATTGGCAGTAATCTTGAAGCTTTTATTGCAGGCATTACACCCGCCAATGTGCTAAGACCAACTGAAATAAACCACACTCTAATCAAATCTTTTACATCATATATCGGAATGGTGTGAGAAGCTTTGCTGCCCTGAGAAGATGATGATGACGGAGGTCCGTGTGAATGACCTCCTCCACCGCCACCTCCATGTTGAGCAGAAGGGGGACTCGCAGACATAAAATTACTTAAAACAGCTCCAAATCCAAATCCTGTTCCGAGTCCTATAGATGCACCAATAACCCCAATCAATAAAGCTTCAACCAAAAAAAGAGATAATACATGTCTATTTTGTGCGCCTATAGCTTTTAGGGTCCCGATCTCTTTTGTTCTATCAATAACAGATGTATAAAGTGTAGTGATTACTCCAACAGATCCTACTATTAAAGCAACAATACCAATACTTGTAAGAAAGGAATTAAATCCTCTAGTGAACGCTTGGATTGTCTCCATGATAGCCTTTACCGATGTATAGGCAACATTATTACCATATAACTGGAATATATTGTTCTCTACGCTATCAACTAAATCCGTGGAACTTGCAAGTACGGATATGGAATCATATTTTCCTCCTTTTTGAAATAACAGGTTACCTGCATCCAAACTGATAAACATGGAATTGTCTACATAAGTATTACCAGTTTCTTCCATTATAGCAGTCACTTTGAAATTCTTTGTTTGTGTGGTAGCTTTAAGGGAAACTGGGTCAGTATAAGTATATTTAACTGAAACAGTCTGACCCAAATTTATAAAAGGCAATGGATCTCCTGAGGGATGTGCAACATCTGTAGCAACAATTAATGAATTCGGATTTTTCGTTATTTCTGAACCGGGTGCATATGAAACGGTAGGTGTTATAACTTTAATTTTATCTGGATCCATAGCTATTAGTGTTTCAGTTCTGGTTTCTGATGGAGTTGTTACAACTACTGAACCTCTAAAACTAGGAACAATGTCGGCGATGTTGGGAAGTTGATGAATCCTTGATACGACTCCAGAATCTATTACAAGTTTAGGTGGATTTAATGCCACACTTTTAGCTCCTGGTGATAGATTAGAGTTTAATACAAATATTACATTTGGTGCAAGACTACTAAACTGTTTGCTAAATGTAACGGTAAATCCTGCACCGATTCCGCTAACTGCAACTAAAAGAGCGCTTCCAACTACCACCATCATAATTGTAAGAATAGATTTAACCTTTCTATCCCAAATAGATTCTAATGATAGCACGACAATTTCTTTGAAATTCAAAATATTTTCCGCCTTTTCAAATAAATATAACTAAAAGATTCTTTATAACATTTTTGTTAACATTAATGCAAATTATTTGGTATTATATTTAATAAAAAATAATAAATTATCCCTATAATCTTAAATAAGGAAATATAATATGATACTTTTGTTAGATAAAGTAAAATATTATGTTTAGTAGACGCTTTATTACATGATCCCTTGATTTCCTAAAGGTGTTATTTAACCTTAAAATACAATTCTGTAAAATGAGGATGAATCTCGTAAAAAGAGATAAAATTCTAAGATTTGATATTATACTCGCATATATTTATGAGTTGTTTAAACACTATATGAAAAGTAGATCCTTTGTGCTTTGTTATATGATTTTCTCTTTCTAAACGCATTTAGATAACATTAACCAAAATACTTTATAAACTGAATCTCACAATCAACCAATTTCAAGTTAAAAGAGTATAAATACTCTTAGGTTTTGATATCATAAACAACTGTGATCCGATCTAAAATAGATAAACGCTCTGTTGCATAATTCGAAAATCAGTTATAACAACAATTAGTTGAAACAAAAACAATTAAAATTTGACTGTTTTTGTAATGACTTTATTTATAAAACTTTGACAAATAGTCAATAAAATATTCATGCAAAAAAGCATGTATGAGCACAATAATAGGTTTATTCATTATACGTCTAAAATATTTGTTGATTGAAATATGACAAAATCGAGAGTACAGAACAATTGTTAATAAATATTATATCCTTTTAAACATGGATCGTAAAATTATGAAATGTTATATGTATTTTGTTGAAAATGTTATCTTAAAACCATAAATTATTCTATCTTATTTTTAAAGTGTGGCAATAGTTTGGGATGAATATTTTATTGAAGTTGCAAAATTAATTTCAAAACGATCATCGTGTATAGTTAAACAATTTGGAGCAGTTATAACAAAAGATAATCGTATTATATCAACAGGGTACAATGGCACTCCTACTCAATATTTGAATTGTAATGAGGGCGGATGTGAACGTTGTAAACTCCGAATGCAAAATAAGTTGAAAACTGGAGAAGATCTCGAAAAATGCTTGTGTATTCATGCAGAATTAAATGCCATTTTGCAGAATTCTAAAGAATGCGAAAATTCTACTTTATATGTTACCGGGGAACCTTGTATTCAATGCGCTAAAAATATTTTAGCGGTTAAAATAAAAAGAGTTGTATATATAAAAGGGGTTTATCCTGACAATGGTTTGTCTATTTTGAATACTAGAAATAAATCGGGCAATAAAATGTCTATTGAGGAATACACATAATGCGATATAAGATTATAAATTATAAGATTATAAATTTTTTAAAATATTGATCTAATGGATCTGTTGTTATGAGAAAGAAATGAGGCATAGTCATAATTCAAAATTACAACTTTATCCTCAACGTGACGTCAGCCAGTCCCAGGAATATACTTTGATTTTGGATGAGTTGCCTACTTTAAAGTTATGTACACCATTATTTGATATGATATAACAGACAAAAATACAATTACAGATACCGTAGGAAATCCTATGCTGATAAGGGTCTATCCGTAAGACTGATTTGATCTGAATCCATGATTCAATAAATATTTTTCTCGGATTATAAATAATCTGTCCCAATACCGATTGATACAAGTATATGTTCAAGCATATTTTTGGGATTACGTTTGTATCTCAACATTTGTAAAAGTTCTTATCGTCATAGCCTAGATCCGCTATCATGTACAATACATATAGCAGTGAATACGGATGATGATGATAAAGGGACATATATATGATTATCCTGTACATTTAGTAGAGGTCATATCGATTGGTAGCGATATTACAATCTCGCTTGTTGTACAGGTTAGATGTAGTTTACATCCAAATATCCATCCTTGGTATGACTGCATTCCCATCTTTTAGGTGTGTCAATGCCATGACAAGGTGCTATTTCGTTTTTCATGGGTGATTTATGTCATACACTACCCTTTGCTTTAGCAGACCCTGTCTATTGTCATTATAGAAGGATTAGATATCAAATACTCTGCGGCAAACAGGCACCCCATTGTAGACACCTTTTCTTTTATATTCGTAGAAATGATCCTCAATCGTCTCAAACGTTCATCTACTAGGTATCGTTGAGATCACAGGATATAGATAGTTTATGGTTATAATGATAAGTTGTTTTAAGAAAAATGTATAATGCATTATTTGATTAGATTTTAAACCATATCCTTACAATAAAAAATCTCAAAATTATATGGCGAGAATTTACATATGGTCTACCACGTTTTCGTAGTATAACAGGTATGGCATCAATCTACAATATACAGAATGCATTCCTTTATTCTATCAAGCTAATCTTTGGATCAGTAATAATCAAATTAATGTTTTAGGTTAGATTTATGCGGTTATAAAATGTATAGATAATTTGAATATGATTATACCTCAAATATATAGTAAAAGAATGATGAAAATTTAAAATTTACATAAAAAAAATTAAAAAAGTAATGTTTAAGGTAGTGTATTTAATATTTCTGATTTCTTATAGGATAGTTCCAAGGCCCGAAAGGTTGATGTGTAAACAAGCTAGCAAAGCATTTAATATATTAGCACTTAGACCGAGTCCACCAAGAAGAACTGGAGTTGTTAAATAAAGCACTAATTGAGAGAGATTAACAACACTCAAGTTTTGAACTGCAAGACACAAATCTGCGAGAGAACCTACATTGAGATGAGCTTCTAGTGCAGTTTGTTGTTGTGTAGTAAGAGCACTAAAACATGATGCAGTACAATTATTGCCGACGCTTCCAATGTTAATGTTTAAACAAGCAAGCAAAGTATTTAATGCAGAAGCATTTAGATTGAGTCCATTAGCACTGCCTAAGTAAACTACTAAATTTAATATTCCAGTAACATTTAATGCTTTTATTGCAAGACACAAATCTGCGAGAGAACCTACATTGAGATGAGCTTCTAGTGCAGTTTGTTGTTGTGGACTAAGAGCACTAAAACATGATGCAGTACATGTTGTATTGTTGCCTGTGCCTGTGCCATTGCCGCCTGTGCCTGTGCCATTGCCACTGCCTAAACCTAAACCTGATGATCCACCTGGACCGCCGGTACCTGCTCTTGCAATTGCAAATCCTGTATCTCCGCCGTTACCGCCGCGACCGCCATTGCCTCCGGTACCATCATTGAATCCGTGACCGCCGTGACCGCCGTGACCGCCGTTAGCGTCTCCGCTGCGAGATAAGGCATCGCCGCCATTGCCTCCATTACCACCAGTGAATAAACCACCAGTTCCGTTTACTTGTGCGAAAGATTTCATTTGATTTACTGAACCCATGAAACCTACCAACAAAATTGCGATAGTAGAAAGTATTGTTAAACTTCTAAAAGTTTTTTTTGCAGAATCTTTATTGATATTATGCATTATAACTCTATTCTATTTAATGTATATTTAAAATACGTATGATATATTCCTTAGATTTTCATACATAGATTGAATATAACAACAAGTTAATATAAAAATAATATAAAATTTTTATGGTTTTTATTCCAGATTGGTCCTTTTTCTCATCAAAATATTGAAAATTCCTGTCATAACACAAGATCAATGTGATAAAACAGATTTTGTATTAATAGTCTTAATCTTATCAGTTGATCTATAGAGAACTCTATCTACCAAGGTGTTTAACACTTTACTATGAACCACTTTCTCATAGGTAATTTCCAAAACAAAGATTTCTTTGATCTTTATGTTTACAGTCAAATAGATCTTTAGATAACCTTTTTTGTTCTATACATTCCACTTTTAGTTATCTTGATTCTTGTGTTATCTACAACAGCAATTATGAATAATCACTATTATCATTATCGTCTTTTGTAATGTAATGTCTAATTTGGTAATTCTTTTAAATATATGAGCATAACTATATTACCTAAAGTAAATACGCTAATTCCCTTTCATTAATACATAATTTACTATATAGATTTAAATGCCTTATCCCATAACATTTAGCAATTGACGTTTTTAAATCAGCAAATCCTGGATAAAACTTTGATACTAATATATCATACATTCCTTGTCTCCAATATTCTTCAACTGCGTCATACTCCGGCGAACCATTTGGAAAATAAAGTATTCTTATCTAATCCTAATTCTATTCCATATATTTCAATGTTATTTGATTGATGTCGTCTTGCTTCATCGATAAACATGTAACTTTTCAAGCCGTTTCTTTACTTGTTTCAAATAATCAATGAAAGCGTCTCGATTAAATTTATCATACTACTGCAATAATTGTATACTTTCTAACGTAAGTATACCAAAAACACACGTTCCCCGACCTATCCTGTAATTGTGACTATTGGTTTAATCCCTTTGTGGAGCCATAATTTTCTTCTAATAGTTAAATCATGTACAAATACAGTTTCATCCTGTACTGCTATAGTGAATCCTTTTGGAATTTGCGAGAGTAATCTTTGTACCCCCTTTTGAAAGCATATTTCTCTTTCTTTGATGCAATATTGACAAATCTTTCCTGTGGAACCTTTGCAGAAAATCTTCACTTCTGAAGCAATCTGTAAATGTGTACTTTATGGTACATTACACCTGCTTTTTATCGATAATATCCATTACTTGTTTGAGTTGCTAACCAGATGGGTTTTCAGTTATCGTTTTATTCTTAACATAGTTTTTTGTGGAATGAGGTCGGTCTACCGCTCCGTGGACGGTCTTTTAATCCACCTAACCCATGTTTATCAAATCTATTTAACCATTTGTATGCTTACCACCTTGATTTATGTAATACTCTTTCTCCTACTTTGGATGCGTTCTGATTGTCAAATTCTAACACGTCTAACAAGAAGAATTCTTTCTTTTACATCCGAATCTATCTCATTTTTATATACATTGTTCAACTGTTCATAAGAAACATCACTAAGAGGTATTGATATCAGAATAAGATAAATAAGCTAAATGTATTAAGAGAAAAACTATTTTATTATAGTTTGAATTTATGTTGGGTAGTATAGAATGCTTTTCAGGTAGACTTTTTCCTGTAGCTTTAATAATATCTTCTGTTTGTCCGTATAGTAGATGAAATGAGTAACGTATGTAACCAATGTCCAGGGTGAAAGAATTAGGAAAGAAGATAGTCAGCCCATCTTCTTTTGTTCATCTTTTCCCGTGCGTTATTCCAAGTAGCAAAGAAATCTTATGAAAAAAGGATTTAACCACGTTTTATAAGAGGCATATTATAAGAAGGCGAATCTACTAAGAAAGAAAAATTGGTTTAATCTCTCAATAGATTAAATCTTGTATAATTATAGTAAAACAGCTATATGACCTAGTTGGCCTCAATTTCTTGTCCTTTCTTTGCGTTCATACAAAAGGTTATGTAAAAAGTCATTACTTTTCAAATCCTTCACTGGCTTGACAGTACGAGTTTGATCAGATTTTCGATAGAAACATCAAAAAGATATGCCAAATGTGAGATACAACGCTTATCTAAAAGAGAGGACAGAGAGATAGATATACGAGCAGGCAAACCTTTCAAATTTGATTTAATAGATAGATTTTTCATGGTCGATTTACTAGATCTGCTGCATAATTAGAAACAATCAGCCATTCTTCTAAATTTTATATGGGTTTCTAGTTCTGCCTAATAATTCTTTGGTTTATCAACCCTTAACTATGTCTAAAGCCTTGTTATATTTTCTCAATTTGTCCTTAAAAGTATATCGCATGATCCTATACTTTTTCAATCTGCTGATGGTATGTTCCACTATTATTCTCTTTTTGGAAAAAATTTTGTTGTATTCTTTTTCATCATCTGATAGAAATCGGTTTATTTTCTTTTTATATAAAGGTGTGGATAGTTGCACTGGAAAATCCATTTCTACGCCAAAATACCCTAGATCAACTACATTAACAACCTCTTTGAGAGTGACGCGATGATTATTTTTATAGACATCATAATCATGTTTTCTTCCTTTTTTATAATCAACTTTATGAAGAATGTAACCGCGATTGTTAACCATAATCTGATTCTTTATAGGATGACTTTTCTTTTTACCGGAGTAGAATATCTGCTTCTTTCCCCATTTACCGGTCTTGGCATCTGTTGTTCTGTAAAATCGATACAAGCAAGAAAGCCGGGAAAATATTTCTTTACTGACTCTAAAGTTTTTAGCCTTTTTGTTTTGTAGTATGTTTTCTGTAAAATTGGTAAACATTCTCTAATTAAACTTGCAATCTTTTGTATATCTCTACAGACAACGCCTTGCTCTAAATCAAAGAGAAAACCCATCAATGTGTAAGTAATGTAAATACGATAATACACTAAAAGCACTAAAAACTTTTTTTATATCCAGTTTGAATGGCCTTCCGGCATCTGTTCCTCTTTCTCTGTCTTCTTTTCGTTTGGATAAACTTAGTATCTCATGTTTATCATATCTTTTTATTATTTCTTCATCGAAAATATTATCAAATTCTTGTACTGTAAGGCCGGTAAACGATTTGAAAAGTAGGTGTTTTTTGGATAACCTCTCGTATGAAAGCAAAGAAAGGACATGAAATTGATGATCTGCTGATCATATATCTGTTTATTCTAATTATGCAAGAGATCTATGGTATAAATGAGCATGATCAGTTTACATTAATAGTTAGCCTGATATTTACACACCTGATAAAATGGCCATTCCGTTATCATAAGAAATAAATAGTAAAATATGATAAAAAAGATTTTAAATTTGTATCAGAGATTTTAAATTTGTATCCGGAAAAATTAAAAAAAGTAATGTTTATGAGCTACCGCCGTTACCGCCGTTACCGCCATCAGCATTTCCAGTGTGAGCTATTGCATTACCACCGTTACCGCCACTACCTGCATGACCACCAATACCTGTAGATCCACCAGCACCGCCATCACCTGCATGTGAAATTGCAAATCCTGTATGTCCTCCATTACCACCTTCACCGCCGTTACCGCCAGTACCGCCGTTAGTGGTGTTAGTGCTGTTACTGCCACCGTTGCCACCACCGTGACCGCCACCGTTGACCAGCCACCGTTACCGCCACCGTTACCGCCACCGTTACCGCCACCGTTACCGCCTGTTCCGGTTTCACCATGATGGGTCTGTCCGTTAGCACAGTCTATTCCAACACCAAAACAACTAAGAAGGCTACCTATGCCATTGTTTTTTTCGTCTTGTGCGAAAGATTTCATTTGTGGTACTAAACCTATGAAACCTACCAACAAAATTGCGATAGTAGAAAGTATTGTTAAACTTCTAAAAGTTTTTTTTGCAGAATCTTTATTGATTTTATGCATTCATAACTCTATTCTATTTAATGTATATTTAAAATACGTATGATATATTCCTTAGATTTTCATACATAGATTGAATATAACAACAAGTTAATATAAAAATAATATAAAATTTTTATTAGTTTTGATAACATAATATTTTGAAATAATTTTGTCATGAATGTATTATAAATAAATCATTTTACCTTTTAATATTAACCTACTTTTTATAGTAAAATTTATTTAAAGTTGTAGTCTTTTACTTCTATATCTTTATTTTATAATACTTTATATAAAAAACTTAATAATTTGGTTTAAAATCTCACAAACTGTGGATTAGGGTACTTCAATTGACCTGTTTACTTGAGTTTGAATTTGATTTTTATTCTGTTCCTAATTTTGTTGACTATTTCAAATTTTAAAGCATATATCACTACAAATTTTTTACGAAAATTGTTTTATTGGAATTTAAATTGTCCAAAATGATGAATATACGAGACAAAGGCTTGGTATTAAATTCATTTTTTCAAACTTTGTATATAAGATAGTTTTCTTTTGCTTTTAATATATTGTTCTCAATATATAACTTATACTTGGTTGATAACCTCTTTTTTTAATTATATCAAATCCCTGTTTGGACATATAAAAAATGAAACAAATTTAATGAATTCTTGCTATTGTTTTTTCATAAATTTGTTCTATATAAAGATCAAATACAAATTATGATTTTGGTTATTTTATACAACTTTTTGATTTTAATTCTGACAGCAAATTAAGGTTGGTTGAGTAAAGTATTTCTATTTAAATAAATAAAAAATTCGTGTTATCAAGAACATATAATAATTTTCATACGAGAGGTTATCAAGCAAACTATTTATTTTCAACTCATTCATTGGCCTTACAGTACAAGAATTTGATGATATTTTCGATGAAGAAATAATAAAAAGATATGCTAAACATGAAATACAACGCTTGTCCAAAAGAAAAGATCGGGAAAGAGAAATAGGTGCTGGAAGACACTTTAAGCTGAATAAAAGGGATAGATTTGTAATGCTTTTAGTATACTATCGTCTTTACATAACTTCACATTATCTGGATTTTTATTCAATCTTGATCAGAGCAACATCTGCAGAGACATTCAAAAGATTGAAGGGTTGATAAGAGAATGTTTACCAATTCCGCAGAAGACATACCCAATAACCAAAAGGCTGAAAACTCCAGAGGCAGTAGAGAAATATTTTCCAGGCTTGCTTTTACAGATTGTACAGAACAACAGATACCAAGACCTGTTGACAAGAATAGAAGGAAAATGTACTATTCAGGCAAGAAGAAAAGACATACTATTAAGAATCAGTTGGGTTAACAATCGTGGTTACATCCTTCACAAAATACGCCATAAAAAAGGAAGAAGACATGACTATGATGTTTATAAAAAGAACTATCCTGTAATCCCAAAAGAGGTTGTTACTGTAGTTGATCTAGGGTATTTGGGCATAGAAAAGGAATCCAGAACAACTATCCGCCTTACCCTATAAAAAGAAAATAAACCAGTTTATCACAAGAAGGAATCAAGTTCAACACCATTCATTCTAAAAAGAGGATAGTGATAGAGCATCCTATATGTCGCCTGAAAAAGTACAGGATCATGAGCGATATCTTTAGGAACAAATTGAGAAAATACAATAAAATATCCGATATAGTTGCAGGACTGGTAAACTATAAAATATTGAATCATCAGAACTAGAAATCGATATAAAATCCAGAAGGGGTCATCTAGATTGTTTCTAATTATGCAAGAGATCTACTATATCTTATTGTAAAATAGTTGTGATTGTTTACATCACAACACCTATAGCTTGCCACTCTTTTATCTATTATTATGAGGGATACATTCCTCAGAATGCTAACTAATGATGAAAAGAACCTTTTACATCTAATGCTTGAAGATAAAGATTCAGGATATAGAGCCAAGATAATCTTGCTTAAAGATGAAGGATACACAGTACCACAGATAAGAAAGATAACAAATCATCATGATCATAACATAAGAAAATGGATACATCGTTTTAATGAAAAAGGAATTGGTGGTATCATATCAAAAAAACACAATCACAAACAGCATAAATTTGATAATGATATAGAGAACCAAATAGTGGATATAACATCTGCAAATCCAAGATCTTTTGATTTAGCATTCTCCACATGGTCATTACGTGTACTTGCTGGTTTTCTTATGTATATCTAAAACTGGTAGATAAAATAAGTCATTCCGAAATAAGAAATATTCTTTTAAAGCATAAAATAAAATGGAGAATATCTAAATATTTTATCAAATAAAAGAAGCAATGACCCAGAATAGTTTGAAAAAAAGTACATCGAACAGCTAAGGTACAACACCCCACCAAATTCTGTATTATTGTATGTTGATGAGAAAGGACCTGTAACAGCAAGAACATGGTGGTACATCATGGTCATCAGTACAGGTAAAGGTTGAGAAGGCTCAAAAAATAAATGGACTGCTAAATGTATTTGGTGCTTTTGATTACACAAATGATAAGGTGCATGTACAATGCTATAAAAGGAAGACTGGAAAACAGTTTGTTGACTTTTTAAAAAGAGTAGATAAAAGATATGATAAGAATATACAAAATATCTTTCTTGTACTTGATAATCTATCTGCGCATAAATCAAAGATGGTAAAAAAAGTATTAGCAAAGGATTGTCCAAGAATAAAATTTGTATTTCTACCTGTAAGCACCAGAGCTCAACTTGATTGAAGTAAGATGGTCATGGTTGCAGAGGCAGACAATCAACAATTCTACATTTAAAGACGAGCAAGAAATAGGAAGAGCCGTTAGCAAGTGGAAAGATATTTATAACAAAAATCATGGCAAAGCGATCATAAATATTTTACAAGTGGATATACCTTTGTACATATACAGCCGTTATCAGAGCCCAGCGTAATAAAATGTAATTAATTATATTTTTCAATTTTTTTCTATATCAAGTCCGAATAATTTCCAATACTATATTTTTAAGACAAGTTTTATATCTGTTTGGTATGATATTTAAGTAGAATTCCATTCTTGGTAAACAAAGAAGAAAAAATAAAGACAGATACAGAACTGGAAAAGACTGAAACTATTTACGGCTTTGATAATATTGTCAAATTGGCCATAAATGATTTTAGTAAAGTAAATAAAAATTTAGATATCTGTGCAGATGGTTTAGGTTCCATTTTTTTCAACAACACCCCATTATCAAAAGAATTCATCATTTTGAAGGAAAAAGGGGTAAAATTAAGATATATTACTGAAATTACCAAAGATAACATAGAAATCTCCAAAAAATTTATTAATTTAATGGATTGTCGTCATTTAGACGGCATTAAAATTAACTTTGGAATATCAGATGGGAAAAAATATGCATGTACCTCAAATATAAAAGAAGAAGGGTGCTTACCAATCGAGCTTTTATATAGCACTGTACGTACATTTGTAAAACAACAACAATTTTTGTATGAAATTTTATGGGAAAAATCAATGCCTGCTGAGCAAAAAATAAAAGAAATTGAGGAAGGTAAAAGATCGGATGTTTGGACTAGAATAATAGAGAATCCTGAAGAAATAATAAAAGAATTAACTATTCTAAACAATAACGCAGATTATCTATCTATATGTACAACTGCAGGCGGTTTAGAAATGAGTTTTAATAATTTACGAGATACCTATAAAAAAGCCTTAAATCCAAATGGTAAAGGATTTAGAGCACTTTTAACAATAAATAAAGATTGTATTTATTTAGTTACAAAATTAATTGATCTTGGCACTCAAATAAAACACATTAAAAATATTCCATCCATTAGCTTTGGTGTTTCTCAAAATGAAGTAGCTGTAACTGTAGAAAAGATGGAAGGAGGTAAAAGATCCAGAAAATTTCTATTTAGTAATGAACCAATGTATGTCGACCATTTTAATACCATATTTGAAGATTTATGGAATAAAGGAGTAGATGCAAAAAGAAGAATAAAAAACATTGAAGAAGGCTTTGAAATGGAAGATGTAGAAATAATCCCTAATGCAATTGGATCCATTGAACGGGCTATAAATATGATCAAAAGTGCTAAAAACGAAATTATTTTACTTTTTCCATCATATAGTGGGTTATCAAGACTAGTTAAGATTGGTGTGATGAATATTCTAAAAAAAATATCAGAATCCAATAAACTTAATATTAAAATTCTGGTACCTTTTGAAAAAAATAATTTTGATTTACTAAAAGAGTTGCAATCTAAATTTCCTTTTATAAATATAAAATCAATAGATGAAAAACTCCAAACACAGATAATGGTTTTAGCTACTGATAGAAAAGAATCGATAGTTTGGGAAATTAAAGATAATGAATTTGATACTAATGAAGAATTATCTATAGAATCAATAGGAATAGCTGCATATACCAACATAAGAGCAATCTCAATATCATATGCAACAATATTCGATAACTTATGGATGCAAGCTGATATGTATGAAGAATTAAAACGTCATGACAAGATGCAACAAGAATTTATTAACATTACTGCACATGAATTGAGAACACCTATACAACCGATAATTGGCATACTCACAATTTTAAAATCCCAGTTAAAAAGTAATAATGGTGGACTTTTATATTCAACTGATCCACTAGAACTACTTGATATCGCTCAAAGAAATGCTAAAAGGTTAATGCATCTTATAGAAGATGTTTTAGATGTTACTAAAATAGAGGGGAATATATTAAAGATGAAAATTGAATCCATCAATTTAAGTGAACTAATTTCAGAAGTAATTTATAATTTTGTTAATGGAATTGAAAAAAATGAAAACAAAAAAAATGAATTTCAATGCGAATACAGATCAAATAAAGTAATGAAAGATGGTAGCAAAGAAAGCAAATTATTATGTCAATATACTATCCCAATAAGCGAAGGTTCATCACAAAATCCTAATGTGATTATAAATGCAGATAAAGCAAAATTGACTCAAGTATTGTTCAACATAATTGATAATGCTTACAAATTTACCACAGAAGGTAAAATATTTATTATAGTGAACATTATAGATATGCACTTTGATCATAATGATCAAATCAAAATCATAGTTAGTATTCGAGACACGGGAATAGGTATTAATCCAGACATTCTTCCACGATTGTTCACAAAATTTGCAACGAGTTCCTACCAAGGTACTGGACTTGGTTTGTATATATCTAAAAAAATTATTGAAGCTCATGGTGGTAAAATGTGGGCAGAAAATAACCTGGACGGTATAGGATCTACATTTTCATTTAGTCTCAACGGAATTGCGCAATTAAACCCTGAATTATAATAGAAATAAGAAATTCATAATTTTAAACTAAGAGTCTATCCCAAAATTCGATAGGATTATAGCTCTTTTCCTCTTTTGCCAAATTATGTCCTATATCCAAAAGAAGGAGAAGATAAAGAAGGAGAAAAATAAACATTCTACCATACTCAAGTTTCCGGATGAATTATGGGATAAAATTAAGAATATTCTTCCAAAAGAGAAACCACTCAGAACAGTTGGTCGACCAATTATTCGATATAGAAAAGTGATCGATGGAATTCTCTATGTACTGAGAACAGGATGTCAGTGGAAAATGCTACCTAAAGAATATGGTTCTGGTTCTACCTGTCATCGTAGATTTCAAGAATGGAATAGCTTTGATATATTCAAAAAGGTATGGATAAAACTATTGAAAACCTATGATGATCTTATCGGTATCAATTGGACATGGAAATCCATCGATAGTATATCCATAAAGTCTCCTTTAGGGTGGCGATGACTGGACATAATCCTACTGATAGAAGCAAACTCAGCACAAAAAGACATATTTTAACAGATAAAAATGGAATCCCATTATCTATAGTTATTTCTTCAGCAAGTACACATGACATCAAAATAGTAATAGATGTAGTTGATAATGTAGTTGTCAAACGACCAGCTCCATCGTATAAAACTAAAAAGATAGAAAGAAAAAGAAAGCTTCAACATCTATGTTTAGATAAAGCATACAATTCCGAATCTGAAGAGCAAGAACTAATCAAACGAGGATATGTACTGCATATTCCTCAAAAGAGAAAAAGAAATGAAACTTGGGAAGGAGAGGTAAAGATTATAACACAACGCTGCTCAAATCGTAAAATATACTCTGCAAAAAGATGGGTGGTAGAAAGAACGAATTATTTTAATTTTTACAAATCTATACTAAAAAATACAAGTCAAGTTTAATCATAAAATTGATTTGAAATTAAATACTGTGAATCAAATCTGTAAGTTTTCTCTTTGGTTTTGGTAACAACATTTTCTTTGGATATCCTATACATAGTATTGATGATGGTCGGAGATTTGTTCCAATGATATCCTTAACTAATTGTTCATCAAACATTCCTATCCAAATTGAACTTAAACCTAGGGCATGAGAAGCTAGTTGGGCATAACTTGCAGCTAAGGTTGCATCTTGTAAAGAAAATTTAAGCAAAATATCTTCAGGAAAATTCATTTTTATTCGTGTTGGGTTTGAACAAAAAACTAATACTAGTGGTGCATTGACATATGGTTGTTTGTTTGCTGCTGTGACTATCTTGTATTTTATTTCTTCCTTTATGATGTGATATATTTCAAACCCTTGAAACCCTCCTGCAGTAGGTGCGGTATCTGCTGCTGCAAATATTATTTCGACCTTCCAGGTTTCTACATTTTTATTCTCGAATTTTCTTTGGGATCGTCTGTTTAACATCACGTTGAAAATGTTACTATTTAATATCTCATCAGTATCATCCTCCGCAGTTTCTTTCGGATATGTATTTGGGAGTATATCCGAAGGAAACATTCTTTCAAATAGTTTATCTTCCAATATTTAATTTAAATACTTGGTATTAGAAAAAGATATCAATAATTTGTTATCTTTTAACCATGTATAAAACAATTAACCGTTAACAAGAATTATTTGCTACTGTATTGATTTATTTTAATTTAAATTGTAACCTCAAAATCATCTGACTCTTCCTCTTTTGACATTATATCAATATTTATGTCTCCATTTAAATCTACTCTATAATAATCAAGTTTATCTGGATCATATTTTTGAACCACATGGATGATTTCTCCTTGATTTATTCTTTTTATAATTACATCGCGATGCACATAACCTGTAACAAATTCGTATCCCATCTTTTTTGCTTCTTGTAGAAAGTTTTTTCTAAGTACATGACCACCTGTTGACCCCCAATATCCTGGTTTTATGCAAATCCATTCCATATATGCTGTGTTCTTTTTGCCTCTATTTTCATCAAAAGTCCCTCTTCTTAGATTATATTTCTCTAAAGGTCCACCTTTAACGTATCCCACTATTGTCTCACTTTCGTCAGCGGTATCATTTTTTTTGGTGTTTAAACTCTGGGTATCGTTTCTTTTACTTTGATTTCTTATGCGTAAAGTGATTAAAATTGTATCTGGGTGGAAAAGAGATGATATAAAATATCTTTCCCCAAGTTTTAATGGGCTAGGTAAATCATTATAAATGTCTAAAACGCGACTTCTTACTTCGTGATCAAGCTTTGATATTTTATCTATTTCTTGACCATCTCGCATTTTCTCTACTTTACTAACAAAAATTATTTCTTTTTTCCTAGTCATCTCTCTTATTCTTTTTTCTTCATCGTAAAGATTTTGAAAGGATGTAACATTGTTTAGAAAATTCTTTTTTAATTTGTCTGGAGTAACCATTTAGTACAAATTCTAGCATATCTTTTTCTTTTTTTAATGCATGAAAATATTTGACTGATTCTTCATTAATTACACAAGGATGCCATCCTAGAGCATGTGCATTGCTTCTTGCCAATTTATTTGCATATTCAAAATCACCTAATGAATATCCTGCGATTCGTTCACATACTGACAAAAACCATCCGAGGTGTTGATAGTGTTCTAATCTCTTTATATCATTTTTGTCTTCTATTCTTGTGTTATCAATATCTGACATACCTGAACGATCCTTTAAAATCAATTTTTGAATACGATTATTTGCATCTTCTGCTATTTTGCCTTGAAATGGATATGCTGTTCTATAGATAATGGCAATTACTGTGTCCAAGTCTATTTTTACATTCTCTATAAATTTTATTATTTTAGGGTCGTTTCTCAAAAACCACTCTACAGATTCTTCATTTGGTCTATCAAATTTTTTGGCTGGATCATAATCATGAAATAGTGCTGAAACAAATAGATATTTGAGATCTTCATTTGTAAAATGTGTGCAATCATTATGTTGTAATAAATGACCGCTAGCTGATAATAATGTAAAATAAGTTGCTTCAAGCTCATGATCTATGTTATGATATCCATAGTAATCTAGTCCTAACCCCTTTTTTGAAAATTCAGATACTGCATGTCTTATCATTTTTTTTATCCATTTTTTTTCCAAATTCATAGATGTTGCAAGAATTATTATTTTATCCTGAAGTTTTGATTCTTCAGTTAAACCCAGATTATATTTTATCCACCATGGAAATAATTTGATTCGTTGATACAATTCATACCACCAAGGTAATGGTTTTGCGAGTGGGTTTTCCACGATACCCGGGTGATAAATTTCCCTATTCCCATTTAACAATCCATTTGTGATTTTTTTAGTAAATGGTGAATGTGGTTTGCTCAATGAACCTATATAATAAAAAATATAATTGTATTTAAGTATTAATAAGTCCGATAATTACAGAATACGACAAATTATAAGAAAAAAATTATAAAATGTAACGTGTTTTATTAGTAATAATATATTGTTTTATTATATGTTTTATTTTGAAATACAAAATTTTTTATTTAAAAAATTGATTTTTAGAAATTTATTACAGTTTAAAGATCCATTATCTTAATTATAATTATATGAGGTTTATGATATCTGTATTATACTTTTTTTAATTATTTTTCTAATCTTTAAGTAAGGTGTTTTATAGCAATATCTAATGCCAGATCAAAAAGTTGTAATGGTGACAGGCAGTTCAAGCGGTATTGGTCGCGAAATATCTTTACTTTTGGCAAGAAATAATTATGTTGTATATGCTAGTATGAGGAATTTAGAAAAGGGCTCCGAATTAAAATCTATAGCAGAAAATGAAAATCTGGATTTATATATTTTGCATTTGGATGTGAATGATGATGAATCAGTAAATAAGGCTCTAGACTCTATATATTCCAAATCTAGTAGGCTAGACGTTTTAATAAATAATGCTGGATATGGATTGCGTGGCGCTTTTGAAGATCTTGATATGAGCGAAATAAAATCTTTGTATGAGACAAATGTTTTTGGATATATAAGGACTATTCAATCTGCTCTTCCTATAATGAGAAAACAACAATCTGGTTTAATTATAAATATAAGTTCGGGCGTAGGTCGATTTGGTATTCCAAATGCTTCTGCATATTCTAGTTCTAAATTTGCGGTAGAAGGTTTGAGCGAATCATTATTTTATGAGGTAGAGCCTTTTGGTATTAAAGTAGTACTTGTAGAACCTGGTGTAATCAAAACGAATTTTTTCAATTCATTGGTTGTAGCAAATAGATCTGCCGATCCTGCTTCTCCTTATGCACAGATGATGAGAGAAAAAGATGGTGGATTAAATGAAATGATAAAAAATGGGTCTGATCCTGAATATGTTGCAAAAATTGTTCTTGATATAATCTTAAATGATAATCCTAATCTGCGATATTTGGCAGGTAAAGATATAGAGCAGCTTATGGAACTAAAAAAGAGAATATCTGATAAAGATTTTCATAATATGATGAAAAATATGTAATGTAATATTATAACAAATTCCACTTATTTTTTAATAAAATTGTTTTATCAATCAAAAAATAGTTGTAGTTAATTTTGCACATTTTGATACGAAAAATAACGATAAATAAATAACCATATTTGATTTATGATATAATTAATATTTTTTTATTTTTGATTTGTTTAAAATTATTTTGTATCTATAATAATTTAATAATTTTATTTTTGACTATATTTAAGATGATGATTTAATATTTTTTCCTAGTTTTCTATCTATTAAATAATGATAGAGTATTATTGGATTTTTTTTATGTATTATTTTTAATTGTTACTTGTTTAAATAACATGTATAAAAAATATCCATCAATGATTGCAATGATTGTGGATATATATGTATTAACAAATTGGTTTTATTCTGAAAATATTGCATGATAAATAATACGTTTAAAATATAAAACTTACATAATTTTCTATATTCTAAATATAAAATAATGGTATACATAAAATAAGGGAATGATTTACTTCAATAAAATCTATGAATAATTCTGTATTGAAAAAACCTGCAAAAACAGATCATTTCATTAACGAACTTATAGCAAACAGGTGGAGTGCGCGATCTTTTTCTACCGCGCCTGTAGAAAAGTCCAAACTGTTATCTATTCTTGAAGCTGCTCGTTGGGCTCCATCCTCTAGAAATGAACAGCCCTGGCGCTATCTTGTTTTTACTACTGATAATCCTGATAAATTAAAAGAGGCGCAGTCTGTTTTAATGGAGTCTAATTCTTATGCTAAAAGAGCTCCTATTTTAATATGTGCATTAACAAAAAAGAATTATTCTGATACTGGTAATTTTAATTTGCTTCATTTCCATGATTTGGGCGCTGCCAATGAAAACATGTTCTTGGAGTCTTTTAATCAGGGATTAATTATGCATGAGATGGGTGGATTTGATAGAGAAAAAGCCAAAGTTGTATTTAAGGTTCCTGATGATTATCAAATAGGAATAATGATTGCTATAGGATATCAGGATACACATGAATTATTACCTGAAAAATACAAAAAACAATCTCTTTCACCAAGAAAAAGAAAACCTCTTTCTGAAATTGTATTTGTAGATGAAGTAGGTAAAAATATGGAGATTTAAACCAATTCTGTAGAATTCTACAGATGAATTAGTTATTTATTAATATGCTTTAGAAAGTATTGTTATTTCTTTCCTTCATTTTTATCTTCTTTTTGGTAAATATTTTATTGGAATCACCTACTGATGCTATTTTATTATATTTTTTAGATTCTTTTTTTATTATACATATTTGATTATTCTGAAGAAAATTTACAAGTTCATTATTTTTTATTTGTTTATATTTTTGCATACTTAATATAGTATCAAATTATAATAAAAGTGATTTCAAAGACGCAAATTTTGTAATTAATATGTTAATTTGTATCATTACATTATATTTTTTATAAATTAGATATCCTGTTGATCGGTATTTGTGATTTTTGAAATTTTATTAACGATAATTCATATATTTTTATATCCATAAAAATTTTTAATTATCTACGTGACATTTTTATATTATACATTTGTATTTTATTCTATCATTTATTAATGTTCAGTTAATTATAATATTATGTTTGAAATAACGCAGATTTATAACGTTTTTGCATGTTCTTTAAATTTAAATACGTTTGTTTTAATCTATCTGTTAAAGTATTGTGAGGATTTAATTTAAATTCTCAAAAGATTTTCTTAGATTCTACTTATACCAATTTGCATAAGTTCGCTAAAATAAATATTTATAATATAATTGTAATATAAAATAAATACTCTAGCAATAGGCTTTCTTGTTGCATATATACCAATTAGCATATGTGTGCTAAACAATTTTAAATCGTTATATTACAATATTTATCAAAAAATCTACTACCAATAGGCATTTTTAACATATATTACTTTATGGATATTTTAGCCAATTTATGCTAACTGGTATAGTACTAAAGCAATTCGGAATTGTTTAGCATATTTTTGCTAAATGGTATAATATAATATAATTTACATCATGGTGTAAAGTAAGTAATTTCATATTTAGTTTTTTATCTCTACTGAGAAAGTATGAGGACGGTTAAACAACCACTATTAAATATCTTTTCTATCTTAAATTTCTAGGAATTTCTTTATGTGGTATTATGATGCATTTATTGATTCTATCGGAGGTCATAGATTATTCTTAATCTATTTAATTAATATCATTTTTACGATTTAATAGTTATCTTTTTATATAATATTATAGTAACTATTTACTTAAAGTAAATTTATGTATAATATTCTAATGAATCTTCTAACAGAAATAACTATGCAAATTTTAATATCTGATGTTGTTGATATAATATTTAATTTAATATAGCCGAAATCACGGAACAAAGCTGGTTGTAACCATTTGAAAAACTATGAAAATAGTGCTTTGATGTTTGTTATTCATTCCCTCTTTTTTTATTATTTTAAAAACAAGTTCATAAAGTTATGGTTATTTCGTTACTTATCATTCGAATATATTCTTTTTTGAATCCTGTTTTATCAACTTAAACATATAATATTGTAATATAAAGAACATTATACAATATAGTATTGATTCTAATTATAGAATATTATTTAATATAAAAAAATTATAAAATACATATATATTATTTTTATCTATTCAATAGATGACTAATATTACTATAAAACTCTTATTGATAACTACATTAGTAGCCTTTATGGTTACTGCTGCAGCTGCATCCATATCATCTTCTTACGTATTTGCAGATGACTCAAAACGTTTTACTCATGGAGGAAACGGAGGTGGAGGTGGAGGGCTTTAGTGGCTTCGCAGTTTCATTATCAGGCATGGTGGAAACGGTGGCGGTGCACATTTGGATGGTCTCAAAACAAGTAGTAAAATGTAGAGATAATAGCTTCAATGGTGTAGTAACTGTTGGATGCTCTCCAATTAATGTACCAATTGATAGTACCGACTCCTTCAGGTGTAAATGGAACTCTTACTGGTGGATTCGGTGGTCATGGTGGAAATTCAATTGCTATCACTGGAAGCTCTGATGGTGGCAATGGTGGTCATGGTGGTGCTGATAGTAACTAGGGGTTGAAATAGTTTCTATTTGATTTCAAATACTATTATTAGGAAAATATAAATTATTTATTTTTTATTTTTGAAATATTGTGACAGACTGATATTTTTAGGTCATTTATTCTGATATTTTTAAAAGCAAGATTATTTTGATTCCAAATAGCATCTTATTAAGACTATTTTTGATAATTTAAACAATATGTCTTTCGTTATTTAATTTAATAATGGAGTTAATTTGATGTATTTGCCTTAGTTGGTCTTTTATATCTTGCTTCAATTAATGGATATCGGTATAATTAATTGAGAATTTTAATAATATCAAAAATTTTCTTTGTATTTTTAAAATAATTCTAAACGTTTTATTTTTAATATTGTTTTGTGTATACCTTAAACAGAAATTTCATTTCAATTTATTTTAAAATAAATATTAATATAAAAAATAATTAAAGTGTTTATAATTATTTTTTTGTTCATATTCATATTACTCATATTCATATTATTATTATTATTATTTTTAGTATCTAGACCTAAACCACTAATCAGGGTTCCAAACATTTCATTTGGACTAGCAAAATGGCCGTTAGTTTTTTTTACGTTGATCATTAAACCTAATACTTTTTTACCCATAAGATGAACAGTTAACGGTACCTGCTTGAACTCTAAGCCAATATTTGAATGGATATCTGCTATGCCTGTTATAATTATGTCATTGCCCGCAAAAATTACATTATTTGATGTAAAGTTATTTATATTATGATTGTGGGACAAACTACCATCAGGTTTTATCATTGTGAAATTGGCACTAAAAATTGCTTTCATATTTGGAGCACCTGTATTTTCAGTGTTACTTGTATTATTTTCATTTATTGTTTTGATCTTTAAATTCCAAAGACCCCCTTGAATCCATTGTACAGTGCCATCTTTCAATTGATTATTTGCAAAGTGACCTGCTGCTTCTACTATTATATTTTCTTTTGATTGATTTTTAAGATTGATATATGATGTATTGCTGAGTTTTGATGCCAAAGTTAGTTGAAATATATGTGATATTGAATTATCTTTAAATAACATTGAGTTAATTGCTATGGTTGCAAATCCAAAAAAAATTACTAGTGATATGCCTTTATAATAACTTGAAAAAAAACTATTCATTCTTTATCTGTTAATTAATAATTCAATAAATTTGTTATTTCCATATTTTTTATCTTGTTGCCTTCATCCCAATGTTAAATGTTTCTGTAGTATTGGATAGATTTGTCAATATTTATTGTTATTTATGACGATTGTAACTTCATTTAAATAATTACATATCAATTTACAATTATTGTAAATAAATTATTGATTGGATTGATATTGATATATCTTGCTCGTATTTGATTTCATTTTCTAAATGCAAAGCAAAATTATTTACACTCAATATGAAATATTTGAACTGAATCTGACTTAAACTCGCATTGTAACTGTCTTTTTTTAGTATTTTATTTCTTGATACTGCTTCTACTTTTTATATTTTTTTATTCCTCATAAAAATATCTTTAATTGATTGTCTTTTGGTTTTATTAAAAGTTGAATTTTTAAAATGGTTTACGTACCTTTTTATATTAATAAAAAATAGACTGTAAAATGAAAGGTTATTAAATTTGATCTTATCATTTAATAACATTTAATGTATATATTGTCTGATTCATTTGTAAAAGAACATGTTAAAAGATGGATTACTGCTTGGAATGATAAGGATTTAGATAAAGTACTTTTATTATTTACTGATGATATTATATTTTAGTCCGAAAATAAAAACTATTTTTCCTGAGTTAAATTCTCAAAAGATTGATAATAAAAAGGATCTTGAGCGTTATTGGCTTGCAGCATTAAACCAATTTGATAATTTATATTTTTTGACAATAGATTATTATACCAATTAGCACAAGTATGCTAAATAATTTATCTTGATAATTATTATTAAACACAAAAGCTATCTAGATCCTTCTATTATACTATCTATTCTCAATGTCGCCATTGACCAAATCCACATTGGTTAATCTATACAAAAAAGAAAATGATTCAAAGGTTAAGGAAAGGCTGCTACTAATTATCAAAGTAAGAGAAGATAACGAAATTCCATTTCGTGTTGTAAAAGAATTACACAGAAGCAATCCATGGACTTCTGATTGGTTAAAAAGATATGATAAGGAAGGTTTAGAAGGACTAAAAGATAGAACAAAAACCGGTAGACCACCTGAACTATCTGAAGATAGTAGTTTTAGCATAAAGAAAGAACTATCAAACTCCAAACAAGGTTGGACAACAAAACAGGTTGAAGAACTAATTATAAAGAAAAGTGGAGTAAAATATCACCATACTCACATATATCGTATCCTTCGAAAATGGGGATTAAAGCAGAAGGTTCCAAGAAAAGTACATGTAAATACTGCACCACCAGAGGAAAAAGAGGCATTCAAAAAAAGACCGAACAGATACTTGTGGATGTGCAACAACAACAACAACAACAACAACAACAACAACAACAACAACAACAACAACAACAACAACAACAACAACAACAACAACAACAACAACAACAACAACAACAACAACAACAACAACAAGAAAAAGAAGGATTTACCATAGTATCACTGGATGAATCATTCTTTTTTTATGATTGTCTTGTAAGACGTGTTTGGGTTGATAAAAAGAAAAGACCGACTATCAGAGTAACAGGTTCACATCAGCATTCATGTATTTTTGGTGCCACAAGTATGAAAGGAAAGCAATTATTCAGACAGTATGATGTATTCAATGGAGATACATTCCTTGATTATCTAAAGAAAATACATGCTAAATACCCACAATGCTATTTGTTCATGGATAAAGCATCGCCTCATCATAAATCAAAAAAGGTGTTAAAGTATTTTGAAGAAAACAAGGAGACTCTGATACCTGTATACCTTCCCACAGCATCCCCTGAGTTCATGATGATGGAAGAGATATGGAATATTGCAAAACGAGATTTCTTATCCTAAAATATTATTCATCATTTACAGATTTAAAGAAAAAGATTTCCAAATATTTTAGAACAAAAAGGTTCAATCTTAATATGAGAAACTATTTGCTACGAAATACACTTTAGAAAACATATGCTAATTGGTATATATAAAAAATAATATTTGTGTTTTGGAGTATTTGGCAACTTTTGATGGTCAAACAAAATTTTTATCTATTGAAAAATCTGAAATTAATAGATAATTTAATTTATAAAGCAAGTGCATTTTATGGTCCTCACCTTGAATTGATTTAAATCATTTTTTTGCTCTAATACTCACCTATTTGTTAATTGTAATAAAATTTTTAGAAAATTATTTTATTATTTTTTTTGGATTGTATTTGTTTAAAATACATATACATAAAATATACTCAACCACCTAAATTCAAGGATAATCTTTTAGCTGACCTTTTACTATGAAATATTATACTAGTTGAACTTTGCCTCATTATCCGAAGCATACAAGAGTGAATGCGATGTAAACATAAAGGAAAGATTACTACTCATAATTAGGATATCATCAGATAAACAACCCGTCGAACCTGTATCAAGAACTACATCGAGCAAGGTCATGGGCTTAAATGGTACAAGAGATACAACGATGAAGGTTTAGAAGGTCTAAGGGACAGACCAACAAGAAGTGGAAAACCATCTATACCAATTAGCATAAATGTGCTAACCCAAAACTTCGGGAATACATATGAAAATTATCAATTATGTTAGCACACATTTGCTAAATGGTATACCATACCAAAATAAACAATGGAAAAAATAAGACATGAACTATACGATAGCAACATAGGACGGGACATTAAACAAGTTATGGATCTAATCCATCAGAAAACAGATGTTAAATATCATAAAGAACGCATCCGCAGACTACTTCATAAGTGGGGTTTTCACCAAAAGTACCACAAAAGAAATTCGTAAGAACAGCAACTCTAAAAGAGAAAAAGAAATTTAAAAAAGATACAACAAGTGCTTTGTTGCATGATTCCTCCTTTCCAAAAACATTTAGCTAACCTTCTCAAATAAACTCCATGAAATGGTCCATCTACAACCAATCTCTAGTTAGACGTGGTGAAATATTGCTAGGATTTGACGTTATAAACAACTGGGATGCAGAGCTAAAAGAGATGAACAAAGACAAAGTTGGTGAACCATTTCATTATCCCAACACCTTTCTCCTTTTACTCGGCTATGCTAAAGTATACTTTCATCTTCCTTATAGACAAACTGAAGGTATTGCACAAGGACATGCTGAAGGAAAAGTACCTTCCATTCCAAATTATACAACGATAAACCGAAGAATAAACAGATTGAATATCAAGATAAAAGATGTGGATAATAAAAACAAGGATTTTGAAGACGAATATATCGTCATTGCGATATATAGTACGGTATTAAGGTTACAAACAGAGGTCAATGGATGGGAGAGAAATGGCATGTAAAAAAGAAAGGATATTTAAAAATACATGTAGCAGTTAATGTCAAAACCAAGAAAATCCTTTCAATGAAGGTTACTGATGAGCATGTACATGATAGCAAGGTGTTACCTGAGTTGGTTGAAAATATTACAAAATCAGATAACATGACCGCCGCTGCAGCAATAGGCAAACTATTCGGTGATGGTGCTTATGAAGGTAATGATATTTTTAGATATCTGGCAGACAAGGGAATCCAGCCTTGCATTAAAGTACGAAAGAATGCTAAAGTCAGATGGAAAAATGGAAACATCCTTAGAAATCTATCAGTGTTGGCACAAAGAAATGATTTGCAAAAGAGGAAGGATAGCGTAAGCTATGGACAAAGATGGATTGTAGAAACAGTATTCTCTTGTATAAAGCGAAGGTTTGGAGAATATGTATACTCGGTTAAACTAAAGAATATGATACAGGAAATGATGTTAAAAGCATCATTATATAACAAAATAACATCCGTTTAACCAAATTAGATGACAAAATCATACATTATAGGAATCATGCAACAAAGCATACAACAAGTATTAAGCACGCTTAAATATGACTGGAATGTGCTTGTAGAGGATGAATCCATCTTTATCTATGATTCATTTTTGGCCAAGAAAAGAAGATGGAGGATTGTTAAAGAGAAAAGACTGGCAGTAGTTACAGCTGCAGGTGCTCATTACAAGACAATCATTTATAGCACACTATCTTTGGATGGTAAACAATTATTTAGACAATACGAGAGATTTGATAGTCAATCTTTTATTGCATATCTTGAGGAGATTAGAAAGAAATTTAATAAATTTATCTTGTTTGCAGATAGAGCAGCACAGCACCGGTCGAAGATGGTAGAAGAGTGTACTTACGGAGAAACACGATGGAGGCAATAAAAATTGAATATTTTCCTGTTGGTTCACCTCAATTAAATGCAGTTGAAGAATGTTGGAGACAGGGTAAGTATAACATACTATCAAATTATTACTCTATTTTCTTACACATTAAGCAAGTAATATCTCACTATTATAGAACAAGACGATTCAATCTAGATATCAAAAAATATCTGTTTAGGTCTACGAACTAATGTTGTTGAGTATAGTTATCAAATTATTTTATATTGTGTGTCAAAATATGATTAGCCTAATTCATATTTTTTATCTATGACGGAAACTTTTTTATTTCTATTGTGTTTTATTTTACTATGATGGGCCTAAATCACTGTGTATGTTATAAAACAATTTGTTTAATAAAAAATATTTTATATAGTGATTTAATTGAAAAATCTTGGTAAAGTCGAATGATAATTTGATTTTAACTCTATGAGAAATATATATGTATTATATCAATTTATTTACTTTACATTTATTTGTTCTTCAATTAGTCTTTCATATTTAATTTGATACTATATATAGATTATATTAGATAAAAATTTTTAATTTTGTTTTGATCGTTTTTAAATATGATTTCTCTTAATTCTCTTCCGGTTTTTTCAATTTGTAAGTTCCCTATTTGCTTCATATATTTGTAAAATAGTTGATTTTTATCTTTTGTATACATGTCTTTTAATTCTTGCGCAAATATTCCTGATTGAATTTCGCCCAAAATCTTTTTCATTCTATTTTTTGAATTTCCATCTACTATTTTATCTCCTCTTGTAAAGCCACCATATTTCGCAATTTCGCTTACTCCATTATACATTCGGGTAAGACCTTTGTAAAATATTAGATCTACGGTTAATTTTAATTCATGCAAGCATTCAAAATAGGCTATTTCGGGTTGATATCTTGCTTCTACTAATGTGTCAAATGCATTAACAATCATCGAATGTACCCCTTCACATAGATCTACCTGTTCGCCAAACCAATCTATTTCAACTTCTTCTTTGAAATTTGTTATTATTGCTCCTGCTTTGGTATTTCATATGCCTTTTGAAACTGCAAGTGCTATTTCTAATGCTTTTTGAGAGTGATCTTGATGTACAGCAACAAGGGATGGAATTCCAAACCCTTTTACAAAAAGTTTTCTTACCATTTCTCCGGGACCTTTTGGAGCTACCATTATAACGTCTACAAATGGGGGTGGAATTATCCAATTACAATGAATTGATGTACCATGAGAAAAATACAATATCTTATTCTCTGATAAATATGGCTCGATATTGTTTTTATAGACCTGTTCTTGTTCCATGTCCGGAATTAAAATGTATATTATATCTCCTTCTTTTGTTGCCTGGCTTATGGTCATTGTTTTATGACCATCATTAATTGCAAATTTTCTTGAGCTACTATTGTGACGTAATACTATGATTACATTTATGCCTGAATCCTTTAAATTACAAGCCTGAGCTTGTTCTTGTATTCCATACCTGATTATTGAAATTGTTTTATCTTTTATAGGCTCATATTACATCATTTTCTTTCCAGATTTTTTTAATTTTTTTCCTCTCATTATCATTATAATATTTTCTCTCGATTGTATTCATTGTATTTGCATTGAAAAACTATAAATAAATTCTGGACGTCCACTATGATAAAATTAAATGATTTTGTAGTTCAATGTAATACTTGAATTCATGGCTAAAAAAAGAGAAAAAACGGTACTGCGAACCATTAAGGATACCTTATGAGATTGATCAAATTATTCAAAATGATGCAAAAATGAAAAGAGTGAGCATTAATTCGCTTATATTTAATTTATTAACCAAATATTCTGAATAGGATAGGTATAGTGAAAGGTTTGGAAGAGTTGTATTGAGGCCACAAACATTGAAACTTATAATTGATGCACTTGATGAGGAAACCATTAAAGATATAGGAAATGAAGTGGGAAATAAGATTCCAAAGGAATTTCTATTATTTTGGTTCAAAGAAATTAATTTACATTCTTTTTTAGAATATGTTTCTATGCTTTGTCGATATGCTGGATTCTCTCATTATGAATTGGAATCATCAGAAAGAGAATTTACACTTACATTAATTCATGATTTAGGTGAAAAGTGGTCAATTTTCTTAGAAAAACGTTCTAGAAAAAGGAATGATATCAACCTTGTTTATATCGCCAAAATTTCATATAAGTGATATTTCAGTTGTTGCTAGATTTAAATCTGGATAAAGTTTTATTATCTTACAATTGTCTACTGAATCTATGTTGTCATAAAATAAATGATTATTTGATCCCTTTTTGATGCTATTAACTGAATTAATAATAGTTCTGTAAATAAGATGTCCTCTTAATATTTGTGATTACTTTTATGATTTTTTCCTTATTATGTTTCTACGCTTACCATAAAAGCAAAAATATCTTCATCTATATAATCAAGTTACATCTATCTATTATCCATTGGATGTTATATTCAATAGTTAATACGTTTCCAATGCGTTTTTCCACTTTTCTATTTCTATGTCGAACATTTCAATCTGTTTTTCGAACTAGTTTTCATACATACCATCTGGATTTAAAAATGTCCATGTGGTTGTGGATCCTTGTTCATTTGGAATAATTCGAACGTAAACATTCCACTCTAATCCTCCTCCTATGAAAGTATGGTCTAATATTCCATATTGAGATATAGAAATATGTTTCATTTTTGATCTTCCTGCTATATTGTGGTTGAAGATCCACCAACCATCATCATTATCCTCTATTAGTTCAAGAGCTCCTCCTAATTCCATATTTTTTGGATTTGAAAAAAAATCAAATACCTGGTGAACGTTATTTTTAACGGTCATAACTTTTATAATGACTTTTTTCTGTTGATTCATTTTTTTTATTTTCGTTTTGTTTTATTCTATTTTCTGTTAAAAACCTTGTCTAGTCATATTAGACCTCTTGCATAATTGCAACTAAACAGCTTTATGACTGCTTTGTTGCATGATTCGAAAAACAGTTAAAAAAATGATTTATGTATAACAATAACAATTGAATATTAACTATTTTCGTTATAACTTTGTCATCAAGACGTTAACAAATAACGAATAAAATAATAATGCAACAAAGCACTTTATGACCTATATTTCCTCATCAACCTGTTCTCTCTTTGTTGCTTTCATACGAGAGGTTATCCAAAAAACCTCTACTTTTCAAATCGTTTACCGGCCTTACAGTACAAGAATTTGATGATATTTTCGATAAAAAGATAACGAAAAGATATGCTAAACATGAAATACAACGCTTGTCCAAAAGAAAAGATCGGGAAAGGGAAGTAGGTGCTGGAAGACACTTTAAGCTGAATAAAAGGGATAGATTTGTAATGCTTTTAGTATACTATCGTCTTTACATAACTTATACATTATCTGGATTTTTATTCAATCTTGATCAGAGCAACATCTGCAGAGACATTCAAAAGATTGAAGGGTTGATAAGAGAATGTTTGCCAATTCCGCAGAAGACATACCCAATAACCAAAAGGCTGAAAACTCCAGAGGAAGTAGAGAAATATTTTCCAGGCTTGCTTACTTTTACAGATTGTACAGAACAGCAGATACCAAGACCTGTTGACAAGAATAAAAGGAAAATGTACTATTCAGGCAAGAAGAAAAGACATACTATCAAGAATCAGATTACGGTTAACAATCGTGGTTACATCCTTCATAAAATACGCCATAAAAAAGGAAGAAAACATGATTACGATATTTATAAAAAGAACCATCCTGTCACTCCAAAACAAGTTGTTACTGTAGTTGATCTAGGGTATTTGGGCATAGAAAAGGAATCCAGAACAACTATCCGCCTTACCATATAAAAAGAAAATAAACCAGTGTTTATCACAAGAAGAAATCAAGTTCAACACTATTCATTCAAAAAAGAGGATAGCGATAGAGCATACTATACCAGTTAGCATAAATTGGCTAAAATATCCATAAAGTAATATATGTTAAAAATGCCTATTGGTAGTAGATTTTTTGATAAATATTGTAATATAACGATTTGAAATTGTTTAGCACACATATGCTAATTGGTATATATGTCGCCTGAAAAAGTACAGGATCATGAGCGATATCTTTAGGAACAAATTGAGAAAATACAATAAAATATCCGATATAGTTGCAGGACTGGTAAACTATAAAATATTGAATCATCAGAACTAGAAATCGATATAAAATCCAGAAGGGGTCATCTAGATTGTTTCTAATTATGCAAGAGATCTATTGTATAGCTG
>CAVXKW010000008.1:0-76296 GCA_963762475.1 uncultured Nitrososphaeraceae archaeon
TCATCAAATTTGATCGCCGAGATTTTTCAAACTTTGCTATTATTTATTGAAATAGTATTAAAGAGTATACAATGTTACCATGTTAAAATTGTGCATTTATTATTCTATACATATTTTTCACACTGAGGTTGTATATCTTGATTAAACAAATGCCAATAATAATTTTACATTTGTAAATTACAAAGTATAAATAGTATTATAAAAGTAGTAATAATTTGCTGGCTAAAACTTATTAACTGCAATTTTGAGATATGCATAAGATATTATTTTTTATTATGTTTAGAATGTCTACTTGAATCCTGTGCTTAGTATGATTTTTAACATTGTTATTTTTATATGAAACATTCAAATTTTTTCATTAAATATAAAATAAAAAAGAAACTCAATTTTAGAATAAGTTGAGGAGTATTTTCCAGACTTTTGCTTTAATCGGTACACATAAATCAGTATCTAATTCAAGAATATACCTTTGCTAGTTCGCTAATAAATATTTATAATATAATTGTATGTAAAATAAATACTCTAGCAATAGGCTTTCTCGTTGCATATATACATAAAGCAATTCGGAATTGTTTAGCATATTTTTGCTAAATGGTATATGAACAAAAATGAAAGAAAAAATGTAATGTTCGTATAGGTGATAAGATGCATTATTAAAAAATCATCTTATGCAAATAAACCTGTTGTTTATCATGATATTTTCTGTAGGAAAGATATGCCCTAACTATTATCTTAAATAGTCATATTGTTATCCCAAAGAGGTTGTAATTGAGGTTGATAAGAATGCTGTGGAATAGAATCTGTCCCTTAGACTACTTATCATCTTTATCTTGTAAAAATATAAAAAATCTGATTATCGCAAAAGAAAAAAATTAGATGTTATCTATTCGAAAATAGATTGATAGTGGATACTATCTATAAATTAAAGAATAATAAGTAATGATGATTTTTAGATATAGGTTAAGAGTTATGTAAATACATTGATAATCTTTATTGTAAACTAATGGTGTTTGTTTGGATTTGTTAATTTTCATAATATTAAATATGAATCAAAAAATATGATAACAATTTTGTCGTTCAAAAAGAGTAGTATTAGTTTACAAATGTATATACAATCTTATTTACACAACTGTTAAGCAATTAGATATATGTACATCCAGTATATGCATTGTATCTTAAAAGAATGAATTATTATTTTTGGGTGTATGATTAAAAAAGCGGTCTAAAAAGATTCATGAATCTTTACATGATTGTTTTATTCGACATTTGTTAGTACATTGATTATGAGATTGTAATATAAATAGTCAATTTAAACAAATATTATTTTGTTATATATTCTCAATTTCAAATTTATTTATCTAAAACTAATCAACAAGTAATGTATTTTGTTAGTATATGACGTTCTCTAGTTAAAAAATGTAAATTCTAATAGGCTTTATTATTGAATACTAAACTTCTACATTAAACGAGATGAATAAAGATTAGATTAGAATAGGTTAGGACCGTTTCATTATACCTTTACATCTCTTCTTATTTGTTATGTTAAAGTATTTAACTATGCGCATTAATTTTCTTATATAAATAAAAAATGAAAAAGTGTAAAATGTCCTTTTTGGGATAATGGAATTAACTTTACTTTAAGTATATCTGTTGTATATAGTTGACTTACCTAATAATAGGTATATGGATTTAGAATTAAAAAATAATAGTTTTAACAAAACAAAAAGGTTCAATCAGAAAATGGATTCAATTAAAACTTATTTAAATATATTTTGAATCATTATTTTAAAAAATAATAATTTTAATTAACAAAAGAGGTTAAATTTATTAATTTCGATAAAAAAACTTAATTCTTGAGAGGCTCAATTTAGAAATATGAAATTGTTTGATTTTTTAAAAAAACATAAATGTCATCTTTGTGATAGGAAATTCTATAAAATTGAAGATTATATGCACCATCAACTTTTATACCATTCTAAAGGATCGTACGATTGTTCAAAATGCAACATGGAATTTTCAGATATGGATAAATTAAAAGACCATATAAAAAGGGATCATTCATATAAAAAAAGACCGTGATTTTTTATTACAAATTAATGGGATATGGACATATAATTAACATGGAATACTTCTTTATGAGTTGAATCTTATAGTTTTTGTAATAACAATAACAAGATTTTTTAAAAAAATAATTGTGTTTACCCCATTGGAATATTCTGTAAGCGGTCTAATAATATTAAAAAAAGGTTTAGTAAATATTTTTATTTAAACAGAATTTATTTGATTTTTATATTCAAACTTGTGGGGATAACAACAGATAGAATATTGAAAATTTTTTACGATTTAGAAGAATTATATTATCATGAAGATATGAAAAATTATTGAAATTAAATATGAATAATGTCAAAATATGATTTAAGTTGTGATTTTTAGATATTTATTATTTTAGTAATGTTAATTTGTTAATGTATGAAAAAATGTTATCTAAAAAAAGAATTGGCTATTTAGATACTGTCCAACTTGCAGATCCGTGGGCATTACTGCCACCTGCATTAGGATTAGTTGCAGTAATATCTGCAGAATAATCGCCTGTCTCAGTTAAAGGAACAGATAAATGATCTGTACCATCAGGGCCAGTTGTTCGATCGGCAGATGAAGAACCACTAGGTGTGGTTATAGATATAGCTAATTTGACATTTGCTTTAGGACTTCCAAATTCATCTGTTACAGCGGAGGTAATTACTTGTCTGTTATTTTCATCGAGTGAAATGTGTTGTTTTGCGGTAGATACTGAAAGAGAGATACCATTTGGAGTGGCAAAATGTGCGACGGGTTTAGCATTTGCCAATGATGCGGGTAAGATGAGGGTAATTGATGCTAATATGCCAATAATTGCGAATGTAACTAATGATGTTCTATGTTCTTTGATTGTTTTTGAAATATTTATCATTATATATTATACAATACAAGAATTAATTAAACTTTTGCAGAAAAATAGAATTTAAAAATCTAATACCTATTGAAAATTATTAATATATTATCACAAAATACCGCAAATAAGAAAATTGTACAAAATTTTAAAATCGGATCTTTTAAATTAACTTTCTTTACTCAAGAACGTATGAAACTATACATGTGACAAAAATGGTAAAAAACCTACCTTATTTTAGATAATTACAATAAAAACGATCGGTAAAAAAGTAAATTTTATAACTAGTATTATATTTCTATTATTAGATTTTATATAGTTTGGAAAAATCATGATTTACTAATAAAATATATAAATACAGACTAGAATTTAGAAAAGGTAACATATTGCCAAAAAATTTAGTGAACATACGATAACAAATTATATGGATCAAGATTTTGAAAAATATTCTAGATATGATAACATATTTCATCGAAAATTGGTTTTGTCCTACGAACATTAGACTAGTATTTTCAAGAAATTAGTTTTACTACAATATCAACAATTTTAATATATAAAATCCGTGTTTGATCAGATAAAGTAAATCACAATAAAAGTTATGATTTACAACCATTACATAATCAAAATATAAAATAACAATTTGAAATTGTTATTTTATTTTAAATATTTGATAGAATTATTTTAATATGTGCATTATTGGACAGGGTATATAAATAATGCCCAAGGATACTATAGAAATTATTTTAACAAATTTAATTTAGTCTCAGATAATTTGAGAATAATTGACAAATATGATAATAATATACCTGATAAATCATGGATGTTATATTTATTGGAAATCTTTAATATACAACAAATTCCAATTGAATTAAACCTTATTTGTCAATTTGACGAACAAGATTACTTTGAAGCAATATTAAGTGGAATTAATCGATACAGATTCACCAAAGTTATTCCAATTATAGGGCATACCTATTATAGACAAATCAAGTTCAACCAATTTAATCAATCAATCGAATTTTATTTGAAAAACTTGAATATGCAAATTGATGAGATATATACACTATTTATCAATAATAACGATCATTTCTCATTTCAAATCTCAAATTGTTTTACAGGGATTGAATGGTGGAATAAAATTGCCTATGAACCATACCCGATAAGATATAAAATTGAAATATCTAATCTAGCATATGGTTTTAATGATGATGATAAGGATCCTAAATCAATAGTATTTTTTCCAATTGGATCATTAGTTGCAAATAAAGATCGTGAAAACCAAACTAATTATCCTGTAGAATTTACAGAATCTGTATCAAAAAATGATTGTTTTCATTACATTATGCATAATAATGAATATCGTCCAGATTGAATTATTGTAATAATATTTTTATCAGAGCCTATCCTGAAATTATCTTTCTATATATGGTAATACATCAGGATAACTTACTAAACCAAGATACTTCTCTACCTTTTTCTCATACCTGGTGAACAGTTTCCTGAACCCATTGTACTATGAATTCACCCTTTATGCAACCAATCTTTTTGCAGAGTATTTTCTACGAATTGAACGATGTTGTGTTGTGATCTTAACTCATCCTCCTTCTCATTTTTATTTCTTTTTCTTTTATTCGGAATATGCATTACATATCCTCGTTTGATTAGTTCTTGTTCTTCTTCTTGGAATTGTATGCTTTATCAAGACATAGATGTTGAAGATTTCTTCTTCTTTCTGTTTTTTTTTATGTGTTGATGATCTTTTGATAACTGTATTATCAACCACATCTGCTACCCGTTTGATATTATGAGTGTTTGCAGATGATTTGAGTACAGATAGGGGATTCCTATTTTATCTGTTAAAATATGTCTTTTTGTTCTGCCCAGTTTGCCTTTGTCAATAGGATTATTTCCGGTCATCCACTCACCCTAAAGGTGACTTTGTGGATATACTATCGATGGATTGCCAGATCCAGTTGATACAGACAAGGTCATCATAGATTTTCAATATTCTTAACCATCCATTTTTGAATATGTCAAGGCATTTCCACTTTTAGAATCTTCGATGACAGGTAGAACCTGTCTGCATTCTTTGTGTAGCATTTTTCACTGACATTCTGTTTTCAGTGCATGGATAATTTCATCAATCCCTTTTCTGTATCAAACAATTGGTCGACTGCCAACTGTTCTAAAAGGTTTCTCCTTTGGGAGAATACTTTTAATCTTATCCTATAATTCATCTTGAATCGTGAGTATTGTAGGATGTTTATTTTTCTTATTTTTTGTCTTCTTATTCTGGATACAGGACACCGTTTAACAAAAGAGGAAAAGGTTATAATCCTATCGAATTAAGGGATATGATCTAATATTAAATTTTTTGTACGCGTCTTTTCGAATAGCCAAATCATTAAATAAATCTGGATAAAATATTTTTGCAACTATTTCTATTCCGTCTATTACCCGAGGGCTAGGTTTGCTAAAATAGGAATTTGCATCTAACATATATACTTCATCTGCTTTTACCGCCTTTAATGATTTCCATTCATCAATATTATTTAAAATTACTGATTCCTTACTTGTCCTCTCTAGGTCAAACCCACACGGTATTATAATAATTTTATCTGGATCAAAATTCATGATAGTATCAATAGTGATTGGTTTCGAAGATGAACCTGCTTTTCCAATTATATTACTCCCACCTGCGATTTCAACCATTTCTGGAACCCAATGACCTGCTAAATAAAAAGGAGACAACCATTCAAGGCAAATAACTCGTGGTTTTTGTATTTTTTTATTATTTTTATAATACTCCTCAATTGTTTTTTTAATAAAGTTTATTCGTCCAGTTAATTCGTTAACTTTTATTAATGCTTTCTCCAAGTTCCCTATTTGGTTTCCTATGGTTAGAATACTTTGCAGAATTTCATCCATATTTTTTGGACTTAGATCAAGATTTTGTGGAGTATAGCCCAAAATAGATGATATTTGTTGAATTTCTCTTTGAAATGGCGCACAGACTTCACAAGTGTTTTGGCTTATTACCAAATCTGGTTGTATTTCTTTGATTTTAATTGAATCTAGTATAAATATTTGTTCTTTATCCAGTGCAAGTTGTTTGATTTTTTTATCTATTTCTAAACTATCGAATTTGTTAATATCAAAAGAAGGTGTAATTATTTTAGGTTTATTTAATGCATCAGATGGAAAAGTACAAGTATGAGTAACACCTTTGAGTCGTTCTTCAAGATCCAAACAATATATAATTTCTGTTGCACTAGGTAATAATGAGATTATTTTTTGAAATCCTTTCAAAGTATATTTTAAATAACAAACAGAATTTATTATCTCTATGGGAGGATAAATCGAATTAAATTAATTTGATTCAATTTCTAATGGTTATTATATAGAACTATAATCCCTTTAAAAAAATCTAAAACAACTCTAGAATTCAATTTGCTTGAACCATTTACTCGATCAACAAAAGTATAGGGTATCTCACTGCTCTTAATATTTTTGACTTTAACTAAAATCTCAAGTAATACTTTGTATCCTGCTGTATCAAATTTCATATTCTTGAGAATATTACTTTTAATTATGAAAAAGCCTGACATAGGATCAGTAATATTATTCAGTTTAAAAAGGGATTTTGATATGAAAGTTGCTGCTTTGCTATAAAAAATTCTTTTTTTTGACCAACCTAGAATTTTACCATTTTTTACATATCGTGAAGCAATTACAATATCATTTTTTGTCTTTGTTATTTCTTTTATCAACAAATTCAAATAAGACGGGGAATGAGACATGTCTGCATCCATAATTATTGCATAATCGCCAATGGATGATTTTACTCCATCTCTAATTGCAGATACTATTCCAGATCTCTTATTTCTTATGATAATTTTTATAATAAAGTTTATATTATTTTTATTAGGATATATTAAATAATTTTTTTGTTGTTCGTCAATTTCAAAGTCTTTAATCATATAAATAACAAAGCCTTTGGATTCATTAAATGAATTAAATACTTTGGTAATAGTACCGTCAGTGGAGCTATCATCAACAATTACAAGTTCGTAAAAAATAGATCCATCAATATTTTTTTTTATAGAATTAATCAAATTAATAATATTCGATGATTCATTGAACGTAGGTATTATTATTGAAAATGAGGAATACCTGGAAGTACTATTTAACAATTCATCTTTAGTTTTAATACATATTGTATTGTTACTCATTTGTACATCCACCGCCTACCAAATAAATAAGTTGACAACAGAGAATAGAATATAAACGTATAATCTATGAAATTATTTTGTACTATAATACTTTTTCATGGATATATAAGCTGTATTCCTTTTTGATTGTTTCAGGAATCTATTCTTATTTAATTATCTCCTTACTTAATTTTTTATGAGGAAAACGTTTATTTATTTATTTATCTTTCACCTTTTTCCTTTACTAATGTTTTTTAATTTAAAGATGGATGCACTGATTTTTTTAAAATTGGCTTTTAGATGAGAATTCTCCTCGTCAGTCTAATTAAACATGTGGAACCGTTCATAATTATTGAATCTGCATTATAGATACAATTTCAAAACACAAAATTTATTGTATAATACATAAAAAGAAATTTGAATACTCAAAAGTATTAAGATGATAAAAAACGGTAAATCCAACATAATTTAATTAAATCGTTTTAGCATATCTAATAACTGAAATATAATTAACTTTTTATTATTGGGAAATGATAAAAAATTTTTGATATTAAAAAATTAGGTTAAAATGGTATACCTAAAGAATGTTGTCTTATTTATATATCAAATTCATAGTAACACCACTTGTACTATTAAAGATCATTAACTGTGGGTTATTGTTCCATAAAAATAAATTTGTAATAATTTTGACTTCGTCTTGATTTCCTGTGAACGGATTAGCGCCGCTAACATCTGATCCAAGACTTGTTTGGTAAAGTGAATTGTTGTCTAATACCAACTGGGGAATTTGATCAAGGTCCAATATTACCGCATGTAGAATCTGCCCATTATCTGAAATTTGCGATAATACAATATTTTGTTTAAAATTACTTGGTAAATTTGCCGTAATATGCCCTCCTAATATTCTATAAGGTTCTACGTCTGCCAACGGCAACAATGCACCGCTTGATAATGAAGAATTGGATAGTTTTAGAGGTATCAAATTTGTTAAGGGTTGTCTTGGGGCTGAAATCGTGTTTTCTCTGATTATGTTATTTATCTGATTATTTTTGATTATGTTATTTACTTGGTTATTTATTTTTACAGATTGTTTGATTATTTGTTCGTTTGTTATGCGAGTTCCAGGGCTATTATTTATATTAAATTCAGCATTATTTTGTGATCTTTGATCTATATTATTTTTTATTTTACTGATTGATGATTCGGGAATATTGATATTATTAAAAGGAATACTATTATCATTTTCAATATTGTTGTTTATATTTGTGTTTATACTACTATCGGTTTTAAATCGAAGATTATTTTTTATTTTATTTTCGATACCATTATTTGAATTAACGTCTGTATCTGTTTGAGTCAGTGGATTTAAATTTACATTACCTTTCTTTTCATCAAATGTCAAACTGGGTTTGAATGTTTTATGCGAAAGAATTTTTGACTCTAAATCTGACGAATTATTAAAAGTTGGAAGTTTAGATTGAATTTTGTCACTAGTATTATTAGATAATAATAGATTTGGATTATGTTGAATTGATTGTGATTGTTTAAAATTTTTAGAATCATTGTCTTTTGGAAACGTATCATGATTTTTAGATTTATGTTTATTAAATAATTTTGTCTCGTCAAAATTTGATTTAGTTTTATTTATATTGTTTGATATTTTGTTTTCTGAAATACCTTGATTATTGGTAATATTATTTATATTATTTATTTCATTTATTTTATCTATTTTATTAGGATTTAAATTTAGTTTGCTTTTATCTTTAAATTCTGATTGATTGTTGATTATATTAATACCTTCAACATCGCTAGAGTCGTCAGATTTGACTTTTATAACTTTGTCTTGAAATTTATTTGTTATCTTCTGATTTAGCTGCTGTATTATAACTGCTTTGTTGCATGATTCGAAATACAGTTAAAACTTTACTTCATCCATAGCAAAACTAACTAAATTTTGATTGTTTGCGTTACATCCTTAACATAAAGACGTTAACAAAAAACGATTTAAAATAATCATGCAACAAAGCATATTATAACCATTACAATATGTTTTACTATATCCTTCTGGGCAAGTAGTCATTGGATTTATTTTTCCGTCTGAATAACCTGAATTATAACATGATTCGGTATCAGGGTTTTTGCAATTTGAATTATTCATTAAATTCGAGTTTGTACTTTGGTTTGCATTAATACTACTCATATTATCAAAAATTTTATTAGATGATGTATTATATGACTGATTTGATATTGAATACTTTTCTTCTAAAGATAATGAAATGTCTGATTCTTTTTTTTGGCGTAGGTATGTAGATGTACATCTGCAACTGAAATTAAAGATATCGATAATATTACTAAAAATGAGATTAGTGGAATTTTATTTGTATTTTTAGTTTTAGTATCCTTATTCATACAAATATTCTGTATAAAATTAACAATTAAAGATTAAGATATAATAATAGATGTTAATCTTACATAAAAGTATTATATAAATAAATTGTCAAGATCCAAAAAAATTCTGCAAAAACGTATAAAAATAGATTTGTGTTTTTCATTTCTATTTATATATTGTTTTAATATTGGAAAATGATTACTATTATTGATAAGATTGTGAATACTAAATTTATATTCTATAATAAAGAGTATCGATATTATTTAATATATCAAGACTTTTAATTAAGTTTGATATTTATAAAGTTTGGATTGGTCGAGGTATTTTAAATGAATAATTATAATTAATAAAATAATTATATACAAACATTTATTTGTACTTTTAGTTTTTATTTTTTTATTGTGTTTATTAATGAATAAGTTAATTTTTTGTTTTATGTGATTTATCTTACCTTTTTCTTTTTCATTCAAGGAACTTACAAAAAGTTTTCAGTTCAGTTTTAAATGTATCGTACTTACAATAATTTTTAAAGATGACTAAAGAAAATGAACAAGTTTTAGAAGATGTTCTAATGGTGGAAACCATGTCCTATTCCATCTGACGAAACTGATTAATTCTTCTTTTTTTAAATTGATATTGTTCGTTCACAACAAACATGTTCATTCTCGATATTAAAATAAATAATTTTTTTCATTTAGTTCAATGGATATTAATCGCCAGATAATTTTAAAATCTTTTAATTTTATCTATTATATGACTTTTTTTTATTTTTTGTAAATATTATTTAATATTTTCTAATCCCATGTATTTATTATCTTTATTTGTCAAAAACCAAACCTCTTTAAATATGTTACTCCAATACATTGATAAAAATCGGAATTATAGTAATCTTGTATCTTTTTGTTTGTTATCCTAAATGATAAAAAGAAAGATAAACTTTTTTAACGTTTGCTCTTTTATGATATATTTTATAAACTCCATAATCACAATTTACTTTTAGTCTTTAAATTGCAACATTAGGGATTTCAGTACTCTATTATATTTGGATTAATTTAAAATATGCTAAAACTCTAAACTTGTACATATATTTATTTATATAACTTGAAAAAAAGAATTTAAGTTTAAAGTATTAACCAAGTTTAATGTTCGACATAATGTTATAGGTCAATTTTTTGAATTAAGGTTGTTTTTATTCAATATTTTTCTTATTTGATCTTTAACCCGATTAATTTTAAAATAAATAATTGAATTTAGTAAAAGTGGATTAAATCAAACAAGATAGAAACTAATCTGCATTTCATTCAAATTGAAAAAGATGTTTAGTATTTTATTTAATCTGAATTTTTTGTTTAATAGGATGCTTGAAGTATTATCTATATTATTATGATTTTTGCCACTTGATTTGACATGACTTTATCTATTTGCCCATATCTCCAACTGTAGGTGAATTATGTTGAATCCATTCCAAAGTTTTAACAAAAGAAATGGCACTTTCTACTGTTGTCAACACCGGAATTCCCATTTCAACGGCTTTTCTTCTTATAAGATATTCGTCATCCAGCATTCCAACATATTTTTCTATAGTCGATGTAGAAGGGATATTAATTATAAAATCAATTTTCCTATTTGATAATAGATCTAAAATATTGGGGTGCCGATCAGGTTCGCTAATTTTGTATACTAAATCAAGATTTCCAATACCAACCTTTTCAAAAAATTCTGCAGTATGCTCGGTAGCAAGAATTTGAAAATTCATTTTAGAAATCATTGTAACAAGTGGAAATAGTTTCTCCTTATTTTCAACACCACCCACAGTTATTAAAGCAGATCCAGACTTTGGTAATGAATACCCTGCAGCAATATAAGATTTTGATAAAGCATCATAAAAAGTATCACCAAAACAGGCAACTTCGCCTGTAGATTGCATTTCAACACCTAACACAATATCAGCTCCTTCAAGTTGCATGAAAGAAAATTGCGGAACTTTAATACCAAACCCTGATTTTTTTAACCAATGATCATTATCAAAATTTGGGACTTTGATATTCAATATCGATTTCGCAGATAATTCAATAAGATTTATTCCAAAAAATTTTGAAACAAAAGGCATGGAACGAGAAGCACGAATATTACTTCGATTACAAAGACTTCATCATCTTTGACCAGATATTGAATATTAAATGGTCCTTTTACATGAAGGGAAGAGCCAATCTTTATGGAATATTCTATAATTGTGTCAATTGTTTTTCTGTTTAAACGCCAAGGGGGAATACACATCATAGCATCACCAGAATGGATTCCCGCATTATCTATGTGCTCAATTATGGATCCAATAATAATTTTATCTGAAAATCCTACCGCATCGACCTCTACTTCAGAAGCATTTTCTAAAAATTTACTTATAACGATTGGATAATCTGGACTAACATTGGATGCGTCTTTAATAAATTGTTCTAATTGATCTTCGTTCCAAACAACTCTCATTGCAGCTCCACTTAAAACATATGATGGTCTAACAAGCATGGGGTATTCCACTTCCGAAGCAAATTCTTTAGCTTTTTCCAAATTAGTAAAAGTTTTCCAAGGTGGTTGTTTTATTAATAAGGAGTCTAACAAATTACTGAATTTTGAACGATCTTCAGCTTTATCAACATCATGGCTAGATGTTCCTAGGATTTTGATACCATTGGCATCTAATTTTGATATCAAGTTATTTGCACTCTGCCCTCCTACACAAGCAACTATGCCGAAAATATTTTCTTTATCGCATATATCTAGTACCCTTTCAAGAGTAAGTTCCTCAAAATACAATCGATCTGGGACATCAAAATCTGTAGATACAGTTTCAGGATTACTGTTAATTACACAAATATTTTTTTGTCCATTATTTCTTAGACTATAGACCATATTTACAGTACCCCAATCAAATTCAACACTACTTCCTATTCTATAAGGTCCAGCACCTAAAACAATTATACTTTTTTCATTGTGATTCGCGTTACTGATTTCATTATCTTTAGTAAGAACATTTGATATATCATTGTATTTACCTCCATAAGTCAAATACAAATAATTCGTTCGAGCAGGCCACTCCCCGGCAAGAGTATCTATTTGCTTTATAACTGGTACTATTCCAAATTTTTTTCTAAGATCTCTAACCTGATTTTCTTTTAAAGTTAAACAACGACCCAATTGTTTATCTGAAAATCCTAATTTTTTTGCATCCCTAATTAAATCAACATCGAAAGATGATTTTTTTAATATAGTCTCCTTATCAACTATATTCTTGATTTTTACTAAAAACCAAGGATCGATTGAAGATATTTTATTTATTCTGTCAACGCTTAACCCTATTTTAAAAGCTTTAACAATATTAAAAATAATCTCATCATCAGGATAAAGCAAAGAATATTCTATTTTTTCAATTTGAGATGAAAAAAAGTCACCTGACTTTACAATTTTGTCATTTCGGATACCATTATTTTTAGCGTCATCATCTTCATAATGATAATCATTATCAACATCATCATCACCACTGTTTGCAACTAACCCATCTTTTCCTATTTCGCACATTCTAATTGCTTTTTGAATGGCTTCTTCAAAGCACTTTCCTATAGCCATAACTTCGCCAACAGATTTCATGGCACTTCCAAGTTTTCTTTTTGCCAATTCAAATTTTTTAAAATCCCATCTTGGCATTTTAATTACCATGTAATCTAATGAAGGCTCAAAACAAGCAGAGGTAGCTTTTGTAATTTTGTTTACCAATTCTGGTAATGAGTATCCAAGACCAATTTTAGCTGCCATATAAGCTAAAGGATATCCAGTAGCTTTGCTTGCAAGTGCAGAGGATCTTGATAATCTAGCATTAATTTCTATAGCACAATATTCATCAGATAACGGGTTTAATCCAAATTGAATGTTGCATTCCCCTATTATGTCGCAAAAAGATGTAGATCTTAAAGCCGCATCTCTCAACATGTGATATTCATGATTATTTAGAGTTTGAGATGGAGCTATTACAATATTATCACCAGTATGAACTTTCATTCCCAAAACGTTTTCCATATTACAAACAATTATGTTATTTCCTTCTGCATCTCTCATTACCTCATATTCAATCTGTTTCCATTCGCCCACATACTTTTCAATTAAAACTTGTTTAACCATGCTCAAAGAGAGTCCCCTTTGTACTATTTCATATAAATCATAATCATTGTAGGCTACTCCGCCTCCTCTACCACCCAAAGTAAAGGCAACTCTAATAATAACAGGAAATCCGATATCTTTTGATATTTTCAGTGCCTCTTCGTATGAATATGCTGGCGCACTTTTTAATACTGGAACCTGACTGCTCATCATGGCTTCTTTAAATTTTTGTCTATCTTCGGTTATTCTTATGCCATTAATTGAAGTGTTAAGTACATTAACTCCATATTTTTTTAAAATGTCATTTTCATAGAGATTCACTCCACAATTGAGGGCAGTTTGTCCACCGAAGCTAAGCATTATTGAATCAGGTCGCTCTAATTCAATTATTTTTTCTACAAAGGAACTATTTATTGGTAATAGATATACCTTGTCTGCAAATTTTTTATCTGTCTGTATTGTGGCGATATTAGGATTTATCAGTACACTTGAGATATTTTCTTCTTTGAGGGCTTTTAAACATTGAGAACCAGAGTAGTCAAATTGGCGGCCATATCAAAGGATTTGATTTAGCTTTCGCCTGCTTCTCCAATCTTAATCGCTCCACTGCCCAACACCAGAACTTTTTTAATATTTTGATTTCTACCCATAACACATCAATTTAAAAGTATATAGTGGAATTATTTGACATATAATATATAATCATCACTTTCAATTATTTTTATTGCCGCTATTTAAAATAAGATCCTTGAATCTCTTAAAAATAAATAAACAATCAAATGGTCCAGGGGATGCTTCAGGATGAAATTGTACCGCGATTATGGGTTTATTTTTATGTTTTATTCCTTCCACTGTCTTATCATCAATATTCTGAAACCATAATTCGTACTCTGTATTTTTCAAGCTTTCTATTTCTATACCATATCCATGGTTTTGACTTGTTATGAAGGAATGATTAGTTTCCAAATCAACACATGTTTTATTTTGACCTCTATGACCAAATTTTAATTTTTCAGTATTTGCACCTCCTGCTAAACCCAATATTTGATGTCCCAAACAAATACCTAACGTTGGTATCGATTTTTCAATAATTTTATAAGCAGTATCTATCGTTTCTTTGCATATTGTAGGATCTCCAGGACCATTACTTATCACAATTCCAACAGGATTATATTTTATAATTTGATCAATTGTAGTATTCCATGGAAGTCTAACTATACTCAAGCCTAAATTCAGTAAATTTCGAATAATGCTATATTTTGTTCCGGTGTCAATTAGTGCTACTAGAGGATCGGATTTGTTCCCATAAAATGTTGGTTGTTTAATGGACACATCATTCATGAAATTATGAAAATTGTAGTCAAACTGTACATCTTTATTATCTTTATTATTAAGAATCTCATTGTTATTAATTATTAAGGACCCGGTCATTACACCATTTGTTCGAATTTTTTTAGTTAACTCTCGGGTATCAATTCCATAAATTCCGGGAATTTTTTGTTCATACAACCACTCATCTAATGTTTTCACGCAAGTCCAATGACTTGCAACAGTGGAAAGGTCGTGAATTATTACCCCATAAGTTTGAATACAATTAGATTCAAAATATTTTGGTAGACCATATTCATCTAAATTGGATTCTGATGGAACACCATAGTTCCCAATAGATGGATATGTAAAACAGAGTATTTGCCCACGATAAGATGGATCAGTAAGTGTTTCTGTATATCCAACCATCCCAGTGTTAAAGACTATTTCCCCAACTACGGATTTTGGAAACCCAAATCCAATTCCATCAAAAACAGTACCATCTTCCAAAAGTAATTTTGCTTCATACCCTATATATTTACTATAAATTGTTGGAATTTTGATCCCTCAAATCCCAAAAAAAGACATCAGTTATAAATTTTTGTATATATCTTTTATTGTCTGGTTCAAATTTAACAGGGTCATATTCTCCAAAATGATTAATTAACATGACTATTGATTTGCAATCGTAAAAACGTCAACTAATACTGACGATTAAAATAAATTCAAAAGCACATGTCAATAAAGATCGATTCAAAATTCTACATTTGTTTAGATTAAATTAAATTAAAATTATGGTTAAATTGAATCATCAAGAACTATAATAAGTTCTATAAAATATTTGAAAAATTAAATTAATTAATCTTATTGAATTTAAACAAATTCTATATTTATGTTAAATATTTTTTAATGTTAATTTTAAAATAATATTTTCAATTTTATCTGCTTTCTATTAAATCTTGTTATAATTATAAATCCTGTCACGCCATTTTACAACTCCATTTTTTTCCGAAGAAAGTATAGAATAAATAAATGATATGGAGACAACAAAACAGCCCAATGGAGAGCCTACGCTATATAATACATTATGAGTATCTGCTCTTTTTAATTGATAATAATTTGTCAAGTATACTGAAAGAATGGAGGCTATGCTAAATATAAATAATAAAACAGTTGTAATACTCATGTCTTTTATATAAATAACACAAACAACGGAATAAAAACAAATTATAAAAGGTAAAAGCATTAGCATAAAAACACCAACTGTCATCAAAATAGAATTTTTCTTGTTATTGAAGTAGATAGGGATAATTAATCTTTTTAATGAATTCCATAAAGTAGAAAAATCTCTTGCCCAATATGCACTTATAATTTTTTCTCCTCTAAACATTCTTAATCGATACCCGCTATCTTTGATTTTTTGGCCTAATGCTCCATCCTCTACAATTTCTGCTTTGACAGATTCGTGAGTTCCAATTTTTTCATACACTTTTTTTGAAATAATAAAAAAGCTACCAAAGAGGTATCCAAGTTTTATTTTAGGATCATTAACCCGTAAAGGTGAATATCTAGAAAACATAAAAATAGATAAAATCGGTAAAACCATTTTAACCATAAAAGAAGGATAAATCAAATTAGGAACAGCCGTCAAAACATCTAACTTTTCAAATAAAAAAGTATTCAAAGAATCATGAATACTTTGCGGAGAATGAATTGTATCTGCATCTGTAAAAAGCAAAACTTGACCTCTGGATTTTTTATAACCTATATAACAAGGCCAATTTTTTCCTACCCAGTCGTCGGGTTTCTCTCCTGCTTCAAAAATTTTTATTCTTGGATCATTTTTAAAAAATTCTAAAATTTTCATTGTATTATCTGATGATCCATCATCCACCACAATAATTTCATAATTGTTAAATGATTGCTGTTCTAAAAGGCTAGATAAACATTGTTTTATGAACTTTTCCTCATTTCTAACAGGTATGATTATGCTTACAAAGATTTTATTAAAATCAGGATGAGTCTTTTTTAAAAGATGTGGGGAAGAGTGAAAAGATTTTTTTAATGCAAAGAACAAAGAAGTCCATATTGCTGAGGATCCAATAACAAGGATTGAAAAAAAGATATTAAGAAAAAATCCCGAAATAATCACAATTTGAGAATAAGCCAAGCAATATAAATATGATGTAGAATTTAAAATTAAATTAAAAATAATCTTGTTATTGACTGGAATTTGTTAGATGTAACTGCTTTGTTGCATTTTTTAAAAAAATCATATTCTATATCAATACCTAATAATTAATTAACTTGACTATTTTCGTTGCAATCTTATCATAAAAGCGTTTACAAATAATAATCATAATAATGATGCAATAGCACTTTCAATAATATAGAAAAGAACAAAAAAGAAATAGATTAAAAAATTTAAATATGTAGATACAAAGAATTAAAAAAAGAAATAGATTAAAAAATTAAATATGGAAGATAAAAATGAATTAATAACTTTTGATGAATTTAAAAAAGTCACCATGCAAGCAGGTAAAATCGTAAAAGCAGAAGGATTGGAGGGATATAATAAAATTCTTCGAATACGCGTAGATTTGGGAATTGAAGAAAGAGAAATTATGTCAGGTCTTGCAAAGCATTATTCCCCTGAAGAGTTGATTGGTAAAAATGTAATTGTTTGTACAAATTTGGAGCCTAAAAAATTTGGAGAAAACGTTTCAAATGGTATGATTTTAGCAGCAGAAAAGAACAATAAACCGATATTATTGACTCTTTTTGAAGATATAGATCCAGGTTCGCCCATACTATAATTTCCAAAAACTATTTTATTGCATCATTCAAACAATAACCTAATTTATAATAATTAATTAACTTGACTATTTTCGTTGCAATCTTATCGATATTAATAAATAATGGTGATAAAGATATTGGGTAATAAAACAAAATTATATTAAAAAAACTATTAAATTAAAATGGATATAGCCACATCAAATTTTATAATTCTGAACTAATTATTGATAATTCCAACAATGTATTAATAATACATGACCGAAAATTGAATATGGATAATAAAATATTTGCAGACGTAAGTGAAAAGGAAATTACTCGTTGCATTGCTTCTATGTTCTTTGAAACAATCCAAGAATATAGTGATTCTGATGTTATTATATTGGGTGCGGGACCTGCTGGATTATCTGCAGGCAGAAATCTTGCTAAAAATGGAGTTAAAACATTGATCATCGAACAGAATAATTATTTAGGTGGGGGATATTGGGTAGGCGGATATATGATGAATCCTGTAACCGTTAGAGCACCTGCTCAGAAAATCTGGGATGAATTGGGCGTACCCTATAGAAAAGTTAATGATAATTTATATGCAACATGGGGCCCTGATGCATGTTCTAAATTAATATCGTCTGCATGTGATGCTGGTGTAAGGTTTTTACAATTGACAAAGTTTGACGATTTGGTGTTAAAAAACAAAAGGGTATGTGGAGTAGTTATTAATTGGATGCCTGTATCTGCTTTACCACGAAATATTACTTGTGTTGATCCAGTCGCATTTGAAAGTAAAATAGTGATTGATGCAACAGGTCATGATTCAGTAGCAGTAAAAAGGTTACGAGAAAGAGGCTTGGTCGAGTGGAAGGGTATGAATCCAATGTGGGTAGAAGGCGGTGAAGACGCTGTAGTACACAGCACAAGTGAAGTATTTCCAGGCTTAATCGCAGCTGGCATGTCAGTAACAGAGACTTTTGGATTGCCACGTATGGGGCCAACATTCGGTTCTATGTTACTATCTGGCAACAAAGCTGCTGAAATAGCATTAAATAGACTACACAATGTTGAAGAAACTCCTAAAATTAAAGTAAAATAAAGCAACCCCTTTTTTAATTTTTAAATAAACTAAAATATCAATTATTTTAAAAACGATAAATATTGACAGCCACAATTATAGACGGATTATTAGTTTCAAAACAGATTAAAGAAAATTTAAAAAATGAGATCACGGTCTTAGCTGATGACAACATTTATCCTTGTTTATCAACAATATTAATTGGCGATGATCCACCATCTATTTCTTACATAAACAATAAACAAAAGAGTGCCAATTTGATTGGAATTAAAACTCGAGATTATAGATTGGATGAAAATGTGTCTGAAAGGGAGTTAACAGATCTAATTCAATCTCTAAATAAAGATGATAAAGTTCATGGAATTTTACTACAACTACCATTAAAAAAACACTTGAATAAATTCAATATATTAAATTCTATTGATTCAAAGAAAGATGTTGATGGTCTTACTTTTTATAATTCAGGATTATTATCCAACAATAAAGCAGAGCTAGTACCCTTGTACCCCTATCGGAGTAATGGAATTATTAAGACATTACAAAATAGAATTAAATGGTGTAACGACAACTATCATAAATAGAAGTAATCTTGTGGGAAAACCATTAGCTTCTCTTTTATTGGAGGAGAATTCTACAGTGATTATTTGTCATTCTCATACAAAGAATTTAAATAATCTTTTGCAATATTCAGACATTATTATAACCGCAGTTGGAAATAGAAATAAATTTGAATTGACCGATGAAATGATAAAAGAAAATTCTACTATTATTGATGTTGGAACAAGTAGAGTTAATGGCAAGTTATTAGGCGATGTAAATTTTGAAAAAGTCAAAGAAAAAGCTGCATTTATAACACCTGTGCCGGGAGGTGTCGGACCTATGACCATCACAATGTTGTTAAAAAACACCGTTAAAGCTGCTAAATTAATAAACAAGATTCAATAAAATTGAGTGAAAAAAAGTCAATTTTAAAAAATAAATATTTGGAGTTGAGGGAAAATCTCTCCCCCTATGAAGCATTTAAAAAAAGCTTGCATATACAAGATTTTTTTTTAAATTCGCATTATTTTTCCAACAGCAAAACAATAGGTGCATATTTTCCCATTTTAAATGAAGTTCAAACATTTGAGGTTATTCAAAAATCTTTATCATGTAAAAAAAAAATATGTTTACCTCGGCTTGACAATAATGAAATTAATTTCTATCAATTTTCAGCATACGATAATTTAGTCAAAGGAAAATACAACATATTTGAACCAAAGATTGACAACAACAATTTGTGTGAGGATATAGATATAATAATTATACCAGGGGTCGCTTTTGATAAGAGAGGTTATAGAATAGGATATGGAAAAGGATATTATGATAAGTTTTTAAATAAATTTTTAAATAAAAATTTAACTTTGATTGGTTTTGGATATGAGTTTCAAATATTATCTTTTAATATGCCAACTGAGGTACACGATGTTAAAATGGATGCTATTATAACAAATAAAGAAATTTTACTAACGGCATAAATTAGTTGTTGTTGACTTTTGCTATATCTTTTCTGTAATATTGATCATCATTTCCCCATGATATTTTTGCAACATTATCATAAGCGTTACATCTTGCATCTTCAATATGATTGCCTAATGATGTTACTCCCAATACGCGCCCACCATTGGTTAACAACTCCTTTGAGCTGGATAATCGGGTTCCAGAATGAAATACCTTTAAATCATTTTTGTCTATATTTTCTAAACCTTTAATAGAGTATCCCATCTGGATTTTAGATGGATATCCTTTTGTTGCCATAATTATACAAACAGAATGTTTATTCTTCCATTTTATGGGCCCTATTGAATCAAGTGATTGATTATGAGATGCAATTAAATAGTCTAAAAGATCTGATTCCATTCTCATCATTAGTGGTTGACATTCTGGGTCTCCCATTCTTACGTTATATTCTAAAACATATGGTGTTTTTGATTTTTCCTCAAGCAACAATCCTGCATAAAGAAATCCTTTAAAAGGATTACCACTTTTTGACATACCATTTAACGTAGGTTTGAAAATTTTTTTTGAAAATATATGAATTTCCTCTTCGCTTAGAGTAGATACAGGGGAGTAACTGCCCATGCCACCTGTATTTGGACCATTGTTATTATCAAGAAGTCTTTTATGATCTTTGCATGGATTTAGTAGAATAAAAGAATTTCCATCGCACAAGGCTATAATGGATACTTCCTCTCCAATGATTTTTTTTTCAATTACAATTTCATTGGATACTTCCTCTCCAAAGATTTTTTTATCCAATAACAGATGTATAGCTTCAAAAGCCTCTTGTTTGCTTTTTGTTACAAATACTCCTTTTCCTGATGCAAGTCCATCAGCTTTGATAACTACATCATAATCTAATTTTTCAACATATTTAATTGCATTTGAACTATTATCAAAGACTTGAAATTCTGATGTGGGTATAGAATTTTCTTTCATAAATGTTTTAGAATATTTTTTACTTGTTTCTAACATGGCAGCATTTTTGGTAGGACCAAATATTGGCAAATCATTTGTATTAAACAAATCCACAATTCCCAAAGATAATGGTAATTCGGGTCCCACTATTGTAAAGCATTTTCTGTCTTTTGCAAAACTTGCTAGTTTTTCAATTTCTATTGGGGATATAGGAATATTTTCAAAAGTACCTCCATTTCCATCAGCATGATAAACTTTTTTGACATTGGATTCATTAAATACCTTCCAACCAAGAGCATGTTCTCTTCCGCCCGAACCAACTATCAAAATATTCTCAAAATCTTTCATTGATCTTAACTTCAATATATAATGGATTTGAAAGTATAAGGTAATTTAGTTATTATCCATTACATTATTTAAATAAATGCCAAGATATTTATTTAACTCGTCATCGTTGAGGAACTCTATTTCAAACAAATATTGACTGTTTGCAAGATGAGTAGCTTTAATATGATAACATTTTTTTTTATGTTCGGAATTGTAATAAAACCCTTTACAAGTACAATGATTTTTTTTTAAATCCACTAAATATATGTCATCAGCATTATTGTTACTACCTTTCACTTCCCATATCTGTAATTCTGATGGGAGAAAAATGATATTCTTAATTTTCTTGGCAAAAATTAGATCATTGATTTTTTTGATTTCATTATCCAATTATTTGTACATATTTTAAATATAAATCGGTTTTTTAAATTTTAGTTAGAAAGATAATAAACTTTATACGAGTAGTTTCAAATTATATAATATTAATTTAATCAGTTCTAAATGCGCACAAAACAAAAGATAAAATGTCTATTCTTTTTTTATTATTTATAAATAATTGCTGATGACTTTGATAAATTGCTTTGCAATTATGACTAGAATATTTGCTATTATCGCTACTACCTGTGATGTTGGAAATTGAAGTGATATTGATGTAGATAATACGTGAATCAGATTTGATTGGTATTTGATGCAGTGTAATTCCCAAAACTAATACAAATGGACAATGATGGGTAATGCGGTATTGACAAAAGATTATATAGTTTTATTTTTTATTTTAGTCTATCTTGAATGACTACCATGGTATTATATTTGTCATTAGTAGAAATTTTTTCTAATGTTTTAAAAATAAATATGTGATAAAAAACGAAATATGAAATTATAAGTATGGAAACAAATAAAATTATTAAGCTGTTATGACCTTGTAATGCTATGGAAAAAAGAACGTGTACACTATGTGATGCCGATTTAACAGGCAAAAATACACAGGTTAGTTTGTGTGCAGATTGCATAAAATGTGCTGATTGTTGTATTGGATTAGAAAAAATATAAAATTTAAGCAAATTCTATAATTTTGAGTGTATCTGTGAGTGTAATTATTCCAATTACTGCACCCTTTTCGCTCACCATTACGCATTTTGCAAAGCGAACAAGAGAAACAAGGGCTTTTGCAGGAGTGGATGCATCAACCAAAGGGGGAGGGGGTTCCATGACAGACAATATTTTTACTAGATTGATATCTCCATCACTATGTTCAATCATTATTTTTGCAACATTATCTTCAGTCAATATTCCGACCAATCGCCTCAAGCCGTCAAAAACCGGTAACTGACTAATGCTATGATCTCTCATTTTATGTATAGCTACACTTAATGATTCTTCATGTTGAATTGTAATTAAATTTTTATTACAAATATCTCCTGCTTTAATTGACATACTACTTTCCATTGATAACAATATTTCAAATATTCGTTTAGCCGTATCGTAGCTTGGTTTACAACGTCCTGATTCGATTTGATTAATCATAGAAGTACTAACGCCGCACAAAAACGCCAATTTTCTTTGAGTTACGCCTAATTTTAAACGGGCTTGTTTGATATAATCAAGTCTTGGTAACATTATAGAATACTGCCCATCGTCATAGATTTTATCGTAGTTTAATATAATATGCATATATAAATTATTAAATATGAATATTATGGTTTTTTATAAACATACATTCATGCGACGGCCGGGATTTGAACCCGGGTTACCAGATTGGCAATCTGATGTCCTAGACCAAACTGGACGACCGTCGCTACAATACTATTTTTATGATAATGGTTATTTTAACTATGTGTTTTACAAATCTCAAAAATACAAACGTTACATTTACAAGTCCACTTCGTGAGTGGGTTCCAAAATTTTTTCTGTACCTGTAGGTTTTTTCATTACATTATATTCTTCAAACATTGTGTCCAGAGTATCTTTTCTTACGAAAAATTCTTTTTCAATAAAATCGGTATCTTGAGTATCATTATATTCCCTAATTAACACTTTGAATACACCTTTTTTTATTTCTCTAACCAAGAAATCTGCACTTTCACCTTCATAGTTAAAATAAGTTACGTATTCAGATATAGGTACTTCCAATTTGTCCCAAATATGGTCAAAAATTAAGCAATATTAGTGTATCAAATTATAAATAATAAAGCTTATAAAATATTAAATAAATCCTCTAATGGCCAATCTGACATTTTTAATATTGAAGTCTTAAATAGCCTCGATGTAAAATTATTAATATGCATAGAAAGCATGCAGAAAAGGAACCAATGGTTCTGATATCTGGATCATGTCTCAATTTCAACAAAGAGAGGGCGGAAATAATGGATATGATTGGAGAACTCGAATGGGGTGCACACTATGAATCAAGGTGTGAATGTTCTTCAGATGGTAAAAAAGTCATGGGATGGGATTTCTTTCACATTTATTTAGAAACAGAGTTTATCAAAGAATTAAGCCAGATTCATCATAAAATGTTAAAAGAGGAAGGAATATTGTTAGAACAGCAATTTGTACTTTGGTTAGATAAACAATTTCAAAAAAGAAAAAAGAATTTTTATCTTAAATTGGTTGAAACACCTTTTGAAAAATCAAGAGGATTTAGACTTAATCCCGATCACTATAGAACTGAAGAAACTTTGAGTGATTTAAGATAAAAATAATCTTTTATTTTCACTGTTAAATTTTGTTTAAATAAAGATTAAAGTGAAGACTATAATTATATCTCATGAATCTGATGTAGATGGGATTTTTTCAGCATCAATTGCATTAATGAGGTTTCCGCAAGCTAAAACTTTATTTACAAGCTATGGGCAAGAGAATTTTCTTAGAATCTCTCAGATATTGTATAATGAGATAATATCTAATCCCGAAAAGGGGCAGGTAATAATTTCAGATTTAGGACTAAATGATGACATTATAGACCTATTCGAAGAAGTTTTTACGTTTTTAAAATCAAATTTATGGACAGTCGTTTGGATAGATCATCATCCTTGGTCGGAAAGAGCAATAAAATCTGCTACAGAGAAGGGATCGGTACAGCTCTTTCTAGATAATTCGGAAAAAAAATGTGCAACAGAGGTCATGTATGAAAAATATTTGAAAGGAAATTTTATAGCTGAAGAGCTATCAAAAATAGCACATACGACAGATTTTTTTACAAAAGATCAAGATATACCGCCTATATCCGAGCTGATAATTTACTACAAAACATTTCCAGATTTTTACGCAAGAATTTCTAAATTAACAGGCAATGTGGCAAAAGGAATATTATGGAACACCGAAATGCAAAAAGATTACGACCAATTCATAATCCAAAGTAATAAGGCTAAGGAAGATACTTTAAAAAATTTAGATAATTTTGAAACTAAAGGTGGTATCAAAATCAGTTTGGCTGTGACATCTCCTTATATACAAATTAGTATGTTTTCGGAGGATGTGTTTAAAAAAACAAACGCGGATGTCGCATTTTTTTTAAATGGAGAAGGAAAGATAAGCATTAGACGAAATAATGATAATATACAATGCAATGAAATTGCAAAACAACTTTTAGAAGGTGGTGGACACAAATTTGCAGCAGGAGGTAAAATAAAATCGGATCCTCAAAATAAACAACAGGTTATAAATGAGTTAAAAAACGCAGTAGAAAACGCTACTAATATTGCTAATATTAATAATAAATGATATTTATTATATAACCTGAAATTATAAACGATTAAAAATATTTGCTTTTAAATAAAAATTTTATTGGGTTAGAGAAACCTCTATGTAGACATCCTCTGGAATTTTTAATCTCATCAACTGTCTAATAGATCTATCATCTGCACCTAAATCTATTACACGTCTATGAACTCGTAATTCAAATTTATCCCATGTATTTGTTCCTTGTCCGCATGGTGATTTACGAGTAACAACTCGCATTTTTTTTGTTGGCAAAGGATGAGGTCCTTTTAGTTTAATACCATTTTTTTCACCAATGTCTTTTATTTCAGAACAAACATTTTCTAATGTTAGTAGATTGGTACTTGTAAGTTTTATTCGGGCTTCCTGAGGCATCTATTTTCACTTATTTCTTGTTTGGATCGTATTTCTCAGTTATAGTTTTAACAATGCCTGCTGCAATTGTAGTGCCCATATCTCTTAATGCAAATCTGCCAATTTCCGGGAACTCTTTGAACGTCTCGATAGCTAATGGCCTTACAGGTTTTATTCTTACTATTGCTGCATCACCAGTTTTCAAGAATTTTGGTTTTTCTTCGGTTATACCACCAGTTTTTGGATCAATTTTTGCAACAAACTCTGATAAAGTAGCAGCTACTTGGGCGGTATGAGCGTGTAAAACAGGTGTATATCCAGGTGCCATAGCTGTAGGATGATGAATTACAATTATTTGAGCCTCAAATTCTTTTGCTACGCTTGGGGGATTATCGCTATTTCCTATCATATCTCCACGGTGGATCGATTTTTTATCTACTCCTCTCAAGTTAAATCCGATGTTATCGCCAGCTTCTGCAGAATCCATTTGAGTATGATGAGTTTCGATGGATTTAACCTCACCAGCGGAACCTGCAGGCATAACTATGACTTTTTGATTGGATTTGATGATGCCGGTTTCAACACGTCCTACAGGAACTGTACCTACACCAGTAATGGAGTATACATCTTGAACTGGAATTCTTAGTGGTTTGTTTATTGGTTTCTCAGGTGGAGTAAAGCTGTCTAATGCTTCAGCAAGAGTAGGTCCTTTGTACCATGCCATATTTGTAGATTTTTTTACAAGGTTGTCACCTTTCCATGCAGATACGGGGATAAAGTTAACTTTGGATACATTATATCCTACCATTTTAAGCATTTTTTCAACTATTTCTTTAACTTCTTTGTATCTTGCCTCTGCATAGTTTGCATCATCCATTTTATTTAGTGCAACAACGATTTGTCCTACACCTAGGGTTCTAGAAAGGAAAGCATGTTCTCTTGCTTGCCCTCCAGGTTCTGTTGCAGCTTCTGTTTCACCGGGTTTCACGGATACAACTAGAATAGATGCATCAGCTTCTGAAGCACCCGTAATCATATTTTTAATAAAGTCTCTATGACCTGGAGCATCAATTAAAGTGTAAAAGAATTTCGCAGTTTCAAATTTTTGAAATGCCAAATCAATAGTGATACCTCTATCTCTCTCATCTTTGATGCTATCTAGTACCCAAGCATATTTGAAAGTATCACCTTTACCTGTTGCTTCTGACTCTTTTGCAAATGTATCAATAGTTCTTTGATCAATAACACCTAAATCTACTAGTAAGTGTCCCACCGTAGTGGATTTACCATTATCAACATGCCCTGTAACCACCAGATTCAAATGTGGTTTTTTACTTGCGCTCATAAAAGATAAAAATCATACAGGGGTTTATGTATATTTCGATATATTTGTTTACATTAAAGAGTTCACAATTTGTTATCAATATAAAACATTGTTAACAATTTAATCTAGCAGACAAGCTATATAAAAATTTTCAAAAAGTATTATAAATGATGAGAAGTGATGAGAAAAGGTAATTGCTTAAAATTCAAGTTAGTATAGGTTTTGTAAATAATTGGGTAGAACGTAATATTTTTTTTCCTTTGATGTATTCGCTATTTTGTAATGACACTAGAGAATAAAATTTTTTATTGTAATAATATCACAACATAAAAGATATAGCGATTTGTATAAAGATATTTTATCAAATATTTCTAAAAAATATGACAAGGTTGTAGTTGAAATAGGATCGGGTAATGGTATATCGTTAATTAATATTTTAGAGCATTATGATAAAAAAAGGGCATTTTTTATAGGTATTGAGATTGATAATGTTCAATGTTTTGATGCTTGTCAAAAAATGAAAAAGATGAGGGCAGATAATATTCAATTTATCCGTGAATCATTTGAGAATTTTTTTTCAGAGATTGAATCAGATTCAATAGATACAGTCTTGTCAGTTTTGCCTCATCCTGATTATATAGATAAAAATAATCAAAAAATGTGGGTGCCTGTATATAAAAAGGTTTTAAAAAAAATAAAAAAAAATGGATATTTTATATTGATTACTGAGTTAATAGATGAATTGCTGGAGCCGGTAACTGTAGAAAAATATCAAGAGTGGAGAAAATGGCTAATTGAAACGTGTAGATGCATAGGCTTTAAAATAATAAAGATTATGGATTATGGTGCACCATCATATTTATCTTCACACTATTTAAATAAGTTTAGAAATGATCCTCAAAGGATAAAAATTATTTCTTTGATAATGATAAAGGTATGAGTATATAATTTGATATCAAATAAGCATAGAAATAATGTACAAATAGTAATTGACATGCAAACATTCAATTGTAAAAAAATTGATTATTGACCCGCCAGTTATATTCGAAGAATATACGGTATGCCAATTTGATACACAATTACTCTCAAATTTGTATATATTGAAATATAAATCGGTTATTGATTATGCGTATATAATAAATTTTAGAAACTAGATTATTAAATTAGTAATTTTCTTTTTTAAATTAAATTTTTTATTATGTGTATAGGAAATATCTAATATGATTTAATTAATAGATAAACTTTTTATAATGATTAGTTATTGCGGGTTTAATATGCTATATCATTAAAATATCATTAAGATGACTTTTTTTGTGATGGGTATTTAACAAACAGTTCAGAGCTAGAAGGTTGTCATCATTACTGCTTGCAATATAATATATAAGTTAACAAATAAAAAGATTTTTTCAAAGATACATTATTGACACATATTTTAAAATAAAACTACAATCAAATCGATTATTTGCAAATTTAAGATTTTTTTACTAATTAATGGTAGATAATATCTGCTAAAATTTTAGATTTATATACGCTCCGCTAACAGAGTTTTTGTAAAAAGGGCTGATGGTTCAGCTTGGTACGAACGTTCGATTCGCAATCGAAAAATCGCGGGTTCAAATCCCGCTCAGTCCATCGATTAGCTTTCGGCAGAAATGCCCGCTTGTTTTCATGCTCATTTTAATGAAATTGTTGACCATCAGTCATTAAATTTTTGATTGATAATAGCAAAATAGTTGACTATATGGTTGACCATCAATGAAAGCATATCATAATTGATGGTCAACTGTTGGTAATTGATGGTCAACCATCAATTTCTGATGGTCAACCATCAGTTTTTTAGGCTTTACTTTTAAGAGAAACCTAAAACTTATTTATTAGGTTTACCTTTATAAAAATAATAATTGCCTCAAAAGATTAATATCGATAAGGAAAATGGGGATAATCTTAATCTCGATAATCAAATCCAATCACAACAACAACAACAATCAACACCAAAAGAAAATAAAATAAAGTATGTAAGAAAATCTCCTTTAAAAGACAATAGAATAAGCTTAACAGCAAGATTAAACGAAAATGACTTGGCTATTTTCAATCAAAGGCTCAAACTATTTGGGTTTAACAGCTTAAATGAAATGATACGTGAATTTACCAAAGGCAAGTTCCCTGTATTTACAGAAGATAAACAAATTGATAATTTATACCAAAATCAGCAAACAGGCGGTATAAAATCCCTGTTAGAAGGAGGGTGTAATACGGATTTTTATGAAAGAGCAGATACAAAAGACATGTACAATTATTATCTAAATGTTAGAAAATTTCATCCCAACACTTGCAGAGACATAATAAGTTATTTTAAAAGATTTAGAGAAGTCTTTTTCACCGAGAAAATAGACGAGATTAGAAGCCTAACACCGAGAGTCAAATCAAAGATAATGGATGCACTAAGAAAGTTCGGCCAATACTATCTTTACAAGTACAATAATGAGCAGGTTATAGACCTTATTGAAAAGATTATCAGAAGACACAGTCTTTATGTTGGTAATACAGATCACGGCAAACTTTACATTGTAGATGATAATTACCTTGAGAACAAACTAAAACTTGTATTTGATATGAATGGAGAAATAGGTCTTATCATTAGGTTTGGCCTTTTTTCAGGACTACGAGAAGATGAATTAATTTATGTGCATGGCAAGCCAATATGCAGTAATCTTTCCGGATGCACTTGTGAAAAACTACATGTTATGGAAAAGCCTAATGGAATATCAATTATATTAATACAATGGCACAGAGGACATAAAAAATGTTATTTTACTGTAGTGCCCACTGATCTTTTTAAATCATTTAGGAACATTGATTCATTTTCATATAAAGGACATATTAGATCCGCTCATTCATATATAAAAACAAAAGATGAAACGTTGAACTTTATGTGGTTAAGAAAAGCTCATTATAATGTGATGTGCAGAACTATGAAACCCTTTGAAGCAAACATATTGGCTGGAAGAGCAAAAACAGTAGATGCCAAGCACTATGCAATATATGAACTTGATTCAATGACAAATAAATATGTAGAAGCATGGTCCAAATACGGAATTAAATTTACATCTTAATTTTCTTTAAGGAATTATATATTTAGACGCATAACTTAAGGAATGCCTAAAGCCAATGACAGTAGCAACAATGACTCGAGTAAAACTAATTCAAAAGATGGAAACAAAAAACTATATATTAAAAATATAGAACCTAAGTCTCAAAATATTTGGGACTCTATTGCAAAAAATTATGAAATGATTCAAGGAGCTCAACTGTCTAATAGTTTTATAATACTCATGGCCTTAGAAGAAAGCAAAGAACCATTAAATACAACACAAATTTCTGAAATTATTGCAGTTCGTACCAAGGGTCAAATTTATAAAATTTCTGCCACTCTAAAGGATGCATTAGAACATAGATTAAAAAGAGAAGGTTATGTTGAAAGTACAGATTTAAAAAATAAAAGTCTATATTCGATTACTCCAAAGGGAAAGAAATTATTAAATGGCTGGATATCTTTTTTAGATGCATTTCAATAATATAAAAATACAGAGTATAATGAAATTAATTCTTCATAATCTAGAAAATTAGAATAAAAATATTTTATAGACCGGTAAAACTTTGGTATTAATTTGAACTAAATTAAAATAGATTCTCAATTTCTTCATCATTAGTTGTCTTGGTTCGGCTAATTTTAAAACAGGAATTATCAAAATCCATTTTGTAAAAAATAGAAATGAATAATATTAATCTATACCATTTAGCATAAGTTACCAAACATCTCTTAACAAATAGTTCCTCATATTCAGATTGAATCTTTTTGTTCTGAAATAGGTGAATATATTGCTTTTAAAATCTGCAAATGATGAATAATATTTTAGGATAAGTAGATCTCGTTTGGCTATATTCCATACCTCTTCCATTACCATAAACTCTGGCGATGCAGTTGGAAGATAAATAGGGATTAGATTATCCTTGTTTTCTTCAAGGTACTTTTGTACCATCTTTGACCTGTAGTGCGGTGACGCTTATCCATAAACAAATAACATTTTGGAAATTTGGTATGTGTTTCCTTTAAGAATTCTAGAAATGCATCTCCATTGAATACATTGTACTGTCTAAAGAGTTGCACTCGTTCTTCCATACTTATTGATCCAAAAATACAAGAATGTTTATGCGAGCATGTTATTCTAACAACAGGTCTTTTATCTTGTTCAATCCAAACACGTCTTACAAGAGAATCATAAAAGAAGAATGATTCGTCCAGTGATACTAATGGGAATTCTTCTTTTTCTTGTTGTTTATCCACAAGTATTTGGGCGACCTTTTTTTGAAAATATCTTTTTCCTCTGATGATGCTGTGTTTATATGTACCTTTCTTGGTACTTTCTGGTTAAAGCCCCATTTAAGAAGAATATGGTATATATGAAAATAATGATATTTTATTTCACTTTTCTTTATGATTAACTCTTCAACCTGTTTTGTGATCCAACCATCATTGCTTTCTTTTAGTTCTTTCTTAATCTGGTACACGACCTCTTCTGATAGTTCTGATGGTCTGCCGCTTTTAGTTCTGGTTTTTAATCCTTCTATACCTTCTTTATCATATCTCTTTAACCAATCTGAAGCCCAAGATTTACTTCGATGAAGGTCTCTTGCCATCTAGGCAGATACCTTTCCGTGATACACGACATTGAGAACAAGTAACATCCTTTCCTTTGTCTTTACATCCTGTTCGTATCTGTATAACTTTTCAAAGGATTCTCTGACAAGAGTCAAATGAATAAAGATAATAACGGATTAACTTAGCTAAAAGGATTTATTAAGAAAATAAACAGATGGTAAAAGTACAGTTTGGATACTTATGTTAATTGGTATAGTTCTTGCTCATGAGGCTGGGAATTGTATGCTTTATCTAAACATAGATGTTGAAGTTTTCTTCTTCTTCTTCCTGTTTTTTTTAGTTTTATATGATGATGGTTGCTTGATAACTATATCATTAACCACATCTGTTACTAATTTGATGTCATGTGTGCTTGCTAAAGAAATAACTACAGATAGAGGGATCTTTTTTATCTGTTAAAATATGTCTTTTTGTGCCTAGTTTGCTTCTATCCGTAGGATTGTGTCCTACGGTCATTGCCCCACCCCTAAAGACGACTTTATAGATATACTATCGATGGATTGCCATGTCCATTTGATACCGATAAGATCATCATAGATTTTCAATAGTTTTATCCATCCCTTTTTGAATATGTCAAGCCTATTCCACTTCTGAAATCTACGGTGACAAGTAGAACCAGATCCGTATTCTTTGGGTAACATCTTCCATTGGCATCCTCTTGTTCTCAGTACATAGAGAATTCCATCAATCACTTTTCTGTATGGTACAATTGGTCAACCAACTGTCTTGAGTGGTTTCGCCTTTGGAAAAATACTCTTCATCTTATCCCATAATTCATCCGGAATCTTGAGTATGGTAGGATGTTTCTTTTTCTCCTTTGCTCTCTCTCTCTCTCTCTTTCTTCTGAATGAAGGCCACAGTTTATCAAAAGAGGAAGAGCTATAATTCTATCGAATTTTGGGATAGGCTCTTAATTTTCAATAGTTGAAAATTGGGATATTACTGTAATTCTACTTTCATCTAGATTGCCATTACTATTTATGATACTTAGCAATGGATGAAATATAATTACAAGCGTTAGTATGGATAAAAGATTATGAATTTATAAGATAGCAATATAAGATGCTATATATTAACATCTTCAATCGCTTTCTAAACCTCTACTTGTTCTGATCCACATTTAGTGCAGAACTTTGATCTTAAATTAAGTTTTAAACCACATTCGATACAAAATTTAGATTGTATTATATCAGTTGGTTGTTTGTTTGAAGTAGTTATTATTCTTGGCTCTGTTATAGTATTAACTAGTTTAGATAAAGAAGTCTGAGACGAAACTCTTCCACTTTTGCCCCTCTCTTCTTCTTTAAGATAAAGCATTACCCTTGGAATATTTTCTTTCCCATTAGGATCATCTACCTTTTCACATAACCATAAAACAAATTCTTTTAGTATTAAATCCGGTGAAGAATAGCCAAGGGTATGAGTAGACATGTATTCCTCGACTGCAGATCTATTATCAAATACCTGAGGCTTGGTCATAATTCAAAATCACTCATATTTATCCTCAATGCCATATTAGCCAGTCCCAAGCATATATTTTATTGATTTCCGATTATATTCATCCTTCTTACAGTTATAGTATATCATTATAGGATAGAGTAATACCGATAAGCAGTACAATTGCAGATACTTTATGAAATTCACATGCTAGTAATGGATCTATTCTAAAGACGGATTTAATATGTTCTATCAACGGCTCTATAGATATTCCTCTGTGATTGTAGATTGCCTGCCCCAATACCGATTTATAAAAGCACACAAGCTCAAGCCTCTCTTTGGAAGTACTTTCGTATCGTTCAACAGTACAAACTAGGTCTATTCTCAATACCTTCTTACTATATTCGTACAGTTTCTTATCATCATATCATGGATCCGCAACCATATATCGTAATGAGGATAAAGAGAAAACAGACGATGATGAAGATGTTAAAGGAATGTACATCTTATTGTCTGAAATATTAGCAGTAGTTACATCGGCTGTTAGAGGCACTACAATCTCTCCTGCTGTAGATGTTAGATGTAGTTTATATCCGAAAATCCATCCCTTTGTATGACTATAGCCCCACCGTGCATCTGTGTCAATACCAGGACAAGGTACTTCTCCTTTCTCCATATGGATGATTTATGCCATACACTACCCTTTGCTTTAATCAGAGTACTGTCTACTCCTGTTATAGAATGGTCTACTAATCCTTCTACAAGAAATAGATGTCCCATTGTCGGTATTCTTTCTTTTATACTTGTAGAAATGGTATTAAATCGCCTGTAAAATGTACGTCTGCATAGGATGGAAACTAAACCACAGGCTATTGCTAGTTTACGGCTATACTGACAGCAGTCCATAATAAGAAAAGTATGTACTATATTGTTGGAATCGATTCTAAACCATAATCTTACAATAAAACATCTGAATTACCGTTGGAGAATATACATATGGTCTTCCACGTTTCCTTCTTGATGGTGATGCAGTAGGCCATGGTATGCAACCTATCCAGATATAGAATGTTAAAAAGGATGGAATCTTTTATCCTATCAAGAACTAATCTTTGGGTCAGTTGTTCTCAAAATAATGTCTCAATGGTTAGCTTTAAGCTATATTGTATTATGAAAATAAATTTGAATTATGACCATGCCTCAGTTATATAAAATAAATAAATAACTCATATAATGGAAAATATGTTTCAGCACTATTATTTTAAATTCGCGAGTCTCTTTTGCAGTAAATTATACTGCGATTCAGTTATTTTTTCTTTTGAATAGTATGCCTCTTCTATTTCATCTTGTAGGTGATTGATTTGTTTTTCTTTTTCTGGTATAGCAAGGTAATCCAAATGATCAATTCTTTTATTGTATACATCCTCATATTTAATAGAGAGTTCTTTTTTTAGATTTTCATGTTGTTCGTTATTTATCTTACCCTTTGTATACTCATATGTAATAACTTTCATAAAATCATTTAATTTAATTTCTGTTTCATCTAATGTAATGCTATTGTTTAAATTGTCGGCCCTGTTAACTTAAGATATTATTTCTTTATTGTGTTCGTAAACAAACAGCTTGAGCCATTGTTTTATATGGTTTAATTTACATTTGTTCTTTTTACAAGGAAAGTAATCATCAAAGCTTTCAATTCTATCCTTTACGTATTGCATTGTTCTCTCAATGAGACTTTTCTCATAAGGAGAGTGAAGTTGATGTGGTAGGTTCAAAAACTTGCATGCTTGTGGATACCAAATACCACCGTCTGTTGAAACTGGATGGTATCCATACTTGTTTATAGCCTGAGATAGAAATCGCTTTGCTACAAACATATTTCGCTTTTTAGATATCACGAAAGAAAGAATTTCTTTATTTGCTGATTCAATAACTATCCAAAGCCATGTTAATTTAGAACCTATTTTTATCATAGTTTCATCTATGATATATTCCTTGATTTTTTTATTTTTGAGATGTTTCCATGGCCTGTACTTTTGAATCCATTTCCAGATTGACACATGGCTTATTTTTACCATTTTTAAGAAATATAATGCATTAGCCGTATTTCTAAATGATAAACCAAGAAATACAAGGTACAAGCCATATCCAAGAATATTTGAAGTGTTCAATTTCTAATAGACATACAAGATATGGTCATTCTATAGCTATAGGTTTTCCTTAAGTTAGTAGAGCCCTACTACTATAGGTAGAAGATCATTGCCGATTTATCTGCTTGTTTGTAACCTTAGATCTAACAGATGCAAGCGACTGGTCAATTTGATATATGGCCAGCTTGTCTTTTCCAAGTAAATCAAACTTTTGGAGAATTGTTTGAAATAACGTTTCCTCTTCTATTTGTTCGATTATAAACCACTGTAAGAATGAGTATGTAGAACGGTCTTTTTCCTTTTCAGTCATGTCAACTAGATCATAAATTGCCTTAGTTACAGTTTGTTCGCCCTTTAGGCCAAATTGGAAAGCTGATTCTAAGGATTCAAAATTACCCGGAGGTTTTTCAATTGCTGGGATTATCGCCTCTGCTCCAACACCATTAAGATAATGAAGGAACTTTAGCATATGTCCATTTTCTTCTGCAGCTTGTTCAAAGAAGAAGGAGGCACTTCCATCATATCCTGTTCTTTCACACCATGATCCGATTGCAATATAGGTATTCGCAGATGACGCCTCATAAGAAATTTGATCATTAATTGCTTTTGTCATTTCTGTTGAAATTCGCATTATAGCAATGAATGGTTTTTAATATCTATATTTTTTGCTCTCCACTGTTTTGTTGCATGATTTCCTCTTTCCAAATACATTTAGCTAACATATTTTAAGAAACTTTATGAACTGGCCCTCGTACAACCAATCTCTTGTTAGACGTGGTGAAATATTGTTAGGCTTTGACGTTATTAACAACTGAGATTTAGAGTTAAAAGAGATGAATAAAGATAAAGTCGGTGAACCATTTCATTATCATGATACCTTCCTTCTTTTACTTGGTTATGTCAAAGTAATTTCATTTACCATACAGGCAAACCGAAAGAATTGTACAAGGACATGCTAAAGGAAAAGTACCCAATATTCTAAATTATACTACAATAAACAGAGACGAATAAACAGGTTGAATATCAAGATAAAAGATACGACTGATAGCAAAAACAAGGAATTCAAGGACGAATATATCATCATTGTGATAGAAAGTACAGGTATCGAGGTTACGAACAGATCAATGGATGGAAGATATAAATGGAATGTAGGCAAAAACAAGAAAGGATATTTAAAAATCCATATAGCAGTTAATGTGAAGACCAATAAAATTCTTTCTAAGAAGGTAACCGATGAGCATATCCATGACAGAAGGCATTATCAGAACTGGTTGAGATATTATAAAATCAAATAAAACAATAGGCAAACTACTTGCTGATGGCGCCTATGAAGGTAATGCTATTTTAGATTGTTAGCAGACAATGGAACTTTGCAAAAATGGAGGGATAGCATTGTAATCTATGGAAAAAGATGGATCATATGAAACAGTATTTTCATCTATAAAAAGGATGTTTGGTGAAATGTATATTCAGTTAGACTGAAAAATATGATACTGGAAATGATGTTGAAAGCATCATTGTATGACAAAATAGCCCCTATTTAGACAATAGGTTACATAGAGTGAGATTTAAGAATTATGCAACAAAGCATTAGCAAATGAAAGAACTATTATCTAATTCCAAACGACAAGGCTTGACTCCAAAACAGGCAGAAGAGTAATCGTAAAGAAAAGCGGAATAAAATACCTTTATCTACATAACCATATAATTCAAAATTAGGATTCTAACAGTGAAATGCCGAGAAAATATATATTAATGCTGCCTTATCTAGTAGGAAGATTTAGAATTATTACATACTCTACCATATTCTATGCTATATCGTGCTTGATATTGCTTATGAGAAATAACTGACCGATTAATTGACCGATTTGACCTATAAAATGACCATATTGACCGCACTTTTGAACACTTTTATATGTGATCTGACCGCTCGTAATAGAAAGTTGACCGACTCATCCCAATCAGATAAATCAAATAAATCAATAGTAATACAATGATATCTACAAGGCAAATCGATGAATCAAATAGTAAATGAAACTGGCATTTCAAAAGGTAAAGTACATTATATAATAAATGATTGGAAAAATAAAATAGCGATACCAGATATTGATAAAATAAGAGACTTTACAGTTTTAGTTAGAAAATCAGACATGTCAATTCAACAATGTGCACAAGGCTTTAGGATGACAAATATGCTAAGGGATCTGAGTATCCAAGATGATAACGCGGTTTATGCTTATGATGATAATGGTAACAGTAATAGTAATGGCGATATCGGAAAGAGTAAATATAATGAATTATCTACATTGTAGAGAATATCTATTTAAACTGTAAAAATCTAGGGGTTACTCCAGCCAACATATTCTCATGGATTAAAGACTTGCTTGATTTTCATTCTGATACAAATTCTACCGATGTCAACAACTCATCTTATTTGATTGATAATGATGATGTGTTTCATAACAAACCAATAACACCAGATCTTCAAGCAGAAAATAAAATAAGTTATGAGACAAAAACAAATCTTGATAATAACTATAATTCCAATCTAAAATTAAAAGATGATTCACAAGGACAAAATAAGATACTTTTTACTGCTCTGTTGCATAACTAGTTCTCCTCAAATTATTTCCATCCATTTTATGCAATTTTTCTAAACAGATTGTACAACGACACCTTCATTGTTACCTCTTTTACCATGTTTTGAAATCGTGTAGCAGATACATATTCACCAAACATTCGCTTTATAGAAGAAAATGCTGTTTCAACCATCCATCGTTGTCCATACCTTCTTTTCTTTTTCCATTTATGATATCCTTTATTTGTAATTGCACTTCTCTATTCCTTACATTGCTATTCTTGGATGAAACGATAGAGTTCCTTTTTACTTTGATGATAGGTTGAATCCTTTTCTCCTCCTTCAAGTATTTGAAATTCTCATTACTATCATAGGCCCCATCACCTAGAAATGATTTGATCTTGATATTATGGTTATTATTCAACACGCCTTCCACCAAATTCTTCATAACCTTTCCATCATGTACCTTTTCATCTGTAACCTCAAGTGCAAGAATTTCTTTAGTCTTGATATTTACTGCAACGTGTATCTTTAGATAACCCTTTTTTCCTGTTTTCCATTTATCTTGCATCCAATGACCTCTGTTTGTAACCTTGATACCGGTACTGTTCGCTGCTATGATGATAACGACATCATCATCATCATCTATACTGTTATTGATATCAATGTCCAATTTGTTTATTCTTCTACATATTTGTGAATAACATGGATGGTCTGGAAGATTTTTTCCTATAGTTGCTTTTATGATTCCTTCGGTTTGTCTGTAAGGTAAGTGAAAGTATACTTTGACGTAACCAATGACAAAAATAAAAGAATCAGGAAATTTGTATTTTTTACCATTCTTATTTTCATTCATTCTTGCAAGATCAGCATCCCATCTATCTAGAAAATCATAGGAAAAAAGTATCTCACCTCATCTTACAAGAGACTGGTTATAAGAAGGCCAATGCAACAAATAATGGATTATTCTATTCCCAGCTAAAAATGTTAGTTATGCAACAAAGCAACTTTTTACTTCTAAAATATCCAACTATCTATCCCAAAAGAAAAAAGAATATAAAAAATTAGAAAATTATAAAAAAGAATTAGAAAAAGATATCAAAATAGAAGAATCAAAAAGTAAACAAATAGAATTTGAACTAGATTTATTAAAACAAGATGAAAAATATGTTATGACATTTAATAGATCTCTTGCATAATTAGAATAAACAGCTATATGATCAGCAGTTCATCAGTTTCTTGTCCTTTCTTTGCTTTCGTATGATCGGCTATCCAAAAAACCATTGCTCTTTACATCCTTCACTGGTCTAACAGTGCAAGAATTCGATGACATTTATGAAAAAAATGTAACAAAAAGATATGCCAAACATGAAATACAACGCTTGTCCAAAAGAAAAGACAATAGAGAAAGACGTATAGGTGCAGGCAGATCTTTCAAACTGGATGTAAAAAATAGATTTCTCATGCTTTTGGTTTACTATCGTCTGTACATAACTTACACGTTAGCTGGATTTCTATTTGATTTAGATCAGAGTAACATTTGTAGATACATTCAAAAGATTGAATATTGAATATAGTAAGACAATGCGTACCTATTCCACAGAAGACATACCAAATAACAGAGGCTAAAAACTCCAGAGGCAGTAGAGAAATATTTTCCAGGCTTTCTTGCTTTCACAGATTGTACAGAGCAGCATATTCCTAGGCCTGTCAATAAAGAAAGACGCAAGCTGGTACTATTCAGGCAAGAAGAAAAGACATACTATTGTCAAGAATCAGATTACGGTTAACAATCGCGGTTTTATCCTTCATAATATTGGGTATAAGAAAGGAAGAAAACATGACTATATATTCAATATATAAGAATAACCATCCTGTCATTCCAAAAGAGATTGTTAATGTATTTGATCTAAGGTATTTGGGCGTAGAAAAGGATTTTCCAGAACAACTATCTGTAATACCATATAAAAAGAAAAGAAACCAATTTTTATCAGATGATGAAAAAGAGTATTACACTATTCATTCAAAAAAGAGGATAGTGATAGAGCACACTATCAGCAGATTGAAAAAGTACAGGATATTAGCAGATGTATTTAGAAACAAATTGAGAAAATATAACAAGGTGTCTGATATAGTTGCAGGCTTGATAAACTATAGAACATTGAATTATAAGAAGTAGATGCTTTGTTGCATAACTCAATCTATTTAGCTAGGATTAGTTTATTCAACAATTATGATCCATTGGCCTTATTATAATCAGTCTCTTGTAAGACGAGGTGAGATACTTTTTTCCTATGATTTTTTGGATATGTGGGATGACAATCTTGACAGAATGAATGAAAATGAAAAAGGTAAACCATATTCTTTTCCTAACTCTTTCTTACTTATCATTGGTTACATGAGAATATATTTTCATTTGCCGTATAGACAAACCGAGGGAATCATAAAAGCAAGTGGAAAGAATCTTCCTAATCATCCAAGTTATTCACAGATTTGTAGAAGAGTAAACAAATTGGATATCACAAGTAAGAAGTTAGATGATGATTATGATGATGATGGCATTATCATAGCAATAGACAGCACAGGAATAAAGGTAACAAACAGAGGCCAGTGGATGCAAGAGAAATGGCGGATTAAAAAGAAGAAATGGTATCTAAAGATTCACCTTGCTGTAAAAATAAAGACCAAAGAAATCCTAGATTTAGAAGTCACAGATGAGAAAGTACAAGATGGAAAAATTATGGAGCAATTGGTTGAACAGGTTTTGGAAAACAAGGATAAGGATAAGGATAAGGATTTCCATATAAAGTCCGTTTTAGCTGATGGATCATAAGATAGTAACAAGAATTTTAATTTTCTTCAAAAGAGAAGGATTTGGTCTGCGATCAAAGTAAGAAAGAATTCTACCATCTGGCTCAAAAACAATAGTTTGAGAAATGGACAAGTTTATTCTCAGTCAAAGGATCTGCTAAAATGGAAGAAGAGTAGAAAGTATGGAAGCAGGTGGATTGCTGAAACTGTTTTTTCTTCTATAAAGAGAACCTATGGAGAATATGTATCTGCAATAAAATATCAAAATATAATGAAAAAGATGATTTTAAAAGTATCTTTGTACAACCAGTTTAGAAGAATTGCATAAAATGGATGAAAATAATTTAAGAAAAACTAGTTATGCAACAGAGCAGAAGTAGAAATAGATATAGAATCCATAAAGAATAGTCTAATTATTTCTAATTATGCAAGAGATCTAATATATATTGGAATGAAGATATTATTACCATAAAAGAGAACTCTACGTGAGCAACATAAGGTAGATTATTCTCAGAATCATCTGTTTATGATCTAACTACTTTTGAATTATGCAAAAATTCTGCTAATAGCTTTTGTTGTTGTTAGTATTATGTTGGGTATACATCTATTTAAACCAAAATATGATATGCCATTAGACTTGCTTTAAATATTATGAATGAAATAATATGACCTATGCTCAATTAATCATATTTCCAGACAATTTGAAATTCAAAATTTTATTTAAATTAATTGCAAAATAATTTATATTATAAATATTTTAAAAAATCATCTTTTGTTAATCCTGCTTGATGCAATATTGATTTAAGTGTAGGCTCTTTAATTGGATTATGACGAGGAACTATTACTACTTTACCTGATTCCTTATTTACAAGTGAAACATGACTACCTTTTTGTCTTGCAATTTCAAATCCATAATACTTTGTAAGAATTTTAATTACAGTATCCGAAGACTTGTTTCTTAAACTCATTTATTATATTGTGACTTCTAATTCTTCAACAAATGCATCTTTTTTCAGATCTTTTATTGTTTGCATTGCCAGTTCAATAGCTTCTTTCATGTTTTCTTTGAGTTCATCAATATTTTCCCCTTGACTTATTGCAGCAGGTATTTCTAAACATTGTCCACTATAGCCTCCTTCTTCTATTGACGCTTTTTGTATTAATATAGTGAACTTTGTCATATGGATAATATGTTAATCTAATAAATTAAATCTTTTTATAAAAATTAATCTTGATCATGAATTTAAAGAAGAATGACGGGTTTTTTAACAGAATGACGGAAAAAATGACGGGAATGACCATATTATGACGGAAATATCGGAAATTGACGGACGCTTTTATCCTTAAACGTTTGATCGCCATTCTAGGGTACGAATGTCAGTTTTATTGCATCTAACTTTCTTTATCACATTAAACGGATGTGAAATTAATACTCTATACCAATTAGCACATGTTCTCTAAATTGTATTTCGTAACAAATAGTTTCTCATATTAAGATTGAATCGTCTTGTTCTAAAACATTTGGATGCCTTATTCTTCAAATCTGCAAATGATTGATAATATTTTAGAACAAGCAGATCTCGTTTGGCCATATTCCAAATCTCCTCCATTATCATAAACTCTGGTGATGCGGTTGGAAGATATACTGGAATTAGAGTATTCTTTTTCTCTTCAAAATATTTGATAACCTTCTTGCAGGTATAATGAGGAGATGCCTTATCCACGAACAAATAACATTTTTGAAATTTAGCATGTATTTTCTTTAGATAATCAAGAAAGGTATTACCATTGAATTTATCGTACTGTCTGAATAGCTGATCTCCTTTCATGCTTACGGCTCCAAAAACACATGAACGTTGGTGCGAGCCTGTTACTCTGACTATGAGTCTTTTATTCTCATCAATCCAAATCCGTATTACAAGAGAATCATAAAAGAAAAATGATTCATCCAATGATACTGTCGTAAATCCGAAGTCTTGTTCTTGTTCTTGTTCTTGTTTATGCTTATCCACAAGTATTTTTGTGACCTTTTTTTGAAAACCTCTTTTTCTCCACAGATGCAGTATTAACATGTACTTTTCTTGGCATCTTCTGCTTAAAGCCCCATTTTCGAAGAATACGATATATGTGAGTATAATGATATTTGATACCACTTTTCCTGATAATTAATTCTTCTACTTGTTTCGTGGTCCAACCCTTATTACTTTCTTTTAGCGTTGTTTTTAGGCTGTAAATATCTTCTTCCGATAACTCAGAGGGTCTTCCACTTCTTGACTTATTCTTTAATCCTTCCAAACCTTCTTTCTCATATCTTTTTAACCAAATACAAGCCCATACTCTATTTCTATGCAGATCTGTGGCTACATGAGCAGATATCTTGCCTTGATAAACTACTTTAAGAACAAGTAACATCCTTTCCTTTGTCTTTACATTCTCTTCATCTCTATAGATCTTTTCAAACGATGTTTTGGTAAGTGACAAAGACTATACAGGATGTTAATGTACATGCCTAGCTATAAACATATCAAAAATAATTGTTTGTTTAATTATGCTATTTGGTATAAAGTACCGTAGTGTTCATTGGTTAGAATATTAAGACTGGCAGTAGCTTGTTCTGTGTACTGGATATCTTATAGTCTAGATTGTGAATTGAAGAATATGAGTTTGGAAGGTGATAAAGTTGTGATGATTTTCTTAGGTACCGAACTGACATAAAAATGAGTAAAGGACAAATTGCAGGTAGAGTGGCAGATGTTACTCAATATGTTATAGAGGAATGCGTACAGAGAAAAGACATTACCTATACGACATGGAAGAAATTCCATGCATCTCAAAAAATCGTCTTAAAAGTAGGTTCGCTCAGAGAATTTTATGAGTTGCATTCAAAACTAATCGAGTTATCTCATGAACTAAGTTTTCCAATCAAGATTGTAAAAGGTGATCAAAAAATAAAAATAGTTGAAAATATTCCAACAGTCTTAGCATTTGGACCAATAAAAAGGAACAAGGTTGAACACATAGTTGCTGATTTAAAGCTGTTATAAATAGCCACGAAAAGACTAAATTATTAATCTCATGTGACTTAATGTAAGTTATCGTAATTAATTCCACTCATTCAACAATCTACTGAAGCCTAATGATAAATCATAGTCAACGGTTATAATTATAAGTAATATATTTAATACAAAATATAAATATTTCAAGAAACATGGTGAAATAGTATGAAATTCCATACTCATCCCACCGAACTCGAGGCTAAATTCTAATTTTATTGTGAACCAATCTATTTGTAGATTTAAGAATAACAATGATTTTAAATATTTCATAAGTTATTGAACCTCTTTATCTACCTAACTCAAACCTCCTTAGTTAAAGCTGAAAGGTGATTGAATCCTATAAGGATTAGAGCCCCCTATTTTCTAAAGATAATAAATTAAATATATCTTTAAAAATAATTGTAATCTTAAAATTTAATGTTATTCATATTTTGATATTTTCTTTCTTAGTAAAGTATAATGTAGTTCATTTATCTTCTCTGTTGAATATGCATTGACTATTATGTCTTTTACAAATCTTGTCTGTTTTTCTTTATCTTCTTTATCCAAACCATCAAGTGTCTTTATTTTTTTATCTTTCTGAGATCATTTTCAAATTAATATTAATTGATATTCTAAATAAAGAAAATTATTTGTTATAATTTTATTTGATGTTAGTAATATCATAATCATCAAAAATCTTAATTTTATTATATACTTTCTTTCTTAACGTTCCAATAATCTCATAAAAAGGAAAAACGATTTTATTTTTCTGAAAGAATTTCTCTTTCGATGTTTTGTAGAAAAACAATCCAAATATAGAATACGCCATTAATGCGGTAGATAAGACAGTCAAAACGTATTAACTAACTGGAACATTAGTATAGAATGGTAGTCCAATTGATAGTTTGTCTAGGGTCGATATTTCTGGAACTACAACCGTTGTAGAGTAATACATATACATAAGACCAAAATTGGGCAAAAGCCAAACAATTTTTTCTTGGTGTGATTTATTATTTAATAATTATGAAATTTTAGAGTCTAAATTATCCTTTATAAAAAATCAATACTTTCCTTTATTCTATTACTTTCTTCATGATCTTCTTTATTTTTTTGTTTATCCAAAAGTATTTCCCTAATTGCAAATGAAATCGATACTATAGAATTGACAATGATTAAAACACCATAATCAATAGCATAGTATTCATCATACATCATCCTCGTAATTGTATGTAATACAATTGACGTTTTACTGTAAATAAATATATGGTGGTTCTTATTGTAAAGAAAGTGATTCTCTGTTATAATATAAATACATAATAATGATGCAGCAAGCCTGAAATACTTTGTTTTTTTTAGAGTAAGAAAAATGTTAATTAACTGTCTTTACATGGATTGTTTCTCTATTAAAGATCTTTAATAATATATGAATATGCATTTTGAAATAAATTTAGAGTAGTTTTTTTATTTTTCATTTTTATGTAATTTGGTTGAAGTTTATAAAACTGAAATGACAATATAAAATGACTTTAACTGAATAATATAGCACCAGCACCACAATCACCAGCACAATCATCACCACTTAGTAAATCTGAATTAGTAAAGAATTTTCCATTTATAGCGCAACGAGAAAATCAGGAAAAGGCATTAAACGAAATATGTACTGCATTTAATTCCGGCTACAAATATATCGTATTAGAAGCCCCCGCAGGCTTTGGAAAAAGTGCTGTAGCAATAGCCCTTGCTTTGAGCCTAGGCTCAAGTTATATTTGTACTTCTACAAAAGATTTACAAACTCAATATTCAAGAGATTTTCCATATATTAAAGCAGCAAAGGGAAAGAATAACTTTCCGTGTTTATTAAAGCAAGACTTTATAGATAATGGTAGTTATCAATGTGGAATTTGTGCTTCAGATAATGCAAATGAATGTTATCACACAAATGTTGAATATGGGCCTTGTATGACTAACGAATTTTTTAAAGGAGATGGTTGTAAGTATAGAACATTTGCAAAAGACTATAAAATAAGTAATGAAGGAACAAAAGAAGAAGAAATACACATTGACAACGATAGCAAACACAACTATCAAAAACAATATTCTGGTTGGTTGCCCATAAGTAATCTAAATGTGCGAAGGGAGTGGAAGCCATGTGAATACTTTAACCAATTAAATATTGCATTAGCCTCAAGTCATTCCATATTTAATTATTCTATTTTTCTTGCATTTTTACCATATAATAAAAGTCTAGATGAAAGAGAACTTTTGGTGTTGGATGAAGGACATCTTTTAGAAACAGAAATTGTAAAGTTCAGAGGATTGTCGATATCTAAAAGAAGGTGGAAAAGGTATATTGACAATTTAGAGATTACTGATTATGGCTACGATGACATAGAAAGATGGATTGACTTTCTAATTGATCTAGAGACTGAAAATGCTAGTTGCAACGGATAATAAATCTTTGGCAGAATTACTGGCCATAAAAAGAAATGTCAAATATGATTACTGTAAAGAAAGAAAAGAAGAAGAAGCAGCAGCAGCAGCAAAGAGATATTGCAACAACAAAAACAGAATAGTTTCAGCATCTGAATTATTTGATAGTGATTATGAAATTGAAAAAAAATATGCTTTTGATGATGAAGTATTAAAAAAATCAACAAAAACACTTGGAGAGGAGCTTGCAGTTGATGCCATTAAAGATACAGAAAGATTAACACGGACAATAAATAGCATACTTTTAAATCCAAAGAATTGGATAATATCCGAGATAAAAAAAGATAATTACAAAGTAGATAAACTTGAATTAAAACCACTAGATATTTCATCTTATTGTAAATCGGTATTTGAAAAGGGGTCTAAAGTATTGATAATGAGTGCCACCATCTTAAATGATAAAGCATTTTGTAAAAGTATTGGCCTGGGTCCAGATGAAGTAAAGTTTATTCAAATTAAATCCGATTTTCCGGTAGAACATCGGGCAATCTATCCTCTAAATATTGCGTATTTAAACTATAGCAACTTGCAATCCCTTGATACAAAAGCCAAAATTTCAAGGGCTGTTGATAATCTAATGTCTATGTATAAAAATGACAAAGGAATAATCCACACTACATCATACGAGCAGCTGACCTTTATCAAAGATAACATATCAAAGGAGAATGCAAGAAGACTGTTGATAACTGACCCAGAAATACAAAGAGATGAAGTCGTCTTTCAACATACTTCAACTAAAAAACCAACTGTACCTATTTCACCATCGCTACATACAGGCCTTGACCTAAAGGATGAACTATCAAGATTTCAAATAATAACCAAAGTACCATACCCAAGTAAAGGCGATCGATGGACTAATGCAAAAAGAGAATCAGATGAGGAATGGTACTACTGGCAGACTGCATTAAGATTGATACAGGCATATGGTAGATCTATAAGATCTAAAGATGATTGGGCAAAGACGTACATTTTGGATTCGGCATTTAGTTATTTTATAAAGAAGAATAGAAATATGTTGCCTGATTGGTTTATTCAGGCAATCAAAGGCCATGTATAATAATTAATTATTATATTACCATTATAATATATGCATTTATACAAGTAATTTTATAATTAGTTGTACATAGAATTCATTTTTGGAATTAGCATCATATCACCACAAGTCATTTGATCCTTTATTTAATATAGATCTTCATTTTTCAAATAAAGACCACGTTAAAATATATCGAAATTGGGTGTCTTTCTATAGTAGTAAAACTCTCCAATATTCAAGTATCTTTAGGCAAAAGAAAAAGACAGAATACTATCACAAATATATATATACAATATTAGTTGACGAAGGTTTGATGTATGCAGAAGTAATTTAATATATTTTTTTATCAATCAATCAAAGAAATGTTATTTGTCTTTTAACCACAAGCACCATAACTATGTCCCAAATAAAAGATATTATCCTTTTGTTTTTCTAAAACCAAGTCTAATATAGAATCTTGCACTTTATATATCGTAGTTCCAGTAGGTGGAACAGTTCCCATCAAACTTTGTTCAAATATGTTTTCATTATTACCAAATACAGAACCACATGTGATTTTGCCAATGTGTATATCTTGGAATTGCTAATCGCATTTACATTTCCTCTTTTTCTGGCTATTGATTTTATTATAGGATCTTCTAACAACACATTTTTTAGTTCGATTTATGTGACTTGGGCTATTGAATAATGAGGCATGTTATCTTGAGTATATTTAAAAACAACTAATTCGCCTATTAGTTTTTTTGTTACTGCATTTTCAAATATATCCATATTCAATTCTAAATTTGAAGAAGGCGAACTGATTGTACCAATTATTTCACTATTATTTAATAGCGTATCAATATCTTTATCAGTATTTATTTTCAATTATATCCTGCTGCCTCTGTTCTATAGGAACGCATCATAAATAATATATCCATTTCATTCTGACTGGGTTCATTGATCATTTTATTCATAATAATTTGTTTATATGCTGGAATTGCTAGAGAAATTCGTTTAGATATCTGATCTGCCATATAAAGAGGATAATGCTCTAATATCGAAGGTATTTCACACTGCTGCTTTATATTTTGTAACAAAATTTCAAGCTTGTTTTCATCTTCTGCAATATAAAATGGCATTTCTATTCTTATAGCAGGAGACCACTTGTACGGTTTATAGTACATGACATATAGCTTTCTAATTCCAGAGATAATATCTTCCATCAATTTTTCTAGATTTTCGTTTTGATATGGTAAATTAGAATGCCATCCTTCTTCATTTGTAAATAACATCGGTTTTGTATATTCACCAGGCTCTAATACCATTGTAAGTATTGCTCCATCATCATACATTATTGGCCAATCAAGTTTTTGGCCAATGTCATTTCTGGATGTATATTTTGGAATCCCTATTCAAATTTTTTTGTCAGAATCGCCTAAAAGGATTTTTTTATATGAAGTTAAAAATACCTCAAATTTTCTTTAATCTTGGATGAAACAAAGGACTCATCGCCTTTAATCATATTAACTACTTTATACATGTGAATTAATGCGGTAGTTAATAGATCTCTTGCATAATTACCTGCAAACAGCTTTATGACAATTAGTTTATCGTTAATCTGTTCTCTCTTTGCTTTCATACGAGAGGTTATCTAAAAAGCCACTGCTTTTCAAATCCTTCACCGGACTTACAGTACAAGAATTCGATGATATTTTACAAAAAGAAATAACGAAAAGATATGAAATACACGAGGTACAGCGATTATCTAAGAGTAAAAATGGTAAAAATAGAGAACGAAAGCGTGGCGCTGGTAGGCATTTCAAACTAGATATAGAAAATAGGTTTCTGATGATTTTAAGTGTACTATCGTCTATACATAACCTACACCTTAGCAGGTTTTTTATTTGATTTGGATCAAAGCAACATTTGTAGAGACATTCAAAAGATTGAAGGATTGATAAGACAATGCGTACCCGTACCACAAAAGACATACTCACTAACAAAGAGGCTGGAAACACTAGATGAAGTTGAACGATATTTTCCCGGATTAATGGCTTTCATAGATTCCACAGAGCAACAGATACCAAGACCTATAGATAATAATAAAAGGAATCTAGTCTATTCTGGCAAAAAGAAAAGGCATACCATAAAGACACAATTGATGGTTAACAACCAAGGTATTGTTATTTATAAATTAAGATATAAGAAAAGAAGAAGACATGACTATGATATCTATAAAGAAAATCATCTTAGTACTCCAAAAGATGTTTTAAATGTATTTGATCTTGGATATTTAAGCGTAGAAACTGATTATCCGGGACAACCATCATCAATACCCCTCAGAAAGAAGAAAAATATAGAACTGTCACAAGAAGAAAAAGATTACAACAAAAACCATTCTAAAAAAAGAATAGTGATAGAGCATACTATTTGCAGATTGAAAAAGTACAGATAATGAGTGATATATTCAGAAATAAGTTAAGAAATTACAATAGAATATCAGATATAGTTACTGGTTTGATAAATTATAGAATAATGAACCCGCATTATTAAAACCAAACATAAAATCCAAGGAATTGGTTTCCATGATTTCTAATTATGCAAGAGATCTATTCTCTATACTATATTTCTAATTTTTAATTATTTGAGGCATGGTCATAATTCAAATTTATTTTCATAATACAATATAGCTTAAAGCTAACCCTTGAGATATTATTTTGACTAAAACTGTCCCAAAGATTAGCTCTTGATAGATTAAAGGAATCCGCCCTTTTTAACATTCTGTATCTGTTAGGTTGTATACCATGGCCTACTGCAAAAAGGAAACGTGGCAGACCATACGTATATTCTCCCACGGTAATTCTAAGATGCTTTATTGTAAGGATATGGTTTAGAATCGATTCTAACAATGCATTACATATTTTTCTTAACATGGATTATCAGTACAACCACAAACTAGCCTTAGCCTGTGGCCTGATAAAAATACCTAGCAGGCGTACATTTGACAGGCGATTGAAGGCCATGTCTACTGATATCAAAGAAAGAATATCGACAATGGGATACTTATTTGCTGCAGAAGGATTAGTAGACCTCTCTATAACCGCAATAGACAGTACCTCTGATAAAAGCAAAGGGTCATGTATGGCACAAATCATCCATGAAAAAAGGAGAAGTACCATGTCCTGGTATTGACACGAATGCGAGGTGGGGTTATAGTCATACTAAGGGATGGATTTTCGGATACAAACTACATCTAACATCAACAACAGGTAAGATTGTATTACCTCTAACAGCCGATGTAACTACTGCTAATGTACCGGATAACCAGATGTACAGTTTCTTTAACGACCCACTCATCCTCATACTCATCCTCATCTGTATTTTCTTTACCATCTGCCTTGCATATGATAGCTGATCCCGGTTATGACGATAAGAAACTGTATGGATATAGCAAGAAGGTATTGGGAGTGAATCTGGTTTGTCCACTAGAAAGATACGAAAATACTTCCAAAAAGAGGCTTGATCTTGTATGTTTTTATAAATCTGTATTAGGTCAGACCAGCTACAGCCAGAGAAGAATATCGATAGAGCCATTGATAGAACATATCAAATCAGTTTTCAGAATAGACTCATTGCCAACACGTGGACTTTATAAAGTATCTGCAATTGTACTTTTGTCTGTTTTATTATATCAACTAATGGTATACTATAACTGTAAAACTAAGAAAATAAATCCAAAATCAATAAAATATATGCTTGGTACTGGCTGATGAAATGGAATTCTGAATAAAGATGAGTAGTATCGAATTATGACCATGCCTCAATTATATCTGCAGCAAGTAATGCTTTCAAAGCCCACTACAGAGAAGATCCGGAATCTTTTGTGTACAGGTGCTGCTCATCGGATAGTTATGATGATAATAAAGGAAGAGGGGGAAGTAGAAGATGGACTTTAGCTACTAATGGTTTGCCTGAATCAAAAGGAACCATAAGTTCAATTCTTAAATCCAATACGAAAATCAAAGATGAATTCTATTGTTTAAATAACAAGGGAATATATTGTTCTAAAGACTCTGGAATGTCTTGGGATATGTTAGACATACCGTGGTCTAAAGAGTATTATTTACAACATCCTTGGTCATTGGCAATAAGAGAATAATGTTATTAGAAGAATTTATAGAATCGCCAAGGTTTAAGTCTACATATAAATATAAAATTAAAATAGAATAATATCATAATATTAATAGAAGCAGCGGTTAGATGCAAGATAAGGTTAACAAAGATTATTCTAATGAGAAAAATAAATAATTGCCGAGAGAGATGACATTTCACTCAGTTTGATTATATCAATGATATTCCCACATTATATATGAGATTTCAAAAGTCGTAGTATTGAAATGATCCACAGTATCAATAAATTGAAGGCTTTAAATGGTGAAAACTGATCATATATAACTTTCTATTCAAAGTTATATAGAATTTCTAATTAACAAAATTAAATAGCTAATATATATTTTTATGTAGAAGAATCATCTACAGGTCAATATATATGAACAAAACCCAAAAAATTACTGTCTTTGCTATGGCTGTGGTAGCAGCAGTAATGTTCGCAACACCTATTGTATTAGGAACGCAATCTCAACAAGCGTCTGCTTTCTGGGGTCATGGCTGGGGCTGGCATCACCATTGGTGGCATCACCACTGGGGCTGGGGCGGTGGCTGGGGCTGGCATCACCATTGGTGGCATCACCACTGGGGCTGCTGTTAAACACCTAGCAATCCTATAACAAAAAGATATTAGAAAACTTTTAAATTTTTTTTTATTTCTATTCAATAATTATAATTTCAATACTATCTATCTTTAAATAAGATAGAAATTAAATAGTTTAGAATTATTTTCAATATAAATATAAAACTTACTGATAATCTTCTATGAATTGCAAATCCTGTCTACATTAAACTGAATTTCACTGTGAATTCTCAAATACTTAAATCAATCAATAAATTTATTTTATTATTAACTTTCATAATCTAATGTTATATAAGATTCATTAGTAATAAAATATAATATCTAATAAATATTGCACTTCGACTACGTGCTCAAGGTTATAGATTATATGAACAAAACCCAAAAAATTACTGTCTTTGTTGTAGCTATAGTAGCAGCAGTGATGTTTACTGGACCAATATCTTTGAATTCTGGTATTAATTCTGCATTTGCAGATCGCGACCGCTCCCATCGTCATCACTTCTTCCATCATCCCAAAAACTCAAAAGTCATTATCATAAAACACCATCGTCACCACGGATAGAAGTTTAAATTAAAAAGTAGTGTATAAACAATACATTAAAAATATTTTTTACAGTATAAAATAACTTACAATTATTAATTATCAGTATATTATTTTATTGATCTATCAAGTTGACAAGTAAGGTTTTGATATTACTACCAATCTTTTCTCTTTCGCCTATCGTTAATAATCTATTAAAAATCATATAATAATATTGATATAACTGTAAGTTTATTATGTGATTGAAACTTTATATGTTATTTTATGCAAGTACCACTCCGTTTGATTCTATGAAAGAATAGATTGCAATTATTTAATATATAGCTAAATCAAATTCAGAAAAAAACATTAAAGAAAATAATAAGGAAAGAAATCTAATAACAATGTTCTTTAACATTAATGAGCGAGATTTATAAATAATAATATTATTATTGGATTACCATGAAAAACCTAATAATTCCAATTGTGGTATTGACATCCGCAATATTCCTTCTAAGTTACATGACTGTAAGTAATGTGTATTCACTACCTCCTCATGTATCTAAACTATCAAACGCAAAACCAAGTGATTTTAAAACACTAAATTCAAGCGTAAAGATTAACAAACAAACAGCTAAATGCTATGTAATTAAAACTGGCAAACCCACCAGAGTTCCATGTCCTGATATAATAATAGTAGGAAAGGCTATTGGTGGAATATCTGCTAAATAAATAATCTAATAAACACTATATCTACTTTAATACTAATATTTTTTAATCTTTCTTTTTGGTCAATCGAGCATATTTTCAAAAAGATAGTTTGTTAATCACATTATTCACACATATTAGATCTTACTCCTTCTAGTAGTTTAAGGCATTTAATACATCTTTTTCTATTTCTTTGATGAATTTATCTTTTCCATTTGAATATGATTTTCTATCATATGAATATTTATTCGCCAAGTCTATTTTTAGTTGTTCATACTCTTTAGCAATTTCTCTATGATTGTTAAGGTAGTCACGAAATGCAATATGTCTTTTAACATGGATATCTCCAATCTGAAATATGTGCACGTGTCAAGATCTTAGTCTATTTTTAATATCTTTGGTAAAAAACCTTCGTCTTTCAATTCCATTTTCTCCCCATGGATAGTATCCATTTCCCATCATTACATCATTGAACTTATCCACTCTGTAAATTTGTTTTACTACAGGCATGATATCAATTATTGGCTTGGCTTTTATTGAAAGAATAGAAGTGCTTCCAATATGATATACTTCCGATAATTCTGATTTAAATATATTTTGCAAAATTAATGATTCTTTATTAAATTGGGATGTCCATCTATCATCATGAGCAACCACTTCAATTTTGTTCATTCTGACGGTTGCCTTTCAGAATATTTATGTGTAATATTTATGCGTTTTGCTAAAGATGATTATTTTTTCGTTATTAGATAAAATTTATTGATAAAACGAAAACGAAAACAGTCAAGTTTGAGTTTTTAATGAGATTGACAAATTAATAATTGGAATTCAACGACCATCCAATCTCCCAGAATACAAGATGTTAGAAATATGTTGATTAATTGACATTATTATTTTCCGCATCTTTAGATATATCTGAAATAATAATAGTGTTATATTGAAGTCATGTTTTTTATATTCAAACAGGAAAAATTAAGTATTAAAGAAAATTTTATGTCACGCAGAAAAAGGCAATCCCAGTTCGATTAGAATGTATTTGATTGGGATTCTTTATCCTTACAAAAAGAAAATAATAAAAAAAGTTAGAAATATAGGTTCTATGTATGTTCCGATATGTTTTTTCTAAAGAATATCTGAAAATAACCGTCAATGCTGTCCAACCGTCAAATACTTTGTGTTGAAAGAAGATATACCAACATTATATGATTTTCTTTGCTTAAAGATAAGAAGAATAAAATTACATGACTGGATATATAACAGCTGTATCAGATATGAAATGACTGGCTTACTTTGTCTTTATTCATCTCTTTTAATTCTGCATTTCAGTTGTTAATTACGAGATATAGCCATAATTCCAACTATTTCTTGATATATTTCATAACATCTTAAAGATAGCCCTTAGACTAATATTTTATCAATTGTCCCAAAGATTAGCTTAACTGGTTAAAGGACTCTATCATTTTATGTTTTGTATTTGATTTATACTATTATATTATTGTTGTTGTTGTGGTTTTATCAAATCTTTACCGTTTTTATCTACTATAGATTGTACTGTTCCATAAACAGGTAGTCCTCTGAAATGGTCATTAGTTTTTGTTGAATCGATATTAATGCTTATTATATTTCCATTCAGCAAAGATATACGAACAGGAACATTTGTCCATTTTATCTTGCCATTGGTAAGTATATCTGCAGTACCTCTAAACATTGTAGAGTTACCTTGTAATGTTACTTTTTGATGTATATTAGTTTTCATCATATTTGTTATACTACTCGCTGGTTCGTTTACATTCATTCCTGATACATTGTTTAATTTTTCAATGGTATGATGGTGTGTGCCTTGTCCACTAACCTGGGTCATTACTATATCTGTAGCAAAATTGTTCAAAGTTCCATTTGCAACATTAAACTCCCAATTCCCGCCTAATACACATATTGGAGAGTTATATGAATTGGGTCTACCTGCCAATAAATTATAGGTTAGGCTAGATATTTGGCCTTTTGCCCGAAATGTATCTAGTTGGTTCACCAATGTAGTATTAGTATTAGTTTTGGTTGGTTTTTGTTGTTGTGCAAGTACAGTTTGAGAACTATTGAAATTGCTTGCTGTTGCTATAATGAATAGCGTGATAATACTAGTTGCTAATACGATTGAACCATATTTTAATACGGATATTTTAGACATTTAGATTAGTTACAAATACAATGATAAAACCTCATCTAATTGAGACATGGTCATAATTGTAGATCCATCATCTATATCCTACCACCATCTCACCAAGTTCCAAGCATATATTTTATTGATTTTGGATTTATTTTCTTAGTTTTACAGTTATAGTATACCATTAGTTGATATAATAAAACAGACAAAAGTACAATTGCAGATACCGCATTAAATCCTCTCACTGGTAATGAATCTATCCTAAATATCGATTTGATATGTTCTATCAAGGGTTCTATAGACACTCTCATTCGGCTATAGATTATCTGACCCATTTCAGATTCATAAAAGCATACAAACTCAAGCCTCTTTTTGGGAGTACTTTCGTATCTTTCAACAGGACAAACCAACTCTATTCCCAATACCCTCTTGTTATATTCATACAGTTTCTTATCATCATATCCAGGGTCAGCTACCATGTACAATACAGATGGTAAAGAGAATGCCGAAGATGATGATGTTAAAGAAACGTACATCTGGTTATCCTGTATATTAGCAGTAGTTACATCTGCAGTTAGAGGTACTATAATCTTGCCTGTTGTACATGTTAGATGTAGTTTGTATCCAAATATCCATTTCTTGGTATGACTATAACCCCACCTTGCATCTGTATTGATGCCAGAACATGGTATTATACCTTTTTTCATGGATGATTTATGCCATACAGAACCTTTTGCTTTTATTAGAGTGCTATCTATTGCTGTTATAGAAGGATCTGCCAAACAGTCTACAACAAACAGACATCCCATTGTCGATATTCTTTGTTTAATATCTATAGAAATGGTTTTCAATCGTCTATCAAACGTACGTTTGGCTGGTATTGTCATCAGACCACATGCTATCGCTAGTTTATAATTATACTGACAGTCCATGCTAAGAAAAGTGTGTAATCCATTATTGGAATCCAATCTAAACCATATTCTTAATAAAACATCTCAAAATTACCGTTGGAGAATATACATATGGTCTTCCATGTTTTCTTGTTGTTTGTATGCTATGCAACGGTATACAACCTATCAGATACCGTATGTTAAAGAGGATGGATTCCTTTAATCTATCAAGAGCTAACCTTTGGGACAGTATTGATCAAAATTATATTCCTGAGTAGCTTTAAGCTGTTATTAAAATATATCAAAAGATAATTTGAATTATGACCAAGCCTCATGTATTTAGAAATAAGGAATCATGCAACAAAACAGAACAAAAGTTTAAAATCTTTTTTATGAAGTAAACTAAAATCTATACAAGTTTATTATTTATCTGTTTGATATCATAAACCATTAAATGAAAGAAATTGAGCATCTTGATTATCTTTTAAATAAAGTAATACATTCTGGACCGAATGTAAATGAAAAGTTAGCACAAGACATTCTTTCTGTAAAAGACCAAGCATTAGCACCTCTAATTTATATAGTAAAAAGTAAACGTTATTGGCACAGTAAAGATGAAAATGAAAGTTTTGCACCCTTGACTGCAATACATCTTTTATCCATCACTAAAGAAACTGTCGCTCTTGAAGCAATAATATATGCTATTTATAACTATCGTGAAGAGATAGACGACTGGTTTTCTGTAATGTCTTTTTTGCTTGCAAATTTCGGTATACAATCATTTGATAGAATATCAGAATTGCTTTTTGACAATGATTTAGAATATTGGATAAAAGAGCCTATTGCAAAAGCATTGATCATCATTGCCAAATTAAATAATGATATTGACATTCAAAAGAAAATAATAGATATTTTAAAAAATGTCATCTCTTTAGAAACAGATCGTACAACCAAAAGCTTTTTGGTAATGCTTCTTACAGATTTAAAAGATATTTCATCCAAAAATTTTATTAAATCATTATTTGATAATGATGAAATTGATGAAGAGATTACTACTTTTCAGGAAGTGTTAGACGTTTACAATGGAAGTTATGATGAAATCATCCAATCATCATATCGTATGAGAGATCCTTTGGATTATTTCAAATCAAAAGATTTTTTTTCGCCCATAGATACAGAAGATCAACAGCAAAGCTATACTTTTTTAAACGATGATTATAAATATAAACATTTTTCAGATACTATTAATGAAAATAATAATGATAACAACGATACAACAACTAAAGAAATAAAAGTTAGAATAGGACGAAATGATCTTTGTCTCTGTGGTAGTGGAAAAAAGTATAAGAAATGTTGCATGAATACATCAAAACAATAACACTAACAATCATGACACAATAATTTTGAATTAAAAAAATTCGATTTAGAATAGAATCTAAGTATACCTTTGTATAATATTTCACACTTTAAACATATATGTGTCTACAGAAGGCTCTGTTAACAGTTATATAAATGTCTGATTAAATTAATGTAAACTTATTATGCTCTTTAGATTTATTAATTTTAATAATTTAAGATATATCAAAAAAATATATCAATAATTTTATTATTAAAAACAAGTAGCATTAGTTTACAAATGCATATACAGACTTCTTTACACAGATTTTAATCTAACAGGACTTAATAGTAGGTAGCAATACCTTATATTTATGATATCCCGAACACAAATTGCTTGGCAAGAGTGAACAAAAAAGACTGAAGTAGTTCGCAGTATCATATAACATCATGGCTTTTATGATAAAATGTAAACAATGCAATGTAGATCATATTTCAAACTTATACAGAATGGAAGGACATATATTTCACAGGCATTTTTCAAATAATGAATGTTGTCCTAGCTGTGGACTGATGTCTAAATACAATGAATTAGATTATAATTATAAGTTATAAGTTATAATTATAAGTAGCCGAGCTTTCCTGCTGAGTTAATAGGATTGCCTTTGAAAATAGTTTGATAATAGGATATCATCAAGAAACTATTGAATTTATTGAATCATGCAACAAAGCATTATGAAAGTACTTTTTAAAATTAACAATTGTATTAATTCTTATATTATATTTTAATATATAGAATATTTGAATCTCTATGTAGGTTGTTCCGATGGAGTTATAAAGGATGGATTGGAACATTTTATCCATCTTTTTTAGAAAGTAAAAAATGGCTGTCTTATTATTCTAACTTCTTTAAATTTGTCGAAGTTGATTCAACATTTTATAATATTCCTTCAAGATTTGTAGTTAAAGGTTAGAGATAAAACCCCTAATGATTTTAAATTTGCATTAAAGTTTCCAAAAGTAATAACTCATGAAAAAAAATTTCAAGATGTATCAAAAGATCTAGATTTATTTTTTAATCCTCTAGAACCATTAATAGATAAAACTTTAATTTTATTATTCAATTACCACCATATTTATCGAAGGAAAACGGTTTTGAACCACTCAAAAAGATGGTAAAGATATGCAATAACAGATTTAGGTATGCTTTAGAGGCAAGAGAACCTTCACGGTTTGATAACAAAGTTCATGATTTTCTGAAAGACAATAAGATATCATTAACATGGAGTGTCAGAGATGAATTAAAAACCCCTCCAATAATTACATCTGATCAAATTTACATTAGATTTATTGGTGATAGAAGTATAAATGAAACGGATTTTGGTAAAATTGTAAAGAATAGAGATAAAGAACTAATTGATTATGTTATACCAGTTAGCATAAATTGGCTAAAATATCCATAAAGTAATATATGTTAAAAATGCCTATTGGTAGTAGATTTTTTGATAAATATTGTAATATAACGATTTAAAATTGTTTAGCACACATATGCTAATTGGTATAACACCGGATAAAATACATAATGATAATGATGAACATCAAAAGACAATTGCTATTGCATTCAATAACCATTATGCAGGATTCGGTCCCCAGTTTGCCAATGCTTTTTTAAAGGTGAAGGATAAACCGGTGTTGGACTGGACAAAAGAATTAGAACAATGACAAAGCCACCCATTGTCTATAGAAGATAATCAGCACCAAACAAGTATTTTGGATTTTCATTATACATCATAGCCTTAAAATGTCATACTGCAGCTACTTTGAATTATATAAAAAGTATAATTAGTAAATGTATGTATTTCATGAATTTGTACAATAAATCTTTATTTTACCCTGGAATCCCATTAACTAAAAATATACAAAATGCAATAAAAACATTAATGTAAAATGTTCATTGCTCTGACTTGTAGATTTTATTATATTCATTATCATATTGAAGCATTTTCTGTAACAAATTGTCTTTAACCGTGGCCGCTCTGGTTGAATAATACTATAACAAACTCTGTATTTCTTATTCTACCCTCTCGCATTATTTTATGATGACGTAATATCCTATCTATCTTTTATACATCTAATATTTTAATTTCTCTTAAAGATAGATATTTAGAATGTCAGTTCGGATTTCTTTATCTTTACGATTTAAATGTTCGAATGCATGCTGTAACATTAAAAAATTTGACTTGGTATATTGTGGTCTATGATATGATTTTACAATCTATGTATGACTTATTTCAATACGATCGTTTTTATGATCAATATTAAAATAATGGGAGGATCCTACGATTGTATTAAAGTTGTATATTATTATAAAGGATATAGATGAATCATAACTATTCAATAATTCATGTATATCCAAGTATTTCAACCATTCTCGGAAAAAAAGCAAAAAGATTTGTTCCAAATTTTGCCACCGTAATATGCCTTAAATAGTCTATCTAAATCGTCAATTAATGTAAAACACAGAACATTTTTCCTTTAAAATTATTGGTTTTATATTTATCTTGGATACAGTATAATTTAGACCTGTGTGACAAAGGTTACTGCATAATATGTCAATTATCATAAATTCGTTAAATTGAATATATGGACTAACTATTTAGATTATAATAAATGCAATATTGCTGCATATTTTTTGATATAAACTGTGCCTAAAGACAAATTATTTGGTAGAATTTTGTTAATGGATATAACTACTCAAGAGATATTACAAGACATTTTGGATATGCCCTACAAATCATGGCAGTATAATCTCTGCTGCTATAATGTGTTTGCATTTTACTTTTCTAAATCCGAAATCTTCACAAGTGCAACTCTTTTCTTCTAGATTTACTTCATAAAATTTGTCTTTGTCTTTGCTGCTCATTATCCTATATATTGCTGCTTCTTTTTTTATATTATTGTTATCATGATTTAATTTACTATCCTCATACTTATCATTATTTTTGATGTTATCTTTTTCATTTATCTTATATCGTTCTATTATAAAAGATCCTTGTTGGAGGCTTGATTCTATTATGTTATATGCTTTTTGGATTTTTTTCTCGAGTCGTCGCATCTCAGTAACATTCTTCTTTCCATCCAATTTCTCTTCTCTTTCATCTTTTAATTTAAATTTTTTCAGAGATACATCAGTTATAACATTTTCTTGCTTTACTTCTTTTCTTATTCTTTTCTTCTTTCCAGATGATTTCCTGATGATTGTCTTATTCAAAATATCACTAATATCAACTTCATGTCCTTCTACTGCCTTTTGGATTACTTCAATAACATTATCATCTTTAGTGTCTGGAACATAAATTACATAAATTAGTGCAATATTTTTTCCTTCATGTTTTCTTAATACTCTCCCTATTCTTTGGACGATCTGATTAATATTTGATGTAGTAGCCAAAATAATTTCTATTCTTACTTGAGGTACATCATATCCTATTTCCAATGTATGCACTGATAAAAGTATTTTAAAATTAACACCCCAGTTTTTAAGTATAGTTTGTCTTTCTGATGCCTTTACTTTAGCATCAATAATTTTTGAATCTATTCCTTGAATCTTTAATATATCTTTTAATTTTTCAATAGATTCGATAGTTTCACTAAAAATCATGATTTTCTCATCAGGAAATTTCTTTGATATGATATTTGCAGCTTCAGATAATTTATTTTCAGCACAGCTTAACAATAGTTTTCTCTTTCTAATATTTGCAAACCATGCTTTTGCCATTCCACTTGCAAATCCACCCTTTTTCAATAAATCTGTCATTGAATTTACATCGTATCTTTTAAATTTATTTGAAATGTTCTTAATTTTGGTAGAAAAGATATTGTATTCCTGTAGTTCTTTTTCAGTAAGTGATACTTTAATCGGAATTACTACAGGTTTTGCTAATCTTTCATCTTTAACTGCATTTCTTACGGTATACTCTATTACTGGAGGCAACACCGTTAAAATAGTATTATTCTTAAAATCTTTTTTATCCAAAGTAGCAGTAAGACCCAAGATTGCTTTTTTAGGATCTTCCACTACAATGTCAAAAATCTTGGAAAATGATTTTGATGTATCACTAATTAAATGTACTTCATCTAATATCACCATATTTGAACGCCTTATTAAATTGGGATTTCTTACTACACTATGGTACGTGCTTATTATTATTTCTGCGATCTCTTTTCTTTCGCCAAAATATGCAGCAACTGTATCTTTTGGAATACCATAAGAAATCAATCTGTTGATGGTTTGATCAATTAGGGAAATGCGAGGTACAAGAAACAAAATGTTAAAAAAAGAGCAAGAAATATTCTCATAATTATCATTATTGTTGGTAACTATATTAAGATTATTTTGATTTAATGATGGATCAAATTCTTTTTGATCATCTTTTGGAGTTTTATTGATATATGTTACAGATTTTTTTGATAGTAATAATTGTGTATCATTTGATAAATTACGAGTTGCTAGTATTTTTGCACATTCAAATGCTATTTCAGTCTTTCCAGTTCCTGTACTGTAAAGTATTGTTCCTCTATGATTATTGTTTATCCATGCATTTACTGCTGCTATTTGGTCTTCTTTAAGAATAAATGGAAATTTTAAAAAAGATATTGATGGCAATTTCTACGATGATTTTTTAGTTGTGTATCTATACCATTTTTTTCAATTACGTTTCTTTTTATATAATAATTATTACTCATATTTCATAACTTGTAAAAATATGTGTACTATCATATACCAATAGTTATCTTAGAATTGGTCATAATTCACATTATCTCTAAATGTCTCATAGAACAACTTAAATCTAAACATTGGAACATGATTTTGATAAACACTACTCTAAAGATTAGTTCTTGATAAATTAAAGGATTCCTTCCTTTTATGCTCTGTATTCGATAGATTGTATATCATATCCTGTTATACCGCGAAAATTGGTAGACCATATACATATTCTCCAACAGCAGTAATTTTAAGATGCTTTATTGTATGATAGGTTTAGACGGCTCTGTTAACTTAAGATATTATTTCTTTGTTATGTTGGTCAACAAACAATTTGAACCATTGTTTTATATGGTTTAATTTACATTTGTTATTTTTACAAGGAAAGTAATCATCAAAGCTTTCTATTCTATCCTGTATGTACTGTATTGTTCTTTCAATTATACTTTTTTCAAAAGAGGAGTAAAGATGATGTTTTAGTTTTAGAAATCGCCATGCTTGAGGGTAACAAGTGCCACCGTCTGACGAAACAGCATGTAATCCATACTTGTTTATTACATTAGACAGAAATCGTTTGTCAATAGTTATATTTTCGTTTTTGATATATCGATTGCAAGGATTTCTTTATTCTTTGGTTCTATAACCACCTAAAGTCATATTGATTCAGAACCAGCTTTAATTGCAGTTTCATCAATTATATACTCTTTGATTTTCTTATTCTTGAGATATTTCCATAATTTGTATTTTTGAAGTTAGTTCCATATTGATACATGACTTATCTTTATTATTTTTAAAAATTATAATGCTTTAGCAGTATTTCTAAATGATAATCCTAAAAAAGTACAAGCATAATCATAACCAATGATATTTGAAGATGTTCTATTTCTAATAGGCATATAAGATAGGGTATTTCTAAAGCTATAGGTTTTCCTTAAGTTAACAGGGTCATTTTATCATTCTTGGTTGACTGGCCCTCTTACAATCGCTCATTAGTCCGACGTGGCGAGATACTATTTTCATACGATTTCCTTGATATTTGGGATTCCAATCTAGAACTAATGAATAAAACAAGAAAGGTAAGCCGTTCGTCTTTCCAAATTCATTCATTCTAGTCATTGGTTATATACGTTACTCCTTTCATATTCCTTACAGACAGACAGAAGGAATTATCAATGCTACTGGAAAAAGTTTACCTACATTCTGATCCGCCAAGTTATGGTCATATATGTAAAAGAATCAACAAGTTGAATATCGATATCAATGACCCTGATAGAAAGGATGATGATGATGACAAGTATATCATAATTGCTGTAGACAGGTACTGGTATCAAGGTAACCAACAGGGGCCAGTGGATGGATGAGAAATGGAATGTTCAAAGGAAAGGATATTTCAAGATCCATGTAGATGTAAATATAAAGACAAAGGAAATCCTTGCTCTAGAAGTAACAAACGAGAAGGTTCATGATGGAAGGATGCTAACGAAACTGGTTAACCATGTTTTGGATAACCATACTACGAAGATTCAATCAGTCCTTCTTGCCGATGGAGCTCATGATACAAATAGAAACTTTAGATATCTTGAAGAGAATGAGATCACGCCGGGAATAAAGGTAAGAAAGATTTACGTTATTTCTATTAGAAATAATAGGTTAAGGAACAGGGAAGTAAGACTACAAACCAAGGACTTGCTGAAATTGAAGATGAAAAGAAAGTACGGTCATAGATGGATTGCCGAAACAGCCTTTTCAACGATAAAGAAAATATTTGGCGAGTATGTATCTGCTACTCGGTTTCAAAATATGGTAAATGAGATGATGATAAAAATATCTCTATATAATCTGTTTAGGAGACTCTAGAGCCAAGAAAGAATATCTAAAGGATAAGGACTTAGGCGACAAAGCATGACAAACATGAGATGTAACTATTATCATTCAAACGAAGGAAGATTAAGTATGTCTTTTCTTTTTGCTTCGATAATACCTCTTTAGTCTTCTATTATCAAAAGATCTTGATATCTGTTTTATATAGAATTAATAAAAGACAGAAAGCCCGGAAAGTATCGCTGAATTACTTGGTGTTTATAGTTTTTTGTCGATTTGCATATCTTTTACGGAATTGGAAATCATTAATTTATCAAATTTTCAAATTTTTGCATATGTATAAAGAATATGGGTGAATGAAAGGCTCGACTAATAAGAAGATGGAAAATTTTAAAAAACATAGTAAAAACACAGATAACAAGCATTAAATCTATTTATTTATTATTAAAATAAATATTAAAATCAATTTACAAAATCAAGTTAAAGATACTTTTTTAAACTCAATATTTGATAAATATATGAGATCATTTTTGATGGATGTAATAGCATCTTGATTTGAAATCATTGTATTAATAAAATACAATGTAAATTTAAATTAATTGTATGTTTATTAAAAAAAAGCGATTGATAAATATTTACTAGACTAATACTTTCTTATTGTATTTATAGTCATGTTTAATTTCCCATATAAAATTATAAAAATTATAATATAAATAGACTACTCAGTTTATCGAATATATTTCGGTAGAAATGTCATATTTTTATGTAAGTTTTAGTAAAATAGATACTATTAAAACTCTTAAAAATAACTAAAAATCATTAATTAATTTTATAATAAACAAATTATTCTATTACTATATAGATGAAGAATCATATAATCACATAATCTTTTAATATATTTATTATGTACTATGATATTTTAATAGATGCATAACTCGTAATCTTATAATATTCAATGTCATTTTGGATAACAAATAAATTATTAGTATTGTTATGTATATTATTTTTAATAAACCATCTATCGATTTTTAGTGTTTTAAAGGTCCAATCATTACATAAAATAAAATATATTGCTAAATTATAAAAATACGCTAATCTCATCTTTTCATATTATAAAAAAACAGATATGGATACATACATTAGTATGCTAATAATTAATCTACTAACAAATTGGACATTAACTAACGTTTAACAATGGTGAGTATTCAACAGAATTTTCACGCTTAATACGCCGGATCTAAAATCTATAAAAAATGACTGATTTTTTGACGAATTGACGGAAAAAATGACGGAAATGACAACAATATGACGGGATTGTCCAATAGGTTGAGGGTTGACGGTTGTATTTATTATTTATAAAGATTTTGATATATATTGTAATATTTAAAAACGACAATCATAGATCAAAGCGTTAATTCAGTAGTAATAAAAGAATACCCTTAATGGTACATCAAGGGATAAAATCGCTCAAATAGAAGGTATATTTTCAGGTAAGACTTCAAATATAATTAAAGATTGGAAATACAAGATAGATACCTGATGTAGAATAACTGCGTGATTTTTCTAACAAGGTTAAAAAAGCAGGTTTATCCATCGGTCAATGCGCTCAAGGTTAAAGAAGGGATAGAAGGATTAAAAACCAGACGGAAAAGCGGCAGACCATCCAAGATATCGGAAGAGGTCATGTATCAGATTAAGAAAGAACTAAAAGAAAGTAATCGAGGATGGACCACAATACAGATAAAAGAATTAATCATAAAGAAAAGTGGTATAAAGTATCACTATATTCACATATACCGCATCCTTCGTAAATAGGGTTTTAAACAGAAGATACCAAGAAAATTACATATAAACATCTCCAGAGGAAAAAAGGCATTCAAAAAAGGTTACAGAAATACTTGTGGATAAGCATACCCAAGAACAAGAACAACAACAACCGCAAGAACAAGACTGCAGGATTTACGATAGTATCCTTAGACGAATCATTCTTCTTTTATGACTCTCTTGTAAGACGCATTTGGATTGTACAAGATAAAATACCAATAGTCAGAGTAACAAGCTCGCACCAACCTTCATGTATTTTTGGATCTATAATCAGCGAAGGAAAGAAGACGCAGAAGAAGCAGTTAAGACAGTGTGATGTATTCAATGGTTACACATTCCTTGACTATATAAAGAAAATCCACTACAAATTTTCAAAATGTTATTTGTTTATGGATAAATCTACTTCTCATTATACATGTAAGAAAGTAATTTTCTTCTATCTCAAAAATAGGGATTAGATTTTTCTATTGCTTTGTGTAAAAGAGCTTGTTGTATTGGTAGTTCCAAGATTATCATTTGCATTAATATCTACTTTTACTGCTGCTGCTGCTGCTGAATTTAGATCTCTTGAATTTTGTTCAAATGTTTTTGCTGCATTAACATTTTGATTGAATATATGTTTCGAATTATCTCTTGATTGATGTAAAACTGATTTCCATACATCCAAGTTTGAGACTATCATATTGTTTGCCATTCTCATTGCTGATGCTACATTGTCTGCAAAATTGCCAACACATCTGCTATATACTTTTACCATAGAGTCGGATGATGCAAAGTTATTAACTAATTCAGTAAATCTTTCATTATATGGTCTCCAGGCTGAGTGAACAGAATTAATTACTGATTGTTGAGATTCAATATAATTCTCTGAAATTTCTTTTGCAGTTTGAAGTAATTGTTCTTGATAGTTATTTACAATGGTGTTAAAATGTGGAATCTGATTCTTTGATTCATCTATTGATCTTTTAATATTGTGTTTAATTTCATCAAATGATCTGTTAAATGATTTATTCAACGCCGGATTATTAATATTTGTAATATAACAAAATTCTGCATTTTCATTATTCGATATAATGTTTTTTGACATAGTATATATATAGTAGTATAGTATTTAAAGGTTGGTAATTATAGGTATTTATTTCCATTAAAAACCCTATAAAAGATATAAATATTTGAATATACTTTGATTATCTATCTGTATGAACATCCATCTAGCATTATATTGATTATCATACTTATCCTTCCTTTGGCGTTAGACGAAATGAAAATTGACCGTTTCCTTGACCATTTTGACCGATTAATTGACCAACTTGACCAACCATTTGACCGTATTTAAATACTAGTTGACCGAGTATATATAGAAGTTGACCGCTTCATTTCAATCAGATAAATCAATAGTAATACAAAAATATCTACAAGGCAAATCCATGAATCAAATAGTAGATGAAACTAGCATTTCAAAAGGCAAAGTACATTATTTAATAACTGAATGGAAAAATAAAATATCCGATATTGATGAAATAAGAGGTTTTACAGTTTTAGTTAAAAAGTCTAATATATCAATTGAGCAATGTGCACAAAGCTTTAGATTGGTAAACATATTGAAAAATTTAGGTATTGATGATGACAATGATAATTCTGTTTATACTGAAGATAATGATAAAAAAAATAATAATGATGGCCAATATAATGAATTTTTAACTTTTATACGAGATTTATCTACAATGTAAAAACCTTGGAATTACGCCATCTAATATATTTTCATGGATTAAGGATTTACTTGATTTTCACTAAACCTAAATCTGATGAAAATATGCCATCTATTTTAATTGAAAACAACGATAACGATAATAGTCTTGATAAAAAATCACCATTCAATTTTATAGGTCCAGGTTCTTCTCAAGAAGATAGTGAACCATTATATAATTCAGATCATAAAGATAAAGAAAATTTCAGCCCTATTTCAAAAGATAATCCTTTAAAAGAAATTGTAATACTACGTATTTCACAAATTTCTTATTACATATCTCAAAAGAAAAAAGAAAATAAAGAATTAGAAGATTATCAGAATATTCTAAAAGATGATATAAAAAAATTGCAAATTCAAAAAAATATCCTAATTGAAAGATTTAATCAAATAATTCGAAAGGAAAAATTTGTAATATCTTATCTTAATTTTTTCAAAAAATTAAAAAAAGAATTATGGGAAAAACACTCTATCAAAATAGATGACGATATACAAAATTTTTCATATTTTATCCATGACTTTAAAGAACGTGCATATGATGCTAATGAAATAATAAAGGAATATTTAAAATCGATATCACTCAAAGCTCAGATAATAACAAATGAAGCTTAATTTACAATCATTGCAAAATCAAAGAAATGATTTGATCAATCAGGCAGATTTTTTGCAAGGTCAAGTAGATCTACATCGACAAACTATGAATATTTATCAACAGCTCGAAATAATGAAGTTTGGTCTTAAAGAATTGAAGCAATTATGGAATACTTTATTGGAAATAACAGAAGATAATAATATTTCATATGAAGAAGCAGTTTCCAAATTTATCAAAGACATTGAAAAAAATTATGACGATAGACTAGGATTTGAGAAGAAGGTACAAGAAATGAAAGACGAGCTTGCTTTAATGAATAATAAAATGATTAATTACCGTACTATAATGCAATTACAACCATCAATATGACCTGCCTTATCCAGCATCTTACAAAAAGGAATGACTGAACAAAATATCATAGATATTCATCATTTGATTGAAACTTCAAATAATATTAATATTGACAATAAAAAAGAAAATACTAAAAACAACGTTAGTGGATCCGAATATTGGAAATTATTTACCGATAACTTGAAAAGATATGGAGATATCCACGGAGCAATAAAGGAGCAGCAAGTAATTTATGAAAAAATGAAAAAAGAAATTAATTATCTTGATGAACGAAAACAAGAGATATCAAAATATATGAGGCTTGGTCATAATTCAAATTTATTTTCAATATGTCACATAGTTAAAGCTAACCCTTGAGATATTATTTTGACTAAAACTGTCCCAAAGATTAGCTCTTGATAGATTAAAGGAATCCATCCTTTTTAATATTCTGTATTTGATAGGTTTTATACCATGGCCTACTGTACCACGAAAACGTGGTAAACCGTATGTATATTCTCCAACAGTAATTCTAAGATGCTTTATCGTAAGGATATGGTTTAGAATCGATTCAAACAATGCATTACATATTTTTCTTAACTTGGACTGTCTTTATAACCGTAAACTAGCAGTAGCCTGTGGCCTTGTAACAATACCTAGCAGCAGACGTACATTTGACAGAAGACTAAAGACTATTTCTACAGATATTAAACAAAGGATATCAACAATTGGATACCTGTTTGCTACAGAGGGTCTGGCAGACCCTTCTATAACTGCAACAGACAGTACTTTGATGAAAGCAAAGGGTAGTGTATGGTACAAATCATCCATGGAGAAAGGAATAGTACCATGCCCTGGAATCGATACAAATGCAAGGTGGGGCTATAGTCATACCAAGGGATGGATATTTGGATACAAACTACATCTTACATGTACAACAGGAAAGATTGTGGTACCCCTAACAGCCGATGTAACTACTGCAAATGTACCCGATAATAGGATGTATATTCCTTTAACATCTTCATCTTCTATATTCTCTTTATCATCTTTACGTTATATGGTGGCTGACCCTGGATATGATGCTAATAAACTGTACAAGTATAACAAGAAAGTATTGGGAATAGATCTGATTTGCCCTGTTGAACGATATGAAAATACTCCCAAAAAGAGGCTTGATCTGATTTGCTTTTATCGATCGGTATTAGGACAGACTATTTACTGCCAGAGAAGGATATCTATAGAGCCGTTGATAGAACATATCAAATCAGTTTTTAGGATAGATCCATTACCAGTACGAGGATTTCATACGGTATCTGCAATTGTACTCTTATCTGTTTTATTATATCAAATAATGGTATACTATAACTGTAAAACCAAGAAAATAAATCCAAAATCAATAAAATATATGCTTGGGACTGGCTGATGAAATGGAATTCTGGATAAAGATGAATGATTTTGAATTATGACCAAGCCTCAAATATATACAAACAGCAATATCTTTTATAAACACAATAAATAACCAAATTTCTTATTATAAAGGACGAGTGGATTCATTTAAGAATTTAAATAAAAGAATTAATTTACCTTCCATATTTTTGCAGCCATTTATATTAATAGCGTTTGAAAATAAAGTAAATGATAAGAATGATAATAACAAAGATAATGACAAATTAAATAAAACTGAACAATGATGCCACCCACATATTAAAAAAATAACTTATGACCATACCTCATTTATTGTCGTAAAATCTAAAATAGAATTTACTTTCCCTTTAGCACGTCATTGCGTAATACCCTCCGTTTGTCTATAAGGATGAAAGTATGATTTGGCATAACCAGATGAAAGATGAGTGTTGGGATAATGAAATGGCTCACCTATTTTGCCTTGATTCATATCTTTTAATTCGGTATGCCCGTTGTTTATAACGTCAAATCCTAGCAAGATTTCACCTCGTCTAACTAAAGATTGGTTGTAGATGGACCAGTTCACATGTTTTGTTGATAGTTGTTAGCTAAATGTATTTGAAAAGGGGAATCATGCAACAAAGCACTGTATAACCTATTTAGAAGAATATGAGAGAACCGGAATGAAAATGATCCGAGGGAAGAATTATACAACAGAGCACCTTTAGATATTATACAAATCTAAAATCATCATATCAAACTAGAAATAGAAAGCAAAATCTTTTAATGAATGATGACTAATAATCAATTAACACTTAATTGCTTGATCACTCTATTTGGTTATTAATGATTATATTATTTTATATTTTATATAATTTAATTGAGTAAAATTGTTGCAAATGGACATGATTCTTATACAATAATAGTTTGTGAAAAACCTTCTGCAGCAAAAAGAATTGCAGACGCATTAACCAATTCATTAAATCAAAACACGAATGAAATCCAATCTAGTTCATTTTTTCCAATCATAGATATAAAAGGACACAAATACATTGTTTCTTTTGCTCTTGGACATTTATATGGGCTATCAGATTCGCTATCCAATAGTAAAAAATATCCTATATTAGATCCACACTGGATTCCCCTTTCACAAAAAAAGACATATGACTCGAAATTCAAATCCCTTTCTTTTAAAATAGATAAAATAATAAAAGAACTATCAAACCTATCCAAAAATGCCTCGGGTTTTATTAATGCATGTGATTATGACCAAGAAGGCGAAGTAATCGCCTACAATATTTTAGAAATTGCCTGTCAAAACAAATACATTAAATCCAAGAGGGCAAAATTCTCCTCCCTTACAAATGAAGAAATAAGAAATTCTTTTGATAATCTATTAAAACCCAACAAAAAATTGGCAGATGCAGGTCGTTCTCGTCATATGATTGATTTCATATTTGGAATAAACCTTTCAAGAGCACTTTCAAACTCTACCAAAGAATACTCTCCAAAAGGAAAAAAATATTCCAACTTATCTATCGGAAGGGTTCAAGGTCCTACTCTTGCTTTTGTAGTAGATAGAGAACAGGAAATATCAAATCATATTCTCATACCATACTGGAATATTGCAGCAGATTTTGAAAAAAACAAGAAGCAGCAACAGATAATCAAGACCTTTTATCATCCTCAAAAAATCGACACAAAAGCCGTTGCTCTTGCAGTTATAGAGGTCTGCAAAAATCAATTTGGCAAAATAACAGACATTAACAATCAAAAAACACCATTAAGGCCACCACATCCTTTTAATCTTGGTGATCTTCAACATGAAGCCTATAGAGTATTCAAATTTCCACCCAGGTATACACTTGCGCTAGCTGAAAAACTGTATTTGACTGCATTAATATCTTATCCTAGAACATCAAGTCAGAAACTGCCACCTTCGATTAACTACAAAAAGATCATTACAAACTTGGCAAATATCAATTCCTCATTACAGGACAAAAATATCAATTTCAAACTTGATAAAATCGATATAAAATCATATTCAAACATATCTGCTTTATTGCTATCAAAAAATACACTGGAACCAAATGAAGGAAGACAGGTCGATCCTGCACACCCTGCAATTTATCCCACAGGAGAAAAACTAAAGCAAAGCCTTGGAGAATCTGAGATGAAATTATTTGATCTTATAACAAGGAGGTTTTTTTCCACGTTTGGAGACAACGCTTCAGCTCAAAAAATTACAGTCACCATAACCGTAAAGGACGAATACATTTTCAAAGCTGAAGAAAAAAAGATACTGATCGAAGGATGGATTGTGCTATACAGGCCATATTCTGATACATCTCATTTTATAACTCAACATATTTTACCTCAGATAAACAAGAACGATATAGTAAAAAACATCGACATCAAACTAATAGAAAAGCAAACACAACCTCCATCTAGATACAATCAATCGAGTTTATTACAAAAAATGGAAAAAGAAAAAATCGGTACAAAAGCAACAAGAGCCGAAATAATAAACACACTCTATAAACGAAACTATATAACCAATTCTGTTAGAACCCCACAACAAAACCAAAACATTTCCAATCATCAAGATAATCATTCTGCAGACCGCAGCAATAACTTAACTTTGGCTGTTTCTCACCCTCCATCCTCCATAGCCTCTTCATCCTACTCTACCCCTCTGTCCTCTAATTCATTTCATACTACTTCTACAACTGCCGTTGCTGCCACATCCGCAGATTCAAACACCTCAAAAAATCTGAGAAAAACAAAAGATACCACCATTGCTGCCGCTATTAACAACAGCCCGGGCATAAGACCAACCGATCTAGGTAATGCATTAATAGATTTGCTACGCAAATATGTTCCCCGTATAGTTTCTATTGAAATGACAAGATCGATGGAAGAAAATCTAGAACAAATCGAAACAGGCTCAACAACAAGTACAGCAGTAGTCAATGATGCCAAAGAAGAGTTAAAAAAGGCTATAGCATTTTTTGAACAAAATGAAAAAGAGATTGGTATCCAATTAGGTAAGGTTCTGGTAACAGGAGATAGAGAGAAAAATCCTTATTCCAAAATTACAATTTTAGGAAGCTGCCCTGTCTGTAGGAAAGGAAGCTTGATAATAAAAAAAGCAACCAAGACCAAAAAAAGGTTTGCAGGTTGTTCTCTATATTCAACCGACAAATGCAATGTAACCGCACCGCTGCCGCAAAATGGTACATTAAAAAGTATAAACAAGTTATGTGAAACTTGCAAATGGCCAATTATTTCAGGAACCGGATACAATCAGAAGAAAAGGTATCAATGGCAATTCTGTATAAATACACAATGTCCTTCAAAAAACAAAATAGGAAAGAAAACTCATCTAAACGATAACCAAATTTAAATCAATTGCAAATGATGAATCCACCAGTGTCCACCCTGTAACAAATGTTTTTTTCACCGAATTTATACTCAACCAAATCTCATTTTCTGAACTAAGACTTTCATTGAGATGACGAGTTATCTGTTCTGTTCTACGTAATTATTATCTTTTCCATAACCATAAAATGAAACAAAAGGCGTAGAACATTCTAATTGGTTTTTAACATTATCTGTTAGAGCATATTCAATACTAAATCCATATTTATTTCTAACAAGAGTTCTCAAGGAAATTCATTCGTCTTGTTACCCTGATTATATGAGTTTAATATAATAATAAAGATGATATAAAAAATTTTAAATTATGTAATAATAAGCAGTTCTAATTGTGTACTTTAAAAATTAAAAACTACTTTTTCTATATATTAATGAGCACATTTATATAGCTTACTCAAACCCTTTCTTTGCTCCTATCCTCATTTTCTAGAATTTTTTCAAATAATTTAATGATTGAGATGTAATTGATAACAATTTTTTTCTTTACCTGTTTCTAGTTATATACTCGATTTTTTTGGCGTTATAACTAAAAGAGAGATGCACTTTTTGTAATTTCTCTTAGTGTATCAGCCTTGAAGCAATTTAAATATTAAATCTCTTGAATAATTAAAAACAATCTGCACTTTTTAATATAATACTTCCTATTTTCTATAAACACTATTGGTTCATTATCCTATAGTTTACCAGGCCTGCAACTACATCTGACAATTTATCGGTACTTTTTTAATCTATTTCTGAAGATACCACTCTGTATTCTGTACTTTTCAGGTGACATATGGTATGCTCTATCACTATTCTTTTTTTTGAATAATTTTTGTTGTAATCTTTTTCTTCTTTCAATAGTTCTAGATTTCTCCTCTTTTTACATGGCAAGGCGGATAGTTGAGATGGAAAATCCTTTTCTATGCCGATATTCTAGATCAGACGTAGTAACAACTTTTTAGGGATGATAGCAGGATGGTTATTCTTGTATATATCATATTCATGTTTTCTTCCTTTTTTATAACCTATTGTGAATGATAAAACCTTGGTTGTTAACCATCAATTATGTCTTTACGGTATGTCTTTTCTTCTTACATCAGAAGAATATCGTTCTTTTATTCTTGTTAACAGGCTTGAGGGTATCTGTTGTTCTATGGAATCGATAAAAACAAGAAAGTCTGAGAAATATCTCTTTCATCTAGAGTTTGAAATCTTTTTCATTTTGTATAATTTCTGTAGAATTGGCATGTTTTGGTGCATGATTCCCCTTTTCTAAATACATTTAGCTAACATATTTTGATAAAAAAATATGAAATGGCCCACCTACAACCAATCTTTAGTTAAAAGAGGTGAAATCTTGCTTGGCTTTGATGTTATTAACAACTGGGATTCAGAGCTAAAAGAGATGAATAAGGATAAAATCGGTGACCCATTTCATTATCCTAATACTTTTCTTCTATTACTTGGATATGCTAAAGTAATTTCATCTTCCTTACATGCAAACCGAGGGAATAGCACAAGGCCATGCTAAAGGGAAAGTATCTTCTATCCCAGATTTTACAACAATAAACAGAAGAATAAATAAATAAATATCCTAATAAATAAAACGAAGATGGAGTTTCTAAAGATGAATATATTGTCATTGCTATAGACAGTAATGGTATTAAGGTGCTTTGTTGTATGATTATTTTATTCGTCTTTTGATAACGTTTTGTTGATAAGCTTACAACGAAAATAATGAAAATACATGAGATATTGTTAAAGATAAACTATGGTTTTAACTGATTTTTGATTCATGCAACAAAACAGTTAGATCCATTTAGTTATTGCGGATCTCCAGTTTGATCGTCAGTATTTATGGACTGATTGAAATTTGAGGAAAATTGCTACCCATTCATCATTAGAAAATTGGAAAAAAGTGCACCATCCTGAAATACGCCATTATCATGACCAAATTGATCATCAACAGGATTACCTTGATTCATATGCACATCATGTATACCAAGATCTGATTCATCCTCATCTCTAAAGGCTGATCCATATACAAACACCATAGAATTGTCGTCAGATTTGGCACGTTGTACATAACCTTCAAGCAATTGGGTAAGTTCACTTTCTATACCAATTTGCATAAGTTCGCTAAAATAAATATTTATAATATAATTGTAATATAAAATAAATACTCTAGCAATAGGCTTTCTTGTTGCATATAGTACTAAAGCAATTCGGAATTGTTTAGCATATTTTTGCTAAATGGTATACTATAGAGATTTCTCATGGAATTCTATTAAACGAATCTATATCTACAATTCCACTACGTATGTAATCAAGATCTAATCCATCAGGAAGATCTTGAATTTCTTGATCCCATTTCAAAAGAACCAAGTTTACTCCTAAATGGATCAATCCAATTAGAATTTTGAACAAATTCTAAATCTGATCCATCTTGTGATAAAATATTCATATATGCTTTGTATTTATGTTCGGAAACTCTTACATTTATAATAAAATGATCATTCCCATTTTTATGTATAATATTAGAATCTATTACTTTGCCTTTTAATATGCTATACCTGGGTATTGCCATTAAATACCAATATAATAACTATTTATAAAGGTTTGATGTAGAATAAATAAGTTAAACGTAAAAATAAATTAGATCTATTGTATAATTAGCGCCATTAGAAATATTCATAAAAAAGATGACATACTTTAACCATGATCAGCAAATTAATATCAAAATATTATAAAATTATAATAGAT
>CAVXKW010000009.1:0-204698 GCA_963762475.1 uncultured Nitrososphaeraceae archaeon
GATCTATAAAATTTTATAAAAAGATATTATTGATAGTTGTATATTATTATTTCGTCATTTACTAAGATTTTGTTGATAATACTATAACGAAAATGGTAAAAGTTAAATTGTTATTTTAAATGTAAATTCTGTTTTACCGTATTGAAATCATGCAACAAAGTGGAACACCATCAATTATTTCAAAAAATATATATGATGAGGAAATTGAACTTGTTCTATTCAAGCCATTCTGGAAGGCTATCATAATATCTCTTTTAACTCTTCGATTGATTGTAGAATCATTGAGGCGTTATGTGATTCAATATTGCATTCTTTTATTTCATCGCTGAGACAAGTTAGATTATGATATGTTTGAGAATTGGTATCCTCATAATCACTATTTCTCAGACAATCTGTTGTTTTATTCAATCTATTTAATAGTTTGTTACATGTATCATTGTTAATTAGATTATCTATTTTCATGTTTTTTATGTCATCTTGGATAAGTGAGAGCCATGCATCACATTCTCCTTCTTTTATCAATTTATCTATTGTTTCAAATGTTAAATCACCCGTTTTACCTGAGATATTATTAATATAATTACTTCTTTCTATTCTCACCACTTTTGATAATTTAAAACCGCTTTCGAGAAGGCGTTCATATTTTCTTGATTCTTCTTTTCCATCTTTGTACATTGTTTCTGTTTGGAAAATGCTTTTTAATTTTTCTTGCAATTCTTTTTTATCTTTTTCATCATTGACCTTGGAAATAGCGACATTCACAAGGTCGTTCATTTGATTTACAAAATTATTATAGTCCGTTAATAGATGAAAAGTATTTTCGTCATAATGTGAATTCCTATCACTGTAGATTATATCATGTTGCCTATCTTTCACTCCATCATAATCTACTGGAAGAATATCGATATCGATCTTGCGAGGATGAATATTTATGATGTAAACTTCCAAGTCTGGAATTTTATCTATTTTTCCTACTCCATCCCAATATTCCTGATGTGCTTGTAAAAGCTCTCTAAATGGAGTATTGCTTAACCAGCCACCATCCCAAAAATACCGCGTATTCTTTTTATCTTTTATGTCTGTTTTGCATCTATCATCCTGATTCCTTTGTTCAAAGCTTGTTGATTGAATTTTAATTGGGGCATAATCATATATTTCAGGCACTGTTCCACTTGCCATAACCTGATCTATACTGATACCATCATTATATTCAATCACATTCTCTAATTTATTACCATATTCTGTTCGTCTGGAGCCATCTGATTTAGGGTAACTATCAAACGTTACTATTTCTCCTTCAGCTACATCTACACTAAACACTAGCAATCTAGGCTGCGGGTATTGTTGATACTGTTTTGGAATATTGTTTTTGTCAAAGAATTCTGTGGCTATTGGGAACGTGGCATACTTTTCTATGCTGTCTTGTAATGGTTTATTGCTATGAAGAAACCATTTACTCAAAATATTTGATTTATCAAAGAATTTATTGTCCTCAATTTCTGCACATTGATAATACATATTATTTCGAACCTGATTTAAAAGCAATTTTTTAACTGAATAGTATCTTCTAGCAGCCTCTTCTGTAGCGGCGGTAGGATTTCTTTTAATCCATTGATTATACCAATTTCCACTTACATCACTAATATCTATATTTTTTACTGATAATTGGTTTCTCCAGAATTCTACAAGTTTTTCAGACGCTTTTTCCCAACTCAAAGTATTTAAAAACTGACTTACAAAAATGGCTCCATTCATTGCACCTATCGAGGAACCTGCAACTACATGAAATAATAGATCCCCTTCTTTTCCAATATCACATTTTCTATCATTATTTCCAAGTTTTTTACATAGTACTTTTAATACACCTGCTTCATATGCACCAAGAGTACCACCTCCCTGCAGAACAAGCGCTCTTTGTGTATGTCTTTTTGTATTCTCGTTTTTATTATTATTCTTAAAATTCATTCTAATGATATATATCTCGTCTAATTCTTTAATTTTTCCAATGATTTACAATAATAATAAATTATCTTATTTCAGACAAGAGGATCATGTTGCTTTGTTGAATGATTTGAAAACATTAAAACAGCAATATCTATAACAATAATAATGGACTCTGTGATTTTTGTTTAAACTCTAAAATCATTTTTCATTTAATATTAAATCAGAGTAATCTCAAAAATGTCTTAAAGAGAAAAAAGAAAAATTTCAGAATGTATAATAAAAAGATATTATACATAAAGAATATGATACGATAAAAGGTTTGTTCAACCTCAAGAAATAATTCATAATATAAAGACCATTTAATCACAGCAGGTAACAAATTCGAGCTAAACATTTTTAATCATTTAACAAGGCATTTTAGATAATTAATATCCCTAGAAAATCAATTTATGAATTTTACATTGGCAAATATTTAGCTATTTATATCTATAATTCATGTAATGTTCAATATACCAATTAGCATATATTTTCTAAACTACATCCCGTAGCAAATAGTTTCTCATTTCAAGATCGAATCGTTTTGTTCTGAAATATATAGAAATCTTATTTTTTAGATCTGCAAAGGATGAATAATATTTCAAAACAAATAGATCTCCTTTGGCTATATTCCAAACTTCTTCCATCATCATAAACTCCGGTGACGCAGTTGGAAGATATACAGGAATTAGAGTATCTTTGTTTTCTTCAAAATACTTTAACACCTTCTTTGATTTGTAATGTTGTGATGCTTTATCCATAAACAAATAACATTTTTCAAATTTGATATGTATTTTCTTTAGATAATCAAGAAAGGTGGTGCCATTGAATTTATCATACTGTCTGAATAGTTGCTTTCCCCCCTCAAGGCTAATGGCACCAAAAATACATGAATGTTGGTGCGAACCTGTTACTCTGACAACCGGTCTTTTATCTTGTTTAATCCAAACGCGTCTTACAAGATAATCATAAAAAAAGAATGATTCATCCGTAGATACTATGGTAAATCCATCTTGCTTCTGCTGCTTCTGCTGCTTCTGCTGTATATCCATAAATATTTGTTCTGTCTTTTTTTGAAAGCATCTTTCTCTTCCAAAGATGCAGTATTTACATGTACCTTTCTTGGAACCTTTTGTTTGAATCCCCATTTGTGAAGGATGCGATAAATGTGAGTATAATGATATTTGATACCACTTTTCTTTATAATTAATTCTTCAACCTGCTTTGTTGTCCAACCTTGTTTGGAGTTGGATAGTTCTTTTTTAATTTGGTAACTTGTTTCTTCGGATAGTTCAGGTGGTCTACCGGTTTTTATTCTATCTTTTAGTCCTTCCAAGCCTTCTATATCATATCTTTTTAACCAATCAGAAGCCCAGGGATTGCTTCTATGCATTTCTTTTACAACATGAAAAGGAATTTGTTTATCTTCTCGTACTTTGATAATTAGCATTAATCTTTCCTTAACTTTTGAATCATTTTCTTTTTTGTATAGATTAACCAATTTGGATTTGGTCAATGATGACATTTGGATTAGATAGAATAATACAAGGATTTAGATAGCTTTTGTGTTTTATGATATTATTATGATAAACTGTTTAGCATATTTGTGCTAATCGGTATAAAATGATTCTTACTTACTACAAATGAGAAATTAATTTGATATTCAAGTAAACGTAATATGATTAATTAGTTTAAAAGGTAAACAATTTTGTTCAATCATTAGGATTTATAATAAAAAAGATCTGTTTAATATAAAATCGTAAAGACCATATATAATATATTTTGACCAGTTTGGCACCATTTTTGTTTTATGTGACAAGAAAGAAGTATCATAAACCAAGTTCATTACGTTGATGAAATTTTTATTTGATTCTTTAGAAAGTATAATATAATATTTATAAAATATTGGAAATGATACATGATCAATCAAAAGTATTATAACGCAGATCAATCGACAAAAATAAAGATAATTATTCATCCATAATATAACATAAAATTCAAATTATTATTTAGAACTAAAAATAGATGAAAGAAGTGATTTATTTTATTAAAAAACTAAACCAAGTAGAAATAATTGCAATATATGAATATGTAATAAAGCAAAAATAAAAATAAAATTATCCGAGAGGGTGTCTAAAGATTCTCTTGTTTTATCGAATTAATCGTATTTTTGAGTTGAGTTACTGCAGAAATTAACAACGCTTGTTTTTCTTTAAGATGTGGTCTGCCTTGTATTTCTGGTATGGATTCTACTTCATTTTGTAAAGTTTCGACTTCTCTCATTATATTATTATATCCATTTTTAATTTTCAATCCTTCTTGTATTTTATTTATACTGTATTCTAATTTTTGGCTATCAACATCATTTTCTTCATTTCCAGAACCATCTTGATGACCGATTCGTTTAACTAATCCCATGACTATATCTTTTGCATATTGCAAATCCATTTGTACATTTGTATCTTGGATTCCATCCTCGATTAATTTCTTTATAGAATTTTGCGAGTAGTCAAAGATTTTATTGCTAACTTCATGTCCATCGTCTTTGTGATCTATGCGAACCACCTTGGTTAATCTAAATCGTCCTTGTATTAGTTCTCTATATTGTCTTGTCTTTCCTACTGTGCTGATACTAGTTGCATAACCATCTAAAATTTTATCTATCTCTTCATCAGAAACGTTGCCTTTTTGTTTTGCGATGCTCTTAAATTTCTTAACTAAATCAACGTAATCGGTAACAATATTTGCTACTTGCTCATCGTAATCAGTTTTATCCCCAAACATTATATTCAACATTCTATTTTCAACAAAATCCATGTCAAAAGAAATTGGTTTTTCTTTTAGTTCAGATGGCCATAAATCAGCTATATATACTTCTAAATCGGGAACGCTATTATCATCATCATCTTTATAATAATAATCTCTATGAGATTGTATTAATTCTCTAAGTGGAGTATTGCTTCTAAATCCCCCATCCCAAAAAATATGATGTTCTTTTTTGTAATCAAGACTTTCATTTTCGACTTCAAACTTTGGATAGTCAAAGAAACCAGGAAAGGTACCACTTGCGAGTATGTGATCTGTCTCTATGCCTTTGTTATAAAATATTACATATTTATTTGGTGCATCTCCATATTCAGAGTAATGCTTTATTGGATTGTCATCGTCTTTTTGTTTTAAAATGTCTTTGTTCGTATTATGTCCATCTTTCTTTTTTTCATAGCTATCAAATGTAACTGCATCCCCTGTTTTCACATCTATCGTTATTAAAAGAAACCTAGGTTCACCTTTTTCTTCTTTTGTTATTATTGGATCAAGAACAAACCGTTGTAAGGTATTCTTAAGCGAATAGGCAATAGAGTGTTTATTATCAGGCCTAGGTAAATAATTTGATTGATCCATCCAATCAAAGAATTTTCCAAATTGTGACCAAGGTCGTATTCCTGATGCCACATTAGGAGCACCAAATGTAAGAAATTGCTTGGCAGAATAGTATCTTCGGGCTGATTCAGCTGTAGCCGGAATATACCATCCATCCAAAAAATAATCTTTCGGAAAATCCTTATCTAGAAAAGGAAAGTTCATGAACATATTACTCCAAGTCTTCCAATATGGATTAGATTCTGTTAAAGTGCTAGCAATCTCTTTTGATGCTTTACCTGTATCATGCATAATTTCCCACCAATTGTGATACAGAGGATTCATATCCAAAATATCAGCTGAGGTTAAATACTGACTTTTCTGTATTTCCCAAAATTCTAGTAGATGATCAGATGTCTCTTGCCAACTTTTATAATTCTTAATATCATTAACCACAATTGCACCATTCATTGCACCTATTGAAGTGCCTGCAACTACATCAAACAAAGGCCTTGAATCCTTTAGACCTTTTTTAACATCTTGTTCTTCAAGTTTTTCAACAAGGGCTTGAAATACTCCAGCTTCATATGCACCTAGTGATACTCCTCCTTGGAATACTATAGCTCTATGTACTCGTTTAACAATTACATTTGCTTTATAAGGAGAATTTCTTGTTTTACCATCTTTATCTGTAATAGTTAATTCAAATTTCAGGACGTGATATCGCTCATTACCTTTAACATAAGGAGCAGTAAATGAAAAAAATTGATTATCTTTAGAGTCATTATCAAGAGATATATCTGTGCGCGGCTTCCAAGAGCAAGAGTAATTTTTGATATTATCTGTAGTAGTATCTATATCATTAATTAGATCGCTTGCATTCAAAACAACTGTTAAGCCTTCAGAGACAACCTGCTCAACACCATCGAAATTATTTTCTGCTTTTTTGTTGTTATTTGATAGTTTTTCCCTTTCTTTTCCATTCATCTGATTTCTGTTTTTAGTTAGGATCTCCTTGAACATAAGCTTTTCTTAAAATTAATTAGAAAATATATAATTAGTATATTTTAAAAAGGTCTAGTAATATAACAAATAGTCTCATTATCAATTCCAATTAGCATATATTCTCAATTGTATTTCGTAGCAAATGGTTTCTAATATTCAGATGGAATTTTTTTGTTCTGAAATTCCGAGTATCTTGTTCTTCAAATTAGTAAATAATTGATAATATTAGATCTCTTACATAAATAGAATAAACAGACATATTATCAGTTTCTTGTCCTTTCTTTGCTTTCATATAATAGATTATCCAAAAAGCCATTGCTTTTCAAATCATTCACTGCTGGCCTTACAGTACAAGAATCGATAGCATTTTCCAAAAAGAAATAACAAAAAGATATGGCAAATATGAGATGAAGCGTTTGTCCAAAAGAAAGAATAGAGAAAGAGAGATAGGTACATACAAAAGACTTTTCACACTTGATTTAAAAAATAGGTTTCTCATACTTTTAGTTTATTATCGTCTTTACATAAACTACATATTGTAGAAGGTTTTCTCTTTGATTTAGATCAAAGTACCGTCTGTAGAGACATTAGATCTCTTGCATAAATAGGAGCCTGCCATAATTTTATATATCTTCAACTATATTTTGTAATATTTGTATTTTAATTTGCGGATTACGATTAAGATATATCTACTTTTTAGAAATTTTTCTTATGTTTCTAATGATGCAAAAGATCTTATCTTTATCTTTGCTTATATCCATAAATTTTATCTGAATCCAATAATATAAAATTTTAATTTAGATAGTTTATTTTATTATATAAAGACAGTTTTTATTTTATTGTTCTTAGTAACCATATTATAGCGTTTCTACTCGCATTAGCAGATAAATTTAAAATAAAAATATCGAAATATACAAATTAATATATGAATTGTGAATAAAACCCAGCTTAATTCAAAAGAAATAACTATAAATTGGTTCTATTTCAGATAGCAGAAGATAATCTTATAAAATTTATTATCTTTCGCTAGAATTCAATTAATAAAATAAAAATAATTGCTTTTATTTAAATAGAAACAAGAAAATAATGATCATTGTAATTTCTGATGTTCACTTGGGTTACGATGCTTGTGATAAATATAGTTTCAATAACTTTATCGATGATAAACTTATGAAATTAAATGAAAATGATACTCTAGTTCTCCTTGGAGACATTTTAGATTTTTGGAGAAAAAGTTGCGTTGATTTAACCATAAATTTCCAAAAAAAGACAGAAAAGTTACCAGAAGGAATAATATTAAAAAAACTTTATAATTTACAGAAACAGACCAATGTTCATTATATTGTTGGAAACCCTGATTACTCTATTCTATATTTTAATAATAGAGTGGATAGTTTTCCTTTTAGTATACATAGAAATTTGCACTTAAATGTAAAAGGCAACAATGATAAAAAATTTTATCTTAATCACGGATATGAATTTGAAGTTCTTGCAAATTATCCATTCATGACTATTGAAGATTATGAAAGCATATGTCAACATCTATGTGATGTAAGGCAAACCACAATTGATAAAATAGAAAATGATTTTTGGTCTGCACTGCACTTTCAATTTGTAGGAAAAAAATTAGAAGAGCATTTCACCATAGCTGAATCAATAAAAAAACCGCCTGAATCAAGAATGAAAGAATTACACAGATTTGAAAAAGAATCAAGAGAAGAAAAAAGAAAACCTTTACTTCAACCTCGTAATAAAATCGAAGGGCTTGCAATGTCTCCTTTAGCAAGAAGCATGTTAATAGGAGGAAAACCTAATGAAACATTGATTTTTGGACATACTCATAGTCCTTTTATTTCTGAAGATAAAATGATAATCAATAGTGGTTCTTGGGTAACCGACAATGATTCTCATAATACCTATATAGAGATAGATAACACGGGAGACGTAAATCTAATATGGTATGATCAATGAATAACGAGATACTCATCTGTATAATTATTTATTAGAATATTTAATTTATTTATTCTTCTATTTATTGTTGTAAAATCGTAGATGTCTGGTAATCATTTAGCATGGCCTTGTACTATTCAATTCTGTTTACCGGTATGGTAAATGAAAGTATGCCTTGTCATATCCAAGTAAGAGAAGAAAAGTATCAGGATAATGAAATGGCTCCTAATCCAACCTTGTCTTTGTTCATTTCTTTTATCTCCGTATCCAGTTAACAATAACATCAAAGCCTAAGAGTATTTCGCCTCTTCTAACTAAAGAGATCTCTATATTTAATCCTAAATAGCTTTATGACCATTAGTTCCTAATCTATCCATCTATCCATTCTTTGCTTTCACATGATAGCATCTCCAAAAAACCACTACTGCTTTTCAAATCATTCACTGGTATTACAATACAAGAGTTTTATAATATCTACAATAATGAAATAACAAAAATAGATATTGTAAACACGAGATCAAACGTTTATCCAAAAGAATAGAAGATAAAGGAACTTGGGTGCTGGAGGCAGCATTTCAAACTGGATATCAAAAATAGTTTTCTTATGCTTTTAGTGTACTACCGTCTTTATATTACTTACACGTTAGTAGGTTTTCTCTTTGATTTAGATTAAAGTACCGTCTGTGGATACACACAAAAGATTGAAAGTTTGATAAGTCAATGTGTACCAATTCCACAGAAGACTTATAACATAACAAAAAGGTTGAAAATACCAGAAGAGGAAGTCGAAGACTGTTTTCCAGACTTTATACCTTGTATAGATTGTACCGAACAACAACAACAAATACCAAAACCTGAAGATAAAATAAGACTCAAAGATACTATTTAGGCAAGAAGAAAAGACATGCGGTAAAGAATCATCTTGTGGTTAATAACAAGGGCTATATTGTTCATAAATTATGTCATAAGAAAAGAGGAAGAAGAAGGCACGGCTATGATGTTTATAAAAGGAATCATCCGGTCATTCCCAAAGAGATTGTTAATATATTTGATCTTTCATATCTTGCATAGAAAAGGATTTCCCAGAGCAAATATCATCTCTGCCTTATAAAAAGAAAAGAAATCTAGGGTTATCACAAAAAGAAAAAGAATAGAATAAACTACATTAAAAAAAAGAATAGTTATAGAGTGTGCCATCTGTAGATTTAAAAACTACAGGATTATAGGAACAGTTTTAGAAACAAATTGAGAGAGTATGATAAGGTTTCAGATATAGTTGCAGGACTGATAAACTATAGAATATTAAATTGTCAAAATTAGAAATTCAGAAGGATTCTGAGGGAATAGTCTAAACTGGTCCTAATCATGCAAGAGATCTTTTTTTCCATACTCTCGATTATTTCTTTTATTTAACGGCAATAAAATGAAATAAGAAGTAGAGACAATTAATCAAGACAATATATCGTGATAGTTTTTTTATATCCGTTATTTATTATATAATGAAAAACCGATTTTGAAAAATACGTTTTCTTTAAAGAATAAGGAAAACATTATAGTTGCATTAGTTAAGTATATTTTAGCTGATATAAAAGATACTTGTTCAAGCATTAATGCTAAAATTAGTGATTCTTCAGGATTATATCATATATTAAAAGATAATTTGAATTATGGTCATGTCTTATTTATATAACAAAACTTTATATTACAATATAACTAATGGAATTCATTGCCAAATTACTAACTATAACGTATTAAAAGCTAAAATATTAGACGGCGCTTTTAGAAAGGGAAATCTGAACATTATATTATAAATGCAACAGATTCAGATAATAAATACAAGATATTTGTCAGTGTGCTATCTACAGATAAATCCTTTTTAGAATATGTATTAGATCCTAATTGGAAGCACTCTCTTCAAACGAATCTTCGTCAACTAAAGTTAGGACTACAAAACGTTCCGAGTGAACCGGGGGAATAGCCATAGATTATTTACGTAGCAATGTGGTAAATGCAAAATTGTTTAATGGAATTCCTTCTGACATTGATATATCTGATAACAACCTTGTAGCATTAATTGATCATTTTGTACAGGATGTCCTGTCAGAAGAGGATTCTATATTATATGCATTTGGATCGGGAATTGACGATACAAATCAAAACGATGAAGAATTAGGTATACATGATATTCATATGAATCAAGGAAATCCATTAGATGGTGGTTATGAAGGTGATAATGGCGTCTATCAAGACGGAGCACTTTTTTTCCAATACTCAAATGATAAACCTTGGGTAGCTCTTTTCCTAAAATTTAGAACACAATCGATGAAGACTGACAACGAAACCGGAGATCATATTTAGAGGCTATCCCAAAATCATTTTCTATTCTATATGTGATCATGCAACAAGAGAACTGTACTAATTTAAAATAGTTCTCGACTTGCTTTGTTACATGATTTGAAAGTTAGTTAAAATAATATTTTATCTGTGACAATAACAACTGAATTTCCACTGTTTTCGTCATATCTTATTCTGCAAAATGGTGACAAATAATAAAAAAACAATCGGGCAACAAAGCATAAGATATCTATTTTTTTGTTCTAGTTTGAAAGGTCTTCCAGCTCTTATGTTTATTTCGCTATGGTCTTTTGGATAAACATGGTATTTCAAGTTAAGCATCTGTTTATTCTAATCATACAAAAGATCTATTTGTCAATATAATAAATAATATCTTGATAATAGGGCCTTTATTTTTATAAAATCTTATATAGATGTTTATCTATATTTCGGTATGAATTATTTTCATTATTTGAGGACGCAACCCATACAGCCACACTTTACCTATAAAGACAAAAAAGGTCATCATCATAAACCAGGCAAGGAAAAGCGTCCACTTGGAGATCCTGTTGCATATCCTAAACCATTTCCAAAATTTATTCCACCTCCCGCAACTAACTTACAATATTTGAGTCTTGATCTAGATCTTATAATACCTGAAGAAGAATCAAAGGCTATACTAGATTCAGGATCTCTAGTCTTCCATTCTGTAGGTGATACTGGTGGAATCCATGGGGATGATGTCGAAAAAGCAATAGCAGATGCAATGGATCAACAGATATCTGAAGCGCAAAGTAATGTAACGATTGCACCTTTATTTCTCTATCATCTAGGAGATGTCATATACTTTAATGGTCAAAGCTACTACTACAACAGCCAATTTTATGAACCATTTCAAAATTATCATGCTCCAATATTTGCCATTCCAGGTAATCATGATGGAGACAACCAGGCTCGCAGAGGAGACCCGGTGGATACTGAACCGTCATTATTTGGATTTATGCGTAACTTTTGTGATACTACAAGTAATCATGAAAGTCCTTATCGTGCCACCATGACCCAGCCTTATGTATATTGGACACTCAATACTCCATTTGCAACTATTATAGGATTGTATTCAAACGTTGATGGTACATTGGATGCTAGAGGGACTAATGAACAACAACAATGGTTCCAGCAACAGGTTAGTACTGCTCCTAAAGATAAAGCATTAATCATAGCTGTGCATCATCCTCCATATTCACTAGATAATCATCACGGAGGTTATCCTGATATAGAGATTGCAATTGATAGAATCATACAATCAACTGAACGCATACCTACAATAGTACTTTCAGGTCATGTGCATAATTATCAAAGATTTGAACGCGATTTAGGAGGAAAAAAAGTTCCGTATGTTGTTTCTGGCGCAGGTGGATATGCAAATACTTACAAATTACTTCACAAAATTGAGTTGGATGAAAATGGCGAAAGGTTGCAAGAAGGTTTTCAGACTACTCAGGGGGATTTGAAGTTTATGAATTATAATGACCAAGCGCCCGGATTTCTTCGTATCACTATAGATAAAAAAGAAAAGACTCTGACAAGTGAGTATTTTCTAGTGCCATTTGACAATGGATTACTAGAAAAAAACCCATTTGATTCCGTCACAGTCCCTTGGTAAACATCTAGTTTATTTTCAAAGATGTAATATCTTATTTTATATGGAGAACTGCAATAAGATCTCTATATTGGTTAATTAAGAGTCTATCCCAAAATTCGATAGGATTATAGATCTTTTCCCCTTTTGCTAAACTATTCCCCCATCCAAAGAAGGAAAAGTATAAAGGAAAAAAATAAACATCCTATCATGGCTCCGTTACGTAAGATATTATTTCTTTATTGTGTTGATATACAAACAACTTGAGCCATTGTTTTATATGAGTTAATATACACTTGTTCTTTTTCCTACAAGGAAAGTAGTCATCAAAGCATTCAATAGTTCTATCCTTTATGTATTGCATTGTTCTTTCAATTGTGCTTTTTTCAAAAGAGGAGTGAAGGCGATGATTTAGTTTCAAGAAGCAATATGCTTGCGGATACCAAGTACCACCACCGTCTGTTAAAACAGAATGTAATCCATACTTTTTACAACCTGAGATAGAAATCATTTGGCAATAGATATATTCCGCTTTTTTGATATATCAGTTGCAAGGATTTCTTTATTCGTTGGTTCAATAACTAACCAAAGCCAAATTAATTTAAAAGCACCTGCTTTTATCGCAGTTTCATTTATGATGTACTCTTTGATTTTATTATTATTGAGATATTTCCTTTTTGGTTAGTACTTTTGGAGCAGTTCCAGATATATACGCGACTTATCTTTACTAAAAGTAAAAAAAAATAACGCTTTAGCGGCGTTTCTAAATGATAACCCTAAAAAGTACAAGAGTAAACCATAACCAATAATCTGTGAAGATGTTCTTTTTCTAGAGGTCATGTAATATATGGTCATAATAAAGCTATAGGTTTTTCCTTATGTTAAGAGCCTTGATTTGACTAAAATTGGTAAAAATTTTTATATCTCTCTCCCATTTTTGAACTTAGTGATTTGAACGTCCAACAGCAAGAACTTTATGATTATCAATATTTATACCCGTATTCCTTGGATTTGTTGTAGGTCGCGAATAATCAATTATGGTAACGTTATAAGTCCTTTTTGGATTCTTGGGATTCTCCCAAGCAATATAAACGATATGAGAATGTTTTGAGAAATAAATTTGATTAATCTTTTTAGAGGATTCATCATTTTTGAACATGACATTTCTTAAATCCCTGTCAACAACTAATATAGTTCTATTTCCAGTACTATTTACATTGTAATACGATTTATAGTCATAATTCAATTTAAACACATATTTTGCAATCCACAAATAAAAAGGATCTGCAATAATTGTAACTTTAGTATTAGAATTCGTTTTGTTGTTCATATTTGACAAATAACTATACAAATGCGCTGCAGCTTCAAAATGTGCAGAATTAACGTTCATTGTTATTATAGAGTTGGTTTTTACAAGGTCTATGCTTGCTATTATTAATAATATGGTAAATGTAGAAAAGAATATTTTAATAATTCTTTTATTGGAGATTCTTTTCAATATCTCTTCTATCATAGATCCTATAGCAATTGAAAATGCGGGAATCAAAATAATCCAATGATACAAAGAAACCCATCCTATAATATAGAAAAAGAGAAAAACTGGAATTATCCAAAATAAAACTAAAAGATCTCTTTTTATAAATGCCATTATTAAACCAGATATACCTAATATCAAAAATATAGGATCATCTTTGAACAATATTGTTTGAAATGATTTAACAAGTGGTTGACTCTCTCTATGAGTTTGATAATATATACCTGACAACCAATTGATAAATTGACCATTTATTATAGAATAAGCTGGCCACATCATTGGGATTAAGATTATAGGTATTAGCCATAAACAGACCCACTTATGTGATCTATTCGTATTCTTAAATATTAGAATTCCGGTTAAAGGGATTATAACAAATGCGGGAATTTTAGTAAATATAGCCAATCCTAAGGCTATGCCCGATGATAAAAATAATAAAATCCCACGGCTATTTTTATTGCTTTTCAAATAATTATTAGAAATGATCGCCAACAGTATAGACAAAAGTAAAAATGGCAGCAGAATAGAATCTAACAATATCCATCGCAATAGCCAACTTAAAGGTGTTACTCCAAATATAATTGAGGCAATTAAAGCAACTTTTTTATTATAAACTCGTTCCGAAATTTCAAATATAAGAAAAGTATCAACTACTGCAAGTAAACCCATTATTATTCGAGGAATAATATATAACATTTCAATTGAATTTATGTTTCCAAGTTGTGGACTAATATTGTGAGGATAACTAATTAATGAAAATATACCTGCTAAAAAAAATTGTCCAAAGTATGGGTGATCATAAAATGTGGGGTCCTCTTGTAGTCCCAACCCATTCATTAGATGCATCGCTCTACCTAAATATATACCTTCATCATAATAAAGACCCGGCCAACCTATTGGATTAAATAAATGAGTAAACGAACTTAAAATTAGTGATACTATTAAAAAGAAATATTTGTTATCATATATAATTCTGCCCCTCTTTAACATGTTTTTGGTTGTACTTTTTATGGCTGTTCGATATAAATAAATAACATCAAGTTGATGCCTAAAGGCAGGCTTTGTTGCATGCTTCCTCTTTTTCAAATACATTTAGATACATCAACCAATAAAATATGTAAAATGGTCTTGCAGTCTACAATCAATCTCTTGATAGAAGAGTTGAAGTCTTGTAGTGTTTGGCGTCATTAACAACTCGAATACAATTAAAAGAGAATCAACTTATTATCACCATTCGTGGTTATATTCTTCATAAGGTCTACCATAAGAATGGAAGAATAGATATGACTATGATATTTACAAGTAGAATCATCGACCACACCTAAATAGGTTATAACTGTGGTTGATCGGGGATACCTTGGTGTAAGAAAGGCTTTTAGAACAACATCATCTTTACCATGTAAAATGCTTTATTGCATGATTCGAAAATCCGTTAATACAGCAATTTATCTGTAACAATACCAATTGAATTGAATTTGAGTTGTGATCCTTTCTACAAAACGTTAGCAAATAATCCCGAAGAATAAAACGATCATGCAACAAAGCAAGGCTCTACTAGACTCAATATTAAAAATTTACTTAATTTAAATTTTGTTTGCTTAATGTTCTCGTAGTTGGATTTAAATATTTGAAAAGGAACAAGAATTCGAAAATCAAAAAAATACTGAAATCTTTCACCATATACCCAAAGCCTTTCATGTTTAATGATGATGTAAAATAACATATGTTGCAAATGAACTTGATACAACATGATGTTTTAGTTGCATTCAAGAATCATTTTGCGGAACTCTGTTCTCAATCTGATATTATTTACTAAACAACAAGAACAGCAATAACATTATCGAAATTATTCAGCCGATGATACCATATTTTTATGTGATTTTCAAGGATTAGTTAAATTTTCAATCAAACTATAAAGTATTGGAGAGAATTTTCTTTACTCTTTCTATTACTTTCTTTTCCTCATTGGTTAGAGGTTGTTCTCCCAACAATTCCTTGAATTCAAGTGCATTTACAACCGATTTTCCTCCATAATGATTATTAAAATAAACAAATAGGGATGATTCTATAGCTGTTGTTGTTGGTTTTGTTGTTGTTTTCTTATCTCTTTTACCTTATCTATCCATGGAACCAATTCTTCTTTTGAGTATAGGTAATCATACCAATAATGATTTCTGGTAATATTCCTTCAGTGTAATCTTATTACTGCTAATGAGTTTGATGTTCTAATATTTTCATCAGATAGAAATCCCAAATTTTCTTGAACTGGTGAATCAGTTAATACAGATGCAATATTATAGTGCTTCAGCAGTTCAAATGTACCTTCTGTATCCCAACTTTTATTTCTAAACTCTATCGCATACCTGTTGTTGTTATTGTTATTATTATTATTAGATGAATTCTGACCATTAGACTCATTATCATAAGTTAACGCATTCAAAAACTCCTCTACTTTTGAAAATTCTTTGACAGTAAAACTAGATGGTAATTGAATTATTATTGCACCCAATTTATTGGCACTTTTTAGAGGCGATATTTTATCATGAAATTCTTTGAGGTCTGCCATTACTCCTTTATTAACATCTAATGTTTTCCATGAGTGATTATTTCTGAAACTTTGACAGAAATTTTAAAGTTATCAATAGCAGGGGCTCTCGTTAATCTCGTGAACAAACCCTTTGTCATGTTAAGATAAAATTTTTTATAGAAAGTAGCATCCATCTCTACCGTCTTAAAAAATTGAGAATAATACCTTAATTTTCGAGTTTTAGTATCAGGATAAAATACATTTAACTGTCCACCTTTATCTAGCGTATCGCCATAGTTCCATCAGAACAACCAATGAAAAGATTATTAGTCGTAGTCGTAGTCGTCAAAACCAATTTCTTTTTAAATATTTACTGATTATTATGTTACTAATCAAACTAAAAACAAAATCTTTTTTATATATCGTTATTTCTGCTCTTATCTTTTAATTCAATTTCCAAATTATCAATAGTATCAAAGATTGGCAATATTTCATGTTGTCTAACAAAGATTGGTTGTGAATGGACCAATCGACAGGTCTGTAATGGCAACGGAAAGGGTAAAATAATTTGAATACTGAAATTAATGTCTAAATCTATTTAATATTTATAAAAAATAACTATTATTGTATGGTTTGTGTACATAATTACATTTTTTGTTGTTAAAGGAAAATAATTGAAATAAGATATCAGATATTTTTGCTTTGATTTTTAACTTGTTTTAAAAAGCTCTAAAATAAATTTAGTAATACAAGAAATATGCTGTAAATTTTTCAATAAAAGATAAAATTTAATAAAAAAAAGCAATAAAACTATATATTATTGATTATACCGATATAAACTTTAAGTCCTGATTATAATTTAGAATGTCGTATTCAAATACGTCCTTAACGGAAGAAGAAGAACCACTAAAACCTGGGACCATTGCCCCGGATTTTACACTTAAAACTACGCCAGATCAAACAGTTTCTTTAAATGATTTTCGCGGGATGCCTGCGATATTGGCATTTTATCTGCAGATTTTTCACCCGTCTGTGGAGATGAAATGTCATTGTACAATGAAATCTTGCCTGAATTTCAAAGATTTGGCGCCGAAATTATGGGTATTTCAGTTGATGGTGTTTGGTGCCATCTTGCATTTGCAAAGGCAAGAAACATTCACTTTCCTTTACTTTCTGATTTTGAGCCCAAGGGAGAAGTGGCTCGAAAATATGGTGTATATAATAAAAAAGAGGGTATTTGTGAACGTGCTTTGTTTGTAATTAATAAAGATGGAGTCATTCACTGGAGCTATGTATCCCCGGTAGGAATTAATCCTGGGGCTGCAGGAATTTTAAAGGCTTTGGAATCACTAGATCCTACAAATAAAAATAACAATCAATCAGTACAAAAAAACAACAACAACAAGTGAAAAACAAAGATGAGCAGTGAATATTCTAGTCTTAGTTTGCCTGTTGACCCAAATCGTGATCATATTCAAGGACCTGACAATGCGCCTATAACTTTGATGGAATATGGTGATTATGAATGTCCTTATTGTGGTCAAGCTTATACAATAATTAAACAGATTCAAGATTATTTTAAAGACAATCTTTGCTTTGTATTTCGCAATTTTCCACTAACTCAAGTTCATCCTCATGCTCAAAGAGCAGCAGAGGCAGCAGAAGATGCAGCAGCTCAGAACAAGTTTTGGAAAATGCATGATTATTTATATGAACATCAGCAAGCACTAGATGATAAGCATTTAGAAAAATATGCAAAAATAATAGAATTGGATTTAGAACGATTCAATAAAGGCATGGAGAACCATATACATGTACCTAAAATACGAGAGGATTTTCTAAGTGGTATACAAAGTGGTGTAAATAGCACACCTTCTTTTTATATCAATGGTACAAGGTATGATGGTTCCTGGGATTTTGATACTTTAATGCGAGTACCTGACATCTATTATTGATAATCCATGAATTAGATATTAGATCTTGCATAATTATTTGCAAACAGCTTTATGACAAATAGATTGTCATAAGCCTGTTTTCTGTATACTTTCATATGATAGATTATCCAAAAAAGCCACTACTTTTCAAATCTTCTACTGCTGGTCTTGCAGGACAAGAATTTGATGATATCTACAAAAAGGAAATAACATAAAGATATTGTAAACACAAGTTAAAACGTTTATCCAAAAGAAAAAAAAGAAAATAAAGATTGGTACTATAGATAGACATTTCAAGTTGGATCTAAAAGATTGATTTGTAATGCTACTTGTTTACTATCGCCTTTACATTATTTACACATTGTAGCTGGCTTTTCATTTGATCTAGATTAAAGCAACATCTACGGAGACATTCAAAAGATTGAGGGATTGATAAGAGCGTGCATATCAATTCCGCAAAAGATATTCATTCCTAGACTATTTCTTTGCAAGATAACTGTTATTATTTACAAACTTTTCTACAAATTCTTCTACCGATGTTTTTCTCGTCTGTGGATCCTTTCTTTCAAACATTAACCATATAAGTATCTGTTTGTATACTATGTTCCCATCATCAAAGTCTAGATTGTATGTACACCGGTCTTCTAACTTCATCACACCCTCCTCCTCATATTTCCATAGAACATAATCTGCAACAAGTTGTAATGCATTCTTATCTGTAACTTTGACTCTTGTTCCTGCTTCCGTATTACATCTTTCAAAATCAGAAAATAAGTTTCTTATATGTTCGACTAAATATTATATCAATGTACAAGTTCGCTAAAATAAATAATCAAAATTGATTACTCGATAAGTGCTTTGTTGTATGATTCGAAATTCAATTATAACAGCAATTTATATATAATAAGAATTGAATTTTGATTATTTTCGTTTAACTTATCCATATAACGTTAGCAAAGGACGAATAAAACTATTTTACAAAAAAATATAGAAGATGACCGCAATGATGATAAGGAAAAAACAACATGATGGAGAACAAGGTGTTAGACTTTAAAATTTTGAGATACCTCTATACAAAATAGAAAGATGGATAGGCTTAATTATTCCACATTTGATATCACAAAAGGATCTTATTAATGGTAAAATAACAAGAATGACTGAAGAGCAGCAAACTGATATAATGAATAACAATTTACAAGGGATTGATAAAATTACTACTACTAAAATTTAATATAATATTTATCGGCGGTTATGTATTATCGATTACAAAATCTCCTAAAAGAAAGACAATAAATTATTCAAAATATTTTAAAAAATCTTCTTGTGATGTTTTAGCTTGTTCAATTATTGATTTTAATACACCAACTTTAATAGGATTATGTCTTGGAATAGTGAATCTTCTACCGTCTTTGTGTTTTAATTGGATGTGGCTACCACTTTGTCTTTCTACAGTAAAACCATAATGTTTAGTTAATACTTTAACTACTTCATCATAATCTTTATTTCTTAAATTCACCGAAAGTTCAGTTTAAAAGAAATCAATAATTAGAACCAAGTTCGATAACTAATGATTTTTTACCTTTTTGATTTGCATCTTCTGTAATAGATTGTAAAATTAAACTAATGGCATCTTTCATGTTTTCTACTAATTCTTCAATAGTTTCACCTTGGCTTATTGCTCCAGGTAATTCAAGACATTGGCCACTGAATCCACCTTCTTCTTCAGACAGGTACCTAATAGTAAACTGTCTCTTGTTGGGAATATTAGTATCTTGATTTGAAACCATTGTATCAATGAAAGACAATTGCAAATTTAAATTAATTGTGCATTAATTAAATAAACAATTCCATCGAAAGTATTCTTTTAATAGATATCCGAAAAAAGACAATAATCATATCATCTTTTATACTTATCATGGTACATGACTCATAATTTTTTGATATCCAATGTCATTAGATCTTGCATAATTAAAAACAATCTACTTTTTCTAGTATGATATTATATTTTCTTCTATCTATGCAGGTTCATTATTTTATAATTTACCAGACCTGCAACGATATCTGACACTTTATTGTAATTTTTCAATTTGTTCCTAAATACATCTGCAAGTATCCTGTACTTTTTCAATCGACAAATAGTATGCTCTATCACGACCCTCTTTTTAGAATGATTTTTATTGTATTCTTTTTCTTGCTGTGACAAATGTTGTTGTCTCTTCTTTCTGATAGGTATGGATGATAGTTGTTCTGGGAAATTTTTTTCTACTCCAAGATATCCAAGATCAAATACATTAACAACTTCTTTTGGAGTTATAGGAGGATTTTCTTTATAAACATCATAGTCATGTCTTCTTCCTTTCTTATATCCTGTTTTATGAATAACAATACCTTGATTGTTATCAGTTGTGTAAAGAAGATTGTATGTATATTTGTAAACTAATACTGCTTGTTTTTAGCAATAAAAAATTGGACATATTTTTTTTGATTTATATTCAATATTATGAAAATTAAAAAATCTAAACGAGCACAAATAATTTACATTAATGATTATCCGTGTGTTTATACAACTGTTAACCATCAATTGCATCTTTACAGCACGTCTTTTCTTGTTGCCTGAATAGTGTGCCTTGCTTCTTCTATTATCGCAGGTCTAGGGATTGGTTGTTATGTATACCATTTAGCAAAAATATGCTAAACAATTCCGAATTGCTATATGCAACGAGAAAGCCTATTGCTAGAGTATTTATTTTACATTACAATTATATTATAAATATTTATTTTAGCGAACTTATGCAAATTGGTATAGAATCGATAAAAGCAAGAAAGCCTGGAAAGTATTTCTCTACTTCTTCTGGCGTTTGTAACCTCTTTGTTATTCTGTATATTTTCTTTGGGATTGGTAAACATTTTCTTACTAATTGTTCAATCTTTTGGATGTTTCTGCAAATGTTACTCTGATCCAAATCAAATAAAAAACCAGCTAACGTGTAAGTTATGTACAGACGATAATAAACCAAAAGCATTACAAATCTATTTTTTTGGTCAAGTTTGAAAGGTCTACCGGCACCTATTTCTCTTTCTTGATATTTTCTTTTAGATAAATGTTGTACCTCATGTTTGTGATATCTTTTTGTTATTTCTTTATCGTAAATATTGTCAAACTGTTGCACTATCAAGCCTGTGAATGATTTGAAAAGCGATGGTTTTTTTGATAACCTCTCATATGAAAGCAATGAAAAAACAGGACGATGGATAAACTAGGTCATAAAGCTGTTAGTTGCAATTATGCAAGAGAATATTATATATGACTAAATTTTTCAACTTATTGTGTATATAATTTTTCAAAATCTCCTTTTATAGCGTTTCACATGTATACCTTTAATAAAATAAAATAGGGTGCGAAATTATGAAAATCTTGGTCTCTATCAACATTTCCTATCCCCAAACATTAGATGCTTATCTATACATTGATACACTAATAATTTATCTACTAATAAATTGTGTACTAATTAACATTATTCGATAATGAATGTCGATAAAGTTTCCTCGCTTATCACGCTTTATCTATAATGAATAAAAAATGACGGATTATTTGACGGGATGACGAAAAAAATGACGGAAATGACAACAATATGACGGATTTTCCAGTGGGTTGATGGTTCTATTTTTTATTTATAAACGTTTTGATATAGTTATAGTGTATAGAAGCGGCGATTATAGAAAGTGTTAAATCACTAGGGATAAAAGAGTAACTCTGTCATTCGGATAGAATCGCTCAGATTCTTGATGGCCTCAGTAAAAGAAGTGTGTATCTAAACAATGAAACAATTCTTAATCCACCCTTATCTTGTCTATTTATTTTAATTCATTTACCTAGTTATCAAATAACATCAAAGTCTATCAAAATTTCGCCACGTTTAACTAGGCATTGGTTGTAGTAGGCTATTTCATATATTTTCTTAAAAGATGTTAGCTAAATGTTTTTAGAAATAGAGAATTAGACAACAAAGCATGAATTTATATAATTTAATTTTTAAATGCATATAACTATTCTTCCATGTTCTATTTTTTATTTTTTGATAAGAATATTGAAAAGTAACCTATTCGATCAAATTAAATCTGTCTCATCCATTTTGTATCAAAAATAAGAAATATGCAAAAGTTAGATCAAGGTAAATAAGCCAATTTAAAAGTAACTATTTAACATACTATTATAATGTCACTCAACTATAAAGTATTGATTTTTATTATATTCGGTATATCTTTTTCTCTTTTATTTTGTAAGATTTCTATTATTTTAGCTGCATCAAACGATATCATTTCAATTCATTTATCCAAAGGATATGCAGATGGAAAATTAGCATTTTTTATTGCAACTGATTCTTCAGATAATCAAACTGCTACTTTGATAAATTCTAGTTTTGGACATAAAATAAATTTCGCACCTTTATTATCTTCAATTCCAAAATTGTATATTCAACAAGGATATGATTTTCTCAATGGATTGAAAGGAGAAGGACATTTTGGATTTCAACTTCCTATTGCATCGGCTTTACCTGGAGATAAATATTATAGCCCATTGGTTCAGCTCAATTTTATAAAGTGGAATAAAAATGCAGATGCTAGATTACTAAAGTCGTCAAAGGAAGTTGAACAAGCTGAAAAAAATGGCGATTTGCAAATTATAAAAACAAATATAATTATAAACAGTCCTGCAGTTATACAAAAGTAAAAATATAATAAAAAAACCAACATTATATAATAGATCCTTTAGCATTATTCATTCAAGGGCTATGTTGACTTAAGAAAAACCTATAGATTTAAGACAACTATATTTTGTACAAGATCAAGAAATAAAATATCTTCACAAGTTATAGGTTATGGATTATAATTGTACTTTCCAGGTTTGTCTTTGAGAAGCGTTTCTGAAATATTGTATATTTTTATCAAACGAAATCTTGTTTTCACCTGGAACTGATTGATTCAAAAGTACTATCACTATAAGAGAAAGTCAAGAAAAAGAATAGTTTCAGAATACATTGTAGATAAGATCATGATAAATGTCAGCTCAGAGTTAGTATTACTATGGATAGATATTAAATCAAATAATAACAGGCAGAAAATTTTCGCACCATCAATGTCCAAAGTAAGAAACATGTTTGTATCATAAAGAGGATTATCGAGGGCATAATCAGGAGTCACGGAAGATATTCTGTTTCAACATCAAATGGTGAAGGCATTTGGTACCCACTACAGGCATATAGATTCCTGAAACTAAAATTTGATGATTATTTTTCTTACAGAATAAAAAAATGAAATTAAAACGTGTAATTAATCGGTTGAATTTGTTTGTGGATTTTCATAATAAGGATAGGTATTAAGTGAACAGAGCCTAAAAATATACTCCATTTAGGAAAAGTATAATTATATTTTGACTATTGACGTTACATTCCTAACATCAAAACGTTAACAAAAAATGATTAAAAAAATTATACAACAATACAGGTTAAAGCGTAATTTGAAGACAAAATGAATATCCTTCCTATATATCTTCCAACCACGTCCATTGTGTTTATGATGATAAACAAGATTTAGAACATCTCTAAACTAGACCTATTCGTCATTATGCTTTACATCATTTGCAAATAAAATATCATAGTTTTTTAGAACAAAAAGACTTAGAGCCTATCCCAAAATTATCTTTCTAAATATGATCATACAACAGGATAACTGTACCAATCCAAGATAGTTTTTCGCCTTCTTCTCATATCGAGTAAACAGTTTTCTGAACCTGTTGTGCCATGAGTTGGTTCGTTCTATAACCCATCTTTTTGCAGAATATTTTTTACGATTTGAGCGGCGTTGTGTTATAACCTTGACTTCTCCTCCCTCTGTTTCATCTCTTTTTCTCTTTTGAGGAATATGCAGTACATATCCTCGTTTAATTAGTTCTTGTTCTTCTTGTTCGGAATTATATGCTTTATCAAGACATAGATGTTGAAGTTTTCTTCCCCTTCTTCCTGTTTTTTTAGTTTTAAATGATGGTCTTTTGATAACTCTATTATCAACCACATCTGTTACTATTTTGATATCATGTGTACTTGCTGAAGATATGACTATAGACAAAGGAATTCCATTTTTATCTGTTAAAATATGTCTTTTTGTTCTGCCTAGTTTGCTTCTATCAGTAGGATTGTTTCCCGTCATCGCCCCCCTAAAGGCGACTTTATAGAGATACTATCGATGGATTGCCACCAGGTACAGTTGATACCAATGTAGTCATCATAGATTTTCAATAATTTTATCCAGCCCTTTTTGAAGATGTCGAGACTATTCCATTTCTGAAATCTACGATGACAAGTAGAACCAGAACCATATTCTTTAGGTAGCATCTTCCATTGACATCCTGTTCTTAATACATAGAGAATTCCATCCATTACTTTTCTGTATGGTACAATTGGTCGACTGCCAACTGTTCTTAGAGGTTTCTCCTTTGGGAAAATACTTTTTATCTCATCCCACAATTCATCAGGAAGTTTGAGTATTGTAGGATGTTTGTTGTTCTCCTTTAACTTCTCCTTCTTCTGGAGGCAGGTCACAGTTTAACAAAAGAGGGAAAAGATCTATAATCTTATCGAATTTTGGGATAGGCTCTTAATTTTGATATGAGGACTATTTGTTAAAGATATTTAATAACTTATAGTAAATTGTATAGATACATGGCTATTAATGTAGAAATTGCAAAATCCAACAAATAGTTACAGTAGCTGCAAAGGAATTTCAGGCTTAGATGTTGCATTTATATTTCGTATACTCATTAACACAAAGTCCCAATTGGCATAACCATCGCTCCGAAATGTATCCTTATGAGATTTCCATGTATAGGGAACTTTGTTACCATCATCATCATGGTATTCGTCAGTTCCGATATCATGAGCATGTGCAATTATTTTCCATGTGTTATTTGGTTTGCCGTTTGCATCAATTGGGTACTGATCCTCATATAGATAAAAGTCACAAAATTCCTTGAAAGAATCCACAATTCTTATTGCTTTTAATGCATGTCATTTATCTTCTTGTAGTTTGTTATGGCTACCATACACATTGGTCAAACATTCGACATATGGAAAATGAGCATAATTCCAATGACTAAAGGTGCTTTGTTGCATGATTCGAAAATCAGTTAAAAATATAATTTATCTGTAATAATCACAATGAAATTTTAACTGTTTTCGTTTTTATCCTATCAACAAAACGTTAGTAAATAACGAAAAAAATAATCATGCAACAAAGCATATTATGATAATATATTTGAAGATCGACCATGATTTAATCTCACTTGATGATTTCGCGCTTAAAATTCATATGATATTTGTATGATTATTGTAAAAGATCTTTGTAATTATTATTCTAGAGTATTATATAATGTATTTTCGATTGATAAAAATAATAAAATTGATATTGTACTATAATTTGTACCTAAATATTCTTGCTTTTATTAGGGTACATTTGAATAGGGTTAATTCAAAAATTAATAATTTTTGTTCTTCTCTTTCTTCTTTTAGATATCCAGTTCTTTTCTTCATTCATGAGTTCTACTTCCTTTAAAAGATTGTGGAAATAATAAAGAATTACGTTAGATCTCTTTAAATAGTAGCGATCATATATATGTTATCTTCAGATTTTTGTATTTTAATATGATAATGATTCATTATTCTGTAGTTTGCCAGATCTGATACGATATTTAATATTCTATTGTACTTGATCTTTCTAAAGACATCGCTCATTATTCTGCTGTACTTTTTCAACCTATAGCAGATAGTATACTCTATTAATATTCTCTTTTTAGAATAATTTTTGTTGTATTTTTTCCTCTTGTGATAGTACTACATTTCTCCTTCTTATTTGGTATATATGATAATCGTTCTGGAAAGTCCTTTTCTATACCTGGATATCCAAGGTAAAATACCTTTACAACTTCTTTGAGTATAACCGAATGACCCGTCTTTTAAAGGTCATAGTCATGATGCATTCTTCCTTCTTTATTTGTTTTATGAATGATGACACCTCGGTTGTTAGCCATCAACTGTATATATCACTCATTATCCGGTACTTTTTCAATTTGCAAATGTTGCTCTATCACTATTCTCTTTCTAGAATGATTTTTGTTGTACTCTTTTTCTTCTTGTGACATGACCAGATTTCTTTTCTTTCTATTTGGTATGGACGATAGTTGTTCTGGAAAATCCTTCTCTATACCTCGATATCCAAGATCTTAAACATTAACAACCTCTTTAGGAGTTAGAGGATGTTATGAATAATGTATACAGAATATCTGCTGTAACTTTGATAATCAATAATATGAAGAGATCTTGCAATTTCTACTCTCAAATACCGGGCTTTAGGTTAGTATATGGTGGATCACCGATAGATACTTTTACTACATATCAAATTGGCAAAGGCAATCCATCATTGTATATAAATCTAGAACTAAATGTTGTTGCCACCATCAATAGTAATCACGATGAGCATAACAAAAGACATTTTGGAAGGATAATTTTCCATACTGAAGATGTGAATGAACTATATTCATATTTAAGGAGTAATGCAGATCTTTCAAATACTATAACCTTTGAAAATGAACCTAGAGACGCCCCTTGGGGTGAAAGATATTTTCACATACGTGAACCAGATGGTTATCAGCTGTCATTTGCAAAACCTATTGAGAAAAGAAAAACTCTTTAAAGTTATTTTTATAGACGAGAATACAAATTCCATTTGTCTTGCATCCACTGGTCTCTATTGGTGACTTTGATGTCAGTACTATCCATTGCGACGACAATATATTCGTCTCTAGAGACTTTATCTTTGTCAGTATTTATTGGAATATCTAATTTGTTTATTCTTCTTTTTATTGTTGTAAAATCAGTAATAGATAGTAGTTTTCCTTTGACATGTCTCTGTATTATCCCATCTGTTTGTCTGCATGAAAGATGAAAGTATGCCTTGGCATAATCCAGTAAAAGAAGGAGAAAATTGTTGAGATAACGAAATAGTTCGTCAACCGTATATTTGCTCATCTTTTTTAAATCTGAAACCCAGTGTTTATTACATCAAATCTGCTTTGTTGCATGATTATTTTAAATCGTTTTTTGTTAACGTCTTGATGTTAAGGATGTAACGTAAATAACCATAATTTAAATGCTTTGTTGCATGATTCCTATAATCTTTGATTTTGTCATCTATTTTGCCTAAACAGATATCATTTTGTTATATAATGATGCTTTCAACATCATTTCTTGTATCATATTTTTCAGTTTAACTGAGTAAACATATTCACCAAACATTCTCTTTAAACAAGAGAAAACAGTTTCTACAGTCCATCTTTGTCCTCTTACGCTATTCTTCCATTCTCGTAAATCATTTCTTTGTGCCAAGACTGACAGGTTTCTTAGAATGTTTCCTTTTTTCCATCTGATTCTAGAATTCTTTCTTACTTTAATACATGGCAATATTCCATTATCTGACAAACATTTAAAAATTTCATTACTGTCATAAGCGCCATCGGCAAATAGGTTACCAATTGTTATTTGTTTATCTGATTCTATAACATTATCAATCAACTCTGATAATACCTTACTATCATGAACATGCTCGTCAGTTACCTTCATTGAAAGAATTTTCTTTGTTTTGACATTTACAGCAACATGTATTTTTGAATATTCTTTCTTGTTGTTTTTGCTTGTATGCCATTTGTCTCTCATCCACTGACCTCTGTTAGTAACCTTAATGCCAGTACTATCTATTGCAATGATAATATATTCATCTTCAAATTCCTTGTTTTTGCCATCATCTTTTATTTCTATATTTAGTCTGTTTATTCTTTTTTTGCAAATAGTTGTAAAATCCGGATGGAAGGTACTTTTCCTTTAGCGTGCCCTTGTGCAATTCCTTCGGTTTGTCTATATGGTAAATGAAAGTACGCTTTAGCATATCCAAGTAAAAGAAGAAAATATCAGGATAATGAAATGGCTCTCCAACCTTGTCTTTATTCATCTCTTTTAGCTCGGTATCCCAGTTGTTGATAATGTCAAATCCTAGCAATATTTCGCCCCTTCTAACTAAAGATTGGTTATAGACAGACCAATTCACAATATTTGTTGGTTAATGTTAGCTAAATGTATTTAGAAAGAAGGAATCATGCAACAAAGCATAATTTAAGTAGTTTTGTTACGAATAAAGTAAAGTTTTAACTATATTTCGAATCATGCAACAAAACAAAACTGTGTTCTTTTTTATAAAGAGAACGTTTGGAAAATATGTGTAATCGATTAGAATGAAAAATATTATACAGGAAATGATGTTGAAAGCATCATTATGTAATAAGTTGATATCTATTTAGGCAAATCCATCATAAAATCAGAAATTATAGGAATCATGCAACAAAGCATGTAAAGAATATAAAATCTCGGTATGCAGTGATATTCAAGACTGTATGCAAGTTTCTGTCAAAATAAGTCTAGCGACTAACCAATATCACTTTCCTTGATTTCAAATACTTAAAAATTATAATTAATGTCATTGCTCTTAAATTTCCTTCTATTTTATGACCTGTCAAGAACAAACAAATTGCTATTAACCACAGAGATATTCCAGTGATGGGATCAGTATGCAAACCTAGAAAATAATCTAATATTAACATGATTCCAGTTGCATAGATAGGTATTCCTATAAGATGTAAAATCCTATTAACAGGGTTTCTATGAGTATTCTTTATCGCCTTAAGCAGACTGAAGGGCACAAATAAGTATTGCACTAATTACAAATTAATATTTTTACATGCTTTTGCATGATTATTAAAATTGATTATTTTCCTACCTGTTTTGCCTAAATACATATGATTTTATTGTACAATCATACTTTCAACATCATTTCTGATTCATATTCTTTGGTTTAGTCTAGTATGTACCCTCCAAACGTTCTTTTTATACAAGAAAATACGGTTTCAACAACCCATCGTTATCCATAGATAGCCCTATCCTTCCACTTTTGCAATTCATGTTGTTTTGCCACACTGATAGAGTTCTAAGGATGTTTCCTTTTTCCATCTACTCTAGAATTCTTTCTTATTTTGATACAGAGCAAGATTCCATTATCTACCCAATATCTTAATATACATTACCTTCATACGTACTATTAGCAATGAGTTTACCTATTGCTATTAAAGTTATGTTATCTGATTTTAAAACATCATTGACCATTTTTTGTAATGCCTTACTATCATGTACATGCTCATCAGTTACCTCTACAACTATTTGCAAAAAAGAATAAACAAGTTAGACATCAAAGTAAAAGCAGATAACAAAAGTAAAGAATTTGAAGATGATTATATTGTCATCGCAATAGATAGTACTGGCATTAAGGTTACCAACAGAGGTCTCGGTGGATGAGAGACAAGTGGCATTTGAAAAATAACAAGAAAGTTTTTGAAAATACATATTGCGGTAAATATAAAAATCAAGAAAATCCTTGCGATGAAAGTAACTAATGGGCATATATATGATAGTAAGGCGTTACCTGAATTGGTTGATGAGGTCATAAAATTAGATAAAAAAATAACAATTGGCAAACTATTCCCAGATGGTGCTTATGATGGCAATGAGATTTTTAGATTCATAGCAGACAACAATGGAATTCTACCATGTATTAAAGTAAGAAAAAATGCCAGAGTTGGATGGAAAAAAGGAAATATCCTTAGAAATCTAACAGTGTTGGCTCAGAAGAATGATTTGCAAAAACGGAAAGATAGCATAAGCTATGGGAAGCAGTGGATCATAGAAACGGTTTTCTCTTGTTTAAAGAGAATGTTTGGGAGTATGTATACTCTATTAAGCTAAAGAATATGATACAAGAAATGATGTTGAAAGCATCATTGTATAATAAGTTAATATCTATTTAAATAAAGCCGATAATAAAATCAGAAATTATAGGAATCATGCAACAAAACACTCTAGAACCATTAATAGATAAAACTTTAATTTTATTATTCAATTACCACCATATTTATCAAAGGAAAAAGGTTTTGAACCACTCAAAAAAATGGTAAAAATATGCGATAACAGATTCAGGTATGCTTTAGAGGCAAGAGAACCTTCGTGGTTTGATAACAAAGTTTATGATATTCTGAAAGACAATAAATTATCATTAACATGGAGTGTCAGGGATGAATTAAAAACCCCTCCAATATTACATCCGATCAAATCTACATTAGATTTATTGGTGATAGAAGTATAAATGAAACGGACTTTGGTAAAATTGTAAAGAATAGAGATAAAGAAATAATTGAATATGTTAATACTCGAGATAAAATACATAATGATAATGATGAACATCAGAAAACAATTGCTATCGCATTCAATAACCATTATATAGGATTCGGTACACAGCCTGCCAATGATTTTTTAAAGGTGATGGATAAACCGGTGTTGGACTGGACAAAAGAATTAGAACAAGGACAAAGCCCCCATTGTCTTTAGAACATAATCAGCATCAAGTATTTTGGATTTTCATTATAAATCATGACCTTAAAATGTCATACTGCAGCTACTTTGAATTATATAAAAAGTAAAATTAGTAAATGTACGTATTTCATGAATTTGTACGAAATCTTTATTTTATCATGTAATCCCATTAACTAAAAATATACAAAATGCAATAAAAGCATTAAATGTAAAATGATCATTGCTCTGACTTGTAGATTTTATTATACTCATTATCATATTGAAGCATCTTATGTAACAAATTGTCTTTAATCGTGGCCGCTCTGATTGAATAATACTATAACAAACTCTATGTTTCTTATTCTACCTTCAAGAATTATTTTATGGTGACGTAATATCCTATCTTTTATGGCATCTAATTGCTTTGTTGCATGATTCGAAAATCAGTTAAAAATATAATTTATCTGTAACAATCACAATGAAATTTTAACTGTTTTCGTTTTTATTCTATCAACAAAACGTTAGTAAATAACGAAAAAAATAATCATGCAACAAAGCAGCATCTAATCTCTTAATTTCTCAGAGTTGATATTTAAAATATCAGTTCGGATTTCTTTATCTTTACGATTTAAATGTTCGAATGCATGCTGTAACATTAAAAAATTTGACTTGGTATTAATAGTGGTCTATGATATGATTTTACAATCTATGTATGACTTATTTCAATACGATCGTTTTTATGATCAATATTAAAATAATGGGAGGATCCTACGATTGATAAAGTTGTATATTATTATAAAGGATATAGATGAATCATAACTATTCAATAATTATGTATATCCAAGTATTTCAACCATTCTCGGAAAAAAAGCAAAAAGATTTGTTCCAAATTTTGCCACCGTAATATGCCTTAAATAGTCTATCTAAATCGTCAATTAATGTAAAACACAGAACATTTTTCCTTTAAAATTATTGGTTTTATATTTATCTTGGATACAGTATAATTTAGACCTGTGTGACAAAGGTTACTGCATAATATATCAATTATCATAAATTCATTAAATTGAATATATGGACTAACTATTTAGATTATAATAAATGCAATATTGCTGCATATTTTTTGATATAAACATGTACCCTAAAGACAAATTATTTGGTAGAATTTTGTTAATGGATATAACTACTCAAGAGATATTACAAGACATTTTGGATATGCCCTACAAATCATGGCAGTATAATCTCTGCTGCTATAATGTGTTTGCATTTTACTTTTCTAAATCCAAAATCTTCACAAGTGCAACTCTTTTCTTCTAGATTTACTTCATAAAATTTGTCTTTGTCTTTGCTGCTCATTATCCTATATATTGCTGCTTCTTTTTTTATATTATTGTTATCATGATTTAATTTACTATCATCATACTTATCATTATTTTTGATGTTATCTTTTTCATTTATCTTATATCGTTCTATTATAAAAGATCCTTGTTGGAGGCTTGATTCTATTATGTTATATGCTTTTTGGATTTTTTTCTCGAGTCGTCGCATCTCAGTAACATTCTTCTTTCCATCCAATTTCTCTTCTTTTTCATCTTTTAATTTAATTTTTTTCAGAGATACATCAGTTATAACATTTTCTTGCTTTACTTCTTTTCTTATTCTTTTCTTTTTTCCAGATGATTTCCTGATGATTGTCTTATTCAAAATATCACTAATATCAACTTCATGTCCTTCTACTGCCTTTTGGATTACTTCAATAACATTATCATCTTTAGTGTCTGGGACATAGATTACATAAATTAGTGCAATATTTTTTCCTTCATGTTTTCTTAATACTCTCCCTATTCTTTGGACGATCTGATTAATATTTGATGTAGTGGCCAAAATAATTTCTATTCTTACTTGAGGAACATCATATCCTATTTCCAATGTATGCACTGATAAAAGTATTTTAAAATTAACACCCCAGTTTTTAAGTATAGTTTGTCTTTCTGATGCCTTTACTTTAGCATCAATAATTTTTGATTCTATTCCTTGAATCTTTAATATATCTTTTAATTTTTCAATAGATTCGATAGTTTCACTAAAAATCATGATTTTCTCATCAGGAAATTTCTTTGATATGATATTTGCAGCTTCAGATAATTTATTTTCAGCACAGCTTAACAATAGTTTTCTCTTTCTAATATTTGCAAACCATGCTTTTGCCATTCCACTTGCAAATCCACCCTTTTTCAATAAATCTGTCATTGAATTTACATCATATCTTTTAAATTTATTTGAAATGTTCTTAATTTTGGTAGAAAAGATATTGTATTCCTGTAGTTCTTTTTCAGTAAGTGATACTTTAATCGGAATTACTACAGGTTTTGCTAATCTTTCATCTTTAACTGCATTTCTTACGGTATACTCTATTACTGGAGGCAACACCGTTAAAATAGTATTATTCTTAAAATCTTTTTTATCCAAAGTAGCAGTAAGACCCAAGATTGCTTTTTTAGGATCTTCCACTACAATGTCAAAAATCTTGGAAAATGATTTTGATGTATCACTAATTAAATGTACTTCATCTAATATCACCATATTTGAACGCCTTATTAAATTGGGATTTCTTACTACACTATGGTATGTGCTTATTATTATTTCTGCGATCTCTTTTTCTTTCACCAAAATATGCAGCAACTGTATCTTTTGGAATACCATAAGAAATCAATCTGTTGATGGTTTGATCAATTAGGGAAATGCGAGGTACAAGAAACAAAATGTTAAAAAAAGAGCAAGAAACATTCTCATTATTGATTGTTGTTGGTAACTATATTAAGATTATTTTGATTTAATGATGGATCAAATTCTTTTTGATCATGTTTTGGAGTTTTATTGATATATGTTACAGATTTTTTTGATAGTAATAATTGTGTATCATTTGATAAATTACGAGTTGCTAGTATTTTTGCACATTCAAATGCTATTTCAGTCTTTCCAGTTCCTGTACTGTAAAGTATTGTTCCTCTATGATTATTGTTTATCCATGCATTTACTGCTGCTATTTGGTCTTCTTTAAGAATAAATGGAAATTTTAAAAAAGATATTGATGGCAATTTCTACGATGATTTTTTAGTTGTGTATCTATACCATTTTTATCAATTACGTTTCTTTTTATATAATAATTATTACTCATGTTTCATAACTTGTAAAATAGATATGCACTATCATATACCAGCAGTTATCTTAGAATTGGTCATAATTCAAACTATCTCTAAATGTCTCATAGAACAACTTAAATCTAAACATTGGAACATGATTTTGATATATTCATCCAAAGATTAGTTCTTGATAATTTAAAGGATTCCACCCTTTTATGCTCTGTATTCGATAGATTGTATATCATATCCTGTTATACCATGAAAATTGGTAGACCATATATATATTCTCCAACAGCAGTAATTTTAAGATGCTTTATGGTATGATAGGTTTAGACTTGATTCCAACAATGCCTTACATACTTTTCTTAACATGGCTTATAGTATAACCGTTAACCCACAGCATCATGTAATCATATCTATCCTCAGCAATAGATGTACAATTGACAGAATACTAAAGACCATTTTTACTACAGATATAAAATATAAAATATCAACAATGGAATATCTATTTGTCATAGAACGTTTGGACAAGACTAATTTATGTAAATACATTGGTAATATTTAGAGTCTATCCCAAAATTATCTTTCTAAATATAATCATACAACAGGATAACTGTACCAATCCAAGATAGTTTTTCGCCTTCTTCTCATATCGAGTAAACAGTTTTCTGAATCTGTTGTGCCATGAGTTGGTTCGTTCTATAACCCATCTTTTTGCAGAATATTTTTTACGATTTGAGCGGCGTTGTGTTATAACCTTGACTTCTCCTCCCTCTGTTTCATCTCTTTTTCTCTTTTGAGGAATATGCAGTACATATCCTCGTTTAATTAGTTCTTGTTCTTCTTGTTCGGAATTATATGCTTTATCAAGACATAGATGTTGAAGTTTTCTTCCCCTTCTTCCTGTTTTTTTAGTTTTAAATGCTGGTCTTTTGATAACTATATTATCAACCACATCTGTTACAAGTTTGATATCATGAGCATTAGCAGATGATATTACAACAGATAAAGGAATTCCATTTTTATCTGTTAAAATATGTCTTTTTGTTCTGCCTAGTTTGCTTCTATCAGTAGGATTGTTTCCCGTCATCGCCCCCCTAAAGGCGACTTTATAGAGATACTATCGATGGATTGCCACCAGGTACAGTTGATACCAATGTAGTCATCATAGATTTTCAATAATTTTATCCATATCTCTTTGAAGATGTCAAGGCTATTCCATTTCTGAAATCTACGATGACAAGTAGAACCAGAACCGTATTCTTTGGGTAGCATCTTCCATTGACATCCCCATGTTCTTAATACATAGAGAATTCCATCAATTACTTTTCTGTATGGTACAATTGGTCGACTGCCAACTGTTCTTAGAGGTTTCTCCTTTAGGAAAATATTTTTAATATTATCTCATAATTCATCTGGAACCTTGAGTATGGTAGGGTGTTTATTGTTCTTCTTCTTTATCTCCTTCTTCTGGATGAAGGCCACAGTTTTTCAAAAGAAGAAAAGAGCTATAATCCTATCTAATTTTGAGATAGGCTCTTAAATTGAGATGAAGAACATGTCAGAACTATAAAACTAGGTCAAATCATTCCAAATTTTCTTTTTAATATATGATATTGAATATTGGGCCCAATGTAACAAAATAAAATGGCATTATTATGTGTCAAACAGTATACTAACGATCAATCTTTGATCTTAGAGGAAATATACGCTTCCGAATTTAACTATCTGCAGATAAAACAATTTGTTTATTTAATCTCGGCTGGGGTTATCAGTTAGACGCTTTAAATTATCTTAAATGAAAAATCATGCTAACTAAAAGGAGATGATGATTCAGTTCTTGTCTAGTTTAAGATCACTTTGTATTGTATTGTCTAAATGACTGTACAAATCAGAATCTTGTTAGGAAAGATGATTTGTTCTTATTGCAATAATATCAATGATTGTTATTTTAATCCCATCAATTAGAATCTAATAATATTATTTTGAATTTACTAAGGTGATTACCGGACAACTAACTCTAGCCAAAAGAATTCTAATAGTATGAATTCGATTAGATACTCTACATGTTATTGGAAAGGTTGTGTTGGAGACACTGATATTATGGCGAGATGATTGGTGAAGTTGATCTTGTATATCATGATTTCCTTTTATTTGCAATTAAAACTACGCCTGCCATTATTATCATGGTAGCGATTATTATCTGCGGAGTGATAGCTTCACCAAGGATTAGCCATCCTAAAATAACGGCTACTACGGGACTTACATAGGCAAACGTATTAGCTAAAGATGTTGATGTATTTCTAAGAACCCAGAAAAATCCTGCCCACCCTGCTGACCCTGCAGTTATAAGGTAAAATAGAGAAGTCAGGGATGACCTAGAAATTGCAGATATATGAAAATTCTGTAGCTCACCTGTTGCAATACTCAACAAAATTAAAAAAAATCCACTCCCAAATAACATCATGCCAGTTGAAAGAAGTATGTTGGCTGGGAGATCTGCTTTAGATGAATATAACGATCCAACTGCCCAGATGATTGCTGCTATTACTAGTGCGGATATACCAACTAATTCAAATTTTGTATTGTGCGAATCAATTTCTACAAATTGTGATGCCAGTGAAGGAAATATCAATATAACAAAGCCTATAGTACCTGTAATGACTCCAATTACAGTAAATTTATTAAGATTTTCTTTATATAGTATTTTTCCAAGTAGTAATATCCAAATAGGAACTGTCGAAAATAAGAGTGCAGTAATACTCGAGGAAAGATATTGCTCTCCCCAGCTCAATAGCCCCTGTCCACCAATTATCAATGCACACCCGCTAATTGTTGCTTCCTTCCATTGTCTTTTGTTAAATATTGAAACAAATTTGATCCGACTGCTGACTGGTGCATTTTGATTTTGATTAGTCTGATGGTTGTTATTTTGGGAGGGAACTAGAACATATACTAGTATAAGAAGTCCTCCAGATGCTACATACCTTATTCCAGACATGAAAAATGGTGGGATTGTATTGATTGATATTTTTATACTGATGTATGTGGATCCTATAATTACCCAAAGTAATATTAACACCAACCAAACCTTTAGCTTAGTCATAGATTGATACCTTGATAACCAATGAATTCATTTTTGATTATTTCTACAAGTTATTTATGTCTTATATTTGTGATATAATCAACTAAAAACAGTTAGATATCTCATGAAGCCATATTAAGATCCTTTTCGGTGGATTATCTTCCAAATTCCTGAAACCCATTCTTAACAACGAATTATTAACTTGTGACCATTCGTTTTAACGATCCGGTCGGTAAAGTAAAAGTACCAAATCATATGCTTTGTTATCCTATTGCTCTATCTCATATACATTTAGTTAACTATGGTCAAAAAAAATTATATGAATTGGCTCATTACAATCATTCTCTTGTAAAATCTGGGAAAATACTGCTAGATTTGATGTTATTAAAACTAGGAAACTGAATTAAGATATGTGCAAAGGAAGTTGGATTAGAAATCATTTCTTATCTTATACATTTCTTCACCTTTTGTTGGATACGTTAAAGTGTAATTCATTTGACATGAGTACAAACAGCGGTATTATATTAGGACATGATAAAGGAAGTACCTAATCATTTCAAGGTGACCTACAATAAGTGAAATATTACATCATTTGAATATCCGGATTAAAGATGAAGATAATGCAAGGAGTTTGAAGATAAATTTATTGTCAATGCAATATACATTAGTGTCATCAAAGTTATTAACGTCGGTTAATGGATGAAAAATAGAAATGAAAATGCAGCAAAGAAAGGATATTTAAATTCACATAGTAATAAGCTTCATCAACAAGAAAATAATTTCCGTTATTGTATTCATAAACGATCATCTTCATGACAGCAAAGCATTAAAAGAAATAGTTAAAATATTATAAAATCAAATAATATTACATTAATAAGTAAACTATTTGTTATGATTTTTATGATGATAATGATATATTTAGATATTTGTCATACACTGGAATCTTCTTATCTGTTAAAGAATGAATATTAGAGTTTTATGTGAAAAAGAATACGTTCTGAGAGGCCTGTCTGGTTTATCAAGCAAATGATTTGCAAAATGGAAAGACGGTATTAGATATGGGAAGCGATGGATTGTTTAAACTATTTTTTTCATCAATAAAGCGAATACTTGGTGAATGTATCTATTCTGTAATCTGAAAATTTGATACAAGAGATGATGCTAAAATTATCGCTATATAGCAAATTGATTTCCAATTACATTAGATAAATAGTAATATCGGCTTTAAGATTCATGCAAAAACACTTTATGGATTTTCTTTAACTGAAAAAAATCTACAATTTGTTGTTTTAATTACATTTTTGTTAATTTATTAATTCATATTTATGGTACCATTACTATAATTATATAGATTTATTAAATATTTTGAAAATAAAGTTCTTGTTATTAAATAATAAATTAATTAATTAATTATTTTCATCTTTATTTTTTAATCAAAATAATAAAATAAGTTAAATTTGATTTCATTATTAGTTATTGATATATCCAAAATTTATAGTGGATGGGATGCTAGGGAAAGTTGCAAAGAAACTAAGATTCCTTGGTTTTGATACATTATATTTTGCAAATATGGATGACAATAAAATACTTGAAATGAATTTTGATAAACAGAGAATCATTTTAACAAGCGATAGACAACTTTATACTAGATCTTTAAAATTATATATTCCATGTTTATTGATTAATCGGGAAAATGATTTAGAAAACTTGATCATTATAATGAAAGAATCTGATATAAGACATATTTTTCTGGTCCCAAATGAATATACTAGATGTACTATTTGTAATGGATTATTGGACATAATAACAAAGTCATCGTCAATGAAAATATATGCTCTCCCTAAAAATGTGTTAGAAAGCAATGAAACTTTTTTTAACTGCGTAAATTGTAAAAAATTGTATTGGAATGGAACACACGTTAAAGAAATAAATAAATTGATTCATGAAATTAATAAAAAAATTAAAGATAAAAAAAATATAATTATTTGATCGCTTATTGAGATTGTTTTTATATTAAATAAAGAGATATCGAACAGAATACATAATAAACACTATTGTAACAAATCTAAAAATTGATGCAAACTTGATTAACTATTGATGTCCTATTAATTTTAGAAAAAATTCAAGTCTTATGTTCTATTTACAGTGATCCAGAGACAGAGGGACATCTTCAGAAAGTTGGATGCGGATTGTAACTTGTACATTCCATGATTGTCATTTAAAATCCACAAAGAATTATCTTTTTTGAGTTAATAAAATCATGTTTTTATGTAAAAATGAATCAGTATACAAATCTAATTTGAAAAATATCTCCAAAGAAATGAAATCTTCAGGAAACTTTACATATTATATTGGAATACGTATCTGATTCGAATAACTGAGTTCGAGCCAATATTATCTTGAGAGAAATAAATTTTTGAATAACATATCGTAAGAATGGAATATGTTTATTGTTGAGCGAATTCTGTCATCCTTTATAAAAAAATGTATTACATTCTGATTCTTTATCGAGCGGATATATAGTATTCCAAAGATTAATCTAATGATGTTAAAACATCATTTTCACTCTTATTTTGAAAAAAGTATATTTGAAAGAACAATACTGTATGTAAAGAATATGCCTAAAGGCTTTGATGACTATTTTCCTTATGAAAGGAACTATTATAGATAGATCATGTTAAACAATGGATTAGCCGGTTCATTGATCAACACGATAAAGAAAATATCTTTGGTTAACAGTGCATTAAAATCTATTAAATGCTATATACTGTATATTTGAATTAATTGCTTGATATACTATTGTCGACAGGGTTGCGGTCATTAATCTGCATCCATTTCATTAGTTAAATCCAAATGTGTTGGATTGTATCTTCTAAGGTATTGATGTGAACAGAGAATAATCAAATCTATCTTGATAAACTTATAGAAAAGTGTAAAAATAGTAAACAGGATACCCAATTTAATATCTATATTCATTGTTAAGCGTCTCAATTAGTAAAACCATTTAGTCTCATTTGACCAACTTTTGTCCTTGTATATTCTTTAAGCCGATAAATATATCTGGTCCATTGCTAATTGGTTTTAATATCTCACTCCTGTTTTCGTTAATCCAAGTGAATGAATGAGTTCTATTATTACTGTCTTCCTAAAATATTAAATCAAAAATGATGCCACGGCCATTGAAGCATATGATTTTCACTTTGAATTTAAAATAATTAACACATTTTAAGATGTAATGCTTCTTACTAGCAAGAATTAATTGACCAATGTGATAGAGTCCATGAAAGATATTAAAAATGAGATGCGAGAGCCCTGTCATGAATCAAATCCTCGATGCTTATAAACCAATATGGTCGCTAAAACATGCCATTTCTCTTATGGGATGGGATTTTGAAACATATATGCCGAAGAAAGGAACGGAAGAAAGAGGGTTGGCCGATTCTCAGCTACACATACTTCACAAAGATCTTTTACTAAACAAAAATTTTATTGATCTTGTTGTTTCATCTAAGAAACTGGAAACCCTTAGTGACTTGGAGAAGGGTATTATACGAGTACTTGACAGGCAAATAACCAAACAGACTAAAATACCAAAAGATTTGACTGAAGCAGAATCTCTGTTAAGAATAAGAGGAAACATGGCGTGGAGGGAAGCGAGGGAAAAATCTAATTTTAAGATGTATGCGCCTCACTTGGAGAAAATGATAGAAATACAAAAACAAATCGCTGCGAATTTAGGATATGATAAACATCCTTATAATGCGCTTTTAGATAACTTCGAAGAGCAGCTCACTGTAGATGACTTGGACAAGATATTTGGTACATTGACTCCACGGATTCAGAAGATTCTGAAAAAACTCCAAAATTCCAACAGTCCCTTCTGCAAAGAACACAAATTTGTCAAGACAAATTATGATATTAAAAGAGTGGATGATCTCAATCGCAATATATTGACTCTTATGCAATACGACATGAATCGTTTCAGAATGGATATATCCACTCATCCTTTCACTGAATCTATGGGCCTCAACGACATCCGAATAACTACTCGATATGAAGGGTTTGATTTTAAAAAATCGATATTCGGTACCATTCATGAAGCAGGTCATGCCTTGTATGATTTACAATGTGATCAGTCATTGTCTTTTACTCCTATTGAAGGCGGATCTTCACTTGCACTCCATGAGTCTCAGTCAAGATTTTGGGAGAACATTGTGGGCAGAAGTTTACCTTTTGTACGATTGATATCTCCTTTGATTAGAAACCAAGTAAGTTTTGCAAATCAAACTACCGATGATGAATTGTACCTTTATTTTAATAATGTCAAGGCTGATCATATACGAGTTGATGCTGATGAAGTTACCTATAATTTACATATAGCAATAAGATATGAAGTAGAGAAAAAAATATTCGGAGATGAGCTGAATATCTCGGAGATACCTGAATACTGGAACGATAGGATGGAGCAGCTGCTTGGAGTAAGACCGACTAAGGATTCAGAGGGTGTGCTACAAGATACACATTGGAGCAGTGGCCTATTTGGATATTTTCCAACTTACACTTTAGGAAACTTAATTTCGGCGATTATTGATTCAAAGATGCGTAAAGATATAGAGAGATACAACGAAGACATTATAAAGGGTAATTTAAATCCAATAAGAGAATGGTTAAGATTAAAGATACATCAATATGGCTCTGCTTATACTCCAAAAGTACTTCTTGATAAAAGCCTTAATGAAGGTTACAACCCGGATTACTTTCTTACTTACCTTGAAAACAAATATCTTAGGGTTTGAACCATTTTGATGACTAATAATTCTTACAATATATTTTTGTGATTTTGTACATTATACATAAATTTGGGAACAATTGAATTTTTAATCAAATCATATTATATGATGCTAACATCATTGCTTTTATAGTTAGATTCTTTTTTTTAGGCTGTATGTAATAATATATAGTTGATTTCTATGTTTGCATAATTCCTCGTTCTAAACTACATTCGACTAGGATCTATAACAAAGATATGTAAAAAGATCTATCTATAATCAATATTTAGTTAGAAGAGTTGGAATATTATTGGACTTTGACGTTATCAACTACTGGAATAAAAATCTAAAAGATATAAACAAAGGCAAGCAAGATTTGAAATTTATTTAATTATCTGACACACCTTTTTTTACTTGAATATGCTAAAATGTATATTCATTTACCAATTAAATAAACCAAAAGAATTGTACAAGAATATACTGAATGAAAATAACTCTCCTGTTTACTATGCTAAACAGATTAAATATCAAAATAAAAAAGCTAGGTTACAAATGCAAAAATCCAAGTCGAATACTTATCATTACAATAGATATTATGGGAATAAAGAATATCATTTGAATATGCCTTGGTTAATGGATGTAAATGAAATGTGGAATAACCGAAAAGATATTTAAAATATCTAGTATTAATAAATATAAATAGCAAGAAAATTTTCTCTGTGAGGGTAACAGATGAACACATTCATGTATGTAAGATATTACCTTGGTTAATTGATGATGTTATATAATCCGATAAGGTAAGCACAATAAAAAATTATTTATGGCCTTACACATAAGGTAATGATATTCAGAGATCTTTACAATCTTGTTTGAATAAATTCTTAGATAAACTTAATTAAGAGAATAAGTTTTAATAAATCCTTGCGATTGAATGTTTAAGTTCCATATTTAATGGAATAGTTATTTTAGTGATGATATTTAAGAATAAAATTAAATTTAAGCATCCGATGATTATATTTGTTGTTGGCAATTAATCAATCAATGGATCTATTTGCTGACTTTTGTTTGATTTCTTATCTTGACATCCTATAGTATATTCTGTTTGGTTTTGTTGGCTTGTACTTGTTAATTTAGCGTGTTCTTCATCTACCATTATTTAGATATAGGATTGATAACCTTGATTACTCATTTCTATAACATTTATCCAAAACGGACAATGGATGCGTACAAAAGTTTAAAATTTAATATTGATAAAGATAAGATGTAACACCTATTTGTTTGATATAAAATGGATATTTTCTTTTTATCGATGGTCTTTAATTCTCATAGAATAAATGAAATTAGAAATTGAAAATTATATTGGTGGCACTATATTTCGAATAGATGATTTTTCAGGCAACCAAGTCTACAGGCCAGTAGTTGTCATACCGTACACACATCTCTTGGCAGTTATCTTTACCTGTCATGGGCACTTTTGTAATAATCGGAAGATGTCCTCCATGAGGATGTACTGCTTTGTAAAAACACTTCCAATTATTATTATCATCTTTATCTACATAACCTTCTAGGTGAGTATTATGGTTTGAATCATGAAATATTATACTTTTTAAACCAATTGTTCTATTTTTTAAAAGTTTTATGTTTTGAACTTCAGAATCCCCACCAATAACGTCCATTTTGAATATGATTGGATGCGGGAAATGTGATCCTCCCTCTTCTGCATATGCATCTCCTTCTTGGGCGTATCCTATAGGATATACCCAGCAACAATTATCATGTTGGCCTGGTCCACCTGTGGTTATTATACAACGGGCTTCACCTTGTTGATACTTTGCATCAGAGCCTATTTGGATATAAGCAGTTAACTCAAGATCATAATAATCGATACATCCGCCTAATGTTGATCTTTGTCGTCTTTAACTTTATAATAATTTAGCCTAGTACTCAGCTCTCGACCCGCCGCCAGACATAGGCCATTGTGGATCTGATTCCTTAAACCATTTATCTCCGAGAATTATATTTTCTGAACCTTTACTGTCATAAATCATCTTTACAGTGTTATCATGTGGACCCGAATGTATTGGATGAGATGAGTGATCATGGGATGCCATGTTATAGTTTTATTCTTGGTCCTATTTTATTTTGTTTTAATATTATTCATAATGGTGATTCCAATACTTTTATGTAAATTTAAAATAAAACTGTGTTAAACCAAATATAAAAAAAACAGCAATGGAAATAAAATCCTCAAAAAGGTGACGGAAGCAAGATCTTTTCATTAGTGATACATATAAAATATCTTATTTTAAAATCATAGTAATTAGAGAAAAAAACAATTAGAATATGAAATTCCACTTATTATAGTGATATCACACATTTTAGTAAAGTTAAATTTGGATTTGTTAAAGGACAGTATGTTACAAAAACTTTATCATCGTGATAAATGATTTGTTTCTAATTGATAGTAAGAATGTGCAAGTAAAAACTTAGTCAATTATTTTATGAATATTCTATTTCTAGTATACCTATAACATACAATCATTTTCAATCAATGGTTTCTAAGCTAGCAGAGATATTGGTTTATATTCGCTTAGTTGTATTTTTTTTATTTTATTTCCACCTAACTATTATACTTTAATCTTGCAAAGTAATTAATGAATAATGATAATGATCTTAATAACGACAATAACAAGCCCAATATTAAAAAGGAATCTTTGACTCCTACTATAGGAGATGCGGTTAAAACAGCTGTTGAAACCAACAAAGAGGTGAAATTTGCAGGGCCTGCAGAGGTAGGGGATATTATCCACCGAGATAAAAATCTTATAAATAAATCAGATAATGCTGGGGCTATAGACAATGAAAATAATATGACAGTTGATGAGACAATAGATTCTAAACTGGAAGTTAATATAAAAGACTCTGGACTAGAAATACCATCAAATGAAAATAGGATAATTGTAAACCAAGAAGATTCCTCTGAATCTAATGTAGAATCTATTACAACTATTCCTACGGAAGAAGGGGTTGAAGTAGAAGTTCTTACCGAAGTAGAAGTACCTGTAAAAGACAAAAATAAAGACGTAGAATCTGATTCGAAAGTAAAAATACGTTCTCACGGATTATCGGCCGAAATTCCTTTATCTTCTAATTATTCCCATGGAAATTCCATCGACCAAAAAATAGAAACTCCAAATACGTTTAATTACACCAATCCCGATGCAATTTCTGAATCAATAAATGAGAATAAATACGGATATTCTATAGATTCTAGAAATTTTAATACCTTTGAAAAAAACTTTGAACAAATGTCCAGAAATACTATTAACGTCGCTAAAAACTATATGGATCTTCAATGTCAAATAATAAATTCTTTTCAAAATACCGTTATTGATTCTTTGAAAAATACAAATAATTTGTTAATGAATCATCAAATATATTGTACAAAGATGTCCGAATTATTCACAAAAATATTTGCAGAAAACACTATCGCATTGAACAAAATATTTGAGCACATTACTTCAATGAATTCTAGCAGATTTAAAAATACATTCAATTAGATATTTTTAGATTTATCTTAATTTGATAAGAATTTTTTTATTGTTGATTTTATTGTTGTTATCCTGTGTATTATTTTGAACCAGATTTCAATTTCAAATATAATTCATATATGATTTGTAGAATAATTTGAAAAACAGTTAAAATTACTTTGTTTAAAACAAGGTTAATTTAATTGACATTTTGCGTTATAATCTCTTTATCAATACGTTAACGAATGACGATTAAAATCATTGTGCGTCAATGCGTTGCTAAAGTATATTATATACTTAGGGTTAGAAGTCAAACAATCATGACCATGTAGGATCTATCTGGACGTGTAGAAAGACATTGATCACTTTTTTGACCATAATGACCGAATAGTCGAATAAGTTAACCGGTATTTTGACCACATTTTAAACTAGTTGGTCGACTATCCATAATATTGGCTGGTAACTCAATCAGATAGCTCAAGTTATACAAAAACATTTTCGAAGCAAGTCTATGAATCAAATACCAGATGAAACTGTTGTTTCAAAAGGCAAATTACATTATTTAATACCTGATTGGAAACAGAAAGTAAAGATACAAAATATTGATAAAATAAAAGATTTTATAGTTTTAGTTAAAAAGCCCAATGTATCATTTGAATAATGTGTAAAAGGATTTGAGCGATAAACATATTGAAAGATGTAAGTATTGAAGAGGTGATGATAATGATTCTATGGGTTCTGTTAACTTAAGATATTGTTTATTATATCGGTAAATACATATCTGAAGCCATTGTTTAGTATGCTTTAATTTACACATATTCTTTTTACGAGTAAAGTAATAGTCAAAGTTTTCAATTTTGTCTTTCATGTATTGCATTGTTCATTCAACTATACTTTTTTCAAAATGGAAATGAAGATGACGACTTGTTTTAGAAATCAACATGTTTGCTTATACTATGTACTACCGTCTGATGAAACAGAATGTAATCCATAGCTGTTTGCTTTAATACATTATTGTTATTCTTTATAAAATTATAAATTAGAATATCATTGAAATACCAAAATATGCGCTCATTCAAATATCAAATATGTGGTGATAACAATTAACGTAATTAGAGATTAAAAAAATGAAAATATCTGATTAATATAATATAATCGCAGTAAATCTGAACTAAATGAAATATGATGGTTGGAAATTTGATAGTGTCCTATTGCATTGTAATTGTTGTATTTTTTCATTGATACTTTTTTCTTTCTTTCATAATTGTTCTGTTGTTCTTATTGTCTTGTTATTTTGATGTATTTTGCTATTGTTGCTATAGATTAATATTGTTGTCTAGTTTTGATTTATCCTTTTATTAACTCGCCTTCATTTGTAATTCTCCCTTTCCCGGAAATCGCCGACTCAGGCATTGTAAGAGTCAAATCTTTTATAGATGTATATTCATCATTTCCTTTTATAATTAGCCATTGATTGTCTCGCTTGTACATCTTTATCAAGGAAAACGTTCCTTTTAATTTTTGACCATATAAAGTAAAATTAATTTTGCCACCTTTGAACGGATCAAGAATATCACAATCGTCAGCTGCCGTGTCAAAAGTACCAAAATCCCATACAATTACAGTTCCTGCACCGTAATTTCCTGCCGGAATTATACCTTCAAAAAGCAAATAATCCAGCGGATGATCCTCTGTTAATACTGCAAGTCTCTTTATTTTAGGATCTGGAGAAATTCCTTTTGGTACTGCCCAAGATTTTAATACTTGTTCTTTTTTTGATTCTAATCTAAAATCATAGTGTAATCTTGTTGCAGCATGTTTTTGTACTACAAATCGAGGTTTGTCTTTAATTCTACTGTTATTTATTTGTGAATCTTCTTTTGGTTCAGATGTATTTGAAAAAACTCTATTTTTATGATATTCTTCCAGGTCATTTGTCAATTCTTATCTTTCACTACTGTATTGAAAATAGGGTTCTTATGCATAAAAATCAAATAAATAGATGTGCACATTATTGTAAAGTATAATTAACTATTGTAGTTTCAAAAATCCAAATATTATTCTCAATTAACATTACGTAGGAATCAAAAAAGCAATATAAAACATTACCGAGATAAGCTATTCCGTTATAATTTTTTTACAATACTATAGCACTTAATTATTGACTTACTTAAGTGACCAAAATTGTTTTAATCTCAACTTTTCTGACGAATCTGATTTCGCAATAACCTTGATTAAAAAGATTGATTATTATATTACAAAATCAGTCTACAATACAATTTTGGTTGAGAAAAAAAATAAAGACAAGGATAATGCTAAAATAGATAGTAATGACTTAGACAAAGATCTTGGTACAATATTAAGAGAAAGCACGCTTTTAACTACTGTATCGGGATTATTGTTTGGTTTTCTTTTAAATATTTCTATAAATACTCCCAAAAATTTTACTGCAGTACACAGCATAATTCTACTAATTGCCCTCTTTTCTATAACTTTTGCAATTTCCCTTTTTGTAATGCCAGTTATATACCATCATTTTCAATATCCTTATACCAATCTTGTAAAATTCAGAGAACGAAGCCATAGATTCATGATGTACGGAATTATACCAGCTGCTATTACATTATATTTAGGATTAGTTCTTGGACTAGATCTGGGATTAAAACTAGGAATTCATTGGCTAAATCAGGATATTTGTCTTTTCTGCTTGTCCTAATACCTTTTATCTTCACCTTTATAGTTTAAAAAAAAGAAAATAGATATTTTTTTTAGACCTTTTAATCCATTAGAAATTTAAAAATACGTTTAATTTGTTTGATTTGGATGCTATTAAAGAATAAAATACTATATTAGATAAAAACAATAGGAAAAAGGGATAATCTATATCAGTTTAAATTAAATAATTTAGAAAATGCAAAGTATCATCGGACAATTAAAATCAGCATGTACTAAAGTAATTTAATTGTGCTTGGGATACTTCTTAATATAATGGTAATACTTTTCGTTAATCATTTAATTATCTTTGCATAATATATTTTCCTTTTGCCTTAATACTGCAAGATACATTGTATACTCTCATACCTTTAAAGATGATATAATATTGTTGAAACAGCAAGCAATGATAATGATGTGAAGAAAAACCAAATCCTTACTATTTGTTTTGCATATTTGCACGCGCTGCAAGTTTTGCTATTATAATCGGCTTTGGGAAAGAACCTTGACGTGTAAATAAATTAACAATTATGACTGCATTTTGAGTTTATGATCCAATATCTTATAGATTCTTTCCAGTATTTAATTGAATTTTGTCTAGTTGTCCTAATTTGTGATAATGATTTGCTTTGTTGCATGATTCCCCTTTTCCAAATACATTTAGCTAGCATTAACCAACAAATTCTGTGAACTGGTCCTCCTACAATCAATCTTTAGTTAGAAGAGGCGAAATCTTGCTAGGCTTTGATGTCATTAACAATTGGGATACCGAGTTAAAAGAGATGAATAAAGGCAAAATAGGTGAACCATTTCATATCTAACACTTTTCTTCTTTTACTTTGTTATGCCAAGGCATACTTTCATCTACCCTACAGACAAACCAAAGAAGGAATAACACAAGGACACGCTAAAGGAAAAATACCATCAATTCCAGTTTACAACTATTTGCAAAAAAAGAATAAACAGATTGGACATCAAAATAAAAGAAGATGATAACAAAAACAAGAATTTGAAGATGAATACATTGTTACTTCAATAGACAGTACTGGTATCAAGGTTACCAATAGAGGTCAATGGATGAGAGATAAATGGCATATAAAAAATAAGAAAGTTTTTGAAAATACATGTAGCCGTTAATGTCAAGACAAAGAAAATACTTTCCATTAAAGTAACTGATGAACATGTTCATGATAGCAAGGCATTACCTGAGTTGGTTGAAAATATCATAGAATCTGATAAAAAAAATAACAATTGGTAACCTATTTGCTGAAGATGGAGCTTATGATGATAATGAGATTTTCAGGTATCTAGGGGACAATGGAATCTTCTTGCCTTGTATTAAAGTAAAAAAGAATTCTAGAATAAGATGGAAAAAAGGAAACATTCTAAGAAATCTATCGGTGTTGGCACAGAAAAATGATTTGCATAAGGAAAGACAGCGTAAGCTATGGGAAACGGTGGATTGTAGAAACAGTGTCCTCTTGTTTAAAGCGAAGGTTTGGAGAGTACGTTTATTCTATTAGATTGAAAAATATGATACAGGAAATGATATTGAAAGCATCATTGTATAACAAAATGATATCTATTTAGGCAAATGTCTTCTTGCTATATTCATACAGTTTCTTATCATCGTATCCAGGATCAGCTACAATATACAAGGTAGATGATAAAGAGAATACAGATGAGGATGAGGATGAGGATGAGGATGATGAGTATGAGTGAGACGTTAAAGAAACATACAGCTGGTTATCCGGTACATTAGCAGTAGTTACATCTGCAGTTAAAGGTACTATAATCTTGCCTGTTGTTGTACATGTTAGATGTAGTTTGTATCCAAATATCCATCCCTTTGTATGGCTATAACTCCGCGTGCATCGGTATCAATACCAGGACATGGTACTATACCTTTTTTCATGGATGATTTATGCCATACAGGACCTTCTGCTTTTAAAAGAGTATGTCTATTGCGGTTATAGAGAGGTCTATAATATCTTCTGTAACAAACAGGTATCCCATTGTCGATATCCTTTGTTTAATATCTGTAGAAATGGTTTTCAATCGCCTGTCAAATGTACGTCTACTAGGTATTGACACAAGACCACAGGCTAATGCGAGTTTATGGTTATACTGATAGCAGTCCATGTTAAGAAAAATATGTAATGCATTGTTGGAATTGATTCTAAACCATATCCTTACAATAAAGCATCTCAAAATTATGGTTGAAGAATATACATATGGTCTACCACGTTTCCTTTTTACAGTAGGCCACGGTATACAACCTATCAGATACAGAATGTTAAAAAGAATGGATTCTTTTAATCTGTCAAGATCTAATCTTTGGGTCAGTTTTAGTCAGAATCCTATTTCAATGGTTAGCTTTAAGCTATGTAGATCATTGAAAATATATTTGAATTATGACCATGCCTCATGTAATTAACAAATCAATTTCATCAAGAATTTTCTGATGATTTTTTTGTTATCGAATGCAGATATGTAAAGTTTGTAACTGATAATCGAATTTAATGAAAAAAATCTACCTTAAATAAAATAAATGGATAATGTAGTGTTGATTGTTGGAAGAGACTATGCAAGATCTATTTTACATTCTTGCTACCTATTGGTTCAGTTAGAATAGGTTTTACCATTTTGTAAGTGATGTCATCTTGTTGGTTAATATGGCAGTTAGGTATCTCTCCTTTTCCTACTGGAGTATATAAACTAGGTATCTGAGCACCATCTAAAGGAACTAAACCATCACTGGGAGTGTTTATTATTTTTGCACCCTTTTTTAGAAAGAGAATTTGTATAGCATTACCAGTACAATATGAGTCTTTTTTAAAAATAGATGTCGGTTTCCAATTTCCAGCTATAGTATAGTAGTGTGTATAAGGGTTATGTTTTTCAGCATATGTTGATTTAGCAATTGGAGAAGTTGTTAGTAGATCAAGCGCACCAGGCATACAAGAAAAATATGTATCATTTTTGACGAATTTATCTGCAACAGGCGAGCCAGTGTTGGGAGTACCAATCATTATGAAATTAGCAATGTCTTTACTATTCAAATTATCCGTAAGATATTTTCGGGTATCTAAACCGCCTTTAGAATGAGCAACGATATTTAATTTACTAGCGTATGTAATCTGTTCATAATTTTTTATTATTTGTACTAGCTGTTTAGCATGATCATTTACAGAACCACATTTATCATTATTTGGTTTTGGACTTGGTGGAAATGTTACATCGTTATGCAAAATCTTGTCTTGATCTAGATATTGATCCCAAGTTTGCCATGATGATTTATCTCCATCATATCCATGAATTAGTAAAACAGGAAGGTTTGATTGTGATTGAGCGTGTGCAGACATTATTGTATATGATGATGATAATAGGGCGGCAAAAATAGCCAATGATATAAAGCCTTGTTTCATATTATTATTCAGTAATTGAAATATTTGGAATATAAATAAAGATACCGACAATATTTTAGTTATGGGATTAAAATCTAAATATTCATTTAATTAGTCGCTTTATATCAAAGATCAAGATTCTATATTATGATTATTTATTATTACTCTATAAGTATAGGAGGGTGCTTTATGACATAATCCTTTTGCTAATACATCTCATTTTTTCTGTCTGAAGATATATTAGATCTCGCATAAGAGTAAACAGATTTATTATCAATAATTATTACTTTCCTTTACTTTCATACAAGAGGTTTTCCAAAAACCACTACTTTTCACATCATCCACAGGATTAACAGTGCAAGAATTTGATAACATTTTCCAAAAAGAAATAATAAACAGATATACTAAACATAGAATACAACCCATATAAAATAAAGGGAAATAGAGTAAGAGATTTGTTAACTTAATGTATTATTTCTTTATCGTGTTGATAAACAAACAACTTGAGCCACTGTTTTATATGGTTTAATCTATATTTGTTCTTTTTACAAGGAAAGTAATCATCAAAGCTTTCAGTTCTATCTTTTATATACCCGTATTTCTCTTTCAATCAGGCTTTGTTCAAAAGAAGGATGAATATGATAACCAAGGTTTAGAAATCTACTTGCCTGAATGTACCATGTACCCTCATCTGTAGAAACAGAATGTAATCCATGCTTGTTTACCACTTGATAGAAACCGCTCGACAATAAACATATCTCACTCCGGATATATAAAAAGAAAGAATTTCTATATCTTTTGGTTCGATAGCAATCCAAATCCATATCAATTCAGAACATACTTTTATCGCAGTTTAGTCAATTATATTCCATTAATTTTCTTTTTCTTTTGAAATCTCTTTAGTCGATACTTTTGTATCCAATTCCAGATAGAAACATAACTTATTTTTATTATTTTTAAGAAAGTTAACGCTCTTGTAGTATTTTTAAATAACGCTCCTAAAAAATACAAGTACAATCCATGACCTATAATTTGTGAAGATGTTTTATTTCTATCAGACATATAATATATATGATTGTTTTAAATCTATAGATTTTTTAAGTTGATAGAGCCCGCATTTGTGTAATTTAATTCGGTTGCCAAAATAAAAATCGGTTTTATTATAACAAATAATAGATTCCGATAAGCATATCAATATGGAGAAATAGATTTTTACAAGATCATTATATCTATAATCAACTAATAATCAATAACTATTATTAACAATATCATTTTCTCCTTATTTAGTCCATTAATCATGCATCATCATCTTTCTTATACTTTAATGCTATCTCATACTCTGTAGTTAAAAGATCATATTTTAATAATCATTGGCAAGACGGAACATATGTTATTAAGTTTGGAAGTATTTGATAGGCTTATCGTACCGATGAGTCTAGCGACCACTGTCAGAGAAACCAAAAATTTGAAAGCCTCAAGTACGACATATCTGTGATCGTTGTATATGTCGATCGCAAATGTCTACCATTAAACAAGTCAATCAGATCTGAATTGTTGTAACATATCTAAGAGCGATGATTTCTGATACAACATGGCCGAGGATAACGATGCCAAGTAAGCGACGTTGGTGACGACTGAACACTAGTTTCAATATACCTCCTGAGTTTCCAGATCTGATACTATAGGAATTGTTTCAGAATTGTAATGCCTGACTTTATTATCAATTCTCGTTCTTTCGTGTTATATTTAATAATCTTACTCCTACTTTATTCAGCATTCAATAAACATCAATACTGAAAGAGTTACCTTCTCGCTGAATCCATGGTTGGTAGGCCAGACAGCGACTCCCAATACAATCACCACCTACGACTTTATCTAGACTTAGACTAGTGAAGGACCGATTATATTATCAGTCGCATATTCTTAGTCACTCAAAATGACTGCTGTTTGAGATGCCATTCCTGTTCAACTTTTCTTTCATCACGTCAAGGTTACAACATACAGTGGTAACTTAACCGTGTTTTTTTAGATTAAGTTAAACTTTATCGTTTAATTATCTTGAACTTTCCTTAACGAGTATCCAAGTGGTTAAACTAAATATTCACTCCATCTTATTCACAATATGATCTTCAGATAGTTTATTTTTAAAACATTCACATTTCAATAGTTTTAATACTTTTAAATGGTTATTAATACCTTTAAATGGTTATTAATGTATCAAATTGCAGTCCCGCCTATGGAATAAGATGGATAATAATAGGAAATCTTTTCTTTGTATATAATTCTGTTCATATAGTATATAAATGGGAAATTCCTTTAAAGTCGGTGTCTCTTGTGTCTTCATAGGAAGCAAGGATTAAACGACGATTGAACGGCAGAATAGAAGACTGAGATGGAACCATCGTATGTTAGTTTTGAAGATCTTGAGAGATAGCTATTGATAATGCAGGAGCGTTATCTTACTAGATAAGAATAGGTTTTACTTTTAATTCTGTTGAGTTGTCCGTTGTAATCTAACTTTCAGGACTGATCTTAGACCCCAAGTCACATAAAGACTGTTGCATAGTGTATTTAAACTGCTTTGTTGCATGATTCGAAAATCAGTTAAAAATGTGATTTATGTATAATAGCAAAAAGTGAATTTTAACTATTTTCGTTATAATCTTATCAACAAATCGTTAATAAATAACGAATAAAATAATCATGCAACAAAACATATTTAAACTACTGCATGTTTTCAAATAAAATATTAATAAATTTAAACAAGATGTTATATACCTAGGTTCAGCCGTGTTTTTATAACAACTCTTGCTACCGATAGCAAACAGGGCGATACTCAGTTGCATGGATTTCTGTGCCGACTACATTTTCTACCTATCAGAAGATCTTGTATCACAAACCTAACATCTTGCTATCCATGATGCTCAACAGCTGCAGATTCTATTCAGATGAGACAACTGTCAGTTCCAAAAAAACAGTAAATTAAATCTTATTCGCAATGATTGAGATTAATTCCGACTAACACTTTCCTCTTGTGAACATAGATAACCTTTGACAATGACCTTCATTGAAAAAGACTGTCATTATTCAACTGTTGTTTATCTTACGAGCCTAATTAACCACTAATGATGAGAACTGGAGTTTTAACGAATGAAACAACTATTCGATATAATGCCACCACCCATCAATGAGCATTGAAGGCTCGAATTATGCCTTTCTATTGTTAAATTCAAAGAAAAAAAGACGTCAACGGTTTGCAACAGACTCTACTCAACACATATTAGATAATGAATCATGCCTTCGACGATTAAGGAAAAACATGTTCAGTTGAATTCTCAGCCGAGGCTTGAAAGTCAGATCTATTGATGGAATTAACCGATGTGTCCGTGACCCCGTTTGAAAAAAGATTTACAAAGTGGTGTTACTTCACTCAGACCTTGATATTATGGGTAATATACTTCCTACTTTTACTTCTAATTGATGGCTATAAGTTAGGATGAATTAAGGCAAACTGAATGTGTTGTTGCGCCTGTTGGGGCATAAGACGAGATCAATATTCCTGCATTTGGGTAAGCATCTCTAACTGTTCTACCTTAATATGGAGTATTTCTCCCGAACCAAAAGTACTGATATGAATTTCAACATGGAATGGCTAAACATCATTTAATTTGGATACTGAAGATCAATATGGTTAGGGTTGAGAAAGTACTATTTACAAAAGAAGTATATTTTACCTTAAATATATATTTCCAAATCAATAGGGAATTAAATCAGTAATGGGTGTGCTATGGAAACACATCTGCAATTGTCAAATTATCAAAGGTTCATATGTCGAGATATCTTAGTTTTAGATCGGATCAGTAATCCTGTCGTCGATAAGACGGAAATTCCAGGCTTACCCCAATGGAGGCATCTATCAAGATGGAATTTGTATTATAAAGATGCAATGAGATGGGTGATTTTTATATGTCGAAATCAGATGTACTGAGATGAAATGGATGTAATTCAAACGAGAATGAAATCCATTGTTAAAGTGCTTGGTTATAATTACCATAATGAGAACCTTCAAAACCATTAATTCATGTTATTTCTATTGAATCTCAAATAATACTTGCATATATAAATGAGTTAGATGGAATTCGTCTTTGGTATGTATATGGAAACTATGAATCATTATTAATATTAATCTTTCAAAAAAATTAACTAAAATCTTGAATTTTAACAATGATTGATTAACCGGTTGAATTTGTTTGTTGATTTTTATATTTCATGATCGAGTTAAGAAGCATGGGTTGAAGTAATATAACAACATTGGGTAACAAATATCTCTCATAACACCACATTATTAAATCATTATAATACCTCCTTGATAAAAAACATACTATAATTTAACTCAAGAATTTAAGAAAAAGAGTTACTAACGTCTTAAGTCATAGATCTAGTAATCATTTTTATTGTTTAAAATTAAAGAAAATAATCGATTCTTCATAAACAGATTAGTGGAAAATTGTATCAATAAAAGTACCAAAAATAATATCACAAGATATCTGGTAGCAGTAGCTTTTATTGGTATAATGACATCACTTGTACTTTTTTCAGCAATATCTGAAGTAACTGCAAGACCAATTGCAAATGGAACTTTGATGCTAGTGAAACCAATTGCACCTGCCATAACTGAAAAACAAAATACAAATACAAATTCGCCTATTAAAGGTATACCAGTTATTGCTCAATCTGCTGTGCCTGCTAGTTTAAAAATATTTGTAAAACCTGCTTTGAAAAAAATTTCACTTAAACAAAATACCGTACAAGAAGTTATTACAACAATAACAAATACGCTAAATACTCCTCAATCTAACATTGATTTAGCTATTACAGTGATATCCCCGAGTGGTAGTATTGTACAATATTCTGATGTAACTGATCCGGATGGTACCGACCATTTATTGGTCGGCCACTCAATGGCTCCGCTACATGAAAAAGGTAAATACAAAGCTGATGTAATTGCAACTAATCCTTTAGGAGGTCCTAACTGTACATGGATCTACAACGTGGAAAGTCATTCGATAAGTATGATATATTAAATAAAAATGGTCTCCATCACAAATTTTTTACAATAACCTGTAAACGTAAGACTGCATCATACAACACAAATAATAAACAGTCAATATTATAACTGGCTCTGTTAATTTAAGACATTATTCCTTTATTATGTCGACAAATAAACAACTTGAGCTATTGTTTAATATGATTTAATCTACACTTGTTCTTTCTGCAAGAAAAGTAATCATCAAAACATTCAGTTCTATCTTTTATAATGCACTGTTCTTTCAATTATGCTTTTTTCAATAGAGGAATGAAAGTGATGTTGTAGGTTCAGGAACTTACAAGCTTGTAGGTACCAAGTACCACCATCAGATGAAACTTGATGTTTTCCATATATGTTTATAACCTGAAATAAAATTCGTTCTTTAGCAAATACATATTTCGTTCTTTTGATATATAAAATGAAAGGATTACTTTATTTGCTGGTTCAATAACAATCCAAAGCCATATTAATTCAGAGCCCGATTTTATCATAGTTTCATCGATGACATATTCTTTGATTTTCCTTTTCTTGAAATATTTCTATGGCCTGTACTTTTGAATCCAATTCCAGATTGATATGTGACTTATTTTTAGTATTTTTAAAAATGATAATGCTTTAGCAGTTTCTAAATGACAATCCAAGAAAGTACGAGTATAAACCATATCCAATTATACTTGAAGGCGTTCTATTTCTAGCAGACATAAAAGATATAGTTGTTTTAAATCTATAGGTTTTTCCTTAAGATCTGTGTACACACAAGGATACATCTTCTTGTAAAATATTTATGATCGCTTTGCCATGATTTTTATTATAAATATCCTTCCACTTACTAACGGCTCTTCCTATTTCTTGTTCGTCTTTAAATATAGAATTGTTAATTGTCTGCCTCTGCAACCATAACCATCTTACTTCAATCAAGTTGAGCTCAGGTGATCTTACCGGTAGAAAAACTAATTTTATTCGCGGACAATCCTTTGCTAATACTTTTTTTGCCAACTTTGATTTATGTGCAGATAGATTATCCAGTACAACAAAGATTCTTTGGATATTCTTGTTATATCTTCTGTCTATTATTTTTAAAAAGTCAACAAACTGTTTTCCTGTTTTATTTCTATGACAATGTACATGCATCTTATCGTTTGTGTGGTCATATGCCCCAAACACATTTAACAGTCCATTTATCTTTTGAGCTTTCTCAACCTTTACCTGTGTCGATGACCATGATGTACCACCATGAGTTTTTGCTGCTACGGCCCCTTTCTCATCTACATATAGTAATACAGAATTAGATGAAGCATTGTACCTTAGCTGTTCAATGTACTTTTTTTCAAAGTGTACTCTGGGTCATTGCTTCTTTTATCTGATAGAACTGTTTTAGATTTTCTCCATTTTATTTGATGCTTCAAAAGAATATTTCTTATTTCTACAGAATGGCTAATTTTATTTACTAATTTTATCTCATACATAAGAAAACCAGCAAGTACACGTAATGACCATGTGGAAAATCCCAAATCAAAAGATCTTGGATTTGCAGATGTTATATCCACTATTTGGTTCTCTATATCATTATCAAACTTGTACTGTTTATGACTGTGTTTTCTTGATATGATACCATCGGTTCCTTTTTCATTAAAGCGATGTATCCATTTTCTTATGTTATGATCATGATGATTTGTTATTTTCCTTATCTGTGGTACTGTATATCCCTCATATTTAAGTAGGATTATCTTGGCTCTATATCCTGATTTTGCATCTTCAAGCATCAGGTGTAAAATATTTTTCTCATCAATGGTAAGTATTCTGAGGAATGTATCCCTCATAGTATTACTAAAGAGCGGCAAGCTATAGGTATTTTGATATCTAAACGAGCACTATTCATTTTACAGAAAAACATACCATGCCTTTTACACAACTCTTAAGTTAACAGAGCAGGCCCAATATATCATTAATGTAGATTATAAACAGAATATAGATCTGTTAATTATTTTTATGATATCAAAATTTATTTCTGTTTCTCTCAGAAGCCTTTTATTTTAACGCGTATGAATCTCTTGCATAATTAGAAATATTTCAATCAGTTTACTACTATGTATGTAGATACACCATATTTTCTTTTAATGATGCTGGTTAATTATTCTGTAGTTTACTAGACCTGCAGATATATCTGATATTTTATTGTACTTTTTTAATTTGTTCCTAAAGATATCGTTCATTATCTTGTACTTTTTTAATCTCAATAGCTGTTTGTTTATATATTAGTTTATATGATTTTTCCAAATGGTAAACTATTGTTTTGCATTACCTTATCTTCCTTGAGGGATAGAACTTGCAAAGAAGTTTTTCCAGGAAAATGGCCATACCAAAGAGCATGATGAGCTACAGAATTGCCGGTGTTTCCAGTGAGCACGTTTGGATTCAACGCAGTCCTGAAGGAAGTGGGAAACCTGATCTTGAGGTTGTTAATATCGAGACACATAATCCTGACCACTGAAAGAATTTGGTACTTCTAATCATGCTTGGGCTGTAAAATTTCGTCAATATGCAAAGAAAGCATATGGAATAGATTTCTCAATCTATTCACTACTAAATGAGGATTTAATTGATTGGAACCATACCTAATATTTGCTTAAGCCCTACTTTTGATATTATAAAATGAATTCATGTCTTAAACGCTAGGAGAAAATATTGCAACTAAATATTTCGAACTCAAGATACTCCTCTCCATCCTTGCTGCTACCTCCGTTAATATTGTCCCAGATAGATAAAAGATCCTTATCTTGATTCAAATTGTGTTTTTCCCATGTTTTGTAGATAAGTTAAAATGAAAAATAGTTAAAATTCATCGTTATTGTGAGATATAAATCATATTTTTAATTGATTTTCGTATTCTGCAATGAAACATTTAGGGGGAACAAAAAAATATGGTAAATTTATATAATGCTATGACAAAGCTTTGGAGATAAAGCCAGACGATGCCGAGACATGGTACAATAAAGGTAATGTTTTTTCAGATTTAAAGAATCTCAATGAGGCGATAAAATGCTATGACAAAGCTTTGGAGATACAACCTAATTATGTTGATGCATGGTACAACAAAGGTTTGGCGCTTTATATATTAAAGAATCTCAATGAGGCGATAAAATGCTATGACAAAGCTTTGGAGATAAAGCCAGACGATGCTGAATCATTAAATAACAAAGGCTGGGCGCTTTCCGATTTGGGTAGTCTTGATGAGGCGATAAAATGCTATGACAAAGCTTTGGAGATACAACCTAATTATGTTGATGCATGGTACAACAAAGGCTGGGCGCTTTATACATTAGGGAGTTTTGATGAGGCGATAAAATGCTATGACAAAGCTTTGGAGATAAAGCCAGACGATGCTGAATCATTAAATAACAAAGGCTGGGCGCTTTATACATTAGGGAGTTTTGATGAGGCGATAAAATGCTATGACAAAGCTTTGGAGATAAAGCCAGATCATGCTAATGCATTAAAAAATAAACAATTAGCATCAAAAGAATTGGAAAAAAGGAAATATAGTAAAGGATATTTTTCTAGATTTCGAAATAAAAATAATTAAAAATAATTGACCACATTCTTTTAGTCATCCTGTAACAAGTATCTACATCGGACTGTTTACACAGTTTTTCAGTTCAGTTCACTTCGAAGCCGTTCAATATTATGGGTAATTTACTTAAAAGGATGTCTTGAATAGATAACTTTTAAAAATAACATAATTATATTTAATAAAACGGAAATAGAATTAGATATTATTAATATCGCATCTCTTTTAACTACTCCATATAAAACCCATAAACCAAGCCCAAAAATTAATACTAGAGATAGCCAAATTGATATATCTTCAGATTTTTTTGTTTTTATTGTTTTGAGTATTTGTGGAATGGTACTAGATACAGCAAAAACCGTTGCCATAAAACCGACCCCACTAGATAATATATCATTCATTGATATATTATATTCGACAAAATTAATTAGGTAATTAGGCTCCGTAAAGTTAAGGAATTGATAATTATTTTTATTTAAAGAAATTTGGTTAATGATTATTTTAAAAATAATTTTGACGAAATGAACTTAGATTTCAACATACAAATCAAATTTTTGATGGAACATTACAATTTAAATGTTTTACAAAAAGAATTTTTGGTCTTAACTTTACAGAGCTGATTTACTTATAATGACCACAATTTTGATGTCAAGTATAAGTATATTTACGCAATAGGATTCTAACTTACTTTTGAGTAAAACCGTAAGTCCAAATGATAGAATCCATATTTACAACGGCTGCAAATATTACGTCATGTAATCTCGTAAAAGATTGGGCAAGGTACAATAACATGGCAACAATCAAATGATCAAGTGTAAAGATTGCGAACATTACTTTACAATTAATATGGACTTTATTCTTCATCCAATTGACTGTCAGGTTCAGCCATGAAATAGTGTATAAATTGCATTTGACTATTCAAGGCTTCGAAAACTATGTCAACTAATAGGTTCCAGGACGTTAACTTTTCAGGAGAATTATTTATACTATTAAATTTATTATTATAATTTTCATTCTGAAAAGCAACTATAGTAAATAATAAAATTACTAAAATAATAATAGATTCTAATCAAACAGCCAAAACATCCATGATAATGGACCTTATCTCTATTATTATCATAATTGGAAAACTTTATCGACGTTTTCCATCAAGGAGTAATGTGAACGAATTTTAAAGGATAATTTTAATATCCAACTTGTATAAATTTGATGGAACGGAAATTAAATATGTATTTAAATGAGTTATCTACTGGTTATTTTCATGAAAAATATTGTTTTATTAATACCTTTTGGTATTATTTTTACAATTTCACTTTATTATACCTTTTTTAATGAATTATCGGTCTGTTGTCATGTTAATGGGGAAAATCATAATACTAATTTGACAGATTATTTTATTTCGAGCAAATCATTCAAAAATAGTAACGATGACTATCCTTACTTTTTGAAACATATGACAGATAAATCTGTTAATTTAACCAGATCCTTTCTGAACGAAGTTTCGAAATGGAATGATCATACATATTCTAATGCTACGATGGCAAAAATAACTGAAAATTATCTACCCAAATTTGTATCAAATCTGAATGAATTTAAAAACAATGACGCACCGCCCCAGTATACAACGGTAAAAAAAGATTATGTCAAATCATATGAAGATGAAATTAAAAGTTATCAATTTTTTGAGGATTTTTTAAAATCTAATAATGCTACAGCAAATAAATTATCAACAGCTTATTTGACAAATGTATTAAATTATGAAACAATGGCACGATCTGCTTTCGTTAAATTACAGAATGACACCAATACATTAAATCATTCATTTATTTTATAAAATATTTTTTTGTATTCTTATGATTATTGTAAACTTCCAATTTAAAAATTAAGATTTGCTATTATGATGATGTACATATGCTTCGATGAATCGGCTCTGTTAATTTAAGACATTATTTCTTTATTGTGTTCATAAACAAACAACTTGAATCATTGTTTAATATGATTTAATTTACACTTGTTGTTTTTACAAGGAAAGTAATCATCAAAACATTCAGTTCTATCTTTTATAATGCACTGTTCTTTCAATTATGCTTTTTTCAATAGAGGAATGAAGGTGATGTTGTAGATTCAAAACTTAATCTTGTGGATACCAAGTACCACTATCAGATGAAACTTGATGTTTTCCATATATGTTTATAACCTGAAATAGAAATCGCTTGGCTAACAAACATATTTCGTTCTTTTGATATATAAAATGAAAGGATTTCTTTATTTGCTGGTTCAATAACAATCCAAAGCCATATTAATTCAGAGCCCGATTTTATCATAGTTTCATCGATGACATATTCTTTGATTTTCCTTTTCTTGAAATATTTCTATGGCCTGTACTTTTGAATCCAATTCCAGATTGATATGTGACTTATTTTTAGTATTTTTAAAAATGATAATGCTTTAGCAGTTTCTAAATGACAATCCAAGAAAGTACGAGTATAAACTATATCCAATTATACTTGAAGGCGTTCTATTTCTAGCAGACATAAAAGATATAGTTGTTTTAAATCTATAGGTCTTTCCTTAAGTTAACAGAGTACAAAATACACATATAAATAAAAATAGATTCTCATTCTTGTCTGTTTATATCCCTAGCCTAATTTTACTGCAGTTGAACCGCAAACTGGACAGGATCTATCTGAATGTACCTTTCCACAATTTATACAGATAAATTTCAACGGCTGAGTGCTATTTTGGGAAGACCTTTTGTCTCCAAATAAAGAATTAGGTAAAGACTTGAAGAATTTGTTTTGTTTTTTATTCTCTTTATCTCTGTTTGTTTTATTGAACTCGTCTGGATGATAAGAGTTGTTTTGAATTAATTTTATTCGATATGTTTGCAAGAACAAGTATATTCCGATATAAACAATGAGAGAAAGAGGAAAAGGAACGATAAAGGTTATAGCTAGTGCAATTCCAATATATATTGCAAACCAAACGATAGGCGATTTGAAAAAATTGTTCAATTTATTATTTTTTCCTATCTTGCTCAACTCATATATCTCCCCTTATGTCATCTATTAATACGCAAATCTAACTGATAAGTTTACCCTTTTTATATTAAAGAAAAACTAGATCATATAATTAACAAGTATGTAATAAATTGTCTGATTATACTTGCAAAATAATTGTGATCATTTTCACACAATAAAATAATTGACATATTTTACTGACCTTATAACTGAAGAAAAAACCTAAAGAATTAAAATAATCATATATTCTACGGACAACAAATAGAATGCCTTCTCAAATTACCATTTATGATTCATATGTGTACTTTATAAGATCATCATTTAGAAACCACTAAAGCATTATCTTTCTTATATAATACATACAAGCCATATTTACATTAGAAATTGGATTCAAAAAATATAGACCAGAGAAGTATTACAAAAGATGAAAATCAAGGAGATATTAGATCTCTTGTATAATTAGAAACAATCTAGACTGTTTCCTCTAAATTCTATATTGATTTGTAGTTCTGTCGATTTAATATTTTATAGTTTACCAGACCTGTAACTATGTCATATACGCTATTGTACTTTCTCAATTTATTTCTGAAAATATCACCCATTATCCTATACTTTTTCAATCTGCAAATGGCATGTTCTATCACTATTCTCTCTCTTTCTAGAATGATTTTTGTTATGCTCTATCCCTTCTTGTAACAGTTCTTGATTTTTCTTCTTTCTATTTGGTATGTACGATTTTTGCTCATGGAAATCCTTTTCTACTCCTAAATATCCAGGTCAAACACATTTAGAACTTTTGGAATCACAGGATGATTCTTTTTATAAATATCATAATCATGTCTTCTTCCTTTCTTATATCTTATTATGGATGATGATACCTTTATTATTAACAATCAATTGTGTCTTTACGGTATGCCTTTTCTTTTTGCCAGAATAGAATGTCTCACGTCTTTTGTTGTCTATAGGTCTTGGTATCTGCTGCTCTGTGGAATCTATGAAAGCCATAAATCCAGGAAAGTATTTCTCAATTTCCTCTCTAGTGTTTTTAGCCTCTTTGTTGTGTTGTATAATTTCTGCGGAATTGGTACGCATTTTCTAATCAACTCTAATCTTTTGAATGTCTCAGTGCAGATGTTGCTTTGATTTAGATCAGATAGAAATCCTGCTAATGTGTAAGTTATGTAAAGACGATAATAAACCAGAAGCATTACAAATCTATCTTTAATATCAAGTTTGAAAGGTCTAATACCTGCTCCTATGTCTCTTTCTCTGTTTTTTCTTTTTGATAAACGTTGTGTCTCATGTTTAGCATATCTTTTTATTATTTCTTTATCAAAAATACCATCGAATTCTTGTACTGTAAGGCCAGTGAACGATTTGAAAAGCAGTGGTTTTTTGATAGCCTATCATAGGAAAGCAAAGAAAGGACAAGAAATTGATGAATTATTGATAATATAGCTGTTTAGTCTAATTATGCAAGAGATCTATAGTATTTGAATACTCAAAAGGAAATAGAACAAATCCGAATATCTTATATGCTTTACACTTGTATTTCAATGGTCTTCTTTAAGGAATACTGTAAAAGTAGAACAGAGGTTTGTCCAAAAAAGTTACACTGCAATTTGAGATTAGATAAAAAATTACAAACCAAGCAAAACATTGATTTATACAAAAACAAATAACGTGGAATTATAAATGCTGAAACTCAACTTAAGATAGTTCCCAATAAATATGAATTGGGATTGCTATCGAATATGAACATTTAAAAAATTATTATAATAAGTCTACCAAAATGGCGAAATACGTTTGTTGTTAATGAATATTTTCTTACTAGCGTCAAAAAAAACTATATTCCTCATCCAATTCCTACAGATGGTGGAACATGGTATCCACAGACCTATAAATCTGTAATTAAATATCCTCTTCATCTTGTTTTAAAAAGCATACTAGAAAGAGCAAATTAGTGGATAAATGGTAAACAAAATGTTAATTATTCCTACTCATTCACAGGCTTAAATCTAATTATTTCAAACAAAGGGTGAATATGTTTGCATTATTGCAACCTAGAATTGAAAGTTTTGCTTTACAGTCTTTTTGTGCTTTGTTGCATGATTATTTTTTCGTTTTTTACCAACGTTTTATTGATATAATAAAAACGAAAACAGTAAAAATTCCATTATAATTGTCACGGATAAGTTATATTTTTAAATGATTTTCGAATCATGCAACAAAGCATCTTTTTGGGATATAAGAAAATTTATTTGTTGGCGAAGGGTCTCTTTTAACAGAAAATAATGACTTTTTCATTTATTAAATGATTTCTTAATAATTGCTATTTGAAAATATATTTTTTTAAACTAATTTCTATTGATTCTCTAATTGGATAATGGGCATAGTATTTTTACTGTATTTTGAGTAAATACAAAATTTACAAGATCAATGTAATATATAACAATTTGTAGAATCTAAATACAAAATCATAATAATATTTCAATTCACAAAACGTAGTAGTATACAAATGATCATATCGAATCAACTGCTAATGATTTGTAATGAAAATATCTTTGATCTAACAATAACAAAACACCATTCCTTATTCTTCTGTTAGGCTTATGATCTTGTTGCTTGTTCTATTTTCGAAGTGCTCCGGCCGGGATTTGAACCCGGGATCGTCGCCTTGAGAGGGCGAAATGCTTAACCGGATTATGCAGCTTGAATTCCACTAAGCTTCTACACCACCGGAGCTCCAATTAATTATTTGATTTATAACATTATTTAGAATATAAAACTTCGTTTTGAGAACAATTGATAAAACATATCAATTCAAAATATCTTACTTTTGGAGTTTAATTAAAATTAGAAACTAATTTTATATTATGAAATTAAGTAGAATATCGAACAATTTTTTATCCATGGAATATTTTATTAATCTAATTTTTAATTTGAGATACAAATATTCATACTAGATCCTTGCATGATTGGATGCCTACCAAAATTTTATAGATTCTCCCTCATATTTTATAATTTTTTTATTTTAGTTTGCGGCTTATGATTTAATTATATCAACTTTTTAGAAGTTTCCTATTGGTGCTAATTATACGAGGTCTAATATGCATTATGTCATTATCTAAAATTATATTTATGAATTCGTTTGGGATTTATTGGTATGATCATTGACATTTTGTCAGATCAAAAGAATGTATTTGTATAAATTCATTCATTTATTCTGATATTTCAAATTATTATTGTGTGTTACAATTATTTCGAACTCAATATTTATATTTCCTAACGATCTATTCAAAAATGAAAGTATATAATCAAATCCATGAGACGTTCTCTTAATAATTAAATTCAGGCAATTCATCCATCTACTCTTTAACTTATGTAATTTTTTACATGTTATCGTAAATCTATTTTGACTATAAACAATGCTTTGTGTTATTTCGTGAATGTTGTTTTACATTCCAATGAATTCTCATATGCAATAAGCATAGTTATTATCCATCAAACGGTGTGTATCATGTCAAGCGTCAATTGATTTTCCTATTTGATAATGTGTAATAAAAATCAAATTCAGTAATACAAGTTATCTGTGAGCCAAATTATTCTAGTTGGATTATATAAAAATCTATCCTGAACATGCATTACAAGCGCAATAACCAAATTCATCTATTTTTTTTTCGCAAACAGGACATTCATCTTCATACATAACCTCCCACATATGTTTTCCATATAATTGAAAATGAGTATCTATTTCGGGTGGGACTACCGAAACTATCTCATACTGTTTAGTGGATTCATTTATTTTCTTCAAATCATTTTCCCCATATTTAAATATCCTAAAGTGAATTAAAAATTTTATCGTATTAGTTGATTTAATATAAGAATAAAAGATACATCATATCCATAAAAATATTGGAAGTATCTCATCTTTTACAAGTTAACGATGATTATATAAATAAAATTCTAATTCCTAGACGAATTCAATCAAGAAAAGGCGAAAATGGTATTGTACTAATAATGGGTGGAAGTAGGATTTATCACGGGGCTCCGATATTATCATCTATTGCAGCATTAAAAAGTGGAACAGATTTAGTTTATACTGCAATACCAAAAATCAACATTTCATCATCTAGATCAATGTCGCCAGATTTAATTTTTTTACCCTTGCCTGATGATAAATTAACAATGGGTTCTGCACGTAAATTATTTTCTTTATTGCCTAAAAAAGTTCAAAGTGCCGGTATCGGCATGGGGATGAGCATAACCAAAGCAGAATCACTTTGTTTTCTAATTCGAACATTGCTTAGGGATAAAACAAATTTAATACTTGACGCTTCATCACTAATCCCTGCAATCCTTCCAGAAATCATTAATACTAAATCGATAGTTACTCCACATGCGGGCGAATATGAAAGATTGTTTGGAGAACCTGCAGGAACATCTAGATCAGAACAGATCAGTAACGTTATTAGTAAATCAAAAGAATATGGCATTGTTATAGTTTTAAAGGGATTTTGGAACATTGTTGCAGATGGGGATAATGTAACGGTTATAGATAGAACTACTCCGGCCATGACAATTGGAGGTACTGGTGATATTTTATCTGGTTTAATCGCCGGATTTTTAACAAAAAATAACCCTTTTGAATCGTCAATTTTAGGTCTGTATTTTAACGGGTTATCTGCACTACATGTATTTGACAAACATGGATTACATATTCTTGCATCTGATTTATTAAACGAATTATCAATAGTTATGAAGCCATATGATAAAATAGTAAATTAAAATAAATTCTTATGGATTCATCGAACTAGTTATAGTATTTTCTTTTTGATTCCATAAGTTGGTAAATTGATTCATCATGGTCGATAAAAAAATCTCATTTGAATGGATAAAAGCAGATTTGGCTCCAATATCATCCAATATAAGTAAATATGAGTTATCAAAGATAAAGATATTTGTGGTAATTTTATGATACTTTTGTTCAATAGCATTAGGATAAATTTTATTTTCTAATTCACATTTATAATCGCAAATAATTCTTACTTTTACTCCATCTATAATATTTTTTTTTAATTCGTCCTTTGAATACAATAATAAATTATTACCGTATGTATTAACCATTGCATTTATTGACTCTTTAGATTTTTTTATTAAATCAGATATTTTATTAACAGTAGAAAATTGATTGAGTACAAAATAATTTTTTTCTTCTATGCCTTTGCTTCGTAAACCCTCATTGTTTATATCCTGTAGTGTATTTATTATTTTTTTTAATCCTCCTAATTTCTTTTCGTATTTTATTATTATGTTACTAAAGGCTTCAGTTGGTGAGATGGCTCTACACATTAGGGGTTTTTGATATGTAATTGATACTAAATTTTTATTTTCAAGTTTTTTTAAAATCGAATATATTTTTGGTCTTGGCAAGTTTGAACTATATGCAATTTCTGTAGCAGAAATCATACCTTTTCCAAGTAAATTGTAATATGCTGAAGACTCATATTTTGACAAACCAATTTCTTCAAGTCCTCCTAAAATTTCATTATCATCCTTAATTTCTTCAGACAGCATTAAATTATATTATTATTCGTTATACTAAGATCAATTGTCAATGTTTTTATATAAATAATTAAAAAAAAATAACCTATTGAAAAGATCCGAATTAAAGTCTATTTTTTTTTATAGTTTAGAGAATAAAAATTTACTTTGTATCCTTTCAAACAAGTTATGATATTATAATAAGAAAGTAATAAAATGACACTGGCCCCACAGGAATTAGAAAATACTGCGAGTAAGTATGCTGCTGAAGCAATAAAACTCGATTCTCAAGGTTCCCATTCTATTGCAATTATGTCATATCAACGTGCTAGTGAAGCTTTAATTAGGTTAGTTGAAATTTATCCAGAATACAAACTAAATAGGGTTTATTTAGAACGAGCAAATGCGTACAAAAACCGCATCAAAGCATTACAAATGGCAAATGGAATTTTAGATGATAATGATAATTCATTCAAAGAAAATAATACTTTACTTGATACTGGCAATTTAATTAAAAAAAATCCAAAATCTTTTAATAAGTTGGATTCAAATTTGAGTAAAAATTTTAAGTCTGTATATCCGACTGGACATGATTCGAATAAATTTTCACAATCTAATCCTTCAGAGGACAACGTTTCGGAATCAAATTCAGAGTTTGAAAATTTAATTATAAAAGAAAAACCATTAGTATCTTGGAATGAAGTAGTCGGACTAGATGATGCAAAAAGAGCCATTCGTGAATCTATTGTTTATCCTACAAAACGTGTGGATTTATTCCCCTTAGGGTGGCCAAGAGGCATATTGTTATTCGGTCCACCGGGATGTGGAAAAACACTTTTGGCCGCCGCAGCGGCAGCAGAAATTCAAGGATATTTTATTAATATTGATGCTTCCTCAATGATGAGTAAATGGCTTGGAGAAGCTGAAAAAAACATTTCAAAATTATTTACTTTTGCGAGAAAATTACATGAAAAAGAAAGAGTACCAATTTTACTTTTCATCGATGAAATAGATTCATTACTAGGTACTAGAAATGGCGAGGTTGGAGGCGAAGTTAGAGTGAAAAATCAATTTTTAACTGAAATGGATGGAATAAATGACAAATCTAGAAATTCTTTTATATACGTAATAGGGGCCACAAATAAGCCTTGGAGTTTAGAATCAGGATTCTTGAGACGGTTTCAAAAGAGGATCTATGTAACTTTACCTGACATGTTAGCAAGAAAGGATCTTTTTAAACAATATGTTGCAAAGTTAAACAATGATTCATCACTAAAAATTGATGAGTTAGCAAAATTATGTGAATCTTATAGTGCTAGTGATATTAAAGATATTTGTCAATCTGCTCAATTAAAAGTTGTAAACGAGTTGTTTGAGAAAGGAGATCCTTTGGATAAATCCGAAATTCCTCGCGCTATAAATTTGGTGGATTTTAAAGATATGATCAAAGTTAGAAAACCCAGCGTTAGTTCTGAAATGATAAGAGCTTATATGCGATGGAGTGAGCAATTTAAAGCTCTCTAATGCAAGTCGGATTCTTTTTTAAATCGATCAACTCCATTTAAAATAATTTCTTCTGCTTTACCTCGGCCTTCCCATCCAACTACTTTCACAAATTTGTCTTTTTCTAGTTCTTTATAATGCTCAAAAAAATGCTTTATCTTGTCTAGAATTTGCTCATCAATTTGATCTATTTCATCAAATTTAGAATAAATTGGATCTATTTTTTTATTAGGTACTGCAATTATTTTGGAATCCTTCCCTTCTTCATCTTCCATGATCAAAACGCCTATAGGTTTTGATCTTACTACAGATAATGGAATATATGGATCATTACTCAAAATAAGTATATCTATTGGATCCCCGTCCTCCTCCTTAGTTTGAGGTATAAATCCATAATTAAAAGGGTAATTCATGGCGGTATACAATTTTCTATCCACTAGAAGGGCTCCCGAGTTCTCATCTACTTCGTATTTAATATTACTATCCTTTGGAATTTCAATTACTACAAATATATCAGTTGGTGGACTTTTTCCTGAGCCAATGCTCTTAATAGTCATATACATTGTTAATAGAATTTTAATATAATCCTTAGCACATAATTAAATTTATTTCAAAAATCAGATCCGCATATATCATGTTCTTTATGAATGGTCTGGATATTTTTTTTTAATTTTATTCAAAACATAAAAATTGGAACAGCAAAATTCATTTTATTAGATGAATTTAGGAGAAAAATTTGACATCAAGCTTATTGAAAATTATATTAGAAATCATCATCAGGATATAAAAGTTGATGATATTGTCAAAAAATCATTTGACAAAAATGAAAATTCATCTAAACTTATTGGATATATAGATGGTCCTCCCACAATGAATGGGGAACCACATATTGGTCATTTGAGAGGTCGTATAATTAAAGATCTGTGGTATAGAAAAAATACAATCGAGAAAAAAAAAATTATTTTTAGGGCAGGTTGGGACACTCAAGGATTGCCTGTAGAATTAAACGCAGAAAAGGTCTTGGGACTTACTGGAAATAAAAGTGAGAATCTTAAAAAGGTAGGTATAGAAAAACTGGTTCAAACCTGTAAAAAAATTATTAAGGATTATAATAAAAAATGGCGAGAAGTGGATGATTTACTTTGTATGTCCTTTGATTATGAAAATGCATACTGGACCTTTACTGATAGTTATATAGAGAGGGAGTGGCAATATATTAAAAGAGCCTATGAAGATGACATTTTAAAAGAACGGTTTAGAGTAGTTGCATTTTGTCCTTCTTGCCAGACCTCGCTTAGTAATTCAGAAATAAATCAAAGTTATGAACAGGTTGAGGATCCATCTTTTTATTATAAAGTAAGATTAGAAAATGATGATATTTTTCTAATTGTGTGGACTACCATGCCATTTACTTTGGTTACCGATGAATTAATTGGGGTAAATCCAAATGCAAAATATGTATTAATCACTGTTAATATTAATGAAGGGTATGAAAAATGGATAGTATCAGAACATCGATTAAATGATCTTTTATCCGAACTAAAAATAAATCAATACGAAATTACAAAAACCTTTTATGGCATGGATTTGGATAAACGATTCTATATTCATCCATTACTTAAAGATATTCCTGCACTAGATGAACTCGCAATAAAAAAATTAATTCATTTTGTAGTAGCAGAAGATTTTGTTGATGCAACTACAGGAAGTGGTATTGTACATTTATCACCTGCAAACGGAGAAATGGATTTTGAAATTGCTACCAAACGAAATATCCCTATTTTCGTACCCATAGATGAAAAGGTATCATTTACAGAAAAGGCAGGAAAATATGCTAATTATTTTGTAAGGGATGCGGATAAAGTAATAATTGATGATATGTATAAAGCTAATGCAGTAGTAAAGATAAGCAAAATAAAACATAAATATCCTACTTGCTGGAGATCTCGTCATAAAATAGTATGGTTGGCAAGAAGAGAATATTTTTACTTGATCGACCGTCTTTTGGACAAGCCAATGGATGCATCTAATAAGATTAATTATTTTTATGAACAACCCAAAAATAGATTTATAGAAATAATTAAAGAAAAAGTACCCTGGTGTATTTCAAGGGAACGTTTTTGGGGTACTCCATTACCAATATGGATATGTGGCACCTGTTCTGAAAAAAAAGGCTTATTTTCCAGAAAGGAAATAATCCAAGAAGCAATTGAATTACCTGACGGTAAAAATTTCGAATTGCATCGACCTTGGATTGACAAAATCAAAATTATTTGTCCAAACTGTAAGGGTATTATGAATAGGGAGTTATTTGTATTGGATACATGGCATAATAGTGGAGGTGCACCTTTTGCTTCTTTAACTACTGATGAATATCAAAAATTAATACCTGTAGAGTTTTTAACAGAAGGAATAGATCAAACTAGAGGTTGGGCATATACCTTACTAATGTTAAATATCATATTAAACAATTCTGATGTATCACCTTTTAGATCTTTTCTATTTACAGGACATGTTTTAGATGAAAAAGGAAATAAAATGAGTAAAAGCGTGGGTAACGTTATAGATGCATCATTACTGCTTAGAGATTATTCTGTAGATTTGATAAGGTTTTATTTCTTATGGAAATCTTCTCCAATAGAGCCTTTAAATTTTAGCATCAAAGAAATGCAGAGTAGACCTTATCAAGTCATTAGTACTTTATATTATTTACACGTATATTATAAACAAAATAGCGAATACGATAAGTTTACATACGAAACAAGTGGGTTACAATCGATTTTTAATAATCATGATCTAAATACACCTGATATATGGATATTAACTAAATTAGAAAAATTAATCGTTACCGCTACACAACTGATTGATAATTGCAAATTTCATGAAGCCAGTAGACTAATTGAGGATTTTATAATAAATTCACTAAGTCAAACATATGTTCCTTTAATAAGATATGATTTATGGAATGACGAAATAGAGAATTTACCCCGAAGATTTACAATTTATACCGTATTATCTGAATGTCTAAAGAATATTGATATTTTGTTACATCCATTTAGTCCATTTACGACTGATTTTCTTTATTTAAAGTGTTTTAAAAAATATGAAACTATATTATTGGAAGAATGGTCTAATAGAGATATACTTAAAAAAGTATCAAATAATTCTATTGAAACATCATTTGATATTGTAAAAGAGATTGCATCTATGTCTTTCTCAATTCGAAACAAAACAAAATTAAAAAGAAGGTGGCCATTGGAATCTGCATACATTTATTGTAATAGTTTGGATTTTTTGAATGCACCTGGAATGAAAGAAATTTTAAATGATCAGTTAAACATTCAAAATTTGTCTATAGAAGAAATAAAATATGAAAATAATGTTGATAAATTATTAAAATTAATAGAGAAAAGTGCACCAATATCGCCAACCATAAATATTATTAGAAAAAATGTTGCAAAAAAAGTAAAATCTGATATAGATATTCTTATAACTGAATTCGCAAAATTAGATAAAATTGTAATTTTAAAAGAAATACAAAAAAAAGGAATATATTATTTCGAATATGCTGAAAATAAATCAATAGAACTAAGTATAGCAGACCTGGATATAGGATATATATCAAATAATAATTATGTATCTATGGACTCTGACAAAATATTGTTATTAGTAAATACTTCAAGAAATGATAATTTAATAATTAAAGGTTTAGTCCGAGATTTATCTCGTAATCTGCAACAACTTAGAAAAGAACTTGGTTATATCCCTACAGAAATTCTCTCTTTTGCATATGTTTCCGAAATATCTAAAGATGAAATTACTATGCTGGGTAATTATTACGAGGATATTAAAAACTTGGTTCGTGTAAAAGATGTTGTTTTTTCAGAAATAGCTAGTAGCGAATTTGTACATAAAACAATCGACATAGATGGAAAAAAAATAAAAATATTTATTAAGTAATAATTTTAACTTTTATCATTTTGTAACATAGAGGGATTTTTAGAATATGGTTGTAATCTGTTGTCAAAAAGGATACAGGTTAATTAATTATAAAAATTATCGTAAATCAATTTCGTAGAAAAAAATAAAAAACAATCAAAAAGTATGTTATAATTATATATGGATTTAATCGTGTTTATTAAAAAATTAGTAACTGGATCCTATCTATATTAACTTTTTTCTAAAATATGATAGTAAATACATTGAATTTTAGACAAGAATATCTTTATATTGATCAATAGTTTGATTTCTTTAGGATTAGATCGGGCAAATCATTTGATTACCTAATAGTATTTTAGAAAATCCAAAATAAAGAACCGATTTTGTCTATACAATATTAACTATTACTATTAATATTACTAGCGAATAAGAAATACAAAAAAATTTCATTTTATTACTTGAAATAAACATAATTATTTGATCTTTAGTTAATTTTTGGTAGTATATTCCTAGCAATATTTTCTAAATACATTTGGATATGTGGAGAAATACTCCATATGTTTTCATTCTCAAATAGGTGACCATATCTTTGAGAGCTGCCAACTAGTTCTCTTTTATTTAGCTTGGAAATATATTTGTCATTTATTTGTAATTCATCAAATCCATTTTTTCTTGCCAATCTATCCAAGATTTCATGTACGCCCGATCCATGTTGGGCTGCCTCTTTTATTCGATATGCAATTTCTCGAGGTATTCCTATTTTTTCTGCTAGTCGCCTATGTACTCTTTTTCCAAGATTGTCATATGTATCACCTTCGTTTATAATATTCAAGCGCGGATCTATTTTTAATACCGTATCAATTAAATCTGTATCCAAAAACGGTTCTCTTAACTCTATGCTTTGAGACATGGTTATTTTATCTTCTCTCTCTAATGTCTCTTTATATAATAATTTAAGATCTTTAATCATATATTCGCGAATTTTATCATACCCATATTTTTTTACTATTTTAGAATACCATGAATATCCACCAAATAGCTCATCTGCTCCTTGACCTGTTAGCATGACTCTTATTCCTTGTTCATGAGCAAGTTTAACCGCTCCATAAATTGGTATGGCGACCTCGACTTGCCCCATGTTGTCATCCTCGATTATGTTAATTATTTTTGGAATGTGTTTTTCTATATCGCTTTCACTCATTTCTTCAACCTGAAGATCAAGATCAAGACTTTTTGCGATTATTTCTGAATTAATAATATCATTTGAATTTTTAATTCCTGATGTATAACAAATAACATTTGGTACCATCTGTTTTGCAAGATATGCTACAATTACGCTATCTATACCTCCTGAAAAAACAATGCCGATTTTATTAAAACCCATTACCCGTTTTTTCATTGAACGAAATAGTGTATTACTATAAGCATTGATTGCAGAATCAAGATCGGTATATAATACAGGATATTTTTCTCCTATAGATTTTTTTGTATTTATGCTAATAGGAATAATAGAAGTAATATATTTAGAATATTCATTAATATGGGATATAAGTAAGGCATGTCCTGGTAAAAGACGTTTAATGTTATTATACATGTTGATCTCCCAAAGCGCCTTTTTTTCAGATGCAAATGCAATAAATTCGCCATTTTCGCAGTAGTATATCTGTCTAACTCCTATACCATCCCGTACTATTACAATATTACCTGTAGATTGTTCTTTTATAGCTAAAATATAAATTCCATCTAACAAAGTTACAGTTTTTTTTATTGCCTTTATTAAGTCATAGTTATTTTTTTTATATTCTTCTTCCAGTAAATGGACAATAACCTCGCTATCTGTCGAAGTTTTAAAAATATGTTCGTCAGAAAGATTTTTTTTAATTTCTTTATAATTATATATTTCGCCATTATGTTCTAACAATAATTTTTTATCACAGCTGATGAATGGTTGAGGGCCAGATGAGCCACCTACTATTGCTAATCTACTGTGTCCTAAAATTTCATGTCCATTCATACGAGAAAAAAATACAGAATCCATTTTATCAGAATAAATTATTTGGTCCTCTGTAGCAAGACCTACGCCATCCGGACCTCGATTTTTCATACAGAATAACATTTTACTTATCAATTTAACTACATTTCCGTCACTTTTATTTAAAATACCTACAATACTGCACATATTAAATATCCACTATACATCTTTAGTAAACAAGGTATATATAATAAAATAATCCATTTTAAAAAGCTACGTATCTATTTTTATAAATTTTAAAATATCTAATAGATTAGGTACATTAATCAAATTTTTCCAATTATCGACTTGTTTATCTTTTGGCATGAATGCTATACCCGTTCCTGCATGACCTAGCATGCATAAATCACCCTTGGTATCTCCGATTGCTAGCGTATTTTCGTTTTTAATATTATATTTTTTTGCGTAAAATTCTAAGTGATATCTTTTACATACTGAATTTTTGCAAGAACAGTTAATTTTTTCCCATCCGCGTGGCATATTTATTTCTCCAGAAATAAATCCTTCTGTTAGCATTAGATCATTTCCTGCAAAAAAATCCATATTCAGCTTATTAGCAAGATATTTTGCAACAATATTATAACTATCAGTAATTATCCCCAAGATATATCCATTTTTTTTTAATAGGGATAATATATTTTGACAATTATTCATTAATGGTAATGAATTTAATGCGTTAATCAGATCCTCTTCTTCTAATCCTTTAAGTATTTGTGCTATTTTTACGGTTTTCATATACCCTAAAAGAGATGAATCTAGTTGAATTGATTTGATTTGTTCATATAATCCATATTTTTTTGAAACAGCCTCGATTAATCTGCCATCAAGAAGAGTTCCATCCATATCAAACGCTGCAAGTTTACTATTTGATATATTATTAGGTCCATACATATATAGCAAAATAAAGATCAAATTATTATTATTAGTTTAGAACATATTTTGATGGAGTCAATATTTCATTAACTTTATTGATTATATATAGAATAATATCAACTATGTTTCACCTAGTATTTTGTGGTAGTTATTTATAAGTGAATATATATAAGAGAAAGTGTACAAATGAGAATTGATTATCCGCCGAGATATACAGAGAGGATTGGTTCTGTAAGTATTCATGCACTTCAAAAAATTTATGAACTAGATGCAGGAGAAATACCTAGTATTGACGTAAATAATCAAGGACCATCTACTAGGGGATATAGTTATACAGAATTATCTGATATTTTAAAAGACTTGGCTATTGTTATTCCTATAAAAAATGAAAAAATTAGCCTTATAGAGGGAGTTCTGAGCGGAATTCCTAATGAATGTCTTGTAATCATAGTTTCAAATAGCGAGCGTTCCACTATGGATAAATTTTCTATGGAAGTGGAAATGGTAAAGCAGTATTCTCGTTTTACACATAAAAAAATAATGATAATTCATCAAAGAGATGAAGAGTTAGCAAAAATTTTCAAAAAAGTAAAATACAAAGGAATTTTGGACTCTAAAAATCGTATAAGAAATGGTAAAGCCGAAGGGATGATTATCGGCATGTTGTTGGCCAAAGCCCAGTTAAAAAAATATATTGGTTTTATAGATGGTGATAATTATTTTCCAGGATCAGTCAATGAATATGTAAAAATTTACGCAACTGGATTCAAAATGGCTACAACGCCGTATAGTAATATACGAATTTCATGGAAATCTAAGCCAAAAATTGTTAATAACAAATTGCAGTTTCCAAAATGGGGTAGAATTTCAGAATATAGCAACAAGTATTTAAACTCTCTAATTTCCAATATAGTTGGTTTTGAGAGTGATATAATTTCGACAGGTAATGCAGGTGAGCATGCGTTATCAATGAGTTTGGCAGAAAATCTTCATTACTCTACTGGGTACTCAGTTGAGCCATATGAGTTTATAAACATATTAGAAAAATATGGTGGCTTATTTCCCACTGATTATTTTGAAATACTGGAAAAAGGAATAGAAATTTTTCAGATAGAATCAAGAAACCCTCATCTTCATGAGGAAAAAGGGGTAGATCACTTAACTGGCATGATGCAAGATTCTCTCATAGCAATTAACAATAGCAAGATTTGTAACACTGAATTAACAAAGGAGATAAAAAATCATTTACTAATGTTACAGATAAAGGAAAATTATGGTTTTTCTAAGAACAGCGTACCAAAAAAACATAGAATTATGGATCCAATAAAAACAATTCCAATAGAATATTTTAATGATTTGTCTTCTGGCTCTAAAACATTTTACAAAACAGAAATAAATTAAACACAAAAGACTAAATCCCATTTGTTAAGATGAAAATTATTTCAAATTTTTATTATGATTTATAGAAATTGGTGTTAACCGTTTAACTTTGAATTTTATATATTTTTATATTAATTGATAGAAAACATTATGTAGTATATGATGTTACTACATAATTAAACAATTAATATTGTAATTAAAGGATAATTTATAATAATGGATTGATCATAACTTAAAATATTAATAATTACAATAAAAATTTTTAGATAATCTTTTTCATATTACATCTTATTATATGTTAAAATTATCGATATATTCAAATAATTTTTTATGTGGATTATTTTATATCTTTCTATTCAGTAATGGGCGGATAAAATATTGATGATTTAATGTCAAAAAGTCTATCGTAGATTAAACAAATTAAAGACGCGTAATTAAATGTGGATACCTTTTGATATTTTTGAAATTGAAAAGAAAAGTTGAACTAAAATAGAGGAGGTATAGACTTAACTATCTTTAAAAATATCAAAAGATAGATGCGAAAAATGCTAAGGCTAATTTGTATATTTAGCATCCTTTTCTCTTTTGGATTTAATTTAGACATTAATAAGGTGGATTCTTATACAAATTTTATTAATGAAAGTTATATATTCATACATAATATAGGTCCAAATCTGCAACACAGAGAAAATTTTTCATTACCATCAAAGATTGCAATAAGTGATTCAAATAACATATTTGTAGTAGATTCAGATAACCAAAGATTGCAGAAATTTAATTCTTCCGGAGGTTTTATTGATAAATGGAAGATATTAGGCTGCGTGAATGAAAAACACAATAAATCAAATACAATATCTGTAGATTCGCAAAATATTGTTTATATGTTGAATTTTTGTACATCCACAATAGAAAAAATATCTGATAATGGAACAATTGTTGAAAATTGGAAAATAAGCCCCGCAATAATACCAGAAAAAATGAAAGCATCTGATATGAAAATCGATCCAGATGGAAATTTATATGTTTTACAAATATCTAATCACTCTTTACAGATAGATACTCCGGAGGAATCATTTGTAATTCCAACTGTAACAAATCTAGTTAATATGATCTATCATAATTCAACTGCTAATATTGCATTAGATCGTAATAATAATATATATATTTATGATGGTAATTTATTCCAAATAAAAAAATTCGCATTTACATCCAATGATACGCTAAAATTTATTACAAAATGGGGTAATAAAGGTAGAAGCGATGGTAAGTTTATTGGACCTGTCGACTTGGCAGTAGATAAAAATGATAATTTATATGTACTAGATTCAGGTGAGTATAGGATACAAAAATTTGATTCAAATGGAAATCTTCTTGCCAAATGGGGTATAAAAGGCAATGCTAATGGTCAGTTTTTTGATCCCAAGGGAATTGCAATAGATTCATCAAATAATGTATATATTACCGATAAAATTAAAAACGAAATCCAAGTATTTGCAAAGGTACATCATCAAAATAATTTCAATAGAATACATTAAATTTCAAACTATATTAATTTCTTAAAATATGAAAATGATGGGCAAGATTAATTAATGATTTTTATTTTGGTTTAAAGTTATTCAAACTTTATTTTGATACTTTCAAATTTGATTATATTGTTGGTTAATAATTAATTAACCGATTTTTAAAGAATGTTAAAAAAAACGTTGATAGGACAATACTTTATTTTCAAAGTTGCTCTTTTTTTTCATTTAAAATATGTCTTAAATTAAAATTACCCACATGCAAAAAACGAAATAGAGCATGTTGTTACACATTTCTAAAAAAATTAATACGGGTATTTAATTAGATTCTAAGGAGAAAATGGCAATAATTTCTTGTATGAATACAGGGGATCTTATTTGAATATCCCATCGATAATAATATTGATTTATATAATAATTTCAATGAATTTTTTCATTTTTTCCAGTATCATTTTAACTTATTTTTTAGTTAGTTTAAGTTTAAAGAAACAAAAAATTGATGATTCAGATCAAAATATTAAGGATAATTTTGAATTTCCAATTGTATCTATTTTACTACCGGTTTATAGGGAGGAGATAACTTTACCTTATCTTTTAAAAAGTATCTCGAATTTTAACTATCCAAAAGATAAACTAGATATACAATTATTGGTAGAACCTGACGACAATATGACATTAAAATCTCTTCTTGCACTTCCCTATGACGAGATACCTGATGGTAAAGTAGAGTACAATGATAATATATTAATAAAAATACAACTTTGGAAAGATACTGTAATCAAATTATGTTATATTTATTTAAATCCTAAAAATTCAAGAGCAAAACCAAAATCGCTTAATAAAGGTTTATCCTTCGCAAACGGAAAATATCTAATTATATATGATGCAGAAGATCGTCCACAACCAGATCAACTCAGAAGAATGGTATTATATATGGAAAAGCACAATGAAGTTACCTGTTTGCAAGCTAAACTAGGATATTATAATACGGGACAATCTTTACTAACAAAGTTATTTTCTATAGAATATCTAAATCATTTTAATATACTTTTACCATTAATGCATAAAAAGAACTTGGTAGTTCTTTTAGGTGGAACAAGTAATTTTTTTAGAACTGAAATTTTGAAAAGCTTGGGTGGTTGGGATGAAAAAAATGTTACGGAGGATGCAGATTTAGGTGTTCGTATTGCTAGACAAAATGGAAAAACATGTACCATTTGACGGTACTACATGGGAGGAAGCTCCACCAAAACTATATCCTTGGTTAAGGCAAAGAATAAGATGGAATAAAGGCTTTCTCTATACATTCAAGGTTCATTATAAAAAACCTTTTGATTTGGTAAAAGATATTGGATTTAAACCTGCATTTTTTTTACTTTATCAATTAATTGGTCCAATTATTAATATGCTTGCTTTGCCTGGGTGGATCATTTTTTTTATTGTATTGTTAACATGGATTGATATTCCAATTCCTTTTGCAAGTTGGATCTATGATGCTTATGATTATAGTTTGTTTATTTTTTATACAACTTTGATCAATTTTATAATTGGGATATCTTTCGTTTTAATAGTGAGTTTTCTTGCAATAAAACAGGGTCATTTTGCTTTGAAAAAATACAAATATGTATTACTTATGCCGATTTACAATATTTTATTAAGTATTGCAGGATTGATAGCAATTATAGAATTTATTTTTAAACCTCAAGTCTGGCATAAAACCTATCACGGATTTTCGATTACAAATAATAACGATACAAGTTAGTCAAATTCTGACAATAGAATAAAATAATTTTTTTATAGTTATCTTTCTATCTTGATAATCATTATTCTATCAAATAAACTAGATAAGTTTTTTACAAGACTTAAAACAAATATTATATATTATCTTTTTATGATCACTAAAATTAGTGACAAACATTAAATTGACTATTCTTTAAAAACTGCTTTGTCTATTAAAATTAATGAACTAAAATTAAATAACTCTGCAATAAATAAACTATTATATCCATGTTATGATACCCCACATAATTTAAATATTAAGGACAAATGAATTTGACATATCTTGTATGATGTCTACCCCCTATATCGTTCAGAATGGTATTATATCTTTTTAATTTTGTAATGTATCATACTATATATTGATGAGATATTCATGGATAGAAAAAAAAGGAGTAAACAATTTATTTGTATTAGATGCGAAAATTTTATGACAGAGATATCAGTGTGCCATTTGAAATGCTTTGTTTGTGGAGCTGAATATGATTGTTCCGATAAAGGTATTTTTTGGTAGACAATAGAACTTGCATAATTTGATGCCTATCAAAATTTTATATTCTCAATCATCTTTTGTAATAATTCCATTTTAGTTTGTGGATCATTATTAAAATGTGTCAACTTTTTAGGTTTTCTAGTTGTGCTAATTATGCAAGAGATCTAATGAATAAGAATGTTTTGTAATATTAACCTAAGTAAAACCATGCTTAACAAAGTATAAATTATATATATTGAAAATTAAAATGCCCAAAAACTATCTGTTTTGTGGCAAAAACATTACATATTCTGGATTAAAATATCATTGTTCATTTGATAAATTTATGTCTTAAATATGTGCTATTTCCTTTGTGATTATCAAAACAAGATCCTCAAAATACATTGATTATTTTTTATTCTCTATACTTTTTCTTTAAAAAGAACAAGTGAAAGATTATTAACATCCACTAAAAGAAACATTGTTTCCATTCGCATAGATATAAAAATACAATACTAAAAGAATTTTACCGGATAGAAAATTGAATATATTTTATCTAAAAATTAAAGTTGGGTTTGAGTATGTTTGTTAAAATTGTTATCCCCTTGAAATAATAAAGAAATTTTGCCTTTTTAGATGTTTACAGAGTTAGTTAATTCTGATGTATTACAAAAATATGGACAATCTTTTGTTTTGTAATACATGTCAGTGTTTATAAACATATACAGTCTCTCGTATCATTAATTTTGTACTTATTATAAGAACCGAAATCTTAAAAGATTGATGTAATCTGTAGATAGAGTCAAAGTTCGACTAATTTCCTTGCTAGAAAAAAGTGCAAATGTTATATGTAATTAATTGATTGTGTTGAGCATTGTTGATTTAAGGAAAAACCTATGGATAAGACCGTCTTATATCATTATATATACTAAAAACAAAACGCTATCACAAATTATGAGTAATGGTTTTTACTTGTACTTGGATTATCATTTGAAAATACTACCAAAGCATTATCTTTTTTTTATCTGGTAAAACCAAATCATGTTTCTATTTGCAACTGAATTTAAAAATATAAATCAGAGAAATATCGATAAAAATAAAATTAGAGAATATATAATTGATGAAACTGGGATAAAAGATGACTCTCCTGGATTAATATGGCTTCGGATAGTTATAGAACTGCAAAAAAAAAATTCAATGCAGCTGATATGTCAAAAGGGGTATTTGTTTGTTACTGAACGATTTCTGTATAAAGTTTTAGGAGTGTGACTATATTCAGTTTCGTCAGATGGGTTACATTTTATGCCCCAGTATACAAATTGTTATCTACATCCTCATTTTCTCGTTTATTTTGAAAAAAGCAGTATCGAAAGGATAATGCAGCACATGAACGATAGACTAAAAAAATAATTATTTTCCTTGTAAAAAACAAGTGTAAATTTAACCATATTAAACAAGGTATAGGTTGTTTTATATATCACATAATAAAGAATAATATTTTTCATTCAGGACCGTTGAATTAGTTTGTATATTTTAGTATTAACGAAAGGAATGTCAAGTGATAGTCATTATGGTTACGTACCTTCAGATTCATGTTTTGAACTAAAATATGATCAATTTATATTATTTTAAGAAATTGTTTCAGTAAATGACGAGATAATCAATAATCTTTGATGTTCACTTTTATTATATATAAAGAATGTTGATTGTGGACTCGTCTCTAAAATTTATTGATGAATGGAGTTAAAAGGGACGTGTTATTTTAATTTATTTATTAAAATATGCAGTATAATCGTAGTAATTATTGATGCCTGAAATACATTTAATTATATTTAAATTTGAAATCGAAAATATTATCATATATTTAGAAATGTTGAAAATACTTAAACTCTATTATAAATATCTTTTAACCGAACGATATCGTCTTCATCAAAATCCCCTATTGAGATTTCTAATATTATTGATGCATTTTCCAAGTTTATGATTTGATGTTTTAGTCCTCGCCTTATAAAAAAAGAATTACCTTCTTTTAATTTATGTTCATGATCATTTACTAATATTTTAACTGATCCTTTAATTACTTTCCACCATTCGTCTCTTTTGTCATGATATTGCAAACTAGTCTGTGAGTTAGGTTTCATATATAAAGTCTTTACAGTACATTTTTGATTTTCTACGTATCTCTCAAATTTTCCCCATGGTCTGTTTTCTATATAAATTTCCATATTTTCATCATCTGTTTTAAATTATCATTGTAAATACAATAATAAAGGACATCATTTTCCATATAAATTGATATTTCATTTTATAATTTATTATATTTATAATACTTTTTATCTAAATCTTTCTAAAGGTGAATCGAGATCTGTTTTTTTGTAATATCAAATATGTATTTCATGAGTTAAATTAAAAACATCTCCTTTTATATTGCTTTCTCGATTTTTATAAATTCAAAATAATACATATATTTACTTTTTGAATGCTGCAGAATAACATTGATCTATGGTTTTTGTCTTTTGTATAGATGGTTTTATGTTAGTCTCACGCATGATTTTTTTTTAAAAATTTGTAAAAGCCTGTTTAAACTATTTCCATGCTCAAAATTAGTACTCATTATTCTTATTTTCCATCAAATTAATTATAAATTTAAGTATTGCCAAATTGATTAACAAAAAATCTACTTTGGTTTTTCTATCTCTACTTGCATTTAATTTTTGCTTTGAATATTCATTTGTTAGATGATTAAAATTATAATTTTCATCTTTTTATGAATATATAAAAGTAATTATTTTTTGTGCGAGATTAATCGGAATTTAACATAAAATATATTGTAGTGTACTCAAGAATATAAAATCAACAACTACAAGTCTTCTATCAACGAAATATAGTTATCTATACTTCTATCGAGTATAGTTGTGTTTGATTTCTTTATTAATCTCTCAACATCTATGGGATTCTTGAGATGATATTCGGAATATTCGATGCCTCTTTTTCTTACAATTACTTCTGAATCTATCAATCTTTTTAAATTCCATGAAGTTGTTGAAGGTGCTTTACTCAAGTGCATCACTAATTCATTAAAAGTACAACCATTTTTTTCTAAAAGTTTTGTGATGATTTCTTTAGTTGTTTTTATCTTTAGAAAACCGAGTATTATTGTTTCATCGTTTGATGTTGAAGCAGGATAATATCTTGTAATGTTGCTATTATTGGGTCTCATCACCTTGATGTTAGAACCTTTTTCCAAAACTGAGAGATGATGTGATAATGTACCATTATTTAATTGAGTTAAGCGTAACAGTTCTCTGTATCTTATCCCTGGAGAGAAATTAATTATTTTTAACAACAAACTCTTTTTATCATTTTTTTCTTTGTCTGATTTTACAATATCCAGAAGTTCGCTAAAACTCATTTTCTTTCAACCTTTATTACACCTACTGCAAATAATGCTAGCATAAATAACAGCAAAATATGTGGTATTTCGACATCAATAAATGGGATATGATAATCTCCTAAAATATTACTAGATTGTAGCAAATATAAAAATTCAACAATTAGTAGTATACCAAAGCTCAATGATGTTAGTAAAACTTTTTTGCTTTTTGTCTTTCTAAATGATAAAGCTGAAATCACTGTTAAGAACAATGCCATATTCAAACTCAGAATATGTATGGATATATGGAAAATCATTGAAGGGTGAGATAAATGGGGAATTATCAGTGGATAGAATATAATAGATGTAAATATGATAGATAAAACTAAAAAGAGGTTAGTTTTGCTACTTAGGATTGTTTGAATACGTTCTATCCATTTATTATTTTTTTGTACCATCGTCACCACTTTTTAACAATAATGATAAAGTATGAAAAGTTATTTAAAAGGTAATTGGTACAACCATCAAATTCATATTTGCCATGTTTTCCTATCAAAAAATGATTATATTTTTATGATTTTAAAATAACGTTTTATTTTTTTATCAAAAAATTTATCACTCAGAATTTTATTTTAGTTGATTTTCCATATTTCCATTCACTTTTTTCCATGGCAATTAAAAATTCTATTATAATATTTTTGAGTATTTTTATAACTTTTTCACCCTTTGGTGATGATGCACTAGTGGGATCTCCTGTATATCCTGTATCTGTTAATTCATTAAAATTCCAGTATAATCTAATATCATCTCTAGGTAGATTAGGTATTATTGGATTAGAGATATTGTTAATATCTACAAGGTCTGGTCTGACGTATAACATGCAGGATGTTTCAGCTTCTCCTCCATGTCCAAGACCATCCCAAGTTTTAAACAGTGTTTTATCTTTCTGACCTGCCGTTACCCACCATGACTCTAAACAAGCTAATGTGACTTCTGGATAGTCATTCTTGATTTTTCTTGAGGCAATTTCTATTGGCGATATGTTTCCATCGTGTCCATTTAAAATGATTATTTTATTTACACCGTTCTTAACTAAGCTTTGCATTATATTCTCTAAAATTAATATCATTGTATTAGGATCTAAACTAATAGTCATCTGAAAATTACTATGATGAGAACTTACTCCATATGGAACTGCGGGGAGAACAATAATGTTATTATTTATCTTTAATAAATCCTCGATGATTATTTGTATCAAATTCATTGGAAAAATAAAATCTGCACCAAACGGCATATGATTTCCATGATTTTCACAGGCACCTAAAACTATGAAAACAATTGTTTTTTGATTAATTTTGTCTTTAACCTGATTTGCGTTCAATTCCTCTAATAGATATTTTGTAGTTGCCATAATTTTAATTAGTTAAAGCGATTTAGATTTATACTTTCATATAATTTTTATAATTGTCCACATTTTTACACTGTCATGCACAATTGTTATATTTTGTTATGTTAAATATATTTTAAAAGCACTACAAGTTCAATCAATGTAAAAAAGATTAAATCGGTAAATCCATTTGATATCATGTTCATGATATATCATTTAGCATATGTTATCGAACTTACCTTAGCAAATAGTTTCTCATATTAAGATTGAATCTTTTTGTTCTAAAGTAGAAAGATATCTTTTTCTTCAAATCTGTAAAGGATGAATAATATTTCAATATGAGCAAATCCTGTTTGGCTATATTCCATATCTCTTCCATAACTATAAACTCCGGTGATGCAGTTGGAAGATATACAGGGATCAGAGTATCTTTATTTTCTTCAAAATACTTTAACACCTTCTTTGATTTGTAATGTTGTGATGCTTTATCCATGAACAGATAGCGCATTGGAAATTTAGCATGATTTTTCTTTACATAATCAAGAAATGTATCTCCGTTGAATACATCGTACTGTATGAATAATTGTTTTCCTTTCATACTGATAGCTCCAAAAATGCATGAAAGTTGGTGCGAGCCTGTCACTCTTATTATGGGTCTTTTCTTTTCATCAATCCAAACGCGTCTTACAAGATTCATAAAAGAAGAATGATTCATCTGTAGATACTAAAGTAAAGCCTTTTTTCTCTTTATCTTGGTGCTGTTGTTGCTGTTGCTGTATGTCCACAAATATCCGGGTGACCTTTTTTTGAAAGCCTCCTTTTCTTCGTTGGAGGCAGAGTGTTGATATGTACTTTTTTTGGTACCTTCTGTTTAAATTCCCATTTACGAAGGATGATATGGTATATGCGAATAAAATGATATTTTATCCCACTTTTCCTTATTATTAACTCTTCCACCTGTTTTGTGGTCCAACCTTGTTTGGAGTTGGATAGTTCTTTCCTAATCTGGTATCCGATCTCTTCAGATATCTCATCGGCCTGCCGCTTTTAAGTCTGGTTTTTAATCCGTTTATACCTCTATATCATATCTTTTTAACCAATCAAAAGCCCAAGATTTACTTCGATGGAGATCTGGCTACCTGTGAGCAGCTACCTCCCCTTGATAAATTACATTGAGAACAAGTAACATCCTTTCTTTTGTTTTTATATCCTGTTCACGTCTGTATATCTTTTCAAACGATTCTCGGGTAGTAGTCAAATGATACAGAGAGGATGATAATAGATTAACTTAGCTAAAAGGATTTATTAATAAAATAAATAGATGACTAAAATGCAGTTCGGATATTTATGTTAATTGGTATAGATGAGGACTGATATAGTTCTTGAAATAGGACAAGCAACTAATTATTATCATCATCCATTCAACATCAGAATGTGGATACATTGATTCAATGAAAACGAAATGATGGAATGACATTCAAGAATAGCAAGCTTGTATAAATAGGCATAATCGACAAAATCAAATGAAGTTGAAATATTAACGAAGTCCTTTCCACTTGAATATTAAATGAAAATCTATACAATCGAAACTGTCTAACCGAATGTTTTGATTTACACTGTTTATTTTGTTATGAAAATAGTTATCAATTGCCAATAAATATTTATTAAACTTGGTAACAAATAAATTCTTAAATCTATCTACAATATGATGTAAACAATGTCAAAATCCGGCTCTGTTAACTTAAAGAAAAAGCCTATAGATTTAAGACAACCATACATTATATGTCCACTAGAAATAGAACACCTTCAAATGTCTTTGGTTATGATTTATATTTGTACTTTTCAGGTTTATCCTTCAGGAATACTGTCAAAGCTTTATCTTTTTTTAAAATAACAAAAATAAGCCATGTTTCCATCTGGAAATGGATTCAAAAGTACAGGCCATGGGAATATTTCAAGGAAAGGTAATCAAAGAGTATATCATAGATGAAATTGTCATAAAAACGGGATCGGAATTAGTATGGATTTGGGTTGTTATTGAATCAACAAATGAAGAAATTCTTTCATTTTATATATCGAGAGAACGAAATATGTATTTACTAAAGACCTGATTCTATCTGAAGCTATAAACATGTATGGAAAATATCCAGTTTCATCTGATGACGGTAATTGGTACCAACAAACTTGCAACTTCCTGAACCTACATCATCTTCACTTTTCTTTTGAAAAAAGCATAATTGAAAGAACAATGCATTATAAAAGATAGAACTGAATGTTTTGATGATTACTTTCCTTGCAAAAAGAACAAATGTAAATTAAACCATGTTAAACAATGGTTCAAGTTGTTTGTTTATCAACATATTAAAGAAATATTGTCTTAAGTTAACAGTTGTGTAAATAAGATTGTATATACATTTGTAAACTAATACGACTCGTTTTGAACGACAAAATTGTTATCATATTTTTTGATTCATATTTAATACTATGAAATTTAACAAATCTAAACAAATACCATTAGTTTACAATAAAGATTATCAATGTATTTACATCACTGTTAACAGCGTCATTAAATCTATCTGCCTTTTTGATGTGATTAAAAATCAGTGAAAAGCAGCCACTTATTATTTGAATTGTTTTATGACTTTAAGATAATAAGAATACTATCAAATCTGTCATGTTTTCATTAATAAAACTATTTGTTAATTGAATTAATTATACGAATCATAAAAGAGACACAAAAGACACACCATTTCGTATAATTTATCTTATATATACATACAGCCGAATCGTTAATATGTAGTGTATATGGTGTCTTGTGTCACAGTTCACAAGACAAACGAAATGGGACAATCTATTGTCAGGACAATCATGGAATCAGTAAATAGATTGTATATTATTTACCCATCCTTCAATGGTGGATATCTAAGAAACATATCTAAAACAAATCTTGCTCACTAAAAGGAATTATACAGTAATTAGAGAATAGATACAAAACACGAACCAGAAATAATATTTCATAAGAAAACCAAAATACCTGAATTTATAATCGACTAAACAAATCAAAGTAGATATAAAAGTGATATAATTATGAATGATATCTACTTATTAGTTCCGAAACTAAGAATATTCTTAATAATTATATCCAAAGTGTTTTGTAGTATGATTATTTTAAATCGTTTTTTGTCAACGTCTTGAATGTACTAACTTAAGGAAATTTCTTGATGAGAATTATGGCATAATACAAAATAGCCTTACAAACAGGAAAGATGGATATATTGTGCTCAAATACCATATTTTATCAAATGAGTTAAAACAAATTTCGAGATTATTAAAAACATTGGAAAATTCTTAAGTAACAGTGTGTAAACACAAGGATACATCTTCTTGTAAACTAATGTTGCTTGCTCTGCCTGTATGTTTTTTATTATAATTGCATGTCCAGTCAGATACTGCTTTACCAATATCTTGTTCATTTAAAAATGTGGAATTGTTTATCGCTTGTCTGTGCAGCCATAGCCATCTGACTTCTATCAAGTTTAATTCAGGAGATCTAGTTGGAAGAAATACTAGATGTATTCTTGGGTGATACCAACTAGAGTTTCTTTTACCTTGTAATTGGATTTGTGTATCGATACGTTATCCAATACCCAAAATATCTGTTTTACACTGGAATCATATTTTTGGTCTACTCTTTTTATAAAAAGCTAAAACTGTTTTCCTGTTTTCTTTTTGTAACTATGAGTCCATATCTTGTTATTATTGTAATCATAAACACCAAATACATTCAAAATTCCTCTTATCCTTTGGGATTAGATACCTTGGATTGTATTGTATTGAGGACCACGACGTACCACCATATGTTTTTGCAGCTATAGGTCCCTTTTCATCTTCATAAACTAGGATTGAATTAGTAGGCAGGCTATATCTTAATTCTTCAATTCTCTTTTTTTCAAATGATATTCAGGATCTAGCTGCTTCCCAAGGTTATTTTGGAATTTCTCCACTTGACACCATGCTTTAGAATTATATTTCTGATTTCAGTGTGGCTTATACTTTCAATCAAGTTTATCTCTTTGGTGATAAATCCCGCCAGTACACGCAATGACCATGTTGAAAATGGTAGTCCATAATTTTCTCGCGGATTTTTGGTCATTATTTCAACAATCTTTTTTTCGATATCATTGGTTATTTTGATTGGTTTGTGTTTATGTATTTTTGAAACTATTCCGTCTAATCCTTTCTCATTAAAACGGTGTAGCCATTTTCGAATATTGACATCATGAAGATTAGTTGCTCTTCCTATTTCAGGGACTGTATATCCATCGGCTTTGAATAGGATAATCTTGGCTCTGTATCCTGCTTCTTTATCGTCAAGCATCAACTGGTAAAGAATATCTTTTTCCTTATCAGTAAGCATTCTGAGGAAAGTATCCCTCATAACAATAAATTATAGAAAAGTAAGCTAAATGTATTAAGATTGCTAAACAAGCATGATCAGTTTATATAAACATAGTATCTAGGTGTTTACACAACTGTTAACCGAGCCGATCAAATTGTATTTCTTGACCTCATAGAAGATGTGATTGTTTTAAATCTATATTTTTTCTTAAATTAACAGATCTCAATACCATTTAGTAACCTTATATCTGTTAAGTAGAATTCTGAACTCTATATGTGGTAAATAAATGCATGTATACACAAACAATAAACAATTATACTTTTCAAAATAAATATAGTATTACAGAGATACATAGTTGAACTGTAAATTGTAGTAAAAATATGTTTACATAGTACAAGGAGAAACAGGTTTTATGAAGAGTATCTGTATGTATACCTAACTATTAGTATATGCCTTTTATCATTATATTAATATTTATTAACAAACACTGTTGTAATTTTAACATAATTTAAAATTTTTATGATTTTTAACTTTATTCGATTCATCTAGGAGCGAATCTATTAGTTTAATTAAAATTTCGTAAGTTGGGGGAATTGTTCCTTATGGGATAATTTTCAGATTTCTCTATTATATTTTAAAAAAATATGGTTCCAAACAATAATGTTAATGTTTAGTTTAATAATTACTAGTCTTAATGGGTACAAAAAACCATCAATTTAATATTGTGATGTTGATTTTATCGGGCGTAGTCATTACTTTTATTTTGTTTCCTCTAATTAGTATCATTACTTTTATGGATTCTTCAAAATTAATTTCGGAAATGTTTAGTCCTACATTAGTTAATGCATTTATATTGAGTCTAGTAACCTCCACAGTCTCTACAATATTATTAATTATTTTTGGAATGCCTTTAGCTTATTGTTTGGCACGTTATTCCTTCAGGGGAAAATTTTTTATAAATATGCTAGTGATCTTTCCATTAGTCCTGCCGCCTCTTGCTAGTGGTGCACTTTTGTTAGGTATTTTTAGTCCTAATGCAGTTATTGGAAATAATTTTCATTCTTTAGAATTTACTGAATCGATAGTTGGTATAATAATTGCACAGACTTATGTTGGATCTCCATTTATGATACTTGCAAGTCAAGCCTCGTTTGAAGCAGTTGAGATGTCATATGAAAATGTGTCGAGGGTTTTAGGAAAAAGTCGATTAGACACATTTGTTAAGGTTACATTGCCTCTTGCTAAATCCGGCTTATTAATAAGTATATTGCTAACATGGGTTAGGACTATTGGCGAATTAGGTGCAACCATGATGATGGCATATAATCCACACACCATATCTATACAAATATTTGAGGATAATGCTATAGGGGGACTTAAACAAGCGTTACCTGATATATTATTAGTTATTATATTATCTGTAATTGCCTTATTTATAATTTCAATAATAAAAAACAAAAAAGAAGATGTTATCAGAATTAGGGGGTCTTAAATGATGCTAAAAATTGTAGATCTAGTTAAGAAATTTTCAGGATTCACGCTTGGACCTTTGAATTTAAAAATATCTGATAACGAGATTCTTGTGATGATTGGAGCAACGGGGAATGGAAAAACTACTATTCTTAATCTTATTGCAGGTTTAATTAAACCCGATAGTGGGTCCATTTATTTAGATGAAATAGATATAACTAATCATCCTATAGAATCACGGAATATTGGTTATTCCTTTCAGAGGCCAAATCTATTTCCTTTTCTAACTGTTTATCAAAATATAATATTTGGTATTAAAAAAAAAGACAGAATTAACAAGAAAAAGCAAATTGAAACGCTAGTAAACAGTTTGGGTATATCTCATCTTGTAAATCGAAACATACAAGGACTAAGCGGTGGTGAAATGCAAAAAATATCTTTAGCTAGGACCCTGGTTGTTGATCCAAAAATATTACTTATGGATGAACCGCTTTCAAGTTTGGATAATTTTACAAAGAGAAAATTACGAATAGAAATTCGACAAGTTATTAAAAATCTAATGATTTCTTGTATATATGTTACACATTTTGAAGAGGATGTTTATTCACTAGCAGATTCTGTGGCAGTATTAAAAAACGGATGTATTAAAGAATATGAAAAATTGGGAACGTTATTATCATATAATAGTTTATCTTTAAATTCTTCTTCTTATGAGGTTGAAAACAAATATAACAACTATTTAGAGGGGATTGTTGTTGAATCTGTTAATGGTATCACTAAAATTAAAATCCATTCTTTTTTCATTGAATTGATAGGGAATTATCGTATCGGTACTCTAGTTGGTTTGATACTCAAACCGGAGGATATAATTCTTTCACTTGATATGGTAAAAACCAGCGCACGAAATGTTATAAAAACAAATATTCTAAATATTGGTAAGGATGATTATCCAACAATTGGTGTTGTAAATATATATCTTTTGGTAAATGGTATTCGATTGATATCTAGGATAACCGATGAATCGCTAAAATATTTGGATTTGAAAAAAGGTGATTATGTTTTTGCAATATTTAAATCTACATCCCCTCAAATTATTCGACAAGTAGAGGTCTAAAAAGAAGAACGTATAATTTAGATATGTTATATCACTTAAAATTTCTCCAAAATTTATTTTTATATCGTAGTTTAGAACTTATACTGTTTCATTTTGTAGTCATTAGTTCTATTAAAAACATTCAGGAATACTTTTTAAATTATTTGATTTCAAATTTAATATGTCAAAACAGTATTAATTACTATTATTAATTGAACAATATTCATTTTTTTATCCTCTTATATATTCTAAATCTCTAAAAATCCTTGCAATTTTTAATCAAGGATATAATTATCAAAATTAATGTTCTACTGATTTTTATCAATAATGGAATTACATTATGTATTGTTCTACAAGGTTGTTCTATGTTTTTGCTGCTGTAATCATATTCAATCTTAGGTTAAGCATACTATTTCCTGTTATTTCCTAAAATAATATATATACACAATTATTTTCTTAAAATGATAAATAGATAATTGACAATCAACTACTAGGCAAATATAGGAATATATTTTTTGATTTAAATTTTATATTTTTTGTGCTTTTATTAGGATATATTCAATAACACCCTTAGAGGATACATCATTCATTTTCAGTAATGATTTATACAATATATGTTCAAAAAATTTTGAATACTCTTTAATGACTTTTACCTTTAATCTAGTCCTATTTTGAATATAATATTTTGCAAGTGGGGAATATACATTAGAACCAATATATCTAATATCTTTAATGAGAAATCTATTTGATTTAATTATTGACGTTATATACTCTAATTCATAATGTTCTGATGCCCATGTTAAAGCTAAAATACCTAGTTTTACAAATAATGGTATTGAAATAATTTGATTTTTGTTGTTTATAATAGGCATAGCAATGATGAGAAATCCTGTTTTATTTAATATCCTGTTTGATTCTTCAATAAAATCTTTAAAAGGTTTGAAATGCTGGGCAGATTCAAATGCAATTATTCTGTCAATCGAATTACTTTTTATTGGTAATATTGTTGATGTGGAATTAAGATGAAATAATTTGTTTCTTAAAACATTTTCTTGTTTACTGGAATAAATGATTTTATCTTTATCTTTGAATGATTTTCGGGATGAATTTTTTATTGCACATTTTAATTGCTGAAAATTTATATTTATACAAATAATTTGAAGCAAATTATTTTGTAACTTCCATTGTAAGGCAGGAGATGAATATCCACTTCCAACATCAATTATTGTTTTAGCTGTATTAAGTGATGCAAAATCTCCAATAATATTTGAAAGCGTATACTGGGCCTCTAAAGGACTTTTTGTTTCTTTATTCCAATATCCAAAGTTAAGCATATCTCCTCCAGTAGTAGTTTGCATTAATTTGGAAAAAGTGTTATATAGATAAATAACATCTCGTTCATTGCGTCTGAATGCAGACATAAATAACATTATTAAATTATTCAAAAGCTAAATGTAATATTACAAAAAGATGTTTTTATCTATTTAATGGAAGTGGCATTTCATTTACTTCTCTATCTTTCTAAATTGAATTGTTTTTTATTATTTTCTACATATTTGTAAATCTATATCGGGGAATTTATTTGAAACTTAGAGCCTATCCCAAAATTATCTTTCTATAAATGATCATACAACAGGATAATTGTATCAATCCAAGATAATTTTCTGACTTTTTCTCATACCTTGTTAACAGTTTCCTGAATTTGTTATGCCATGAATTTGTTCTTTCTACAACCCATCTTTTTGCAGAATGCTTTTTACGATTTGAGCAATGCTTTAATGTAATCTCGGCATCTTGTTCTTCTTTTACACCGCTTTTTCGCTTTGGAGGAATATGCAATACATATCCTCGTTTGATTAGCTCTTTCTCATCAGGTTCAGAATTGTATGCTTTATCAAGACATAGATGTTGAAGTTTTCTTCTTCTTTCCCTTCCTGTTTTTTTTAGTTTTATGTGTTGATGGTCGTTTGACAACTGCATTATCAACCACATCTGTTACCAGTTTGATGTCATGTGTACTTGCTGAAGAAATAACTGCAGATATAGGAATTCCTTTTTTATCTGTTAAAACATGTCTTTTTGTTCTGCCCATCTTGCTTCTATCAGTAGGATTGCATCCAGTCACCGCCCCCTAAAGGCGACTTTATAGATATACTATCGATGGATTGTTGCCATGTCCAATTAATACCGATAAGATCATCATAGATTTTCAATAGTTTTATCCATATCTTTTTGAAAACATTTAATCTATTCCACTTCTGAAATCTACGGTGACAAGTAGAACCAGAACCATATTCTTTGGGTAACATCTTCCATTGGCATCCGGTTCTTAATATATAGAGAATTCCATCAATCACTTTTCTGTATGGTATGATTGGCCGACCAACTGTTCTGAGAGGTTTCTCCTTTGGGAAATATTTTAAGATTATCCCACAATTCATCAGGAAGTTTGAGTATTGTAGGATGTTTGTTGTTCTCCTTCAACTTCTCCTTCTTCTGGAGGCAGGTCACAGTTTAACAAAGGAGTAAAAGAGCTATAATCTTATCGAATTTTGGGATGGACTCTTAGTTTCTGTTCGCGAACCATTTGTTTATTACTTTCCCTAAAAAGATATCTCTTATTTTAGTATCTCCAAGTTTGTAATCACTAACAGAGATTGAATTTGAAATAGAATTAGCCACGTAAATTTTACCACCAAATCTGTCAATTGCCATTTCGGTAGGAAATATTCCTACAGGTGTGACTTTCTCATTACGAATATTGTTAATTACTGAGACAGTATTGTCTAGAGAATTAATTACGTAAAATCTATTAGGGTTGCTTATTATAGGTATTACTATACAACAAGGGTCTTTGCCTACAGATATATCTCTTATTTTGGTATCATTATAACCATCTTTTACAGAGACAGTATAATCGTTTCCATTGGCGACATATAGATAGGGATTTGGAAAGATGGGCGGTTGAATGGATACCGGAAGCCTCCCAACTGGTATCGTATGTTCCTTATAATTAGATGCATTAATTATTGAGATGCTATTATTTGGACCATTTGCTACGTAAATCTGATCTACTCAATCGACAGGGCTATCATTTACTACTATATAATTAGGACCGCTGCCTACAGATATATCTCTTATTTTGGTATCATTATAACCATCTTTTACAGAGACAGATTTGAATACACCGATTGCTACATATATTTTATTTGGAATTTCATTAATTTGTACATCAATAGTACCTTGTTCTATTGTAATTTGAGAATTTACTCGTATTAGTTTTTTTTTTGAAGATTAATTGATTCAAGAGTTTGTGCGCTGACATTAGTATATGCCACTAGGAACAAAGGTATTGTTATTACCCACGCTAATGATAATGCAAAAAGAAAGTGAAATTACTTTGAATTATAGGAATTGAATATATCGCAAAATAAGAAAACAACATTATTTAAGGAATGCAGTCTCTCTTGTGAGACACATATGGTGGAAAGGCAATAGCTAATACGGGTTTTAATACTACTAGTGTCAAAGGCCTTGTTTATATTTCCACCTTTGCTTCTAATGAGTGATAATCTATCGGTAAATTTACTGACCCTTCAAAGTTTCCAAAAAGGATCATTGCTTGTTGATAATGGAGGATTCGCTTACATAAATCCATGATGTATTCCATGATGTGGTGCTCAAGATGTTGTTAAATCACGAGATAACATCTTGGCCGGTATATAAAAGCCATTTTACCACTCCATATTTTCCGGAAAATTAGAACCTTCTGCATAGAATCATCTTCCCATTCGGTATCAAATATTTGAGAATGATCATGCAATTCCCCCTGCAATATTATATCAATTCACATTGCAGATGAATGCGACTATAATTTCACTTCCTGATAGCCACGCATCATATGTATCACATACATATGAAATTATTCGATTTATCATAAAGGCGGCAAAAGGAATTACAAAGTAGCAAATCTAGGAGTTAGATTAGAAATCTATCAATTAGATAAAACATTAGAATATTAGAACATCTGTATATAATTCATTTCGACTTATTTTATTTATATCGTTGCTGAAAGACGTGAGAGAAAAGTCACTAGAAATTGATTTTCTATTATATTTTTTATTTTAAAGTGAACCTATTGTAAATATAATGGATACATTAACAAAACAATACTAGATGTTGAACAGGCAGTTAAAATGTCTAATAAAGAACTTTGTCTTATTATCAACTTATCATATTCAAAAATTTTGACTCCGTTGTTAAAAAAATGTGGTATAAATTACGACACGACTTGATAATCAGTTATAATATTATTAATATATCTCACTAATAGAAAAATAAGAATGTATGGAAATTAATGTGGATTTATCTTTTTTTCCAGAAAACTTGGCCCCCTTAATTATAAATTCAAAAGAAATAAAATCATTTTTTTTAAAGAATTATCGTAATAGCAATCACAACAGCAGTAATTCAAAAATATCTATATTTGAATTTCCGGGATCTCTGGATGAGTTTGAAGATATTTTAAAAACCATATTAGAAGATAACTCCCTCAACCAATATGTTGTAGTACAAGACACAGAAACAGAAAACACTATTGCTATTTTAAAAGGTGGAGACATGGAACAATTAGGGATCTTGATTTGTGATTTTTGTGGTGCGGCATTTAGTAGCGAAGATGAAAAATACCTTCATCAAAGGGCGCATTTTCTGTTTTAAGTAAAATATGAACAAGATCTATTATAGCATATCTTTTCTAAAAATGGTTAAAATATTTGAGTTAGGGTCATAATTCGAATTATCCTTTGATATATCTTAAAGCAGCTTGAATCTAACCCTTGAGATAATATTGATTAATACTAATCCAAAGATTATCTCTTAATTGAATAAATGATTCCTTCCTACTTAACATTCTGTAACTGATAATTGTATACCATGACCTGCTGCTTTATTCAGAAAGCAAAGTAGTTCTTATATATATTCTTCAACAACAGTAATTCTAAAATGCTTAATTGTGAGGATATGGTTTAGAATCAATTCAACCAATACATTACATACTCTTCCTAACTGTTGTGTAAAATGTGCGCTATATCTTATTGTAAAATGGTTGTGTTTGTTTAGATTTCATCATACCTTTAGCTTGTCGCTCTTATCTATGACAGTTAATCAGCAAATGGACGAATATCTTTTAATAAAAATCAAGGCAGGGCGATAACTAATGTTTTACAAGAGTATATATCCTTGTGTTACCATATGAAGATCCATAACCTACATGTGAAAATCCCACGTGAGTTTATCCATAGAACTCATATTGAATGTACAATGGTCACTATAATTTTAGATGAATCCTATTGTATCCGGGGCTCGTAACCTCAAATGGAATTTACAAAATATAGAAGCAGGATTGACGTGATAATCACATCCAAATGAGATATCTCAAATACTCCAGAAAATTGTCGAGAAAATGTGATCTAAATGTTTCACCCAAAAAATGGTCAAATTTATCATGGGCTCAATGGGGTTTGATTTGGGTAGGTAGATGGGTTCAATAATATCTCTTGCATAATTAGAAACAATCCAAATTGTTCTTTTGAATTCTTTGAATTTCTAATTCTGTTGATTTAATATTTTGTAGTTTATCAAGCTTGTAACGATGTCTGACACCTTGTTATATTTTCTCAATTTATTTCTGAAATTCATTCATTACCCTATACTTTTTTAATCTGCTGATAGTATGTTCCACTATTATTCTTTTTTTGGAATGAATTTTGTTATATTCTTTTTCATCATCTGATATTTCCGGTTGGTTTCTTTTCTTTTTATATGGTAGTGCAGATAGTGGTTCTGGGAAATCCGTATCTATGCCCAGATATCCTAGATCAACTACATTAACAACTTGTTTTGGAATTACAGTATGATTCTTTTTATAGACATCATAATCATGTTTTCTTCCTTTTTTATAGCCTACTTTGTGAAGGATGTAACCACGATTGTTAACCGTAATCTGATTCTTTACTTTTGTCTTTTCTTCTTACATGAGTAGAATATCTTTTTTCTTTCTTTATTTATAGGTCTAGGAATCTGCGGCTCTATACAATGTGTAAAAGCAAGAAAGCCTGGAAAATATCGTTCAACTTCCTCTGGAGTTTTCAACCTTTTGATTATTTGATGTGTCTTTTGTGGGATAGGTACGCATTGCCTTATCAATCCCTCAATCTTTTGAATATCTACAAATGTTGCTTTGATTTAGATCAAATAAAAAACCAGTTAACGTGTAAGTTATGTACAGACGATAATAAACCAGAAGCATTACAAATCTATCTTTTAAATCCAGCTTGAAGTGCCTTCCAGCACCAGCTTTTCTTTTTCTATTTTCTTTTCTTTTATATGATAAACGTTAAATCATATTTTTCATATTTTTTTGTTATTTCATTATTAAAAATGTCATCAAACTGTTGTACTGTAAGACCAGTGAATGATTTGGAAAGCAGTGGTTTTTTGGCTAAACTCTCGTATGAAATCAAAGAGAACAAATTAGTGGATAAACTAATGGTCATAAAGCTGTTTGGAAGCAATCATGCAAGAGATTTAATAAATATAAGATATTGAAAAATCGTTTATCTCGTGTATATATCAACTGATCTAGAAAATACCGAGCCGAAAACAATTCAAAATTAATTCTGATATCTGATAATGTTGATGGTCTATATTTGGGAATTATCGATGCATTACGAATTATAAAATCAACGAATAAAATTTTAAAATTAATCTAGATCATGGATGATAATTGATAGCGAAAAATAATAGTACCTCTGGTGAGCATAACATATCTCCAGAAAATGGACGTTTATCTCCAGATATTGATGGTCTATTTTTGGTTTGAAGATGTAATTTACAATATATGATTAAGTATTAAAAAGTCAAGTGAAAACTTGGACAGATCTTATGGATTAAGTATCTTGAAAGAGATACAGGCACTCAAAATATTGAAGAAAAAGCAGGGGTTACGATAAGCAAGGTAAAAAACGTCTTTGTAAAATTCGCCTAGGAAGAAGAAGCCAAGATTGTTATAGTCATACTAGAAGATGTAGCAAGAAAGATGACATTGAAGAGACATTTATGATAGAAAAAGATGAACTAGGATGTTTAAAAGAAAGCGATGTTATAATGATGGAATCAAAAGTGCTGAACAACACAGGTTCGATACCTGGTGACAAAAAGAGGTATGACCAAGCGTTGGAGATGTATGATCAAAGTTTAAAGATTGCGAAGGAGCATGAGACGCAATTCGTGATTGGCAGAACCTTGAATAATATAGCCATGATATATCAGAATAATGGAGATTATTATCAAGCATTAGAACATGGTTATCAGAGCTTGATGATAGCAAAGTAGATAGGGGATCGCTATTTGGTCGGAGTAATCTTGAATAGCATAGCCATGATACACTACAACGAAGGGGAGTATGAAGATACCTTGTATTATGTACTTCAGGCCTGGAATATATTACGAAGGCTCAATGCCACTGAGTTTCAGAAATCGTTTACCCTAATGTCTAGTATTAGAAAGGCGTCAGAGATTGTAGAATTTAATATACTTGAAAAGAATGCAGCAAGAAGAATTAGTAACCTTAGTTAAATGGATGTCAAGTAATCTTTAAGCCTTTTTGATAGATCTTGTTTGATGATTCTTATGAATCAATAATTTTACTCTGTGTTTTTCTTAAATAGATGTCAACTTATTGTAAGATGATGTTTTAGACATCATTCTTTTATCATATCCATGTTATTGTTGTATTCTGAGTTCTATGGCATAAATTGAAGACATCATTGGCGTTGGAAATAAATATCTCCGGTATCTCCGGTGAGCACAACTTATCTCCGGCAACTGAAAGTTTATCTTCGTATTTAGAGTTTTATCTCTGGTTTCTGACAAGTTATCTCCGGAGGAAACAAAAGATTTGAGCCCAAATTCTACTGAAGCCGGAAATAGCGGAACCATTGGAGTTAAATCCAACATGGTCTGTAGTATTCTGTTTTTCCTGGTGGCAGTATTGTATCAACAAAAGCAAATTGAAGGATTGATTGAGTTAGTAACAAGGCAGAAAAAAGTTCGTTTCTGATAGATTTTATATCTGGATGGATAGCTTCGATAAATGAGTTAATCTATCATTATAAGATCTAGATGGCATCAATCATTGAGATTCAATCTATGTTCAAAGCCATCTAGATCTAATGTGTGTATTTCCTTTCGAATCTTCTCCGTAAAGCTATGGTAATAAAACCGAACGTTACTTTACCGCCTACTACCTTTATTATATAGTCTGAAAGACCTATTTTTATATCACTTGGTATTGGGAGCAATGGAAGAAAATCTCCTATGCTTCTTTCGAAAGCCTTTAACCAGTGAGTTCCATTTCTAATTTGAGATAATCCTATAAAACTCGAAGTTGTAATAGGATTCATATGAATATGGGTATTTGAAGTAAGATTATTATTGTTTGTCTTAGTGATGTTATAGATTAATGGTAACGTAGGTGCTAGTGTGGGATTACTTTGAAATATAAAAAAGAAAGTAGCAAGCATTACAATTACTGTGCCAGCAACAGTTGGTTTTCATATGCTTTCTCCGTAGTCGGATAAAAGGTGATACCATCCTGTTAATGAAAAAATATTTCTTCTAAACCAGCAGCTCTGCTTTATTTCATAACCTTGAGAACCATCGGATTCTACTCTGTATTTTCTTTTTATTTCCATTCTTTCGTATAAAGAATTTTCCAGCTTAGTCATATCGGCGCCTCATTTCATAATTCTCTCTTAGATTTCTATACCCAGATAAAACACCGCCAATAGTAGGTCTTTATTTTTTCAATAGGATCATCTGATTTTTTTCCCAAAGATTTGTCTGAATTTTCTTCTAACCATTTTTCTTCAATTATTTTGAAGCACGATTTTTTACTTCCAATCCATTTAGGTGGATCACTACCCCAACTAACTTTATCGTCAAATCTAACGCCTGTTATATCTGTATTTATAAAAGAGACTCTAGACATATCTTCTACTTTGAATATAATTTTATGGGGTTTCTCAAACATGACGTAATTAAAAAAGGTTATGTCCCGAAAGAATCCTGCAAAATAAGATTTATCTGAGAAGGTAGCCTCGGAGAAGTATGCTACATTTGAGAAGGTAGTATTGAAGTATGCTTCATCTTTGGAGGTAGATCCGAAGAAGGTTGCTACAGCTGAGAAGGTAGCTCCGAAGAAGGCTGCTTCCCTTGAGAAGGTGGCCTTGGAGAAGTCGGCTATATCTGAAAAGGTAGCTCCTACGAAGATTGCTTGTTGAAATTTGCAATTTCTAAAATATACTGGTTGTTTAAACTCTTGTTTTATTTTTAAATCCGGAAGGTAATAACCCATGCAGTATAACGGTTCTTTATTTTCAGTGCTTTTATCTATTTTTTCTTTAAGTTTTTCTATGACTTTATCTTTATTTTGAGGGTTATTGGTATCTGAGATAATTTTCGTCATGGAACAAACACAGATCTTTGCCTCCCAGAGATTCCTGATCGCATCGAAATGTCTTGGGTATTCCTAAAACGGCATAATCTATCTTAAAAGTACAAGTAGATGTCGCCATCTTTTATATTTCCTCTACTTGCAAGTATCAACGGTTCCTTAAATGACTTTGAAACCCAATTCTATTGATATCATTTTATTCCGTTTACTCAAACAAATTGAATATATGAATTATGTATTGTTGCATGAAAGTCCATTGTTTTATTATCTGTTTTGCCTAGACAGATATCAACATATTATATAATAACGCTTTCAACATCACCTCTTGTATCATATTCTGTAGTTTACCAGATTACATATACCACCAAATTTTCTCTTTAAACAAGAGAACAATTTCAACAATCCGCCTCTTTCCATAGCTTACGCTATCTTGCCATTTTTGTAAATCATTTTTCTTAGATACTACGAAAGATCGTCGAGGTTAGAAAGATTAAATCAATTACAGTAACTGTTGTAAACACTGTGATTATAACAACTTCACAAAGAATCGACGCCTCATAATAAGCATGGTGACATCCAGAAGTTCAAGTGTGAGACTGCAAGCACTATTTTACCATTAACATAGACTTTGAAAAGATGAAGCATAATTCTCAAAGTATAACAACAGCGATGCGTTATATTTTAACAACGAATCTTTGAGGAACGTTGCTCCCTCATCCAAGTTAATATGACTCGATATAAGTCATCAAACTATCCATAATTGGATTGACAAATACATCGGCCTGATAGAATGATACCTCTACAAGACAACACCTAAAGTTTCAGTCTTATAGATGTTTGTCGACTTTTAGCTAGTAATCCCATTGATGAAAAGAAAGTTTAAAAACTTCGTTAGCACAACGACGGAGCAACGGGTGTAATAGTAAATATAAAATTATTGATGTTAATGGTTCTGAAATCTCTATAGATGATCTATTTGAAAAATATTTTTTTAATGAAAAATGCTACACCCTTTGCTCCGTCGTTCCTACGGAGCTCCTAAACTTTCTTCTAGAACTTTCCTCTCGTCAAATGGATTGTTAACGACGAGTCTACAGTCTTCTGTAAGAGGCAACGTGGAAGATGATGATAAATTATCTTGATTGTCATGATTAACTGATAAATAGATATTTTCTTTACCATTTATGATACTCTTAACAGAATTTTCTTCAATCTTTTTCCGAAATTATTCTATTTCTGATTCTGGTTATTTAGTAAATGGTGATAATAGACTAAAAGAATAAGAAATCTGTTTTTGATATCTAGTGTGGATCGTCTTCTGGCGCCTGTTTCTCTTTATCTATCTTTTTATATTTTGTTTTCGGATGAATGATAGTCCTTGATCTCTTGTTTTTCGTATTTTTTTGCAATCTCATTGTAAATAATATCAAATTCTTGTACTTTAAGACCAGTAAACGATTTGAAAAGCAGTAGCTTTTTAGATAATCACCCGTATGAAAAAATTTAGGGAGAAAACGATGATGAGGAACTTCAGGTCATACCACCTGTTTGGAATTAATTATGTAAGAGATTTACTAATACAAGACAAATCCCATTTAATACGACATTTGGAACACAGACAAACTGGCAGGAACTATTAGACATCTTTCGAAGAAAACGATCGGATTTATAGAAAGTAAATACAAGATAAGGTATATCTTTATTATTTAAATTCAAAGTTTTCTAAAGATATTCAAAACAACCGTCAATACTGCAAACTGTCAAAGATTTTACTTTGCAAATAAGATAGTGAAAAATGAGTCCGGTGTCTCCAGTGAGCACAACTTATATCCGAAGAATGAAAGTTTTATTCTCAGTATACCAAAACACAAATTGAAAAGAATAATGAATCTGTTATAATCAATCCCTTTTACGAAACTGTTGATTCTGTTAGACAGCAGATCTCTTGCATAATTAGACTAAACATCTATATGATCTGATTCTATTCAATTTCTTGTCCTTTCTTTGCTTTCCTATGATAGGCTATCAAAAAACCACTGCTTTTCAAATCGTTCACTGGCCTTACAGTACAAGAATTCGATGGTATTTTTGATAAAGAAATAATAAAAAGATATGCTAAACATGAGACACAACGTTTATCAAAAAGAAAAAACAGAGAAAGAGACATAGGAGCAGGTATTAGACCTTTCAAACTTGATATTAAAGATAGATTTGTAATGCTTCTGGTTTATTATCGTCTTTACATAACTTACACATTAGCAGGATTTCTATCTGATCTAAATCAAAGCAACATCTGCACTGAGACATTCAAAAGATTAGAGTTGATTAGAAAATGCGTACCAATTCCGCAGAAATTATACAACACAACAAAGAGGCTAAAAACACTAGAGAGGAAATTGAGAAATACTTTCCTGGATTTATGGCTTTCATAGATTCCACAGAGCAGCAGATACCAAGACCTATAGACAACAAAAGACGTGAGACATTCTATTCTGGCAAAAAGAAAAGGCATACCGTAAAGACACAATTGATTGTTAATAATAAAGGTATCATCATCCATAATAAGATATAAGAAAGGAAGAAGACATGATTATGATATTTATAAAAAGAATCATCCTGTGATTCCAAAAGTTCTAAATGTGTTTGACCTGGATATTTAGGAGTAGAAAAGGATTTCCATGAGCAAAAATCGTACATACCAAATAGAAAGAAGAAAAATCAAGAACTGTTACAAGAAGGGATAGAGCATAACAAAAATCATTCTAGAAAGAGAGAGAATAGTGATAGAACATGCCATTTGCAGATTGAAAAAGTATAGGATAATGGGTGATATTTTCAGAAATAAATTGAGAAAGTACAATAGCGTATATGACATAGTTACAGGTCTGGTAAACTATAAAATATTAAATCGACAGAACTACAAATCAATATAGAATTTAGAGGAAACAGTCTAGATTGTTTCTAATTATACAAGAGATCTAGTTTCTTTATGAAGATTTAGACATGAATGTATTAGAAGACGATAAAGAAAAGATGTTATTTATAATAGATGCACTTGAAACATATTTTGATCAAGAACCCGATAGTGAATTTAAAGAAAGAATGGCACTTTATTCAAAAGAAATAGGAAAGGAAGGACTTTCAATATTAGGTGATACAGGTGCATATCATTTCAGAGGCATGAACAAAGAACTTGTTGAACATGAACTATCTTTACCAACTGTATTTGATCTGCCTTTACGAGCCTTTTGTTTGTATCATCAAGCAGATTTTGAAAGTTTAACTGATGAACAAAAACAAAATCTAATAGAACATTATGAGATGACCATAAAAATAAATTAATATAATATTTTATTAAATACGTTATTACAAAAGGCTCTATAAAGAAGATCTTATTTCATTGTTGTACTAGTTGAAAATAGATTTAACCATCGTTGAACATGCTCAAGTTCACATTTCTTTTTTCTATAAGGAAAATAATCATCAAATGTTGGTTCCATGTTTAATATCGAATTTGCGAATTTCAAAAAAAATTTTAGATTAAAAAAATTCTAAATTTTAAGCAGTGTATATTATACTATGTACTTAGCAGAAGCAGATGTTCCAGCCGTTGCCCCAGAGTACGTCCGCGAGTCCGCCCCAGTTCCAGTTGTTACCCCAGAAGCCACCGCAAGAATCACAGGGGTTAATGCCACATCCGCCACAGCTGCCACAACAGCCGCCACCAAAACCGAATCCAAAGCCGCCATGATGGTGATGGTGACCCCAAGCATAAACCAGGTTTGTGTTTGCTGCAATATAACCGCTAAACATTATTGTTGCAAATGCTGCTACAATTAAAGCCGCAGATGCTTTTTTAATTGGTGAAACCATTTTCTTAAATATTCATTAATAACAACTTATATCATGATTGCTTACATTAAATATGCTATATTTATATTAATAAAATATAGGCTGATATTAACGTAAATGAGATCAGAATTTAATTTTTTACAATTTTTTACTTAATGACTCATTGATAACTTAATTATCCACTAATTTTATCGATTTAATGACTATTTTATAGACTTTCATTTATCGCAAAGAAATAGAAATTATAAGATGTATTATAATCATTTATTTTTTATGATATTCGCAATTACCTTCTCATCCATTAGCCTTTTAAAATAGATAAAATGAAATTCCTTATTGAGAAATCTAGATGATTTACGTTTACTCCTTTGTTAGATTAAATTCTATAATTTCTAAAGTTCTTCTTATTTTCATTTCCTTTCCACAAAAGAACATTAAAAGTGATTCTATCATCCTGTTTTTCCTATTTAACCTTTTAAATCACTGTTTCCTATAGTAATATATGGGTAATTCATTTGAAATTGGTGTCTGGTATCTTCCAATTTAATTAACTTTTAATAATATTATAAAAGATGTTTAATAATCAAATATTAATGAGGGTTTATTACATTATTTAAATATTTTTATGATATGTTTTCTTTGCAATATATAAGATCTCCAATCTTTAAGTTCATCAGATAAAATTTTTATCGATATTATCTTTTCTTTAATTTTAATTTTCAAATAGATCGCATTTCAATTAATTTTAAATCTTCTTTGTAATAGTGAATATGATGTATCACCTCTTTTTTATAGATATTCTCAAATTCAGGATGCTCCTTGCAGTAGTAGAATAGTGCTTTATATCCTATCAATTCATCTATATCATAACTTGGATTTTCCTTTGAATTATCTTCATCTTTTCCTTCCTTATATGGCAATATATCAGATTTATCTGATGTGTCTGCTGTCTCCGGTTCCAGTGGATTCTGTCCTTAAATCTTCTATTGCAGTCGGAGATAACCCTTCAGAGCCGGAGATAAACTTTCATTTAATGAAGATAAGTTGTGCTCAGCGGAGATACCGGAGTTATTTTTCTATATCCTTTTGCGAAGCAAAGTATTTGATGATTGGACAGTACTGATGGTTGTTTTCAGATATTCTTAAGGAAATATGAATTTCCTAGATAAAAAGCACACTATAATTTAACTCAAAAATTTAATAAAATGAGGTTCTTAATTTCTTAAGTTATATATATACCAACCATTTTTATTGTCAATAAATAGAAAAAATAAAGACCACACAATCAATAGTTTTAACGTTAACTCTATTATCATCATATCAACCTTTGCTATCTTGCTTTTATATCTATCAAATACCATTCTTTTTGATGATATAAAACAGGTCTGGGCCGATTCAGTAATAGATACTATACATGTCGGAACTAGCCCATCCGATGTTGCATATGATTCACACGATAATAGGATGTACGTAACTAACTTTTTTTCTAGCTCTGTCTCTGTGATTGATACTAAGACTAATACAGTGAATGCTACAATAGGTGTTGGAACTAGTCCACGGGGTGTTGCATATGACTCATTTTATAACAAGGTGTACGTAGCTAACTCGGGTTCTGAGTCTGTCTCTGTGATTGATACTAAGACTAATACAGTGAATGCTACAATAGGTGTTGGAAATGATCCAATAGGTATTGCATATGATACAGCGAATGGTCACATGTATGTGACTAACTCACTCGATAATTCCGTCTCTGTGATTGATACTAAGACTAATACAGTGAATTCCACCCTAGTTGTTGGAACTAGTCCACGGGGTGTTGCATATGACTCACATGACGGTAGGGTGTACGTATCTAATGAAGATTCTGACAACGTCTCTGTGATTGATACGTCGTAATATCCATATCATATTATTATCACAACAGCTGCGGATAGCAATGGTAATTAGGTATGAAACAAAAGATTCACTCACTCACTCCATCTATAACATTTAATGTACGGGCTATCACTGGTAAAAACCAAATAACCGGCTTGGCTTCCAGTGCAGCCTTGATAACAACAATTTCACTTCATGCGGTACTGCTAGCGCCAATCCTACCGTAGTAACCTATAGCAACCTCCAACCAGGACAACATATATTTGAGGTTAGAGTCGTTGATTCCCAAGGCAATATTGATCTTAATCTCAGCTACCTTCTTCTGGTTTGTCGTGCAACTTCCATCTAATACTACTATTACATCAGCCGTAGATGACAATGGTAATCCTGTATCAAACGGTGGTTCCACTCCAACATCTATAACTTTCACAGTACAGGCAACTGCAGGCTCCAACCCTCTAGATGGTTTCCAGTGCAGCCTTGATGGAGGATCACTTAACAACTGTAATACTAACAACCAAAATCAAATAACCTTTAACAACCTCACACCAGGACAGGAGCACATAATAAAGATAAGAGCAGTTAACTCGCAGGGCAATGTTGACTCTGCGCCTGCCACCTTCTTCTGGTTTGTTATGCGACAATCACCATCGAATAATACAACCTCAACTGGTGGATTTGGAGGTCATGGTGGTGACTCTGTTGCTACAACGGGAAGCACTAATGGTGGCCATGGTGGCAATGGTGGTGCTGATGGCAAATACCTAGTGAAATAACTTAACTTTTTGTTAGTGATAACTACTAGAAATATTAGAATGATATATAGTATTAGTTTAACTTATTTTTAATATATTGTAGACATATAGAATAAACCTCTTCTTCATTTGATTAAATTATTTTAAGTGGTTTTTATTAAGAACTGTAGATATATCTTGTTTCTTTCGTTATCATCGTAAAATTAACGTGAAAAATTCAGACATAAAATCAATGAAAACAATGTTTCTTATTATTCCGACTGTGTTATCTGTTATAGGATTTATAAGCAGTGTCAATCCTGCATCTGCAGATATACCAATCTTCTCAGATTTAAAGTGCATAGGATTGTGCAATTCATTACCTGGTCCTCAAGGTCCTCAAGGTCCTCAAGGTCTACAAGGAGTAGCCGGTCCAGCAGGTCAGAATGGTCTGAATGGAGCACAAGGCCCACAAGGTAATCAAGGCTCACAAGGTGATACCGGAGCACCAGGAGCACCAGGAGCACCAGGTCAGAATGGTCTGAATAGGAGCACCAGGAGCACCAGGTCAGAATGGTCTGAATGAGCACCGGAGCACCAGGAGCACCAGGAGCACCAGGTCAGAATGGTCTGAATGGAGCACCAGGAGCACCAGGAGCACCAGGTCCAGCCGGAGCACCATGTCCTCATACTTCCACATTACATGAATATGGATTGCCGTTCGTTCCGGGAGACAACTTCCCATTGACACCCGGAACACTTGTGCAGCAAGGAGACGTTATATTCCCAGATGGTAATGTCAGTAATCCTACACCTAATAATGTTACAGCACCAGTATGTGTTCCATGATTCACAACAAATTCTCTTTTTTAATTTATTTTTTTATTACAGAAAAACTCGCTTTGATTTTGATAATGAATTAATTTCTTAACGTTTTAATTCTTTAAATATATTAGTTTGTTATCAAATGTTCTTCAATTAACAAAAATCTGATATATTAGATATTGAAAAAACAGTTATTAAATCGATGAAATTAGTGAATACTGAATATTAATTATCAATAATTTATTATTTTTCTTATGAAATGTTATAATTCATCCATATTATATCTGCAACAATATATAGTATATATATGGGAAATTCCTTTAAAATCGGTGTCTGTAGTGTCTTTTAAATTAAATAAGGAAAGTTCATTGTTATAATCTTGTTTATATATCAATATATGACCATAGTAGTGATCTATATATTCTATATAAAATATTAACTTTAAGTATAACAGCTATATCTAATGCTATGTATATTATAGATTATATAGTTCTATTGTTATCACAGGTTACTATCATCATAACATGCTAGCATGTTATCGAATAATCAAGATGATAATAATTAAGTTAAGGGGTAGAACATTAGAACAGACAACAACATTCAAGTATGTTCTACAAGAACTGACGATTATCGTTATTGTTATCAAGTATTTTTGTAATTTTTATATATTATTATAATTATTTATATAATAATATTAATAATTTAACTAATAACATCTATCAGTAAAATATGGAACATTAGAACATCAATTCTAACATATGCCTATATTATTTTATTTATGGGAGGCGTTTTAAGAAATTTAAAATAAATGATAATAAAAATGAGGGGTATATAATAAAAGGATGTTCTAATGTTCTAATGTTCTAATGTTCCATTATCTTGGATGATGTTGTAAGGTTATTAGTTTATATTACTCCTTTCACTTTCTTTAGTTATTCAAGTAATAGTAGATCTCTACTGTAAAGTGAGTTATAATATACTTATTTATTTACTACTTTGTGTATATTTGTTTGTTATATAAGATTTGATTATATTGCAATGCAACCGCTGTAAGAACATATGGACCTATAAAGGCTCAAACGATTACTGTGCAAACTGTTCTAAATGCAAGTCAACAGTTTTTATAAAAAACTCATCCCTTGTCTTGGAACATAATAAGTTAACGGATGATCTTAGCGGAACAGAAGATGGAAAGGTCATAGATAACATCTCTTCTGCTTTGAGGAAATAATCCACATGACCTCTATCTCTACAGACAATATATCACCTAATCCTTTAAAAATAGATTCTCCTCAATACTTGCCACTATATAGTAAAGAATCTTGCTTAAATGACGAACAACATAATAATGCTCATGACATCAATGCAGAATCAGATTACTGACATTATAACATAGGAGTAAATGTCATACCTGCTGATTCTAAAAATAAGAGACCTGCTCTGTCCAGCTGGAAAGAATGGCAGAACAACCCGATAATAGATGAACAACATGAACAACGAAAAAAAGATAATAGTTACCGAAATGGGTTGCAGTCGTAGCTAGCAAGATCTGGCGTGGTCTAAACAAAGATAAGCATATTGTAGTTATCGATATAGATAACAAACAAGGCATTGATGATTTCATCAATCATTGTTTCTCCGAATCAAAAACTTTGGAAGGACTTTCACAAACAACTATAGTAGAGCAACACCCTGACAATAGAGATAAAGCCCATGTTTATTTCATTGTTGAAAAGCCTTTAACAAATAGAGGTATCATCAATAGTACTAGCAAAAAAGATCTACCAATAATAGAAATTAAATCCCAAGGAAAATCTTACGTTGTTTGTTCTCCATCCGTTCACAAATATGGTCATAGATATGAGATCATAGGAACAAGGGCCCTCTCGTGTTAAATGAAAATCAATCGGAACATTTACAATTTAACATAAATCAAATTTATAAAAGACATGGAGAAACAAGTAGTAAAAATGATAATGGTTTAACAGATATCTCGGAACTTTTCCAGGATGACTATGTTTCTCATAGAGGTAGTAGGCATTTAGATCTAATGCGAGTAATGGAATCAATTATCCGAAAATATGAGAAGGATCTTGAGTTAGAAGAAATAAAAAAAATAGGCTATGAATGGAACCAAAAACATTGCCAACCTCCATTAGAAGATAATGAGGTTGAAAAACAGTGGAATTGTGCTTCAGGATTCATCAAGAATGTGACCGCTACTCCTCATAACAATATGCTAGAAAACGAAAGATATATAACAAAAAAATCAATGTTAATCCCGAAGTTTATTATTATGCCGATCGTATTGATAAGAAAATTGGAAGTTATAAAATTAATATAAAAACAGACAAAGGAACTGAACAAGAAATAAAGAAAATAATCTTTTCAAATATCATTATTGATGCAATCCCTAAAAAAAATCTTTACCTATAAATATAATCCTCTGCTTCAAAAAAGTCTAGAGAAAACTAAAATCATATTTGAAACACTCAATGGTGAAAAATATGAAATAGGTCCTTATAACAGCAATGAATCAATCATTAAAGAGTTAGACAACAAACATCGCATCCTAAATAAAAGAAGAGCTGACGAAGCCCTTTCTTGTATTATTAACGCTTATAGAGAGAATGGCCTAGTTGAATATCTGGATGGATTAACAACAAGTGGATATTATCTATTAGATAACAACATAAAGACGGTTGGTAGCCTCCAAAACATATCAAATGAGTTTGATAAAGATAGAGTAAAACAATGTATGGGTTTTCTCGATTATTTGGCAACCTGTGGTTGGAAAAATAAAAACATTTTTCCGACTCTATTAAAGTGGGGTATAATCTCTCCATTTAGTTTCAGTATCAAATATAATTCTGATGGCTGGCTTCCGTGGCTTCAGTTATATGGTTGCGGACAAACTGGAAAGACCACTTTAGGTTATATTATTTTATCAATATGGAACTTGGAAAAGCGAATCAAGTCTATCGGTTTTAATGATGTGGATACTCCTGCACGATTAGGTCAAGCAGTAAGTAGGGATACTTATCCCATTTTAGTAAATGAAGTTGGAGCTTTATTTACAAACAGTTATGGAAGACATACATCAATAGCCGAACTAATCAAACATTCGGTAGAAAACATAACTTTCAGAAGCGGATTTTATGACAAGATTTTCCAAGAAACTTTAGCGTTAAGTCCGATGATATTGACTTCTAATTATACTCCTCCAAACGATGGTTCTCATAATAGAAGATTTATATCAATACATTTTCCTGAAGAAGAGAAAAAAGAAAAGAAAGAACAAGAAGAGTTTGAAAAACAATTCAGTTATAGTAAGAAATCTCTTGCTATCCTTGGAGATTTTACTGCGTCTTACATCCGAGACAATCCTTCAATTTTATTGAATAAAGATTGGAATGATATTGCAATAGAGATATTCAAAAAGTTTTATGATCATGTCAACATGTCACCACCAAGTTGGATAGATCTATTTGAAGAACAAAGAGATGCTATAGAGGAGAGCTCAGAAAAGACATTGTATGGACTAAGAGCATTTCTTTTAAATAAAATAAATGATGCCTATTCAAGAAGTAAAGATCTCTATGACGAGGATATCGATATAGAACGTGGTATATCTCATAAATTAGAGCATTGCTTAAAGAATAATCTCATTTCATTCCTTTCAAAAACAAAAGAAAACAATATCATAGTAATAACTATCGATATAATGACGAATTAAAGAAGAATAATATTGAAAATTTAGCCATCTTAAAAGATGTTGGAAATCTACTTGGCTTTAAATATGATTATACATACCATAATCATAAGAAAATGAGAGTCCTGAAAGGCAATAAGGTCGATTTTATAAAATTTATAGATATGGGTATAGAGAATAATCTTATTTCTTTATACGATAGTTTGTAATTTGTAATCGTATATTGATTTTAGGAATTATACATAGTATTACTATTTGTTATGTCCTGCACTTGAAGCCGAACCTGAATTAGAACCAGATAAGGAACCAGAGCCTGATGTTGAATTAGTGTTTGAAGATGAACCTGATTTAGAGCTTGGATTATTTATTATATTAATTATCGGTTTAAATATCTGATTATTAGTTGGATTGAATGTTTGATTGTTTATATTGTTACTGGTGCTGAGCTGTCCTTGTTTTGAAGTCTGATTTTGATTGTTGCTGTTGATGTTGCCATTATTATTCGTGCTTTTGATATTATCTTTGCTATGAGCATCTTGCCATCCATTAGAATATCCGCTGCAGAAGTTAGCTGAATGTTTTCCATAGCAATTGCCGTTACCAATACCTGCATTACTATCCGAAAATCCTGCATTATATCCTGTTTGATAACATGAAGGCCATCCACCTGTATCACAATGACGCGGAAATGGATTAACGTTAGTTGAATCTACTTGAGATACATGGTTATTATTATTAGAAATAGGATGTGATGTTCCGTCTGAATTATATGCACATGTTTGAATTGATGCATCACAGCCATTATTGGTAGCTCGTGAATTATAATCACTTTCTGTAACTTGTGGGATTCCATGATGGCAATTCCACACTGCTTGATCATATCCATTTATGTATGCAGTTGAATGAGATGCTAGATGTAGGGATGTAAGAGAAGATGTGTTGCCGTTATCACAATCAAAATACCCTTGACTCATTCCTTTACTATATCTTTCAGTATAAGTCTCTGCGGAGGCTTTATGACCTATCATTGCAAAGCTTCCTAACAAAGCCATAAAAATTATTGATGTTATTATTATTGATTTTTTATATATTATGTTGTTCATCTATTTTATCCTCTCTCATTGTTTTTTATAGACTATGCCGGATATCCATCCAGGGATATTCATCGATGTATGATTCTCATAATCATAGAAAGGAAGCTTTACTTTAAAAAAATTATCTGTTGCAAAGACGAATCCATTTTGCCATGCTGTTGTATGTTTAAGAAATTCAGGACCGTTTATGATTTTCATATTTCCTTTAAGGGTATTCCCATCGAGGTTTCCATAGTTATATCCATCATTGAATCTATTCATGGTAGATTCCGCAAACACATGATTTGAAGCATATGAGGCCATTCCTAAACTTACTATTATAGCCATAATGGCCATCATGACTATTGATGTTGATATCATTATCCTTGAATTATCCATTATAGCTCATGTTATATATGAGATATTTTTATAGTTTCATTTTCTATCTAAATGTTTTATAAAATGCCCGAAAAATGGATAGAAAATCAATATTGAGGTATATTTAATTAAATATAAATACGATATTAACACTGATTATATTTCTTAGTGCTTTTTAAAATTCAGATCCCATAAAATTTGCCATTGTAGTAATCTATTACTTTTTTCTTATCTTTATCGGACTCTTGTTTTTCTTGTTCTTTCAAACTTTTATTCATCTCATCTGAAGAAGGAAGATTTAATCCTCGTTTATCCAACATGGCTTTAAAAGCATGTTGATATTCGGGGTTATTATTGATAAAGTCATTTATAGATAATACAGCATTTGCAAAATTTTTTACAAGAGTTTTATTTTTTGAGTGAGTTTCTGTTGCTTCTTTATGGTTCTTTAATGTTGCTTCAAAGAAGAATTGAAATGTGTTATCTAGGGAATTCAATTTTTCAGTTGTTTCTTCCTGACTTTTAATAGCCTTTATCATATCTTGATTAACCTTATTTAGTTGATCTCTATATTTTTCATCAAGTAGTTCTATTTCCTTCTTATGTTTTTCTTCTATCTGTTTTAATGATTGTTGCAAGTATTCGCCTTGTTGCTTTATACTCTTGTTGATAAGAACGATATTTTGATTTACGGTAAGATATTCTATACCGTGAAGATAATCCTCTAGCATCTGTTCCTCTGAAAATCTAATATAAGAATCTGTGACTCCAAGGCTATGCCCCATTAAAAGCTCTATCTTAATTGATGGAATTCTAGCCTGCTCTGCTTGAGTTTTAAAGTATTTTCGAAATCCATGAGCTGTTTTAAATTCGTGTCTTTTTTCTCCTTTTTGTAATTGCGGTCTTATCTTTTGAGCTTGCCATGCTCTATTTAATACTCGAGTTATAGCCCCTGAATTCAAAGGTTTAGGATTAGCAGCTCCTTCTTCATCACCATTTTGCCATATGTCTCTCATCATAAAACTTTCTTTAGTTATTTTCTCGCCACACGCAGTGCGATAATCTATCCAGTCTTTCACTGCCGTATATGCTTCGGGTGTTAGAAATGAGTAGTATTGTTCTCTATCTCCTGGATAAACAAGTATTTTAGCTGCTTTTATTATACTGCTGATGCTACTCTGTGATTGTTGTTTCTGATCATAGATTGGTGTGATATGTTTCCATTTGAGTGTCTCAAAGGCACCCACTCTTATTCCTGAAGATACTAGGGTAATACTATAGGCTTAATCCGTCTATCGGGAAATTCTAGTATCTTTTGAATTTCCTCAAGTGTTGGTGCTCTATCATCCGCAGCATTTAATCCTCGAGGCATAGTCTTTGAAATGTTCTTCCACTCGATGTTCTTCGAAAGACGATTGGCCTGACAGAACAGCTTGACTGCTTTAAAATAGTTAGGGACTGTTGCAGGCGATATCTCTTTTTTATCTACTCTTTCTTTTTGGTATTTTGCAAATGCAAGCAGTCGTCCTTCAAGCTTGGCGCCATCATTGTCTTGATATTTATAATAATTTATAAAAGATTGAGATTGTTCTTTTATATCTCCTTCCAGATTAAGAAAGTTAAAAAAGTTCTGAAGTCTCTTAGGATACTGTCTTTTAGAATCAGGCGCATCAAGCATGGAAAGAAATAAAGTTAATGGATGATTGTCATCATCACTACTGCTTAGGTTCTCTATATCATCACCTGGCATAATATGATAAATGTTGAACCTATATTTATAGTCAAATTTATCATGGGCCCAAGGGGGTTTGAACCCCTGACCTACCGGTTATGAGCCGGTCGCTCTACCAGGCTAAGCTATGGGCCCATCATTTTACTTTATCAAATAATTCACTGTATAAAGGTTTTGATTAAGTAAAAATTAGCCTGCTATGATGTTTTTATCCACATATCTGCTTTTAATAGAATCTAAAATTTCATTTTGAGCTTTAAGAGATAATATTGCAGCATTAAGCATTTTATCTTTTTTATCCTGTGATGCTTCTTTAATGATGTTTTCCCATATTTTGGAATGATAAATATCTACTTCCTTATGTATCTTAAAATATTCATTAGATTCTTCGTCTTGTAGGCCATAAAACTTGTTCAACCCGTCCATTTTGGTTTCACTTATTTTTGGTAACTCTTTTTCAAATGCATATAATAAGGCTACTGCTTCTTCAAAAGATGATTCTGACAGTTGTATTAAATCTTTGATAGCTTTTCTTGTTAAATTATCTCCATTATAGGCTAACAATTCGTTTTTATCTACTTTTAATGATGAGGAAAATTTTATCCAGGGTTCAATATGGTTGCGCTCGTCCTCTAATGTGTTTTCTATTGATGTTTTATACTTTATTTCTTTATTGTTTTTTAAAGTATTCTCAACTAAAGATGGTACAATTTTTACCAATTGGAAATATTCTTTAGAATATCCTGCTAAATGATCTAAAGTTAATTTACCTTCTTGCCATAATTTATAAAAATCATGTTTTAATAAACTATATCTTTCTATCTCATAATTAATTTGATCTATTAAATTAACCATATTAATATTTCAAATTTTATCTTAAAAAACATTTTGTAGAATTATAATATTTGAAATAAGAAAGGATTTTATAATATCTCAAAAGAATATGAGTTGTAGCTCCGGTGGTGTAGAAGCAATAAGCTGCATAATCCGGTCAAGCATTGCGGCCTTTCGAGTCGCAGATCCCGGGTTCAAATCCCGGCCGGAGCATTATTTTATATTTATCCAATGCAATTTGAAATGTGGAATTCAAATCAAAACGATCCTTATTTTATCTATTAAATTACTATAAAATGGTAAGTAAATATTATTATTCTTATTAACTAATTCTATCAAACATTCTTTAAATTTAACATGTCCAAAGAATTCATATAGTTATTTTTTATATTTTTTTGTAATTCTCGTGGTTGAAATATTAATTATAATTAGAGAAAGAAACTATTGATACATGAATATGCCTGCGTTATCGTATTATTTCATTTACTATTTGTTTTTACTTGTTAGGTATGACAACAAATCGTATGAATCATTATGTTTACTGTCAATCTATAGTTAAAAGTGGTGAAATATAAAAGACATTCCTACTATTTATAATTGGAATACTATTTGTTTAGTATTAGTATTAGATTAACAGAAGGAAATTTCTTTTTTTCCTGATAAAAAGGTAATATTTTTTGCTAAAAATGATTTCTTTATGATATAAGAATATTGTATATATCCAATTACAGACATTCCTAAATTCATATTCTTTTGAAAAAGGTAATATTAAAAGAGGATATAATATCAATATAAAAAGAATTATTTGTGATGATTCTTTGCTATATGAATTGTATTTCGTCAATCAACGATCTATATTATTCCCTTAATGTGATTCTATATTTAAGCTCGATACTTTGGTTGTTTGTTAATCTTTTATCTGGGAAAAAAATTTTATTATACTACAAAACAATTTGATGACTATTCATTGAGGCAAAAATTTGTAAATAAAAATATAAAGCAAATTATTTATCTATTTTTGGAAAGTATATAATATAATGACTTTCGGAACCAAAAGTTATTTCCGTTCAATTAATTTTGATATGGTAAAATACTAGTATAGAATTAAAATAATTTTTATTTTTTTGAAAAAAATCTTCTTACATTTGGCCTGTATAAATAATAAATAATTATAATATTTATTATCAATCCTGCAATAGATATTTTATTTCCGTTTACTATATTCAACAAATAACCTGCTGCCCCAAATCCACTTAAAACTAGTAAAAATGTCCATGACCATCCTTTACCTTTGTAAAGCCCAATTGATACTAGGATCGAGGCTGATCCTAATACCAATAAAAATCCTCCTCCTAATATTGCTCCCAATATTCCTGAAGAACCTGATGGAAGTATTACTGCAAAAATAAAAAAAGACATAATTAATAAAATTAATCCACTTATTATGGTTAAGATTACGATACCTGTAATACCTGTAGGGGTTTTCTTTTTAACTCCTTCCACGAAGTAAGTAAATATGTTTTAAATATATCTTTTTAAAGTTTATATTTGAAATTATCTGGATATCAACAAATTAATATTTTTCTATTTATTTTTAAATTCCACGTGAATTTGTTATATATGCATTTTAAAAATATCTTAAATTTTATTTCGTTTGATAGATATGTTCTTTATGATTATTTTATAATCCATTTTTTAGGACATTTTGTTAGCAATTAAATGAATTATTTGATGTGGTTTATTTTTTTTTATCAAATTTGTGATGGATTTGATAACATTGGAATTATATTTATTTATATATAATTTATCAAAATAATCTTTATTTAGGTTGCAGTTTATCTAATCAAAATATAATTTTATTTCGTTTAACTAAATTTTTGATTTTTTAATTAATAATTTGTCTTGCTAGTTATTTTGTTGTTTGATAGTTTTTGCACTAGATCGCCAAATATAAATATGCCGTTAAATAATTTTTTTTATGAAACTTTTAGAAAAAATGTTTATTTCTTGTTTTATCTCATTTATTTTTGCTCTTTTTTATGTTTCTATTCCGTCTATTTGTGCCCAGAATGTAGTATTATCTGATGATAAACCTACAATATCTGTAGTAGGAGAAGCTGAAAAATCAATTCCTGTAGATCAATCTAAAATCTCTCTGGCCGTAGAAAATACTGCGTCTGATTCTGGAATAGCTCGCAAAAATAATGCAGAAAAAATGAACAAAATTATCTCCATATTGCATACAAAGGGGTTGACTGACAAAAATATGTCCACCTCTAATTTTGAAATTAGACCAAATTATGATGCCCAAAATAATAATTATGAAAAAATTATTTCATATACTGCTATTAATAGAATATCCATAACTACATCTTCATATGTTAATATTTCATCTTTTATTGATTTGGCTATAAATAATGGTGTTAATCGTGTTGAAAGCATAGAATTTGTAACATCTAAAAAAGTTATTAATGAAAACTTTAACGAGTTATTACAAAATGCTTTTAATAATGCAAAACAAAGAGCTGAAACATTGTCCACTTTGGGTGGTTTTGTAATTGATGGTGTAAAAAAAATTGATATTCCACAAGCAGATGTAAATACCCCTTCTCCATCCCCACCGTTGCCTTATGCATATTCTAGCAACTCTTTATCAATTGCCCAAAAAACTTCTACACAAATACTTCCACAAGTAAACAAACTAACTGTCAATTTACCTATAACGTTCTATATAAAAAATAATGTGCGTTGATATAAACCACTGTTTTTTTCCCTGTTTTATAGTATAATGCATTATACTCAAGTAAAATGTTTATTTCATTTTTAATAATACAAATTAACATATAAAATAGTTGAAAATTTTTAACTACCTATCTTATTAAATTATTCTAATTTACAAAAAGTTGTAAAAAATCCAAAATCTTGAAAATAAAGTTTAAAATTATTTAATATGTTCTTTGTACCTTTTTCCTGCTTTGTTACATGATTTGAAAATCAGTTAAAAATATAATTTATCTGTAACAATCACAATGAAAATTAACTGTTTTCGTTTTTATTCTATCAACAAAACGTTAGTAAATAACGAAAAAAATAATCATGCAACAAAGCACCTTTTTCCCTTAAATTATTTATAGTAAATACCCTGGCCTTTATCTTTTACTTTTTCAACTATGTTATTATGGTCTGATTTGATTCTACCAAACAATTTATCTAAAACTTTTTCCAATCTATATTCTCATCATGGCCACTACATCCAAATCCAAGGCTCAGCGTTTCATAGTATATATCAAGGAATTTGATAAATATGATGAAAATAACGAACCATTATGCCGTAATCTAAATTGTATTAGTAAAGTTTGTAAGCCTTATCGAAAATATTGTTCAAAAAAATGTTCCAAGGAATTTTCAAGATGGTATAATGCTAACTTTTATTGGAGTAAAGTAAGAAGTAAAATTTTAAAAAGAGATGACTTTACATGTCAAATTTGTAACATTACTTTACATAAAAAAAAACGTTATAATAAACTAAAGAAAAATTGGCTTGAATGTGATCATATTGTTCCAAAATCCTATTACTATGATTTTGGATATAGATTTGATACTCTTGAAAATAAAATTAAAACAACCTTGGAATTTTTTCATAATAAAGACAATTTAAGAACTGTATGTTACAAATGTCATAAGGAAATAACACTGAATCATACGAAGCCAAAAGATTTAATTGTATCTTAAAACTATATAGTTTTTTTTTTAAAACTTTTAACTCTATTGTTCATATTGTTTTTCTGTACATTCTTCGAACTATATAGATAACATACGTATGCCGTGAAATGTGTATATAGAAAAATCTTATATTAAATATGTATATCTTTATAAACAAATTCATAGTATATTTAGATAGAGGAAAGTATCCGTAATTTGAATAATGTATTAGTAGATCAATCACTTGGACTCAAAAAAAGAGTGCAAGAAGATGATCAGAGAATTGATGAATTTTATAGGGTGGGAGTAGAAATCGAAGGTTGTTTATTAGATGACAAAGCTTTACCCGTAAATGCATATCCATTAATTAAAGAACTTTCTTCTAAATACCATGTCGATACAGAATATGGAAAATGTCAATTTGAAGTAATTACTGATCCTATATCAATGCATAATCTCTCAAATCTTAATTTATTTTTTGAAGAGTTTTTAGATTATCTTTCCTTGGCAATAAAAAAAATTTATAGAAATAGAAATGTAATACCTGTTTTTATGGGTGGTAACCCATCTCCTGATATATTTAGAAGAAAATTCATAACAAGAAAGGAACGGTACTTAAATCTCTATAACTCACAATCTAAAATACCTGATATTGAACTTGAGGGCCAAAAGTTTAAAGCACGTAACATAGCATCAGCCATACAAGGATTCCATCTTCATTTACAAGGAACAAATCCAATACATACTGCGAACATGTTTAATTATATTTTGAATTTGATCCCTTCTGCAATTCTATTAGGTTGTAATAGCAGACTGTTTGCTGGTAAGTTATTTTCTTTATATTCTCCTCGAATATATTTATATGACTATTCTGAACAACAAAATTCAGGATTCCCTGCCATCCCAAGATATTTGGATAAATTAGAAGATTATATTGATTATATTACATCCAGAAGTCATACGAATTCAAATGATTATTTTGGATTGGAAAAAGATAGACATGATGATCTTAGAATTAGATTAAATTCAGAGTATTATCGGGTAGAAACAAGAATCATGTCTGTCCAGCCTACACCAAAAGAAATGGTTGCAATGATTGAATTTTTTATAGGGTTTTTATATAAGGCTATTATAGATGCTAAACCTTTGAGACCTCTTGCATCAATACGAGAAGAACGAAACGCAGTTATACACTCTGGTTACCACGCGAAAACTCATTTTGATATTGTTGAAACTGCGAAATCCCATCTACATTTTGCAAAAAAAGGTTTATCTGATTTAGGATTGGGTTCCGAATTTATAGGTATTCTTGAATCTCGATTAAATAATAAAACTTCTCCAGGTTTGTACATAGCAAGACTATGGGAATCAACTTATAACGGAAATGTTTGTCAAACTGTCTCTGAAATAATTAGTCATGTTTGGGAAAAAACAAAAAATAATTCGCCTTTAATATGATATATTATTAAGTTAAATTAATATATCATTTAATTTAGTATTACTCATATAGAAGTATCTTACTTGAATTATTAAGAAAACTCTTATTTAGTAATATTGTAAGGTAAATCAAGTATAATAATAAATGGGGATGCTTACAAATGTCAAAAATTATGATGATGGAGAAAAAATTATGATAGATAAAATGTTATTATCTGCTACCATTGTTGATGAAACAATGGATGAATTAATATCTGACTTGCAAGTATTAATTAGACAACCAAGCATTTCTGCAACAAATCAAGGTTTGGAAGAATGTGCCTTACTCTTGGCAAAAATGATGAACAAGTCCGGAATAACCACTGAATTATTATATTTAAGTAATTCTGATCATCATAAAAGTCAAGATGAAAATAATGAAAATAATGAAAATTATTTAACTATTCCTCCAATTGTTTTTGGAGAAGTAAAATCTAAATCTAATCCATTAGCAAAAACTATTTTGTTTTATAATCATTATGATGTTCAACCCATAGATCCGATCGAAAAATGGGATGAAGATCCATTTAGCGGTAAAGTTGATGGTAATGTAATCTTTGGTAGGGGGTCATCCGATGATAAAGGTGAATTAATTACTAGATTAAAGGCAGTAGAGTATTTTTTGAGGCAAACCGGTGATGTGCCTTGCAACATAAAATTTGTAATTGAAGGGGAGGAGGAAATAGGTAGTCCTAATTTAAATAAATATTTGTTAAAATATATAGAAAAATTTTCATGCGATATTGTTATTTGGGAAAGCGGGTATATCGATGATAAGGGGAGGGCTATTCTATCTTTGGGTCAAAAAGGCATTCTTAATGTTGAATTAAGCATTCAAGGCCCTAATAGGGATGTTCATTCTAGTCTTGCTGTTGCTATCGAAAATCCCGCTTGGAAACTAGTAAGTATTTTATCAACGTTGTACGATGGACATGGTAAAATACTCATTGATGGATGGCATGATGAAGATGAAAAGTTAACTAAAATGGAATTGCAACAAATAGATAAAGAATTATTCGATGCTGAGTCGTTTAAAAAAGAATATGGTATAAAAAATTTTGTAAATAATGTTTCAAGTTCTGAAATAAAAAAGAATCTTGCAATTCAACCAACATGTAATATTTCGGGATTATATTCAGGATATGTAGATCAAGGTGTAAAAACAATTATTCCATCTTCAGCTTCTGCAAAAATTGATTTTAGATTAGTTCCATTTATGGATCCTAAATTACAATTTAATAAATTAATTTCTTATCTTAGATCTAAAGGCTATTCTGAGGATGACTTGCAAATCACCTTTTTGAGTGGAGAACCAGCTTACCGAACTCCTCTTGAAAATCCGTATGTTAATCTTGCAATTCGTGCTGCAAAGAAAATTTTTAATGATGTTATATTGAATATTTCATCACCCGGAACTGGTCCTATGTATGCATTTAAAAAGTTCTTGAATGTTGATTCGATATGTATTGGAAGTACTATATTGCCGAATAAAATGCATTCGCCAAATGAATTTACAAACATTGATCTTTTGAATAAAGCTACCAAATGTTTTATTGAAATTATAAAAGAGTTCTCAAGCGCTATCTAAATAATTTATTTAATTATTAAAACTAAAATAAATACTAATAAAATATCCTAGCAATATTTAATTTGTATGTAATGCATATTTTGATGGATAATTAACTTTTTAATTTGGTAATTTAATCAATTAAATATATAAATGTAAAATATAATTGAAATTTGGATGATTGTGATAATAATAACTTGTCCATTTTAAATTGTCAAAAAATTTTAAAATTTGTAATATTGAATAATAATATTAAATGATGACTTATATATTGTGTTGTATCAAATAAGAATTAAAATACAATTCATTTCTAAAATAAATGTGATTTCTTTAATGTATCTTCAAATATTTTTGATTAATTTATATACTTGAAAATTTTTCAGTATATTTTTATATTACATATGATTGTTCAATATAATGGAATACAAAGCACAATTTGGTAAGTCCATCGTAATTTCAGTTTTTATACTTGCGGCTGTAGTTATCATGACTAACATTAGTTATCATCAAATATTTGCTGCACCCTCATCCTCTGCTGGTAATCATTCAGGCGCATTAAATCCATCCGGACCATTGACTCCTTATGGACCAGGACCACATTCTAATTCTGGCATTAATACTCCTTTTAATTCAACTAAACTCAATCCAAATGATACTGAAACCATAAAATCATTTACTGCAGAAAATGGTAACAACAGTCAATTCTTTACAAAGGATAAAAGTATAAGCAATCCTAACAATACAATTGCAAGTAGTGAGGGTACAAACTATTACCAAAACCATTAATTTTTTTTTTGTTTCATGTTTAATTTGTGTCGTATTTAAAAATAATCGTGAAAATTAAAATTAATTTGTCATTATAATTATATTAAATTAAATATTTAACGAATTTATGATTGAGAGACATTATAATAGCCCTAAATAAACATTTAAAACAAAAAGAAATATTTTCTTTATTTAAGTTGATAAAAAACAAAAATATGAAATTCTCAAGTCGTTCAATTTTTGCTATTGTGTTCATAATTCTTGGTTTAATTTATTCCGTAATGCTACTTGGAGTTTACATTACTTCTAGTCATCAGGGGTTATCTTGTTTAACTTGGCCATTATGTCCAAATGGTTTTGACTTTCCGCCTCCTAAATATTTTTATGAACATGTTCATAGGCTTATGGTTTTAGTTTTATCTATCGCATTATTTTCTTTTACTGGATTTGCTTTTGCAAAACTAAAAAACAAAAAAATTAGAATCAAATTATCTATTGCATCAATACTTTTGTCTGCTCAGATCATACTAGGATGGCTAATTATTTACAGCAAATTAAATCCAATTATAGTTGCGAGTCATCTTTCTAATGCGGTAGCACTTTTTGGAATTACTTTTGTTACTTTGCTGTCTGTATATCATGAAATAAAAAAGGAAAAGATGAAAATCTAATCAAATTTGAGTTAATTTAAACATATTTGAAATTGTAATTTCCATACCATATCGGTTCTCTTGATTTTTCATGTGATTGTAGATTTTTAATAGGTCAAATGAATTTTTTATTATGCTAAAATTATTGGATATTTTCATTTTAATAAAGTTATATACTAATCTGTATATTTGAAAATAGTCTAAAACTTCACTAAAATATTTGGTTAAATCATACATGTTTTTGATAAAAATTTCTGCACAAATAGTTGATGGTATGATCCCTTCTCCTAATAGAGGGTAAACTGTACCGATAGATTCTCCAACGCCAATTGTTTTCTTACCATCACTAAACGGGATACAATTTGAAGGAGGGGTAATACGAACAGGTCGACCTACCTTTTTGATAACTGTGCATTTGTATTTTCTCAAAAACAGTTCTAAAAACTCATTCGTATGCTTCCGTCTAAAGTCGCCTGATCCAATATGTGCATATCCGTTACCTAATGGAAAATACCAAAAATATCCTGATAAGGAGGGAAAAGCTTTAAGATAAAAGTCGTCAAATGGAACTTGATTGTCATATTTTACTTTATATTGTATACATGGAATCCATAATTCATCTTTTAATTTTGGCAAATAATGTCTGTGAAAGCCAGTTGAATCTATTATCAAATCAAATTCTTGTTCTAATAATTTCTTGTCTGGAACTTTATTATAGGTTATATTAGTTCCTCTAATCATATCTTGTATGAGTCCTAATTTATCATAGCTTATCATTCCTTTCAGATTTATATCAATACTTTTTCCACTATCAATGCCTTTTCCAATATCTACCGTCATTTTTTTCCCATCATGTAATATGTAATTATCAAAATCTAATCCGCATTTTTTGGTATAATCTTTCATAACATTTTCGCATGTTGCCCATGCACAAACTGCATCATGGTTTTTTTCCTCCATTCGTTCAAAACCTATAACCTGTACATCATGAAAATCATTTAATTGATTCATAAGATATGCTCCAGCTACACCTATTCCAATTACGGCGACTTTCATAACTGTAATAAACACCATGATACATAAAATGATTTCATTTATAATTTGGGAATTCCTTTGTACATTGTTATTATAATGGTAAATACAAAAACTAAAGTGCCAGGTCCGGTTCGCGCAGGTATTGCTTTGCTTATAGTTGGAGCAATATTGGGTGGAGCTGGAACAATTTCAAATAAAGACTCTTTAACTTTTTATGGATTTGTAGTTGTAGTTCTCGGATTTATTTTATATTTCACCTCGTCTATATATTTTAAAAAACAAGAAAAGAATAAGGGTAAAATAAAATAATTATTGCAAAAATATTGCAGGTTTAAATGGTCTTGAAAATTTTGCTTTTTTGCCAGGATCTATTATATCCGAATGGTCTTCTTTGAAAATAATAATGTTATCTTGTGGAATGTCAAATTCATGAGATAAGAGGGATATCGAATCAGATATGGGTTCATCTTCCTCAAACCTGCCAATATTATTTCTTCTTTCTCTTTCATGTGGTGATAAAGATAATATGTCATCAACTATTTTTTTAATAAAATCTATATTATTTTTTATAAAATATTGCAGATTTGATCGGTCGCTTGTTTGAGCCAATAATGTTTTCATAATCTCGCCAAAATTTTTAGATTTATCGGGATTATTTATGAATATCTTTAAAATTTCAGAATATAAATAAATCTTATTTTCTGATGCTAAATATATGAATATTTTATCTATGTTTGTATTTTTAGTTATTTTTTTTATTTTATTTATGTCGTTTAAAATCGTTGTTATAAATTGTTCGTTCTCTTCATTTAGATCATCTTCAATTTTGCTCATTTCTGATCGAGGTAATGATGTTGTGAATATGGAATAATCATTACCAAATAAATGCCATAATTCTTCACATATAAATGGACAAAATGGAGCTAAAATTTTCATCTTATTTATCAAATATATGTATATTATAACAATGTCAATTTTATTTTTATATAATTGATCATATTTTGCGAATTTTCTTTTCTTATACCATTCGAAATCTCTATCCATCAAGTATAAAGCCGTATTTAGAGATTCTCTTATCTTTAGTTTTTCAAATGCATTAGTAATTGTATATATATTGTAATTTATTCTTGTCAATATCCATTTATCTTCCATATTTAGAATTTCTTTTTTGATAATTGTTTCAACAATTTCTTTTTCTGTAGAATCAATTAGAGTATCTAGAACCGATTTATTTGTATTATAAAAAGACCTGTAAAAATTGTACATTTCGTTCAACTTGGAATATATTCCTTTTAGTGTAGCGAATGAAAAGTCTACATCTTGTAGTAATTCTCCTAATACGAGCATTGCTACTCTTATGGAGTCGGCACTGTACTGTTTTATAGCAGTTCTTAACGGAATTATATTACCAATTGATTTTGACATCTTTTTACCATCCATTAATACAGAACCATTAACCACAATTTGTTTGGGCCATTGGGTTTCAGGAAATAATATGGAATGATTAAAAATAAAAAATGAAAGATGGTTTGGAATAAGATCTCTTCCAGAGTGCCTAGAATCAAGTGGATAAAAATATTCAAATTCTTGTTTAATCTGTCCTGATAATCTTAAAAAATTTTTTAATTGATCTGAATCAGTTAAATGTGGTAGACTATTTTTTCCTTTTTGATCTTTATTCTTTTCATCATTAATTGATATATGAGATTCGGCATCTTCCAATTTTTTAAAATTATTGGTTTTTTTATTGTATATTATAAAATCAAAAAAAGAATCATCTATAAAATCATTATAATCTTCTAAATTATGTATGTTTACATATTTTGCAATAATATAATAAATCATATATATTACTGAATCAGAAAGACTTTCTATTATCCAGGATTTATCCCATGGTAGTAAAGTACCAAGACCTGATTTTCTTGCACACGCTCTTTCCTTTAGCCAATCAAAAACATTTTCAAACTCTCCTATTATTTCATGTGGAATAATGTCCATTTGATGCAGACACTTGAATGCTATCTCTTTCCATTTTTTGTTTCCATAGTTTAAAAACCATTGATTATCAAGAATTTTTACTACGCAAAGTGTGCCACATCTACAATATACTGGTTTATTTGTAAGTTCGTAGTATATTATGGCATCATTTGATTTTAAAAGATTATCTCTAACTTTTTCTTTTATCTCTAAAATTGGCATATTTTCATATGGCGTATTGTGATTTAATTGTCCATGATAAAATTCAAAATTATAAAGGTCTGATGTGGCTTTTTCTAAATTAATATCATTCTGATCTTGAATTTTGTATTTTTTGAGAAAAATTAGTGAGGGTATTGATATATTGTTATCCTCTTCTAATTGGTTTACTTTATTAATTAATTTTATAGTGTCAACATCTGTATCAATTATGACAATGGGGATAACATTCTTGATATCTATTTTAAGGAAGTCATTTGATTTTTTTATATCTATTAATGCTTGCATATCAAATGGTGCATGAGCAGGAACTGACATTACTATTCCACTTCCGTCATCCATTGTTACAAAAGATGCTGGCAGTATAGGTATTATTGAATCATTAAATGGATTCTCTACTAATTGTTCTACAAGATCTATGCTATTAACTTCTGAAATTGTTTCAATTTTAAAATTTTGGAATTTTAATTTTCTTGCTGCTAAATCGCTGATTATCCATGTTTCATTATTATTTACTTTAACCTTTGAATATTTTTCTTTATTGTTTATCCATAGGTTGGTAACACCATAAATAGTTTCTGGGCGTAAAGTTGCTACTGGCAAAAAAACGTATTCATCTTTTAGTTTGAATTTGATCATTGTATATTCTGTAAATGATGGCTCGACGTCCCCTTGTGTATCGTGTTGGCTTACAGGATTGCCATCATTTGGACACCACCCTACGGGATGAGATCCCTGCTCTATTACTCCAAGTCCATGTAAGGTTTTAAATTGCCATGAAATGAATTTTTTGTAAATTGGATCAATTGTAGTGAATTCTCTTCTCCAATCTATCGCAAATCCCATTTCAATCATTCCATATTTAATTTCGTTATGAAAGTATTTTGCAATGTTAATTGGATCTATGAAAGAATTAATGATATTTTCATTAATTGCAAAGATATTCTTAAAATTATTAATTAACTCTTTATCTTTATTTTGAACCCTTTTAGACATGCCTAAGATTGGGGTGCCGGTGTAATGAAATCCCATAGGAAAAAGTACGTTATATCCTTTTAATTTATAAAAACGCGCATGTACATCAGCTAAAGTATATGTTCTTCCATGTCCAATATGTTGAGGGGAATTGGGGTATGGATAAGCGACAGTTATAAAAAATTTTTTTTTGGTATCGTCTATATCTGATTCATTTATTTTATTTATACGCCAATAATCTAGCCATTTTTTCTCTATTAAATTCCAATTTATTTCAATATTTACTTCATTATTGATGATTTTATTATGATTATCTGGCGAATTAGAAAGCATTACCTTAAAACAATTAATTATTAGTTTTATTTAATTTATTCATTATACGTGATGCGATGTTTTTGTTAATGAAAAAGGATTTATTATTGGATGCTATTTTAAATAATAAATATATTGTTTCGGTATAATAATTTTTAAATTTGATCCATTTATAAAAAAGTCGTATTTCATGATGGGCATTGAATTGTATTGTGTTAACTTTACTAATAATATTAAATGAGATATTTTATTGATATGGTGTATAAATTATAGTTATTGGTTCTGAGCCAATCTTTTTAATAACTATATCTCATTTGTATATTCTTATCCAAAATATTGTTATTTTTTGCTAACTCAAATAACTGACTAATTGCTTTTTTCCCCTCAGATTTCATTTCTATTGTAAAGTCGTTTACATACATTTGAATAAATTTTGTTAAAGTATTCTTTGAAGTATTTCTTCCATATTTCATTGAAAAATTTACTGCATCTTCTATATGTTCAAAGCTATATTCTATGGATCTCTTGAGAATGTTATCAAATTTAATTATTTGTTCCATGGTAAGATACTTCGAACTTGCTACGTTGATTCCTAAAGGTACTGGTAATCCTCCAGTTTTTTCATTCCACCATTTTCCAAGATCAAAAATTTTTATTAAATTTAAATCAGGATATGTGATTTGAGTTTCATGAATTACAAGACCAAAATCAATTTCTTCTTTTAATACGGAATTTGGGATTTCGCTAAATAGCATTTCTTTATATTTTAATTTGCCTAATGCAATAGACAATAATAGAAATGCTGAGGTCATTGTTCCAGGAATCCCTATCAACCCTTCCTGAATTTGATCAATATTTTTTTTTTCTTGGAAATTATTGTCGGTCCATAATTTATACCAAAGCTACCACCACTATTTAAAATCACATAATTATCAAGATATGCATATGCATGAGCAGAAATAGCAGTGATTTCTAATTCATGGTTCAAAGCCATTTTGTTTAATTTTTCGATATCTTCTATTATGTGTTCGATTTCAAATTCCTCAGTAGAAATCAATCCTAATTCTATGGCATAAAACATGAATGCATCATCGGCGTCAGGTGTATGACCCACCTTTAACTTTAACATATTAGCAATTTTATAATGCATTCATTAGATTATAAAAGTTAAACAGTAAATTTTATTTTATAAATTGTATTTATGTCGAGGTTAGAATATTATAACAATAGTTAATTAATTTTTCAAGGAACGTTTAATAACCCTAAAAAAACTTTTCTGATTTATACCATGCCGAAATTCAAATCAACTCAAGATATTATTAGAATCATTGGGAATAAAGACCAGATCAGAAATTTTGGTGTGATTGCTCATGTAGACCATGGAAAAACTACTATGAGTGATAGTCTTTTAGCAGCATCTGGAATTATTTCTCCGACTGTTGCCGGCCAAGCTTTGGCTCTTGATTCTATGAAGCTTGAACAAAATAGACAAATGACAATTAGAGGGGCAAACGTGACATTATTTTATGAAAATGATGGGAAAGAATATGTTATAAATATGATTGATACTCCAGGTCACATTGATTTTACTGGACGAGTAACTAGAGCTTTAAGGGCAATTGACGGAGTAGTGGTCGTTTCTGATTCAGTTGAGGGTATTATGACACAAACAGAAACTGTTACCCGTCAAGCATTAGAAGAGCGAGTTCGACCGGTTTTATATATTAATAAGATAGACAGACTGGTAAAAGAATTACGATTAGATCCTACTGCAATGCAAAAATGGTTAGCTGAATATAATTGCAGAATTTAATAGACTAGTAGATCTATATGCCGAACCAGAATTAAAAGAAAAATGGAAAGTAAGTATACAGGGTAATACTGTGGCATTTGGATCTGCAAAAGATCGTTGGGGGTTTAATTTTACCGTTGCACAAAAAAAAGGAATTAGTTTTAAAGATGTTTATGATGCTTATACTTCTTCTGATCCCGGAGCGGTGAAAAAGCTCTCTGAAAGAGCTCCACTTCACGATGCTGTTTTAGGGATGGTTGTCCAACATCATCCACCACCACATGTTGCTCAAAAATATAGAATACCAAAAATTTGGCCTGGAGATCTCGATTCTGAGATTGGAAGGGCTCTATTAAACTGTGATGAGAAAGGGCCCGCGCTTATGATGGTAACCACAATAAATGTGGACCCTCAGGCAGGTAGAGTTGCAACCGGTAGGTTATTTTCAGGGTACTATCAAAGATGGGGATGAAGTATTCTTAATTGATTCAAAACGAACAGGAAAAGTTCAATCCGTTAATATTTACATGGGTAATACAAGGGAAGTTGTTAATGTGATTCCATGTGGAAACATTCCTGCACTATTGGGTTTAGATTATGCAGTAGCAGGAGAAACAATATCCACTATTAAAAATATTAATGCTTTTGAGTCTATCAAATACGTATCTGAGCCTGTTGTTACAATTGCAGTTGAACCAAAACATCCAAAAGACCTGCCAAAACTTGTAGAGGCCCTTAGAAGAATTACTGTAGAAGATCCTAATCTTATAGTGAAGATAAATGAGGAATCTGGAGAAACATTAATGGCTGGAATGGGTGTACTGCATCTTGAAATTGCAACTTCATTGCTCCAAGAAGCTAATCTTGATATAAAGACTACTCAGCCATTAATCAATTATAGAGAAACAGTAAAAAACAAAACTGGCATTATAATGAGTAAATCTCCTAACAAACATAACAAAATTTTCATGAGGGCAGAGCCATTGAGCGAAGAAATTATAGAGATGATTAAAACAGGGAAGATTCATGACGATATGGATAAAAAGGAAATGGCTCGATTATTGAGAGAAAAGGGTTGGAGTGACGGATGAAGCAAGAAGTGTAGTAACTGTAGATCGCAGTGGAAATATGCTGTCTGATGAGACTAAAGGAGTTCAATTTATCCAGGAATCCATGGATTCAATCAAATCTGGTTTTGATGATGTAATCCACTCTGGACCGATTGCACAAGAATCGGTAAGGGGTTTAAGATTTGTGTTACATCATTTTGTGCCTCATGAGGATCCTGCTCACAGAGGACTTGCACAATTGTTACCTGCTACGCGAAGAGCTATGCTCGGTTCCATGTTAAGTGCTAATCCAGGTACTTTTGGAGCCCATATTGGGAATAGAAGTAAAATGCCCACAAGAACAAATTGGAACTGTTGCGGGGATATTGTCTAGTAAAAGGGGCAAATTATTGAATGTTGATCAAAAAGGAATTATTGCAATTATTCTGGGTGAAGTTCCTGCTTCAGAAACCTTTGATTTGTCTGAACAGATGCGAGGAGGTACTGCTGGAAAAGCAATGTGGAGTACTTATTTTAAAACCTGGCAACCTGTTCCAAATTCTGTGATTAAAACTTTGGTCACCGATGTAAGAAAGAGAAAAGGATTAAATCCGGAACCCCCATCTGCAGATGAGTTCATAGACAAAGAATAATTTTTTCTTTGAAATTATTTTATTTTATTATATTTTATTTTATTTTGCATGAATCCGAAAATTTTCCCTGCAACACCTTGGCCATAATAACCAGGTTTATCAATAACAGGGGTATGGTTATGATAATAAAAATAATCTGGTATGCACTCAGAAAAGAAAATGTTATCAATGAGCTAAACCCTGCAATAGAATAGAAAAAACTACCTGCACATGTTGGACACCCGACAAACAGTCCGGAGGATAAACCCACAAAACCTATTAAATTACGTTTTGATAATTTTATCGATCTTATTTGCTTTAATATGTACACATTGAGAGTAATATTTAATCCTACTAAAATAGAAATGATCAATCCTAAGAGAAAATTAATGGGAATTAGAAGAAATGAAAAATTGCTATTGATCGATAAAATCAACATAGGGACATAACCAATGGAGTTACAACAAATGATCAGATTGTACGATGGATAATTAATTTTTGAAGTCATATTCATATTCTTCATATTCATATTCTTCATATTCATGTTGTCATGAGTGTGATTTGGAAATAATGAAAAAACAGTCCCATCATTATTAAAAAAAATTAATACGCTAGATAGAAAACCAAAAAAAATAAAATATGCTGTAGTTATTATTATAAAAAGAGTTTTATATTTTCGAGGTTTAAATATTGATTGAATATAATAAATTATTTTTGAAGGATCATAGCTGAAATATTCTTTTGTAAATAATGCTCTCTTTATTCCAATAAGAATAAAAAAAATGCAGATTCCAAACATCATCAAAACGGTTTGTGCAAATGTATAAAGGGAATTATTGATAAAAATATCATTTCCTGGTAAAGTATTCCTGGAATATAAATAAAATATAGCTATTAATGATACTATGCTAAATATTGAAAGTAGAATGCCTCTCTTATAATTTAAATTCAACGTCGCTTTATTTTCCAATTGGATCTATTAATGAGTGGGAAAATATGAGTTTTTAATTTGAAAAATATGCCTTTTGTTGGATAATAAAGCTTCAAAAGACTTGCTGGTAATTTAACATATCTTTCTATCTAATTAATATGTCAAAATATATTAAATAGTAAAATGCTATGGTGGTCAAAAACTACTTGAAATTGAATAAATGTGATCAATTGTCGTTCTTTTTTCATATTATATTTTACATTTATGTTTGAGATGAAAGTCTGTAATTTACCATTAGAAACTGAGAACAATTGATTTGCATAAATATTTATCAAACATTTTTTATTTTATTATTTGTATAAGTATAATTTATAGAATGTAAATTTTGAAAATAAAATTTATTTCCTAAATAATGTTGAAAAATGTGTCTCGTTGAACAGGATTCCGTCCTATTTCTTTGATCAAGAATTTTAATTCTTCCATTGATGTATGATTGGATTTTCCTGCCGCTTTAAAAATTTCTTCAGAAAAAGCTGTTCCAACTAAATCATTACCTCCATAACAGAGCGCAATTTGTGCTAATTTTTTGCCTAGTGCTATCCAATATACTGATATATTATCTAAATTATTATTTAACAACAATCTTGAAATTGCTATAATTCTCAAATCGTAAGTGGATGGACTTTCTGAGATTAATGTATGTTGTTTTTCCAGCTCAGTATTTTCCAAACTAAACTTTAATGGTATAAATGTTGTGAATCCATTAGTTTTTTTATTTAATTCTCTTAATTTTAGTATGTGATCTATTACATCTTCTGGTTTTTCTATATGACCGAAAAGCATTGTACAATTACCCTTTAATCCTATTTTGTGAGCCTGGTATACAGTATCAAGCCATTCATCTCCAGAACATTTTCCTATTACAATTTTGTCCCTGGTCTGTTTGTTGAATATCTCTGCACCTCCTCCAGGAAGGGCATCAAGCCCTGCTCCTTTGAATCGTTGCAGTATTTCTTTAATCGAGTTTTTAGTCAACTTAGAAATGAAAAATATTTCTGCAGGGGTTAATGCCTTAATCATTACTTTAGGAAATTTTGATTTTATAAGTTTAAACATGTTTTCATAATATTCTAATCCGAGTCGTGCATTAAACCCTCCAACAATATGAAGTTCAGTAGCTCCAAGATTGTTCACTGCGATTTCTGCCCTTTTGACAATTTGATCTGGGGTTAAAGTATATGCCTCATCATCCTTTTCTTTTCTATAAAATGCACATAACTGACAACTAGCGACACAGATATTAGTATAGTTTAAATAATAAGATGAAACGAAACTAACGTTATTTCCAACTTTGTTTTTTCGTAATTTGTCAGCTGCAGCACCTAAAAGGAATAAGTTTTCTTCTTTCATTAATTCAACTCCTTCTTTAAAATTTAATTCTTCACCAGAAAGGATTTTTTCAAGCGATGGGGTTGGTTTAAGAACAGCTTCAGACAACAAATGAATATTGTTATAAATAAAAATATAAGTGCTTTTAAACTATAGAAATAAAATTTATTTCATAATTAATTATTTGTATGTCACCTTAATTTAATCAAACATAAAATACTAAAAAATTCTTTTAAATTTAGTACATTTTATCAATTCTATATAATGATATGTTATATGAAATATAGTATATTGTCAAATCAAAGATTAAATTGGACTAGTGATAAAATAATCTATTCTTGCAAAATATCCGATTATATGATAGTCATTTGAGGAATTCTGATATATATGATATAGTTCATAATATAGTTGATAATAATAATAATGATGTAAATCTAGGAGATATAATTAATCTTTTGGAAACAAAGGATATTCAAACCCTTGGTTTAATAAGTAATAGTATTAGAGAACAATTATATGGAAAAACGATTACTTTTATAAATAATTTAATTCTGAATTATACAAATGTTTGTATCACTAATTGTAAATTTTGTGCATTTTATCGACCCATCAATCACGAGGAATCATATACCGTTTCAAAGGATGAAATCTTAAATAGAGTTACCTTTGCAAAATCTAATTACAATATAAAGCAAGTTTTATTTCAAGGGGGTCATAATCCTAAATTAAATATCGAATATTATGAGGATGTTTTTAGATCTATCAAAGCGAAATGCCCTGGTGTAGCTATTCACGGTTTATCTGCCTCTGAAATTCATATGATATCTCAAGTTAATCGGTCAAGTACTTTGGAAGTATTACAACGGTTAAAAGAATCTGGATTAGATTCGCTTCCTGGTGCAGGTGCGGAAATTTTAGATGATGATGTTAAAAAGGTCATCAGTCCTTTGAAAATATCTAGTGATACTTGGCTCAAAATAATGGAGGAATCTCACAAACTAGGGATTAAATCGTCTGCCACAATGATGTATGGTACAGTTGAAACTACAGAACAAAGGGCCCGTCATCTTTTAAAAATATATGATTTGCAAAAAAAAACTCGAGGTTTTATGGCATTTATACCTTGGAGTTTTGAACCAAATAAAACTGAAATACAAAACACTGGTTTAATTAATTATCCTCTCGGAGGGTTTGAATTATTAAAAATGATTTCTGTGTCAAGAATAATTTTTAATGGTTTAATTAATCATCTTCAGTCGTCTTGGCTAACAAATGGTATCGGAATGGCACAGCTTGCAATTTTTCATGGTTCAGATGATTTTGGTGGGACATTGATAGGCGAAGAGGTGGTAAGTGCGACTGGTGCACGGTCAACTGAGCTATTGTCTTCAAATATTATCAATTCTATCAAGGCAATGAATCTAATTCCTGCAGAAAGAAACAATAATTATGAAATAATAAAAAAATATTGATAATTATATTAAAAAACCTTGCAAAAACGATAGAGATTTATACAAAAAGAATGTGGATAATGTTTTCGTTCTACTTGGTATACAGATATTGATAATCTTGATTTTATTAATCTTTGTTATAAAATTCAATTCATAATATTATCTAAAATCAAATGTTTATATATCTACAACTAGCTAAATTCGATGACGTTTTGTATTTATTATATAGTTTCATAATTGTTTGTACAATTTTTTCCTAATGGTCTTTTGTATTACTGTCATCTAAAACCATGATAAATCTATTGTATTATATATGTATATGATTTATGCATAATTTTAAATTCTACAAAAATATGTGTTTATATAAAAAAATTTTAGATATAAATAGATTTATAACTCTATTTGGCATGAATTGTAAACTGTGCCAGTAGGTATAGATGACCTAGCTGTATATGTTCCAAAACTTTATATCGATTATAAGGATTTTGCAGAGGCAAGAGGTATAGATCCACAAAAACTAGAGTATGGTATTGGAATCAAAAAGATGGCTTTGGCTGATGCTAATCAAGATCCGGCGTGTATGGCTGCAAATGCATGTCTACGATTAATGAAAAAAAATGATTTAAATCCGCAAGACATCGGTAGAATTTATGTGGCGACAGAATCATCTCTAGATGAATCGAAAGCGATGAATTCTTTCGTCATTGGAATGCTGGAACAAGTTTATGGTGAGGATTCACTAGAACATGCAGGTGGAATAGAATGTAAATTTGCATGTGTGAGTGGCTCTTACGCTCTATATGATAATACTAATTGGATAAGGGCAGGTGAAAATAATGAAAAATCTGCAATAGTTATAGTGAGTGATATCGCCAAATATGATATTGGTTCAGCTGGAGAGTATACACAAGGTGCTGGTGCTGTTGCTTTACTCATTAAAGAACAGCCTCGATTATTATCTTTCGATGAAAAAGTTACATCAACTATAATAAAAAATGAATATGATTTTTATAGGCCATTCGGGAAAGCTACTCCACTAGTAAATGGAATATATTCTAATTTATTGTATTTAATTCAAGTGAGAAAAGCATTAGAGGCATACAAAGAAAAAGCATTAAAATCTGGTTTTATAACATTAAAGGATGATGAATCTATTACTGATCATATTGATTATGTGAATGTACATTTACCTTATCGAAGAATGGGTGAAAAAGCTTTGGCATATTTACTTAGACATGAATGGAGGCACTTGTCGCGATGGGATGATATAATTTCTCAAATTCATTTGAGTGAGCCTGTTCCAAAAGATCCAAGAGGTACTATTGAATCACTAATTGCAGATACGGAGTTTATGAAATCTGATGAACAATTTAGGCGAGCATTTATGAAAACTACTCAATATAAAGAAATTTTTGATAAAAAAATGTCATCTTCACTAGAAGCCTCTGCGCTTATTGGCAATCTTTACACGGCTTCGATGTATATGGGATTAAGAAGTTTGGTTGAATTTGAAACTAAAAAAGGATTGGATATTTTCGGAAAAAGGGTGGGGTTTGGTTCATATGGTAGTGGATGTAGTGCTATGGTATTTTCAGGCGTATTTCAAGAAAATTATAAAGAGGTCTCATCTAAAATGAATTTAGATACTGAAATAGGGCCAAGAACAAAGATTTCTATAAATGATTACGAGAAATTACATAATAATACTAAAAAATTTAATGAATCTTTTTTGAACGGCGAAAACGAATTCATTCTTGTAAGTGTAGGTGGTTTAACTGCTGACAGAGCTGGTTTCAGGGAATACTGCTTTGCAGGATAAATCCGCCAGTAATCTTAAAAACTTATATCCATAAATTTAACATTTTTGTTATTCTATGATCTTAAAATTAATTTTTTTATCTTTGAACAACTCTATTAATAAATTCGATTGATCCTGGTTTTCAAACTCTAAACTTAGATACACACCTGCTGTTCCTGGTGGAATGTTCGAACTAAGTCTATCGTGAATAACTTCTACGATGTTTATGTGAGCCTTTGCAATTTCGTCTACAATATTTTTTAATGCTCCAGACTTATCCGGAAGCTCTACAAATACTTTTAATAGTCTTCCAGATTGCATTAATCCTTTTGCAACTACCTGTCCTAACAAATACATATCTACATTGCCTCCTGATATGATGGAAATAATATTTTTCCCTCTGGAGAATCTGGATTCATCTTTTAGGATGTATGCTAGAGCTGCAGCACCAGCTGGTTCTGCAACTATTTTTGATCTCTCCATCAATAAAAACATAGTCTTTACAATTGATAAATCATCAATTAAAACAATTTCGTCTACATATTTTTTTGCTGTTTTAAATGTTAATTCTCCCGGGGTTTTAACTGAAATTCCGTCTGCTATTGTATACCCTGTTCGGATTTTAGTTATTTTATTCTCTTGTATTGCTTTTTTCATAACTGGAACTGCAGCTGATTGCACTCCAATTATTTTAATGTGAGGTCTTAATGACTTTAAGACTAGGGAGATCCCTGCGATCAAACCTCCTCCACCTACTGGAATATAAATTTCATCTATATTTTTCAAATCCTCAATTAATTCTAAACCAATAGTACCTTGTCCTGAAATAACAAAAGGATCTTCAAATGCCGGTATTATAGTTTTATTTTCCTTTTCTGAAATTTCTTTTATATGGTTAGACGATTCATCATAATCATTTCCATAAAGTATTACTTTTGCACCATATGATTTAGTTGCGGATATTTTTGCAGGTGATGCATTCTTTGGCATTACTATTGTACATGGTAAATTACTTTTTAATGCAGCATAAGCTACTCCTTGCGCATGATTACCTGCAGAAGCTGCTATTACTCCATTTTTTTTTAAATCATGTGATAAATTATTTATTTTTACCATTGCTCCTCTTACTTTAAAAGATCCGGTTTTTTGAAGACATTCTAATTTTAAATATATATTATTACCACATAAATTAGAAAATGTGTTTGATTTTATTAATTCACTTTTTCTAATTCCTGCTTGTATTAATACTTTTTGAGCGGCCTTGATACTTTCTAAATCTATATTGGAAATTTTTATTCCCCTCTTAGAAATGACTATAGGTTTATTTAAATATAATCTTGTGTATCGGAATATACCCATTTTCCATTTTACGTAAAAGTTAAAATGTATTGTGATAATTTAATTAAACAATCTGTTTATAAATCAAAATTTGCATTTGGACAAAATACAAGTTAATAATTTTTAATTTAAAAATATCACTTACAAATATTAATTCATCTTAAATTTACTAGTATATTATTTTGTCTTTGGGAAGAGACAATGTAAATATAATTTTACAACCATTCTTATAATCCTTTTCTGCCCATATTCTTCCTCCGTGTTCTTTTATAATGCCTTGACATATTGCCAGACCTAAACCAGTTCCACCATGTCTTCTTTTTACTTCGGTATGTATTTGATAAAATTTTTTAAATATGAATTCTATCTTCTCTTCCGGAATACCTATACCATTATCCTCCACCATGACAAATATTTCATTTGACTCGTCATTTTTCTCTATTTTTATCATAATTTTACCTATTTTATCTGGTACAAAATCTATGGAATTTTTAATCAAATTTGACAACACTTGCTCTATTTTATTAATATCGCAATATACGAAAACGCCGAAAGTTTTTTTTGATTTTTCATGTAAAAATAGTTCACATAATAATTCGATCTCTATTTGTTTTTCCATTAATAAAGGATTCAGATCCTTTATTACTTGGTCTATTAAATTAAATATGTTAACATATTGTTTATTTAAGTTAAGTTTTCCCATATCTACGGTATATACGTCTAAAATATCTTCAACTAATGATATTTCTCTATCAACATTTCTCTGTATTGATAAAACAGCTTTTTTTTGTTTTTCGGTAAGGGGTATCCCAGTGAATTGAGGCATCAAAAGCATTTCTATATATCCTTTAATTGGAACTAATGGTGTTCTTAATTCATGACTTACTTGTGATATAAGATCTTCTTTTATCTTTATTTCTTCATTCGCTTTTTCAAGCTCTTTGTTAGAATCTTTGATGTGATTATAAAGATCTGTAAGTATCCATAAATTTTCAAATATTGAAGAGTATGATTTAACAGTTGGCTTGGTATTCGAAAAAGTAGCAAATCCGATAGCATTAAAAAAATCTTTTTTTGAATCATCCTTCAATTCTATAACTAGTGATTGTTCTTCGTCTACTACTAAAATTGTAAAATTAGTATGGGGAATACCCACTTCAGCATATCGAATATAGAGGTTTTGGTTTTCAACAATTAGGTTTTTTATCTCTTTTCTTATTTCGGATGATTCAAATGGTAAAATCATTCTGACTTTTATATTTGTCGATTGTGAAATATCTAATATTATCGAAATAATTCCAACCTTTTTTAATCTAAATAGTGTATTTATGGATGGAATTATTATTACCAAGCTTTTTATAGCAGATCTTAAAAGATTTTGATATTTTTTTAAAATCTGTACTGGGTTTGCTATTATTTCAATTATATCAGGGCGAATTCCCTCTTCTAATTCTTTAATTTTCTTGGTTGCGGGAATTGCTTTATTTAAAAGAGTTCCAAATAAATCATGATGATGTTCTACAATTCCTTTTGAATTACTATAAAATAGTTGCTGATTATCATGTAAATCTGGTACAATTGTGGTAGAAATATATTCACTTTCACTTATGGCAAAACTATTGTTGATTCCTTCTAAATGTAATAATTCTGCAATTTTTAATAGTTCTTTGCAAGAGGATATGTTCGTCTTTGTGACCTCTGTTATCCATCTGATCTTTATTCCCCTTTTTTTTAATTCATTATATGAACTTTTTATATTCTCTTCTTTAAGTACTTTAGATGGAATGTCTGCTGAAGTGAATACATCCCATCTTGTTTGAATATTGGAAAATGCTTTTAACAATGCATTATTTTTCTCATCAATATCGTTACAAACTATTAGCCATTCTTCATTTCCTAGGTTGGCAAGCACGATTAGACATGGATTATAGTATAAACAAAGGTATAAAAATATTGGAACTTGAATGTAAAATTTTTTCTCTCTATTGAAATGGTGATATTTAATTTAAAACTGTGGCAAATATTAATTGCTAATTCATGTTCTAACATTATTTGAACCGTTTTAAATGGTGCTGTAACTTTTGTATTATTTCTTCATTATCATCCGTGGATTTATTAGACTGTAATTAATACGAATTAGTTTACATTTCTTTTCATATATGTAAAATCTCATTACAGTTTTTAAATTCTATCTTTACTATGTTTCATTGTTCTTTCAATGCTACGTTATCTAAAAGTAGAATACATTTGGTGGAAATAGTGTCTAGAATTTTCTGTCTCAGGATATTAATTAACACCTTCTAACGAGGGATCAAAATATAGTTATATTCGTTTACTTTCTATTATAGTAACCATTATTTAGTAAAGATGTATTTCGTTCATTTGATTTATGGGGGCAAAGAATTTATTTATGTTGAATTTCCGATTCTAAGCAAAGTTGTAATAATTTGGAACCTGAATTTATGGATGCTAATCAATTATGTACACTTATTTTTATTTTTGTTGCAAGATCTCTTTGTTAAGCATTTTATTTCTATCAAAATTTATGCATAATTTATTTTATTAAATGTAAAAAAAATATTGTATTGGTAGGGCTATAAAGTTAATCAAATATCTATGGATTTCTTTCTTTTCTCAAATTTATGATGCGTAATAAGAAATAGGACAAAACGAAATAATATAATAGTATATTATATTAATATTTAATGGTTTTTCTTTAAGGAATACTGCAAAAGCACTACAAAGGTAAGTTTACGAAAGGCATTCTGCTGCAATAAGAAATTAAATTCAAAAATATAAATCTGATAAAAGATGAGTATGCAGGAAAGCAAATGTTGCAGAATATATAATAGATGAATCTCAATTGAATGTAGGTAGGTTCTGAAATAATATGGATTTGATGGGTTGTTATAAAAATCAAAGATTAAAGAAATTCTTTTCATAACCTTATCTATAGAGCGAAATATGTTTGTAGTAGGATGATTTCTATCTTATTTTAAAAAAATATGATAATTACCAAGTTTAAACTGCCTATGGTGACACTATTACTTATTCTTCTTACGAGAAAAACCGGGTGGAAAGAACGATGTAATATGTAAAGATAGGATTGAGGGCTTTGATTATTTAAAATGCAAAAAGAAAAAATATAATTTGAAATATTATACAATGGAAATCTATTTATTGATTTTCAGAAAGAAATGATGGATTATATTTAGTGCCTGTGAAGGCGTTACTAAATAATAATCAGATTATAAATGAGATAAAATCAATAATTTTTGTAGTTTTATATTCAGATCTAATTTAAGATGATTGTCAAATGTAATGCAATATTTAATTTAACAAGGTTTTCAATAATTATCTCATTTTTTTGAATAATAAAAACAATTAGCATAATCCTAAACCAATTGTAACTGGCAGTTTTTTGGTCTGTTTATAAATTAACTGAAAATTTTACTTGTAATAGAACTATAAAATTTTAATAGGTAAAGGAAATCCTTTGATGAATATCACTTATATAAATGTTTAACTGCGGTATAATATGACAGATTTGTTATCTAATAATCTAAACTTAACTTATTAATAGCAACGATTTAATTAATTATTCTCGATCAAATCCTTAATAAATTATCCTCAGTTTTAACAAAAACATTTCCATTTCCGTTCCCTTTTATTTTACCAACTATTTGACATTTAAATTTGTCTTTATTTAATATATTCATAATGTTGTTTACCTTATCCTTCTGTGCAATTATACAAAATCCAACTCCCATATTAAATGTCCTATACATCTCTGACAAATCGATTTTTCCATCCACCATTATTTGTTTAAAAATCCCATCAACTTTCGGCATATTATCTAAAATATAATCTACATTTGGATTTAATCGAGGTAACTTTGTAAAACCTCCACCGGTGATGTGGGCTAATCCGTGTATAGAATTAGTCTCTAACACGTCAATAAGTTCAATTATTGGTTTTGAATATATCATAGTAGGTTTCAATAATTCTCTACCTATTGAGGTGTCAAGAAATTCTGGTTTATCTGTAATCCAATATTTTTCTAATAATATTTTCCTTGCAAGAGTGTACCCATTAGAATGAAGACCAGAGCTATTGATACCAAGAATTACATCATTCGATTCGATTTTATCTCCCAAAATTATTTTTTTTTTATCGTGTATAATACCAAAAATCATACCCGCTAGATCAAAATTGAAATCTTTTGTTTTTCCTGAAATTATTTCCGGCATTATTGCTGTTTCTCCACCTACAATAGCAATATTTGCCATTTTTGCTCCTTTAACAAGACCTTTTGTTATATCTCTAAGAAGCAATTCATTTGTTTTTTGTAATCCAATATAAGATAAATAGCCTAACGGATTTGCACCTACACAAATAATATCATTTACATTCATAGCAACACAATCAATGCCAATCGTATCGTATTTTTCCATTATTTGAGCAACTAATAATTTTGTACCCACTCCATCTGTATGGAGCGCGATGACTTCATTTCCAATATCAATTAATCCTGCATAATGGCCAAATCCAGAAAGTACCTTTCCGATATTAATATAGGAATGAGTCTTTTCTATGTTCTTACCTATTTGATTTTGAATTTTTTTGATCTGTTTAATATCTATACCTACATCTTTATATTGAGTAGATTTTTGTTCCGGTGGCAATATTGATGATTTAAATGCAGAATTTATAAATTTTTTAATTCCTGTTTATATTATCACTTTTAATTCGATTTTTAAAGAGGATCATGTTTTGGATGTTCGGTTTACCAATCTTGTATATTCGCATCCCATTGGACCGCAATATCTTCCGACATATACTGCTTTGGGTCTGTACAATGCAGGTTTAGGTGCAGCCTCCGCAAATTTCTCTTCGATTATATGGGCATTCCAACCTGCTATTCTTGATATGGCAAATATTGGAGTATTTAAATCTAATGGTAGTCCTAAACTATAGTAGAGCGATGCACTATATAGATCCACATTAGGATATATCATAATCTTTCTACTTTCAAACATAATTTTCTTAGTTACTTTTTCAACCCTCTCAGTAATTTCATACCATTTTGTATTTTTTTCTTTTGATATTGCCTTTGAAAGTTCTCCAAGTACTTCTGATCTTGGATCAGTTGTTCGATAAACTGCATGTCCCATGCCCATAACTCTTCCTCCATCAGAAATTCTTTTTTTGATCCACTCATCTACGTTATTGATGTTATCTATTTCTAATAACATTTTCATAACTTGTATATTCGCACCTCCATGAAGCTCTCCGGAAAGGGCACCCAACGCCCCTCCTATACATGCATAAATGCTCGCTCTAGTAGATGCTATTTCACGGGCTGCGAAGGTAGAAGCGTTAAAACTATGTTCGGCATGCAAAATTAAACTGATATCAAATATTTTCGATACTTCGCTTTTAGGGTGTTCTCCATTTAGCATATATAAAAAATTATGAGCATGATTGTTGTTCGGTAGAGGGTCAATCGTATCCAAGCCATTTCGAATTCTATTCCAAGATGATACTATTGTTGGAATTTTTGCAATTAGGGATATTGCCTTTGTTAAATTAGACTCTTTACCTTCGTCTTTATTGATGATATCATAATCCGATAATTCTAAAACAGATGATTGTAAAACATCCATAGGATGAGCTGTTATGGGTCTATTTTTCATATTTTTTATTATGGATTTAGGAATTTGTCGAAATTCAATCAATTTATTATTAAATTGATCTAATTCTTCTTTTAAGGGCAAATCCCCAAATAATAAAAGAAATGCCGCCTCTTCAAATGTCGAATAATTAGCTAAATCTAGAATATCATAACCTCTATAGATTAATTTACCATTTTCGCCATCTATCGAGCATATCTTTGTATCTGCGACTTCGATATTTCTTAAACCGATATTCCTAGTATCCATCTAATCTAACTAATTCTAATATCTTATTCAATATTAAAGCAATTCTATACTCTAGATCTCTTACTTAATTAGACGTTTATCAAAATTTTATAGATTCTCAATCCTATATTATAATATTTCTATTTTAGTTTGCGGAATGATTAAAATGTGTCACCTTTTTAGTAGTTTATCTAATAATGCTTAGTATGCAAAAGATCCTACTATTTTATCAATTTTAATGAACTAGTTTTGCAATTTTTGATTGTTTAATCTATCTGAGGCATGGTCATAATTCAAATTATCTTTTGATACCTTTCATAAGCTTAAAGCTAACCTTTGGAATATGATTTTGATAAAAACTATCCCATAGATTAGCTCTTGATAGAATAAAAGAATCCATCCTTTTTAACATTCTGCATCTAATAGGTTGTATACCATGGCCTACTGTAAAAAGGAAACGTGGCAGACCATATGTATATTCTCCAACTGTAATTGTAAGATGTTTTATTGTAAGGATATGGTTTAGAATCGATTCCAATAATGGATTGCATACTTTTCTTATTATGGACTGCTGTCAGTATAATTATAAACTAGCATTAGCATGTGGTCTTGCAAAAATACCTAGCAGACGTACATTTGATAGACGATTGAAGACTATTTCTACAGATATAAAAGAAAGAATATCAACAATAGGATACCTGTTTGTTACAGATGGCCTAGCAGATCCTTCTATATCTGCAATAGATAGCACTCTAATAAAAGCAAAAGGTAGTGTATGGCATAAATCATCCATGAAAAAAGGTATAGTACCTTGTCCTGGTATTGATACCGATGCAAGATGGGGTTATAGCCATACAAAGGGATGGATATTTGGATACAAACTACATCTGACATGTACAACAACAGGCAAGATTATAGTACCTTTAACTGCAGATGTAACTACTGCTAATGTACAGGATAACCAGCTGTATGTTTCTTTAACATCATCTTCTTCGGTATTCTCTTTACCATATGTATTGTACATGATAGCTGATCCAGGCTATGATGATAAGAAACTGTATGAATATAGTAAAAATACATTGGGAATAGATTTAGTTTGCCCTCTTGAAAGATACAAAAGTACCTCCAAAAAGAGGCTTGAGTTTGTATGCTTTTATGAATCTGAAATAGGACAATGTATCTACAGCCGGAGAAGAATATCGATAGAGCCATTGATAGAACATATCAAATCTGTATTTAGAATAGACTCATTGCCATCACGTGGATTTCATACGGTATCTGCAATTGTACTTTTGTCTGTTTTAATATATCAAATAATGGTATATTATAACTGTAAAACTAAGAAAATAAATCCAAAATCAATAAAATATATGCTTGGGACTGGCTGATGAAATGGAATTGTGGATAACAATGCAGTATTGAATTATGACCAAGTCTCAAATATCTAGAAAAATATGTTTAATATCATCTAAGCAAAACATACTTTTTATTCAATGCTTTATTTTATTTTAAAATATTGTAATCTAATATAAATTGAATTGTACTGAGTAGAATTCTTGCATAATTTAAATAAACATCTATTGATCAATAATTTATCCATAACTAACAGTTCATTATCACCCTACAATTTATTCAAAAAAATCGTCTTTTCAAATCATTCATTAGTTTGATGGTATTAGAGTTTAATAATATTTGCGATGAGGAATAAAAAATGTGAAAAACCCGTGATAATCTGTTATTATGCGAAAATAATTTGAGATATATTATTGTTGAAATTAATTTCAAACTTGAATTAGAAAATCGGTTTCTAAAGTTTTCGTTGTATTATCGTCTTTACATTACTTATATTAACGGGCATTCTTGTTTATTTGTATTCGTATAATCTGTACATAAACATCCAGAAGAAGATGGTAGGTTGTTGATTATATTACATATTTGTAATTTCTTAAATTTTCTTTTGAAAAACCTGTCGGTTTATTTCTTTTTTATATTTAGTAAAAAGTAATTTATTATTCCTGATCAATTTGGATAAATGAATTCACAATAAAAACAAAGAATTATTATTTTATATCTTGTCTATAAAATTAAGTTTAATGAAAAGAGCTTTATCTATAGCAGGTAGTGATTCTTCAGGCGGAGCAGGAATTCAAGCAGATATTAAAACATTTTCTGCATTGGGTCTATATTGCTCAACTGTTATAACCGTTTTAACTGCTCAGAATACGGAAACTATATCAAAAATCTTTGTGACTCCATCCGAGTTTTTTAGAGATCAGCTACAATCAACTTTAGATGATATTATACCAGATGTTATAAAAATAGGTGTATTATATGAAAAAACCATTATAGATATAGTTTATAATATTGTTTCTTCCATCAAAATACCAGTAGGTACTCGATCCTATACTAATTTCAGGCACAAGAATAAAACTATTAAAAGATGATGATTTTGATGATTTCATAACAAAAATTGTTCCACTCTCTTTAGTTATAACTCCAAATATTTATGAAAGTGAAAGATTGTCGGGATTAAAGATCTCTTCAGAAAAAGATCAAATTGAGGCCGCGTATAAAATTATGGAATTAGGTGCAAAAAATGTAATAATAAAGGGTGGATCCATTTTAGATGATAAATCCAAAGTAATGGATATTCTCTTAGAAAAAGATAACAGTATTACAAAAATTCTTAATGAACGTGTAAAGGCAATTGATACTCATGGAACTGGATGCAATTTTTCTTCTGCTCTGGCTTCTTTTCTGGGAAAAGAATATTCTATGAAAGATTCTTTTATTCTAACTAACGAATACATAAAAAAGGGATTGTATGATGTAGATAAAATAGGTAATGGTATTGTAGTGACTAATCCTTTGCACAAAATATATGAAAATTCAACTAAATATGAGATATTAAATGAATTAAATATTCAAATTAGGGTATTGGAGGAGTTAAAGGATTTTTATAATTTGATACCTGAAACTAGCACTAATTTTGTTTATTGTCTGGAAGGTCCAAAAAACTATGTAGATGTTGCTGGAATTTTAGGTAGATTAACTACCTTGGGAAATAAAATAAGGGCTCCAAATATTGTAGAATTTGGAGCATCGATACATGTAGCCAATGCACTTATCATAGCGAATCAGTATAATAAATTACACCGAGCAGCGATTAATATAAAAAATACTGATAGACTTTTGGATATATGTAAGAGAAAATTTAATTGCTCCTCTTATTCCAGGAAAGATGAAGATCCTGAAAATAAACTTATTGAAGGTCAATCAATAAAATGGGGAATAAAACATGCATTGGACATTTCCCCTAACGCCGAGGTAATATCGCACCAAGGGGATCAAGGTAAAGAACCAATGATAATTGTTTTTGGTAGAAATCCAAATGAAATTGTTAAAAAAATTAATATAATACTTTCAGAATTAAAAGACTAATGTTTTAAATAACATCTAAAATTCTTAAATTAATATGAAAGCTGTAATTTTGGCTGGCGGTTTGGGAACACGATTACAACCATACACGTTTTTTATACCAAAACCTATGCTACCATTAGGAAATAAACCTTTATTAGAATATTTGATTGACTGGCTAAGTAATTCTGGAAAAATCGATCAAATAATATTATGTGTCAGCTATCTTCATAGAACCATAGAGGATTATTTTGAAGATGGATCCAGATTTGGCGTTGAAATAAAATATTCTAGATCCGATAGACCTTTGGCTACAGCAGGTCAGTTAAAAACTGCGTCTGAATATTTGGATGATACATTTGTTTGTTTATATGGGGATTCAATTTATGAATTTTCCCTTAAATCTATGATTGAAAACCACATCGATTCGAATTCTTATATTTCTATGGCACTTGCTAAATACAAAACAAAACTCAAATACGGTTTTATCGATCTAGATGCTACAAATACAAACTCAAATATTATTACAAATTGGAGAGAAAAACCGGAGATTTCAGGTCTAATTAATATTGGATGTTATGTATTTGAACCCGATTTTTTGAACTTTATACCAAATTTAACATCTTTTGGTATGGATGATGCAGTTAGATCATCATTAAATCAAAATAAAAAAGTTAGAGCATTTATAGTAGAAAATGAGGGATTTATTGATATAGGTGATAAAAAGTCATATCTCGACGCTTATAAACAGTATGTAAAAAAATTGGGAAAGATTTGATAAATTATTATTTAAGTCCAATTAATTTTGTCTGACACATTTTTAAAAGTCATTTTATCATATTTCAGATTTTTAATTATTGGAATAATTCCTAAAATTGGAATATTTGTTAAATCTTTTATAAATTTTGGTGTAGCTTTTTCAACTTCCGATGGATTAGTAGGCATTTTATTGAAAATAATGCCTTTAATGGGTATATCGTAACTCTTACAAATTTCGATAGTTAAAAAAGTATGATTTACAGTACCTAATTTTGGAGTTGACACGATAATAACTGGTATTTTTAATAATTTTATAAAATCAATTATTTTATGTTTTCGGGTTAAAGGAACACAAATTCCGCCTATACCTTCTATTACAAGATAGTCATATTTTTTAGATAAATAATTGAATTTTTTAACAGCAGTCTTTATATCTAGTGATTTAATTTTTAATAATTTTGTTGCCATATAGGGGGAAGCAGATAATGTGTAAAAATAGGGATTTAGATTTTTGACATCTTCTTTTAAATTTATTGATTTCGACAACAAAAATAAATCTTTAGAATTATATTTTGTAGAAAATATTTTATCTGAAGTCGCAAACGGTTTCATTACACAAATATTTTTATATTGATTAGATAATTTCCATGCTAAAGATGCAGATATTAGTGTTTTCCCTATATTAGTATCAGTACCAGTTACAAATATTCCTTTTGACAATGTAATATAACCTTTAAATTAAAATAAACTGGTGTATAAAAATATAGGTTATCTTAATTCTATATTGATATCCGATTGTGCAAATCTGTAAATAAAAATTAGTTCTTAATTATCAATTGGTAACTTGCAAGTTTCAGGATATTAAATTTATCAATAATTCTTTTGTTAAATTTGTATATTGTTATATATTTTAAAATTATTCTTAAAGAATAACGAAAATGATTTTTATTCATGTATATATCAAGCGATCATGGCTTTTTTTAACCAAGTATGGGAATTTTCCACAGTACATAGCATTGGAAACACGTAATATTTCCTCATATTTGGATAAGTTTTATTATGCTCAAAATAGAATAATTTAATTAGAAATGTCTTGAAAACGGTATTTAAATTATATAAAATTTTTAGAAAAGCCTCAAGTAAAGATCCATTTCTTGTAATGATAATTTTATAGTTTATATATCTAGATAAAGGAAAATGTATCTTTAACCGAGATGTGCTTTTGATAATTAAATTAATGTTGGTTTATGTATAATTTATATTACTAATCGAAGACATGTTAATTTGATCTGTTTTAACAACTATTTTGATCACTACACTTTCTAAATTCATTTTCTTTTTCTAACGAACTTTCATGATTTGTAATTCTAATCATCTCTCCAATTTAAAAAAGTACTATGTAATAAATTGAGGTTGTTTTACTATTGAAATTAAAACTCTATCTAATAATTACATTATCTAATGTTTAGGAACAATTAACATTATAACAATTTGTTATAATTTTAAAACCTCGACTTTGTGAATCGGTTTAGATGAATTTTACTAGATATATGCTGTCAACCAAATAATCGTTTGTGTTCCTCCATCATACACCGGTTATAAACCACTTCTATGTCATTTTCTTTTGCCCACCTTTCTGCATCTTTGTTGTAAATTCCTACTTGCATCCAAATTAATTTTAAACCTTTTAGTTGCTTTTGCAAATCTTTTATTATTTCAGGAATATCATCAGATTTACGAAATATATTAAGGATGTCTATCCGTCCTTCTATGCTTGAAAAATTTGGAAATGCTTTTTTTCCAAATACTTCTGATATTGTAGGATTGATTGGTAAAATGTTATATCCATTTTCAATAAGATATTTTGGTACAAAATTCGAAGGCTTTGTTTCGTTTTTTGATACGCCTACTACTGCAATATTTTTTAGTTTATAGAAATCTCTTATTTCTGAATCAGAATGGATATCTATGTTCATTATAACACTTTAATCCTTTTTTAATATATATTGGCTCTGTCCATTAAGAATTTTGTCCTTATGATGATGAATAAAGGGTTCAACCAAATTATTGCATGCTTATATGTTTCTTCAATTTGTGTGGAAAGCAGTTGTCAAAATACTCTGCCCAACCTCTGATATATTATATAGTTTTCAATTCATCTTTTAGGAGTAAGAAGGAGATGATGTCAAATTTGCATACTTGCAGTTTTGAGGATGCATGTATTATCATCTGTTGTTGAAACTGAATGCCTTCATTGAACCTTGATCAAAGAAGATGAGCTGAATCTGAGTTTCAAACGTGTTTCTTTTTAGATATCTTGATACGAGAATTCAACTGTTTTTTTGGCTCTATAGCAAACCGTAGCTAAATGTATGAAACACCATTGAATATAGTTTTATCTATAACAATCTTTAAAATCTTTTTTCTCTATTGAAACCTTTCAATGCTTACCTTTGTATCCAGTTTTAGATAATATGTTATTACACTTCAAGATAAGGGAGTCCTTTAGTTGTCTTTATTAAGAACAACTCTGAAAAATATAAACTAGTCATAACAGGTATAATTCATAGGGGTTCTTTTGCTTCTACTATTCACAAATGATAAAACATCTTCGATCTACAAATATTGTTGTGAGCCAATTCTAAATGTGTACTGAAAAGTTAAAAACAAGATAAATAAGTTATTTTTTATGAAAGAATTAACAGAAAATGAATCTTGGGAAATACTTAAACCTGTGTGTAGGGAGCTTTTCGATCTAGTTAATCAAGGTAGTATAAAATTTTTGTCTGGTAATATTAATGAAAGTAATGGCACTTGTAAAATCAACATAAAATGCAGTCATTTGCATTTTGCATCCAGAGGAATAAGGGATAGTATTGGAGATATTGAATATAATGAAGGAAAAATCCGAATTGGGTTAAGATCAAACGGTGTTCCGACTAACATTTATGTAGATCTTGAGTCCATCAGATCTTAAAACTGTGAATGTCTTTATTTTTAAAGACTGTTAGAAATAGAATACAATAAAAGTGATATTATATAAATAAGTTTATGAACATAAAACGTTCTAAATTGTTCTAATTTCATTATTAATTTTAATACCTCGTTCTGAATGTCGATGGACATTAATTTAAATCTGCATAAAATTCAAAGTTTTGTTCACAAAATAAAAATTTTACATAATAAAAAAATCTATGTTAAAAATGTGATTATTCAAAAGGTTTAGGATATTGTTCTTTTAGTTTTGCAAAATGGGGGATAATACCTTTAAGATTTGGATGAATGATCGTGTTATTTTGAATCAATTCCGAAAATGAAGGATAATTATTAAATTTACTATTAATTGCATTAATAAATGCCATCGGAATTATTACATTGTCAAAATAATTTAAGAATGCTTTGTTAAATACCAAAGTATCTCCCCCCATATACCAAGGTTTATCACTTTTCCTTTTCCATAATTCACTTTATATGCAGCTACAGTAGCGTTGCTAAATTTCGATATTTAGAGCCTATCCCAAAATTATCTTTCTATAAATGATCATACAACAGGATAATTGTATCAATCCAAGATAATTTTCTGACTTTTTCTCATACCTTGTTAACAGTTTCCTGAATCTGTTGTGCCATGAATTTGTTCTTTCTACAACCCATCTTTTTGCAGAATATTTTTTACGATTTGAGCGATAAAGTGTTGTAACCTTGATCTCCTCTTTTTCATCTCTTTTTCTCTTTGGAGGAATATGTAGTACATATTCTCGTTTGATTAGTTCTTGTTCTTCTTGTTCAGAATTATATCCTTTATCAAGACATAGATGTTGAAGTTTTCTTCTTCTTCTTCCTGTTTTTTTAGTTTTAAATGATGGTCTTTTGATAACTCTATTATCAACCACATCTGTTACAAGTTTAATATCGGGAGTATTAGCAGATGATATTACAACAGATATAGGGATTCTATTTTTATCTGTTAAAATATGTCTTTTTGTTCTGCCCATCTTGCTTCTATCAGTAGGATTGCATCCAGTCACCGCCCCCCTAAAGGAGACTTTATAGATATACTATCGATGGATTGTTGCCATGTCCAATTAATACCGATAAGATCATCATAGATTTTCAATAGTTTTATCCATACCTTTTTGAATGCATTTAATCTATTCCACTTCTGAAATCTACGATGACAGGTAGAACCAGAACCATATTCTTTGGGTAACATCTTCCATTGGCGTCCGGTTCTTAATATATAGAGAATTCCATCAATCATTTTTCCGTATGGTACAATTGGCCGACTACCAACTGTTCTGAGGTTTCGCCTTTGGTAAAATACTTTTAATCTTATCCCATAGTTCATCTGGAACCTTGAGTATGGTACGATGTTAATTTTCCTTCTTCTTTATCTCCCCCTTCTTCTGGATGAAGACCATAGTTTATCAAAAGAGGAAGAGCTATAATCCTATCGAATTTTGAGATATGCTCTTAGTATATTTTTTTTGTAATTTCTTTTTGAAAATATGGTCAAACTTTTACATTATCTAGCCAATGAATAATTTGAATAGCATGTAGTTTTCGACTAACCGGTCAGACAAGAACAACGAAAAGATAAGAAAATGATGACATATATATCATGGCATCGATTATTCTAATTATGTAAAGAATCTGATAATAACCAAAATTTGATTACACCTTCTTAAACAATATATCATATTATAGAAATATCATATTGTGAAATTTAATGGTACTGACTTTAATTACATTTTGCCAATCCTGTTTATTTTAATTTGTTGTATGGTTTCATATTATTCTACAATAAACTCATTTCTTCCAGTTGAGAAATGGTTTAAATTTCGTATGCATGTATTAATGTCTTCATATTCAGATTATGTAATGGCAAACAATCCAAAAAATATGATTAGTTATATTAATAACACCGGAAGTGAGATTAAACCAGTTCAAATATACAGAACTAATATAATCCCAGATTTTAAAAATTATTATGAAATACTGTCAGCAAGTGTAAATTATACCAACAAGAATTTATTGACCTTTTCCATGAATTTAGCTGGCGATCCAAATAAAAATAAAAATGAAGAAGTAGAGACAGCGTATATCTGGTTATTGTATTACAATATATTTGGTAACGACAATAATAATCATAAGACTCAAAAACACGATGATTTTGTGAAGAAACAACAAATATACACACTAATAATATCAAATTTTGGATTAAAATCAAAATTTAAATTAAAGGGCTGGTATGCAGCTATTTTTAATAATACTAATAATAGATATGTTATTCCATTGTCCAAAATAACTGACAACATGTCCAATAATCAGGTTAAAATATCAATTTCACCATATCTATTTGGCAATCCCAAATTGTTTAATTATCTTACATCAGTGATGGTAAGGGTAAACTCTACTTTTTTAAATAAACCTCCAGATTATGTCATGTATTCTATTCCCAACGATAATTCCTTTTGGAAAAAATGGTTTACTATGGAACATTTTATAAAATAACTGCATAAAATCACAAAATAATTTGGATCAAATTCTTTTTAAGATGTTTTAGATTTAAATTATAAACTAATGTTTTTTATTTTCACTATCTGTATAAGATAAATATGATTATAAATAAATAGACAAAATGGCATTTGTGACTTTCTATTATATATTTATGATCTGGAAACGACCATGTTAACATAAGGTGTTATTATTTTATTATGTTGATTGATAGATATGTTAACCCGCTCTTTCACAAGGATTAATTTACATTCGTTCTTATTGCGAGGAAAATAATCATCAAAGTTTTCTATTCAATATTGTAATTACTATATCATTCTTCCAATAAGGCTTTTTTCAAAAGATGAGTGAAAATGATGTTGTAGGATCAAAAACCTGCACGCTTGCAGATATCAAAAGATATTATCCATTAAAACTTGATGTTTACCATATTTGAATAAAACATGAAACAAAAATCGTTAATCTACAAATATGTCGTTCTTTTAAATTAAGAGAGTCTTTATAAATAATTTCAATAACCAACTAAAGCCATATTAAATCAAAGCCTAATTTTATTGCAGTTTAGTCAAGAATATACTCTTTAATTTTCCTTTTCTTTCGAAATCTTTAATTTGTATTTTTGTAGCAGTTCAAAATGGAAACATGGCTTATTTCTATTATTTTTAAAAAAAGATGATTCTTTAGCAGTGCTTCTAAGTGATAATCAAGAAAGTACGAATACGAACTATAGTCTATAATTTGTGGAGGCGTTCTTTTTCTAGTAGACATGAAATATATGGTTATTTTAAAGGTTCAGGTTTTTCCTAGAGTTGACAGAGTCATTTTGACGAATTTGTTGAAAGAATTTTTAATTTTTGATTCGAGTAGAATAAATAACCTGACAAATTAAGAGCTCGCTTTTATGAAAGATATACAATATATTCAACAAAATTTATTCAAATAAAGATTAATTTCTTTTATTCATTTTTAAATTTGATCCCATATTGTTATAACCGCTGTGAAAAAGTCATTAATAATGCTTTGGAGATACATCCTAATGGAAGACCAACAAAATATGGATTTTATAACAGATATTAAGATGATTTATTCCTTATAACGTATATCATTAATCAAGGACGAGTATGAAAGTTATAGTCTATTGCGAATTTTATAAAGTCGTCTATTTTGGACAAACTTGTGTTGTGTTAATTAATGTTAAATTTAACAGAAATAAAATAAAACTCCTGAATTCATTTTTTGTTTATAGGCCAACGAAGTTATGTTAAATTAATGAACAATTTGTACAAGTTAGGTAGAGCCCTGTTCTTTATGGCAGGAGCACAATTCATCATTGGAATGATATTAGCAGAAGCTCTGTACCCAGGATATAGTACCTCGATAAATACGATAAGTGATCTGGGGGCTACCTGCAAATCAAATTGCATTATTCATCAACCTTCATCCATTATTTTCAACTCCTCAGTGTTTCTTCTCGGCGGTCTTGCTTTTGTTGGTTCATATATTATATATCGCCACCGACACATTTTGCCCATTATTTTTATGATGATTGCAAGTTTAGGTGCTATGGGAGTTGGCATATTTCCAGAGACAACCAGATTCCTTCACATAATCGTTGCAGGAATATCTTTTTTTCTTTACAGGTCTTGCAGCAATTACATCATATAAATTAAGCAACTTTCCAATGTCTTGTTTTTCCATTGTTCTCGGCGTGTTAGTTCTACTCATGTTTTTCTTGTTTATAAGTAACAATTATTTCAAAATAGGATATTTAGGTCTGGGACAAGGTGGTCTTGAAAGAGCGGTAGTTTATCCAGGCATAATATGGTTGATCGGTATCGGTAGCCACTTGATAGGAAGAACTGAACGACATTAAGGAAATTACTATTTTAGAATAAATTAACATAAAAAGATACTTTCAAATAGGCTTGAGATAAAATTAATTATTGATCAAATTCACATTTCTTAATTCATTTAATTTATTTTATTTTATCCTAATCAAATATTTTTTATATTTTACTATTATAGTTAAACACATTCGTTATCAAAAGTCCAAATTAAATACAGTTAAAAATGAAATTAATCTTTTTTATCTGATTTCAAAGGAATATAAATAGCATATAAAAAAAATCATATAGAAAGTTCTAATTCTTTTATCATATATAATTTAATATATAAACAAAGTTTAATCAATAATATACGAAGTAAATAAATTAAAACTGGATGAATAAATACATTATAAGATATCAATATAGTGTTTTAAGACTTTTTTTTCATGCTTGCTTATATGATTCATAAATGGATTGTTCATGTCTTTCCCATATAATATATTTTTTTGCATAATCAGATGTTTTTGTTCTCCTATTTAATAACTCTTCGGGCATAGTTTTAAAATATTTTAAATTTTCAATTAATTCATCATAATCATTGAAGCCTATAACATTATCTTTTAATTCATCAAATATGGGTTTAATGGAATTAGTAGATAAAATCAAAAGTCCTGCGTGTGCATATTCATAAGCTTTGTTTGGACTCATATATTGATGGAAAGGATGTTGTATAAACGGTATTAAACCAATAGAATTATTTGACATTTCATCAAGCATTTTATCCCGATCAAGCAATCCATGGTATATCACATTTTTAGAATTTTCGGATTTCCAACCGATTATGTTTAATGTGCCTATATCAAATTTTTTAAATAGAGGGATAAAACCATCTATATTTTTGAATGGAGTTTGATATCCTTTATACGGCATTGTTCCTGCATAAACTGAAGAAAAATGATCGATCATCTTTGGATCACATATATTGTAGTTTTCATTTTTCATTGGAAAATTTGGCAGAACATAGATTTTTTTTCCGATCTTTAATAATTCATTGGCTATGGGTTTAGACGGTACTAAAGTAGGGATTTTTGAGACTAAATCCAATTCCCAATTTATCCATCGTTTAGTGGAGGCTTTTTTTAATAATTTTTCCATATTTGATTTAAATACATTTTTCGGATTGAAACCTTTTTGCAATTTAGATTCGGCAGATTTCTCATTTGAAATCAGAAGATATTTTGACCAATATTCATGGTTGTCATAAACAAATGGATATTCTTTAATTTCCTGAATTAATCTAGCAGATAAAATATTATGTGCATGTATAATATCGGGCTGTACTTCTAATAAAATATCGTTAATTTGTCTCTTAATTTTGTACCAATCATATGGAATTTGATATCGAGCTTTTGGGGTCCAATTTAATGTAAAAATTTTATCAAAAGTTTTCCGATAATAATTAGAAGATGGTTCTTTACCTGCAAAAAATACCATATTATTATCTTTTTTTAACGTTAACGCCGATTTTTCAACTCTCCAATCGGGTAATGGATCATCTGAAATATGCAATATTTTTAAAACCAAATATTATTTGTCTTATAGAAAATTTATTTAAATTTAATCTACCAACATCTTAAGATATTTAAGATTTTTTTATACTATGAGTTAAGGATGCGGTATACCTACTCCATTTTAATTCCTTGAGCAAATTATTATATTTTGTTGCATAATTCCTTATTTCTAAATACATTTAGATTGTACACCTCAACAAATCCTGTGAAATGGACTATATATAACTAATTTGTAGTTAGGAGATGAAATCTTGTTAGGCTTTGAAGTTATTAACAACGTGGATATCAAGTTAAAAGAGATGAACAAATATAAAGTTGGAGAATCATTTCATTATACTAATAATTTTCTTCTTTTACTTGGTTATGACAACGCATATTTACATCTGTATAAATACAGACCAACGTTATTGCAAAGTAGATGCCAAAGGAAAACTACCTTCTATCCCAGACATTACAACAATAAATAGAAGAATAACCAATTAAATAGTCCAATAAATACGGACAAAGAACTCTCGAGATGAATTTATTATTATTACAATCAATAGCACTGAAATTAATGTTACTAATAGAAGTCAATGGATGTCGATAAATGGAATGGAAGTAATAATAACAAGAAAGAATATTTAAAAATCTATATTGCTATAAACATAAAAACCAAGAAAATTATTTCAATGAAGGTAACTGATGAATATGTTCATGATAGGAAGGTGTTACCAGAGTTGATTGAAATATCATAAAATCGAGTAAAATATAACAATTGATAACCTAATTGCTCAAGATAGATCTTATAATGGTAATAAGATTTTTAGATTATTAGCAGGCACGGATTCCAACCTTGTGATAAAGTAAGAAAGAATACTAAATTTAGATGGAAAAAAGGAAACATCCTTAGAAATCTAATAGTGTTGTTTAGAAAAACAATTTGCAAGAATGGAAGATGGCTCAAGATATGGTCAAAGATAAATAGTATAAACTGTTTTCTCTTGTTTAAATAGAAGGTTTGGTGAGTATGTATACTCAGTTAAACGAAAGAATATGAATACAAGAAATTACGTTAAAAGCGTCGTTAAATAACAAAATGATATCTGTTTAGGCAAAATAGAAAGTAAATTCGAAATTATGAGAATAAAACAACCTGACAAATAATAAATACAGATAAAATAACAAAACACAAGCGTAATAAAATAAACAGTAAATAACTTGTTTATATTTATATTTCATATTTAATTTAAAAAATATATAATAAAAAATTGCAATCAATAACTTGATAAGTTAATTTATAATTTATAATAATCAAATTATATCCCATGATTATAACAAACCAAAAAAAAATCTTGATTGGTAGTTCAATACTTATAATAGTCATTGTACTAGCTTTATCCATTAATTATAGGCTATTATCTTTTTCAAGAGACATGTATCCTAGTTATTTAAAGGATGTAACAGATAAATCAGTCAACTTAACAAGAGAATACCAAGATGAAGTAGCTTTATGGAATAGTCATTTCTATTCTAGCAAAACTATGGCAAACATAACTGAGAAATATTTGCCTAAATTTTTAACCCAGTTACATATATTTAATAATACAAAAGCCCCAGATAAATACACATTTGTTAAGGATAATTATATAAAATCATTTGAAAATGAGATTAAAAGCTATCAATATTTTATGACATTTTTAAAGACTAACAACTCTACGGCAAATAAATTATCCAACAATTATCTGACAAATGCACTAAATTATGAAACAATTGCAAGAAGTGCTTTCATAAATGCAACTAAATACAATAAATGAAATATTCTAGTTTTTTTTAAATAATTTTTATTTATCATTAAATAAATACAATGTTTTATTCATAGTTATTCTATTTCGATATAGCATAGTACGAGATTATTAAAAATTAAATCTTTATGATCACTTTTTTACTCAGTTTAAATAAATCTTCAAATAAATAATAATTTAAATATTAAAAAATATCATCACATCAATATTACTTTTTTAGGATATGTTAACAGTTGTGTAAATAAGATTGTATATACATTTGTAAACTAATACTACTCTTTTTGAACGATAAAATTGTTATCATATTTTTTGATTCATATTTAATATTATGAAAATTAACAAATCTAATCAAATACCATTAGTTTACAATAAAGATTATCAATGTATTTTACATAACTGTTAACTTAAGATACTATTTCTTTATTATGCTTATAAACAAACAACTTGAACCATTGTTTAACATGTTATAAATTACACTTTTCTTTTTACAAGGAAAATAATCATCAAAGCTTTCAATACTATCCTTTATATATTGCACTGTTCTTTTAATTATGCTTTTTTGAAAAGAAGAGTTAAGATGGTGTTTTAGTTTCAAGAATTTGCATGCTTGTGGGTACCAGTACCGCCATCTAAGGAAACAGAATGTAATCCGTACTTGTTTACTACCTGAGATAGAGATCGCTCTGCAACAAACATATTTCGTTCTTTGGATATTTCAACAGCAAGGATTTCTTTGTGCTTGGGTTCTATGATAACCCGAAGGCAGATTAACTCAGAACATGATTTTATGGCAGTTTCATCGATAACATATTCTTTAATTTACTTATTCTTGAAATATTTCTAAGGCTTGTACTTTTGTATCCAGATTCAGATAGAAACATGGCTTATTTTTGCTATCTTTAAGAATGATAATGCTTTGGCAGTATTTCTAAATGATAAACCTAAAAGATACAAATACAAACCATAACCAATAATACTTGGTATGTTCTTTTTCTAGTAGACATATAATATATGGTTATTTTAAATCCATAGATTTTTCCTTAAATTAACAAAGCCTTGTAGAACAAAAAGATTCAATCTTAATATGAGAAACTATTGTTAAAAGATGTAATTTAAAAAACATATGCTATTGGGTATAAGGATTCATTGTTGGCATACAAGCCATTTTTACTACTTTACTGTATGATTATTTGGATTTTTTCATACTCTGAATACCAATACCAATTTGTTACTTGCGCAAATTGGGTTTCATTTAAATTCATTAATCAAAATAGATATCATATTTGAAAATAATAAAACATACATTATAATAATCATATTTCAAATGGTTATTGCAGCTTCAATAATAGTATTTTTTTTCGATATTCTTATTGATTTTGTCTATGCATTTGAATTTAAAAATCCATAAGTTTCAGATTTATATACAAATGAGTTATTCTTGTTACCATTTGGCGAAAATAACTGTTCTATAACTAATGATTATTCCCATACAGCGATAATCCAACAAATATGTCTGCAATTACTAATAAAGCAACCCCTATTCAATCCTTAAATTCGGTATCATGTAATAATAACAATTTTGGTGATAATTTTAATTCTAAACCATAAAATTTAGTAGATGGTCAAACATCTCCAAATGGTTTATGATATAATGTATATGCAGATTATGGAACCACAGGTGTAGAATAGGTTAATACAGATTCTTCGTTTTTTTTAACCAAAACCGCCTACTTCAACTAGCCAAACCGAATCAGATCTTGTAACAGCAAAAAGTATTTTCTGTAATTATGTGTTAGATATGGATATCAAAACAATTAAACAACTTAGGACACATTCACCACCTAATACCTGGGAGGTAGGTTGGCTACTCTTTAGATATACAGATACCTTTCATTATTATTGGTTCTTAGTAAAACCAAACGGTATTGAAATAGGGAAAAAAGATTGTGATACATGTAGCGATCCAGAAGATGGTCAACAATATTTGGTAACTAAAGAAATGCCGACTTTACAACTAAACAAATGGGCACATTGGACAATAAACATATTAGGAAATCATATAATAATTTCAGTGAATAACAAAGTAGTGGTAGATCATATTGATAAAACAATGTCGCCAAAATTAAGTTCAGGTTCTATAGGAATGTATAGTGAAGATTCATATGTATAATATGACAATATTAATTTGAAACCCCAATAAAATTTTTTAATATTGCTACAATAATTTTAAATGTCCTGTTAATTTATCCAACTTTGATGAGATATCTGGGCCAAAACCACAGCATGTTAAAGTATTAGGATCAACCTGTGTTTTACCTGCATCCCTTATCGCAGTAGTTAAAATACGTAATTCTCTAGCCTTTTTTATTAATTCTATTAATTCTGCTTCTGACTTTACTTTCAAAACGGATTTTCTTTGACTACCGTCCATGAACCATTTATGAGTAATATCTCGATCATTGTATACTACTGTACTGCAAGCATGACCTACTTGAGCAGCTATTTTGCCACATCCCATATCTAGATCCTTTCTCACTACAATAACAAATTTTATTTCGTTCGTACTCATGATATTAATTATATATCGCAAAATAATAGTGTTAATAGCATAAAATGAATTAAAATAAATTTAAATCCAAAAAATACACTTTGTAATTTAATTATCCAATATTTGAATAATATAGATTTTAATGAATTATCAATTTATTATTTTTGTTATAATTATATAAATTGGTTCCACCTTTAATAACGTTAATTTATGCAACTTTATAGATATATTTTAAAAAATCAAACTGCATTATTCTAAAACTTTGAAATATTGTTCGTAAGATGAGAAAAACAAGAATCAGTTTGATAATTTATTATACTTTTGAATATCCAACACTCCAACGGTATTAAACAGGTAAACCGATAGGAAAATATTCTATTTTCATGTTATCTTCATCCCTTTGCAGATAGTTATACACTAGATCTCTTGTATAATTAGAAACAATCTAGACTGTTTCCTCTAAATTCTATATTGATTTGTAGTTCTGTCGATTTAATATTTTATAGTTTACCAGACCTGTAACTATGTCATATACGCTATTGTACTTTCTCAATTTATTTCTGAAAATATCACCCATTATCCTATACTTTTTCAATCTGCAAATGGCATGTTCTATCACTATTCTCTCTCTTTCTAGAATGATTTTTGTTATGCTCTATCCCTTCTTGTAACAGTTCTTGATTTTTCTTCTTTCTATTTGGTATGTACGATTTTTGCTCATGGAAATCCTTTTCTACTCCTAAATATCCAGGTCAAACACATTTAGAACTTTTGGAATCACAGGATGATTCTTTTTATAAATATCATAATCATGTCTTCTTCCTTTCTTATATCTTATTATGGATGATGATACCTTTATTATTAACAATCAATTGTGTCTTTACGGTATGCCTTTTCTTTTTGCCAGAATAGAATGTCTCACGTCTTTTGTTGTCTATAGGTCTTGGTATCTGCTGCTCTGTGGAATCTATGAAAGCCATAAATCCAGGAAAGTATTTCTCAATTTCCTCTCTAGTGTTTTTAGCCTCTTTGTTGTGTTGTATAATTTCTGCGGAATTGGTACGCATTTTCTAATCAACTCTAATCTTTTGAATGTCTCAGTGCAGATGTTGCTTTGATTTAGAATCAGATAGAAATCCTGCTAATGTGTAAGTTATGTAAAGACGATAATAAACCAGAAGCATTACAAATCTATCTTTAATATCAAGTTTGAAAGGTCTAATACCTGCTCCTATGTCTCTTTCTCTGTTTTTTCTTTTTGATAAACGTTGTGTCTCATGTTTAGCATATCTTTTTATTATTTCTTTATCAAAAATACCATCGAATTCTTGTACTGTAAGGCCAGTGAACGATTTGAAAAGCAGTGGTTTTTTGATAGCCTATCATAGGAAAGCAAAGAAAGGACAAGAAATTGAATAGAATCAGATCATATAGATGTTTAGTCTAATTATGCAAGAGATCTACTATTTTAGATCGGCCCATTGTTCTCACTAAAAATACAGTAAATTTTAATTTTTCTCATACTTTTTTAATGTGTGGGGTAAATGAGTAACTTATACTAATAAATCGAACATTCTATCCAAATATTTGTTGTTAATATTGGTTAATAACCCATCAAAGATGATATTTTATCAATCAGATTATAAGAAATATTAATAGTGATCTTTTTATCTTTACTCATATTTCTTGTGCAAATCAAATAAACATCAATTTATCTTGCATCATAGATTTTAATCATCTCTGAATGATCAGGGCTTGTATTCTCTCAAAGTTTATACATCTATTGATACCACAGCCATCAATTTCGTTGACGTCTTTATGCAAAAAATCCCATTTATACAGCAATGGATTGTAGTTATGTATTTCAAGGTTTTACACTTATTTCATTAGATAAATATCTAAAAGATGGTTGAAATCCAATCCAGTATTACTATATTCTAATTCTTTTCTTATTTCATTCATCAAACTATACTCTACCAAATTATGCCATTACTTCTTGACTTCTCTAATGTTTCCGAGCCTTTATTGGTATTTCATATATTATAAAATGGCCCTTTAACTTAGGGATTTTTATATGAAACATTAACAGAATTAATAATATATTATTAGTAAATATTTGTAAATATATTTTTTGCTCAAAATATCTTATTATATTACAATGGAGTCAAGGCAGAAGATAATCATTTAATCATCTTAGTAAATCCTTAATATGGCAAATATCATAAACGATTTTGTGGATTTATGCATTCTCTTGATACTAATGTGATGTCAATTATCTACATACAGGTATCACAAAAATAATCCTTAATGTATATCAGTCTTGTTCATTCTAGAATTTAATATCTAGTAGTATAGATTTCGATTAGTAATAATTTATAGCAAAATATTAGCTAAAAATATATCAGAAATTAAATCTATACTGACTTACATAAATTCATAGATAAGTTTTTAGCTATCATCTTGATATACTCTATTGCTTTTAGTTGAAATTCACATTACTAGACAAGGTATACAATGACGAGCATAATGCGGATGTAAAAGAAAGGATTCTTTTAGTAAGACGCATATTAACAGACAAACAACATATCGAAATAGTAGCACAAGAATTACATAAATCGCGAGCATGGGTCTACAAATGGTACAAAAGATACAACGATGAAGGATTAGAAGGCTTAAAAGATAAGCCAAGAAGTGGAAGACCCCCATTAGTTAATAATGATTTGATGATGAAAATAAGGAAAGAATTAGAAGATAGCAACACCGGTTGGGATTTCAGGCAAGTTATGGATGTCATTCAAAAGAAAACAGGCATCAAATACCATGAAGTACATATCTATAGACTGCTTCATAAATGGGGCTTTTCTGCAAAGATGTCACAAAAGAGATTTGTTAGAACTGCAACTCAAAAAGAGAAAAAGAAATTTAAAAAAGGGTACAAGAAATCATTATCAATCTTAAAACTGGATGGCACATTCTAGTACAAAACGAATCAATCTTTATACACGATTTGTGCATAAAAAGAAAATGGATTTCAAGAGGAAAAAGACCGATAGTTACAGTCACAGGTTCTCGTAACAAAACTATTGTTTTTGGAATAATATCAAATGATGGTAAACAACTATTCAGACAGTATGATCGATTTGATAGTGATTCTTTTATAGTTTATCTTGAGCAGGTAAAAAAGAAATTTAAAAAATTTATCATCTTTGTTGATAGAGCATCTCAGCACAGATCCAAAGTAGTACAAGAATATATGAAAAGGAATGAAGAAAATGTGAGAGTAGAGTATTTTCCAGTTGGTTCACCAGAATTCAATGCAGTTGAAGAATGTTGGAGACAAGGAAAGTACACTATTTTATCAAACTATTATTCTAGTTTCACTTACCTTAAACAAGTAATATCTCGATATTATAGAACCATAAGATTTAACCTGGATATCAAAAAGTATTTGTTGAGATCTACGAATTAATGTTATTGAGTATAGTTTCCCATTTTTACAAGAAAATTTGCTTTTTCAGTTAGTGCAGGAATGTATCTCGGATCCATATCTAAAGCTTTATCGTAATATGCTTGTGCACCTGTATGATTTCATAAATTATCAAGAGCATAGCCTTTACCTATTAATGCAAGAGTATATTTTGGATCCAACGTTAAAGCCTTATCATAATATGGAATAGCCTGTGTATAATTTCCTAAATGAAGAGATAAGCCTTTGTTATCTAATGCAGGGACATTTTTTGGATCAATAGGTAACACTTTATCATAGTAGATGAGTGATTCGGGATATTTTTCCAATCCTCCAAGAGCGTTAGCTTTCTCAGTTAGTGCAAGAATATTTTTTGAATCGATAGACAAGGCCTTATTGAAGAATGCAATAGATTCATTGAAATTCCCAGCTTGATTAAGTGATATGCCGATATTGGTTACATTAATAGCCATATTTAGTGTTAAATTATCAGAAATTGTTGGTAATAGTTTTGATAATACTCCAAATGCTACTATGGTTATTGATGAATAAACGACTATTCCAAAAACCATGATACCTATTAATAGTTGGATATTTTGCAAAAAAACTGTATTTCTATTTCTCAATGCTGTTTTATCTGATGAGAGCATATAATTATATTAAATGATTTTACAATAAAACCATATTTTGGTAATCTTGTAGGTATAGATTGGTTCTTGTGGTTTAAGAATAATTTATGCCTAAAAATAAAATTATAATTGATTTACCTATTAAACAGATATTTGAAAAATTAAATTATAGTTTTAAAATGTGTTCTGATTAAAATAAACCAAACTAGAAGTTACACAAGTTCTAGGAATTTGAACATTGTAGGTAGATTGGTGAATAAACAATTTTAAAGGTTGATTTTTATAACCGTTACTTTATGGAAGAAAATAATATATATTTCTATTATGCAAATAAATATGTACACTTGTTTGTGCTAGAGGATTCAATAATATGTCACGTTACTTTTTTAAAAATATTTGAAGTAGATTGTTGGATTCGTTCGATAATGATTCAGGACTTAATGGCAGTATGGTAGCCTTTTTTCCTTTTAACACGACATTTTCTGATGTCTAACATCTGTTCATTAAATAAATTTGCTAAAGAATTACTATAAAATTCCGTACATTGTTTTATTGTTAATTGCTATCTAATATCCATCTCGAAAGATCAATATATAAAATACTACGACTAATTCTTTTTGGAATTGTATAAAGTAATCTGCATAGTTTGATTCAAGTAGTATAGTTTAATTTTATCTATTCCTACAAGGTTCAACTTATAAAAAAATTAAGGAAAAATTTCATGTTTTGATTCTTATGTATGAATTTTGTACATCAATATATACATCTAAAAGTTATGTAAAGTTAAGGATTTTATTGATTAGAATTTTGAAACCGAATAACTGCTTCAAGTTTGATATTTAGAAATGATAGACTATTATAAAACACTGTTCTCCATTGATAAATAATTTATTGATATTATAAGTTAAATTATAATGTTGTTCCCAATTATCTGTTCTTTCTGTCCACTTAATTGATAACTCATCTATTTTGTCCTGTTGTCGATAGAAATGTATTTAATATCTTGCCAAGTTCAGCCAGATATTGATCCACTACTGCGTGATCAGCATTTTTAATCTGTACAAGCCAGGCTCCTGGAATTTTTTCTGCCATCTTTAAAGAATTAACATGCGATTGGTACATATTATCGTCTGTTCCTGTTATAATTAACGTGGGCCTATCTATTTTAGCAAGCTCGCCACATGCACCACTCCAGTTTGGATTGTCCTCCCAATGTTTTCCTACGTTATTCTGATCATTCAATATGACAGGGGAAAGTCCGGGTTTCATTTGTTGGAATGTCATATTTTCTGGAATGTTGACTGATTCAGGATGCAGATTTATCCACCCAGCTCCTAACGAAGCAATTACGAGTGATTTCATTTCCTCTTTGGAAACAGGAATATGATTTAGAGATTGGTTTACAATTTCCGATTGCAATTTTATAAATTCTGGAGATTTAGGTGTATGATCTTTTCCACCACATGATGATCCAACAAGTACAAGGCTGTTAACTTTATCTGGATACATCATTGCAAGCTGTTGGGCCATGTATGATCCCAGAGAATATCCCATAATATCTGCTTTTGGTATTTTTAGAGTATCCATCAAACCAGATGTATCGTTTGCTAGTTGTTGATATGTGTATGATTTGGTACCTATCAACGTATTTCCAATTCCACGCGGATCAAACACAATTACTGTATGATTTGAAGATAGACTTTTTGTCAGGGCTGTGTCCCATGCATTCATATTATCAGAAGCACCATTGAAAAGTAAAATAGGCTCACCTTTACCAAATATTTTATATGCAATATCTATGTCTCCTGCATGGACCTTTTTTACAGGGGTGTCTGGCATATTCAATGAACTGGTATTATTAGAGTTTCTTTGGTTTGGATCTGATTGACCGTATACTACTTTAGTAAATTCAAAAAAGCCATAATTGCTAATTGATGGGTTTGATATAACAAGAGTAGAAATAACGGTAATGATGATTAGATGACTAATCCTAATATGTCTATGATTTAACATTAACCCTTTGCCTGCTGCAAGCTATTTAAAGACCTCCAATTAATGATGCGGTTCTGTTAACTTAATATATTATTTCTTTATTGTGTTCGTAAACAAACAGCATGAGCCATTGTCTTATATGATTTAATTTGCATTTGTTCTTGTTACAAGGAACGTAATCATCAAAACATTCAGTTCTATCTTTTATAATGCATTGTCATTTCAATTATGCTTTTTTCAATAGAGGAATGAAGATGATGTTGTAGGTTCAGGAACTTACAAGCTTGTAGATACCAAGTACCACCGTCTGACGAAACAGAATGTAATCAGTACTTGTTTATTACCTGAGACAGAAATCGCTCTGCAACAAACATGTTTCGTTCTTTGGGTATAGCAACATCAAGCATTACTTTGTACTTTGGTTCTATTATAACCCAAAGCCAGATTAATTCAGAATCTGCTTTTATGGCAGTTTCATCCATTATATACTCTTTGATTTTTGCTTTCATTAGATATTTTCAAGGCTTGTACTTTTGAATCCAGCTTCAGATAGAACCGTGACTTATTTTTGTTATTTTTAAAAAAGATAATGCTTTGGCAGTATTTCTAAATGATAAACCAAGAAATTACAAGTATAATACATACCAATTATGTTTGATGGTATTCTATTTCTATTCCATATATGATATATGGTTGTCTTAAATCTATAGGCTTTACCTTAAGTTAACAGAGCCATCTAGTTAGATCTTATCTTGTACAACCGTTTAACTGAACTATTTGAAAAGATTGTACTGTTTAATGGGAGCATGTATTAGCGACTAGACAAGTAGTAATTACAGTGCCAGTTTTAGCATCATTGTTAATTGCGTCCTCATCACCATTACCTGAATAATAGCAATGCTTAGTAGACTATTTACAAAGCGTATGGTGGCTACCCCGGTGTGAGTAGACTATAATACCTATTATAGAAATGATATCGGAATTGGAATTAAATACTTTGTATCCAATACCTGAATCATATGTAACATCATATGGTAAGTCTAGAAAGTGTGGTTACAATTACAGTACAATACCATGCTTTTCCAAATTATGAAATACAGTAATGCAATGTAAAAAATCAATTAAAAAATATATTATTACTTATTTTTTCCCATCTTTCGTTTTTTATTATAATGATATGAAATGATGCCTATAAAAGATATTTTATTTTGACCAATATTTTATACTAATCTTTTTCTTATTTATAGTAATTGAATTCTTGAAATGAACCACATTGAGAGAAAATTTACTACAATAAATAAAATCTGAAACAGTTACCGGAACTAGTCGAACTTGTTATTTTTTTGTTTACATGATATTGTATGACCTGTGTAATAGTAATATCGTATTTCATCGAATCCTAAAGTATGTTAGAGAAAGATTGTTATTATTTACATGATTGCAAAATTACGACTTTTAAAACGGAGAAATGGCATTAAAAATGAATCGAATCTGTTATGTTTAACTAATTATGTTATAAAAATTATTAGGATCGTATTTATTTTAGATTAATATTGAAGTGGCATCCTGAAGGATATACCATTAATAATGTCTATAAAACACTAGTTTTTATTGTAAATATTATTCAGTTGCGTCAACCTCATTTACTATAAGATTGATTTAATATTGTACCTTTGTCTGACAGATCAATAAAAATTATCCCCGAAAATCGCCATTCAAATTTGTTTTGAACTTTTCCCATCATCTGAAACAGTATGGAAAATGATGATAGAAAAAGCGTGGTTGAAAGTGATTGAAGAAGAAGGGATGACAGGCACAGCCGCATACGTGTGGATGTATGAAAAAATGGTAATGAGGATAATGCGGATGACATAAACTACAGTCATTACTCCATGCATAAGCTGAATTAGCACCCAAGTTCATATCTATTTGACCTATATACATTCCTGCTGCAAATATTGCTATTACGAAAATCGTAATTTTTTGAATATTATTCATATATTATTAATATATATAATTCCCGAGAATATTTATTGAGTATTATATCTTGTTAATGTAAATTTTCATGAAATATAATAACAGCATTTCAATACTACTACTTAATCATGATTCTATGAACCATGTAGTATGGGTTCTGAAAAAGTTATAAAAAATCGTTTGGTGGATTTATAATGATTAATAATTGTAAAAATTGTTTATAACGTATTTGCTATATTTATTATCATTGCTAAGTATTTCGATAACCTTTCTTTATTAATTACTCTTTGTTGTTTATGAAGTTATATTTTAATCGGTAACCCAAAATGTTCAGTTAACGACTATATGATATGTCTTCAAAGGTCAAGATATAATAATAAATCTGTATCAATAAGACCAACTAAATAATACGAATACAAACAACCCTGCTAAACGTTAAAAATTATGACGGTAATTGCAATTATAAAAAATCATGAATACTATAATTTGATATCGCGCAATTGATGGATAATTATGTAAATATTGTATGCTACAATGATATAATATGAAAACGGTATAAGGTCTTATTTTACATGATCAAATAATATAATGATAAAACGCATATTTTCGATAATATTGTCAAATAACCGTATACAAATAATTATGTATTGTGATGTTCTTGAAGGAATGAGGGCAGCATTAGAGGTAGAGTTTCATAATTTGGTTCGGAATAAATTTAAATTAGTGTTTAATCCTAATAATAAGAACGAGTTTTTAGTTCGTTACATTGACTTTTCTTCATTATCTACATTATCACCACTATCCAGAAAAGGAATTTGTTCTTCCAATGCATCTTTAATCATAGGTACTAGATTATCGACAATCATTGATAATACTTCTTATCCAAACTTTGCTGTTGCCTTTGTTGTTTCTCTTCCTACAATTCCAGTTTTGCTATACTGATCCATTCTATATTCAAAGAATGTTTTATAATCTTCGACATCTACAGCCTCGGTCATATCAACAAGATCAGGTCTCAGTGCAAGCATACAAGAAGTCTCACCTATGTTTGCATGAACATAAGAAGGAAAAACAGGACAATCTTTCATAGATTTATTCATAATATCATTATTGGTAGCCCACCAATCTAATACGCTAACTTGTAAATCCGGAAAATCATAGTGAATGTTCTCTCGCGCCGAATATATTGGCCCCTAATTCCACATATGTCCGTTTAACAACAAAATCTTTCTAATGCCGCTATTATTATATAACCATGAGCAAATTTCACATATCATTTTAAGCATAGTTTCAGGTCGTATTGATATAGTGCCCGGAAATTTGCCATGCTTTGTGATACTCCGTATATTATTGGGGGAATTACTGGTACCCCTGTCTTGGCAGATACTCTCTTTGCTATTTCATAACAATCAATTGTATCTACACCCAAAGGTAAATGAGGTCCATGTTGTTCACATGCTCCAATTGGGAGTATCACCATTTTAATATTTTTAGTAATTTCTTCAACATCTTTCCAACTTAATTCATCCCATAAAATTGGTTTACCTTTACTTGGAATCATGATCTAAATGGCATCTCCTTTTATAAATGCCCATCAAGTAATTCCAATTTAAAATAGTATTATATATTACTAATCTTAATTTTTTTGATGGTCCTTTTCTGTATTTATTTCTTCTATAACTATCGCATGATTCCATATTCTAAGTATATTAATCCTGTATCTACCAATAAAACACGTGAAATGGCCTGGCTACAACCAATATCAAGTTAAAAGATTAGAAATACTTGTAGGCTTTGATGTTATTAATAACTGGGGTGAATCTGTAAACCTGGGGAATAATCCATATTTTTTTATAAACTTCACAAACAGAACAACAGGTTCTGTTAATTTAAAGAAAAACCTATAGATTTAAGACAATCATATATCATGTATACTGGAAATAGACCACTCTCAAATATCATTGATTATGGATTATACTTGTAATTTCCCGGATTGTCATTTATAAATACTGTCAAAGCATTATCTTTTTTAAAAATAACAAAAATAAGCCACGTTTATATCTAGAACTGGATTCAAAAATACAAACTAAAAAAATTTTCTAGCAAAACGATAATTAAAGATATATAATTGATGAAACAGCGCTAAAAGTCGGCTCTGAACTAATATGGCTTTGGATCGTTATTGAACCAATAGATAAAGAAATTCTTTCTTTTTACCTATCGAAAGAACAAACATGTTTGTTGCTGACTGATTTCTTTCTACGGATATAGAGGAATGAAACATATTCTGTTTCGTCAGCTGGTGGTACATGATATCCTCAAGCATGCAAATCCTTGAAGATACATCATCACCTTCACTCCTCTTTCGAAAAGAGCATAATTAAAAGGACAATGCATTATAAAAGATAGAACTGAATGTTTTGATGATTATTTTCCTTGCAGAAAGAACAAGTGTGGATTAAATCATAATAAACAATGGCTCAAGTTGTTTGTTTATCAACATAATCAAAAATAATATCTTAAGTTAATAGAGCCAACTAGATCCATTAACTTATCAGCAGATTCAAACATTATATCCTTATATATAATAGATCTCTTGCATAATTAACGTTATTACAAAAACTTCTAAAAAGTTGACACATTCTATCATGATCCGCAAATTAAAATAGAAATATTATAAAATATAATGGAGAATCTATAAAATTTTGACAGACGTCTAATTATGCAAGAGTTCTAATCATCTAATTATCACCTCTACATATCTCATAAAGTCCCCGAGTAAATGAAAAAATTTAATAAAACAATAATAAATAAAAGAAAACAACTGATTTCGTTTAACAATCAACTAGATACAAAATATACATATAGAAGAAATAAAACATGATGTTTTCCCCATAATATTTCCAAAAGCTGATCCTTGTAGAAATAGATAAAATTAATTTATATTATTAGAATCAAATTATCTTACTTTCATTATACAATTCCAAGAGAATTTTGACCATAATATTTTACACATCGATCTTTCAAGATGGATGTTAAATAGCAATAAACAATTTTACGGTGTATGAAATGCATCATTTTTTGGACAACATATATATTCCAACTTCTGGATAAATCCGTTTAAACTGAAAAAGATTATATTTAAAGAATAAACATAAGAGCGTATTTTACCACCTTTCTAATTTTTATATTATAAAATATGGGAATATTCAATGAACTATCCAGATAAAATTAAAATGGAGAAAATGTTTTAAATGCAAAACATACAAAGAATAACTCCTTTTTTGTGGTTTAGTAACCATGCCGAAGAAGCAGTCAATTTTTACGTTTCAATTTTCAAAAATTCTAAAATTAACAAAGTTAGTTATTATGGAGAAGCAGGACCAGGTCCAAAGGATGATGTAATGACAATATCCTTTGAACTTGATGGACAAGGATTTATAGCATTAAATGGTGGCACCCCGTCAAAATTCACTGAATCAATATCTTTTATGGTGAATTGCAATACTCAACAAGAAGTGGACGAATACTGGGAAAAACTATCTAGCGAAGGCCAAAAGATCCATTGTTGGTGGTTAAAAGACAAATATGGTATTTCGTGGCAAATTACACCAATTGTATTGATGGAAATGATTGCTGATCCTAATCCAAAAAAATCTCAACAAGTAATGGAGGCAATGCTTCAAATGGAAAAAATCGATATTGCAAAGATAGAACAGGCTTATATGTAATATTTATAAGCATAGTAGTTATAAAAAGTTTATTTATTTAAAAAGTAAGAAAAATTGGGTATACGAATGTTGCATCGGATGTTGCATTTTTGTTTTCGATAGGATAATCGTTGAAGCGGACCAACCATCTATCAACCCAGAACAAAACTTTATTTACAAACAATTTGAAATATGTAAAACTCCAACAGGAACCCCACTAACAGGTAAAAAATGTTATTCTGCACGATCTATTATATTATATAATATTAATTTTAATAATTACATAGACAAATATTTCATTCAGTATTCAATAATAAAAATTGATAAGACGGTTTAATGGAGTCAACTTGTCGAGTAATAGTAATATCCATTTGAATATATATGCAAAATATCAACTATTGAATCTGATCGAATATTGAAATTTATATAGAATATAATCATGGCGACCCAAAGAAATATACTTTCACTTTTATTCATCTCTATTTATTAAATAAAACTTATGTCTTGGATACAGAGATTGAGAGGTAGTCAAGCCTATACATCGCCTTTAATCGTTTTTCAGAGCCTTTTTAGGGCAAAGAATTCATAATATTAGTTAAAAAATTAAAATTAATTAATGACTTCCAGAAACCGCTATCCAGAATGGTGTATTTCCAGTCGGAATTTGCTTTATAATTTTCAAATTATTGGTATCTATCACTACAATTTTATTTTTTGTGGTTATGCCAACGTACAAATATTTTCCATCGGAACTTGTACGTATTCCATGAGGACCTTTGTCTACTATAATTTGTTTTACAATCTCTTGTTTATTTTCATTAATGATATTTAGTTTGTCTGATCCAATACCTGACACATATACCCATTTATTATCTGGAGAAAGATCGATACCATGATGTCCCATACATACTGGAATTTTCTTTATTACTTGTAAAGAAGTAGTATTAATTACTGCAACGTCACTTGAAGCAGCATTTGCAACAAAAAGTAATTTACCATCATTTGTTATGTCCAGGTTATGAGGACCATTACTATCGAGAATTTCCCCTATCTTTTTTAAAGTGTTTGTATCAATTACAACAATTTTATCTTCACCTTGAACTGTTACATATGCTTTTGTGGAATCTGGAGAAAATACTATATTATGAGGCACGAAACCTACAGGAATATCTTTTATAATTTTTAAATTTTTAAGACTGATGATGCTTATAGAATCTGGCAATTCATTTACAACAAATATGTACTTTTGATCAGGTGAATTTTTACACCTTTTGGATGGGCCCCTACCTGAATTTTCTTTATTATCTTACCATTTGTACCATTAACAATAACAGTTTAGTTATCCATATTGCTATTAGCTGCAACAATTTTTCCATCTGAAGTTACATCAACATACACCATATCCTTACCTGTGGGTATAGTTATGTTTTTTTGTAAATCAAATATAAAGTTATCTTTTCTTAATGTTACGTATATATGATCAGATGTTACCTCTGTTTGATTATTCGTTTTGTTTTTGATTAATGCAAAACTACTATTATTACTATTGTTAGTAGTAGTAGTAACAGAGTTCAATAAAAACAAAAATATGAAAAAGAGATTAGCCATCAATAATGTTTTTTTGCATTTGTTCTGCATATTCTTTTTATATAGAAAGATTATTTAATAATGTTGACGCCTAAATATAGATTATCTAGTATCTATTACCTCCACCATACATCAAGACAATAGATTCATTCAATTTTTTGCATGAAAAAGATTATAATACTTTGTCAAACAATGAAAGGACTCAACCTCCATCATATTCTTTTATATTTTTATTACCTCTTCAATGAATCTGTCTAAAATGGATATAATAGTATAACATTAAAACTGCAAATATAGTTCTTATCTAATAGAAAAATAATGACGACGGATAATTTCTTACGCTTTCTACATTTTATCTTCTCATCTTTTTACTTAATTTCATCTTTTGTAAAACTCTTATTTCATTAAAATTCGATAAAAATCACTCTTTGATCATATGTCATAGAAGTCTGACTTCTTATATTGTTATTTTTGGAAATATATTTCATTATAAAAAAATAAACAAAAGAAAAACTATGACAACTGAGATAATCTTAACGCGTGTCAAATTGGATTATCAATATAAACACCTTTCAATAAATTTGACGGCCGCATATACCATTTGATGTCTACAAACTAATATTCTGCAATCTTCCGTTTACACTGTACTTTGCAAAATCTTTTTTTAATTCTTGTTGCAGACATATTATCGCATAACCTTTCAGAATAAGCTTATAGTCTTTAAATTTATGTATAGTTTTAAGCCAGTTAAGGAGCAATATATTTTGGTATTGATTCATAAGAAATGAGGTCATGTCAACTAGATCACAATTACGTGTGAATATTTAACATCTTAACATTGGACTGTAGTCTGACCAGTTCCAATGCCCGGTACAGTAACTTGCATTTCTAGAAAATATAAAATTGTCAATATGAAACGATGTCTTGGAAAGTGGTCCGGTCTGACAGGCAGTTGATTATAAAGAGTATTAACTTTGCAAATGGATAGGGTTGAAACTCCAAGTGACTGGAATAGATATATTTCCAAATAGGCCTATTTTTTGACTTATTTCTATTGATAACGATACAATAGAAAATACAATAATTACATATCTTATCATTTGCTATCAAAATATCTGATTAGATATTATAGAGAGAATGGTTCAAAAAGTATTTTGAAATTTGTTTCAGATATACTAGTGATGAATTTGATATTGCAATTGATTTTATTATTTAGAATCAGATTTATTTGATATAAAAAACCATTACAATAAAAATGTTAGTGGTCGTTTTTAGTAGTTGAGAGCAAGAATGATTCTCGAATAAATGGTGCTGTTGCAATACAAAACCTAAAAGCCTTTACATCGGATGAATCTTCTGCCGGATTAAAGATTATTTTTAGCAAAAATCTATAGAGGTTTAAGAAAAGGACAGTAAATGATTGATACTATAATTGATTTTGCAAAAGAATGGACTATAGTAGAATCTTATCGCATATCTCAAAGAAAACGAAATCATCTAGAAATTTATATTTAAAAAGACGGTGTTGCAGATATTCCTAGATATAATAAGAATAACCATCATGGAGAAGATATATTTATGAAGAAAAAACTATGAATTTGAAAGATATAGTAATCATGGGTACTATTTTCTCATTAATGTTTTGAAATATCATTAGTAATGAAATACAAATTCACGATCGTTAAAAGACAATTTACATTTAGCGGTGTCAATACTACTAAAATTAGATACAATATTTAAAAAACTATAGATATTTTAAGGTAGAGTTCTATCAAGCTACCGTCGACAAACCTTAATTTAAATTTAAATTTGTATCGGATATTATGATATGGGTGGCTCGGTATTCATATTGCCTTTTATGTCGCATAAATATATCGGAAATCCTTTTGAATCGAACTTGGATGTTTTTGCAACTTTTGTAACTATTGGTTGAATTCTTATAGTTGTACCATCATCAACTACATATTCATTCCAATCCTGAGTTATAGTTGTAAAACTAACCTCCCTTACTATTGAAGATTGTAACTCTTGTAGAGACAATATATTTGAGTCCGTGGTTCCTCTTTCGTTTGTTAAAACTGCGTAAATAGGCTGAAAATCACTATAGAGTTGTCCTTGTTGTTTATAAACTCTAGTCAAAACTACTTTGACCTTTAATATCGCATTATCCAATAAATCATACCTACACCAATCTTCTCGGGTCACTATAAAATCAAGAGGAGGTCTTACTAAATCAGTCATCCAGTTGTATTACAATCTTCTCTTTATTATTAAATTCACTATTAAATTGGGTTATTGAAATTGCAATAATAACTATAAAGTTATTATAATTATAATATGAAAATGCATATATCAAATGCTTTTTTAGTTTTGGAGACTGTAAAGTTAAGCAAAAATCTATAGATTTCCTTATCATTTATCATATATAATACAACAAATTAGAAAAAGGATAGAACCTAAAGATAGAGTATACTCTTTACATCTATGTTTCAGCGGCCTTTCATTGAGAAATATATTCAAAGCAATATCTCGATTTGTCAAAAGGAGTCTTACTGCAGTTATAGATTGAATACAAAAGTACAAACCTGAAAAATTATCTTACTGCAAGACCCAGATATCTGAATTCATTATGAAACTCATTAAAGTTGATTCTAAATTAATATGGCTTTGGGTTGCTACTATCGAACCTGAAGGTAAAGAAATCCTCGGAATGAGTATATCCAAAGAAAGAAATAAGATTGTCGCTGACCGCTTCATTTCAAAAGTAATAGATAAACATGGTCGACATCCTGTTTCAACAGGTGAAGGTACATTGTATCCTCAAGCCTGTCACTTTTTTAAAATTAAAACATCATATTCATTCCTCATATGAGAAAAGTATTGTTGAAAGACCTATGCAATACATCAAGGATAAAACCATAAGGATTTGATGACTATTTTCAGTGCAGAAAGAAGAAATGTAAATTAAAGCATATACAGTAATGGTTGATTCTATTTGCGGATTATTATAACAAAGAAGTAAGAATATCTAACTTTACAGAGCCGTTTTAAGCAATATCTTACTTTATATAAAAAGTATTCATAGAGATTCATTTATCTCAATGGCTTAATTTTAAATATCATATTATTATCTTCGGCTTTTATTTTCCATACTAGTTTAATTATCAATCCTTAAGATGAATTGATTGGTTATTCTTATGAGTATGGCTGCTGTTCTTTGTTATGAATTACTATGCACATATCTTGTTCCTTTTTGCAAACCCTATCTATAATATATTCAAATTTTACCACTCTTCTGGTTTACCATCATAGAAAAATCCTCCAGTTGGTCCATCATTTGGCAAAGTAGCTGCCCATACAATACCCTTTGCTCCATCTTTTACAGGACGTCCACCATGACCACCCATATCTGTTGCCACCCATCCAGGGTCTACTGAATTAACTAATATGCCAGTCTCTCTTAACTCAAAAGATAATTTTCTCGTTAATGCATTAAGTACAACTTTTGAAACACCATATGCAGGTGTTCCACCTTGTATATGATGCAATGAGCCTACACCACTTGATACATTTACCATACGTCCATATCCATTTTTTTTATAAGTGGAATAAAGGCTTTACATAACCGCCATGGGCCAAATAAATTAGTTTCAAGTGCTTTACTTACCACTTGAAGATCTGCATCAATAGGGTATTACCAGCCATCGTATAAAATAGCAGCAGCATTATTAACAAGAATATCCAGTCTACCGTATTGATGATCTATTTACAAAGCTATATTTTTAATGTCATTATGATTAGAAACGTCCAGTTGATAAAATATTACATCCATTCCTTTGTCCTTTAACTATTTTGAAGCTGACAGTCCCTTTTCAAAATTGCGAGCAGTCAATATAACGGTCATATTAGATAGTTGAGCGAGCTGTGTGCAAACTTCATATCCAATACCCCTATTAGCTCCTGTTACCAATGCAATTCTCTCTTTGTTGTTATAATTATTGTTGTCTTGTTTATTTATCATCGATCAGTCTGTTTATAATATGATTTGTATCATCATAATAAAATGTATTTTTAAATTTTGTTATTATAGTTTTAAAGTTACTATTTTAGTATTTATTCGAATGACGATAAAAAATAAAACATTACAAAAGAATTATCAACCTAATATTGTTGATATAAAATTAGCACCTTTATAGGGACCAATATTAACTTTAATCTACTTAGTGCATATACTTGAGTCCTAAAAATTTATCGTATGAATAACGTGTTACAAAGAACATGAATAGCAGTATTTGTGAAACTAAATTCCCATATGTTGTTTTTGGTTAAATTTAATTTCAGAATAATACAATAAAGAAATACAAACTCAGCTTTGCATAGCATCATTGGCCCTGTTAACTTAAGGAAAAACCTATAGATCTAGAATAACCATTTATTATATATCCTATAGAATTAGAACACCTTCAAATATCGTTGGATATGGTTTGTACTTGTTACTTTAGGTTTATCCTTTAGAAATACTACCAAAGTGTTATCTTTTTTAAGAATAGCAAAAATAAGTCATGTTTCCATCTGGAAATGGATTCAAAAGTACAGGCCTTGGAAATATCAAAGGAAAAGGAAAATCAAAGAGTACATAATTGATGAAACTTCCATAAAATCAGGTTCTTCTAACTTAATCTGGCTTTGGGGTTGTTATTGAACCAACAAGATAATGAAATTCTTTCTTTTTATATATCAAAATAGAAACATGTTTGTTGTCGAACGAGTTCTGTCAGAGGTTATAAACAAGTATGGATTACATTCTGTTTCATCTGAGGGTGGTACTTGGTATCCACAAGCTTGTAAGTTCCTGAACCTACAACATCATCTTCATTCCTCTATTGAAAAAAGCATAATTGAAAGGACAATGCATTATAAAAGATAGAACTGAATGTTTTGATGATTATTTTCCTTGCAGAAAGAACAAGTGAGATTAAATCATATTAAACAATGGCTCAAGTTGCTTGTTTATCAACATAATCAAAAAATAATGTCTTAAGTTAACAGAGTCTTTAGGTGATATACATAACTTTATATACCTTGTAATCAAGATTTCTTTAGGTTCTGTAATTAATTAGATACTACGAAAATATATTATTAGAACAATAAATTAATAATGATTCTGAACTTGAATTATAGATATAACAATCATTTTTTGTTAGTAATAAATTAAAGAGCGGCCATATATCAAATGGACTCTCTACTATTTCCCTCTCAATAACCTTTACAATATGAGATGCCTCTAATATTAAATTAATAACATACTTCCAGTGCGGCCTCGATACCGGACAATTCTATAACTGCAACGCTGACAATCAAAATAAAATAATTTTTAGCAACCTTATATCAAACCCGGAGCACAATAAAGATAATGCTAGTTGATAGATAAGGAAAGTTGCCCTATTGCTTTTACATTCGACAGGTTTATCGAGAAACTATCAACAATTACCAATGCTACAATCCCAGTTGGATTTGGTGGACATAGGGTAATTCTATTTCTGCCATTGAAAGCACTAATGGTGTTCATTGGGGCAGGGGTGTTGCTGATGGCAACCAGTGTATTACTATTTATTAAATGTTTATAGATTGTTTTATACATCTCTGTTATTACAGTAGTAATTTTTTTGATGCTAACATTGTCAATAACTTTACAGACATAGTTCTCCTTTTTTATATTTTAAAGTTTAGATATTTCAAATTATGTGAAAAATTGGATCATGGGGTAAGTAACAAATTTGACTATATTTCATGTTTTTGTAAATAGATTATGTTATTTGTCTTTTCTTCTAATTACATTGTGTTAGATGTAAATTATTATTCCTATTTGATCTTTGGATATTGTTGTTTGATTGTTGTGCATTTACCGTATTGTTACTATGTTCTACGCTAGAAGTAGTGTCATCCATAGATTCATCAAAATATGGTGTTTATGGAGTTTTTATTTCTGGCGATCACCAAAGAAATAAGGCGGGTGTCTGCAAGATATAGATATAACGATAATGAACAGATCGATCAACTCCAAGGAATGTTCATATATATCTAGTTTAATCAATAGCTACATAAATGAGATTTAGAGAACAGGGACTATTACAATATAAAACGACATATCTACTTGTTATTTTATTTGTGTCAGCATTGACATTTATAATTACCGCTAACCATGTAACTCTTGGTCAGGGGGAATCATCCGTTCTCAAGGGGATGAATTTCTCCAAGCCTGTAGACATTTACAGCAATAAGCAAGGAATCTTGGAGGTTTCACTAGTTGTCGAAGAGAAGCACGGCTTGGTTGGAAACCACCCATTCACAGCGATGGTCTATAATGGATCACTCATACCACCAACTCTACATACCAAAGCTGGAGAACGACTGATAGTAAATTTAGTTAACAGATTACATCAACCTACCAACCTACATTTCCATGGTTTTCATGTGTCACCAACAGGCGCTTCAGACAATATCTTTCGTATGGTGGAACCTGGGGAAACAGCAAGGTACGTGCTTGATATTCCAATCAATCATCAACCAGGAACTTATTGGTACCATCCGCACATACACGGTCTCTCCACCACTCAAGTGGGTGGTGGGATGTCTGGTTTGATCATACAATCAGGCTTAAGGGATTTACTACCTAATGCATTACACAATATCACTGAACAGACGTTTGCCCTGAAGGCTTATCCATGGAGCCTAAACGGAAGTTCAACTAACCCTATATACAAGTGGGCAAATTATTTTACCGTCAATGGTAAAATCAATCCTGTCGTAAATATTTCGCCAGGGGAGACTCAACTTTGGCGATTTGCAAATATTGATCCAGGAACGTTTTACAACATAACATTACCAGGACATACCTTTCATGTAATCGCAGAAGACGCTAACCCTGTCTGGAAGGTTTGGGATGCAAAAAACCTTGTAATTCCCGCTGGCAAGAGATTTGATGTGCTGATTACTGGCGGACAAAATGGAACTTATCCTCTAAAAACACTTCCATACATCCGCTCGGGATTCTCTCCAAACTCTACCGTAACCCTAGCAACTGTAAACGTACATGGCAAACCTAAAGCTGAGACTGCAGGAGTAATTCCATCCAGCTTGTATCCAAGACTTGACCCATCCAGCTTGTATCCCGTGGATCTAGGAAATGCCAAGATAGCAGCTAAACGTACGCTAGTCTTCAATGGCTCGCCGGATAACCAAACAGCAAACCGATTTGGCGACGTGGGAACTAACCAGATCAACGGCAAAGTGTTTAATCCTAATCGGGTCGACTATGTGGTGAGGCTAGGGGATGTAGAAGAGTGGACACTTAAAAATGAAGATAACGAAGATCATACCTTTCACATTCATGTCAATGACTTTCAAGTAATGTCAGTAAATGGTCATCCATATAATGCACATGGTATGCAGGATACAGTAGTGCTTCCACAGGGTGGTGAAGTGGTTGTTCGTATTCCATTTACAGATTTCGTTGGAAAATTCGTCTTTCATTGCCACATTCTTCCACATGAGGATACTGGTATGATGGGCGTCGTTGAGGTAGTGGATCCATTCACACCACGAAGGTAATAAAATGAGTTCGGAAATTTTTTTTGATGGTCTAGAATAAAAGACTGGAAAATGCTATTTCGATTATGGTATCAAACATATCGTAAAAAACCTGGCAAAAACTGTTACATTATCTGATTTTTTGATACTGCTAGTATTATTTTATTTTTTAGAAATGATATGGAAAATATCGGAACTAGATCTAACGTGACTATAAGCGAGTGCGTGCCAAACATAGATACTACGTTCGATAGCGAATTATATACTAACTTTCAGTTACAATCTTAAATGTTCATAATATTCAAATGTAAGACTAGGGTAATAGCAAAATGGAAAGAGTGAACGCTGGATTGAGATGGTAAGTATTCTTTTTTGTTTTTTTAGGTTTTAGCATTTTAATAAAATAGAGATTATCTCATAAATCTATTGGAATTTTATTTTCTTCTTGTTTTTCTTTTTCATTATAAAGCTAACGAAAAAATGTTTTATTTGATAATAATGTTCATTGTATTCGTTATCTATTTTTACCTGCGGTTATCTTCTTTACTTTTAATTCCAGTTTAAAGGGATGATAAAATATCTTCTTTTGATTTTATATTTTTAATTCTAATCTGCTTTGTTGCATGATTCCCCTTTTCCAAATACATTTAGCTAGCATTAACCAACAAATTCTGTGAACTGGTCCTCCTACAATCAATCTTTAGTTAGAAGAGGCGAAGTCTTGCTAGTTTTGATGTCATTAACAATTGGGATACCGAGTTAAAAGAGATGAATAAAGATAAAGTCGGTGAACCATTTCATAACTAACACATTTCTTCTTTTACTTGGTTATGCCAAGGCATACTTTCATCTACCCTACAGACAAACCAAAGAAGGAATAACACAAGGACACGCTAAAGGAAAAATACCATCAATTCCAGTTTACAACTATTTGCAAAAAAAGAATAAACAGATTGGACATCAAAATAAAAGAAGATGATAACAAAAACAAGAATTTGAAGATGAATACATTGTTATTTCAATAGACGGTCCTGGTATCAAGGTTACCAATAGAGGTCAATGGATGAGAGAAAAATGGCATATAAAAAATAAGAAAGTTTTTGAAAATACATGTAGCCGTTAATGTCAAGACAAAGAAAATACTTTCCATTAAAGTAACTGATGAACATGTTCATGATAGCAAGGCATTACCTGAGTTGGTTGAAAATATCATAGAATCTGATAAAAAAAATAACAATTGGTAACCTATTTGCTGAAGATGGAGCTTATGATGATAATGAGATTTTCAGGTATCTATGGGACAATGGAATCTTCTTGCCTTGTATTAAAGTAAGAAAGAATGCAAGAGTAAGATGGAAAAAAGGAAACATTCTAAGGGGACAATGGAATCTTCTTGCCTTGTATTAAAGTAAGAAAGAATTCTAGAATAAGATGGAAAAAAGGAAACATTCTAAGAAATCTAACAGTGTTGGCACAAAAAAATGATTTGCATAAGGAAAGACAGCGTAAGCTATGGGAAACGGTGGATTGTAGAAACAGTGTCCTCTTGTTTAAAGCGAAGGTTTGGTGAATATGTTTATTCTATTAGATTGAAAAATATGATACAGGAAATGATATTGAAAGCATCATTGTATAACAAAATGATATCTATTTAGGCAAAATAGATAATAAACTCAAATTATAGGAATCATGCAACAAAGCAATAATGATTCAATTCAATCTTGATGTCTAAAAATTATGTTGTATATGCCTTCTAGTTCTTCTAAATTTTTAAAAGTAATCGCTATAACCAAAACATTAGTGTTTTCTTCAAGTTCTTTACTATCTATTATGTTGAACGTGTTTATAAAAAGGTCATCGAGTATTATACAATTAATGTCATTTCTTTTTAATGATTCTTCTATACATAAAATGTATTGTGTAAAATGATCTCCTTCAACTATAATATTTCCAAAAACTGTGCCTTTAATTATTAGATCTCAACTTATCTCTATTCCTGCAAGTGTAAAAAAAAGCGCTATACTTTTTAAATCTTTAAGATATTCCTAATATAGGAATACTTTTATTCTCAATATGAAACCTCTTTCTAACACTTCTTATTCTTCTTGTTAATTAGAATCAAAATATTATTCTCTCATTGATACTTTTATTCTATTATCGACCTTGTTAAATTATTTGCTCCTTAATACTTTGTTGGATAATTTAAAAACCCTTTAAAATTGAAATTATATGTAATAATATTGTAATTTGACTGTTTTCGTTGAAATATCATCTGCAGGAAAAAATACCAAAAAAATAATTGTTCAACAAACCTATAAAATAGATTATTCAATTACTCAAACCAATATTTTCAATATAATGAATCGCATTTTATTAATATAATAATGAGGAACAAACAAAAAAGAATGCCATTTTGAAATAATATCTTTAAAATTTTTATTTTATCTATAACTTATATTTTTCATTCACAAGGTATTTAACATTTTAGTATACATATTTGCAATCTCGGCAAATTTCCTAGCCCTAAAGAAATCCTGTTGGTCTAATGCTTCTTTAGCTATGCGAGCATTATCTCTTATGGCTACCTCGAGTTCTTGTTTAAATTTTATCCGGGCTAGATGGTCATCATTATGTTCTTCTTTTTTTATTTGGTTGTAAATGTCTTCTAAATCTTTATTTATTTTCTCTTTATCGAATAACTCATTCATATATGTTATCTATATCTATTATTTATTTCAAAGTATAAATACTGAGTTGAATTTTCAGGTCATATGTGCAGATCAAAATAATTATATGAATATTAAAAACATTTTCCAATTGTTGCATTAACCTTGTAGCAAGTATATGCTATTTCATTTCTATTCATTTCTTTTTATAATTGGTACATCAATGAACGTCATTCCAATAATTTGTTCTCTTTGAATCTAATTTCTATCTGCAATTTTTTGGAATATTTCATTGTTTTGTTATCTAGTCTTTTATACAATCTTGAAAATATATCCGTATGATGATCTCACTCTTTTAAATCAGCATAATTTCATACCGTTTACTAATTGAATTTAATTTTAGAGTACCATAACTGATTTGAAAGATATTTTTTTAATGAACTATATTTTTCAGGTTAAGAACTTTATTCATTAATTTTTGATGCAAATTTTTGATGCAAACAACACTTGTAAATATCTATAGAACAAATATCCACTTATTTCTAAAATAATTTAATGAATAACAAATAATTTACTCCACAATAGCAATGATTGGAATACGTGGGAGTAGATGAATATTGGATGACAATGTATTCATCTTGGGAACTCTTGAATTCGTTAAATTCTTCTGTATTAATATCTATTATTTATCCTGATGTTTATTATGATATTATTGGGTGTGAAAATTACCCTTTATAATTAATTTGTATGATACCTGTGGCTTATATATGCGGAATATGAAAATGTGCATTGGTATATCAAATTAGTAAAAGAAAGAATCCTGCTTTATTTTTTAATTCGATCAGTTGTTTGTATCTTTTCATATCGTAGAGTTTTGGTCTGACTAGAGGTTGATTACGGTCATTTCATTTCATGGGCCTGATGGTAGATGTTAGCTAATTACCCGTGGAAAAAATTTATACAACAAAGAATAAAATAATGATTTAAAAGAAAATAAAGTTCAATTTAATTGATTAATAGATTGGGGCATAATGAGGAGATATTAAAGAGGTTGGGAAAAACTAGAGATGAATTACTATATGATTCGAATTCTTTATTTTTTTTATCCGAAAATATTGAAATATTACATGCTATGAGTGAACCCACAAATCTATCAAAAGAAATAAGACGAATTATATTTTTTGATATTGTAACAAAATATTGTCAAATGGTGGAATCATTCGCAGCTTATATTAATGCGTTCGAAGAGTCTAATCGAAATTCTCCAAGTGCCAATATAATATTCAATCATTTGGTAAAATATCGTGTAGGTGATATTTTAGAAGAATTTAAACTGTTTTCAGAAATGGAGCCTAAAATTAATCCTCAATTTGAGAAGAAAATCATGATCGCATTTGGCTATAATAATTGTACTGATACAAATAAAGTGGATAAAAACATTAATAATATTTTTGGCTTATTTGTGAAAATATTTAATATTTACTACTTTCATGAAAAGATATACAATGCATCAAAACATGGTCACAGAATATTCCATTTCTATAATTTTGATGAAAATGAGAATGAACATATAGTTTATCTTGATAAAAAACCTAAAGACAATTTTGGTTCACAGTCTGAATTTGATGAAAAATATTTTTTTGATTTTATACCTGTAAGTAGTTCAATAATAGATGATATGATTATTCCTCGGACAAGTGATTTTAAGAAATTATATAATATATTAATTTGTAATAATAAAGCTATACATCAAAAGAAATTTAAAGATATTCTGTTTGTTGAATAAATATCAAAATAAAAAGTTTTATGTTGGAAGTTATGTGATCTGGATATTTTATATAAACTACTTGTGATTATCTGTATTTAGTTTATTCTAACAAGATCGTTTGTAAGATCTTTACGGAATTTGTTGGTCGAGGCAATCTAATTGTATTTTACTCAAATTATGTTACATGAATAGTGTAAGAATAAGGATATAAGAAAAGAAACTCTACCCCATATGTGACTATAGAATGTATTTAGAGATAAAATAGCGCAGTATAAAAGAAAATCCCTATTATTATTTTAGTAAAAATAGTAATGGTATTTAATAGTTTTTAAAATCTAAATTTTCCATAAAATATTTAAAAAAAATTCTTTGCGAACGGTGTAACCTTTTTTTATACCCTTACTATTGCTATATGCTAAAGTCCACCAATCAGATTCATTAACTGTTTTTGTTCCGCTTGCATATCTAATATGGGTACAATAGTAACCATCAATTCGCTCAAACCCGTAGACAAAAGTTCTTTAAACTTTGCAGCAATAGTTAATTCATTGCCTGAAATAACCAAACTTTTCACAAGAGAATCAGGTACATTAGTTTTATCTCGATCATCTGATGTTATTATTGGAAAACCTGCATCGGTGAACATTTTAGCATAAAAAGGAAGTTTTGAGTAATAACTAAGCAGTTGGTGACCTTTTTCTAATATTAAAGTGCCATCTTCACTCAATGCCACTAATACATGGGCTACTAATGGGGGTTCTGAGCGTTCATTAGAGGAGGATGCTCTACGTAACGCTGGCAGCCCCGTTTTAAGCAAATACGGAATAGGGCATAGCCATGAGAGAGCACCATCGCTAATTTCTCCAGCCAATAAAAACGCCTTCTCACCTAGTGTGGAAATTAACAATGGAATTTTTGAGGTACGAGGCATTGTGGCTACAACGTTAAAAAAGTGTCCATGATGATTGACTTTTCCTTCTGAGAGAACCGAACGTAAAATTTGAAAATATTCTCTCATATAAGATAATGGTTTTTTATGTGGCAAACCATATATGCCTTCCATCAGTGGACGATGACTTGGCCCTATTCCGAGTCTGAATCTTCCAGGTGCAATATCATTCATAGCTAAAGCTTGTTGAGCAAGAGCTAGTGGATGACGTGGATAGGCTGGAACAATTGCAGTCCCCATTCGTATTGTAGATGTTTTTGCTGCTGCAGTTGCACATATTGTTATAGTATCTGGACTAAAAGGAGATTGAGTCATCCATATTTGTCTCACTCCTGAACCTTCGGCTGTGGTAATTGACGTTACTGCTGTTATGGTATCTATTGCATCTACCACAAGTCCTACTCTTTCTCGCAGGGGCTGGCCTATAGCGCTTTTTACATCGGAATCTTTAATCTCTTGGTTACTATTCATAAGATATTTGTTACTTGCATCTATTTTTGTTTAATTATGGGGACAATAGTAGTAAAACATGGTTATCCGTTTGAGACCATATTTGAAGATATCAACATGCACAGAATAAATCTGGTTTCTTTTAAACTATTTACAGTTGTTGCTTGAATATTATTGAACTTGTATGTTTATTAGAGAAGGTGATTTGATATAAAAGTAACATTTGTCAATGCGTCATCAACTTCGTAGAAGATAATACATGTAGTAAGTAATTTACACGGAATCAAAAGATTTTAGTTTTTTTAAATTAAAATTTATTTGTCTTAAGATCAAAATGATTATTTTGAATACAAATTATACACTAATTTTGTAATTATATCTATCATTGATCTGTATCTATTTACATAATTGTAAAATACGTTTGATTTTCTATTGATTTTTTTTGGTGGTCACCTTCCTATCTTAAAGCTTATCCCAAAATTATCTTTCTATATATGATAATACAACAGGATAACTGTACTAATCCAAGATAATTCTCTACCTTCTTCTCATACCTGGTAAACAGTTTCCTGAACTTATTATGCCATGAATTCGTTCTTTCTATAACCCATCTTTTTGCAGAGTATTTTTTACGATTTGAGCAGCGTTGTGTTATAACCTTGACCTCTCCTTCCGCCGTTTCATTTCTTTTTCTCTTTTGAGGAATATGCAGTACATATCCTCGTTTGATTAGTTCTTGTTCTTCTTGTTCGGAATTATATGCTTTATCAAGACATAGGTGTTGAAGTTTTCTTTTTCTTTCTATCTTTTTATTTTTATACGATGCAGCTGGTCGTTTATGGATAAATATACTCAACAACATTAGTTCGTAGACCTAAACAGATACTTTTTGATATCCAAATTGAATCGTCTTGTTCTATAATAGTAAGATATTACTTGCTTAATGCGTAAGAAATTAGAGTAATAATTTGATAATATGTTATACTTGCCTTGTCTCCAACATTCTTCAACTGCATTTAATTGAGGTGAACCAACAGGAAAATATTCAATTTTTATTGCCTCTGTGTTTCTCCGTAAGTACACTTCTTCTACCATCTTCAATCTGTGTTGTGTTGCTCTATCTACAAACAAGATAAATTTATTAAACTTCTTTCTAATCTCCTCAAGGTATGCAATAAAAGATTGGCTATCAAATCTTTTGTATTGTATAAATAATTATTTACCATCTAAAGATAGTACGCCATAAATGATTGTCTTGTAATGAGAACCTCTAACTGTAACTACTGCCGGTCTTTTCTCTTTAATAGTCCCCATCTTCTTTTCTTGGCCAAAAACGAATCATAGACAAAGATTGATTCATCCTCTACAAGCACATTTCAGTCATATTTAAGCGTGCTTAATACTTGTTGTACCTTTTTTTAAATTTCTTTTTCTCTTTTAGAGTTGCTGTTCTTACGAATCTCTTTTGAGGTACTTTTGGTGAAAAACCCCACTTATGAAGTAGTCTGCGGATGTGTTCTTAACATATTTAACACCTGTTTTCTGATGGATTAGATCCATAACTTGTTTTATGTTCAATCCTATATTGCTATCTGATAGTTCATGTCTTATTTTTTCCATTGTTTCTTTTGGTATGGTAGATGGTTTTCCACTTCTTCTTGGTCTGTCCCTTAGATCTTCTAAACCTTCATTGTTGTATCTCGTACCATTTAAGCCCATGACCTTGCTCAATGTAGTTCTTGATACTGATTCGACGGGTTGTTTATCTTATGATATCCTAATTATGAGTAGCAATCTTTCCTTTATGTTTACATCGCATTCACTCTTGTATGCTTTGAATAATTAGATAGATTTCAACTAGTATAATATTTCATAGTAAAAGGTCAGCTAAAGAGTTATCCTTGAATTTAGGTGGTGGAGTATATTAAATGCAATAGGTAGAGGCTATCGTCTTACAGGTATATTATGTGTTTGATAATTAAGGCTATTAATTACAAATACTGAATTGTTCTTGACATTAGAGACATATACATTATGATATCGAAATGAAATGCCATCCTTAGGTGCTATACTTAGAGCCTATCCCAAAATTATCTTTCTATAAATGATCATACAACAGGATAATTGTATCAATCCAAGATAATTTTCTGACTTTTTCTCATACCTTGTTAACAGTTTCCTGAATTTGTTATGCCATGAATTTGTTCTTTCTACAACCCATCTTTTTGCAGAATGCTTTTTACGATTTGAGCAATGCTTTAATGTAATCTCGGCATCTTGTTCTTCTTTTACACCGCTTTTTCGCTTTGGAGGAATATGCAATACATATCCTCGTTTGATTAGCTCTTTCTCATCAGGTTCAGAATTGTATGCTTTATCAAGACATAGATGTTGAAGTTTTCTTCTTCTTTCCCTTCCTGTTTTTTTTAGTTTTATGTGTTGATGGTCGTTTGACAACTGCATTATCAACCACATCTGTTACCAGTTTGATGTCATGTGTACTTGCTGAAGAAATAACTGCAGATATAGGAATTCCTTTTTTATCTGTTAAAACATGTCTTTTTGTTCTGCCCATCTTGCTTCTATCAGTAGGATTGCATCCAGTCACCGCCCCCTAAAGGCGACTTTATAGATATACTATCGATGGATTGTTGCCATGTCCAATTAATACCGATAAGATCATCATAGATTTTCAATAGTTTTATCCATATCTTTTTGAAAACATTTAATCTATTCCACTTCTGAAATCTACGGTGACAAGTAGAACCAGAACCATATTCTTTGGGTAACATCTTCCATTGGCATCCGGTTCTTAATATATAGAGAATTCCATCAATCACTTTTCTGTATGGTATGATTGGCCGACCAACTGTTCTGAGAGGTTTCTCCTTTGGGAAAATGCTCTTAATCTCATCCCACAATTCATCAGGAAGTTTGAGTATTGTAGGATGTTTGTTGTTCTCCTTCAACTTCTCCTTCTTCTGGAGGCAGGTCACAGTTTAACAGAGGAGTAAAAGAGCTATAATCTTATCGAATTATGGGATAGACTCTTAATTATTTATAAGTCCTCTCTGTCTCTCTATTTATCTATCTGTTTTGATAAAATATTAAACATTAAAAACCAAATTACAAATAACATTATTAGAAATTATCTTTTAAAAAATCTATTAGTTTGTTTTAGAATATTTTTTTTGATCACTTTTGATTTAAAAAGATAAATTTGGTTCAGATAATTCCAAATCTTTATTGTCTAGTTGTTAAATACTTTTATAATCTATTTTTAAATTTATTTTAATGGATTCAGTATGTAACTTTTTGTATACTTTGATGATAATTAAATGGATGATAAAAAAATGAGATTTAGTTTTCCGTAAATAGATTAGTTTTTTTTGTCTTCGTTTTTTAAATAGGGTTATAATAACAGAGTTGGAAATTATTACATAAAATGTGTATATAAAGGGATTTATGTATGTTAGGAGACCATCGTATAGTTGAATATATTTGTAAAAAAATAGTTTTTTAAGTTATGGTTTTATATGGTAAATACGTGTATAATTAAATATATATAAAAAAAATATAACAATTAATAATGGTTAATAACAAGAATTATAAATTATTCACACTAGAATTGGTTGATTGAATTTTGTTATAAAAAATTTAATATCGCTAATTAATATATCTATTATATAACTTGTAATTTATCTTTCGAAAAGATTATAATTGATTAATATATAAATTAAAGGTTAGAATTCTATTTATATCATATTTTGTATAAGTTAATGTAAAATTTTATGAGATTACCTATAGATGATAAAGGCACCAATAATCAATTTATACATTTATTAAATAAGATTAATATTGATCTGAGAAAGAATTTTGAAAGCTCCGTAAAAGAAAATATACAAAATATTAAAATGAAAGTAATGTTAGCTGATTTTACTGTTATCGAATCTGAAACTTTTGATCCAAACCGAGTTATAAATTATTTTTTTAATAAAGAAAAGGAACTTAAACAATTTATAAATTGGAAAGTGGCTCCAGTACAGGCAACAAAAACAGATGATTTGCATAGGGTTTTTTTTCAGTTAACTCTTGAAATAGATAAATTTTATTTTTATATCTATATGGGAATACAATTTCATTCATTATTATATTATAAATTGGATAAAGAAATAATCCGAATTAATAAAAAAATCAAAGAATTAGAGGAAATTAATTCTAATATAAAAGATGAAATAACAAAAAAAGGCGATCAAATAATAAAACAAGAATTAAACAATTTGGGGTATAAGGATATTGAAAATAATGAATTATTCGAAGAGCTTTTTATTAAACAAGATTTATCTAAAAGCTTATCTGAGAAAGCTTCAAATTTAGAAAATAGTTATCCTCAACTAAAACAAAATTCTCAGCTTATAGATGCATTGAAAAAAGATTTGGAAAATTTAATAATAGAATTATATCAAATGAATCCTGCTTCGATTGATTCTAATAAATTGATGGTTGGAGAAGAAGGTATTGCTTTCAATATCGATTTTGAATTAATAAAAAATAAAAAAAAACATGAACGAACTTCTGTTATCGATTTTGAAAAGTTTACGGATACCGACTATGCAAAAATTGAACGGGAATTCTCGGATATTTTAAAGACTTTTCAATAATGATATAATTAAAATGTTTTAGATATTTTTACTTTTGATTATATCGAATATTTAAAATGGTAATGTTAAATGTAAACATTCTTTCATTATTGTGTTGATGTATGATACGTTAATTTATTGTTTGATATAGTTATTTTACCTTTGTTCTTTTTACGAGGAAAGTAGTGTTAAGTTTACTATTTCATCTTTTATGTTGCATTGTTCTTTCACCGATGCTACTTTCAAAGAAAGAATGGATATGATATAGGTTCAAAAATTATTGGATTTTGGATATCAATTATCATCGTCTGATTAAATAGAGTGTAATCATACTTGTTTATTCATTTAGGAAGAACTCATTCTTCACCAAATATGTGTATTGCTCTTTCGAGGTTTTGTTTTTAGGGATTTAGTTGTCATTTGATTCTATGATAATATATCAAATCTATTATCTCCTGACTTGTTTTATTACAATTTCATTAAATATGTGCTTTGTCGCCTAATTCCTTATCATTTATCCATATCCTTTCTTGGCACTATATTCTCCTAAACAGGTTATATAGTGATACCTTTATCATCACCTCATTTACCATATTTTGAAACCGAGTAGCAGATACATATCCACCAAACATTCTCTTTATCGTTAAAAAGGCGGTTTCTTTGGCAATCCATCTATAGCCATACTTTCTTTTCATCTTCCATTTCAGCAAGTCCTCTTTGATTTGTAGTCTTACTTCTCTGTTTCGTAACGTATTATTTTTAATGGAAATAATGGAATTCTTTCTTACCTTTATTCCAGGTGTGATCTCATTCATCTCAAAATATCTAAAATTACTGTCTGCATCATAAGCTCCATCGGCAAGTACTGATTCAATCTTTGTATCAGGCTTATCCAAAACATGGTTAACCATTTTTGTTAGTATCTTTCCATCACGAACCGTCTCGTTTGTTACTTCTAGAGCAAGAATTTCTTTGGTCTATATTTACAGATACATGGATCTTGAGATATCCTTTCCTTTGAACATTCCATTTCTCATCCATCCACTGGCTCTCCCTGTTGGTTACCTTAATTCCTGTGCTATCTGCTGCAATTATGATATAATTATCATCATCCTTTCTATCGTGTAATTGATATTGACATTCAACTTGTTAATTCTTTTGCAGATATAGCCATAACTTGGCGGATTAACAGGTAAACTTTTTCCAGTAGCCTTGATAATTCCTTCTGTCTGTCTTTCTGTAAGGAAGATGAAAGAAGTAACGTATGTAACCAATGACTAGAATGAATGAATTTGGAAAGATGAATGATGGCTTGCCCTTCTTGTTTTTATTCATTAGTTCGATCGGAATCCCAAATATCAAGGAAATCATATGAAAATAGAATCTCACCACGTCGGACTAATGCGCGATTGTAAGAGGGCCAGTCAATCAAGGATGATAAATTGGTTCAAGTCAGCTAAATAGATTGAGTTAGGCGACAAAGCATAAATATGAGTTCTTTAATTTTTTTATTCTTTTTATATTTACGAAATTTGTATTTTCATATATAACTTGAGAAGCATGATTCATTTTTACTATTTTTGAGTAAGATAATGTCTTTGTAATGAATATGAATAAAAATCCAAAAAAGCACGAGTGTAAATCATGATCAATCATTTTTATGGGTATTCTAATTCTTGAGTAGTAAAGTTATGATATCTTATCTATAAACTTTCTCTTATCTTTAGGAGTATTTAAACCGATTACTTATTTTAATGATATTTGTTATTTATTTTAGAATCTTTCTATTAATAACAAAAATATTTTTGAACGAATTCATTCAAATTATTAAAAATTTTTATATAATTTTTCGTTTTGTTTGTAAAACTTGTATAGTGATCGATTATCAGAATTCCATTCACTTAAAATTATATGAATAGTAAATTTTAGGAAATCTTCTAGATTATCAGATCTAATGGAATTTGAATCATACAATTCTGTGACAATTTTTTTTAGATTTTTTAATTCATTATCTTTTAAAAATAATTCTACTTTATTCACATCGTTCATAATTTTATCATGCCATTTCATCTATATCTATTTTTTAGATAGTTTTTATTGATTTTGGATTTTAGTTTTTGTTATGATATTTATTGATGAATTATTTTTATTATATTATAATGTTATCCTTTGTAAACATTTTGATGAAAATAAATAACTGTGCATACTATATGATATAGTTTTAAATAAATATCAATTCAATTCTGTTTTAGTCTAATAATCTTTTCAAATTGGGATATATGCATTTATGGAGATTATAAAAAATATTTTCCATAATTTAATTATTTGATTTAACGCGGTGTAATATTAATAGATACTTTTTTATTTATTTCTTAAAACTGTCATATGTTATATAATGGGTTACTATTTTCAAATTTCGAAATTGTTATTACAATATGATATAATGATATCGCCATTTCAAATGATACCTATTGGACGACTATACTTTATCTCCATTATGAACTCGAGAAATGGAATTACTTTGGAGCGAATCAAGGAATGTTTGTGTTCTTATCTTTCAGTCTCTTTTTAAAAATAATTGTATTTATACTATAGTCTCATTTTATCAAAAAAATCCTCTATATGTTTGGAAATCGATTTAAAAATATAATCCTCAAAATAATCTCAATGAAACAGAAATTCTCTTAATATTTAATAGGATTCTACTTAAAATTGGACTTGATTACATTTAGGGATATACTGCTGTTGAACTTAGAGCCTATCCCAAAATTATCTTTCTATAAATGATCATACAACAGGATAACTGTATTAATCCAAGTAGTTTTCTACCTTATTCTCATATCTGGTGAACAGTTTTCTGAACTTATTATGCCATGAATTTGTTCTTTCTATAACCCATCTTTTTGCAGAGTATTTTTTACGATTTGAGCGATAAAGTGTTGTAACCTTGATCTCCTCTTTTTCATCTCTTTTTCTCTTTGGAAGAATATGCAGTACATATCCTCGTTTGATTAGTTCTTGTTCTTCTTGTTCAGAATTGTATGCTTCATCAAGACATAGATGTTGAAGTTTTCTTCTTCTTCTTCCTGTTTTTTTAGTTTTAAATGATGGTCTTTTGATAACTCTATTATCAACCACATCTGTTACAAGTTTGATATCATGAGCATTAGTAGATGATATTACAACAGATAAAGGGATTCCATTTTTATCTGTTAAAATATGTCTTTTTGTTTTGCCTAGTTTGCTTCTATCAGTAGGATTCTTTCCTACAGTCATCGCCCCCCTAAAGGCGACTTTATAGAGATACTATCGATGGATTGTCATGTCCATTTGATACCGATAAGATCATCATAGATTTTCAATAGTTTTATCCATCCCTTTTTGAAGATGTCAAGACTATTCCACTTCTGAAACCTGCGATGACAAGTAGAACCAGAACCATATTCTTTTGGAAGCATCTTCCATTGACATCCTCATGTTCTTAATACAGAGAATTCCATCAATTACTTTTCGGTATGGTACAATTGGTCGGCCATCGACTGTTCTTAGAGGTTTCTCCTTTGGGAAAATATTTTTAATCTTATCCCATAATTCATCTGGAACCTTGAGTATGGCAGGGTGTTTATTATTCTTCTTTACACTGTCCATTCTCTGGATGCAGGTCACAGTTATCAAAAAGAGGGAAAAGATCTATAATCTTATCGAATTTTGGGATAGGCTCTTAATAAAGAAATTCTTGAAATGAGCATATAAAAAGAATGAAACATGTCTTTACTAGAGAACACTAGATGTCAGATATTATGGATGATGTGATTCATATCCAGTTTTACCATCAAATATAATATATGGTGCATACCTGCATGTAAATTCTTAAAATTATGTCGTCACATTCATTTATCTTATAAGGCATAATCAAATGAACTACTTAATTTAAATAATGGAACCAAATGTTTTAATGCTTATTTCTTATGCAGATAGAGGAAATATAAATAGAAATATGTGCAAAATGGAACTGATTTATTTATTGAATATTATAATATGGAACTATCCCATAAACGAACGGTGTTGATAAGATTGATTGTTATTGCAAAAGTATTTTTATATAGAATTTTGTTATATATAAAATCTTTAATAAATTTAACATATAAATAAATTATATTATTTGTTACTGCAACATTATTCAAATCGATTATAAATAATATATTCATTTTGTAGGTGTTTATGAACAGTAAAAATATTCCCTCAAAAAAAAATATTAGCCTAATGCTAACTGTAGTATTAGTTGTTGGAATAATAGTTGTAATTACCCAAATTTATGCTAGTCAGCCTGCTAATAATTCCAAATTAAACCTTGACAATGAAAATATATCTTCTAATATTTCGAAAACTGTGGCTGTAGATAATGCAACTAAACCAATGATGGCAGCACACACTGTAGATAATGCAACTAAACCAATGATGGCAGCACACACTGTAGATAATGCAACTAAACCAATGATGGCAGCACACACTGTAGATAATGCAACTAAACCAATGATGGCAGCACACACTGTAGATAATGCAACTAAACCAATGATGGCAGCACACACTGTAGATAATGCAACTAAACCAATGATGGCAGCACACACTGTAGATAATGCAACTAAACCAATGATGGCAGCACACACTGTAGATAATGCAACTAAACCAATGATGGCAGCACACACTGTAGATAATGCAACTAAACCAATGATGGCAGCACACACTGTAGATAATGCAACTAAACCAATGATGGCAGCACACACTGTAGATAATGCAACTAAACCAATGATGGCAGCACACACTGTAGATAATGCAACTAAACCAATGATGGCAGCACACACTGTAGATAATGCAACTAAACCAATGATGGCAGCACACACTGTAGATAATGCAACTAAACCAATGATGGCAGCACACACTGTAGATAATGCAACTAAACCAATGATGGCAGCACACACTGTAGATAATGCAACTAAACCAATGATGGCAGCACACACTGTAGATAATGCGAAGAGTTCAAAGACTGACAGAGAAATAGTAAATTACCAAATTATAAATGGACCTAAGATAAATCCATCCGTTAAAACACATAAATCCGGCATAAAACATCACAAAGACCAAATTTTTAGATTAGCAAAATTACATGATGATGTTAATTTCAAATTATCTGATAAATCTTCTGAAGATAAACTTTTTAAAACAAAAAGTCATAATGAAAATAGTAAAAAAAGATCTCTTTTTAGCGAACCTAATAATTTAATGTCTTGGAAAGATTTTAACGGACATTTCAAAACAAATATCTTTAATACTCCTGACCAAAATGCCAATGACCAAAATGCCAATGACCAAAATGCCAATGACCAAAATGCCAATGACCAAAATGCCAATGACCAAAATGCCAATGACCAAAATGCCAATGACCAAAATGCCCATATTCATAATAGTAAAAATTTCAATTTTGGAAACCATAATAATAACTTCAATAACCCTTCAAATGTTGGAACGTTCGGTAATTTACATTCGACACACACATCAAACACATTCGACCTTCCTTTTACTGCTGTAACCCCAACAAATCTTTTTTAAAATAAATCCTTTTTTATTATTTAATACACTTTGAATATATAGGATAGATTTTGTTAAATTAAGTAACGTGTTTATATAAAGCAATCAAAGTATATGTTTCGAAGAATTATGTAAATGATTGAATTTGTTATATTTTTAATATAGTGAAATTAATGTTACTATCATAATGAAAATAGTTTCTATTAACATATGAAATAAAATCTTGAAATGAGATAAAAATTCAATTTTTGATTGTGTGATTATTCTTAAAAATATAATTGTTCAATAAAAATATCTGATTATATTAATCATTAATCATTACTGATTTTTAATACCTAGACTAAGAATATTGTAAAATTTTTGAATTAACAAGGATGAATTAGATTATATAATGATCCTTTACATTTAGTGGTTGCTTTTTTGGATATATATAATAAAGATCTGTACAATGGTAATTAAGAGAAAATACAAAAGTGTAACTCGATCCTATTTATCTTTTATTATAATCTGAATTTGATTTATTAGTCTTTTAAAAAATTTACAAAGCAATCGATTATGACAGGTCTTAATTTTTTTTATTTATATGAATATTTTAAATATATTGATCTTTGTTTTTTATAATGTTGTACTTCACTTTAAATTAGTCTATATCTCGTCGAATATTCTAATTGTTGCTTTAAATGAAAATATAATGCATTATTGAATGTTTTTGTAATTTGTTTGGATAATAAATATCATGTATCAAAAATGTAATTTGATATTATATAATCATTAATTATAATATTAAATTTTTTAATAATTCGCAGATTTAATTATTTTTTTAATTTTTATATAATTCATTACATTTAAATAATAAAGTGGATCTAAATTTTAATTCGTTTTATGAATATGTATTAACTCTTGATGAACAAATTCGATTTATCGGCTTTATTGATGAAATGGGTAAATTGATGTATGGGGGAATGAAGCCCGGAGTGACGTCCATAGAACATGAACTGGAATCACTTAAAATTTACATGGATTATGCGCTGATAAATAAAATCCATTCTGATGTGGATGATGTGTTGGGTAAAGTAATTTATTCGTTAACTATGCGTGAAAAAATAAAAATTTTAAATTTTCCTTTGGATAATTATATAGTAAGAATTTCTTTAGAAAAAAAAACTGATCATGAAAAAATTATTCAATCAATTTTAAAATATTTGGAAAACAATTCTTAATTATCTTCTTTTTTCATTCTTTCTTCGTAAATTTTAATGATGGATTCTACTGCTAAGATTTCTTCATTGCAAATTTTTTTAAATCCTTCAAAGTCCCCATTAGTTTTTAAATCATTTGTCCAAAAATCAATTTTATTTAGGAACTCGATATTAGATTGTAGTAAAGATAAAATTTGATTTTTATTCTCTTCTCCTGAAAAAAATTTTAATACATGTATATGAAAATATAGTCTATTTAATCTCATATCTGCAAAAAATTTTCTGTAAAAATTTTTTTTATCTGAAGTTTCCAATTCTATATTAAACTCTGGTAATTCATGATTCAATTATTAAGATTTACATAATGAAAAATTAAATGTTTATAATTTTATGGGGGTAATTCTCTTTAGCAATTATGTAGTTTTATAAGTTGAAAAATTAATTACCCTTTTAATAATCTTGTTATATGTACTTTATTTTTAAATTTGTATCATATACTATATTGTGTTTCCTTAATTTTATATAGGTTATTCATATTATTTTCTTTAATAATTTCAAAGTCGATAAAAGATCTAGAAAATTTACTCTTGAAATGGTATGTATTATTATCATAACATTTTCTGTAAAATCAAATCCAGATGGTGGTCATGTATAGATTATATCATGGCAAATTTATTCTACTCTTGTGAAAAGGAAGATATGATTCGTCGTATGTTAGATATTTTAGTATGTCCATTTGATAAAAAGTCTGAATTAGAGTTATATGTAGTTAAAAAAGAATTGGATACTGATACTGATACTGATAAAGCAGAGTCTATTTTGACTTATAATCCTTCAAAATTTAACACATCTAATTCAGGAGGGTACGTAAATTCTGCATTAAATGAAAATAACAAAACAGAAACATATAGAGATAAAAATGATCAAATGTTTACTTATAATTTAAAAAGTGATGAGGAAATAGTGGAAGGTGTTTTATTCTGTGCCACGTGTAAACGTTTTTATCCTATAGTTGAAGAGATTCCTATAATTTTACCAGATGAATTACGTGATAAAGAAAAAGATCTCACTTTGTTAAAAAAATGGAATAATTCTATACCTGAAAAAATTACCAAACACGGGCTGCCTTGGCATTTGTAGTTCAATCATTATGCATATACCCTTTTACGAATGGAGTATCATTTACAATAAGTACTACACAATTAAAATTTTTTTTTGATTATTTGTATAGTTAAAAATAATGAAAATTTTGTAATTCAAATTTTTACTTGACGATTGGAACTTTTATTATTTACTAATAAACTTTGAGATATTTTATTTTTCTTGATAAATACTTGTTAAATCCCATTCAAATTATCTTCGATTTATTATATCCTCATTGTCAGATCCAAAAATGGGAATAGTTAAAAAGATATTTATGATTAATCAAAAATTCTTTATAAATCTGTATTTTAATTACAAAAACTAGAAATTATCTCAAAAGAAAAGGATTTCATATTTCTGTAGAGTAAAGCCCTACGTTTGGTAAGTCATTTATCTTGCGTATTTGAGATGATGGGTTATATTTCTCTAAGTTCTGCGGATTTATGGTCTGTTTAATTGTGCTAATTGTTATAAGATGTATTTAATTTTGGGTAATTAAATATCCTATAATTAATGGATGTCGAAATTTTAAATTATTAAAGGTTACTAGTATGATTTATAATTATTCT
>CAVXKW010000010.1:0-29123 GCA_963762475.1 uncultured Nitrososphaeraceae archaeon
GAATATAGATTGTAGTTTTCTTTCTATATGTCTTCCACTTTCACTGACGTCTTTAAGTGCAATAAATACTGGAATATAATCTACAGAAGAATTATCACAGCTGTTTCCATGGATATCCGTATCAGTATCATCAATATCTCCGTTATTATTGTTGATTAACCCCATTGTATCAAGATATTTTGATGCCAAAGTTGATGCGATATATACAGCTAGTGAAGTCTTTCCTATGCCAAACGGAGCAGCAACTATAGTATAGCGATCGTTCTTGTCATGGTGATGATGTTTATCTATTTTATATATGGACTTTAATACTACATTAATCGCTCCAAGTCCTTCAGAATCTTGATTCACATACTCTGAAAAATATTCATCTTTTTTATCCCATGTTTCATTGATGTCTGTAACTACAGCATTATTTTCTACATAATATTCTGCAAGATATTTTTTATCTGCAGGATTACATTCGTAGATCATTGCATAAGTGTGTTGTAAATGCTCAGTTAGTTGTTTTTTATTTTTTATATAAGATCGTTGTTTAAGGACATGATTATTATTATGATCGGCCTTCTCTTCAATTCGCATACTAAAATCAAATATAAAATTCTGAACAAGTTCGTGATATCCTTCGGCTTCTAGTAGTTCTCTAAAAAGTTTTTTAAACCTTTTTACTACAGAATGCAACGGTAAATAATAATTGTTCCCATATTGGTTATTTATTTTTTCATTAGTATTTGCAAAGATGTTGTAAAAATTTTTCTTAATTTTTTTACTTTTGATATGGGTTATAGAAAGGTTCCTAGAATTGGATATAGAGTCTTGAGCCGCCTCAAATATGAATTTTATTAAAGAGTTAAATGCTTTTTCATCTTCCGTTTTTGCATTCTCCTTTGCTTGCTCGCAAAATTCGATGCCAAAGCCAAGCATATTCTTCAATGTTGGATGCTCTCTCTAAGTTATATTGGAAGATCTCGTCTTCAATAATATTTTTTATATGCTCAAAATATTTGGACATATCTTGTATATTAAATCATGGTCACCATATTGCGGGATAATTGACTTAGTTAAACATATGTGACAAACTAGAGCAAATATTGCTCACTTTTTTGGTTAAACTCAAAATCTATCAGAATAATGTTACTCATTAATATAATCAATCCGACTAAACCCATAATAATATCATGATTATCATTCGAGGATCTTTTCCATGTGTCACTTCATTGTATGAAGCCATTCAATCAAGCGTACCACTTTGTATATTACTCGTTTGAAGATCATTATCTTGTGTATTATATCTGCTTGATCCAAATCCAGTCGTTCCAATGTCAATTAGTATTAGAATTATGCCGTCTTTATTTTCCTGTTCCGCCTGATCTTTTTATTTTTTATTATTTACATCATTGTAAATACAATTTCATTTCAGGTAGATGACACCCATGGAAATTACGTTGTAGTTTAGTTATAATGATCTATCTGCTTTGTTGCATGATTCCCTCTTTCTAAATACATTTAGCTAACATCAACCAACAAATATTGTGAATTGGTCTGTCTATAACCAATATCTTGTCAGAAGAGGCGAAATATTGCTAGGATTTGACGTTATTGACAACTGGGATTCAGAGCTAAAAGAGATGAACCAAGGAAAAATAGGTGAGCCATTTCATTATCCAAATACTTTTCTTCTTTTACTTGGATATGCTAAAGTGTACTTTCATTTACCATATAGACAAACCGAAGGAATTGCACAAGGACACGCTAAAGGAAAAGTACCTTCCATCCGGATTTTACAACTATTTGCAAAAAAAGAATAAACAGACTAAATATAGAAATAAAAGATGATAGCAAAAACAAGGAATTTGAAGATGAATACATTATCATTGCAATAGATATACCGGCATTAAGGTAACAAACAGAGGACAATGGATGAGAGACAAGTGGCATACAAGCAAAAACAACAAGAAAGTTTTTAAAAATACATGTTGCTGTAAATGTCAAAACCAAGAAAATTCTTTCAATGAAGGTAACTGACGAGCATGTTCATGATAGTAAGGCATTACCAGAGTTGATTGATAATGTTATAGAATCAGATAAACAAATAACAATTGGTAACCTATTTGCCGAAGATGGCGCTTATGACAGTAATGAAATTTTTAAATGTTTGTCAGATAATGGATATGCCATGTATCAAAGTAAGAAAGAATTCTAGAATCAGATTGAAAAAAGGAAACATCCTTAGAAATCTAACAGTGTTGGCACAGAAAAATGATTTACGAGAATGGAAGGATAGCGTAAGCTATGGACAAAGATGGACTGTAGAAACTGTTTTCTCTAGTATAAAAAGAACGTTCGGAGAATATGTTTATTCGGTTAAACTGAAAAATATGATACAGGAAATGATGTTAAAAGTATCATTGTATAACAAAATGATATCTGTTTAGGCAAAATAGATGACAAAATCAAAGATTATAGGAATCATGCAACAAAGCACTTTTTACAAGTAAAATAGACATCAAATGATTCTATTCTGTCCTTTACGTATTTCATGGTCTTTTCAGTTATACTTTTTTCAAAATGAGGGAAAAGATGATGATGTAGTTTCAAGAATTTACGTGCATGTGGACATCACGTATCATAAACTGGTAAAACCGTGGAGGTTGCCAAGGATTATCGATAAATATCTAACAGATCTTTGTGCGATCACAAACATAATCTTCCTCTTGATTATTCTTAATATAATTTCCTTATTTTCAGGATCTATGACCAATCATAGCAAAATCTATTGATTTGCTATATTGGATGATTCTGACAATCTTTTTTACAACAGATTTTGACTAAATAAATATCCTTGATATACAATGATGCTTTATAGATCATTTCCTGTATAATTTTTTTGTCCAATAAAATAAACAGATTCACCAACAATTCTTTATGAAAACACCATTTCACCGATCCATCTTTGTCCTAGATCACAGGATCTTTCTAATTTTGTAAATCATTTTTGATATGTCTACAGAATTATGATGATGTAGTAATTTTCAGTTTAACTCCTGTATTCTTTTTTAATTCGATATATACAGATTCCATTACTTGATAGACATTTAAAAATACGATCAATTTCATAACATCATCAAATAGTTTCCTATTGACGATAATTAATCACTCAAAATACATGCAATTAGTTAAATATTTCAATAAAATAAGTTTGATAGAATAGATGAGATGAAAATAGATTTTATACATGTCATCATTTCATAAATACATTCATGCCATCAATCTAATCTATTAATTCAAACAAGTAATCACAGAATATTGGACGAGGGATACATCCTAGATATATACAATGATAATAGATCATTAGGCGCATGTTTTCAACCTAATTATATCATATTTTGGACTAAAATAATGACATCTAACTATAAAAATGATAATATAATCTTGTGGGAATTGTGCTCGTTCCAGCATCTGGAAAAAAAATGACGGGTTTTTTGACGGGTTGACGGAAAAAATGACGAATTTTGTTGCAAAATGACGAAACCCTCATAGAAATGTCCCTTCATATCAAAAAGATTTTAGAGTTTCGGTTGACGGTTATGTTGACGGTTGACGGTTATGTTGACGGTTGACGGTTATGTTGACGGTTGACGGTTATGTTGACGGTTGACGGTTATGTTGACGGTTGACGGTTATGTTGACGGTTGACGGTTATGTTGACGGTTGACGGTTATGTTGACGGTTGACGGTTATGTTGACGGTTGACGGTTATGTTGACGGTTGACGGTTATGTTGACGGTTGACGGTTATGTTGACGGTTGACGGTTATGTTGACGGTTGACGGTTATGTTGACGGTTGACGGTTATGTTGACGGTTGAAAGAATGTTTTATTTATAAATGTTTTGACACAGATTAGAAGATAGAAAAGACTATATTAAACCCATCTGTTAACTCACTCGTCATACAAGGATTTCTAAATGGTAAATCACGGGACCAAATAGCCATAGAAGTAGGAATATCCACAGGAAAGGTCTCCAACATAATTAAAGATAAGAAAAATAAAATAAATATACCCAATATAGATGAATTACGAGATTTTTCTATAGAGGTTAAAAATTCAGGTATTACTATTGGTCAATGTGTTCAAGGTTATAGAATGATACATCTAATGAAAAATCTTGGAATTGTAGATGATGAAAATGAAGATGGAACTGTCAATGTTATTAGAAATAAGAATAATAGAACCACCAGCAATAGTAAAATAGGGAACTATAAGTAAGTTTGCACTTCTCAACAAGAAGTTTACATGAATTGTAAAAATTTTGAAATTGAGCCTGCTATCGTATTTTTATGGATTAAAGATTTATTTAATTGTTATTTGCCATTCAATAATTCAAGCCCTTCTTTGGGTCAAGTTCCGTTTATCTCCCAAATATCCAACTTTATCACAAAAGAAAAAACAGTGTATAGATTTTGAAAATGATAAAAAAGAAATAGATAAGGATGTCAAAATAGCAGAATCAAAAAGAAATGAAATACAGTTTGATCTTGAAGGTTTGAAACAGGAAAATAATTATGTCATATCTTTTATTGATTGGTACTATGAATTAAAAAAAGAATTATGGGAAAGATATTCTATTGAAATAAATGATTTTGAAAAATTTACCTCTGTTATAAACGATTTTAGAAAAAATGAATTTGATGTACCCAAAATAATAGAGAAATATATAAGTGATTTCGATAGAAGACAAAATAGAAAAAGAGACATCCAAATTTAACCTTCTTTACAAACAAAAAATAGAGTTAGACAAATCCATATCATTTTTACAAGATCAAGTAAACCACTACAAACAAACCATGAATACACATTACAAACTAGAAGATATTCAAATGGGTCTAAAAGAGCTAAAGCAGTTACAATATATCATTTTAGAAATATCAAAGGCCAATAATATTTTACCAGATAAAGCTACATCCAAATTTCTAAAAGATATTGAAAAAGATTATGATAACAAACTTGGATTTGAAACCAAGATAAAAGAAATCAAAGATGAAATTTCTTCATCGATTATCCAGGTTTTTAATTACCGCACGATATTGCAATCATAACCAATTATAGGATCGGTTTTGTCAGGCCTATTTCAAAAAGGGATGAACGAACATGATATAATAAATATTAATCGTTTGATTGAAATTTGTACAAGTAATACCAATATTGACACTAAAAATAAAAATATTAGCAGATCGGAATACTAAAAGTTATTTACAGATGATCTAAAAAAATATGGAGATATCAAATTAGCAAAAAAGGAACAACAAGAAAATCTTGATAGATTGCAAAATGAAATTAATGAATTAAACAAGCAAAAGAAAGAAGTAAACTACTATTTGTATATAGTGATATTTTTTATAAATAAAATTAATAATGAAATTTCACATTACAAAGAGTATATCAATTATTTTAGAGATACAAATAATAGAACTAATTTATTTTCCAGAACAATAAATTTGATTATACTTTTGACATATATCGATAAAGGGAAAGATACAGACAATGATAAGAATAACGAAAAAAAATAAGGCAAAACTCATGAGTACATCAATCCTATAATAGTTTACAAACTAATACAACAAAATAAAATAAAAAAAGAAAGATTAAAAATGTAACCCTAATCTATATTTAATAGTTTGTTGGCATTATTGTCTAGTAATTAAATAACAAATAGCCAATTTCAAAAATAATTTCGAAATAGCGACACCTTCACTAATTTCATCAGATTATCCTAGTTCATATAATACCTGAGCTACCTTGAATCTATATGGTCTGTTGACTGAACAAGTTTCTTATGGTAATAATGCACATTTTATCATAAATAGGGTGTAAGACATATCACTATCTATGGCTTCTACATGTAATAATTTTCTCTATAAACTCCTGATTCCCCAAGTTATTTTACATTATGACCCCTTTGGACATAAAATTCCCTTCAAGCATTCGCGGCTCAACCGCGTTCCTTTCCAATGTAGTTCACATCACATTTAGCATCGGAAAAAAAATCATCGATTGTATCTTCAGTGTTATTTGATATCTAACCCGATGAGTGTACACCAACTTTCAGTTGACGTAATGAATGATTCAATCATTTTCCTGTTTCTGTAAATATCTATTAAGGATTTGAAACTTTTTGTTTCACCGCCAATGATTGCAACCATAAGAGGAAGGTCAAGTAGCCACACCATAGCAAAGGATTATGGTCTTCCACCAATGTATATTAATATTGACAGTCTTCTGCAAGAGTCAAGAATAAATTCCCTGACCCCAGACATGCAAATCCAACGGAAAAAAGATATAACTAGATATCTGTCATGTGCATCTAAAAGACTCAAACTGAAAATAGATAAAAAGATGTATCTTAATTGAACAACGCAGGTTTGTATATCATATGTTCGAGTTTTATTTCTTTTTTGCAAATAATTTCTAGTGTGAAATTTTACAGTTATGCAAATAGAAACATAACTTTTTTAAAGCTAAAAATGACTCCTTGGAAAACTATAATAATAATCCCGGAATTTAGTAATCCATAACTAATAATCCCTGAAGATTTTCAATTTCGATCATACAGATACAATATTTTTAAACAATTGTTCTTCCCCAAGTTACTATTACAATCGAGAATTATCATACATTTATATTATACAAGTTTAATATTTTTACGATATAATATAAGCATGATCAGTATCAATTATATATAGATAGAAATAACAAAAGACTAATAATCTAGTGGTACGTATTATATAATATGAATAGTATTATTGCTTTTTTTAAAGAAATTAATAATAAATGTTTTACAAGAAAAAAAAGAGATGACGAGAAAGAGGTGCTAAAAAAGTAATGAATATTGCTCAAACTGAAAATCCCTCAATAATTGAGGCAAAGACTTGCGGGTGTAAAAATAAGAAGAGCATAACATATTCTTTTATAGATTCAAGCCATAATCTTTGTATTGATAGAAGAGAAATCATTTTAGCTCAAATTTATGCATGTGAAAAAATATTAAAATATGTAAAAGACAAAACAGAAGCAGAAGCAATTACAAAAGAAATATCAGATCTTAAATTAGCACAAGACTTAACTTCGTATTAACAAAAATTTATTTAATTTAATTTAATCATTATTTTCATATTTTAACTTTGCATTAAACAGTTAGAATATGCACCCATAATTTCCAAATTCAACTAATAAACAAATAGTATCTAAAAAGATACGAATTAATAGTATAGAAGGTTTACAATTTTTTTCACGATTTTCAAACTTATAGAGATAGCACATTTTTCAAATTTTTGGTAGAAAAATATTGTCATATAACTCCTTGATTCTAAATTATATACTACTTTTCTACATACTTCTCTTTCAAATGTAATGGCAAATGTCTATCAATTAAAAGCTGTGAGCGGGTCATCTACAACCAATTATTAGAGACATAATGATTTATTGATATTATGATATACTTACACCTAGAATATGAAATTAAAAGAAGAATAAAGATAAGTTGAATTCATTTTACTATTCAACATATTTCTTCTTTTGTTTAGATTCGTTGAAGTATATTTTCATTTGCCATACGGACAGCAAGAGGGAATTGCACAAGGCCATGTAAATCGAAAATCCTTCTATCCCAATTATACTACAATAAAAGGTAGAGAAAAAAACCGTTCGATTATCAAAATAAAGAGAAGTATAATAAAAAATTCAGATATTCATTCAGGAATTGTGAGATATTACAACGCAAAGTAACAAATAGATTATCGGATGAGAAATGGCATGAAGAAAAAACAATAACAGAAAAATATCTGAAAATACATGTTGCTGCTGTAAATGTAAAGAACAAATAAATTCCATCAATTAAAGTTACTGACTGGCACTTTCATGATAACAAATATGCCCAGAGTAATTGAAGATATCCAAGAATAAGAATACAACAGGCAACATTAGGCAAATTATTTGCTAAGAATGCTTATGACGAAAATATTATTTTTAGATGTTTGATAAAAAAAAGTATTATCAAATAAATAAAATGAATTATTTGGTAAACAAGAATATTAACCAAATATAATTGATTATAAAATCTTTGAATCGAAAATAGTCAAGTAATGAGTATATTCAATCACCAACTTTGCCAATTTAATACATGTAAAATAACAGTTTTTATAAAAAGAATAATAAAAAATATTGATAGATTTTCACATGCCCCCAGCAATTCTAAACCTAAAATTTCCATTTAATCTAACCATTGATCAAGAAGATGCTGTTGCAGCTTGGATAAAAAACAAATACAAAGGATCAATTATTTATTCTACTGGAACTGGAAAAACAGAAATTGCTTTTGAATGTGCAAGAAGGGCAGCTATAAACATTTCAAAGAAAGTAGAAAAAAAAAATAAATTAGAAACTCTTAAAATATTATTTCTTGTTCCAAGAATAATATTAATAGAACAAAATATTGAGAGGCTTTTAAAATACAACATCGATGAAGAATATATAGGATCATTTTTTGGTGAAAAAAAGAATGAACGTGAGATAACAATATCTACTTATCAAAGTGCTAGTAACAACCATTTCTTAATAAGAAATTCTAATATGGTAATTTTAGACGAAGTTCATTTTGTAAGCAATACGGCAGTTTCTTACTCGAAACTTTTTAACATAATGAAAGAAGATTCAAATAAATTGATTTTGGGTTTAACTGCCACAATAAATGAACTTGATCCGAAATATCAAGAAATAATTGAAATGATCCCACCAATAAAGAAATATTTAATTAAAGAAGCAGTAGAAGACAAAAGACTAGCAAAACCTGAAATACTATCATCAGAAGTCAATCTCACCAGTTCTGAAAAAATTATATATGATCAAACTAGCGAATTAATTAAAAATTTATCTTTTAAATTAAATGCTTATGAACCCAATATAATATCCAAAATACTTTTCCAAGGGGGCATAAGATCTAAATATGCTAAAGAATGGTTTAACCAGGTAAAAATCAGAAAAGAATTATTAAATTCTTCACAAAATAAGTTAGAAAAAGCCGCTCAAATAATAAAAAATCACTATAAAGAAAAAATAATGGTCTTTAGTGAAACAATAGATTCTATTACCAAATTAAAAACACTTTTGGAAAAAAATGATATACCATCTGAAATAATACACTCCAAAGTAAAAATAAAAGACAGAAAACAAATACTGGAAAAATGGGGTCAGGATTTTTTTCCCTTATTATCTGTTCACACATTAGAAATTGGTTATGATATTCCACATGTAAAAATTGCAATTATTTTATCCAATACGTCGAATATTAATCAAATAGTACAAAGAATAGGCAGAGTTATCAGAAAAACAGAGGGTAAAGATAACGCATTAATTTATTTGGTTCATGCAAAGGAAACAAGAGACAAAAATCTTGTAAAAATGGTCGATAAAGCGGTGGGGAAAAAAAGCGATAGATCATTTAAAAGAGCAACAAAACAAACAAAAATCACAGACAAATTCAAATGAACGTTTTGGTTTTGATACTATTTTGATAATTTATAGAAATATCAATCTAGTTAAATTTGAGAAACATAGCATATATAAAATTCTGTTCGGTAAAATTAAGATATTATTTCTTTGTTGTAATAGTCGGTAAATAGATTTAACCATTTTTTACATGTTTTATTTTATATTTTTTCTTTTTGTATGAAAAGTAATCGTCAAATCATTTGGTTCTTTCCTTGATATACTGTATAGTACTTTTCGATAATGCTTTTCGCCTAAAAGGAATGAATAATATTTCATTTTTAAAAAGTGACAAATTTGAGGATGCAATGTTCCATCATCGGTGGTTGAAATTGGATACCAACCATACTCTTCTAGAATATCAGATAGAAAATGCTCTGTCACAAACATATGTCGTTCTTTGGATACGATTATCCCGAAGATTTCTTTACTTTCAAATTCAATAGTAACTCCCCATCCAAACATATTCTAATTCGCCTTTAATTACAGTCGCATCTATAACGTACTCGAAAATTTCTTTTTCTTTAAGTAGATTTTTTGAGATTTATTTGAATCCAATTCCAAATAGAAAGACGGCTTATTTTGATAAATCAATCTGATAGTCTATTTACTGCTTTTCTTAATGGCAAACCTGGAAAATAAAAATATAAACCATAGTCAATATACTCTGCGTGTTCTGTTTCTTGAAATCACAAATGAAATAGAACACCTTCAAGATATAGGCTTTCCTTAAGTGAACAGAGCCAATGAATTAAATCCATATTTTTATGCAAATGAGGGTAAGACCTAATCATGATCGGCAAGGCCCTAATGCTAGATAGATAGCCTAATGCTAGATAGATAGCCTAATGCTAGATAGATAGCCTAATGCTAGATAGATAGCCTAATGCTAGATAGATAGCCTAATGCTAGATAGATAGCTCACAATATATTATATAATCACATTAATAAAAGTTTATATTTTAGTATTTTTTCATGCTTACAGATAGAATTTCAAAAAAATATTCTTATTATTTAAAAGGGTAATACCCTAATAGTAATTATATGGGTAATTATAACTAGTTTGGTGTCTATTGTATCCATTCTTTATACAGGATTCTTTTTGTGAATAAGGTTTATTCAATATTTTCAGTTAAATTTCAGATTGACTTTTGCATAATCAATTATATATAACATATTTGGTTATATATAACTACATTTCATTAAGTTCAATTATACAAATATGCAGATACTTTTCTTCTGAGGCTACTTATACATATTTTATCCACAATTTTTTTATTATATTTGCAATCTAATTCTAAATGGCATCAATTTTATATCCTTTTTCATATGCACAATTGTTTATCGAATTTTGTAGATACATCAATACATACACTTTATTCATCCAGTTTGATTTATGGATTCAGTTGGAATGAACGATTGCTTGATAAATAGGTATAAACACCCTTAACTGAACTGTTTAATTTTCTCCTCTAATTATCAAGTGTCAAAAAAATTTATATTTTATAAAACATATGTTTGGTTATATAGTTAGAGCCTATCCCAAAATTCGATAGAATTATAGCTCTTTTCCTCTTTTGATAAACTGTGACCTGCATCCAGCGAATGGATAGTGTAAAGGAGAAAAGTAAACATTCTACCATACTCAAGATTCCGGATGACTTACAGAATAAAATTAAGAATATTATTCCAAAGGAGAAACCACTCAAGACGGTTGGTCGACCAATTGTTCCATATAGAAAAGTGATTGATAGAATTATCTATGTACTAAGAACCGGATGTCAATGGAAAATACTACCCAAAGAATACGGATCAGGTTCCACTTGTCATCGAAGGTTTCAGAAGTGGAATAGTCTTGACATGTTCAAAAAGATATGGATAAAACTATTGAAAATCTATGATGAGCTTGTTGGTATTAATTGGACATGGCAATCCATTGATAGCATATCTATAAAGTCGCCTTTAGGGGGCGATGACCATAGGAAATAATCCTACTGATAGAAGCAAACTTGGCAGAACAAAAAGACATATTTTAACAGATAAAAAAGGTATACCTCTATCTGTTGTAATATCATCTGCAAGCACTCATGATATAAAATTAGTAACAGATGTGGTTGATAATGGAGTTATCAAACGTCAACGTCAACGTCAACTGCCATCCCATAAACCTAAACTGAGAACAAGAAGAAAATTGCAACATTTATGTCTCGACAAAGCATATAATTCCGAATCTGAAGAGCAAGAATTAATCAAACGAGGCTATGTACTGCACATACCATACAAGAAAAAGAAATGGAAGGAAGTTGATGATGAAAAGACAATAACGATGCCGAATCGTAAAAAACATTCTCCTAGAACATGGGTTGTAGAGAGAACAAACTCGGCATAATAGGTTAGGAAACTGTTAACAAGATATGAAAAGAAGGTCGAGAACTATCTGGATTGGTACAGTTATCTTGTTGTATGATAATATATAGAAAGATAATTTTGGGATAGGCTCTTAATTGAAAATCTGTATATTCATTTAAAAAGTATATTATTAGTACAATAGCAGATAAAATAAGTTTTGCCATTCAAACAGTCTATCAAATCCATTTTTAAAATTATGGGTCCGGGTGTAGTAACAGGAGCATCTGATGATGACCCTTCAGGTATTGCAACATATTCTCAAGCTGGCGCTCAATTAGGTTTTGGAATGTTATGGATGGTACTGCTAATGTTTCCACTTATGTATATTGTACAAGAGATGAGTGGTAGAATAGGTCTTGTTACGGGCTCAGGCTTAGGCAAAATCATAAAAGATAAATATTCGAATAAGGTCTTGTTACCACTTGTAGGTCTTCTTCTCATAGCAAACACAATAACAATAGGTGCAGATATAGGTGCAATGGCCGCATCTCTGCGACTTTTATTTCCACAAATACCGCTAGCTGGAGCCATTTTAGGCTTTGTCATTTTAATTTTAATTTCACAAACATTTATTCCATATAATAAATTTGTTAAAGTTTTAAAATATATTGCATTATCATTGATTGCATATGTTATTACTAGTATAATTGTCGGCGGAAACGTGGAAAACATTTTGCTTTCAACCTTTGTTCCACATATAGAATTATCCAAAAATTATGCGGTAATGTTTGCAGCAATATTTGGAACAACAATTTCCCCATATCTTTTCTTTTGGCAAGCATCAGAAGAAGTAGAAGAAGAAGTAAAGTCAGGAAAAATTAAAGATATTGGAAAAGGCCCGCCCAAACACATTGGAAAAAAAGAAATCAAAAAAATGAAAATAGATACTGCGATTGGTATGAGCTTTTCTCAAATTATAATGTGGTCCATAATAGTTACCTGTGCAGGCTCACTACATTCTCATGGAATAACCAATATACAAACAACCGAACAAGCAGCAAAAGCTCTGGAACCTTTGGTCAAGTCTTTTCCTAATGCAGGAGTTGTATCAAAATTAATATTTGCATTTGGAATAATTGGTACAGGACTTATTGGAATACCAGTATTGGCTGCAAGTTGTGGATATGCTCTTTCTGATACATTTGGATGGAAGCAAGGCTTGTATAAAAAATTCAGGCAAGCTAGATCATTTTATTTGGTCATAGTTATATCCAGTATAATAGGAGTTTGTATAAACTTTATAGGCATTAATCCGATTCAAGCTTTAATTTACAGTTCACTTATTAACGGTATCATATCTTTACCAATGATTATCTTCACAATTAAAATAGCAAATGATAAAAGTATTTTAAAAGATAAAACAAATAGTAAAAAATCAAATATTATAGGATGTATCACAGTAGCCATTAATTTAATTTCTGTAGTAGTCATGCTTTTTACAATAGGACAATAAAATTAATGAAAAATTTGAATTATTGAATTAGTTTTGACATAAATTGAAGGGGTTTTTAATGTTGCATTATGTATTATAATTTTTTATTTATTTATATTCTATTATCAGTTTGTTGCATGATTCCTATGACCCATAGTTTTACTACCAGTTTTGTCTTCATAGATATCATTTTATTATATAATTATACTTTCAGCATCATTATTACATCGTATTTTTTAGTTTACAGGAATAAACATATTCTCCAAATGTTCTCTTTATAATGAAAAGACTGTTTCTACAATCCATCGTTGTCCATATTACACTGTCTTTCCACTTTTGCAAATCATTCCTTTGAGCTAAAACTGACGTGTTTAAGTATAGTCCTTTTTTTTCATCTAACTCTGGCATTCTTCTTACTTTTATACATGATGATTCCATTGTCTGACAAATATCTAAAAATATCATTACTATCGTAAGTACAATCAGCAATGAGTTTGCCGGTTGATATTGTACCATCTGATGTTATAATATTTTCAATTAAATCTGGTAATGCTTTACTATCATAAACGTCTTCGTCAGTTACTCTCATAGAAAGAATTTTCTAGGTCTTTATATTTACTGCTACACGTATTTTCAACTATTCTTTCTTATTTTTTATATGCTGTTTTTCTTGTAGCCATCGACCTCTGTTGGTAACCTTTATTTCAGTATTATCAATTGTAAAGATAATATATTCGTCTTTGAATTCGATACTGTCGTCGACATCTTTTATCTTTATATCTAATTATTATTCTTCGGTTTATTGTTGTATGTGTAAAATGGATGGTAATTTCCCTTTAGCATATCATTGTGCAATACCTTCGGTTTGTCCCACGGAAGATGAAAGTATGTCTGGCATATCCAAGTAAAAAAAGGAAAGTATTTTTATTAATTAAATGAGGTATGGTCATAATTCAAAACTACTTATCTTTACCTTTACCATCATATCAGATAGTACCAAGCATGTATTTTATTGATTTTGGATTTGTTTTCTCAGTCTTACAGTTATAGTATACCATTAGTTGATATAATAAAACAGACAAAAGTACAATTGCAGATACTTTATGAAATCCACGTATTGGTAATGTATCTATCCTAAAGACTGATTTGATATGTTCTATCAACGGTTCTACCGATATCCTTCTCTGATTATAGATAGCCTGCCCCAATGCCGATTGATAAAAGCATACAAGCTCAAGCCTCTTTTTGGGAGTGCTTTCGTATCTTTCAACAGGACAAACCAACTCTATTCCCAATACCTTCTTGCTATACTTGTACGGGTTCTTATCGTCATAGCCTGGATCAGCTATCATGTACAATACATATGGTAAAGAGAATACAGATGATGATGATGATGTTAAAGGAACATATATCAGGTTATTCTGTACATGGTAGTAGTTACATCTGCTACGATTAGAGGTACTACAATATCGCCTATTGTAACACATGTTAGATGTAGTTTATATCCAAATATCCCTTTCTTTGTACGGCTATACCTCACCTTGCATCTTTATCAATGCCAGGACGTGGTATTTCTCATTTCTTCATCGATGATTTATGCCATACAGGACCTTTTGCTTTTATAAGAGTACTGTCTATTGCGGTTATAGAAAGGTCCACTAACCCTTCTACAACAAATAGATATCCCATTGTCGATATTCTTTCTTTTATATCTGTAGAAATGATTTTCAATCGCCTGTCAAATGTACGCCTGCTAGGTATTTTTACAAGGCCACAGGCCAGTACAAGTTTACGGTTATACTGACAATCTATATCAAGAAAAGTATGCAATCCATTATTGGAATCCAATCTAAACCATATCCTTAATAAAACATCTTAGAATTACTGTTGGAGTATATACATATGGTCTACCCAGTTTTCTTGATGTAACGGGCCATGGTATACAACCTATCAGATACAGAATGTTAAAAAATATGGAGTCTTAATCTGTCTAGAGCTAACCTTTGGATCAGTTTTAGTCAAAATCATATCTCAATGGTTAGCTTTAATCTATGTGATATGTATGAAAATAAATTTGAATTATGACCAAGCCTCAATTAAATGGTTTACCGATTTTATCTTTGCTCATATCTTTTAATTCATTGTCTCAGTTATCAATAACACGAAAGCTTAGCAAGATTTCGCCTCGTCCTGCAAGAGATTGGTTATAAACCTACTCATTTCACAGTATTTGTTGGTAGATGTTAGATAGTTGTATTTAGAACGTAGAATCATACATCAAAGCACTGTAAAACTAAAAAATCTATCCAAAATCAATAAAATACATATAGCACCGGGTATAAAATGAATGTTCTAAAAATACATGGGATCTGAATTATGATATTCTCCGTAATTTGAATGATCTTTGTACTAAATAACGGGTAAACTAAATGAAAAAGTTGCACCATTTTTTTCATTATTAAAGTTATTTTGAGCCCATATCTTACCACCATGAGCTTCAATAATGTGTTTAGAAATGAACAGTCCAAAGCCTACACCTTTGTCAGAAAATGAACCAAATTTTGTAAAAATCTTTGACATTATTTCTTTAGAGATGCCTTTACCTGAATCCTTTATATTTATAATTGCAAATTGTTTTGTCTCTTGTTTTTCATATTTTCCATGAGAGTTGGTAACATCATTATAAATATTATTAGTTAAATTGTAAGATTTAGAATTATCATCTTTATAAATATTCAGTGGTGATTTCAATAGTTTGATGGAAATTGTTATGACTCCATCCTTTTTTTTATTATTATCATCATCATTTACTATGTGATCATTCTTATCCTCTATGGATTTTATTGAATTATTTATCAAATTGGTAATTACTTGATAAATTCTTAATTTATCCATATTTACAAATATGGGATGGATAGTATCCAATCTGGAAAATAATATTCTTATTTGTGAATCATTATCATCATAAATTTTATATTTTGATTTTAATAATTTTGTATTATATTCATCAACTATAGTTTGTATTTCTTTATTCAAATTACAGCGTAATTTATTTAAATGGAGAGAATTATTTTCGATTTTAGCAATATCTAACGTTTGATCTATCAAAAGAGATAATCGTGAGGCATTACTTTGAATAATCTGTAAAAAATTTCCATTTTGACTATCAAATGCATTATATCGTTTATCTTCTAATGCGAGTTCAATATATCCTTCTATAATTTGTATAGGTGTTCTAAGTTCATGAGCAGTAATGTCAATCAAATCCTTCTGAATTTTATTAATTTCCTTTTGCTCTTTATTTATTGTTACTTGATTGTACGAATCTATAATTTGATTTTTGGCAGCAAATATTGAATTTATTGTTTCTTTTTCAGACCATAAAGCATGAATAAGGTTGCCAAAGTTATTTACAATATTTGTATAATTAGAATATATTCCAGTAACTTTATAATTATTTTTATCATATGCCATGATGTCAGTTTCGGTTATTTTTGAAGAATTAATTGCTAATACTGTAGTATTATCTGTTACCAATATATTTCCATCTAACTCTAAAATATTTTTAATTTGAGCATGTTGTTTAATCGCGTCAAAAAATAGTTGTTGTTGAATTTCTATATCTTTTAATTTATGCTGAGGATAGATATCGTCATCATCTATTTTTTGCCTATAAAAAATAATTACAGAAACATCTCTATTTTTTGCATTTTTTATAATATTAGTTAAATCAATAGTTTTATCAAGAAATAAAAGATATGCAATAGAAGTAAATGCAATCAAGACTTCGGATTTAGCATTATCTATGTTATTTTTAAATATGCATGCAGCATGATTATGATCTTGAACATGTATTAATATATTTTTGGGTTCAAAATAAATATCCTTTTTATATTTTTCTATCTCATTAATCTTTTCTAATGCAGGTATAGAATTATTCCAAAAGGTATCAAATATGCATTGTTGTTGTGTAACGATTTCTTTAACATTTGTACAAATAATATGAATATTATTTTCTTTATCTTTTTCAAAAGAAGAATGAATTTTTGGATGATTAATACAAATATATTCTCTTTCATTTAAAATAAAATTTCCTTTGAGTCCAGACATATGATGAATTTCAAATATTTCATTTAATTTTTTACAGATGTCAACATTATTACCAGAAATATCAATAATATACCGTATCTTAATACCATTTATTTTGAAATTATGAAATATATTTGATAAATCCAGATCAAGCGATAAAGTTTCTAAATTTCCATAAATATCAATTCTTTTTTTTGATTCGGATATTAACTTGATAAAATATAGAATACTTTTGTGATCAGAGTAAATCGTTACTTTGTTAATTCCTTCATCATCACATAATTTCATAAATACATGTATTAGTATGCCAAATAGCATAAATAGCATAACTATGATTTTACCATCTTTTTATTTTTGATAAATGCGCATATCTAAAATAGTCTATTATTTATTATATTAATTTGATTCTTGTCAATAGAGAATCATTTGAAAAGATATGTAGATATGAACAGGATGTGATACAAAGGAAAGAATGCCACTATTCTCAACGTATTTATTCCTGGAAGATCTATGCAAGTAGTTAAGATCTTTATCGAAGCAATCCTTGGGCTTTAGACTGTTAAAAAGATATGATAAAGAATGTTTGAAAGGACAAAAGGTAGAACAAAAAGTGGTAGATCACCCGAGCTGTCAAAAGAAACAAGTTGCCAAATTAAGAAAGAACTAAAAGAAGCAGCCAATGTTGGACTACAGCAGGTCGAAGAGTTAATTATAAAGAAAAGTGGTGTAAAATATCCCTATACTCACATTTACTCCATCATTCGTAAATGGGAATTTAAACAGAAGGTATCAAGAAAGGTATATGTCAGCATTGTACTTAAAGAGAAAAAGAAATTTTCAAAAAGACAGAATAAATATTTGTGAATGTGAAGCAGCAGCAGCAGCAGCCGAAACAGAATTTACTATACTATCATTGAATGAATTATTTTTCTTTTATGGTGCTCTTGTAAAACCAGTTTAGATTGAGGTGATAAAATACCTATAGTTAGAATGACAGATTCTCATCAGCATTCATGTATTTTTGTATTATAGTATGAGAGAAAAACAACTATTCATACCGTATGACAAATTCAATGATAATGTATTTCTTGACCATTTAAAGAAAATTCATGCTAATTCAAAAATGCTATTTATTTATGAATAGAACATCTTCTTATTACAAATCAACAAAGGTTATGACATACTTTGAAGAGAAAAAAAAATGTTCTAATTCTAGTATAATTTCCAACTGTATCACTCCGTAGTTTATGATGATGGATAAAATTTGAAATATCACCAAACAAAATCTACTTGTTTTAAAATATTATTCATCCTTTGCAGAGTTAAAGGATAAAATATCCAGATATTTTAGATCAAAATGATCAATCTTAATATTAGAAACTATTTGTTAAGATATGCAATTTAGAAAGCATATGCTAATTGGTATATTCCTAGAATAATTTATTTTTTTGAAATTAGATCTTGCATAATTAGCAACATAGAAAAAATTTCTAAAAAGCAGACATATCTTAATCGTAATCCGCAAAATAAAATACAAATATTATAAAATATAGTTGAGAATATATAAAAATTTGACAAGCGTCTAATTATGCAAGAGATCTATTATATATATAAATAGGATTAAAATCTGGCTCTTTTTTATAGAATCTTAACTAGTTTGTTATTATTCTTCTAATAATGTCATCGTCCTCTAATGAATCAAGCGATCAGTATAGATGTGGACAATGCGACACATTGTTTGATAATCAAGAAAAATTGAATCAACATAATAGACAAGAACATCCGATAAGATGATGCAACAAATATAATCTACATCAATTTTTTTGTTTATTTATTTCAGTATTAAAGTAATAGAAATATCCTTTGATTTTTTAATTTAATAGTGCCTATGATTGAAAAACTAAAGAATTTCAACATACAACAGCAAAGCTCTATTAAAATAATGTCTGATTTTATTATTGATAGAATTATAAAATTAAAATCAAAAGAAAATTTATTTGATATAATAAAAAGCAAATCAAAGTTCGGTGCTGGCGCAGTACAAAACATTCCAACATATGAGACTAAATGAGGTAAAGCAGTAAACTTAGCATATTGTCTTGCAAATTTAGGAGCTAAAGTTACCCTATTTACAATAGCAGATAAAGTTGGATCGGCCATACTTAATAATTATTTCTCACATTTTGGAAATAGAGTAGATCTTAATTAAAAATGGAAAACAAGGATATAATACAGCATTTGAGTTTTTAGATGAAGTAGATAAGGTATACTTGGCAGATATTGGAGACAATGATAAATTTGGACCTGAGTTGATTAATGACAATGAAGATGATATAAAAATTCTAAAATATGCAGTTGCAATAGTAGATTGGGCAAGCAATTTGCAGGGCAATGATCTTGTTAAATATACATTTAAAATATCTAATAATAACAATTCTCATTTACATTTTGTTGATACCAGAGATATTCAAAATAGAGTAAAAGATATTCCTCAATTGCTGCAAATATTTGCAAATACCGAAAAATAAACTGTATTGAGTATTAATGAAAACAAATGCAATTCTCTTGCTCAATCTATAGGCTTTGATTCTTTGGATGATTAGATATCTGTACAAATGGATAACAACAACAACAACCTTGATGAGAAAGTACAAAAATATTTGAAAAGATTTGCTAAGAAAATTGGAATTGCTAATCTCGATCTACACGCTAATGCCTATACTGCATGGTCTGATGGAAAAAATACTGCATTTTCTCCTACTCGTAAAGTTCAAATTAACAACTTAGTTGGTGCAGGGGATGCTTGGGATGCTGCAGATATCGTAGGATATTTTGCAAAACTTGATCCACAAGAGAGACTAATCTTTTCTAATGCATATGTATCAGTTTACATTGGTAATAATCTAAATTCTGAACCTGCAACTATGAAAGAAGTTTTAAAAATATTAAAATAATAATAACAATAAGGATAGATTTATTGTAAATTATATTTTATTTTTTTGTTTTTGTTATTTTGATTTATTGATAAATATTTAGCTCTTTTGCTTTCTTTTCGAGTATATATTGACATGCGCAAATGATTTTGTTTTTTTTATTTGATTTCAAAGATCTACTAAATGTTCTTCCATCTTTTTTAACATCTTCATATAAGTCAACAATAGAATACAAATAGATTCTTTGCCTGCCGACATCAAAATATTGTACGTCAAGTTATCTAATTCTATGTTTTTATGTTTATAAGATGAGGATGACATTACTAGAAGATATACATAATATTAGATCTCTTGCATAATTAGAAACAATCTAGACTATCTTTCTGAATTCTATATGGATATTGTTTCTAATTATTCTATCTTCTATAATTTACCAAACCCGAAATTATATCTGACACCTTGTTATGTTTCCTCAATTTGTTTCTAAACACATTACTCATTATTCTGTATTTTTTCAATCGACAAATAGTATGATCTATCACTATTTTTCTAGATTGAATTTCGTTGTAATCTTTTTTATTATCGGATAAAAATTGGTTTCTTTTCTTTTTATATGATATTATAGATAGTTATTCGGAGAAATCCTTTTCTATGTCTAGATATTCGGCATCAAATACATTTATAACCTGTTTGTGAGTGACAGTAGGATAATTCCTTTTATAAATATCATAGTCATGCATTATCTCTTTCTCATATTTTAATTTATTAGGCATAGACCCTGGTTATTAATTATCAGTTACATCTTTAATATATCTTGAAAATAAAAGAAATGATATATAATAGAGAAAGTAAAATAGAAGATAGGATTATTGTTTATTTTTGTTTATAGCATTCTTTTAGTTTCTCTTGTAACATCGCAACATGATTTTGTTTATCGCTTTTGATTTTATCCCAAAGTTCTACCAAATCATTTTTATTTTCATCTTGAGCATCCTTTTTGTATGTATTTATAGTATCATGCAAAAATTCAGCTTCTTGACCTATCGCTTTTAGTAAATTGTATTCATTATTACTTAATTTTGTATTTTCATTCATTGCAATTAATAAATTATTATAAAACTATTTAAGATAGATAGAATTAAAATATTTTCATAGAAACAAAACAAGCCGAGAATTTAACTTTCTGAGTTCTAAAATGAAATTCCAATTGAATTAGGTGGCAGATCTATCAATGAATGTATAATATGATGATCGCTCGACCCATTTAGCGATAAATCGTAGATTAAAGATCTCTCTTCTAGTTATGATCACTAAATATAGAATATCATCAAAATACATATGTTATATGGCCCTGTTAACTTAAAGAAAAACCTATAGCTTTAAGACAACCATATATTGTATGTGTACTAGAAATAGAACACCTTCAAATATCGTTGGATATGGTTTATACTTGTACTTTTTAGGTTTATCATTTAGAAATACTGCTAAAGCGTTATCTTTTTTAAAAATAACAAAAATAAGTCATGTTTCCATCTGGAAATGGATTCAAAAGTACGGGCCCTGGAAATATTTCAAGAAAAGGAAAATCAAGGAATATATCATAGATGAAACTGCCATAAAAGCTGGATCGGAATTAGTATGGATTTGGGTTGTTATTGAACCAGCAAATAAAGAAATTCTTTCTTTTGGGATATCGAAAGAACGAAATATGTTTATATCTGAACGAATTCTATCTGAGGCTGTAAATATGTATGGAAAGCACCAAGTTTCATCAGATGGCGGTACTTGGTACCCACTAGCCTGTAGGTTTTTGAAGATAAATCATCATATTCATTCATCTTTTGAGAAAAGCCTGATAGAAAGAAAAGTGCAATACATAAAGGATAGAATCGAAAGCTTTGATGATTATTTTCCTTGTAAAAAGAACAAATATAAATTAAATCATATAAGACAGTGGCTCAAGTTGTTTGTTTATGAACACAATAAAGAAATAATGTCTTAAGTTAACAGAGCCATTCAGAGCATAATCCCTTTATTTATAATATGACTATAAAAAATAATGGCTACTCTTTTTCAGGACAGGAAACATGCAGCTGAAGAATTAGTAAAGATATTAAATAGTATTGTTATTAACAATAATAAAAAAGAACTATTAGTTTTGGCAATTCCTAGAGGAGGTATCATTATAGGCGATGTCATTGCATCACATTTTCATTGCAATCTTGATATAGTAGTTTCTAGAAAAATTGGAGCAGAATTTAATTCGGAACTTGCAATTGGAGCAGTAATGCCGGATAATAGTTATTTTATTAATGAACAAATTATTAATATGATACCATCGGTATCTCAAAATTATATTGAAAACCAAATAAAAATAGAAAAAAAGGAAATAGATCGACGGTTAATTGAATTTAGAGGGAATAGTCAATATAATGACAAATTAAATGGAAAAGATGTATTACTAGTAGATGATGGTATAGCAACAGGCGCTACCATTATAGCTGCTGCTAGATGGATAAAAAACAAATATAATTGTAAGAGTTTAATTGTAGCAGTACCAGTTGCGCCTGCAAAAGATAGATATGCCATGAATAGTCTCAAAGATATTGCGAATAAAGTAATAGTTTCCCATTTTGCTGAGGAGTTTTTTGGTGTTGGCCAATTTTATAAAATATTTGATCAAGTTAGTGATACAGATGTCAAAGAAATAATGAAAAAATATGGATATAATATTATATAAAAATTTGTTAATGTACAAATAGAGTAATATGGAGTTGGTAAAAAATATAATTAAAAGTACAATTATCTCCAAAATTAGTTATGATTGATAATGACTGCAATCAAACAGACATATTAAAAAATACAGAGGGATAAAATTATCTTTGTCAAAGATAACCTTGTGCTATGTTTTGACAAATATGGTAATAGTATTCTGTTAAGAGGGGAAAACATATTGTAAAAAGTTTTCATTATTGCTGCAATATAACATTGATAAATCATATATTAAAATAATGTATAAGAAATGGAGTAAAATAGATTAAATTATATTAATTTGACTCTGTTAACTTAAGACATTATTTCTTTGTTATGCTCATAACCAAACAACTTGAGCCACTGTCTTATATGATTTAATTTGCATTTGTTCTTTTTACAAGGAAAGTAATCATCAAAGCTTTCGATTCTATCCTTTATGTATTACATTGTTCTTTCTATCAGGCTTTTCCCAAAAGATGAATGAATATGAGGATACAAGTTCAAAAACCTGCAGGCTTATGGATATCAAGTATTGCCATCCGTGGAAACTTCATGTTTTTCATATCTGTCTACAACCATAGATAGAAATCGCTTTGTTACAGATATGTTTCTCGCTTTTTAGATATCCAGAAAGAAAAAATTTCTTTATTTGTAGATTCAATAACAATTCAAAGCCATATTAATTTAGAACTTATTCTTATTGCAGTTTCATATGATATACTCTTTGATTGACTTATTCTTTAGATATTTCACAAGTTTGTACTTTTAAATCCATTTCCAGATGGAAACATGACTAATTTTTACTATTATTAAAAAAGATAATGCTTTAGCAAGCGTTTCTACATGATAAACATAAAAAAATACAAGTATAATACATAACCAATTATGTTTGAAGATGTTCTGTTTCTAGTATGTATATATTACATGATTGTCTTAAAGCTATAAGTTTTTTAAGCTAACAGAGCCTATATACTTATTAAAATAATTTTTTTATAGTTTATTGGATATAATATCACATAAAAAAAGATGGAAAATGCAAAACATAAATTATAATTCATTAAATAATTCTAAAGATCTTGATTTACTACTGGATAGAATTGGTAATTCGCAATATGTTTTACTAGGAGAAGCATCTCATGGAACTTCAGAATTTTATAAATGGCGCTCTGAAATATCAAAACGTCTGATTCTGGAAAAGGGTTTTTCTTTTATTGCAGTTGAAGGTGATTGGCCTGATTGCTTTAAAGTCAACAGATATATTAAATGTTATCCTAATTCTGGTAAAAATGCATATAATGTTCTTCATTCTTTTAATAGATGGCCTACATGGATGTGGGCAAATAAAGAAATGGTTGATCTAATAGAATGGCTTAAAGAATATAATGATACCATAATAAACCAGCAAAAATTATCTACAACTATAGATAAAACAATAGGATTCTATGGACTTGATTTATACAGCTTATGGGAATCTATGGAATCAATAATAGAGTATCTAAAGAAGGTAGATGCTTCAACCTTAAAGCAAACTATTGATGCATATAATTGCTTTGAACCATATAATAAAAATGCAGAAGCATATGCTCGTAAAACAGCATTTGTTCCAGAAAATTGTGAGGAAGAAGTTATTGAAATTCTGACTTTATTAAAAAGTAAATATAATTTATCTATGAAAATAGATGATCTCAACAAAGAAGAATATTTTGATGCAGAACAGAATGCCATAGTAGCACAAGATGCAGAAAAATATTATAGAACAATGATAAAGGGTGATGTAAATTCATGGAATTTAAGAGATATTCATATGATGAATACACTTGAGCGTTTGATGGATTTTTATTCTCAAAACAATGGTAATAGTAAATCAAAGGCCGTTATATGGGCTCATAATACTCACATTGGAGATGCTCAATTCACAGACATGGTAAAAGAAGGGATGATAAATTTAGGTCAACTGGTAAGAAAAAAGAAAGGAATTGATAATACTATCTTAGTTGGCTTTAGCACATATACAGGAACGGTTATAGCAGCTAATCAGTGGGGTGCAAGGATGGAAAAAATGGATATCCCACCAGCAAGAGAAGGAAGCTGGGATAGTTTGTTACATTTATTAGATAATAAAAGTAATGATGGAAATGAAATAACAAAAGACAAATTGATTATTCTTTCTCATAAAAACAATAAAAATAGACCTATTTTAGAAAACAAACAAATTGACACTATCGATACAGAAAGATATGAAATTAAAGGGCAAAGGGCAATTGGTGTTGTCTATAATCCCAAATATGAAAAATATGGAAATTATGTTCCCACAATACTGTCTGAAAGATATGATGCTTTATTATTTATTGATAAAACAAATGCTCTTTCTCCATTACATATACAATCTACAAATGATAAAGATTACCCAGAGACATTTCCAACAGGTGAATGATAGCATGACCGATTAAAATAAGTAATGATCCTTGAATGTTTTTATTATAATAGATTCAATATGATATTTACATTTTACAATCATTTTGTATTTAATTAAGGCTTGGTCATAATTCGATATTACTCATCTTTGTCCAGAATTCTATTTCATCAGCCAGTTCCAAGCATATACTTTATTGATTTTGGATTTATTTTCTCAGTTTTACAGTTATAGTATACCATTAATTGATATACTAAAACAGACAAAAGTACAATTGTAGATATATCAATGGCTCTATCGATATCCTTCTACGACTATAGATAGATTATCCTATTTCAGATTCATAAAAACATCCAAGCTCAAGCCTCTTTTTGGAAGTACTCATATCTTTCAACAGGACAAACCAGATCTATTTCTAACACCTTCTTGCTGTAACTTGTACAGTTTCTTAGCATCATAACCGAGATCAGCTATTGTGTACAATATAGATGGTAAAGAAAATACTAAAGATAAAGATGCTAAAGGAAGATACATCTTATTGTCTGGAACATTAGCAGTAGTAATGTCTGCAGTTAAAGGTACTATAATCTTGTCTGTTGTACATGTTAAATGTAGATTATATCCGAATATTCATCCCTTTGTACGGCTATAGCCCCACCTTGCATCTGTATCTATGCCAAGACGAGATACTTCTCCTTTTTTCATAGATGATTTATGCCATACACTACCTTTTGCTTTTAGCAAAGTATTGTCTATTACTATTATAGGAGAATCTGCCAAACAGTCTGCAATAAACAGGCATCCCATTGTTGATATCCTTTGTTTAATATCTGTAGAAATGGTCTTTAATCTCATATCAAACATACGTCTGGCTGGTATTATTACGACCACATGCTACTGCTAGTTTGTGGTTATACTGACGGTCCATACCAAGAAAAATATGTAATGCATTGTTGGAATCTAGTCGAAACCATATTATTACAATAAAACATCATAGAATTACTGTTGGAGAATATACATATGGTCTTCCACGTTTTCTTGTTGTTTGTATGCTATGCCGCGATATACAATCTATCATATACAGAATGTTAAAAAGTATGGATTCCTTTAATCTATCAAGAGTGCTAATCTTTGGAATAGTTTTGGTCAATATAATATTTCAATAGTCATCTTTAAGATGTTATGGCATGTATTAAAAATAAATTTGAATTATGACAAAGCCTCATATATTTAGGAATAAATTAAGAAAATATAACAAGGTATCATACATAGTTGCAAGCCTAATAAACTATAGAATATTGAATCATCATAACTAGATCCATATAGAATTCAGAAGGATAGTCTTAGATTGTTTCTAATTATGCAATAGATCTGCTTTGTTGCATGATTCGAAAAACAGTTAAAAAAATGATTTATGTATAACAATAACAATTGAATATTAACTATTTTTGTTATAACTTTGTCATCAAGACGTTAACAAATAACGAATAAAATAATCATGCAACAAAGCACAATAGATCTATTATTATAATAGATTCAATAAGATATCATATTATTTAAAATGTGTAGGTCCTTTCTATCATAGATGACAATGAAAATATCGTATTTAAAGAAAATAATTCCTTTGAAAGCTCTTCATTTGAATCAAAATATTTTACAAAAATATATTATGGCTCAAGTAATGCAGATAATGCAATTTTAAAGTTTGTAGATAGAGCCAAAGTAAAGATTGATTCTTGTATTAGCTCTATAGGACCATCGGTAATTATTGAAGTAGAAGCTATAAAGCAAAAAAGAATTGCAGCAGTTAAACAAAGGTCTTTAAAGCTTCGATATGTTACTGAAATAACAAAAGATAATATTAATCATGTTAAACAAATGCTTGGATTTTCAGAAATACGTCATTTTGATAATATGAAAGGAAACTTTGAGGTAGCCGATGAAAAAGAGTATGTGGCTGTTGCAGCTTTGCAAGAGGCACAACCAATACCTCAGCTTTTATACAGCAATATTCCTGAGATGATAGAACAGCAGCAGTTTATATTTAATAGTTTTTGGGAAAGAGCTATTCCTGCAGAGCAGAAAATAAAAGAAATAGAACAAGGGATTTCCCCTTTAATTATATCAGTCTTTGTAGATTACAAACAGGCAGAAAGAAAAGAAGAAGAAATGATAAGAAATGCAAAAAATGAAATTCTAATATTGTATTCTACATCAAATGCATTTTTTATTCAAGCAAAGAGTGGTACTCTACATCTTTTAAATGAGGTAGCTCAAAGCAATGATAATCTCACTATTACTATTCTTTTACCAATAACTGATTCAATTAAACAATCCTCATTATTTCATATTTTAAATAAAACCAATAATATAATTTTTCAAAATATTGCACCAAGCATATCTATGAAAATGAAATCATTGATAATAGATAAAAAAGAATCTTTAATGATTGAGTGAAATTCAGATACAGAAGAAAAACAAACATTATCGATAGGTCTTTCAGTTTATTCCAATAGCGAATCTATATCTTTATCCTATGCAGCTATATTTGAGATTATTTGCTATTAAAGTATTATATATGAAAAGACGAAAAAAGAAGAAATACTCAAGAGCGAATTTATAGATTTAGCAGCTCATGAATTGAGAACTCCTATTATGCCTATATTAAACGGTATTGAAATACTGGAAGAAAACCTTGGTAAAAAAAAGTATGAATATAAGCGAGAGATGGATATTATAACAAGAAATGCACGGCGTTTACAAAATCTTGCTGAAAATATTTTGCAAATAAGTAAAATAGAAAGTGGGCAATTTAATCTGTGCATGCAAGACAATGTAGATATCAATGCTTTGATATCTACTGTAATAGACGATGTTAAAAGAAAATACAGTTATACGGATAAAGACAAAAAAGTATCCATAATATTTGATTCTTTTTATAAAAATAATAAAAAGAATTATGTAAAAGAAAATAAAGAGAAGTGTGATAAAAACAATAGTAACCATATAGCATCTAATCCTTTTTATATAGATTGTGATCCTCAAAGAATAAGTCAAGTAGTTTTTAATTTATTAGATAATGCCATGAAATTTACATCAAACGGATGCATTATGATTTCAATCACTTCACCAGAAGATAAATATTTGAAAAATGATGTAAATTTGTTATCATGTACTAATGATGAAATTTTATCTACTTCTAATACAAATGATACTACAGATATTTCTACCTATGAAAATAAGATAGTAGTAACGATAGAAGATACAGGAAACGGAATTGACAATAAAATAAAAAATAATATATTTGAAAAATTTGTTTCATTTTCAACACAAGGAACTGGACTAGGATTATATTTATCAAAGAAAATTATTGAAGTCATGGCGGAAAAATATGGTTTGAAGAACTAAATAATTCGGATGAAAAAAATATGTGGAATTATACTATTGATAAAAAATATAATACTGGTTCGATATTTCGATTCAGTTTGCCTATTTCTATTGATGATAAAAATAATTTGATATGACAAAATAAAAAAATACTAGAGAATAGG
>CAVXKW010000011.1:0-17271 GCA_963762475.1 uncultured Nitrososphaeraceae archaeon
ACCACTGAATCAGCCCAAACTTGCTTTATATTATCAAAAAGAAAGGTGCTTGATACATATAAAAGCAAGATAGCAAAGGTTGATAAAATAATTATTGATCTAATATTCCAACTATTGATTTTATAGTCTTTATTCTCTTTATTTATTAACAATAAAAATGAATACTAGATCCTTAACTTAAGAAGTTGAGAACACCTTTTTATTAAATTCTTGAGATAAACTATAACCTGTTTTTTATACCGGAAACTCTTACTTTGAAGAATATTTGAAAACAACTGTCAATACTGTCTAACCGTCAAATTTATTTTCCTAAAAAATATCCATCCAGGATTGTATAGTCTTTTAAAATATCAGCAATTGCTATACTGCTACCTTTACAAGCACAAGCACAATCAAGTGCAGCAGCTTTGTTAATGCCCACTTGATGCTCCAGTTACAAACGTAACCTTTTCTAAGTTATTGCTCTCAATCTTCTTAATCATGTTTCCAAGAAGTTTACTTTAAATTTTCATTCATTTTGTATTGATCGTCGCTAACCTTTTCCATCCAGTCTACAGTCTTGCCATCAAGCTGTTCTTGAATTGCCATGTGAGTCATGGCCGTAGATGCGGTAGCACCGTGCCAGTGTTTCTCACCAGGTGAAAACCAAATTACGTACCTGGATGAATTACCTGGGCATAGTTGTCACCCCATTTTTGCACCAAACCGCAACCGGACGTAATAATCAGAGTCTGGCCTAGTGGATGAGTATGCCATGCAGTACGGGCACCAGGCTCAAATGTGACACTTGCACCTACAGCTCGTGCCTGATCACTTGTTTGAAACAATGGGTCGATGCGTACTATTCCTGTGAAGTATTCTACAGATCCCTTGATTGAATGCTGTGAACCGCTTCTTTTGATTTCCATTTTTTTATTACGCCTTCAAAGATGACATATCAATCACAAATCGATATTTTACATCGCTTTTCAACATACGTTTGTATGCTTCATTAACATCCTGAATATTGATTATCTCTACATCTGCAGTGATGCCGTGTTCTCCACAAAAATCTAAAAGCTCTTGGGTTTCAACTATACCGCCTATGACGGAACCTGCAACCGATTTTCGACCCATTACCAATGGAACTGTGTTTAGTGTTGGTTCTAGATTACCTAGAAGCCCAACTAGTACCAACGTGCCGTCAAGAGATAGCGTTGGTATGTATTGATCGATATCATGAGTATAAGGCACTGTATCAATAATAAGATCAAATTTATCTTTTACAACAGCCATCTGATTTTTATCTGTAGACAAAATTACATTGTCTGCACCCAAGCGACGTGCATCTTGCTCTTTTTCAGGTGAACGTGTAAACAAAGTAGCGTTTGCACCCAAGCCTTTAGCCAGCTTTAGTGCCATGTGACCAAGCCCTCCAAGGCCTATAACTGCAACATTTGTTCCTTGTTCTACGTTCCAATGTTGTAGAGGAGACCAAGTAGTGACGCCTGCACATAGCAATGGTCCAGCACTTTTCAAGTCTAAGCCATCAGGAATTCGCAATACGAATTTCTCTGAAGCAATAATTTTTTCAGAATAACCACCAAAGGTAGTCATATTATCTTGTCTATCTTTGCTACTATATGTATAGGTAGGGCCTTCTTTGCAATATTGTTCTAGTCCTTGCTTACAGGCTGTACAGTGCTGACATGAGTCAACCATGCAGCCAATACCAACATGATCTCCTACTTTGAATAAAGTAACATCCGATCCCACATTTACCACACGTCCGATTATCTCATGTCCTGGTACTGACAGGAAAAATAGTAAGTCCCCAATCATTTTGAACATAGTGGATATCTGTATGACAGATGCCACAGTAGAGAATTTCAATAACTACATCATCAGCTCGTGCCTTACGACGCTCAAAGCGAAATGGCTCTAGATCAACCTTGGCAGAAGGTGCAGCATAGCCAAGTAAGTTCATGGTCATTTTTTATCAACCGTCATAACACTTCATTCTATAAAATTATTTAATAATAGGTGGTACTTTTGTAACTATTTATAGACGAAAACACCCTATTTTATCGGATGCCCTCTATTAATCGTTATACAACATGTTAAATAGTGATAGAGAAAAATGATCGGTATCTCCGGTGAGCATAACTTATCTCCGGTAAACGAAAGTTTATCTTCGTGTTTAGAGGGTTTATCTCCGGTTTTAAAGAAGTTATCTCCGGAGGCAACAGAAGATTTGAGCACGAAATCGGATGATTCCGGATACAATGGATACAACGTAGATAATTAATATATAATCCTGTTTTTAGTATTTGAATTTATGTTGATCGTAAATATCCATTCAATAAAAATATGTTCATTTTATGATGTTGCATTTATCAAGTATTGGTCGTATTGATTCACCTCTTTCCATGGTGGATTTCATGGCGGATTTGAGTTGGATTATCTTTATGCTGCTTAAATTTCATGATTGCACCTATGCCAAATCCCATATGTGCTATGAAGTTGGAATGGTGGAGATTGGATTTTGCTGCAACATTCATTCCTGGCATCAATATTATTAATCCTATTGCTACAATGACAATAAGACAGAGTTGTTTTATCATTGTGAACGATTTAACATTGTAATATAAAAAGACCATAACTAAACACATTAATCCTTATTATATGGCAAAAGTATCCATTTTTTAGGACCATGACTTGCAGAAAAAGGTAATTCAAAAGTGAATGAAATATATTGTTAATGATCGCGTTAGTAATTGTTATGAGGATAATCTTCAAAACCATCGTTTCAAGCTACTTTATATTCTCTTTTTGAATAACATCATATAGGACTATATAATTAATGGTTTATGGGCTTAATGCTGATATCGGTTCTATAAACAGGATTCTATACCTTATTATAGTAAAGAGATATTTAAAAATATTGAATCATAAATGATACTATCTAAGATAGAAAGATACTAGATCTTATACCTTTCATATTTAAGTTTTATATAGTTTGACCGCTGGAGAGATGTTTTATAAATCTGTGAGAAACAGAAGGACCATTGCCATCACGTAATCTTTAGAAGAATATCTGAAAACAACTGTCAATACTGTCAAACTGTCAAACACTTTGCTATATAAGAATTCTATAATACTTTATTGCTTACCAATTATAAAAAACATCAATTTAATATTATCTTTTGGGGTTATGTCACTCAACAATGTTATGCCTATTTATAAGATCCATTTCTCTAAAATAAAGATCATTTGAATATGCCAGAAAAGTTCGTATCATAAATAATTGCACGATAAAAATTGGTATTGTAGAGATTCGCAAACGAGAGATTAGCAGATGTTAGATCAGCCTTTGAAAGATCAGCCTTTGAAAGATCATCTGCATAGATGTTGGCATATGAAAGATCAGCCTTTGAAAGATTTACTCCTGAGAGGTTGGCGCCAGAGATCTTTGCAGCAGAAAAATCTGCACCAGGGCATATTGCGCCAGAGAAATTTGTGCCATGGAGCTTTGCAGCGGAAAGATCTGCACCAGGACCGATTGCATTATAAAGTTGGGCAAATGAGAGGTTGGCGCCGGAGAGATTGGCGTTAGATATATTCGTATCATAAAGTTGGGCAAATGAGAGGTTGGCGCCAGTAAGGTTGGCACCAGAGAGATTGGCATTATCGAGTCTAACATAGGAAAGGTTGGCATCTGAGAGATCTGCGTCACATAGGTTGGCGCCAGCAAGATTGGCACCCGCGAGTTTGGTATGATATAGATTGGCGTTAGAAAGGTTGGCACCAGAGAGGTTGGCAAAGGTGAGAATTCCGCTTGAGAGGTTGGCACCAGAGGTTGGCACCAGAGGTTGGCACCAGAGGTTGGCACCATAAAGGTCGATACCTACAAATCTCTAAACAATATGGCACAATATTTGATCTAGTTTTAATGAAATGTGGTAGAACCTCTTTATTGATTTTATTTTTAGGTGATAAAACATTTAATATATAAAGAGATACCCAGCGGTGAATCCAGCCATTCCCGCCATTATTTTCATCATCTTCTTTTTTCTTTAGTTCGGATGTATTTAGATCTCCATATTTTACAATCTTTATAGCGTTTTCTACAAGTATTTCTTTTAGTGTCTTGTTATCTTTTTGAGAGACTTTTAATGAGGATATAAAAACATCTGTCTGCTTTTTGAGAATCTCATTCTCATCTTCTATCATTTTTAGTAGTCCTTCAAGATGATTGATCGTATTATCGGATGGGATTGCAACGTTATTATGGCGGTTATCACTGGATTCCAGCATGGTTCCTATATAATATTCTGCCAAAAGATGATCCTTAAAGTTTTCATGTATAAAATCAGGTGTTTTATCTTTAGTTTTTTGCCCTGACAAATAAAAGTAAGAAGTTAGAGCTTGGTCGAATATATCTTTTCTCACGAGAAGATCTTTACTATAGTCTAATCCATGGTAATCTCTAAGATATTTAACCATTTTATTAATTGTCAGAACCTCTTTAGTGGATTCACATGATTGTTTTATAACAGCGATTTTTCTCAAGAGATTCATTTCATCAACATAATCTTTAGAGAAATCTTTGGCTCCGTCCTTGTATTTTGCTCTTACAAGTGAATGAATGAAAATTTGATATAGCAATGCTAGGATTAAATGAGGAGAAGATTTGTTACTATTTGTTATTGTTGCAACATTAATGGACTGTCGTAAAAGACGTTCACCATAAGGATTTAAGGAACCAATCATCCAACAAAATAACGGATTTCTCATTTCTTCACATCCTAACCCAACACTACTACTCTTCTCAAAGCTATATTGAAGCATGCTATATTTTGTAAAGAATTTGTTAACATGTGACATTAAATGGTAGCAATCGAATATAGTTTTTTAAGTGTGGATAAATCTGTTGTATTTCTGTATCGAGCCTAGTTGTTATTAGAAAATGGATGTTTGGATAGTTATATTTTTTAGACAGATTATTCAATATTCGTTTTAGTTTAGTTTTCTCAAAATTATATTCATCCAAGCCATCACATATTAGAAGTATATTTTTTCTCTTTGCTTGTTGTTGACCTAAGAATATAGATTGTAGTTTTCTTTCTATATGTCTTCCACTTTCACTGACGTCTTTAAGTGCAATAAATACTGGAATATAATCTACAGAAGAATTATCACAGCTGTTTCCATGGATATCCGTATCAGTATCATCAATATCTCCGTTATTATTGTTGATTAACCCCATTGTATCAAGATATTTTGATGCCAAAGTTGATGCGATATATACAGCTAGTGAAGTCTTTCCTATGCCAAACGGAGCAGCAACTATAGTATAGCGATTGTTCTTGTCATGGTGATGATGTTTATCTATTTTATATATGGACTTTAATACTACATTAATCGCTCCAAGTCCTTCAGAATCTTGATTCACATACTCTGAAAAATATTCATCTTTTTTATCCCATGTTTCATTGATGTCTGTAACTACAGCATTATTTTCTACATAATATTCTGCAAGATATTTTTTATCTGCAGGATTACATTCGTAGATCATTGCATAAGTGTGTTGTAAATGCTCAGTTAGTTGTTTTTTATTTTTTATATAAGATCGTTGTTTAAGGACATGATTATTATTATGATCGGCCTTCTCTTCAATTCGCATACTAAAATCAAATATAAAATTCTGAACAAGTTCGTGATATCCTTCGGCTTCTAGTAGTTCTCTAAAAAGTTTTTTAAACCTTTTTACTACAGAATGCAACGGTAAATAATAATTGTTCCCATATTGGTTATTTATTTTTTCATTAGTATTTGCAAAGATGTTGTAAAAATTTTTCTTAATTTTTTTACTTTTGATATGGGTTATAGAAAGGTTCCTAGAATTGGATATAGAGTCTTGAGCCGCCTCAAATATGAATTTTATTAAAGAGTTAAATGCTTTTTCATCTTCCGTTTTTGCATTCTCCTTTGCTTGCTCGCAAAATTCGATGCCAAAGCCAAGCATATTCTTCAATGTTGGATGCTCTCTCTAAGTTATATTGGAAGATCTCGTCTTCAATAATATTTTTTATATGCTCAAAATATTTGGACATATCTTGTATATTAAATCATGGTCACCATATTGCGGGATAATTGACTTAGTTAAACATATGTGACAAACTAGAGCAAATATTGCTCACTTTTTTGGTTAAACTCAAAATCTATCAGAATAATGTTACTCATTAATATAATCAATCCGACTAAACCCATAATAATATCATGATTATCATTCGAGGATCTTTTCCATGTGTCACTTCATTGTATGAAGCCATTCAATCAAGCGTACCACTTTGTATATTACTCGTTTGAAGATCATTATCTTGTGTATTATATCTGCTTGATCCAAATCCAGTCGTTCCAATGTCAATTAGTATTAGAATTATGCCGTCTTTATTTTCCTGTTCCGCCTGATCTTTTTATTTTTTATTATTTACATCATTGTAAATACAATTTCATTTCAGGTAGATGACACTCCATGGAAATTACGTTGTAGTTTAGTTATAATGATCTATCTGCTTTGTTGCATGATTCCCTCTTTCTAAATACATTTAGCTAACATCAACCAACAAATATTGTGAATTGGTCTGTCTATAACCAATATCTTGTCAGAAGAGGCGAAATATTGCTAGGATTTGACGTTATTGACAACTGGGATTCAGAGCTAAAAGAGATGAACCAAGGAAAAATAGGTGAGCCATTTCATTATCCAAATACTTTTCTTCTTTTACTTGGATATGCTAAAGTGTACTTTCATTTACCATATAGACAAACCGAAGGAATTGCACAAGGACACGCTAAAGGAAAAGTACCTTCCATCCGGATTTTACAACTATTTGCAAAAAAAGAATAAACAGACTAAATATAGAAATAAAAGATGATGGCAAAAACAAGGAATTTGAAGATGAATACATTATCATTGCAATAGATAGTACCGGCATTAAGGTAACAAACAGAGGACAATGGATGAGAGACAAGTGGCATACAAGCAAAAACAACAAGAAAGTTTTTAAAAATACATGTTGCTGTAAATGTCAAAACCAAGAAAATTCTTTCAATGAAGGTTACTGACGAGCATGTTCATGATAGTAAGGCATTACCAGAGTTGATTGATAATGTTATAGAATCAGATAAACAAATAACAATTGGTAACCTATTTGCCGAAGATGGCGCTTATGACAGTAATGAAATTTTTAAATGTTTGTCAGATAATGGATATGCCATGTATCAAAGTAAGAAAGAATTCTAGAATCAGATTGAAAAAAGGAAACATCCTTAGAAATCTAACAGTGTTGGCACAGAAAAATGATTTACGAGAATGGAAGGATAGCGTAAGCTATGGACAAAGATGGACTGTAGAAACTGTTTTCTCTAGTATAAAAAGAACGTTCGGAGAATATGTTTATTCGGTTAAACTGAAAAATATGATACAGGAAATGATGTTAAAAGTATCATTGTATAACAAAATGATATCTGTTTAGGCAAAATAGATGACAAAATCAAAGATTATAGGAATCATGCAACAAAGCACTTTTTACAAGTAAAATAGACATCAAATGATTCTATTCTGTCCTTTACGTATTTCATGGTCTTTTCAGTTATACTTTTTTCAAAATGAGGGAAAAGATGATGATGTAGTTTCAAGAATTTACGTGCATGTGGACATCACGTATCATAAACTGGTAAAACCGTGGAGGTTGCCAAGGATTATCGATAAATATCTAACAGATCTTTGTGCGATCACAAACATAATCTTCCTCTTGATTATTCTTAATATAATTTCCTTATTTTCAGGATCTATGACCAATCATAGCAAAATCTATTGATTTGCTATATTGGATGATTCTGACAATCTTTTTTACAACAGATTTTGACTAAATAAATATCCTTGATATACAATGATGCTTTATAGATCATTTCCTGTATAATTTTTTTGTCCAATAAAATAAACAGATTCACCAACAATTCTTTATGAAAACACCATTTCACCGATCCATCTTTGTCCTAGATCACAGGATCTTTCTAATTTTGTAAATCATTTTTGATATGTCTACAGAATTATGATGATGTAGTAATTTTCAGTTTAACTCCTGTATTCTTTTTTAATTCGATATATACAGATTCCATTACTTGATAGACATTTAAAAATACGATCAATTTCATAACATCATCAAATAGTTTCCTATTGACGATAATTAATCACTCAAAATACATGCAATTAGTTAAATATTTCAATAAAATAAGTTTGATAGAATAGATGAGATGAAAATAGATTTTATACATGTCATCATTTCATAAATACATTCATGCCATCAATCTAATCTATTAATTCAAACAAGTAATCACAGAATATTGGACGAGGGATACATCCTAGATATATACAATGATAATAGATCATTAGGCGCATGTTTTCAACCTAATTATATCATATTTTGGACTAAAATAATGACATCTAACTATAAAAATGATAATATAATCTTGTGGGAATTGTGCTCGTTCCAGCATCTGGAAAAAAAATGACGGGTTTTTTGACGGGTTGACGGAAAAAATGACGAATTTTGTTGCAAAATGACGAAACCCTCATAGAAATGTCCCTTCATATCAAAAAGATTTTAGAGTTTCGGTTGACGGTTATGTTGACGGTTGACGGTTATGTTGACGGTTGACGGTTATGTTGACGGTTGACGGTTATGTTGACGGTTGACGGTTATGTTGACGGTTGACGGTTATGTTGACGGTTGACGGTTATGTTGACGGTTGACGGTTATGTTGACGGTTGACGGTTATGTTGACGGTTGACGGTTATGTTGACGGTTGACGGTTATGTTGACGGTTGACGGTTATGTTGACGGTTGACGGTTATGTTGACGGTTGACGGTTATGTTGACGGTTGACGGTTATGTTGACGGTTGAAAGAATGTTTTATTTATAAATGTTTTGACACAGATTAGAAGATAGAAAAGACTATATTAAACCCATCTGTTAACTCACTCGTCATACAAGGATTTCTAAATGGTAAATCACGGGACCAAATAGCCATAGAAGTAGGAATATCCACAGGAAAGGTCTCCAACATAATTAAAGATAAGAAAAATAAAATAAATATACCCAATATAGATGAATTACGAGATTTTTCTATAGAGGTTAAAAATTCAGGTATTACTATTGGTCAATGTGTTCAAGGTTATAGAATGATACATCTAATGAAAAATCTTGGAATTGTAGATGATGAAAATGAAGATGGAACTGTCAATGTTATTAGAAATAAGAATAATAGAACCACCAGCAATAGTAAAATAGGGAACTATAAGTAAGTTTGCACTTCTCAACAAGAAGTTTACATGAATTGTAAAAATTTTGAAATTGAGCCTGCTATCGTATTTTTATGGATTAAAGATTTATTTAATTGTTATTTGCCATTCAATAATTCAAGCCCTTCTTTGGGTCAAGTTCCGTTTATCTCCCAAATATCCAACTTTATCACAAAAGAAAAAACAGTGTATAGATTTTGAAAATGATAAAAAAGAAATAGATAAGGATGTCAAAATAGCAGAATCAAAAAGAAATGAAATACAGTTTGATCTTGAAGGTTTGAAACAGGAAAATAATTATGTCATATCTTTTATTGATTGGTACTATGAATTAAAAAAAGAATTATGGGAAAGATATTCTATTGAAATAAATGATTTTGAAAAATTTACCTCTGTTATAAACGATTTTAGAAAAAATGAATTTGATGTACCCAAAATAATAGAGAAATATATAAGTGATTTCGATAGAAGACAAAATAGAAAAAGAGACATCCAAATTTAACCTTCTTTACAAACAAAAAATAGAGTTAGACAAATCCATATCATTTTTACAAGATCAAGTAAACCACTACAAACAAACCATGAATACACATTACAAACTAGAAGATATTCAAATGGGTCTAAAAGAGCTAAAGCAGTTACAATATATCATTTTAGAAATATCAAAGGCCAATAATATTTTACCAGATAAAGCTACATCCAAATTTCTAAAAGATATTGAAAAAGATTATGATAACAAACTTGGATTTGAAACCAAGATAAAAGAAATCAAAGATGAAATTTCTTCATCGATTATCCAGGTTTTTAATTACCGCACGATATTGCAATCATAACCAATTATAGGATCGGTTTTGTCAGGCCTATTTCAAAAAGGGATGAACGAACATGATATAATAAATATTAATCGTTTGATTGAAATTTGTACAAGTAATACCAATATTGACACTAAAAATAAAAATATTAGCAGATCTGAATACTAAAAGTTATTTACAGATGATCTAAAAAAATATGGAGATATCAAATTAGCAAAAAAGGAACAACAAGAAAATCTTGATAGATTGCAAAATGAAATTAATGAATTAAACAAGCAAAAGAAAGAAGTAAACTACTATTTGTATATAGTGATATTTTTTATAAATAAAATTAATAATGAAATTTCACATTACAAAGAGTATATCAATTATTTTAGAGATACAAATAATAGAACTAATTTATTTTCCAGAACAATAAATTTGATTATACTTTTGACATATATCGATAAAGGGAAAGATACAGACAATGATAAGAATAACGAAAAAAAATAAGGCAAAACTCATGAGTACATCAATCCTATAATAGTTTACAAACTAATACAACAAAATAAAATAAAAAAAGAAAGATTAAAAATGTAACCCTAATCTATATTTAATAGTTTGTTGGCATTATTGTCTAGTAATTAAATAACAAATAGCCAATTTCAAAAATAATTTCGAAATAGCGACACCTTCACTAATTTCATCAGATTATCCTAGTTCATATAATACCTGAGCTACCTTGAATCTATATGGTCTGTTGACTGAACAAGTTTCTTATGGTAATAATGCACATTTTATCATAAATAGGGTGTAAGACATATCACTATCTATGGCTTCTACATGTAATAATTTTCTCTATAAACTCCTGATTCCCCAAGTTATTTTACATTATGACCCCTTTGGACATAAAATTCCCTTCAAGCATTCGCGGCTCAACCGCGTTCCTTTCCAATGTAGTTCACATCACATTTAGCATCGGAAAAAAAATCATCGATTGTATCTTCAGTGTTATTTGATATCTAACCCGATGAGTGTACACCAACTTTCAGTTGACGTAATGAATGATTCAATCATTTTCCTGTTTCTGTAAATATCTATTAAGGATTTGAAACTTTTTGTTTCACCGCCAATGATTGCAACCATAAGAGGAAGGTCAAGTAGCCACACCATAGCAAAGGATTATGGTCTTCCACCAATGTATATTAATATTGACAGTCTTCTGCAAGAGTCAAGAATAAATTCCCTGTCCCCAGACATGCAAATCCAACGGAAAAAAGATATAACTAGATATCTGTCATGTGCATCTAAAAGACTCAAACTGAAAATAGATAAAAAGATGTATCTTAATTGAACAACGCAGGTTTGTATATCATATGTTCGAGTTTTATTTCTTTTTTGCAAATAATTTCTAGTGTGAAATTTTACAGTTATGCAAATAGAAACATAACTTTTTTAAAGCTAAAAATGACTCCTTGGAAAACTATAATAATAATCCCGGAATTTAGTAATCCATAACTAATAATCCCTGAAGATTTTCAATTTCGATCATACAGATACAATATTTTTAAACAATTGTTCTTCCCCAAGTTACTATTACAATCGAGAATTATCATACATTTATATTATACAAGTTTAATATTTTTACGATATAATATAAGCATGATCAGTATCAATTATATATAGATAGAAATAACAAAAGACTAATAATCTAGTGGTACGTATTATATAATATGAATAGTATTATTGCTTTTTTTAAAGAAATTAATAATAAATGTTTTACAAGAAAAAAAAGAGATGACGAGAAAGAGGTGCTAAAAAAGTAATGAATATTGCTCAAACTGAAAATCCCTCAATAATTGAGGCAAAGACTTGCGGGTGTAAAAATAAGAAGAGCATAACATATTCTTTTATAGATTCAAGCCATAATCTTTGTATTGATAGAAGAGAAATCATTTTAGCTCAAATTTATGCATGTGAAAAAATATTAAAATATGTAAAAGACAAAACAGAAGCAGAAGCAATTACAAAAGAAATATCAGATCTTAAATTAGCACAAGACTTAACTTCGTATTAACAAAAATTTATTTAATTTAATTTAATCATTATTTTCATATTTTAACTTTGCATTAAACAGTTAGAATATGCACCCATAATTTCCAAATTCAACTAATAAACAAATAGTATCTAAAAAGATACGAATTAATAGTATAGAAGGTTTACAATTTTTTTCACGATTTTCAAACTTATAGAGATAGCACATTTTTCAAATTTTTGGTAGAAAAATATTGTCATATAACTCCTTGATTCTAAATTATATACTACTTTTCTACATATTTCTCTTTCAAATGTAATGGCAAATGTCTATCAATTAAAAGCTGTGAGCGGGTCATCTACAACCAATTATTAGAGACATAATGATTTATTGATATTATGATATACTTACACCTAGAATATGAAATTAAAAGAAGAATAAAGATAAGTTGAATTCATTTTACTATTCAACATATTTCTTCTTTTGTTTAGATTCGTTGAAGTATATTTTCATTTGCCATACGGACAGCAAGAGGGAATTGCACAAGGCCATGTAAATCGAAAATCCTTCTATCCCAATTATACTACAATAAAAGGTAGAGAAAAAAACCGTTCGATTATCAAAATAAAGAGAAGTATAATAAAAAATTCAGATATTCATTCAGGAATTGTGAGATATTACAACGCAAAGTAACAAATAGATTATCGGATGAGAAATGGCATGAAGAAAAAACAATAACAGAAAAATATCTGAAAATACATGTTGCTGCTGTAAATGTAAAGAACAAATAAATTCCATCAATTAAAGTTACTGACTGGCACTTTCATGATAACAAATATGCCCAGAGTAATTGAAGATATCCAAGAATAAGAATACAACAGGCAACATTAGGCAAATTATTTGCTAAGAATGCTTATGACGAAAATATTATTTTTAGATGTTTGATAAAAAAAAGTATTATCAAATAAATAAAATGAATTATTTGGTAAACAAGAATATTAACCAAATATAATTGATTATAAAATCTTTGAATCGAAAATAGTCAAGTAATGAGTATATTCAATCACCAACTTTGCCAATTTAATACATGTAAAATAACAGTTTTTATAAAAAGAATAATAAAAAATATTGATAGATTTTCACATGCCCCCAGCAATTCTAAACCTAAAATTTCCATTTAATCTAACCATTGATCAAGAAGATGCTGTTGCAGCTTGGATAAAAAACAAATACAAAGGATCAATTATTTATTCTACTGGAACTGGAAAAACAGAAATTGCTTTTGAATGTGCAAGAAGGGCAGCTATAAACATTTCAAAGAAAGTAGAAAAAAAAAATAAATTAGAAACTCTTAAAATATTATTTCTTGTTCCAAGAATAATATTAATAGAACAAAATATTGAGAGGCTTTTAAAATACAACATCGATGAAGAATATATAGGATCATTTTTTGGTGAAAAAAAGAATGAACGTGAGATAACAATATCTACTTATCAAAGTGCTAGTAACAACCATTTCTTAATAAGAAATTCTAATATGGTAATTTTAGACGAAGTTCATTTTGTAAGCAATACGGCAGTTTCTTACTCGAAACTTTTTAACATAATGAAAGAAGATTCAAATAAATTGATTTTGGGTTTAACTGCCACAATAAATGAACTTGATCCGAAATATCAAGAAATAATTGAAATGATCCCACCAATAAAGAAATATTTAATTAAAGAAGCAGTAGAAGACAAAAGACTAGCAAAACCTGAAATACTATCATCAGAAGTCAATCTCACCAGTTCTGAAAAAATTATATATGATCAAACTAGCGAATTAATTAAAAATTTATCTTTTAAATTAAATGCTTATGAACCCAATATAATATCCAAAATACTTTTCCAAGGGGGCATAAGATCTAAATATGCTAAAGAATGGTTTAACCAGGTAAAAATCAGAAAAGAATTATTAAATTCTTCACAAAATAAGTTAGAAAAAGCCGCTCAAATAATAAAAAATCACTATAAAGAAAAAATAATGGTCTTTAGTGAAACAATAGATTCTATTACCAAATTAAAAACACTTTTGGAAAAAAATGATATACCATCTGAAATAATACACTCCAAAGTAAAAATAAAAGACAGAAAACAAATACTGGAAAAATGGGGTCAGGATTTTTTTCCCTTATTATCTGTTCACACATTAGAAATTGGTTATGATATTCCACATGTAAAAATTGCAATTATTTTATCCAATACGTCGAATATTAATCAAATAGTACAAAGAATAGGCAGAGTTATCAGAAAAACAGAGGGTAAAGATAACGCATTAATTTATTTGGTTCATGCAAAGGAAACAAGAGACAAAAATCTTGTAAAAATGGTCGATAAAGCGGTGGGGAAAAAAAGCGATAGATCATTTAAAAGAGCAACAAAACAAACAAAAATCACAGACAAATTCAAATGAACGTTTTGGTTTTGATACATTTCTGGAAACATATAATACCTCGATCAACTCAAATTTAAGTAACAATTCTCATATAAAATTATCGCTATATTTTATAATCATATTTTTTAATCATAGTAAAATAGTTATAGAATAGATTTTGAGTTCATCTAAAGACATATCATTTGAATTATAAAATGTATCTTGATGCAAAAAAAATGAAGATATTGTTACTGTTAAAAGATTTGCAGCTAATACTAATGTATTAAATTAAATTCGAACTTCAACACAATCAAACCATGATTAATTTAATCATTTTATTGGATCTGACTTGAGCTTTTTAAGATAGTATTAATTCAATCAAAATTTTATCTCAACTTTTTTAGTAAAATCACATCATATTGAGACCAATCTTACATCAACAATTTGAAGATATTTTGTAATACATTATTATATACTATAGAAAAACACCAAGGTAACAGCTGTTCAACATATAGATGTTCCATATGGATAGTTATATTCGTTTTAACCACATGTTTTAATTATAATTTACATCTAATCAAATACTGTCTTTTTATACATCTTCAAAAGTTAGAGTTGTTAATTATTGGTATGTTTAACATCGTATATCTTACCTGTATCAGACCTACCTTCAAGAATCTGATCGGTAGAGAACACTAGAGACATATAGTATTGTTTGGCTACCGTTTGTTTCACCTTGTTTGATTTGTATACAAATTTGAAAGTACCAGAAATACCAGTTTATACTATCGTTTTGGCCCCCATTTCCTTTTTATAAAATCTAAAACTGTTTTTATATTTTCATTTGTACCTATACCCTCATTTGTTTATATTTGGAGCCATGAACACCAAATACATAAAATAGTTTATAAGCCTTGAATACTCTAATAGTAGACCAAGATATATTTTTGTTACAGGGTCATTTTAACCATTATTTTTTTACTTTTTATTGATTGTAATGTAAACAATCAATTTAATTGATTTTGGTATGAAATAGAGTTGATTTGTTAATTATACAAAGCATTATTTATCTAGTCTATATTTACAAATTAAAAGTCTGAAAGGATTTATGAATTTAGATTTAGAGCCTATCCCAAAATTATCTTTCTATAAATGATCATACAACAGGATAACTGTATTAATCCAAGTAGTTTTCTACCTTATTCTCATATCTGGTGAACAGTTTTCTGAACTTATTATGCCATGAATTTGTTCTTTCTATAACCCATCTTTTTGAAGAATATTTTTTACGATTTGAGCGATAAAGTGTTGTAACCTTGACCTCTTCTTTTTCATCTCTTTTTCTCTTTCGAGGAATATGTAGTACATATCCTCGTTTGATTAGTTCTTGTTCTTCTTGTTCGGAATTGTATGCTTTATCAAGACATAGATGTTGAAGTTTTTTTCCTCTTCTTCTTCCTTTTGTTCTAGTTTTATTTGATGGTCATTTAATAACTCTATTATCAACCACATCTGTTACAAGTTTGATATCATAAGCATTAGTAGATGATATTACAACAGATAAAGGAATTCCTTTTTTATCTGTTAAAATATGTCTTTTTGTACCTAGTTTGCTTCTATCAGTAGGATTATTTCCTACAGTCATCGCCCCCATAATGGTGACTTTATAGATATATTATCGATGGATTGCCAGGTACAGTTGATACCAATGTAGTCATCATAGATTTTCAATAGTTTTATCCATATCTTTTTGAATATATCAGCGCTATTCCATTCTTGAAACCTACGGTGACAAGTAGAACCAGATCCGTATTCTTTAGGTAGCATTTTCCATTGACATCCTCTGTTCTTAGTACATAGAATTCCATCAATCACTTTTCTGTATCGAATAATGGGTCGGCCAACTGTTCTTAGAGGTTTCTCCTTTGGGAAAATATTTTTAATCTTATCCCATAATTCATCTGGAACCTTGAGTATGGTAGGGTGTTTATTATTCTTCTTCTTTATCTTCTCCTTCTTCTGGATGAAGGCCACAGTTTATCAAAAGAAGAAAAGAGCTATAATCCTATCGAATTTTGGGATAGGCTCTTAGTATGAGCTTGTGCAACACCTTCGGTTTGTCGATATAAAAAACGAAAGTATGACTTGGCATGTCAAGTAAAAGAAGAAAAGTATTTAGATAATGAAATGGTCTTACATTCTCCATGTTCATCTCTTGAAGATCGATATTTCAGTTATCAATAACATTAAAACCTAGCAAGATTTCGCACCCCCTAAATAAAGATCGAATGTAGATAGACCAATTCACATATTTTCTAAGATGTTAGTCATATGTAATTAGGTGGAGGAAAAAGCATCATGTAACAAAACAGATGTAAAAAGCACATTTTCTCATATTCAATTGTCTTGTCATAACATAATAATTCACAAGTAGTATCATATCTTTATAGGATTTTATTCGATAGGTAAACTAAAAGAAATAACTGCACCACATATTTCTTTATGACTGGATATATTATTAGAACAATCCACAACATTCTGACACCATATTTTACCTCCATGAGCTTCGACAATATTTTTAGATATATATAATCCCATACCTAGACCTTTTTTAGAGAATGAGTAAAATTTTGTAAAAATTTTATCTATTTCATCTACAGGAAAACCTTTACCCGAATCCTTC
>CAVXKW010000012.1:0-107172 GCA_963762475.1 uncultured Nitrososphaeraceae archaeon
CCGATTAGCACAAATATGCTAAACAGTTTATCATAATAATATCATAAAACACAAAAGCTATCTAGATCCTTGTATTATTCTATCTAATCCAAATGTCATCATTGACCAAATCCAAATTGGTTAATCTATACAAAAAAGAAAATGATTCAAAAGTTAAGGAAAGATTAATGCTAATTATCAAAGTACGAGAAGATAAACAAATTCCTTTTCATGTTGTAAAAGAAATGCATAGAAGCAATCCCTGGGCTTCTGATTGGTTAAAAAGATATGATATAGAAGGCTTGGAAGGACTAAAAGATAGAATAAAAACCGGTAGACCACCTGAACTATCCGAAGAAACAAGTTACCAAATTAAAAAAGAACTATCCAACTCCAAACAAGGTTGGACAACAAAGCAGGTTGAAGAATTAATTATAAAGAAAAGTGGTATCAAATATCATTATACTCACATTTATCGCATCCTTCACAAATGGGGATTCAAACAAAAGGTTCCAAGAAAGGTACATGTAAATACTGCATCTTTGGAAGAGAAAGATGCTTTCAAAAAAAGACAGAACAAATATTTATGGATATACAGCAGAAGCAGCAGAAGCAGCAGAAGCAAGATGGATTTACCATAGTATCTACGGATGAATCATTCTTTTTTTATGATTATCTTGTAAGACGCGTTTGGATTAAACAAGATAAAAGACCGGTTGTCAGAGTAACAGGTTCGCACCAACATTCATGTATTTTTGGTGCCATTAGCCTTGAGGGGGGAAAGCAACTATTCAGACAGTATGATAAATTCAATGGCACCACCTTTCTTGATTATCTAAAGAAAATACATATCAAATTTGAAAAATGTTATTTGTTTATGGATAAAGCATCACAACATTACAAATCAAAGAAGGTGTTAAAGTATTTTGAAGAAAACAAAGATACTCTAATTCCTGTATATCTTCCAACTGCGTCACCGGAGTTTATGATGATGGAAGAAGTTTGGAATATAGCCAAAGGAGATCTATTTGTTTTGAAATATTATTCATCCTTTGCAGATCTAAAAAATAAGATTTCTATATATTTCAGAACAAAACGATTCGATCTTGAAATGAGAAACTATTTGCTACGGGATGTAGTTTAGAAAATATATGCTAATTGGTATAACACAAATCTTTCTAAATCTTCAGTTTTATACCTCTGTAAAATCCGCAAAAGTTCGTCTTTGTTTATATTATACTACCTAACATAAATTCATACTATAGTAAAATAGTTTTACTCCTAACATATTTAGCTTAGTTATTCTTTCTAATATCATTGCCTCTTGGTGATGTTTCTCCTGAACAGTTGAACAATTTGTATAAAAAAGAGAAAGATTCAGATGTAAAAGAAAGGATTCTACTTGTTAGACGTGTTAGAATTGATGGTCAGAAAGAAGCATGCAAAGTAGCAGAAAGAGAATTACACAAATCAAGATGGTGGGCATACAAGTGGTTAAATAGATTTGATACACATGGGCTAGATGGATTAAAAGACCATCCACGGAGCGGTAGACCGCCACTAATTCCACAAAGAAAAGATGGTAAAAATAAAACAAGAGGTATCTGTAAACCCATCGGGTTGGCAAGCCAAACAAGTAATGAATATTATCTATAAAAAGACAGGTATCAGGTACCATGAAGTACACATTTATAGGCTGCTCCATAAGTGGGGATTTCCACCAAAGGTTCCACAGAAGAGATTTGTAAATACTACATCAAAGGAATAGAAAGATGCTTTCAAAAAGGGGTACAAGAATTACTCTTGCAAATCCAAAAAGGATTTACAATAGCAGTACAGGATGAATCCATATTTGTACATGATACATTCGTTAGAAGAAAATTGTGGCTTCCCAAAGGGATTAGACCGATAGTTACAGCTGCATGTTCGCATCAGAGAACATGCGTGTTTGGTACACTAACCCTGGAAGGTAAGCATCAATTATTTCGTCAATATGATGTTTAACCAAGATACTTTCCTTGATTATTTGATAAGTAAAGAAAAGGACAGGAAAGATTGTCATGTTTACAGACAGAGCAAGACCACATCAATCAAATAAAGTAATGGAATATTTGGAGAAGAATAAGGATTCAGTAAGAATATTCTATTTACCTAAAGGCTCGCCAGAATTCAATGCAGTTGAAGAATGTTGGAGGCAAGGAAAGTATGATTTGTTGGTATCAAAGTATTATTCTAAATTTACCGATTTGAAATTATCTATTGCTAGATATTATAGGACAAGACGCTTTAACCTGGACATCGTAAAATATCTGTCAAGGAAAGTGAATTAGCGTATTTATGTTAGGCAGTATAGTTTATAAAATAAAATAAATTATTTGTTTTGCATCTCTACCAATGTTTTTTTTTAGGATAATATCCATAAATAAAAGTTTAATAAAAAATAATATTGATATCATAGACAAATATGAATCAAAAAATATTTGCAAATAATAACAAAAAGGAAAATAAATTTTAACTACCATTGATAAAGGTTAACTCGGATTCTATGATTTGTTGGTTACTATCAATATGAAAGATGACATAATTCTTTTTTTGGATAAAGAACGAAAGAATCATTTTTTGCTAAGGTAGTTCTTACTAATAGTTTAGAAGGATATTATCACATTTGTATAGTTGTATGATTATTTTAATCGTTATTAATCAACATGAGAAGGGGTTGGTACACAAATAGTAAAAATTTATCGGAATTGTTGAGTAAGTTTATCTTTGATTATTTTACGAATTATATGATAAATCAGTTTACATCTATTTTATACAGATTGAGCACATTGATATCCGCATCAAACATGTTGATTTGTGATCATCATTTTCATATTCATTTGAAAAAAAGTATAACTGAATTAGGAATGTAATATATCCAGGTAACCAAACGGCTTTAATGTATATTTTCCTTTTAGAAGAAAAAAATATTATATACCGCCTAACATAAATTCGCTAATTCGTCTTCCTAAGTAGATACTTTAATATGTCTAGGTTAAAGTGTCTCGTCCTATAATATTTGGCAATTGATGATTTCAGGTCAGCAAATCTTGGATAATATTTTGATACCAATATATTATACTTTCCCTGTCTCCAGCATCCTTCAACAGCATTAAACTCAGGCGAACTTTTTGGTATATAGAATATTCTTACTGAATCCTTGGCATCGGTCAAATATTCTTGTACCTTCTTTGATTGATGTTGACGTGCTCTATCTGTAAACAGGACAAACTTTCCCAATTTTTTCTTTATTTGTTTCAAATAATCAAGAAAAGTGTCTTGGTTAAACTTATCATACTGACGAAATAACTGTCTTCCTTTCAAGGTAAGCGCACCAAAAACACAAGTCCTTTGGTGTGAACCTGTAATTGTAACTACGGGTCTAATCCCTTTGGGAAGCCATAATTTTCTTCTAACGAATGTATCATGTACAAATATGGATTCATCCTGTACTGCTATTGTAAATCCCTTTGAGATTTGCAAGAGTAATTCTTGTACCCCTTTTTGAAGGAATCTTTTTCTTCTTTTGATGCAGTATTAACGAATCTTTTTTGAGGAACCTTCGGTGAAAAGCCCCATTTGTGAAGTAATCTGTAAATGTGTACTTCATGGTATCTAACACCAGTTTTTTTATGGATGATATCCATTACTTGTTTGACCTGCCAACCAGATGGATTTTCAGATATCTCTTGTTTTATCTTTAACATCTTTTTTTGCGAGATTAATGGTGGCCTACCGCTTCGTGGATGGTCTTTTAATCCTTCTAGCCCATGTTTATCAAATCTATTTAACCACTTGTATGCCCACCACCTTGATTTGTACAATTCTTTTTCTGCTACTCTAGATGCTTCCTGACAATCAATTCTAACTCTTCTTACAAGTAAGATCCTTTCTTTTATATCCGAATCTATCTCATTTTTATACGCATTATTCAATTGTACGGAAGAAACATCGCCGATAGGCAATGATATTAGAAAGAATAACTAAGCTAAATGTATTACGAGTAAAATTATTTTACTATAGTATGAATTTATGTTATGCAGTATAGTATGAATCATGGGGCAGTGATTACTTGGTCTGCAGATTATTATGATAGTAAAATATTATCTTGATTTTAGAGCCAACTTTGTGAATGTAACTTTTTTAAATTATATTTAAATATGGTGATTGTAAAAAATTTTTGTAATATATGACTATCTATTTTTTTGAACTACTGACTTGAATGAAATCACAATTTCATTTACCCATAAATTTTGCGATAGCATTTGGTTATGATTTATTCCTAAAATTTAAAAGTTTGAAAAGATATTTATTTGTATATTGATGACAATTTAAAAATTATATTATATGGTATTTAAAACAAGAATTTTTTCTGATTATTATTTTGTATTTAAACAAATAGTTATTATAGCTTACATGACTGGGATTTTGTGGCTTAGGCGAAATCCTTTATCATTGGTTTTTACTGCTATTTCTCCATTTTCTTTATTGTTTATTCTGTTTGTTGTTAGTGGTGGACACTATGTACAATTTGCTGTTTCAGGAAGTCTGGTGATGGCTTTAGTGGGATTTGGTCTATCTCTCGGACAGGATATTTCTTTATATAAATTAGAATATAAAATGCAAGATATTTTCGTAGCCTCGCCTGTTTCGCCATTAACTTATATGCTTGGCTTAGCCTTCTCTGAATTGGTATATGGATTACCTGCATTATTAGTTTTAGCTGGCTTAGCCGTCTATTTTTCAACGTCTATCTCGTTTATTCCATTATTAATTGTAAATATATTTTTAATATGGGGTACTATGTCATCTCTTGGTTTTTTCTTATCTTCTCATATGCTACATATGAGAAATGCAACACAGCTTATTTCATTTGTTAATGTAATCCTTGCTGTGATACCTCCTGTTTATTATTCGATAGATAAATTGCCATTGCCGCTCCAAATCGTTTCCTATTTTGTTCCAACGACGCATGCATCACTAATGTTACAATATTCGATGGGCTTTCCTACTCCGCCACAATGGTCAATCTTTCTAGGATTAATGGTTCAAATCGCATATCTTATTTTTTTTGTGATATTGGCAAAAACAAAAGCATTATGGCGAGAAAATTAAAAATACCTATTATCTGGTATTTAGATGGCTTTTATTTTGGAAAATGTGTCTTGTAGCTTCAACTAGTTTAAAAACATCTTCCTTCTCATGCGCATAAGAAATTGAACCCATTTTCATGGGTAAGAAAAAAATATTGAACTTAGCAATTAATGCTAGATTATATTTAAATAATAATTCTGTGTTGGCCAAAGAAGCATCTAATGCATTACTAATTTTTTTTATTTTATCATTCAAAAAATGAATCATGAATAATGATCCTATTCCGGTGATATCTGTTTCTATTTTTAACTCTTCAAATAGTTTAGACATTTCGGTTCTTACTAAATCTCCTAAATAATTTATTTTTTCATAAATTAATGGATTATTTTTCAAATGCTTTAGAGTGGAATACCCTGCGGTCATTGTAAGTGGATTAGCTGAAAATGTTCCACCGCCTATCGAACAATATGAGTCTTTATCACTCTTATTTGTAATATTTGCCAAATCCATAATTTCTTTTCTTCCACAGACTGCACCAATGGGAAGACCACCTCCTATAATTTTGCCTAATGTAAAAAGATCTGGATCTAATTTATAATAATCCATAGCCGTACTATACGATAAACGAAAACCTGTAACTATTTCATCCAGAATCAATAAACTATTATTTTTCTTGGAAAATTCCTGCAATCCTTGTAAATATCCCTCATTGGGTGTTATGCATCCTGCACCTCCTAATATTGGTTCGACTATTATACCTGCCAAGTCGTCTTTAATCGATTCTAAAACTTTTAAAGATCTATCTAAATCATTAAACTGAATAGATTCTATGTATTGACCTTCGTCTTCTACTAAACCTATACCTTCATCGATCTCATATGGATAGTTTACTGATTGCAATAAATTAGAATTAAATCCATGCCATCCTCCAATAACTTTTGCAATAAATCTTTTTCTTGTTTTTGCTCTTGCTAATCTAATCGCATACATTGTTGCTTCTGATCCTGTGCTTGAAAATCTAATATTTTCTGCTTGAGGGATAACTTTAGTTATAATTTCACCTAATTTTACACTAACTTTATTTGCTGTGCCAAAAAGAGTACCTTTGTTAAGTTGTCTTTTTAATTTTTTGGTTACTATTTTGGGAGAATGTCCTAATATAAGGGCCCAGTGACCATTCCAAAAGTCGATGTATTTATTACCATCAACATCTTTTAGAATTCTTCCTTTCGCTTTTTTTGTAAAAAACGGATAGGGGTTGTAGAATCTAATATTATGATTTATTCCGCCTGGGAAAATCTCTTGAGATTTAAAGTATAAATTCATTGAATCAAAGGTCTTGTTCTTATATAAATCGATATAATTGTCAATATTCAAATATTTTATAATGATTTATAGAATCTTTTATTTGTTTTTAAAAAACAAGATTTATATTAATACTATTACTAATTGTTGTAGAACGCGTCCAAGACAAAAGGCGGCGTCGGTAATGAAGTTGGCTTATGCCATAATGTGATTTACTGACCTCCAGATGCGCTCGTTACATTATATATTAAAAAAAATATAATAATAACTATAATTAATGGGGATTCGATCTATATATATCGGTGCTGACCCGATCGATTGAATCTGACATGGGAAATGATCAGATAAGATATTTAACTATAATGATGATAAAGTACAATAATTATATAGTTTAAAAGTATAAATTATATTTATAACTATGATATATAGATAGCTAGATACATAAAAAATATTAATGATTATCTATAAATGTAATAATATTTTCTTTAATAAAATAAAGAAAATAATTCAGTCAATTTTTCTTTTCGATCGTACTCTCAATCTCGCTCATTCCATCATTGTATAGATATATAGTGGTGAAGTGAGGGAGAAAAAAAGACTCAATAAACGTTCCTTTCTCGTAAAAAGGGAAGTAACGTATTAAACGTAAGCAAGAATCAACCACAAAAACAAAAAATACTAATATACTAGTATTAGAAAAGCACTTTTTCTAACTAGTATATTATTTTTTGACTCCGGTTGATCCTGCCGGACCCGACTGCTATCAGAGTGGGACTAAGCCATGCGAGTCAACATAGCAATATGTGGCATACGGCTCAGTAACACGTAGTCAACATGCCCAGGGGACGTGGATAACCTCGGGAAACTGAGGATAAACCGCGATAAGTCACTACTTCTGGAATGGGTAATGACTAAAATCTACATGGCCCCTGGATTGGACTGCGGCCGATCAGGCTGTTGGTGAGGTAATGGCCCACCAAACCTGTAACCGGTACGGGCTCTGAGAGGAGGAGCCCGGAGATGGGCACTGAGACAAGGGCCCAGGCCCTATGGGGCGCAGCAGGCGCGAAACCTCTGCAATAGGCGAAAGCCTGACAGGGTTACTCTGAGTGATTTCCGTTAAGGAGATCTTTTGGCACCTCTAAAAATGGTGCAGAATAAGGGGTGGGCAAGTCTGGTGTCAGCCGCCGCGGTAATACCAGCACCCCGAGTGGTCGGGACGTTTATTGGGCCTAAAGCATCCGTAGCCGGTTCTACAAGTCTTCCGTTAAATCCACCTGCTTAACAGATGGGCTGCGGAAGATACTATAGAGCTAGGAGGCGGGAGAGGCAAGCGGGTACTCGATGGGTAGGGGTAAAATCCGTTGATCCATTGAAGACCACCAGTGGCGAAGGCGGCTTGCCAGAACGCGCTCGACGGTGAGGGATGAAAGCTGGGGGAGCAAACCGGATTAGATACCCGGGTAGTCCCAGCTGTAAACGATGCAGACTCGGTGATGAGTTGGCTTCTTGCCAACTCAGTGCCGCAGGGAAGCCGTTAAGTTTGCCGCCTGGGGAGTACGGTCGCAAGACTGAAACTTAAAGGAATTGGCGGGGGAGCACCACAAGGGGTGAAGCCTGCGGTTCAATTGGAGTCAACGCCGGAAATCTTACCGGGGGCGACAGCAGAATGAAGGTCAAGCTGAAGACTTTACCAGACAAGCTGAGAGGAGGTGCATGGCCGTCGCCAGCTCGTGCCGTGAGGTGTCCTGTTAAGTCAGGTAACGAGCGAGACCCCTGCCTCTAGTTGCTACCGTTATTCTCAGGAGTCGCGGAGCTAATTAGAGGGACTGCCGTCGCTGAGACGGAGGAAGGAGGGGGCTACGGCAGGTCAGTATGCCCCGAAACCCTCGGGCCACACGCGGGCTGCAATGGTAAGGACAATGAGTTTCAATTCCGAAAGGAGGAGGCAATCTCTAAACCTTACCACAGTTATGATTGAGGGCTGAAACTCGCCCTCATGAATATGGAATCCCTAGTAACCGCGTGTCACTATCGCGCGGTGAATACGTCCCTGCTCCTTGCACACACCGCCCGTCGCTTCATCGAAGTTGGTTCTTGGCGAGGTGATGCCTAATTGGTACTATCGAACCTGGGGTCAGCAACGAGGGAGAAGTCGTAACAAGGTGGCCGTAGGGGAACCTGCGGCCGGATCACCTCCTTAGTTTTCATCTTGCTACGAAACGACTATAATAATAGTAGTGTCGAAAAGAAAGATTGAAGGATTTAGATAATGGTTAATATTTGTGTAAATTCTATGTCTATCTTCACATAATGCATTAACATATAATGATATTTTTAGTTGGATATCTTATCTGATCATTTTATTCAATCAGCAACATAAGAAAAATGTATGCAATTCTTTGTTTGAAATACTGTGGAGTATAAGACAAAGAATGAAGTTAACGTAGTAGTAAAATACAATGATCGTTATGTATAGGATCAAACCATCGAATAATAAAAAAATATTATATTCACCGCTAATAATAAAAGACAACAAATCAATATTGATAAATAATTAAAATAATATAAAAAAATAATATATTCGCGTAATAACAAAGTATTTTGTTATTATTTTTTCTTGATGATAAAAATGAGGATAATAAAGTGAATCGAATATTGGTATGATGTTAAAGTTGTAGGCAGTAGAGCGAAATAGTATATTGTCATATGTGTAGTACTTGTATAGTTACAAGTTTGCAGGTATATGTTGTTGTTATCACTGGAACTAAATTTAATTTTATGATTTTTAAGAAAAAATCAACTGGTGCAAAGACGCCGATTGGTGGATGACTCGGCTTGATAAGCGAAGAAGGACGTGGCAAGCTGCGATAAGCCTGGGGTAGGTGCACGCGACCGTCGATCCCAGGATGTCCGAATGAGGTCTCTCTTTACACTCCCTTCCTTAAAGCTTGGGAGAGCGAACCGTCCGAAGTGAAGCATCTGAGTAGGACGAGGAAAAAAAATCAATAGAGATTCCGTTAGTAGCGGCGAGCGAAAGCGGAGCAGCCCAAACTGAATCTGTTATGGTAACATAGTAGAGATGTGGTGTTCGATTATGGCGCATAGGATCCTTTCTTTGGAGCTAAAGTGTACTGGAATGTACCGGAACAGAGGGTGATACCCCCGTAGGCAAATGGAGGAGGGATTCTGTTATAATCAGAGTAACTGGCCTTGGCAGTGGCCAGTGAATGTGGGTAAAAGTAGTATCCAAGGCTAAATATTCATCAAGACCGATAGAAAACTAGTACCCGTGAGGGAAAGTTGAAAAGTACCCCGGAAGGGGGGTTAAAAGCGCCTGAAACCAATCGGTTACAGACGTGTATGGCTCGAAAGGATTCAATCTAGAGTCATACGTTCCGTCTAGAAACACGGGCCAGGGAGATTGCTGTCATGGCGAGCTTAACCTTTAACAAAGGGAAGGCAAAGGGAAACCAAATTTGCGCATTTTTTCATCTGAAAAAAGAGGCAATGGATCTGAAAGGGTCTACAGTCATGGCAGTAAGGCTAGAAACCGGACGATCTAGTCCTGGACAAGACGAAGGTGAGCGAAAGCTCGCTGGAGGTCTGAAGGGGTCCTGACGTGCAAATCGGTCCTCTGATCTGGGATTAGGGGTCAAAAACCAATCTAGTCCGGTGATCGCTAGTTCCCACCGAAGTGGATCGCAGTCCTGCCTTAGCTGAGATTGCTTGTATTGTAGAGCACCGATCGGATGGTAAGGGTTCGAAAGAGCTCGCCATCCATTCGAACTCCGAATATACGGGCGTCGAAGAAGCTAGGAGGCGGGTTTATGTGGGGTAAGCCTCATAACCGAGAGGGGGACAACCCAGACTAAAGTTAAGGTCCCCAAATGTCTACTAAGTGTCAAACCAAAGGGTGTTTTCGAGCAGAGACAGCAGGAAGGTAGGCTCAGAAGCAGCCATTCTTCAAAGAGTGCGTAACAGCTCACCTGCCGAGCTCGAAAGCCCCGAAAATGTACGGGGCTTAAGTAGACTACCGATACTTTAGACCACCAACGATGTTGGTGCGTGGTAGGTGGGCGTAGTGTTTGGGTAGAAGCTGGGCTGTAAAGTCCAGTGGACCGAACTACTAGTGCAGATCCTGGTGGTAGTAACAGCATAGCCGGGTGAGAATCTCGGCGACCGCATGGGTAAGGGTTTCCCGGCAATGCGTCATCAGCCGGGAGTTAGCCGGTCCTAAAAACAACCTCAACAGAATTGTTTGAATGGGAAACTGGTTAATATTCCAGTGCCTTGGGAGATCGTTAATACCTTTTCTGTCGCTTCCGGATAGGATGAGCAGAAACGTCTTTCTGTCTAAGTATTCTAGCTTTAAGGAGTGCCGTAATGGCGAGAATTAAAGCGAGATGCGAATGGCCTTTCGCAAGGAGGGTTCGTTTGAATCCGGGAGACAATGAAAGCAGAAATTGGGAGATTCTTTCAAGTCCGTACCGAGATCCGACACTGGTGCCCTGGATGAGAAGTCTAAGGTCTATCGGGTATACCGTATGGCAAGGGAACTCGGCAAAATAGCTCCCGTACCTATGGTATAAGGAGTGCCTGCAGTTTTTACGAGGAGTAGGGACTGCAGGTCGCAGTGACTAGGGGGTCCCGACTGTTTAATAAAAACACAGGTGGTCGCTAGTCCGAAAGGATGTGTATGGCCTCTGTATCCTGGCCAGTGGCGGTACCTAAAACCTGGGTTCAACCGGGCTAAGGGCCGCTAAACGCCGGGAGTAACTCTGACTCTCTTAAGGTAGCCAAATGCCTTGTCGGGTAAGTTCCGACGTGCATGAATGGAACAACGAGGGCCCCGCTGTCCCTGCCTACAACCCGGTGAAGCCACATAACGTGGACGAACAGTCCACGAACCTCTGTCGGGGAGAGAAGACCCTGTGGAGCTTTACTGCAGCCTGTTGTTGCGATATGGTTGCAAATGCAGAGAGTAGCTGGGAGCCGTTACAGTCAATTCTCCGGGATTGATTTAGGCAATCGTGTAACACCAGCCATTTGTTACCGTATCGCTAACCTGTCTTTACAGGGACATCGGCAGGTGGGCAGTTCGGCTGGGGCGGCACCCCCTTGAAAATGTATCGAGGGGGCCCAAAGATTGGCTCAGGCGGGACAGAACTCCGCCGGTGAGGGCAAAGCCAAAAGCCAGTCTGACTGGATTCCCAATGATACGGGATTCAGAGGCGAAAGCCGGGCTTAGCGATCCATCATGTCCTCACTATTGGGGGCTGGTGGTGACAGAAAAGTTACCCTAGGGATAACAGGCTCGTCGCGGGCGAGAGCTCCCATCGACCCCGCGGTTTGGTACCTCGATGTCGGCTCTTCCCATCCTGGTTCTGCAGCAGGAGCCAAGGGTGGGGCTGCTCGCCCATTAAAGGGGAACGTGAGCTGGGTTTAGACCGTCGTGAGACAGGTCGGTCTCTGCCTGACAGGGGCGTGGTTGTCTGAGGGGAAGTTGCCCCTAGTACGAGAGGAACAGGGCAGCGCAGCCTCTGGTTTATCAGTTGTCCGACAGGGCAGGCTGAGCAGCTAAGCTGTTTAGGATAACTCCTGAAAGCATCTAAGGAGGAAGCCTTTCCCGAGACAAGACAACCTTCCGTAAGGAGAAGGGCGGCCATAGAAGATGGCGTTGATGGAATGGAGGTGTACGTATCAAGCTTTCGAGCGAGATATTCAGCCTGCCATCACCAATAGCCCAACGCACCCGAAAAAGATTTGAGGTAAATAATATTATATTATTAATGTTATGTGTGTGTGTAACCAAGTATTTGTGCTTCCATGTGTATAGCATTTAACGTATATCTATATACGAAGTTATATTCAAAATATATTTATGCATCTATGATTATTATGCTATTATCTCTACTTTTGTACACTTTAATACAATTGAATGCATTTGTTCGATTACTCTAATTTCTATTATTTCTATTATGAAAAAAATAATAACTTTATTTTGTGCGTAAAGAATAATATTATTATTGTATTAAATTATATTATTGATATAATTTGACTCTCTTATTTTAGTTGTATGAAATGATGATATTTTTATTTTTATTGTTCGATCGTTTGATTCTACGGTTCCATTTTGTTTTGTCGTTAAGTTTAATTAATTTTTGATTGCTGATCTTTTTGCTATTGTTATTCCTACGTGATTGTTATTATTTTATTATATGTTTTATTTACTTTGGATCCGCTACTCTATTGTTAAATTTGAAGCGGCAATATCTATTATGTGGCCTGGTATTATCTTCAAAATTTTTGCTGTCATTGATATCTGTTATCTGCTCAATTGCAAGATTTGATGATCGGTTAAATGTGTAATTTTTTTAATATATATAACAATTAAACTTCGACGATTTCCGTTATTTATCTAAAAGTGTTTGGAATAAGATAATAATGTAAAAATCATAAAAAAACATCTAAATACCAATTAATTGGCAGTTTGAGTATATTGAAAAGTATCTGCATATCTCATAAAGAGGATGTTGATGGATTGGTTTCTGCTGCATTATTACAAAATGCTTTAAAGGTAAAAAATATTTTCTTGGCTGATTATCCTAATTTATTAAATATTTTAGATATTGTTACTTCTATTTGTAACAAAGATAAAGAATTTAAAAGAGTATTCATATGTGATTTAGGGTTAAATAAAAAAAATCAAGATATATTTATTGAAAAATTACAAATATTAATTTCAAATAGTATACAAATTATTTATATCGATCATCATTATTTAGAGGAAAATGTCAAAAACAAATTGATATCTATGGGTGTAAAATTAATCCATAGTGTAGAAGAAATGTACTTCTGTTCAGATATTTTACTTGTGTAAAAATAAGCTTAGTAACAAATTTTCATTTTATGCTTCTGCAGCCGCCTTAACTGATTACATGGAGTCCAAGCCTATGGCAAATATTCTTTTTACCAAATACGATAGAACTTTTTTAATGCTTGAATCATGCATTCTGTCATATATCATATCTTCTTCTCAAAGAAACATTGATTTTTTAAAATATGTCTCTAAATCCATTGCTACTTTTAAACTCCCCCATGAACTTGCTAATGGCTTTGAATTGGTCAAGCATTTTTCGGATAAAATATTGAATGCTTTAAATGTTATTGAATCAAAAATAATCTTACTAAATAACATTGCATATCTAAATCATGATCTTGAACTTGCATCAAGCATGATAGTAAATTTTGTCTTAGGATTATCTGGTAAAAAGGTGGGTATCGCATTCAAATTAAAAGAAAATATAAATTCTTATGCTCTTTCAATAAGGGGGTCTAATGAATGCACCTTCCATCTCGGAAAATTGGTTAATGATTTAACATCTACTTTAAATGGGAGTGGTGGGGGGCATGATAAAGCATGTGGCGCATTAATTCCCAAAGAAAATTTAGATATTTTTCTCTCAAAATTTGATGAGTTGCTTTCAAAATAACAAAACAATAATGGTGGTTTAATATCAATCTACTTCAGTGTTTCAGATTAATGCCTATACTTGACTTGTTTATCTAATGAATTTGCTTTTCTCCTTTTATATTTCAAGTTTTATAAACACTTTATTTCAACGGCTATGTTTTTTATTTTTAACTTATTTTGTTACACTAATGAAAATACTTTAAAGACATGATTATTGTTAATAATAAAAATTTTAATTATATCTTTTGACTTTTTACAAAATGTCAATAAACCCCAGATGATATAACCATGTAACAAAGCACTATGAATATACTTTTAATTATTGTGTTATTAAGATTAATCGAAGTCATGACAAAGGTGGGGGAAATTTATAGACAAGTTCATGCAAAATTAGTTGATCATCCAACTAATTTCAGCTGGGTTATAAAAAACCAACTTGCAGGTAGCGGTTTACCTTCATCATACAAGCATTTGGAATGGTTGGTAAAAAATGGTATAAGAACCGTTATAACCATAAGGGAGATACCTCTATCAAATATTTGGGTAAAACAGATAAATTCACGGAATAATGATGTTGATTTTTTTTTTCTCAAAACCCCTGATTATGGTGCCCCTTCTTTAAATGAACTTTTTGAAATAGTGGAATATGTTGATGATCAACTTGGGAAAAATAAACCTGTATTAGTTCATTGTGCTGCGGGTAAGGGTAGAACCGGAACTTTATTAGCTGCATATGTCATAAAAAAAAATGGTTTGAATCCTAAAGCTGCAATTGAAAAAATAAGATTATTACGTCCTGGTTCAATTCAATCTGAATCACAAAAAAAAGCAATAGAATTATTTTATAATACTATTAACAAAAAATAAAATATAATAATGCAATATTTAAATTGATTGAAAATTCACCATAACTAATGGACAATAAGAAATGTTCTAATAATGATTCGAACATTGTTCGTGGAAAAATATTTAGATTGATATTCTTTTTGACGATTGTTTTTATAATGACAATTAGTATATCATATTATCATGATATTTATGCACAAAAAGCACAATTATCATCTTCTTCTACTAATAATAATGTTAATTTATCTAAAAATGTAAGTTCATTAAATAATTCTAACTTTGCTTCTAATAATATTTCTCAAGATTATTATGTTTCATTGCCTGATTTGTTTAATCACGTTCAAAAATCTGTAGTTCAAATAACTGATTCTCAAGATGTTAATCAAGCTGGTGGCCTTGGAGTATCAAGGCTGGGATCAGGATTTGTATATGATCATAATGGTGATATAGTAACTAATTATCATGTTGTATCTGGTGCTACAAATGGCACAATCGCAGTAACTTTTCTAGATGGTGTATCATATGAAGCACAAGTTAAAAATGTTGATCCATATTCTGATTTGGCAATAGTGAAACTAGTTGATCTTAATAAACACTCTGATGCTATATCCAAACTAGTTCCATTGGAACTTGCTAATTCTTCGTCTTTGAGGGTTGGTCAAAGGGTAGTAGCAGTTGGAAATCCTTTTGGATTATCTGGAACTTTGACAGAGGGTATTGTAAGTGGTTTGGGACGTTTGATGCCTACAGGCAATAACGATCAATTTAATCCACCAAATCTTTCTTTTAATAATCAATACAATACTTCTGTTCCTGCACAAACATTTTCTATTCCGGATATTATACAAACTGATGCTGCAATAAATCCTGGAAATTCTGGCGGACCTTTATTAAATATGAAAGGTCAAGTAATTGGTATCAATACTGCTATTTTTTCGGATACTGGTGCATATGCTGGAATAGGTTTTGCAATTCCATCAAACACTTTGATTAAAATTCTTCCAACTCTAATAAAAGGAGGTACATATAAACATTCATTTATCGGGGTAAATGGTGTCGATGTTACTCCTGAAATAGCAAAAATATTGAACCTTTCCAAGTCTACTGGTTATCTGGTAATTAATGTTACAAAGGGTGGTCCTGCAGATTTAGCTGGTATAAAACCAGGTCATATCACTCATTACATTCAAGGAATTCCTGTAATATTGGGTGGTGATGTAATTGTTAAAATTGATAATACTCCTGTACGTAAAGTAAATGATGTATTATCATATTTGGAAAATCATAAAAAAGCAGGAGATAAAGTTACTATTACTGTAATTCGAAACGGTAGTGAAAAAACCTTGCCATTAACTTTGGGTCTTCGACCTGCTATCAATACTGCTATTCCAACATCTGCACCTACTTTAGGTATCGTGGGTATTAACTTGAATCCTTCACTTGCATCGGTTATGAATATTACTCAATCCAATGGATTTTTAATAACAGGCGTACTTGAACAAAGTCCTGCATCAAAGGCTGATCTAAGGGGCGGTTATATAATCGCAGATATCAATGGAAGACAATTACTATTGGGCGGAGATATAATTATAAAAATAGATAATACTCTAGTAAAGAATCAGTTGGATATTAAAAAAGTGTTATCTATGAAAAAAATAGGTGAAAGTATTACAATTAATATAATAAGAGATGGTAAACAATTAACAAAGAACCTGTTATTAACTAATTATACACCTAAATCGTTTGCATTAAATAGCAACAATAATAATAATAGTAATATACCTAATCAAAATCCATTTAATGGCGTTCCATCTCTTCTTCCTCCGCCTCTAAACCAAAACTTCGATGATTTTTTAAATTCTTGTTCTAAAATAATGGATAAATCTATATGTAATTCTTTAATTCCAATTCCTTAATTTCTTCATTAAAAGAAATAATATTATGTAATATAACATACAAGTGAAAAAAATGAGTAAAGAAGAGAAAGAAATAGAAATCGTTTTCCAAAACTTTTGCGAAGATGTAGTGAGATTGGATCCTGCGATTAGGTTTGCAGGCATTGCAGATGAAGATGGTAAACTTCAGGCTATTACAGAAAGAGCCGGCCTCAAGCCCTTATTAACACCTGAAGAAAGAAAACAATATGCAATAACTGCTGCAACAAGACAATTCACTCGGTTGAGATGGGAATATATGCTTGGAAAAATTCAATATGCAAGTTCAAACTTTGAAAAATTAAGACGAGCTACTATACCTATAACTGACGAGAATAGTAGTTTATCTTATGTTTTGCTATTGTCTTTTGATCCTGAAGCAAGTAATTTTCATCAAATTATCATCGAAAAAATAATACCATTAATTAACAGCACTAAATCCAAATTACTAAAAATTCATAATACTCTGTAAATTAAAATTTAATTAATTTTTTGGAGTATTTTTTTATAGACAACTTTCTGTTATTAGGAATGTTAATACAAATCATATTAAATTGATTTATCATTATGTCATTCAAAAACTCATTCCGGAGGAAAATTCAATTCTTTAAGTTGATTGTCATTATTACTTGGACATTTGGAGGTCAATAAATCTGCTATTGTTTAGGCATTTTTCACAATCTTTTTTTATAAATTTAAATAAATTGTTTATATGTTTTATTTTCAAGAATAGTGTGGTATATGAAATATTAAATGTATGTAGATTCTATATGTTTATATTTATATTTATGAATTCAAATTTTACTATTATGTGAAATTATACTATTACATAACAATATTTATATAATTACTATAATCCTTTAGTGAGATTTTCCAATAATATTATATAGGAGAAAATTTAACTAAACTTGCATGTCAAAATTAAATTTAATCGCTATCGTTGCTATAGTAGCAGCAGTATCTTTGATAGTAGGAATGGCAGCTCCAGTATTTGCACAAGGAAATTCAACCAACTCTACAATGGGTAATATGCCTGGAATGAAAATGGGTGGCAACAGTACCGGTGCAAGCCCAGCAGCAGGAAATTCATCTGCTCCAGCAGCCAACAGTACCAAGTAATCTGTTAAAATCCTTGTTATACGAAAATAAGTAACTATTTTTTTTTATTTCATTTATTATCCTTCAATTTTATATTCGACCATTAATTTTGTGTAATCTGATATATTCATTTATCGATTGCTATTGCAATTATCTGCTACTATATATATCAACCAATTTATATGTGTAATCTATATTAAACCAATAGTGTTAAATACTTCAAAATTTAACTAAACCACTATGTCAAAATTAAATTTAATCGCTATCGTTGCTATAGTAGCAGCAGTATCTTTGATAGTAGGAATGGCAGCTCCAGTATTTGCACAAGGAAATTCAACCAACTCTACAATGGGTAATATGCCTGGAATGAAAATGGGTGGCAACAGTACCGGTGCAAGCCCAGCAGCAGGAAATTCATCTGCTCCAGCAGCCAACAGTACCAAGTAAAAATCTTCAAAAGTTATTTAAAACTGCTATTCTATTTATTTGGAATCAGTTTTTTTTTCATTTATTATCCTTCAATTTTATATTCGACCATTAATTTTGTGTAATCTGATATATTCATTTATCGATTGCTATTGCAATTATCTGCTACTATATATATCAACCAATTTATATGTGTAATCTATATTAAACCAATAGTGTTAAATACTTCAAAATTTAACTAAACCACTATGTCAAAATTAAATTTAATCGCTATCGTTGCTATAGTAGCAGCAGTATCTTTGATAGTAGGAATGGCAGCTCCAGTATTTGCACAAGGAAATTCAACCAACTCTACAATGAAAGCTAGCTTTCAAGCAGCCGGTGGTGCAGCAAATAGTACTAATCCGCTAGGTAATGCTGCAAACGTGACTGCGAACAACGCAACCAAATAATCTTTTTTTTTGTTACCATAGTTTAAATCAATTTTTTTTATAAAATTATATAGTCTATTTATAAATATTAAATTAGAAATTATTCATGGTTTTTGACGATTTATTGGACTATGTTAATGCATTGGATGCTCGGGGGGAGTTAAACCGAGTTCATGTAGAAGTGGATCCTAACCTGGAAGTTGCTGAAATAATGCGAAGATTAATGTATTCTAATAAAAAACCTGCAGTTATTTTTGAAAATGTAAAGGGATACAATATGCCAATTCTTGGTAATGTATTTGGTTCAATGGATCTTTTGAAAATAGCTTTAGATATAAATGATTTTTCTGAAATTGGACAAAGAATAGTTGATCTAACCAAGTTAAAAATGCCAAGCGGAGTTATTGGCAAAATTAAGATGTTGCCAAAATTATCTGAAATATCCGAATATGGCCCGAAAATAGTTGATAAGGGGCCAATACAAGAAATAATTAACACAAGTAATCCTTCGTTTGATAAATTTCCAATAATCAAATCTTTTTCAAAAGATGCTGCTAAGTTTATAACCTTTGGAATGACCATCACAAAGCATCCCGAAACTGGAATTAGAAACGTGGGGTTATATCGAATTCAAATTCTGAATGGTTCTAAAGCAATCATGCACTGGCAAATTCATAAACGAGGGGCACAACATTATGAAATTCTAAAAGATTCTAACAAATCTATAGAAGTGGCTATAGTAATTGGATCAGATCCAAGCACCATTTTTAGTAGCATTGCTCCAGTGCCTGAAGGGCTAGATAAATTTTTATTTTCAGGTATTGCTAGAAAAAAAGGAATAAAACTTGTCAAATGTTCAACTGTTGACTTGGAGGTTCCTGCTAATGCTGAAATAGTTTTTGAAGGGTTTGTAGATCCGAATAATTTGGCTTTAGAGGGTCCGTTCGGAGATCATACTGGTTATTATACGCCACCAGATCATTTTCCTGTCTTTACTTTGACCGGTATTATGCAAAAAGAAAAACCTATATATTTGACTACTGTTGTTGGAAAACCAATTCTCGAGGATGCTTATTTTGGCAAAGTAATCGAAAAGTCATTTCTTCCTTTAATTCAGATGTTTCAACCAGAGGTTGTTGATTTTACCATGCCAGCAGCTGGGTGGTTTCAAGGCCTTGCAATAATATCTATCAAAAAAAGATATCCAGGGCAGGCAAAAAAGGTTATGATGGGACTATGGGGCATGGGACAATTATCTTTAACTAAAATCTTTGTAGTAGTTGATCATTATATTGATGTAAATGATATTAATGATGTACTTTGGGCTATAACTACTAAAGCAGATCCTAAAAGAGATATTCTTATAATTGATAATGCCCCTACTGATACTCTTGATCCTGCATCTCCTTTGGTTAACTTGGGATCAAAAATGGGTATCGATGCAACTACAACTTGGAAACAAGAAGGATATCAAAGAGAAATTCAAGAGGAAGTAAATGTCGATGATGAAACAAAAGTTCTTGTGAATGATAAATGGGAAAATTATGGTTTTGACATATCTTGACTTGTTTTAATTGAATTTATTTATGTGCTCAATAGTCAACTATAATTATCTTGAACCTTTATATCTTGGTAAATTTAATGATGTTTAATTCGAAAAGATAATGTCTAGGAAAGACAAAATCATCTCAAACAAATTAGAAGTTAAATGTACAAAATGTGAAAGTCTTGATGATGGAACCTTCGCATTTTTGACTTGGATGAATTGTAAAAATTTTTTAGGGAATAATGATCATAATAATTCTACGTTAATTCTAAAACATGTGAATTTTCCGTATAAAAATTTGATTAAAATTTTTGATAGATTTTTGAATTCTGATATTATTGTTAATATAGTTGACGGTGTTCCTATATGTAAATATTGTATAACTGATGATTGTTCTCATATTGGTTTTAGTATATGTTTAAAACAGCTAATTGATAGGGCATGTTTCGAATCAAACGAAGATCTTTTAAAATAAGAAATCATAAATCTTTTATTTAATTTTTTGATGTTATCTAAAATTTATTGTATTTTATTTTGATTATATTTTTTAGACTATTCTATGTAAAAAGCAATCTATAATAATATTTTTATAGTAAATTGCATAGATTTTTTGTAATGAGTATAAATCCAAAAGACGGTACTAATCCAAATGGAAATGTGAATAATAATGATTATGTTCCAAATATTGTGGCATTAGAAGTATTAGAGAAAAATGGTATTAATGTAGAACGTTTGGTAGAATTAATTAGAAAAGGTGTCGGTGCAGAATTTACTACATATTATTATTATACAATATTACGAATGCATTGTACAGGTTTGGATGGCGAAGGAATTAAAGAAATTGTAGAAGATGCTCGTATAGAAGATAGAAACCATTTTGAAGCTATGGTTCCAAGATTGTATGAATTAGGTGGTAGTTTACCACGTGATATTAGGGATTTTGCAACACAAGCGGGGTGTCCAGATGCATATCTGCCAGATAACTGGAAAGAACTTACACCAATTATTAAAGTTCTCCTCGAAGCAGAGCAATGTGCGATTAGATCCTGGGGAGAAGTTTGTGATATGACTTCTGGAAAAGATCCACGAACTTATGATATTGCTCAAAGAATAATGCAAGAAGAAATAGAACATGAAGCATGGTTTATAGAATTACTGTCAAAAAGACCCTCTGGTCATTTCAGACGAAACTTTCCCGGACAATCTCCTTATACCTCTGGTGCTGGTAATCTAAGCCATCTTTAAATTTTTTTACAGTCTTTGTATTGTTTTTATTTGATGTTAATAATGGTAGATTATAGATATTTGAATCTAAATTGTCATACTTTTATGCTCCAAAATTTGTAATCCATAAATATGTTTCGGAATTAATGAGTGATTTTAAATAATCTAAATACAAAATAAGTTGTATTTTTTTTTAATTTAAACTAATATTTATTTATAATTATCAAAGTGGGAAACTAATCTGACTTTTACCTTCGATTTTATATAAATAAATAGCAAAATTATGATGAACATCATATATTTTATAAAGCAGAATTTTTTTAATATAAGTGATAACTTTGTTTTTAAGTAATCGTAGAATAGGTGAACTATTGATGGCTGCGTCGGGAATAGGTATAGCTATTGCAGCTGGACTAGCTGGAGTACCTCAGGTAATATATGCTGGATTGTGTATTACAGGATTGGGGGTTGTATCGATGATTTGGAGGTAGATAAAAAAGTTTATTTTTCTATTTTGTCTATGGTTATACTCTAAAGTTTAATGTTTATTATGTGTATGCCGTTATTTAGAATAAAAATAAAATTCTAGTAATATAGTATTAAAACAATATATTTGTATTACCCTATTATTAAAATATCTATATTACCATTTGTAACCTTTTGATTGAATGGGTGGTAAATATATTTTTGTCTAGATACTTCCACCATCTTTTTTATATGTTTGATACTCAAATTGACAGAAGTTAATCTTTTGTTATAATCCTTATGATAGCAATCAAAAAGAAATAAAAAGACAAAAGAATATTGCTTTGAATCTATGTTTTAATGAAAGAAATAATCATGTTTTCACTAATAATTCTTTCTTTTGTTTAAGTGAAAGACTGTAATTAACCTTATTTTCAGAGTAATATGACAGTTGATATAATCTTTTTTATAAAGGCTTGGTTTTTAATTGCATGTAGAATTTTTTTACGTAAAATTTTGTAGTGCATATCTTTTGAAAGGAGATATTTATCCTTAGGAAATAATAATGTATCTCGGTGAAATAATTATAACTTTCTCTTTATTAAATAAAAAATACAAAAACAAAATCCTCTATAATTATCTTAGTTATCTTATTTTTTTAGGTACCACTATAAATTTTAAAAATCATCAGTTAATTTTTCAACAGATACATGAATATATTAAACCTACTCTTGCTAAGATATATGATTATACACATAAAATAAATTTAAAAAATAATCTAACAATTAATGGTGAAGTAAATTCTATTATACTAACAAAAAATATGAGTAAATGGAGATTAACGGGTAATTGGAATATAGAATTATCTTCTTACAATCGGATTCGATTTGATTCCAATGTTACTGGTATTAATGGTGGTGACAATACTAGAGCATATCGATTATTTGATTTTAGTATGGATTTTAAAGGATTAGAAATGACCTCTAAAAATACATTATTAATTGATGGTAAAATAGATATTTCTATCAAAAATAAAATAACGAATTTGAATATCCTAATTAAAATTGAATTAAATAAAAATAATACAATGAATCTTTTTTTTAAAGATAAAGTAGTTTATGAACATTTTGGTAAAAAATCTATACAAGGAATAATTAAATCTATTAAGGTCGGAGATAATTTATCTTATTCTTGGAAAAATAAATATCTAAAATATTTACTTGATCCAAATGGTAAAGAACAACTGATTCAAGAAATACTTTACAACAACAATGATAATAATACATCCAGGAACAAACAAAATACTATGTATAAAAAATCAAATTTTATTATTATGAATAAAAGCGTTATAATTATTCCAGAAAATGCCTGTATTAAAAATATTCTATCTTTTATACCTGGTGTAATAAATGTGACTAGAGGAAATGATATATTTATTACAAATAAAGATTCTATAGATCATACTGTAATAAGTATTAGTGGTGAATCCTTTCATAATCTTAAATATGGAACATATTTTAATACTGGGTATATCCATCCGCTGGAAACAAAAATAATTTCAACTTCTAAAATAAAAGAAGGATATTATCCTTTTGGTTGTAGCTTGCACTCTTTTATGAAAGGTATGATAAATATAAAGAAACCTTTGAACAAGGTGAATTAATCAACTAGTATTATTTTTGTATTTAATAAAGTGAGACTGGATCTATATCAAGTTAATCTGGCGCTTTTAATATTTAGAATACTATCACTTAAAAGTTATTACGTGTGACGTTTTTATCTTTTCAATTTGTAAGTATTATTGATAATTTTATGATGTTATAAAATAAATGGGCTTGATTTTTAGTAAAATTAATTTTCGTATCACAAGTATCAACATATGACCGATAATAAATTTTTATACTATTTTAATTTTAAATTTGTTAAAAAAAATCATATATACAAGATAATGTCAGTGAACTTTTTAATTACTTTTTTGGTTAAATTCTGTATAAATATATAATACTATAAACTATAACAAATGAAATTATAGTATAAAATCACAATCTTTAATACTTGCTCCATTATTGGAGTTAATATGAAAAATAAAGATCAAATCCATGTTACAGTAATTTTTATACTTACTATCTCTTTTTTTGGCATGATCGATTATTCAAATAAAAATGTTTTTGGTGCAACTCATATAGCACCCATCGCAATTGCAGGTCCGGATCAAACTGTGCATCCCGGTGATTTAGTAACCTTGGACGGTACTAAAAGTTATGATATTAATGGTGTAAAAATAACTAATTATTTTTGGAATAAATACAATAATTTTGATACAAATAAAACTGGACCTGAAGTTGCATTGTCTTTTGATCATTCTAAGCCAGGGATTACTTATTTTGTAGTTCCTCCTACAATACAATATCCTGTAAAGTATACATTTGAATTGATCGTAAACCAAAGTAATGTATCTAGTGCCCCTAGTTATACAGAAGTATATGTAGTTCCAAAAAATGGAAATAATCTTAATTCATCAACACCTAATACGCTTTCGGTGCCACTTAAAGAGAATAATAAAATAAATATACTGCCTAAAAATACTAGCAATGAAATTAATCCTGACAATTCTAGTTTTCAAATGGGTGGTCCTCTAAGTTCTTTTGTTTCTACTCCATCATCTATTTGGGTAGTCGGAGGTAATTGGTCACTCACAGTTGAAAATGGAAATTTGTCAGATTTTTCAACCAATATGACTTGGTATCCTACCAATATCCATTCTCCAAATATAAAACAACATACTCACAGTTTTTCCAACTTTAAACCTAATGCAAACACATCCAATATAATATTAGGTGCTAATAATGCAATCACAGTTAGAGGGGTCATGGACATTGGTGCAGGACAAGATAAAACCTATTGGAAAAGTGTTCCTGCAGAAATCAAAACCGCCGGTAACACATTAACAATTATTTTAGACGATTTAAAAACAGGACATCATTTTGATAATTATCCTGTTTTTGGTATAATTACCACACCAATAAAATTTTGTTCAAACATACCCATTGAGCAATTTTCTGCAGATATGCAAATATCTGATTTACCTAATTGCTCCTAATATTTTTTTGAAGTCTAAACAATTAAAAATTACGACATTTGTTAACTTCTTATGTTGTAAATAGTTTTAATATAATATAATAATAATATTATTCAATTCAAAAATTATATTTTTTTATAAATTTAAGGTATTTCTTATAACATTAGATCTATTTAAATTATCTAAATTTCAAAACGGGCCTATTGACTTGAAAAACCTAAAGATTTAAAACATTCATACATTCTATTATCCTCAACTAGAATATCTTCATAAATTATTGGTTATAGATTATACCTATATTTTTTAGATTTACTATTTAGATTCACGTTAAAGCATTATCTTTCTTAAAAATAGTAAAAATGAACACGATTCTATTTGGAACTGGATTCAAAAGTGCAGATCAAATAAAATTCATAATAAAAAAATTCTTGAAAATGGCATATGAAACTATGATAAAACAAGGTTCTAAATTAACATGGCTTTGGATAATTATATAACCAATAAATAAAGAAATTCTTTCATTTTACATTTACAAATAACGAAATACTTAGTACTCAAACGATTTCCCTCTACGGTTGTAGAAAGACATGGTGGACATTCAGTTTCTTCAGGTGGTGGTACTTCGTATTTGCAATCTGCAAATTCTCGAAATAGAAACATCATCTTTACTCCTCTTGAAAAGAGCATAATTGAAAAAATAGTGCAGTATATATAATATAGAATTCTAGGATTTGATGATTATTTTCTTGTAAAAAGAATAAGCGTAAATTCAATTATTTGGACTGTTTGTTTTTTTGCACAAATAAGAAATAATTCCTCAAGTTAACTGGAATACTAAACTAGTTTCAAATATTAATAAAAAATATTAGAATAGGTGAGAAAAAGAAAACATATTACAAAAAAGTTTTATATATGAAATTTGTTCTAAAAAGAATATATACTAATAATATCCCTCTCAATCACACTTGCAATACTATTTTAAATCAGTAAATTAATCAAAATTAGTTTATTTGTTTATGGTCATCATTTAAATATCCTGAGACTAAAAAGAATTTTTGACTATTATCAATAACAGTATGAAAAATTTTCCATAACCGTTATTAATTACATTTATTGAAATTCTTATTTCGAAATATTGTGAATAAGATCAAATATTAAAAGTGTTATTGATTTTTTATTAATCCTATTGTTAACACATAATAATATTTAATATTTTATTTATATTTAAACTATGCATGCTGATCAGGAAAGCAATTGATTCAGATAGAGAGATAGTTTTAGATTTTTGTAAAAACACCTTTGAATGGGGTGACTACATAGATAGAGTATGGGATTCGTGGATAAATGATTCCTCTGGTTTATTGTTGGTAACAGAAACTAATGCTAAAAATAACACAAAAGGATATCCAATAGCTTTATCTCGTATTAGTGCTTGTCCTAACAATTTGGCATGGATTGAAGGATTAAGAGTAAATCCATCTTATAGGAAACAAGGCGTAGCTACCTCATTAGTGGAATACATGTTAAATTTTGGAATTAAAAAAGGATTTAAAGATGCTAGTGCAATTGTTTCCGTACGCAATACTGCATCCCAAAAAATGTTGGAAAAGCAAGGGTTTTTTAAATTGCAAAGATTTAACTATTATAACATCAGTTTAGAAAAATTCAGATATTTGGAAAACACATATATAAAATTACAACAAGAAGAATTTCATATAAAAGTAGCAGATTATGATGACATTTTAAGTTTAATCGAGTATTTAAAAGAATCCTTGGTTTTTAATCAGACGTGTAAAAGGTATTTTGATTCGTGGAAATTTTACATATTTCAAAATAATTATTATGATTTAAAATCCCTTATCGAAAATAACAAGATATTGCTAATAATTAATGGATCTAATAAAATTAAAGGATTGTTGTTATTAAACAATAATTATTACGTTAAACCCTCAATACAAGTATGTTATTTTGACTGTATCGATATCAAATTATACTCAAAAATTATAAAATATTTAATTTATTTTTATTTGAAGAAAAAAGTTTATTCTAGTATACAATTTTATTTGTCAGATATTGTAGATTTAACACAAAATAGTGAATTTTATTTCTTTGACGATTATGAAAAATTTTTCATATATAACAAAATATTGATATAATGATATAATAAATAATTTATAATTAAAAAAACAATAGCTTAATATTTTATATGATCCAGCCATTTGATTTAAAAATAAGTTGATATTTCAATCATTTCGACTGATTATCTGTTTACTCTAAAACGCTATTGATATAAAGTACCATATTTAATAGAATGGTAGCGAAGTATACTGTTATTATATATGACCATTAATTACAATATGAGAATTTAAAGGGATATTAATATAATGAGTGATCACGATAAAGAAGTTTTAACTGGGAAAAAATCAGATGAAGAAGTACCTATCACACCCATTCAAATATTTATATTGACTTATCTTTATATTGAAGAAATTAAAGAAACTCGAAAGAAAGAAGTAATTGATAATATAGCTAGATCAAAAAAATCAATAGTTCAAGAATTTTCACATCATGTATCAATATCTTTGAGAGATATATGTTTGCTGATACCTTCATCAATATTGCCTGAAAATATGATAAATGAGGACCATATTTATAATCAAATTAAAATTTTAGAATATAATCATCTTATAGGTGTATCTGTTGACCCTGTTGAAGAAAAAGAAAATACTCCATTTTTTATTACTATTAATGGTATCATTTTAATTAAGCAACTTTTTTCGACTCTTTCTGATGGAATATTTGAAGGAAAAATATCTGAAGAAAGTATAAATCAAATAGAAGGAAACAGAGAGATAAAGGACTGGTTGATTTCTTTATGGAATGATTTAAAAGAGAAATCTGAAGATGATGTAGTGGATATGTTGATGAATGGTATCAAAATATATGGTCCATCAGCTATAGTATTACTAATTAACTTGCTCTCAGAATATTGAAAAAATAAAATTTTTAAATAAATTAATTATGGAAATACTGCAAATAAATATTTACCTAAAAAACTATTTAAAATATACACTAACTTATTTATTTATAAAAGTTTCCATACGATAAAAGAAAAAACTTGATATTATATTATATAAGATTCTATAGTTTATATCATTATATATGCGTAGCGATAATCTACTAAAGTATATAATATTAACTTCGTCTATTTTTATAATGTTGGGTAGTATTAATAGTGTTCACCATTTTATAAATGTAAACACCAGTTTTGCTCAAACAAATACAAGTCCAAATTCTAACAACAGTAATAATACTATTGCAAATATGACCGCGTTACATCCTTGGATAAGTAAAAAAAACAATTTAAACATAACAATGAAAATAGAACCACGAACTCCAATTGTCGATCAGGACACAAAGTTAACTTTTGATGTTAAAAAACTGAATAATGATGTTCCAGCAAATTTTGCCAAAACCGTAAAGGTAACAATGGTTAACAGCGATGGAGAGATATTCAAATTCGCAAAACAAAACATAACAAACAACACTTTTACTGTAACCTATAAATTTCCCAATGTTGGAGTTGATAGGGCAATTATCCAATTATATAAAAACACAGTGCCATTTGATATCGGAGCATTTGATATCAACGTTCCTAATCCACCACAAAGCAACGTATTTTCAAATTTATTCAAAGGACTATAACAATTTAATTTTGAAATATCGATCAGTTTTAAAATAATAAAATCAAAACTATTAAAATTTTTTGATATGTATACAATTAATCCGATTACAATTAAAATCCTTTGTTAAAGATATAAAATAGTAAAATACTTTATAACGTATTATAAAATAAATTTAACACTATATTGAAATATCTAGATAAATAATAAAATAGTGATTATTTGTTAGATTTTTCATTTATTGTTGAAAAATGGACTTACTATTTTGATAACATGAGGATAAATAATGTTACCACTCCAAGAGATCCAAACAGTATTAGTGTGGTTTTCCACATTCCTTTATTTTCTTTTTCACCTATGTCCCACATTCCTCCTCTGATATCTGTATTTTTATTATACCAATTTTTTATTTCATCATAACTATAATATTTTACATAATCTGCTGGTGGTGTCCAATTAGTTGAGTAGGTATTAATATTTTCTTGTTCATTATCATTTTGATATGCCATATCATATTTTTTTCTAGAATTCTCATCCGAAAGAATTTCATAAGCTTCCACAATTCTTAAAAATTTTTCTTTGGAATCATTGCTTTTGTTTTTATCGGGGTGGTATTTTAGAGCAAGATTCCGGAATGATTTTTTTATTTCTTCATTCGATGCATTTTTCTTTATTTGTAATACATCATAATGAGAGGTGGACAACAATACATTATCATAACAAACCGAAAATTAAAGATTATGTCGAGTCTAAAAATAAAAAATTCAAATATCATTCGATGAATAAGAATAGTGAATTGAAATTTTCTTTTAGAAAAAAGAATAATCAAGACTCTAACAATAAAATGCATAAATTATCGTTAGAGAACGACTCCACAAATGGATCAAAAATAAAAGAAAACGAAATTCAATCTGAAATAAAAGATGTCAATTCAAAAACAAATGATATCGATGAAACCTTAGGACAAGATTTAAAACCAAAAATAGGTGCACAAAAAGTAAATGATCTTGATCCAATACAATTGTTGAATATGCAAGGAAAGGAAAATAAAAATAATGATGTCGATAATGGGGAGGAAATAGACAAATGTATTGGATGTAATGAAATATTGACTGAAGAATATAAAAAACCTCATTGGAAATGGAATTTAAACAATAATGGAAACTTTTGTTTAAAATGCTATGATATTAAAGAAAAAGAATATGAAAAATTAATAAACTTTTGTGCTGTTTGCGATTCTAAATTAAAATTTTTAAGGTATAATCCTAAACCAGAATGGAAAATAAAAGGCCAATTGTGCAGAAAATGCTGGGATACTCAAAACACTAAATTTAAAAGCCAAAATCAAAGTTAAATATTAAATTTAATATAAAATATGTTAAAGATTGGTGCATTGAAATTATTTAAAAAGATACGAAAATGCTATAAATTTTGATAAGATTAAGGAAAATGGGCTATTATCATTTGTAATGGTCCATTTGTATATGTACCAATATGTTGATTCTTTAAAATTAATTGTAAGATTCTAACAAATGACCATTTATGGATACTACAATTACCAATTTGTCTAATAGATCAAATTTCTTGGAATATTTTCATCTAATGAACACGGATATCTGTTTATACAATTTTATTAAAATATAATTTGAATTATTGTGAATTAAAAATACGTGATCTTACTAACAGATATATTTTTGATATTAAAAATCAATATAAACAGCCATGTATAACGATATAGGCAAAATAATATTTGTATTATTTTTTTTTATAATGTTTTTGTTATCTTTAGATTCGATTCAGTACTTTAAATTAAATAAAATTTTTGGTATCAATAACTCAAGTACTTTTGATAATTTATTAAATAATGTATATCAAAAATATAAATTAAATGGACAAACAGAAAGTTCGTTAAATTCATCGAATTTTAAAATGATGAATTCTACAATAAAATCAGAAAGTAATTCTTCATTAGTTAACTTAACAGGTACGAATGCACTATATCCTATTCATCTTATAGTAAAGATTGCACCTCCTATGAAAGGCGTTTATCAAAGTGCAATAACGGATTTTGGTGGAACAGAAGACGAAGTAACAGCAAAAAAGATCACTGATTTTGAAAAGTTGATTGGTAAAAAAATAGTTTGGGCATATTTTTCAAATAACTGGGGCAAAGGAATACAATTTCCCGAAAAGTCTGTAAAAATAATCCATAGCTTAGGTGTTGTCCCTTTCATCCGAATGATGCCTAGAACCACGTTTACAGATGGAGTTCAAGACCCTCAATTCACCCTTCAGAAAATTATTGATGGTAAATTTGATAGTAATTTAACAAAATGGGCATTGGATGCAAAAAAAACTAAAATTCCTTTAATGGTGGAGTTTGGAACAGAAGTTAACGGAGATTGGTTTCCTTGGAGTGGAATATTAAATGGGGGTGGGACAATGAATAAATATGGAGATCCAAACTATCCTGATGGACCAGAAAGATTTAAAGATGCATATATACATATAATAGATTTATTTAGAAAGGAAAATGTAACAAACATAACATGGGGATTTCATGTTCAACCCCCTACAGATTTGGGTAACAATGAAACCTTGACCCAGCCATGGAATGATATAAAGAATTATTATCCTGGAGATAAATATATAGATTGGATTGGTGCTAGCATCTATGGCAATTTCGAGAGGGGTGCTCAGTGGAATTCATTTACAAAGTTATTAGATGCCACGTACCCTTTATTAGCGTCACTTTCGCCCAAAAAACCTCTTGCGGTATTTGAATTTGGGGTTTTAGAAGACCCTACAAAAGGTAATAAGAGTGCATGGATTAAGGATGCACTGGATTCTATAATGGATGGTCGATATCCAAGAATCAAAGCTATAAACTATTGGGATGAAAAATGGAATGATTGTGTTGTAGTATGTTTACCAAAAGTTAACGGAGAAATTGATTTGAGACTCAACTCATCAACTGCTTCAATTGACACATATAGAAAAATTATTTCATCGCCTTTATTTTTGTCAGAAGCTCAATATCATTATAGCAAAACGAGATAAATACAAAATAAAAATAAAAATAAAAATATATAATAATTTATTTTAATTTGTGAGTAAATCCAATCTAACAACCATTCACAATGTTCAATTACAAGAATTTTTTAAATTAAATTCCGATATAAATTCGAATATCAACAATGTGGGTCCTACCAACACAAGGAAAAACACATAGATTCAACACAAACATATATTTTGTATATATCTTAAAAATTGAACAGATGTAAAAATAATTGCCTATGAATTACGCTTGTACTTTTAGGATTTTCATTAAGAAGCATAGATGAAGCATATCTTTCTTAAATATAGTAAAAGTGAATCACGTTTCCATTTAAAAATAGATACAAATATGTACAAACTAAATATATCAAAAGAAAAGGAAAAGGAATAGTATGGTGTCCGTAATATGCCATCTTTACTCTTATTTTGAAAAAAAATAAATGAAAGGATAAAGAATGTCTCAAGGATATGCTGAAAAATTTTGATAATTGTTTTCCTTTTAAATATAATAATGCATAGCATAATGAACAGTAGATAATTTGTGGACTTATCATCATAATAAAAACATCTAGTTTATTAACTTTGGTGCAAGCCATGTTATAATCTCTTTTGTCTTTTAAATAAAAGATATTTTATTTGAAATATCTGTAATTTATTTAAAAATATTTTATTCTGGACAATTTGGAGTTTTAGTATCGCCCTTACTCGCATTAAATCCAGTTATTGTCTCTTCACCGTTACCACAAATGAAATGATCTTTGCCTGGGCCTCCGATAAAATGATCTATTCCAGAACCGCCAATGAGTGTGGCACTTCCTAATCCAGCTGCTATTAATACATTTTCACCCGTACCTCCTATGAGCGTATCATTTTTTCCTTTGCTGTAAATAAAATCATTATCTGGTCCTCCGATTAAAACGTTTTTAGAGGCGTTTCCTACAAGTACATTATCTCCTCGTCCGCCTTGAATTGTATTATTTCCTCCTCTTGAAAATATCATGTCATCACCAGAACCACCCTTAACGAAATTTGTACCATTGAATAGATATATTGTATCCCCGCCAGAACCACCTTTAATCACGTTTTTACCATTAAAGATAAACATTACATTACCAATTGGACCGCCAATAATTTTATTATTCCCCGACAGTATGAATATAGTATCATTACCATCTGTATCCTTAATCGTATTATTTCCACCATTTATAACTATGGTATCTGCACCTTCATCTCCATTTATAGAGAAATTTCCTTTGGTGGCAATTATTGTATCATCACCGGGACCGCCGTTAATGGTTGATTTGCCACCTGGACCTGCAAATATGATGTCGTCACCTGATCCCCCATTTACAGGACCGTTACCATTGTTACTTAATATGATATCATTTCCCGCAAAACCATTAATACTTTGATTTAAATTTGTTCTCACCAAAAAATCATCTTGATCAGTTCCGTTCAGGCTATTAGTAGTAATTGCATATATAAAATTAAAGAATCCGGGAATAAAAAATACTAATAAAGGTGTAATGAAGACAAATATAATTAATACTAGTTTAAGCACATATATTCCAGTAAAATATATTTCTCTGTGCATATATTTATTTGGTTGATATTTTGGGTAGACTGCGTTACATACTGGAATCCAAAATTAGGTATTATAATAAAACGCATATCCTTATTCTAGATTTTTAAATAATCATATTTTTCCTTATTAATTCCGCTTTAAACCCTTTGATGCTTATTTTTAATTATATTAGAAGTTAAACGGGTTTTTATTGATATGTAAAACCTGATAATATTAATACGACTTGATAATGTGAAATCAAATGATTGTTGCATATGTAAAGAATTGATAATCTTTTCTATCACAGATCGTTTTCTCAATCTAATTGTTTATTAAAAATAATGTAACAATATGAGAATGTTCGATTATGATTTATTTTTTTAATTCACAATTAATTTATATGGTTTTTATTTTTTCATAAAATTGATAACGAATTAAAACGAAAAAGGCTGTGTTATCTGTTTGTTGGGCTTTATGAACTCGAGGATTTTCTAAAATATTTTTAATCTATACCAATTAGCATATGTTATCGAACCTTCCTTAACAGATAGTTTCTCATACTAAGATTGAATCGTTTTGTTCTGAAATATTTGGAAATCTTTTTCTTTAAATCTGTAAATGATGAATAATATTTTAGGATAAGAAGATCTCGTTTTGCAATATTCCATATCTGCTCCATAACTATAAACTCTGGTGATGCAGTTGGAAGATATACAGGGATTAACTTATCTTTGTTATCTTCAAAATATTTGATTACTTTCTTGCATGTATAATGAGGCATTGCTTTATCCATGAACAAATAACATTTTTGAAATTTAGCATGTATTTTCTTTAGATAATCAAGGAATGTATAGCCATTAAATTCATCATATTATCTGAATAACTGCTTCTTCTTCTTCTTCTTTCCTTCCATGCTTATAGCACCAAAAACACATGAACGTTGGTGCGATCTTGTTATTCTAACAACAGGTCTTTTATCTTGTTCAATTCAAACCCTTCTTACAAGAAAATCATAAAAGAAGAATGATTCATCTAAGGATACTACCGTAAATTCAACAGCGTCTTGTTCTTGGATATGCTTATCCACGAGTATTTCTGTGACCTTTTTTTGAATGCCTCTTTTTCTTCTAAAGATGCAGTGTTTACATGTACTTTTCTTGGAACCTTCTGCTTTAATCCCCATTTTCGAAGGATACGATATATGTGAGTATGGTGATATTTTACTCTACTTTTCTTTATAATTAGTTCTTCAACCTGTTTTGTTGTCCAACCTTTATTAGAGTTTGATAGTTCTTTTTTAATTTGGTAAACCATATCTTTAGATAGTTCAGGTGGTCTACCGGCTTTTGTTCTATCTTTTAGTCCTTTCAAACCTTCTTTATCGTATCTTTTTAACCAATCAAAAGCCCAGGGATTGCTTCTGTGTAATTCTTTTACAACACGAAATGGAATTTGTTTATCTTCTCTTACTTTGATAATTAGTAGCAGCCTTTCCTTAACCTTTGAATCATTTTCTTTTTTGTATAGATTAACCAATGTGGATTTGGTCAATGGCGACATTGAGAATAGATAGTATAATAGAAGGATTTAGATAGCTTTTGTGTTTTATGATAGATATCATGATACATTGTTTAGCACACTTGTGCTAATTGGTATAGGATTATAGCTCTTTCCCTCTTTTGATAAACTGTGGTCTTCATCCAGAAGGAGACGATAAAGAAGAAGGAAAATAAACATCGTACCATACTCAAAATTCCTGATGAATTATGGGATAAGATTAAGAGCATTTTACCAAAGGAGAAACCACTCAAGACAGTTGGTGGCTGAACAATTATTCGATACAGAAAAGTGATCGATGGAATTCTCTATGTACTGAGAACAATAGGATGCCAGTGGAAGATGTTACCTAAAGAATATGGTTCTGGTTCTACCTGTCATCGTAGATTTCAAGAATGGAATGGATAAAAAGCATTCAAAAAGGTATGGATAAAACTATTGAAAACCTATGATGATCTTATCGGTATCAATTGGACATGGCAATCCATCGATAGTATATTATATCTATAAAGTCTCCTTTAGGGGGGGGGCGATGACTGGAAATAATCTTACCGATAGAAGCAAAGTGGGCACAAAAAGACATATTTTAACAGATAAAAATGGAATCCCTATATCTGTTGTAATATTATCGGCTAATACTCCCGATGTTAAACTGGTAACAGATGTGGTTGATAATACAGTTATCAAAAGACCATAAAATAAAACTAGAACAAAAGGAAGAGGAATAAGCAAACTTCAACATCTATGTCTTGATAAAGCATATAATTCCGAACAACAAGAACAAGAACTAATCACACGAGGATATGTACTGCATATTCCTCCAAAGAGAAAAAGAGATGAAAAAGAGGAGATCAAGGTTACAACACATCATCGCTCAAATCGTAAAAAATATTCTGCAAAAAGAAGGGTTGTAGAGTGAACTAACTCATGGCACAACAGATTCAGGAAGCTGTTTACTCGATATGAGAAGAAGGTGAAAAGCTATCTTGGATTAATACAGTTATCCTGTTGTATGATCATTTATAGAAAGATAATTTTGGGATAGACTCTAAGTAGTTTATCATATTATTATGTTAAAAAAATATGTACAATTAGATTATTGTATATAGTTTCTAGTATTAATAATAAACTATATTTGAGAAACTTCTACTACTTGTATTTTGAAGGTAAATAAAGTTCTATAATAATGAATTGTTAATAATGTGAGTATTTATTTTATTAAGATTGAATTGACAGCGTTAATCCATTAGATAGATTACTTGATAAATGTGAGAAAATTATTTTATAAGATATTAAAATATATAAGAAATAATAAGTATTCATTTATCGTCGATTTTAATATATTTTTATTTAATAAAATAATAAATTTAAAATTGTTTATTAATTTATCTTGTGTTTATCTTTATTTGATAATATTAATAATTTTACAACAAAAATCATAATAATTGACAAGAGTTTGATTATAATAGTCAAATACAAAATATAATTGAATGATTGATCTTGTAGTTAAATATCACTACGGGCAAATTTCTACTATTATAAAAATATTCGTAATTTTCAATACATTGTTCGAAACTTATCCTTTGTAATAATAAAACAAAGAGAAATAAATTGTGACATATTTTTATGTTACACTATTGCATTAAAAAAAAATTTTAATTTACAGATTGCAGAAATTTAATAAATTTTAATAATGTATTTATTTTGAAGATCAACTTTATTTAGCGATTCATAATTTTTATCGTTACTTGATTGATAACATAACTTTTTTATATTTTAATATAGTTACTATATTCTACTAGAAAAGAATTCCCTATTAATTATACAGAATAATTAATAGTATATTATTTATACTTATAATCTTATATTGAATATACTGATTTGTCAAAGGATATACTGATTAGATTATGGTTATCCAACCATCTTGGAATATTGTTTATATCATTAATTTTATGTATTTCTCTAGCGACATATGGAACGTTTATTTCAATTGTAAACCCTGGATATTCCACAAATATTAATACAATTTCCAATAAAAATAACATATCCAATATTACTAATAGTACCCTTTCAGTTCAACAATATGATAAATTAAAAAACTGTGCAACAGACCAACATACTCCTACAAATGGGATAACTTATTTGACTCATTTTAGTTGCGGTCATGTTACTATTCTGAAAAATGGCACCACATTAAGACAGTTTACAATTATAGCTAAAGAGGGTATAACCGTTCCAATCTCCAACACTGGATTAACTCTTAATGCTTGGACATATAATGGTTCAATTCCAGGACCCACTATGAGAATGACTGAAGGTGATCATATCCAACTATTGTTTATAAATAGTAAAGATAGTAAACATGATCATTCTATTCATATGCATTCAATACATGCAGGTGATATGGATGGTATGATGGGACCTGGTGGGGATGTAGCACCTGGTAAAAGTTTTACTTATATATTTACTGCGTTACCCTTCGGAGTTTACCCATATCATTGTCATGTAGAACCAACAGATGAGCATATAAACCAAGGACTTTATGGAATGATGATAATAGATCCTAAAACGCCCCGACCTCAAATGACTGAAATGGTGATGCTTATGAATGGATATGATTTGAATTATACTAAGGAGGGCGTTGATAGACTACCCACAGTAAAAGAACTTAAAACTGGACTACCTGAAGTTAACCATAATAACGCAGTATATACGGTTAATGGAGTTGCTTTTGAATACAAAGATCGTCCTATTAATTTGATAACCGGAAAATCATATCGAATTTATCTTGTTAATATGTTGGAATTTGATCCACTGAATAACTTCCATTTACACGGCAATCTTTTTAATTATTATTCATCAGGTACTTCTTTAAAGCCTGATTATACTAGTGATATTGTACCATTAATGCAAGGGGATAGAGGTATTGTTGAGTTTACTTACAAATATCCTGGAATGTACATGTTCCATTCCCATAAAAATGAATTCTCTATGAAGGGGTGGGTAGGATTTTTTGATGTAACCGAACCTACAGGTCAGCCAATGAAAAATTCGATTAATTTGATGCCTACTATTATATCTCAACCTATGCTAAATCAAAAATCACAAACAGAAATCTCCGCTATTGCTGGATTAGCTGGAGCATAGTATCTATAATTCCTCAACTCTTTTTTTAATATTGATAAAAAACAATTTTGTCATTTAATTAAATTTTCATTAAATGAATTAATCTATTTAGTTTGAACAATAATTTTTATGCTATTTTTCTATGAATCAAGTCACTTTTTATGGCAGATTCGGCAGAACTAGTGAAAATGAATTTGAATAATACCTGTTTGATTATTTATCTTTATTTGTCCTATAAAAAATAAAATTGGTAAATATAAATTTAGTCAATATTATAGGACTGTTATTTTATTATATTTAGTATTTTGATGTATTTTTAAATATTTTAAAAAGAATTATTTAATCAATTTAATCTTTATAAATTTAGTGTTATAATGGGATATAATGGCAATACCAATATATAGTGTTATCAAAGACAAAGTAGCGGATTCTAGTTTTATCAGAAACAATGGATATGATCATTATGTAATTCATATTAAAGTATTTGAAGAAACCTTCAAAGCTTTTGTTAATATTTTATCATATAAAGAATCTGTATTGGGGGTATTCACAAAATTTTAACTGGACAGTTGAGCTTAAAAATAAATTGAAAAGAATGGAATCAGGTTCTGCTAGGCTTCTAAACCAACCTCGTGTATTATCTTTGGATTATATACGTAATGGCTACGTAGATATGTCGTCATTTATTCAAATACCAAAAAATATTTCTCGATCAGAAAGTGAACTTACTAATTTAATTGATAGTTGTATACAAAGATCTAAATCTGATAATGATTCTATTGTATATGTATTTGGGTCTGCATTCAAAGACGAGCATGGATTTGACGTGGGGATACACAACATTCATATGAATCAAGGTAATTTTGTTTCCGGTCCATTCAGAAAAGATAATGGGGTGTATCAGGATGGTGGAATATTTTTTCATTTTTCAAATAATGATTCGTGGGTAACTTTGATTCTTAAATTACATCCCAATCAAATAACACTAATGATCATACAGGAAATCCCAATAAATAAATAAATATTATATGTTTTCTAAACTGAACCAAGTTTTTAAAGTTAAATTGCGTTTTTTATTTTATGACATAATGTAGAATTGTAATTTATACAAAAAATGATGATTTTAGTATTTATTTTGTTAATAATCAGCAATTTTTCATCTTCAAATTGGTATGCTCTTTGATATAATTGAATTTAGATATTGGATTATATCCTAGATCGGACATCTTTAAAACAATAAATCCGTTATCATGAAGATACTTTAATTCTTTGGAAAATAATCCAATGTCTGTAGCAGATTCATTAGATCGTTCTATGTGATTATTATCTACTATAAAGTTATGATATACAACTATGGGAATTGTATTTATACACCCATTTTTGTTATATTTTGATTGAGAGTTTACTTCGTTAACAAATTGAGAGTACATTTGAGTTTTATTCATTGATATGATAGCATGACTATCTGTTTGTTCTTTTGGCCTGTCACTCCAATTTTTTACATCATATCTGTTTTCATATTTTATTTTATCTTTTTTATTTAATGGTGTACAATCACTTTCTTTTTTGTAGCCATCGCAATGTAAAAACGTTAATGGTGCATCTCCAGATCGTGCCAAATCGTAATATTTCGAGACTATATTTATTATTGTAGTATTTTCTGATCCAGTACTTGAAGGATATGCGAAAATTGTTGAATTTATTCCATGATTTAACAAACATTGTTTGGAATCGCCTATTTCATAATTTAATTTCTTTTCTGATTTATTATTTAGGCCAGTATGAGTCATTGTATGCGATTCTATATCATGTCCTTGTTGGTGTAATGCATTGATATCTTGCCAATTCATAGATTTAATCCCTTGTCGATTGACACCATTATTTACAAAAGTACATACAGCAAAGAAACTCCCTTTATATCCATATTTATCTAAAGCGGGTTTTGCAAGTATATATTGGCTTTTTGGTGAATCATCAAATGCCAAAATCACTACCTTGGTGCTATTGGTTCCATTTTGTAATGGAGGTAATTTTATTTTACCTGTACTATATGATAATTGAATTGAAAAAGATGCAACAAGGTATGTACTATAAATTAATAAAATTATTGTAAAAAAAGTCATATAAATTATTTGCAAATTATTTCACTATTATAATAATTTTTTATTAAACTATATAATTCTTTTAACAAGTTTATATAGTTAAAATAATATTTCCAGTATTACCATACAAATAGATTTAATTTATCTATGCATACTTTAATCTTACATTTTTTCGAATTGTATGAAAATTTCAAATAATATATTCTCATGTCGATATTGCAAATTTCTTTCGAAAATGAATATTTCGTCAGAAGAAGATGAATATTATAGTTCAGTTTTAAAAACTTGCTTGATGATACCAAGTTTCGGTATTTGCTATGGACACAGGATGTGATTGTATTTTTCTATGAGGTAATGGTAAAATACTCTATAGTAAAGATGTATTTTGCATTTTGATATTCTTTTAAGAATTATTCTAATTTCAGATTTGATGGTATATTCCTTACCTATTTACTTTTGAATTTTGAATCATCAATTATAAATTCAGATATTTTGGTTTCTATGAAATAATCTTACTGAAATGCTTTTTATCCATGCTATAATTACAATGACTATATTTAACGAATTGATATTTTATTTTGGATATGTTTCTTAGATGTAATGCTAAATGTGGTAAAAATAATAGATAGATAATTAGATTCTATTCTTTTTCTTATTTATCGCATAATATTTAATAAATTAATAGGAATTCTGTGGCTTTTTAACTTGTCTTTTGACACTATTTATATATAAATATGCAACTAATATAAAACATCTATAAATTGTTTCGTTACAGAATTTGGAAATTAGTTAAAAATGTGACTGTATATTTTAATAGTAATTAAATGGATTATTTCCCCCAATAACATTAGCAAAAATTAAAGTGACTAATGAAATATTCATGGAGAAACATTATTGAATGCTAGTTGATCAAAAAAGAGGGGTTGTTCAAATCCATTAAAAAGATATTTATTTTAAATATGTTGTTGGAAGAAAAAAATTCTGTTAATGTATTATTCATTCATTAACTTGTTTTAAATAAATTTCGTTTAACGGTGGTGTCGATGACCGTGGTGATGACCGTGATGTCGATGACCGTGGTGATGGTGATGGTGATGACCGTGGTGATGGTGATGACCGTGGTGATGGTGATGACCGTGGAAATGAGCTGCAAAAGCAGAATCATTACCCAAATTTAGAGCTATTGGCCCGGCGAACATCAATGCTACAAATACCGCCATAGTGACGATTGTGATTTTTTGGCTTTTATTCATACTATTTACCTAACTATTCATGAGGACGTTCACACATTTAAAGTAGTTGTCTTACGTTATGTGATCTTCTTGTAACGTAGTATTTTATAATGGAATAATAAACGATACAAAAAAAGTAATAGTGTAATAAGATAAGATATGATATTTCCCGTCCCTATACAACAATAATATTTAGTGTTGAGAAGTTAAATATGGTTGAGATTTACCATGTCTACTAACTGATTGTCCTTTACTATGTTTTATCTTGTTTGGTGAGTCGAAGTTATTGTAACAAATAATAGTGACTTTGCGTTCTTTAGGTTGGTGCTATCAGCTTACAAGTCAATTTTATCTTTTTTGTTGTTGAAGGTACTTTGAACATTGAATTGGTGACACATTGTTATGCAAGATTGCTAGTTCATGAGTCTGATTCCGCATTCTCAGGTAAGATATCTTTTAAATTAGAAAAAATGATTAATACGATTGTTGAATTTATTTATGTTGAGAATTATGATCTCAAAATTGCAATATGAGTATTAAAGAAATGGGGATTCGGATTTTATTTTCAAATTTAAAAGATGATAAATGTCAATCAATTTTTTTTGTATTAGCATAATAAGTTGCATTAAATTTTCGACATTTATTTTAATTCTATGATTAATTGAATCTTGAAACAATGGGCAATTTCTACTTTCATTGCCTTATGACGATAGTTTTAATTCTTAACCTTGATTTAAAATTTATTTTGATTTGTGATTTATTAGATGTGTATCTACATTTCTTCTATTGTAAATATATTTTTGAAATGATAATACAAAACAACGTTATTCAGAATTATATTTGTATATCTAGAGCTTTTGTAATTTTAAAAATAAAAGAAATTAGTTGATTTTTATCATCAATAATTATATAATATTCAATCCAAAAAGTTGTACTAACCTGTAATCTCTTTAAATTTCTTAAACTCCATGGGTTTAGCAACTAAATTTTCCATTTTGGATCTTAATTCTACAGATTCTGTATTATTATAATGTTTTTCGAAAGCTTCTTGGCTTTCCCAAATTTCATCAAACAATAATTCGTTTGGATTTTCAATCGAAGAATTGAAAGTATAATAAATATTCCCTTCTCTTTTTCTTGGTGGATTCACGAGAGGTAAAAGAAGGTCCATTATTTTTTGTCTGGTTTCTTCTTTTGCTTCTATCAATACTATGACTCTTATCTGTGAACTTTCTTTTGAACTCATTAAATAAATTTTTTGAAACTATAAATAATAAACTTTATTATTAATCTTAATATTGATAAACTGCAGTAATTGGTTACTTTATAATACCTAGAAAATTTTCCATTTTATTTTTTTTATTATGTATTACCATTGTACAATAGTGATATATAATGCGAACATTCGGATTAGATTAAAATATTTAAAAAGATTAAATTTAGGTATCAAGTTATTATGAGTTGGTATTATTTTTTACTAACTGCTTTATTAGATTTTTAATTTACCCGTACACAGATCAATAATTATCAGCACTTTCTATACTATACCCATTAACACAAGTATGCTAAATAATTTATATGATAATTATTATAAAACACACAATCTATCTAAAACCTCATATTATATCATCTATTCTCAATGCCACCATTGACCAAATCCAAATTGGTTAATCATTACAAAAAAGACAATGATCCTAAAGTAAAGGAAAGGTTTACAGCTAATTATCAAAGTATGAGAAGATGAACAAATTCTTTTTCGTGTTGTAAAAAAGATACATCGAAGTAATCCTTGGGCTTTTGATTGGTTAAAAAGATACGATAGGGATGGCTTGAAAGTACTAAACGATAGAACAAAAGCCGGTAGACTACCTGAGGTGTCCGAAGAAGTTAGTTTTAGTATAAAGAAAGAATTATCCAACTCTAATCAAGTTGGACAACAAAACAGGTTAAAGAATTAATCATAAAGAAAAGTGGAATAAAATATCATTATACTCCCATATACCGCATTCTTCGAAAATGGGGCTTTAAACAGAAGGTGCCAAGAAAGGTACATGTTAATACTGCATCTCCAGAGGAAAAAGAGGTATTCAAAAAAAGACAGAACAGATATTTGTGAATATACAGCAGCAGCAAGATGGATTTACTATAGTATCACTGAATGAATCACTCTTTTTTTACGAATCTTGTAAGACGCGTTTGGATTAAACAAGATAAAAGACCCATAGTTAGAGTAACAGGCTCGCACAAACATTCATGTATTTTTGGAGCCCTCTGTCTTGGAGGTAATAAGCAACTATTCAGGCAGTATGACGATTAATGGTGATACATTTCTTGATTATCTAAAGAAAATACATGATAAATTTCCAGAATGCTATTTGTTTATGGTAGAGCATCACCTCATTATAAATCAAAGAAGGTACTAAAGTATTTTGAAGAAAACAAGGATGCTTTGATACCTGTATATCTTCCAACGGCATCACCCGAATTTATGGTAATGGGAGATATAGAATATTGCAAAACGAGATCTACTTGTTTTGAAATATTATCAATCATTTACAGATTTTAAAAATAAGATATCTAATTATTTCAGAACAAAAAGATTTAATCTGGATATGAGGAACTATTTGTTCCGAAATACAATTTAGAAAATATATGCTAATTGGTATAGTATTTATGCTTTTACTTTGGATATGTTTTTATAGTTTATATTTTTCTTTCGATACCACATTATTGAATAGTCAATGTACAAGATCATTACATGTTACATATTGTTCTAAGATATTGGAATTGAGATTTAGTTGATATTGCTTAATAATTGTAAAAAATTGTAAATAGTTAAATATCAACTTCAAGTAGATAAACTATGAAAGAAATATATGCAACTAATCAGACAGTCAATAATTTATCTAACAATTCAGAGAATAACAAAACTTTAGTCAACTCTGTAAACAATACTACTAATAGTAATCTTATTATTCATGATTTAAATGAAAAAATGGCACAACTTGTCTCTTCAGATAAGCCACAAGATGTTGCAACACTTGCTTACATATGGGGGTATCCACTTGTAACGATGGAAAAAAGTTTTAATTATTTTACTAATCCAAATAGTCCACCGGGAGTAGGACGAGGTCCGGCTAATAAAATGTCATTTGCTCGTGAGCTTGTAAATTCAAGTTTTACAACTATCGTTAGTCCAAATGCAGACACATTATATGGTAATTCGTGGTTAAATTTAAAAAAAGAACCTCTTGTTCTTACAGTACCTCCAATCATGCATAGGTATTATACATTTGAATTCCTTGATGCATATACCAATGTCTTTACATATGTTGGATCACGTGCAACTGGATCAAATGGTGGCACATATCTTATTACGGGCCCCAACTGGGATGGACAAGTTCCAAGTGGAATGACCGAGATAAAATCTCCGACTAACCTTGTCTGGATACTCCATAGAATATTGGTAAATGGAGCATCAGATATTTCAAATGTACATGCAATTCAAGATAGAATAGGTCTTGTTCCACTATCTGCATTACAAGAAAAGTCAAATGCACAATCATTACCATCTACTTCAACATCAACATTATCCAATATCTCAAAAGAAATTCCTATTAAATTTCAACCCTAATTGATTCCTGATTTAGGTATCAAAGTATATGATGAAATTAGTCAAGGTATGGTGGATAATTCACCAAATCCTCCAGATTCTCAACTCCTAGCTAAATTTACAAGTATAGGAATTGGTCCTGGTAAAACCCCATCTAAAGATGCTGCAAACAATGACACAATAAAAAAAGCATTAGAGACAGGTATAATACAAGGTGAAAAATTGATAGATGCAAAAATAGCAAATGCAGGAATAAAAATGAATGAATGGCTTGTAAACACGGATGTGGGAAATTATAATACTGACTATCTTTTACGTGCTGCCGTTGCTAAACTGGGATTTGGTGCAAATACCGCAATAGAATCTCTATACACTCCAGCATTTACTGATATACAAGGCGAGCCTCTAAATGGAGCTAATGATTATGTCATTCACTTTAAACCTGGTCAAACGCCCCCCAGTAAAAGCATTTTGGTCTATTACTCTGTATAATAACAAATCATACTTTGTAGATAATCCAATAAACCGTTATAATATAGGTGGATTATCTAAAGGCTTAAAGAACAATACAGATGGTTCGCTTGATATATATCTCCAAAATCAAAGCCCTGGAACCCAAAAAGATTCTAATTGGTTACCGTCTCCTAAAGATTCATTTAATCTTATTTTGCGTATACCATTTAGCAAATGTGTGCTAACATAATTGATAATTTTCATATGTATTCCCGAAGTTTTGGGTTAGCATATTTATGCTAATTGGTATATGTATGTTCCAGACGAACAAATCCTTAATGGAACCTGGCCATATCCAATAATAGAACGTACTGGTTGATGAATTTTCCCTTTTTTAATTGGATTAATATTGATCTGTGAAAACTTATTTTTCTAGTTAATTTAATAATAGATTTTAGATCTTTTGTATAATTACTTACAAACAGTGTTATGACCATTTGTTCTCTCATTACTTTCGTACGAGAGATTACCCAAAAAATCATTCCTTTTCAAATCCTTTACTGGCATAATCGTATAAGAGTTTGATTATATTTACGATAGAAATAACAACAAGAGGAAAAAACATGATACAAGTGGTTATCATGCAAACGACAAGAAAATATAAAAAGCGCAAAAGTTTGGCGCAGGCAGACTTTTCAAACTAGATGTTAAAAATAGATTTCTCATGCTTTTGGTTTTCTATCGTCTTTACAAAACGTAGACAGTAGCGGGCTTTTTATTTGATCTGGATCAGAGTATCATCTGCAGGACATACAAAAGATAGAAAGTTTGATAAGACAATGCGTACCAATTCCACAGAAAACATACAGCATAAAAGATGCTAAAAACATTTGACGAAGTTGAACAATACTTTCCGGGGTTTCTTGCTTTCATAAATTCTAGAAAACAACAGATACCAAGACCTGTAGATAATAGAAGACGCAAGCTGTACTATACAGACAAGAAGAAAAAAACATGCTATCAAAAATCAGCTGATGATTAACATTCGTGATTATATCTTTCATAAGGTCGTCCCCAAAAAATGGAAGAATATATGACTATAATTTCTATAAGAAGGATCACCAGGTCATCTCAAAACAAGTTGTTAACGTTTATTACCTTAGATATCGGTGTATACCAATTTGCATAAGTTCGCTAAAATAAATATTTATAATATAATTGTAATATAAAATAAATACTCTAGCAATAGGCTTTCTTGTTGCATATAGTACTAAAGCAATTCGGAATTGTTTAGCATATTTTTGCTAAATGGTATAGACAAGGATTTTCCAGAACAACTGTCGTCCACACATAATAGAAAGAAGAGAAACTATGATCAGTCACAAGAAGAAAAAGATTATAATAAAATTCATTCAAAAGAGAATAATAGTGGAACATAATATTTGTCTGTTGAAAAAGTACCGGATAATGATAGATATATTTAGGAATAAATGGGGAAAACATAACAAGGTGTCAGAGATAGTTGCAGGATTGATAAACTATAGAATAGTATATTAAGAATTATAAATAGATATAGAATCCAGAAGGAATAGATAGGTTGTTTCTAATTATGCAAAAGATCTATTACATTCATTGTTATGAGAGAATGATTTGATATGGTTCCATGGTACGGGAAATAAAAAAGCATCAAAGGTGTTTATTCAAATCTTAGAAAAATGGTTAAGTAGAATGAGAAGCAATATAGAGCATAAAGTTTCATTCCAAATTACTAACAATGTTTTTAGCCCCGTTGAGGATTACAAAGAACTCTATCAATAGTTGATGTAAACAAGATATCGAAACATAGGTTCAACAATAAAATATTATAAAAGATAAAATGATTAAAGAAAAAATAATATTAATTTGCATTGATAAAAATATTGAAATACAGGCTATAGAGTGAAATTTTAAGAAATAGATTAAACAAGTACAATAGAATCTTATATATTAACTAGCCTGGCAAAATATAGAATAAGAACCAAGATTTATAGAAACTAAAAAGCATCATTAGAAAGTTTAAATTGTTTCTAATTATGCAAAAGATCTAATGAAAAGACTTGCAATATTTTTTAATATGGATATGTCAATAGTGATTCGCATAAAATAATGATTGAAATCCTTGCTAGACCAAAATAATAGTTATAGACAAAATAGGAAAAACCTTAATACGTATTAATTTATCATAATATGTTAATAAATAATTTTGTCATAATATATTTAATGAATAAAAAATTATTTATTATAATTTTCGCATCTTTAATACTGATTTCTGGGATTTCTTCTATATCTTTATCTCATCAGATTTTTGCTCAGTTATCTCCTTCTTTAAATAACAGTGGAAACGGATTAGGGTTATCGCATACACTTAAAAACGTATTTAACCATGGAATAAACGCCTCTAAAAACCTAATAAATCAGGCTAGTAATACACTTAACCAATTTAACTTAATCAATTAGGCTAATGATGCAATTAAAAACACAATTAGCGAGAGCAAAAATGCCACTTTGAGTCAAATCAATCAGGCTGCAGTTAAAAAATTGAATAGCATTTCTTCTCTTACCAATGTTGTAGGAATTAGCATGGTTAATGGAATTAAACTTAATGAAATAGCAATTGGAGATAAAAATATATCAGCTGTATTAAATTATCAACCATCTCAAAATAACACTGGAAGAAATTCATTACCAGTGACTGTAATTGTAACAAAATTGCCTATTGCAAATCTTACTAAATTATTATATTTAGCTGCAGAATCTTCCAAGGTAGCATCAACGTTATCTAGCGGTTCAGGTTCCATTGATTCTTTAATTAACCAAACCAAGTTAACTCCCGTTACACTAAATATTGCACTACAATCACTAGATTTAATAAAGAATTTGCAAAGTGGAGCCGTTAGTACAACATTAAGCAGTTTGAATAATCCTCAAAAGATATCCGTGCAAACACCTGGAGGTTTAGGATCATCATTATCAACGGCTCCAAATGAATTTGTTACAGTGTTAGTTGTCCCTTCTTTGGGAATAGGACCTTTTCCATCAATTTCTTCAAAGTAGATAAGACATTTTCATTTATTTTATTAGTAAATATGGATATATTATTTCTAAATAATAAAATGTCTCGATATTATTTATATTAATAAAAAATTTTAAATTTAAAACCGGGTTATCAAATAAAAGAAGCAATGACCTAAAATACACAAAAAAGTACATTGAACAGATAAGGTACAACACACATTTGATTCTGTACTTTTATACATAGGTGAGAAAGGGTCAGTAGCAAAGACCCTGGTCGTACATCCTGGTCATCGGTAACAGGTACAGGTCAAGGTCCCAAAAGATAAGAGGGCTGTTAAATGTATTTGAATGAGTGTATGACCAAACTAATGATAATTTACTAAAATAAAATAAAAGATCTTTTAAAAAATCTATCCTTATTGCAAAAATATGAAACAAGATGGTTATATTAGGTTTTAAACAACAAATAATACCAAAGTTTAAATACTATATAAATAATTATATTTGTGATGAATAATATTACATTAAATCAAGAAAGAGCAAAAAAAACATCTGCAATAGTTTTTGCAATATTTGCTGTAGTTGCAATATCTACATTAGCTGATTATAGCTACATTAGATGATGCATCTGCAATAGTTGTTCGTCATGGTAGCTTCCACGGCAAACATGGTCATGGAGGTCATGGAACTTGCATCCGTGTTCACGGTCATGTAAGATGTCATGGTCACAGACATTAAGAAATAGATAGATAAGATATCTAATTTCTAATCATTTACTTCTGAAAATAAAAGGGATATTAAAAGGCAATAATATTGCCTTAAATCTCCTGAATTTAACCTTTTTATCTACTCATTTTCGAGTTTCTTGTATTTGTCACGGGATGTTTATCTTATATAATAATTTTGATATTGTCTGTTCAGATTTATATCTTCTAAGTCTTAGATTTATCCAATAGCAAATAATTTTTTTGCACTGTTAACTTGAGATATTCAATATCAAGTCAATAGATCTTGTATAATTAAAAAGAATCTATATTATCCACATGGATTTTTTTATCGGTCAATAATGATAACGGTTTATTATCCTATAGTTTACCAATCCAGACACTATTTCTATTATCTTGTTGTACTTTCTTAACTTATTTCTAAATACCTGGCTAATTATCCTGCTATACTTTTTCAATTTGCAAATAGTATGTTCTATCACTATCTCTTGTTAGAATGATTTTTGTTATGCTCTTTTTCTTCTTCTTATAATTCTAGATTTTTCTTCTTTCTATTGGGTATGGATGATAGTTTTCAGGAAAATCCTTTTTTATGACCTTTGTATCAAAGGTCATAAACATTAATAGTCTTGTTTTGAGACGTCCAGATTATCCTTCTTATAGAAATCATAATCAGGTATTCTCTCTTTTTTATGGGCGGCTTTGTGAAGAATTTAGCCATGGTTATTTTGTCTATTTTATCAAAGGAATTCTAATTAAATAGAGTTACCAAAGATTCTGAAAATCAAGTTCTAGAGTTTCGTTATATCCGCTTTCTCTCAGTTGTTTAATTGTCTTGTGGGAGAAATCAAATACTTTATTTGATACAGTGTGCTCATCATTTTTACGATTTATACGTATTACTTTACCTATATTATATTGTCCTTCTAGTATATCTGAATATTTTCTAGATCGGAATGCCAAATCATGATTCGTAGTTTTCCTATCCAATAATGTATCTATTACATTATCTTTTACACCATTATCTTTTGCAATTTTGATTAATTCTCTTGTTAGATCTACATAATCTGATACGAGTAATAAAGCCTGTTCTTCACGTTCTGTTCTATCAGAAAAGGTTATGTCGTCTCTTCTATTCACAATACCATCACGATCCCACGGAATTACGTCTTGCTGTGCTGGATGAAGATTGACTATGAAGATGTTTAATCTTGGAACGGTATCTTTGAACCCCTTTCTCTTAAGCCAATACTGTCTATGTAGTTGAACAACTTGTGATAGTGGAGTGTTGCTTAGTATTCCACCATCCCAAAAGTACCTGATATTTTTCCCATATTTAGATGTAGTATTATTAAAGCTTTCGACTTCTAGATTACTATAACTATAATTTAGTGGTACAGATGCACTTGCAATAACTTGATCAGCTGTAATACCTTCGTTATATCTTATAATATGAGTAAATCCAATTTCTTTTTCGTCTTGAACAATATATTTACCATACTCTGATTTTCTTGAACCATCTTCCTTTTCATAACTATCAAATACTACGGTAGCACCTTCTGCCACATCAACACTAACGAGTATAAGTCTCGGTTGAGTGAATGAATCTTTTTGATCGAAAGTTGTCGCTATTGGAAATTTTGCAAATCTCTCTAAACTTCTTTTTAGCGGACTACTATCAAAGCGATACCATGTGTTTTGAGGATCAAAAAATTTGGTATCAGGTTGTGGCGGTAAAGGTGAAAAAACAGTAGGTACTCCTATAAGAGAAAACTCTTGTGTAGTATAATACCGTCTTGCAGCTTCTCCTGTGGCAATATTATGGTTAATGTTATTATGTAGATAATCCCACCATCGTGTAAAACCAGAAATATAATCTAATGATGATTCTTTTGATAAATAGTCCCAGAATTCATTTAGTCTTTCAGAAGAGCCTTCCCATGTATTATTTTCCATTACATAACTTACGATTATTGCTGCGTTTATTGCACCAATAGAAGTTCCATCTACAATATCTAATAGTGATTTATCTTTAAATTCTCTTTCCTTATTGTATTTGGTGGTCACCTCATAGAATGCCTTGTATGCGCCTGCTCCATATGCTCCAAGTGAGCCCCCCCTTGTAGGACCAGGTACTCTTTGGAAGTCTGGTACCTGCTGCTCTTTCATATATAATTTATCTAAGTCGAAAGAGATATTATTATTATCTTTGATTGTTTAAGTTTTTTGGGTATGTATGGCCGAGTTAAATAGAAAAGCCTCTGCAGAGAAACCATGTTTCTGTTTGGAACTGCATTCAAAAGTGTTAGGTTTGGTTTCAGCAATCTCTTCTCATTTTGAGAACAAAGGTGTTATATATGCCGTGTTTTTAGTCCTTGCAACCTGCTGAGTAATCGATACGTTCATCATCTATCAGTGAAAGATTTTGTTTTCCATTCAACTTCCAAGATCGGTATCTCAAGTAAGCACAAAATCTCTGTGGTGAATGAAAGTTTATCTCTCATATGTGAGGGTTTGTCTTGGATTCCAGACGTTATCTCCGAAAGATAATCAAAATTTGAGCACTAAATTCCATGATTACGGAGATAGCGGAGATACGGGAGATAAATTCAGTGTACTAACGAATGAGGTAAAAGAACATTGAATGAAACACGCCCTCCGAAGAACTTTATTAATATGATGTAGAAGTGATAGGACAACGCGCTCCTGGTGGATCTTGATGACCTGCTAACCAATGGCCTCAGTATGACCCTCTGGACCTCCATTAAGTCCATTCTGTCCTGCAGGAACTTGTATGCCGGATTTTACTGAAGGCCCATGAGGTCTAGGTTGTCCTTGCATTATGATAGGCATTTGATTTAATTCAAAATTGATGGATCCTTCTATGTTTAGTGTTTGTACTTGATTGGAAATATCCATTTGATGAAAATATATACTCATCATAATACATTATACATCACGTATTGACCATATGGACTTATCCTCTTCCAGCGTGAATTTGAGTTAGATTTTGTTTATTCTGATGAAATTTTAATGATTCATCTATGCCAAAGCCTTTGCCGGCTAAGAAGGGGAAATGGTGATGAATGGAATTTGCTGCAACATTTATTCCGGGCATATATTGCTAATCCTATTGCTACAATGACAATAAGACAGTTGTTTTATCATTGTGAACAATTCTACATAATACAAAAAGACCCAAGGCATACGTTAATCCTCATTGTATAACAAACATATCGTTTGGAAAATACTCTTCTACTTTCCATGATGTTTTAGCCTTTATTATTCTATAATTTTTCCTGGGAAATTGGTAAGTATTGTTTTATGTGTGTTTTGTTGCACGATTATTTTTTTCGTTATTTGCCAACGTTTTATACATAAAGAGATGATGAAAACAGTTAAAATTCAATTGTTATTGTTAGAGGTTATTGTTGGTATAACTAATTTCGAATTATGCAACAAAGCATTTTATATGCCAAAATACTTTTGTTATTTATTATAGATACGTTTAAACAAGATTATATATATAAGATGAATTAATTTGAAAAGTGGATACTTGCAGGGACCAAAAGGTTTCAAAATTGTATTTATTGTTATTCCTGCAATCTATATAATTTTAAGTTTCATATCAGTATTCATTGGATTAAATAAAATTATACTTGAATACGGTCACAATATTCAGTATGGACAAAATTTTCCAATTTTTGCCATTCTTTTTTTTACAGTTTTTATTGCTTTTACAAGTTTGCACCCCTGGAAAAAAACTGGAAATTTTTTATAGAAAATGGTATTGAAAATATAATAGGAGAATATAATTTTCTACTCAAATTCTGTAAATATGCCATTCCATTGTTAGTTATTTTGATATTGATTTTTTTTCTTTCCGAGGGAAAACTTATCGATAAATTTTATTCACTTGTGAATTTTGACTATCGGGGGCTTTCTCAATTTCAAAATATTATAAGAATTTTGATTATGCCATTATACATAATTACCTATGCTGCTATTCTTAAAACTATTTCTTATAACCAAAACCAATTTTTTCTTGCCAAGGGATGTGCGATTCTATTTTTAGAAAAAAGAAGTACAATTAACAAGATGGCGTATCTAATGATGTGCTTGAGATTTTATGATAAATATTTGCAAAATAGAATTGATCTTCGTATCCACACTATAGAAAAAATATCGACAATGATGGCAGCTTCTATTCCACCAAATAAAAATAGTATTAACAAAGATGATAATAATAACCATTACGATATAGATAATAGATCGCTTAAATCTATTTCCTTGGATCTAGTTAATGAATTTAATAAAGAGGATGATGAATTAGCTCCATTAAGATTCTTGACTAATTTTTTAGAAAAAGAAGAAAAAATAGAAGATTTTTTAATAAAAGAAAAATTATCTCAAAAGATTCAAGGGAATCCTATTCTTATTCCAAGTATACCCGCAACAGTTACAATAGTTGTCGCAATAATAAATATTGTAAAATAAATTATTATACCCTTATTATCTACATTAGATACATTTCAAAGATGATATGGAATTTAATGTTGTAGATGACATGAAAAAGAAAATAAAAAATCTCCAACGTGGTTTAAAGATCGAGGAAAAGTAGATGGCATGTACATATCACTATAAACTAATATTGTTAATATTTCGTCTGCAGTTCCCACTCCTACATCCTTACCAAGAGAAGAGTTATATATAGTTTATTGTATACTAAGAATTAGTATTAAATAGTATTGACTTACTGAGTACCTGGTACTTAATTTTTCAGTTGTTAAAAAGTAGCAGTTTTTATTTTCTTATTTTTCTGAAAAATTTTTTAAAAAATCGAGAATAAGTAAGAAAGAAACAAAATAATAACCATTTAACAGAAAATAGACACATTCTGTCGCGTTTACTGTTTTAATAAATCTAATGTTACGGGGACGCCCTGATTAAATTATTCGACATTATGTTATACTATTCAATTCTATCATATGTTTGGTTAAATAGTATGAGATATGGTCATAATTTGATATTACTCATCTTTATCCCAAATTCCATTTCATCAGCCAGTTCCAAGCATATACTTTATTGATTTTGGATTTATTTTCTTAGTTTTACAGTTATAGTATACCATTAATTGATATAATAAAACAGACAAAAGTAAAATTGCAGATACTTTATGAAATCTTCGTACTGGCAATGGGTCTATTCTAAACAGATTTGATATGTTCTATCAGTGGTTCTATCGATATTCTTCTCGGGCTGTAGATAGCCTGCCCCAATACCGATTGATAAAAGCATACAATCTCAAGCCTCTTTTTGGAAGTACTTTTATATCGTTCAACAGGGCAAACTAGATCTATTCCTAATACCTTCTTACTATATCCATACAGTTTCTTATCATCATAACCAGGATCTGCTACCGTATACAATACATATGGTAATGAGAATGTCAAAGATGAGGTTAAAGGAACATACATTTGATTATCCGATACATTAGCAGTAGTTACAACAGCTGTTAGAGGTACTATGAGATCACCTGTTGTACATGTTAGATGTAGTTTATATCCAAATATCCATTTCTTTGTACGACTATAACCCCACCTTGCATCCATATCAATGCCTGGGCATGGTACTATGCCTTTCTTCATAGATGATTTATGCCATACACTACCTTTTGCTTTTAAAAGAGTACTATCCACTGCGGCTATAGAAGAATCTACTAATCCTTCTACAACAAACAGACATCCCATTGTCGATATTCTTTCTTTTATATCTGTAGAAAGGGTTTTTAGTCTTCTATCAAATGTACGTCTGCTAGGTATTGTCATCAGACCACATGCTATCGCTAGTTTATAATTATACTGACAGTCCATGCTAAGAAAAGTATGCAAGGCATTGTTTGAATCAATTTTAAACCATAACCTCACAATAAAGCATTCTTTCTTACTTTGATGCAAGGCTGAATTCCTTTATCTCCTAAATACTTAAAAATATCATTACCTTCATAAGCACCATCACCGAATAGTTTGCCTATTATTGCTGTTTCCATGCTATCAGATTTTATAATATTTTCAACCAACTCTGGTAACGCTTTGTTATCATGAACGTGTTCATCGGTAACCTTCATTGAAAGGATTTTCTTGGTCTTGACATTAACTGCTACATGTATTTTTAAATATCCTTTTTTGTTGTTATTTTTTACATGCCATTTCTCTCTCATCCATTGACCTCTGTTTGTAACCTTAATACCAGTACACTCTATCGCAATGACGATGTATTGGTCTTCAAAATCCTTGTTTTTATTATCCACATCTTTTATCTTGATATTTAGTTTGTTTATTCTTCGGTTTATCGTTGTATAATTTGGAATAGAAGGTGCTTTGTTGCATGATTATTTTATTCGTTATTTGTTAACGTCTTGATGACAAAGTTATAACGAAAATAGTTAATATTCAATTGTTATTGTTATACATAAATCATTTTTTTAACTGTTTTTCGAATCATGCAACAAAGCAATAGAAAAGATTATCCTTGAACCCACTAAATAACAGATTTGATCCAATGAGAATTAGGTTCAGGTTAAAGAGAAAGTATGAATAACTTGGGTACAAAAGAATTTACAATCTTCTAAAGAGACACAATCTCAATATACTGTCTGTCAAGATAAAAAGAAAATACAAGTTTTGAAATGAAACATCCAAATGAATTGGTTCAACAGATGGACACAAAAGGGCCTTTTTATTTAAAAGGCTCGCGAAGTAAACATTATTTTATTCATGTTATAGATGATTGCACTCAAGAAAAGGTTAGTAAATGGTGCAGCAGAAGAAATAGCGAAAAAGCGCTGTCAGTTCTCAAAGAATGGATTGAACCATGGTAAACCTATGAAAGTGATGCATGATGGCGGTAGAGAATTTACATCTAATAAATTCAAAAATTATCTTGTTTTCAATGGAATAATTGACAAACAGATACCTAAAGGTTATCCGCAAGAACAAGGTAAAGTAGAAGCGTACAACAAAATAGTCATAGCTGAATTCCTACAAGTAGAAGAATTGATAGACGAAAAAGATGGAATTGAGAAATACGAATCTTTTGTCAATTCATATAACTATGAAAGAGAACGTGGTGGAATAAACGGAATGACCCAATCAGAGAAATTTATAGATCTCTTGCATAATTAGATGACTATCAAAATTTTATAGATTCTCGATCATATTTTATAATTTTTCCATTTTAATTTGTGGATCACTGCTTTGTTGCATAACTATGTAATTCGTCATATGACGATCAGTCTGTTGCTCACCTAATGCGATTTTACTTCTATAATTTCTACGTTTTAATTGTATTCATCTTTTATTTGCGAAAAAATTTAGTTATGCAACAAAGCAGTGGATCACGATTATAATATATCAATTTTTTAGAAGTTTTCCAAATGGTGCTAATTATGCAAGAGATCTTATGAATATTAAAACAACCTATACTGATATACTAAAACAAGACAAAAGGTGTCAATCATGTTGGTACATTGTTTTGTCAACCATATATAGAAGTACAACACCTAGGCATATTTTCATCTGCCATATGGACAAACCGAAGGAATAACACAAGGTCATGCTAAGGGAAAGGTACCATCAATCTCTGATTTTACAACTATTTGTAAAAAAAGAATAAACAAATTAGACATCCAAGCCGAAACTAAAAACAAAAATAAGGAATCCAAAGACGGGTATATTATTATTGTCATAGACAGTACTGTATTAATATAACAAACAGAGTTCAATGGATGAGAGATAAATGGCATGTGAAAAACAACAAGAAAGGTTACTTGAAAATACATTTAATATGAGATGTAAAAACTAAGAAAATTCTTGCTATGGTGAAGGTTACTGATGAACACGTTCACGATGGTAATATGTTACCAATCTGGTTAATGATGTTATAAAATCAAATACATAACTTCAATAGCAATTGACAAACTCAATGCTGAAGATGGCGCTTATGATAGTAATAATATTTTTAATTTCTTAGTAGACAACGGAATCCAGAAATGCATTAAAGTAAGAAAGTGGACTAATATGGATTGTTGAAACGATATTCCTTTGTAATAAAGAGAAGGTTTGGTGAAAATATATACTCGGTTAAACTAAAGAACATGACACACAAGGATGATGTTGAAATCATCACGATATAACAAGTTGATATCTGTTTAGGCAAAACAAATAGTAAAACAATGAATTTTAATAATCATACATCTAACAACTGGACATCGAGTATTTTCGTTATAACTTTAGAAACAAAACGTTAACAAATAACGAATAAAATAATCATGCAACAAAGCATATCTCATATCTTACAGTCATTAATGCGGAGCATGGAGCAGGAAGTAGGTTACTTGTAAGGTGAAGGTCTGGGTTGAAAGAACTCTACTTTACTTCTTAATTCAAGCATGGCCATTGGACTTCCAAGTCAACAAATCCATCAATTAGTCCCTGGACTTGTGGTCTTGTCTGAGACTTTGGACGAATATATTTTTCCATAATCATAGTGGACTTGATTCATTCCCAAATATATGATCTCTATGAACGTATCGCGAACATTTTTTCCTTATGTGTAACAATGGGAAGGCATCCAATTTGAGGTTTCCATCCTCTGTGAATTGGTGTAGATCTGCTACTATATTGATTGGTTGTTTCATTCGGTAGAGTTGCTGGTGTTTATCATCATTGTAGTTAATACACAACATATGGAAATGTGAATATAGATTAAATAATGAGGAATTTTCTATCAGAATGACAGTCAAAGCTTAACCGTATTCCTATGATGATAGTGTCCGTTGGAGATGGCTCGATCGAGAGTATACTTCAATTTACTGCTTTCGGAATTCCAGTGACTGTGGTTCAGTCTGGAGAACATATGCTCAGCACAACAAATGGCAAGATGTCATGTCTGCTGTATGAGGTCTTTTAGGGATGGAGGGACATGCTCGGAATAATATTGAGTACGACCGATAACTAAAAGATCTACATCCATACATCCAGTAAAAGAACGTTAGAGTGATATCAATAGGAATTTTCCTATCCGTATTTAAAAATCACTGTGAGTTTTTATCATCTACTTCCAGTAAGCCTTTCAATCTATTCATTTAATCTGTTTTATAAAAAGATACAAGAGACACCAATTTTAAATGAATTATCCATATATATACTATATGTGGAGAGATTCATTTATAAAAAGAACTTTTCCTATTATTTTTAGCTTTACCATCTAATTTCGTTTCTTAAATTATGATATTATCAACCTTATTGAGGTATTATCAACCATTTTACGGTATAAATACCCTAGAAAAATGTTGTTTATGAATATATTAAGTATAAGCTATAGTGAAGAATTATGACGAGGATAGAGCAGGTATTTATCATTTAAACGCTATTAATAATCATTAGGCAAGTTCAAGGTATCTATATTAGATGAGTTTAGACTTTAAAAAAACACGGTAAAGTTGATACTAAAGGTCTAGGTCTTGATATGGCTGGATTATAATAGAATGCTCGAGGGACAGTTCAAGCGGTAGTCATTTTCATACGTGTCTAGTGAATCATGGTACTGGCGTTGAATCTAACCTTCGCTAGCAGCTGTTTCGAGGGAAGAAGGCCTGTAGTTCCTATTATATTACGGACCTTGGATTCAAGGATGTTAGACCCATTGTCGGTGTTGGAAGTTTATTGTGTCAGAAGTGGCCGGAGCAGAATTCAGGGACAGAATATAACACGAAGGAATAAGAAATCAATTACAAAGTGTAGGATTTAATTTTGAGTTCATAGAAGTATCTCATTGGGAGACTCGGATGGTATCCTGAAACTAATTCTGTCATCCCAACTGCTGGCTACTTAGCGTCCATATCCTCGGCGACTTTGAGCCAGAAATCGCCATTGATAGACATTCATTAGCAATTCATGCATGATTAATGTTTTTGATAACCTGGATTTGCAATGCCTATCTATACGGTGGCTTACAACTATACCGTATTTGACGGCTTCAAACGTTTGGCTATTGATGCTGGCGTCGGCAGCGGTCGCCAGACTTATGGATCTGAACAGAGACGAGATCCTGTCGAATCCTTTCAAACTTAATAACAAGTATGACATGTTTTGTGTTTCCATTTAAGATGGTTCCTTACAGTAATTCTTATGCTAGAGGATATCATAAACAATACAATTGATTTTATTCTAATATCAGGATATTTTAATAGTTGATGAATTTCTTCAAAGGTTGGTGCTCTATCATCAGTGGCATGTTTGCATTTCGGAATACTTGAGATGAACTTTTAGTTAATAAGAATATCATTTACATCGCAAAAAAGGTTTATAGATTTATGATAGTTAGAGATGGTGGATGCTTCTATCCATCATTTGAAACTCAGTAACTCTAGAATTTTAACAACGTACAGCAATTCTATACATCCTTTGATTTTTTATGCCTGCAAATACGGAAACTCCAAATCCATCCTTGCATGCCCTCTACAATTTCTGCTATTAATTTTCATGATTCAAATGATCGGTATTCTGAATAACAACCCTGTAATGCCTTGTTACATGATTCGAAAAACAGTTAAAACAGCAATTTATGTATTATAATATCAATTTAACTTTGACTATTTCCATTAAAACGCTCAATAAAACGCTAAACAAATGACTTGACAAATAACGAAAAAAATAATCATACAACAAAACAGATTATATAATTCATATTGTAATCATGTTTAATTATCAATTCTTGTATATTCTACATATTTTTAGCGTATAAATAAATCTACAATAGATTTCATTCACTTTTGAATTACATACTCATGTTACTAGTTGTTTTCACGGTCAGTACGCATATCCTTTGACAAGGACCAGCTAAGTGATATTCTTATCGCGACTATTACAACAAGAGCAACAAGTTCTGTTTGCGATGGAGTTAATATTGTTTTTATGATGTCACTACCCACTTCTAAATCTAGTGCGAGAATTAGACCATTTCCCACATACCGTTTTATACCTTCTTCTTCTTTTGTCTGCTTTAATGGGGACTCCCTTATAGTTTTTATGTACATAATAAACCCTCGAATAATGGAAATTGCAATAACTATACATGAAGTGATATCAATTCCAAGTATGAGATAATTTAAAAAAGGTCGAAATAGTTCTTCCCAAGGCAGGGGAATATCTTTTTCAAAAGTCATAGTTTTTCTGAGTTTAGGGCGTAATAAAAGATCCGATAACAATGACTCGCATAAATTCTTATTCCTCGAATTAGCAGGGTTTAGTTGTCCCAGTACATCGTACGTCCTTATTAAATTTATAAAGATCTAGTCTTTTAGACAAGATTATGCACAGCATACGTCCCAGTTCTTTGGGAACCGTAAAGATAGGACTAGGTATTCTTATAATTATCTTCTCTATAGTAGCTTTTTTTCTTCTTGTATCATCATTTCTACCTCTAAACATAGAACTGGGCATAATCTTGTTCTTTATTGGAATAGATAATGTCATAACAGGTATTTATCGGTACTGACAAATACAAATGGCTCATCCTAGGGCTTGGTCTACTCATAATACTAATTGTATTTATTGCCATAACATTGTCATTATCTGTTCCTTCCGGGTACAGGGCAATCATATTACTTGCGATATCAGTTCTTGTTAGCGGTATTGCTAGAATAGTGGATGGAATTCACAAAGAATCAAGACGAGCCAAGATCTTTGTTACAAGTGTGGGAATAATTAACGTAGTTGTCTCTGTTGTCATTCTATTAAATCCATCGTCAGGTGCAGTCATGGCGGGAAGGGCAGTATCACTTTTACTTTTGATTAGCGGAATCCAGATGCTTGTTTCCGGTTTAGCAACAAGAAAAAGAACATATATCAATAAATGAGATTAAAAATATATTTGGGTTTTTTATATATCCAATTTATTATGGAATATGCTAGTATGTTTTATTTGATTTAGATTCAATGAATGCACGCCTAATTTCGGGCTTCTAGTTATGATGGATTAGGTTACCAAATCTGTATAATATTGTAAAGAAAAAAAATAAAAAGAAAAAAAAATCATAAATGAATTCTCTTTCTAATAGGCTTAATTATTCCTACCTACTAACCCGCTAACAAGAAAAAGTTAATAAGTGAATTGCAAGGGTGTAATCTGTTCTAAATTTGGTTGACTGGGGAAAAAGATAACTCAAAGCAAGTGGATGATAATGATTCTGATCACTTAAAAACATTTCAATATCGAGAAACCTCAATATTAACCTCTTTTTCTGGAATACTCTTTGCGTTTCTACTACGTATCGCCACAACGCTACTGAAAGATTCTACTATCTTTACTCGTATTGTCCTTCTTATGGCATTATATTGTAGTTGTATAGCTATACGTTCCTTTATCATGCCTATTCTTTCTACTAAACTACACATTTACAGCCATATGGATCTACAGAAGTACATAAGACGCACTGAGACATCTATGAGAATAGGCTCTATCGCAGCAATCGTTTCAGTATTCTTGGGCCTTGGAATAGCCCTAAATGGATTGTTAGATATAGAAGTGGCATATATACTTGCGGCTTTGCCATTCATAATAATAGGTTTCGTTATCTGGAGAAAATGATTCTGGTTCAACCTGATTTAGCCTAATCGGGGATATTGCAAAAATGGGCTTGAAATATCCATCCAACTAGACTTTTATTAGCGGGCAATTTTTAGGTATTATACTTGTAGTACTATACAATATATTCTAACCTTCAATTCGACATATTATATCTCAAATAATTAGAAACAATCTATATACCAACGTCGAATTTTTGTATTTCAATAATGATAATAATTAATTATTCTGTAGTTTATCCAACTTGTAACTATATCTGATATTCTACCTTACTTTCTCAATTAGATTCTCAACACCTCATTTGTTATCTTATATTTTTAATCATCTTTTTCTAGGTGGATTTTTATTGTTTTCTTTCTCTTCTTGTGACAGTTTCATATTTTTCTTCTTTCTATTTGTTATATGTGATTGTTGTTCTGGGAAATACTCCTACCACTAGATATCCAAGATCATAAACATCTACAACTTGTTTGGGAATCATGTATTGGTTCCTCTTGTAAATATTATAGTCATGCATTATTCCTTTCTTATGACCTAGTGTATGAATGATAATACATTGGTTGTTAACAGTGTGTAAACACAAAAGTACATCCTCTTGTAAAATAGTTGTGTTTGTTTTGGCTTCACAACACCTATATCTTGCCCTCTTAACTATTAATTTTAAAGAAAAACATACCATACCTTTTACAGAACTGTTAACAGAGCCGTTTAAATATCAAAAAAATTAAAATTTATCTTTTAAAGATTTGATATCATTAATTAATATTTGGTAAGCTAAAACCAAATGTGGCACCTTCTCCTTCTTTATTATTTTTAGCCCATATTGTGCCACCATGTGCTTCTATAATATTTTTTGATATGTATAATCCTAGCCCCGTTCCGCCAGATCCTGATTTGGTTACAAATTTTGTAAATAGCCTTGGAAGTATTTCGGAATCAATCCCTTTACCCATATCGCTAATACTGACAATAACATAATTACTACAATTCTTTTCAACAGTAATTGTTATGTTTCCATCCTTCTCTTCTTTTTCTTTTGTAAATTTGATAGCATTGTCTAATAGATTAGAGATCACTTGATTAAGCCTACTTCTATCAGCATATATTATAATATCATCTTTAAGCATTGACCTCAGCTTTAGAGTATCTTTATGTTGTTGTTGTTGTTGCCGGTTAATTTTATCAATCTTATTTGTGAATTCTAAAATTGTGTTTTGCATCATTTCATTTAGATTAAAGTTTTCTTTATTTAATGATAAAGTATGATTTTCTATTTTTGATATATCTAAAACATTATCGGATAGTTTCATTAATCTTTTTGCATTTCTATCTATAGTATCAAGCATTTCATGTTGTTTTTTATCAGTGGTTTTGTTTTTTAGAAACTCAGTTAAACCAATGATTGGTTGAATTGTATTGCGTAATTCATGGACTGCAATATTTATAAAATCTTTTTGCATTATGTCATGCATTTTCAGTTTCTCATTTGCATCTTTAAGTTGTTGATATAATTCAGTTTGAATCCATAAACTTTCAAATATGGAAACATAAGAAGTAACAGTTGCAGAGCTGTTAGAATATGTACCAAATCCTACCGATTCTGAAAATTTATCTTTTAAATCATTTTTTACCTCCATGACTAGAGACTCTTTTCTATCTATTACAAGTATAGTTGATTTAGTTGATAAATAGATATCCATATACCTAACAAAAATATTATTTTTATATTTGTTTGAATTGAATAATCCAAATTCTAGATTTATTTTTTCATTTAATGATTCATTTGATAAGGATGATGGTAACTGTGATGTAGAAGGAAAAATAATTCTAATCTTTAAATTATTATATTGATTTACTTTTTCTTTTAATACTTGAAATATTCCTAAATGGTGTTGGCGTTGTATAGCATTTGAGGAAGGAAAAATTAGTAATATTTCTTCAGTAGATTTTTCTAAGAGCTGAATATATTTAGTTTCTATTTCAAATGGATCAGTTATAGTTTCAATCTTTTCGAGTTTAATTCCTTTTTCAATTTCTTGCACTTTTTGTTCTATTGGTATTGTCTTTTTCCAAATTGTATCAAAGATATATTGCTGCTGTTCTACAACTTCTTTCTCATTACTATATATCACAGGTGTTAAAAGATGTCTTACTCTCCAAGTTGTTGTACCTAAAAACTCAAAATCGTTTATACATATCGATCCTTTGATATTATCAAGATGTCTGAATTCATCGACAATTGTACTTAATTCTTTACAATAATGGATATTATCTGTTGTGATCTCTGTAACAAATCTTATTTTTACGCCTCGACTCCTTGCTTTGATATAATTATCCTTGTAAATATTATATTTTATAATTATAGCAGGTCCGTTTTCATCTACAAAAACGTCCATTCTTTCTTTAGAATTCTGAAGAAATCTTACTCCATAGGATATCGCGCTCTCCATATCATATATCAACTTAGTTTTTTCATTTGGAGTAATATCTTCAGATATTGACAATAATATGTAATAGAATAAGTATTATTATATAAGAATAACAATTAGTTAAAAAAACCAATTTTTCCTCGCCAAAGCATGTGCGATTCTATTTTTAGAAAAAAAAGATACAATTGACAAGATGGCATATCTAATGATGTGCTTGAGCTTTTATAATAAATATTTACAAAAAAGAATTAACCTTTGTATCTGCAATATAGAAAAAATGTCAACATTGATGGCAGCTTCTATACCGCCACATAAAAACAATATCAATGAAACTAATGATAATCATTATGATAAAGATAATAGATCACTTGAATCCATTTCCTTGAATCTAGTTGATGAATTTCACAAAAAGGATGACCAATTCACTCCTCTGAGATTTCTGACAAATTTTTTAGAAAAAGAAGAAAAATTAGAAGATCTTTTGGTAAAAGAAAGGTTATCTCAAAAGATTCAAGGGAATCCTCTTCTCATTCCAAGTATACCAGCTACAGTTACAATACTTGTTGCAATAATAAATATTGCAAAATAAAATCTCAATGTATTTTCATTTGATGGTTAAAGTGATGTAGAATTTAATGTTGTTGATGAATATGTTTTCTAAAAATAGTGGTTTAGAATGTTAGAACCGAAAAAAGTGATGGAACAGATATTGTAGCATAATGTTGTTTATCCCCTTTATAAAGTGCAATTACGGTGATTATTCCCCCTTGGCTTGGTGAAGTGGATTTAACACTAAATGAGCCGATATTATTTGTATGTTGAGATGGTATATTCAGAGTTTGAATGGAAAATCCTATCAATGGTTTAAACACTACTTTAAATTCAATTGTTGCATTTGCGAGGGGTTTAAGTGTTATACCATCAATTAATTCTCCTGAAATATCAAAATTTTGTCCAGGTTTAACGTTAGGCCATGGCGTAATAGTTAGAACAGATATGACCGAAGGATGCTTTATTATATTGGTTAGATTTCCTGCTTTAAGATCCTGTATAGTAGTACTATTTAATATTTTAGGGATAGGTAAACTAGATTCGGCTGAGATATTATTTACTTGTATAATCAAAGATATTGATGTTATTATGGCGAAAACTAACAATATGTATAAAGATTTATTCACATTTATGTGCAATTTTTTTAGTATTTATACTTTTCATTTAGATATAGCATTTATCATTTATCTTTCTCTTATCTATATATAAACGGGACTATTAATTATGAAAAGTCATTCAATATGATGTTATATTTTATCAAGTGGTTGGGATTTTTGATATTTAGACGTATTATATCATATTGTAAATAATTATAAATGGTTAAATGCCATATTCATTTTAGCTTGTGAAAGAAAGTAATAGAAAATTTATAATGCTATATAGTTCTATAACATTTTTATGTGCGGCTTTAATTGCTATAAGTTTTGGCGATCAGTCTTACATTAAAAATAATATATATGCGGTTAACCAAACAGTTAATGATATTAATAACAGCACTGCTAATACCAAACCTTTAGTGATGTCTGCAAACAATAATACTAATAGTAATTCTGATATTCTGGCTTTAAATGAAAAAATGGCACAACTCTTATCTTCAAATAACCCTCAAGATATTGCAACCCTTGCTTACGTATGGGGATATCCGCTTGTAACGATGGAAAGAAGCTTTAATTATTTTACTAGTCCAAATAGTCCTCCTGTAGTGGGCCACGGTCATGCTAATACAATGTCATTTGCCCGTCAATTAATAAATGCGAGTTTCACAGATGTTGTTAGTCCTAATGTAGACACATTATATGGCATTTCATGGTTAAATTTGAAAAAAGAACCTCTTGTTCTTACAGTGCCTCCAATCACTCATAGATATTTTACATTTGAATTCCTTGATGCATATACCAATGTGTTTACGTATGTTGGATCACGGGCAACAGGATCAAATGGTGGCATCTACCTTATCACTAGTCCTGACTGGAATGGACAAGTCCCAAGTGGTATGACAGAAATAAAATCTCCAACGAATCTTGCCTGGATACTTAACAGGATACTGGTGAATGGTCCTTCAGATGTTCCAAATGTCCATGCAATTCAAGATCAAATAGGTCTTGTTCCGCTATCTGCATTGCAAGGGAAGTCTGATTTACAGGTATCATTTGTATCGACATCATCAAATATATCAAAAGAAATTCCTATTAAACCCCAACCAGCATTGATTCCGTCTTCTGGAATTAAAGTATATGATGAAATAAGTCAAGGTTTAGTTAATAATTCACCAAATCCTCCAGATCCACAACTTTTGGCAAAATTTAATAGTATAGGAATTGGCCTTGGTAAAATACCCTCGAAAGACTCTACAAACAATGAAACCCTAAAAAAATCATTAGAGATGGGTATTACAGAAGGTGAAAAGTTGATAGATGCTAAAATAGCAAACGCCGGATCAAAAATGAATGGATGGATTGTAAACACACATCTGGGAAATTATGGAACTGATTATCTATTGCGCGCTGCAGTTACAAAAATTGGACTTGGTGCAAATATGCCAGAAGAAGCTCTATACCCTTTAACATTTACTGATATAAATGGAAATCCACTAAATGGAGCACATAATTACATTATACACTTTAAACCCGGACAAACTCCACCGGTAAAAGCATTTTGGTCTATTACAATGTACAACAACAAATCATACTTTATAGCGAATCCAATAAACCGTTATAATATAGGCGGTTTAACCCAAGGATTAAAGAATAATACAGATGGCTCCATCGATATATATATACAAAATCAAAACCCGGGTGAAGACAAGGTTTCTAATTGGTTACCGTCTCCTAAAGATTCATTTAATCTTATTTTGCGAATGTATGTCCCACAAGAACAAGTACTTAATGGAACCTGGTCATATCCAATAATAGAACGTATTGGTTGATGTATTTACCATATTTTTTGTTTAGACTGGACCTTTATCCATAAAATCTGTAAATATTAATCCATCTTTTAGAACTTTATATAAAACGAATCGATTAAAACCCGTTTTTATTTATTTGTATTTGTCTATTCTATAATTAAATTAACATCCACCATATGAACAAGTTCTAATTTTTTATACCTTTATGTATTAATTAATATTAATGGATTTTTTGAATTATGGAGCATAGCAGTTCTAAGTATTTAATACTTTGGATCTGCTGGTGAAGAAAATTTTTTTTAGAAAAAATACCATCCATAATCAATAGAACGGAAAGAAATTTAGATCATTTTCAAAAAACAATAAAAAACATTTTAGAAAGAGGATAATGAGAATATACTATTTACAAATGGTAAAAGTACCACATAATGAACAATGTATTTGGATTTAGGTTAAAAAGCATATCATAATATTAGAAATAAGTTTAGGTCTTAAACCATGGAATATAGAAACAGCATGATTATTGATATACAAAATATATAATAGTAGTAGATATAATTCTATACCCTTTCATATAATGGTAACGAAAAAGTAGATGAAAGTAATTAATTGTGGTAAATATATTCATATTATTGGATGATCTTAAATAATGATGGACTTAACTTGACAATCATAGAGTTATATTTTTTTATTTCATAGTATATCTAAAGTTATGCTTATAAGATTAGAACAATCTTTTCTAAAAACTGTATCACAGTTAAACGAACCTTTTTCAGATGCTGAAAAGAAAAAATTATCTGCAATTATTGAATCCAAATATGATGCTATAATAACCAATATTAAAGAGCAGGAAAATCAAAAGGCTAAATCCGCGCCAAAAATAATTGAACTAGGAAATATAGGTTATAGGTCCTTTGGTTTGAGTCTATATTATACGGAGGACTCGGAAAATGATGATATACCATTATCGGTGACCCAACTACTACCAACTATCTCGCCGGTTCGTATAGATATCATGACTACATTACAAAAACAACAAAAACAACAACAACATAATTCACAGCAGTCAAAAGGCATTGATTCAAGTTATTTAAAAGCAGGACAAGTCTATGATGATGGCGATATTAATTCTAAATTTATTGATGAAATAATAGAAGAAGATGAGGGAAGGCGACCAACACTATAAAGATATGGAAATTGCCATTAATTAGAAAGACTCTATAAAGGTAAGGAAAAGACTAAATTTAACATACTTATTTATTATTTTATAAAGGAAATATGCCTATAATGGGTGTCGCATATGTTTTGCATCTTTGTTTTAATGATTTTTCATTGAAGAGTATTATGCGACCCATATAGATTTGTTTACAGATTTTATACTGATGTAAGAAAACCGGAATTCAAAAATACAAACACTATTGAATCTCTATGAATTATGTCTACAGTTGGGGTTCAATGGTTTTAATTTACATACTTAAATACTATATCTAACTATTTACTTTTGATGAAACTTATGACATCAAATCAAGAAAAAATGAAAAAAACATCTGCTATAGTATTGGCAATATTTGCCGTAGTTGCAATATCTGCATTAGCTTTTATATCTGCTTCCGAGGATGCATCAGCAGTTATTGTAAAACATGGTAGCATCCATTCTCATGGTCATTCTGTACATGTAAAATGTGTTAAAGGTCATTCTCGCAGTGGATGTCGTGTTCACGGACATTAGAGAATAAATTTTAAAATCTATATGACAATTAGGAAACAATAGGATAATTTTCCTAGAGTTTCCTACTTGGTTTCTTTATTTATAATAATTTCGTAATAAACATGCATTTCTTTTAACAATACAATAATAGATAACTTATCTTGCCAATTGTATCCTAAAAGTAGAGTAGCATATACTTTGGCAATAAAAAATTGGTTCTGGTTATAAAAGATAATTATTATGATACTTTACTTACTGGATATCTATACAAAATTTATTCGGTCTTTTATTCATTTCTTCATATTTTAAATTTCAAACCAAGGTTTTCATATTTCTTTTTTTGTTTACACACAATTTGATTATCTATTTTTTTAATCCCATGACCAATATGATGAGACTCCCAAGCCATTTCTCCATTCCTATAGTATTTTCCAATTGTCATGATTATATTTATTTTATTTTTATCCGGCATGTCGATCACCATTTTGCTTTTATACAAAAGCACCCATTATATGATATTTTAGTGCATCCCTAAAATATGTATACTTTCTAATGTAGATTTATAGAGTTAACATCATAGAATTCATTTCATATTTATTAGTTTTGTATCTGTTAATTGCCGATAATTCCAAGCCTGACTACGCGAATCCCTATAGATGAATTATAATTGATAAATATTGAAAAGTATGACCAAGTTCTAAAATTAATTATATTGGATGTTTAACAAAATTAATTCTAAATAGGTTTAATATACAATAGTTTAATTCATCTGATCCGAACTGCAGTCAACAAAACCGAAAATATAATTAATCGATTTTCTATTTTGACTAAGAAGAAATAATTTAATTTATATCTAAATAAATCTGGATAATTAGTTTTTGATCGACTTTTTTGAATCTAGTTCCAGTAGAATAAAATGTACTTTCGTTTGTTGAAAAAAATGATAATAAAAACATTTTACCTGTTTTCATTAAAGATAAATCTGGAAAATAAAAATACAAGAATAAACATATTCTAAAATTCGATTTCTGAATACTATTTTGGAAATAAGAAATTTTTAATCTGAGTTTATCGTTATATGAACGTCTTGAAAAAATATTGCTATAACGTATGTCAAATTCTTTGAAAATTAAGATTCAAACAAAAATTATAAAAAATATTTAATAATGTTATATTACTAGAAGAAAAAGATGATATTCAAAAAGAGTTTGAATACTAGACCTGCATAATTCGAATAAGCATGTATCCGGTAAGTGGTTTCAAGTTTATTACTCTGAAATTCATTTAACTTTTCTATATGTTTTATGTGTAAAAAATAGTTTTTTAAATAAAAAGTGAAATTAATTCAATATCACTAATCTTTTGGAAAACAATATTCTAGAAAATAATCATCTCACTAAAAAGATGAAAATAATTGTTACAGATTTTAGATTTTTATTATAATTTTATTGTATTTCATTATTTTTATTCAAGAATGTTCTTATTTTTTCATACACTATGTATGGCTTTTCTGCATGAGGCGAATGACCTGCGTCTGAAATTAAGTCAAATTGAAATTCCGGAAGTGCTTCTTTAAACTTGCTAGCATAATATAATGGTATAAGGTTATCTTTTTCTCCCCATATTATTAGTGAAGGAATATCTTTAATTTGATTTAGTCTATTTGAATCGATATGTGTTTTTGTGCTGTTGTAAAATGTAGATTCAAATGCATATTTTGCGCCGGGCTTACCAATTGTTCCAATAAATATGTCTATAACGATGGGAAGTAATCTTGAACGTTCTGCTGTCATATCTTCAAACACTCTGTTTATTTTCTTGTAGCGTAATATAGGATCAGTTTCAGTTGCAGCATCTAAATAAAATCTAAGTAATGGGGTTGGCCCATCAAGCATGCCTGATGGATCTATTAATATTAATTTTTCCACGTGTTTTTTATTTTCCAAGGTAAAATCTATGGCTATATAACCACCTAATGAATGACCTATTAGAATGATTTTTTCCTTTGCTTCTTCATAATCAACGCCAATTATTGTTTGTAGAAAATTTTTAATGAATTGACTAAAATAGGTAATTGTATAATCCACTTCAGGTTTATCGCTTTCCCCAAAACCTATTAAATCGACCGTAATAGTATGAAAATGTTCTGATAAAGCTTGCGGGAGATCTCTCCATGAAGTTGAAGATGAACCAAGACCGTGAAGAAAAAGAATATGTCTTTTATTATTTTTACCATATTCTTCATAGTTTATTTTTAAGCCACCTAATCCTAGATACATTAATAAATAAATGTTAAATGGTTATATGATTAATAGATTATGTTCCTTTCAATTATTTCAATTATGTTTACAACATCTATCTTTCAATAAGAAAATCTATGAACAAATTCAACAATTAATTACATTTTACTGTATTTATTTCGTATATGAGAAAACCTCAACAAAAACATTTTATTCTATCTTCTATGTTGTATCTTTCTTTCATTGATACTTTTTTAAAACAAGAATGAAAATGATGGTTTGGTCTCAATTTAATGCTTGTGATGGTTGCCAAGTAACCTCGGATGAAAAAACTGATTCTCTCCTTGTTTGTTAACCTTGTATGAATGGAATTGTTCTTTGGTATTCTCATCCGTCCTTTCTAACATACTTAAAAGAATACTTATTGTAGAATGAATAACTGTACAAAATCTAAACATATTCAAATCTAACTGATTTTTTACATATTTTACTATATTTTTCTTTTTATTTGTTAATGTATTTAGGGTACTTTTCGTATATATTCATGAAATCTTAATTTCTCTTAATATATATGCATGATAACTTTACAGACACACTTTTCTGATGGGAAACTAGAAAACAGAGTTTAATATACATCTAATATATCAAATCTATTTCATATATTATTGTCATAATGAAATATATATTCTCAATCTATTGGTTTTAAGTAAATCCAAATGGACAATTTTGTAACGATGGTAAATAAAAATATGTATTGATATAGTGTAGAATGTTTCTAATTGTAAAAGATATATTTTTGAAAAGGTGAAATATTTTTCAAATTGAATTTCCATGACCTGTGTTCATAATGAAAGACAAAAAAAGTCGGTTTCAAATAACTGCAAAAAATTATTAATACAATTGAATTGAAAATCGTAATAAAATAACACGAAATTTCATTTAATGTCAATGTGATAAAATTGTGATCTGCTAAGTTTATAATAATAATTATATTAATAAATCAGCACAAATATTCAAAATTAATGAGGATAAGTTAAGAACCTTTTTCGAAGTGAATACACTCTCACGAGATTGTCATTCAGTTGTTTCCTTTAGAAAAGTAAAGGGATTTGTAGTGTTTCTATGAAAGATGCTCGATAACATTTGAAGAAAAATATTTTTTTTAATAAACAAAGGAGATGATGAACGAATGAATCAACGGCATAATCAATTAGAAAACTGTTTATTTGTTAAAGAAAGATATAAAGATGGAAAGTTAAATTGCATTAAGGAGCCTTATAATACTATCATATCAAGATGATGATGTTGGAAAATTGATATTTACTTAATAATTTAAAAAAGTAAGAATCAATATTTGGGTTCCCTTTTGTTATCTGTGTGTTAAATTCAAATAAATTCCACGAGACAATTATTTAAGTATTTTTATCCATTTCTTTTAAAAGTTTACTACATTTCAATAATTTGAAATTATTGTCAAAATGATGTAATATTAATTAATTGTTTCATAAATCCATAATTAAATGTTTATTTATTTCAATATTTTTATATTATTTTGTAATTTATATGGTTTTTATAAAATAATGTGCAAAATATGAATAAAATATAATATACTATATAAATTGTTTAAATATGTAAACAAATACGATATGATATGACAGAATTAAATTTTAAGCCTTCAAATCCTATCAGAATTTCACAAATAGTACTTGGAGCAATTGCTACGGTTTTATCAATTGCAATAATAATTAACCCTGGAATTGGTGTTGCTACCCTAATCACTTTACTCTCTATTACGTTAATTGTATCTGGACTGGAAAGAATCATTACGGGAGTTCCACCTTATTTTAAAAAATCAACTCGCATTGGTAATATTGTACTTGGAGCTTTAGCTATTATTTTGGGCATCGCTGTTATTGCATTTCCAATAATGACAACATTACTTTTAGTTACATTACTTTCTATGGGATTGCTATTCCTAGGAATTGCAAGAATAATTCAGGGTGTTGTAGATAAAAGTATCTCAAGAATTTCAAGAATTGGTCTTATTATAGTCGGTATGATATCTATAGCAATATCATTATTGGTGTTTGCACATCCAGTTTCCGGGATAATAATGTTGACTATCTTGTTGGCAATAAACTTGTTAATTATTGGCGTACATAATATTGTAAATGGTGTATCTGGAAAGGATGAAAAGTTGAGAGCATCGTCTACTTCAATTGATAAATAGAGGTGTTGCCTGTAAATTAGACAATACTAATTTTCAATTTTATTTATTATATTTTTGGAAATTTATAGATTATTTTTTTATTCAGATTAATACTAAAAAAATATTATTAATATTTATTGGTCTCTTTATAATTATATTTTTTAGGTAACAAGATATTCTGCTTTGTTGTGGCGACTTGCGAAGTTAATCATTTTTAGATCCGTCTTTAAAATGAAAATATAATCTTGTTTGATAGGATAACTCTGTTAACAGTTGTGTAAATATCTGACTAATGATTATTGTAAAATGATTGTGTCCGTTTAAAATTTGTTAATTTTTATAATTTTGAATGTGCGTCAAGAAATATGGCAACAATTTTATTGTTAAAAACGAGTAGTATTAGTTTACTGCTTTGTTACATGATTATTTTATTCGTTATTTGTTAACGTCTTGATGACAAAGTTATAACGAAAATAGTTAATATTCAATTGTTATTGTTATACATAAATCATTTTTTTAACTGTTTTTCGAATCATGCAACAAAGCATTAGTTTACTTGTACATATGCAATCTTCTTAACACAAGTGTTAACTTGAGGATTTTCTAAATGTTATTAATTTAACCGAATTTGTTTTAATTCAATTATAATTAAATAGTGATTTGAGTATTAAATATCATCTTTACAATAATTTGTAGAACTATTTTTATTATTGCTGTAATACTAGAAAAATGATTCCTAAAGTTAACAGATCTGATGATATTAATACTTTTATTTATATACTGCATTTACAATTGAGCATGGGTGTTCAAGCAGCAAATCCGAAATAAATATAAATTTTTCCTTATCTTATGAGTCTAATTTTTTTCCTTTACTTTGCAGATCCACAAATTAAATTATTATTCTTTTTTTATAAAAAGAGTATGTATATTTCTCTATTCATAATGAACCGTAGGTAGGTATTGCAGACCCATTAATTATTTTTGAATAATCTGAACAAAGAAATAGTATTACATTCGATATATCTTCCGGATTTATCCATTTTGAATAATCTGCATTAGGCATTGCAAGTCTATTAGCTTTTGTGTCTATTATTGTGGGCAATACGCAATTAATATTAATATTCGATTCCTTTACTTCTTGTGACATTGATTCAACTAATCTGATTAATCCTGCTTTTGATGCCGCATAAGCTGAATCATTGCCTTCTGCTTTTATTCCTGTTCTAGAAGATATGTGAACTATTTTTCCATAATGTTTTGATATCATTATCGGAAGTATATTTTTACTAATTAAAAATGCTGATTTTAAATTAATATTCATCATTTTATCCCATTCTGCCCCATCTAATTTCGTAACACTCTTGCCGCCAATATAGCCCCCTACCACATTTACTAAAATATGAATTTGTTCATGCTTTTGAACAATATTTGAAATAATTTTTATCAGTTCGTTTTCTTTTGTTATATCTATTTGTATAAATTCTGTAGTTGTATTGATCTTTGTCGTTTTATCCAATATCTTATCTAAATCCGCTTTTAATTCTTGAAATTCTTTTTCTGATCTATAAGTAGATATTATTGCTTTGGGATTACAATTTAAAAATGATTTTGTTAAAACTTTTCCTAATGCTCCTGTTCCTCCAGTTATCATGACAACTTTGTTGGAAAAATCAATCTTCATATTGTAGATTATAACATCTATCGAATTTACTTTTCGTTTAATCTATTGGACTTTTTAATTGTATCACACAGGATATCTTTTATATTGATTCGATCGGAATAACTACAAGTTTGTTTCTATTTCAAATATTCATCTGTCAAAAGACGATAAACCAATATGATTAATTAAACATATTTAGGTTTTATCTCTGTAAGAAGTTGGTTGGATTTGTTTAGATTAAATCTGTTTAAAAAGTTTTATTAGATTAAAAATTCTAATATAAAATATTTCAAAGTTTATATAAAAAATTAAAAATAAAAGTTAGCATAACTGATAATTATACCAATTAGCATAATTAACATACTATAAATCAATATATAGAAAATTAAGCCATACAGTTCGGTACATAAGCTAAATGATATACAAACGTATAAAATTTAATATATATTCAGACTGTTTTTAAAGTAGTATTTATGGATTATGTGGAAAAATTATTCCATCCTGGAAGATACATTCAGTTCAGGTTGTGACATCTATGGTAATCTATCAATTATTGCTGTTTTTAGTATCGTCTCTATCTATTATAAGTCATCATTTATCGTAGGAAACCGGTATGATGTAATTCGTTAAATATTGATTGTAGATTACCTGTATTAATAGTGACTCTATATATTATATGAAATGAGGGAATCTTTTGCACCGAATGCATCAAAAAAATTTTTACATTTTTATTTATGGTAATGTTATTAATATATTTTCATTATGTGACGGATAACGATTAATAATGTGATTACAGGTAGTAATTTTTGTAGTTACTAATGTTATACATGCAGTTACTTTAGTACCATTATGAACATCTGATTGTGGAAATACTACTGTACCTATCGGAACAATACATGATGGGCAATGATCATTAGGAAAATAATGAAGGTATTCCTGAGTTACATTTGAAACATGGCATATATTTGGTTTCAGTGATTGTATATCTGTTTGCATCTTTATTGGTGAATCAGAATAAATGCATGCATTAATTAATCCTATATGTTTACTTAATCCAGCTAGTTCTACAGTTGCTTTGAAAACGTTTCTTCCAGAAATATCATTTGAATACCTTGTTATAATCGGACCATTAACTATCGAAGCAAAAGCATTATGATTGGATATTGATCTTGAGAAACCGTTATTGATAAAAAACTGAAGATCTGGAATTACCAAATTAAATAAATAAAAACATACAACACTAACAAATATAGACAAAAAATACTGTCTCTTCATAAATATTAACAATAGATAAATACATTATATAATATATTCAAATATTTTATAGAACCTATTCTTATTTATTCAAAAAATAAAATAAGATAAAACTAGGATGTTGGTGGAATAATTTCTCTTAGCGAAGCTATAGTATAATCCACGGTTTCAAAGCCATCTACGCGTGAAGTGAACATACCGCCCCAAAGTATAGGTTTATTATACTGTTTGAAATCTTTTAGAGTAGTAAATACTTTTTCTTGCAGTGGTTTCCAATTATTCTTTGGTTTTCCATTTTCATCAAATGGATCCAAATCTATATAATCACGGGCAGTAACAGATTTTCCATCTTCATTAGTCCATACAACAGTTTTTCTTCCAAACCATTTGTCTATTTCAGTATTATTATCTCCATCAAGTTTTTTTGTTGGTGCATCTTTATCAAATTTATAAACGGGATGATCATATTCAAAATGATATCCTAACGATTCATTGCCTTCGCCCACTCTTAATACCAATTCACAACAGGATGCATGGGGATCATATTCTCCTGTATGATTACCTCCTCTAAATTTGGTAGCGCAGGTAACGTGATTGGCAGCTGTTCCATGTCCGTGAAATTTATCACTGCATCTTAAATAGTATGTAAATTCAGCATTTTTTGAATCTTCAGGCGTCCAAATAAAGTCTGGCCCAGGATGATCAGACCATTTGCGTTTTTGGTTTTTGTCCAATCCTCCTCCTGCATTGAGATTTAGCCTTATCGTTTTTCCTACAGAATGATCTTTATAGTGTTCATCTTTCGCTTTTACTCTCCAAAAAGTTATTTTATCTTCAGTCTTTTTTTCAGCATGATTTTCATCAGTTTTAATATACTTTCCATTTGTAATATTGTTTACATCAGACATGTAAAAGGATTTTTTTGGCGTAGTTGAAGGGAATAATTGTCGGACACCATCTTTATCTAAATTATCGGTGCTAGTCATAAAGAATCATTTCTTCCTAACAAATGTGTTTTTTTAATAAGGATGTGACCTTTGAAATTCAAATTTTTTACTGTTATGATATTCATATATCATCTTTTCTATAATAATTTATAAATATTGTTATTTGTTGTTAATAAAACACAAAATCTAGTTTAACAATAATTTATTTCAAAATGGTGCTTGTGTCTATCAAATTCACGTGGATATACAGCAGCAGGAATATAGATTTACTATAGTATCTACGGATGAATCATTTTTCTTTTGTGATCATCTTGCAAGATGCGTTTGGATTGATGAGGATAAAAGAGTGGTTGTTAGAGTAACAGATTCGCACTAACGTTCATGTATTTTCGGCGCCATTAAACCAATTAGCATATATTATCGAACCTCCCTTAACAGATAGTTTCTCATATTAAGATTGAACCTTTTTGTCCTGAAATACTTTGATATCTTGTTTTTCAAATCTTCAAATGATGAATAATATTTTAAAACAAGCAGATCTCGCTTGGCTATACTTCAAACTTTTTCTATAGCCATAAACTCAGGTGACGCAGTTGGAAGATATATAGGAATTAATGTATCTTTGTTATCTTCAAAATATTTGATCACCTTTTTACATGTATGATGTGGCGATGCTTTATCCATAAGCAAATAACATTTTTGAAATTTGGAGTGGATTTTCTTTAAGTAATCAAGAAATGTATTTCCGTTGAATTTGCAATACTGTCTGAATAGCTGCTTCTTTTTAGTATTTTTCTCTTCCATTCCTATGGCTCCAAAAACACATGAACGTTGATGTGAACCTGTTACTCTGACTATAGATCTTTTATCTTGTTCAATCCAAATACGTCTTACGAGATGATCACAAAAGAAGAATGATTCATCTAAGGATACTATAGTAAATCCTTTTTTCTTTTCATTTTTCCACTGCGGCTGCTGCTTATCCACAAGTATCTGGGTGACCTTTTTTTGAAATTCTCTTTCTCTTCCAAGGATGCTGTATTAACATGTACTTTCCTTGGTACTTTCTGCTTAAATCCCCAATTTCGAAGGATACGGTATATGTGAGTATAGTGTTACTTTAATCCACTTTTCTTTACAATTAATTCCTCTACCTGTTTTGTGGTCCAACCATTACTACTTTCTTTCAGTTCTTTCTTAATCTGATACACAACCTCTTCTGACATCTCAGGTGGCCTGCCGCTTTTCTGTCTGGTTTTTAATCCTTCTATGCCTTCTTTATCATATCTTTTTAACCAATAGGACGCCCCCGATTTACTTCGATGTAGGTCTCTGGCTGTCTGAGCAGATATCTTGCCTTGATAAACTACGTTGAGAGCAATTAACATTCTTTCCTTTGTTTTTACATCCTGTTCATATCTGTATATTTTTTCAAACGATTCTCTATTAAGAGTCAAGTGAATATGACAAATGATGGTCTAACCTAGCTATAAGCATTTATCAAAAATAAGCGGATGATAAAAGTATAGTTCTGATATTTATGCTATTTGGTATAAATCACTGCTGATATCGCAATAAATTTTATCTGATTAGTTAAACCTATTGATGATTTATCAGTGGTAACAGTGCTAAATCATGATTATAGAAGTCAAGTTAATATATTTCATAAAATATATTAATGATATCTCTGAAAACCCGCAACATGTCTAAAGACAACGAAAATAGCTATGAAAAAAACATTAAGACAAGAACAATGAGAATAATTATGTACTGCAAGGTAAGTTAAACGTGAATGTAGAACCTTTACCATCTGCATTTTTTTCTGCCCATATATTGCATCCATGGACATCTAGAATTCTCTTGGAAATAAACAATCCTAGACCTATTCCTTGGACAGATTTTGTTGTATATTTTGAGAATAGTCTTGGTAATATATCTTGGTGAATGCCATTACCTGTATTCTTTACGTTTACTATAACTTTATCGTTACCTGATGAAGCATTTCCTATATTGCTATTAGTTTCTTTGTCAACTGTTATAATAATCTTACCTTGTTTAGTAACATTTATAGCGTTTTCTAACAAGTTCGTAATAACTTGAGTTATCTGCACTTTATCTGCATATATTACAACACTTTCCTTATCTTGAATTAAATTATTATAAATTATTTGCACGTCTTTATTTGATTCACATTTTTCAATTTGTTGCTGATGATCCCTAGTTATTAACAATAGCAAATCATCAAGGTTAAAGCGTTGCTTGTCGAGTTGTAAAGAATTGTTTTCTATACTCGTAACATCTCATATGTTTAGCGTTAAACGTTCTAGCATCTTTGTAATTCTAATTATTGAATAAGCATGTCGTTTACTTTGTTCACGCGCCATCTCCAACAGCTCGGAATATATTTTAATGGAATGAAGTGGTGTTCTAAGTTCATGTGCAGCTATACTAATAAACTCTTTTTGTCTTTGATTTTGGAGTTATAATTGATTATTCTTTTACAAGTAATTCATTTGATTTTGTCAAGAATTCGATTAATTTATGTAATTTTTTGATAGTTAACTCAACCTTTTTCATAGAAATGTCTATTTCCTCTAATTTTTTATTTATTTGATCGTCCCGAGTGATATCACAGCTCATTAGAATCACCATCACAGATATGTTGATAGAAGTAGCAGAAGAAATCCTTGTAACTGATGGATACTATGTAAATAGAATGGAGTTAAAATAATGAAAACAGTCAGATTAACATAAATAATCGTAATTATCTTTGTTTTTTTTATTATAATCATTGTTTAATTCACTATTACCGCTACTATTGATCAATGCATTATAAAATATTATGGTATATAAATCATTGTTGATATTTTATATCATAGCTATTATATCCCAATATCAAATGTTAATTATTATGGATTATTTAACTATTTGAGTATTTTATCTATATTTGGATCGTTTTTTCATAAATAAAAATGAAACAAATTAAAGAGAAAAATGGGAAAAACAGAATTTAGTGGGGCAGTTAAAATGCCTATGTTAATGATCATTATCTTTATTATTGACTATAAAATAAAGAATTGATGATAAAAAGATATACATCGTCTTTTTTAATTCTTTTTTCATTTGTTGTACTCTTAAATGCTTTTTATAGTCTAGAAAAAGTATGGGCTGATAATGTGGTTGCTACTATACCTGTTGGAACTCTTCCACAGGGTGTTGCATATGATTCACATAGTAATGAGATGTATGTAGCTAATGGGCTGTCTAATGGTGTCTCTGTAATCGATACTTTTAATCATAATGTGACTGCTACTATACCTGTTGGAACTAATCCATATGGTATTGCATATGATTCACATAATGGTAGAATATATGTAACTGATTCGGGTGTTAATGGTGTTACTAATGCCGTCTCTGTAATCGATACTTTTAATCATAATATGACTGCTACTATACCTGTTGGAAAAGGTCCACAGGGTATTGCATATGATTCACATAATGGTAGAATATATGTAGCTAATGGGGGTTCTAACACTGTCTCTGTAATCGATACTTCTACTAACAGAGTATTTGCTACTATACCTGTTGGAAAAGGTCCACAGGGTATTGCATATGATTCACATAGTAAAGAGATGTATGTAGCCAATGTTAGTGACAACACTGTCTCTGTAATTGATACTTCTACTAACAGAGTAGTTGCTACTATACCTGTTGGAACTATTCCATTTGGTATTGCATATGATTCACATAGTAAAGAGATGTATGTAGCCAATGTTAGTGACAACACTGTCTCTGTAATTGATACTTCTACTAATAGAGTAGTTGCTACTATACCTGTTGGAAAGGGTCCACAGGATATTGCATATGATTCACATAATGGTAGAATATATGTAACTGATTCGGGTGTTAGTGGTGTTACTAATGCCGTCTCTGTAATCGATACTTTTAATCATAATGTGACTGCTACTATACCTGTTGGAAATGGTCCACAGGGTATTGCATATGATTCACATAGTAAAGAGATGTATGTAGCCAATGACTTTTCTAACACTGTCTCGGTAATTGCTACAAATAGTGATGTAGGAGGTAATGGAGGCTTAGGTAGTGGTAATGATAGAAATTGAGGACAACGTACTGGATATAATGGGGTTGAAAATGCAGCGATTTTACAACAGCACAGTAGGTAACGGAGACAATAGTATCTTAGGTTAGTAATATTATGATGTTGAATGATAGAATATGTAAGAAAGTCATAAGATAATCTTTTTTATTTTTCCTGCCGGAAAAAATGGTGTAATACGTCTACAAAATACCATTTAAAGTTTCAATATTTTAAAAGATTTACGTGAAAGTTTATGATACGTTCATATGTATATTGATAGGCGATGATACACATTTCTGGGGTTGCTTAGCAATTTAGTGATAAAAAATACTGTATATCATACAATCCGGCAAGGATGAGTCGCTGTGAGTTAAACAACAATTAGCAATTGAATTCTCAATTAATAAAATTTTTAATGGGTTTGCACGTCAATAGGTGGACTACATTTAGATTTATGGTTATTACAAAATATTCCTAACAAAGAAGAGGTAACGGCTCGAGTATGGAAAAAAACTATCAATCCTTTAAAGCAAATGAGCACTTAACTGAAATATACAAAATCTATTTTTGATTACATCAGGTATTGAGGAATGCGTCCGTATAGAGCACAAAATTGCGAGGATTGTACTCTGTTGTTCTTATTATAATAAATAATATACCGGGTCGTTAACCCTCCAAATTTGATCTTATATCAATAATCCGATAAGGTGCATGTCAGTTTAGCAGGGTTATCATGGTTTTTGAAATATTTTTTGTCTAGTTTTTGTTTTTGTAAGAACGCATATTCTTCTAAAGAATTACACAAACCTAAATGATCTATTGAAAGGATTCTTACATTATTATATGATTTAACATCATCAAAATTTCTTACAAAAATTCCTGTATATATCAAACTCTAAAATATGTTCCCCGAATATTATTAATCATCTTTACTTATAATTTTTTCATTTTATAATATATAATTAAAAACAAATTATTGTTATAATTATGGATAAGATTGGTGTTACTAAATCAACTATTGGTAAACAAGATTCTGTCTTTAATCTAAATACTTATTCCTTATTTATAATTTTATACAACAATGCATATTATTGTATAAATATAGAAACATTAGTTGTTGTTGTTCTTTTTCTTATAATCCTTCATGACTTGTATTATATTATTTGCGTAAAGAAATCTACCTAAAATTCTCAATGGTTCCAAATTGTTGATGTAATTGTCTAGCCAATATATCATCATCCTCACCTATCATTTCACCTATACCAATCTCATGAGGTATTAGGGGAGTGACATGGTTATTTGCAGCCATTCTTATCAATTTTCTCCTATGGATGAGCCACATGGCCCTCTCAAAAGATTTTTCAACAGCAACTCCTTGACGAATTCGTATATACCTAATTAATTCAATAGATGGTATACCTTGATTTCTACAATGAAGTAGTAAAGCGTTATATTCCATATTACTGTCCCTTACCAAATTTCTAAAGTCATCAAGGTTTTGGTTTTCCTGAGTATTATTCATGTTATATTATTGTATGTAGGGTAACATATTTTATCGTTAACGTTACCTAATAGATGTATTTTCTATGGCAGCACCTTTTTATAGTCGTCATAATTGTGACAGTTTGGTTTATTCTAGTCTTATTATGCCACTATATTTTTCGGTTACTTTTGTTTATTATCTTAGGATCTAGGGGCTCTGTTAACAGTTCTGTAAACATAAAGATACTTTCTTCATGTAAACTGTTTATACTCATTTTGCCTACATGTTTTTTATTATAATTTATAGTCCAATCTGATACTGCTTTACCAATATCTAGTTCATTTTTAAATGTGGAATTGTTTATGACTTGTCTATGCATCCATAACCATCTTACTTCTATCAGATTGAGATCAGGAGACCTTGTTATTGGAAGAAACACTAATTGTATCCTTGGATGATGTTTGGCCATCGTTTGTTTTACTTTGTTGGATTTGTGTATCGATACATTATCCAATACCAAAAATATTTGTTTTACACTGGAATCATATTTTTGGTCTATTCTATTTATAAAATCTAAAAACTGTTTTTCTATTTTCTTTCTGTAACTATGAGTCCACATCTGATTATTGGTATGGTCATAAGCACCAAATACATTCAAAATTCCTCTTTTCTTCTGAGCCTTGGATATCGGAATGTACAAAAGACCAGGACGTACCACCATATGTTTTTGCAACAATAGGTCCTCCCTTCTCATTTCCATAGAGTAAGATAGAATCAGAAGACAGATCATATCTTAATTCTTCAATTCTCTTTTTTTCAAATGGTATTCAGGGTCCAGGCTGGTTCTCAAGGTTATTTTAGAATTTCCACTTGACACCATGCTTTAGAATGATGTTTCTAATTTCCGTGTGACATACTTTCAACTAGGTTTATCTCTTTGGTAATAAATCCCGCCAGTACCCGTAATAACCATGTTGAAAATGGGAGTCCATAATTCATTCTTGGATTATATTACTATCTCAACAATCTTTTTTTCTATATCATCAGTTATCTTGATTGATTTATGTTTATGGATTTTAGATATTATTCCATCTACTCATTTTTCATTGAAATGATATATGTATCCACTTTCGGATATTGCTGTCATGATGATTAGTTGCCCGTCTTATTTCGGGAACTGCATATAATTTATCTTTAAGCAGAATGATCTTGGCTCTATAGCCATCTTCTTTATCGTTAACCATTAGTCCATACAAAATGTTTCTTTCCTCATTTGTAGGCATTCTGAGGGAGGTATTCCTCATAATTATAATTTGAATGGCGTAAGCTATATGCATTGTGATTGCTAAAAAAGCATAATCAGTTTACACAAGGATAGTATCTACCATTTTACATAACTGTTAACTTAAGACATTAGATCTTGCATAATTGCGTCCAAACAGCTTTATGATCCATAGTTCATCATTACTCTGTTATCTCTTTGCTTTCATACGAGAAGTTATCTAGAAAACCACTACTTTTCAAATCGTTCACTGGTTTGACAGTATAAGAATTTGATAACATTTACAATAAAGAAATAGAAAAAAGATATACTAAATATGAGATACAACGTTTATCCAAAAGAAAAAACAACAGAGAAAGAAGTACAGGTGCTGTTGGAAGACCATTCAAACTAGATGTAAAAATAGATTTCTAATGCTTTTGATTTACTACCGCTTATACATCACATACACATTAGCAGGCTTTCTCTTTGATTTAGATCAAAGCAACATCTACAGAGATATCCAAAAGATTGAAAGTTTGATAAGAAAATGCGTACCAGTTCTGCAGAAGACATAACAAATAACCAAAAGGCTAAAAACACCAGAAGAAGTAGAGAAATATTTTCCATGCTTTATTGCTTTTATCGATTGTACATAACGGCAGATACCAAGAACTGTTGATAAGAGAAAACGCAAGGCGTACTATTCAGGCAAGAAGAAAAGACATACTGTAAAGACACAGCTTATGGTTAACAACCGTGGTTTTATCCTTCATAAATTAAGATATAAGAAAGGACGCAGACATGACTATAATATCTATAAAGAGAATCATCCTATTACTCATAAAAAGGTTGTTAATGTATTTGACCTTGGATATTTAGGCGTAGAAACTGATTTCTTAGAACAACTATCTTCCATACCAAATAGAAAGCAAAGAAATCAAGAGTTGTCGCAAGAAGAAAAAGAATACAACAAAAATCATTCTAGAAAGAGAATAATAATTGAACATACTATCGGCAGATTAAAAAAGTATAGGATGATGAGCGACATATTCAGAAATAGGCTAAGAAAGTACAATAGAATATCAGATATAGTTGTAGGTCTGGTAAACTATAGAATATTAGATCGACAGAACTAGAAATTCATATAGAATTCAGAAGAAACAGTCTAGATTGTTTCTAATTATACGAGATCTGATGTCTTCAATAGCTGAATAGATAAATACAATTAACTATGAAATGATCAAATGGCTACTACAGAAGATAAATCAGACAGTAGAGAATTGATTATTCGAGATAAAAGTAATCTTGATGAAGACATGAATTTAGCCCTCCTTTCTCTTAAAAAAAATGAAGAATTAAATGATTTGGTTAATATTGCTATAGATTATAACAACATTGGACAGATACTAAAAGAAAAAGGGGACTTGGATAAAGCTCTTGACTATGCAAAAAAAGCTCTTGAAATCCATACAGAATTAAATAATAAAATAGGAATGGCTATAGAATTTAACAATATTGGTACTATTATGCTATCTAAGGGAGACTTGGATCAAGCTCTTGACTATGCAAAAAAAGCTCTTGAAATCCATGCTGAACTAGATGATAAGATTAGAATGGCTGTTACATATAACAACATTGGACAGATATATCAGGACAAAGGTGACTTGGATAAAGCTCTTGATTATGCAAAGTTGGCATTAACAATAGACGAAGAATCAAAAGATATGTTTCAAGTAGCTTTGGATTATTTTAATTTAGCTAGCATTTGTAATTTGAAACAAAATAATGAAGAAGAACTTGTTTATCTTAAAAAAATAAAACAGTTATTAGATAAAGTTCCAGAATACTCAAAAATGGATTATATTATTAAAAGAATAAATGAATTGGAAAAATAAATATTAAATTCCTTTAAAAATTGAATAAAATTTAATGGAATTTATTACTTTCAATTGGCGAGTTGTACTATAATATATTGTTATATTAGTTACAACATAGTCAAAATCCATAATATAGTTATATCTGATGAGAAATGTTGTATATTATTTTAGATACTAAAAATATATAAAAATATCATCAAAACTTTGCTATATTAAAAATTCTCAAATAAAAAATTATTTCTTGATATGTGGTTTATTTTATTTTTGGATGGCATCCAAAGAAGTCGGATCACTTAATGCAGAATTACTACATTCTTCACCTTGATTATGATATTATCTATTAAAACGGGTAATTTTGTAATTATGGAATCAGATTTAGATTTCATATTTAGATCTGTGTATTTATTGTAATTGCTTTGTTGCATGATTATTTTTTTCGTTTTTTACTAACGTTTTATTGATATAATAAAAACGAAAACAGTAAAAATTCCATTGTAATTGTTACGGATAAGTTATAATCTTAAATGATTTTCGAATCATGCAACAAAGCAATTACAATAACAAATGTTTTCATAAACCCTGGATAAATTTGGTCGAGAATAGTTAAATGTATATTATAGATCTCTTGCATAATTACTTCCAAACAGCTTTATGACCATTAGTTTATCCACCAATTTGTTCTTTCTTTGATTTCATACGAGAGGTTATCCCAAAAACCACTGCTTTTCAAATCATTCACTGGCCTTACAGTACAACAGTTTAATGACATTTATGATAATGAAATAACAAAAAGATATGAAAAATATGAATTAAAACGTTTATCAAACAAAAGAAAAGAAAATAGAAAAAGAAAAGCTGGTGCTGGAAGGCACTTCAATCTGGATTTAAAGGATAGATTTGTAATGATTTTAGTATACTATCGCCTTTACATTACTTACACGTTATCTGGTTTTTTATTTGATCTGGATCAGAGCAATATTTGTAGATATTCAAAAGATTGAAGGATTGATAAGGCAATACATACCTATCCCACAAAAGACATATCAAATAACCAAAAGGCTAAAAACTCTAGAGGAAGTAGAACGATATTTTTCAGGCTTTCTTGATTTTACAGATTGTACAGAGCAGCAGATACCAAGACCTATAAATAAAGAAAGAAAAAAGATATTCTACTCCGGTAAGAAGAAAAGACTAAAGTAAAGAATCAGATTACGGTTAACAATCGTGGTTACATCTTCATAAGTTGTACATAAGACAGGATGAAAACATGACTATGATGTCTATAAAAAGAATTATCCTACTGTAATTCCCAAAGAGGTTGTTAATGTAGTTGATCTAGGGTATTTGGGCATAGAAACGGATTTCTCAGAACAACTATCTGCACTACCATATAAAAAGAAAAGAAACGGATTTTTACCAGATGATGAAAAAGAATATAACAAAATTCATTCCAAAAAAAGAATAATAGTGGAACATACTATCAGCAGATTAAAAAAGTATAGGGTAATGAATGAATTTCAGAAATAAATTGAGAAAATATAACAAGGTGTCAGACATCGTTACAGGCTTGATAAACTACAAAATATTAAATCAACAGAATTAGAAATTCAAAGAATTCAAAAGAACAATTTGGATTGTTTCTAATTATGCAAAATCTAATCAATAAACTATGCAAAAATTATTTAAAACAATAAACAATAAACAATCTGTTAAATGACAAATATTATAATAAATATTAGTCGAGATTATTTCATAGTTATACAAGTGGTAAGCTAAAACCAAATGTGGCACCCTTCCCATCTTTATTATTATAAGCATGTATCTTTCCACCATGAGATTCAATAATGCTTTTTGATATAAATAATCCCAAGCCGGTTCCTCCTTTCGATTTAGTAGTAAATTTGGAAAATAACTTTGGGATTATAGATTGATCTATTCCCTGGCCAGTATCCTTAATATTGATTAATGCTTTATTTTCATAATCCTCTTTTTTTTCAAATATTATTTCTATTGTCCCTTCATTTGTAAACTTTATTGCATTACTTAGCAAATTAGAAATTACTTGGCTTATTCTGGTTTTATCTGCATAAATGGATATATCAGACTTGCTTTTAATTTCATTAATATTGTTATCTTTTATTAAAATGTCTTTTATACTGAAAGTTTTATTGCAATCAAGAAAATTACAAATTAATTTTACATTTTCATCCTTTAATTGATCATCATAGTCTTGAATTATGTCTGACATGAGATCCATCAAACTAAATAACTCTTTATTTAGAACTAAATTATTAGTTTCAATTTTTGTAACATCCAAGATATCATTTGTTAATTGAATTAGTTTTTTGGCATTTCTATTAATAATTTTTGCTATATTTTGAAAGTCATTTTCATCCTTTGGTTTATTCCACATTAAAAAGCTGGATAGTCCCAATATCGGTTGTATTGGATTTCTAAGTTCATGAGCTGCTATTTGAACAAAATCCTTTTGTAATTCTTCTGATCTTTTTAATCTTTCTACAATATCAGAATAAGACCAAAAACTTTCAAATAATGAAACATAGGAAATAACTGTTGCAGTACTATTAGAATATGTTCCAAATCCAATTGACTCTACAAATTTTTCTTTTAAATCATTTTTTACCTCTATAACCAAAGATTCTTTTCTATCTATTACAAGTATAGTTAATTTAGTTGATAGTGATGGTTCTATATTATGAATGGAAACATTATTTTTATATGTACTAATATTATCTAATCCATAATCATATTCTTGATATGTTTTTTCTTTTGATGTTTCGTTTGATGATGATGATGATGATGATAATATGGATGTAGGAGAAGGAAAAAGAATTCTAATTTTTAAATTATTATGTTTGTCTATATTTTTTTTTAATATTTCGAATACTCCAATATAGAATTGACGTCGCATGGAATTCACGGTAGGAAATATCAATAATATTTCATTAGTAGCGGATTTCAACAGATGAATATATCTAGTTTCTATTTCCGAGGTGTCAGTTATAGATTCAATCTTTTCCGGTTTTATTCCTTTTTTAATTTCTTTAATTTTGTCTTCTGCTGGAATTGCTTTATTCCATAATATGTTAAAAAGATACTGGTGTTGAGTTACAATATCTTTTATAAAAATATGTAACATCATTGGAATTGCAGGATCATATTCTTGAGAAATTGAAGGTGCATAATAATCTGTTTCATCCAGTATTCCAAAGTTGCCATTAAATCCATCCAAGTGTCTGATTTCACCTATTTCAGATATTATATTACAGTTATTGATATTGTCTTTTCTAATATCTGTGATAAACCTTACTTTTATTCCCCTATCTTTCAGATTTTTATAAGATTTCCAAACCTGCTCTGTTCCTAAAATTATTGCTGAGCCTTTATAATCAAAACAAATATCTGCCTTATCTCTAACAAGGGACAAACCATATACTGTCATTTTTATCGTATTTTCCATTCCATATGCCATCTCAGTTTTTTCTATACTATTGGATTCATTTTTGGCATAAGGCGGCAAAATCTAAATCAAATAAGATATAACTTGTTTCTATAAATATATTCTTGAAGAGAATATTGCAATAATATAAGCCATTATGATATATTTATAGATTATGTAGATACAAATTTTTGCACCATTTGAACATAACGTTGTATCTAAAATTAGTTTCTTTTGATCTTCCCAAAGCAGAAATTTTCAAAAGGATTTATTTAATTTGAGACGTAACGAGATTAGTTATAAATATACTAATAATATACAATTTAAACTATAAATACATACAAATTTGATACGGGTTTGATGGGAATAACTACAATTTGAATCCATTTTAAATATACTAAATTAAATTAATTGTTAGATTTTATGTAAATTTGCAAATATGAAATTATGTATTAATATCATTTACATTTAAAGATCATTCTATGACAGTTTGATTGTGAATTTTGACTCAGTTATTATGCAAAGAGAACAAAGATAACTGAATAAAGTTACCCATTTTCTTATAACCATCATCGTTTGGATATATGTAATCTGGATTGGCATAGGGCGGCAATAACCTTGTAGGATGATTGGGATCTCGCATGACTTTGTCAAAATCGATCACGCCGTCACATGCACAACTTGTGCGGATCCAGTGATTCACTTGCTGGCGCTTTTGTTCACTTTGTAAAGTATATTACGCTGCTCCTTCGAACGGCAACAATGTACCCACAAACACTGATTCCATGTTCATGTGCACGTTCGATTAGTTGATGAATACCGGTTGTAACATCCACTGCGGTGACACTTACTTGTGTTATGCCATGAAAAGGTGCAATGTAGTTAATACCTTCTAGAATGATCAGATCTGCAATACCTGGTTGAGCCAACACATCGCTATCAAAACGAGATAATGCATTGGGACCGATACCGTCATTCAGATGACAATATATTCATCTTCAAATTCTTTGCTATCTGCTGCATTTTTTATCTTTATGTCTAATATGTTTATTCTTCTGTTTATTGTAGTATAATTGGGAATATAAGGTACTTTTCCTTTAGCATGACCTTGCGTTATTCCACCGGTTTGCCTGTAAGGTAAGTGAAAGTATACTCTGATGTGACCAATGACAAAAATAAAAGAATCAGGAAATTGATACTTCTATCTAATTTCTCTTTCAACATATGCGATTACTTGCTTGTTTATGAAATCTTCAAAAGTGGGATCATACCAGTGGTTTTCTTGTATTCGGTTCCAATGCTCTTTTATCGTTCCTAATCTAAAGCAGTTGCGCATCCATTCCATCCAGCCATACCATTCGTTATCATTAAGTACTTTTCTTTCACGCATGTCATAGGCATGAGAGAATACATTGAGAACATCAAATGCGTACACATCCTCAGGCGACAGCGGTCGTACATTATTAATTACTCTTGCTAACTCTGGACGTTCTAGTAAATGTTCCTCTAGCCTATGCATTTTTTCGTCCAAATCACTGAGGACTTTTGTTTCTATGTCTATCGACAGATCTTTTACTTCTCTCCTAGAGAGAAAAAGCGTTATGAGCAGTGTACCTATAATGCCTACTGTTTGTGCTATACTTAACATGTCTGAGATTTCTACGTCTAATACCATAAGTAATCTATATCGGCTTTAAAAATAAGAATATGGAGGTGGAAGTAAGGCACAGCTTGTGGTTTCAAGATTTAGCATACAATTTCTTTGCGAATAATGACATATGTTTGGCCTGGGGTTATCTTGCAAAATTACAAACACCGCATACTCCAACAGATTTTATAAATCTGAGTATGGGTATAATTCTGTATCCCTTGACTGTAGAGTAATTAGATATCGGGATTTCAAGTGGAGGTTGGGTGTGGTTGGTCTGATACTGCTATTAGGTTTGCAATAGCGATCTTGAACTTACCTAGTGCTACCTGCCATCTGGTTGCCATCCAAGGTTGTATAGAATAAACAATGCTTTTATCATATGTTATCTGGAGCCAGGGCTCTGTTAACAGTTATGTAAATACATGGATATTCATTAATGTAAACTGATTGTGCTCGTTTAGATTTGTTAATTTTTATAATATTGGATACGAATCAAAAAATATGATAACAATTTTGTTGCTCAAAACATGTGGTATTAGTTTACAAATGTATATACAATATTCTTTACACAGCTGTTAACTTAAGATATTATTTCTTGATTATGTTGATCAATATACAGATGAAGCCATTGTTTTACATGATCTAATTTACACTTGTTATTTTTACAAGGAAAATAATCATCAAACAATTCTACTCTATCTTTTATAATGCATTGTTCTTTCAATTACGCTCTTTTCGAAAGAGGAGTGAAGATGATGATGTATCTCCAAGAATTTGCATGCTTGTGGGTACCATGTACTGCCATCTGACGAAACAGAATGTAATCCGTACTTGTTTACTATCTGAGACAGAAATCGCTCCGTAAAAACAAACATATTTTGTTCTTTGGAATTGAAAATAAAGAATTTCTTTATGCTTTGGTTCAATAACACCCCAAAGCCATATTATTTCAGAGCAGACTTTTAGCGCTGTTTCATCAATTATATATTCTTTAATTATTGATTGTTAGAAAATTTTTTGGTTTGTATTTTTGAATCCCCTTCCAGATAGACACGTGACTTATTTTTACTATTTTTAAAAATGATAATGCTTTAGCAGTATTTCTAAATGACAATCCAAGAAAGTACAAGTATAATCCATAACCTATAATTTGTGAAGCTGTTTTCTTTCTTGATATCATATAATATATGGTTGTTTTAAAGCTAAAGGTTTTTCCTTAAGTTAACAGCTGTGTAAACATAAAGGTACACCCTTCTGTAAAATATTTGTGATCGCTTTGCCATGATTTTTATTATATATATTTGTCCACTACTGATTATTTGCCATAGTGAGAATAATAATCTAAAGGTATTACAGTATCAAAACAAACACAACTATTTTACAATAAGATATAGTGTATCTTTTACACAGCTGTTAACAGAGCCGAAAATAATATCAATCCACAGAAATTATACAATAAAACAAAAAGGCTGAAGACTTTAAAAAAGAAGTTGATGATATTTTTAGCTTAATTGCTATTGTTGATTGTACCGTGCAAGATTTCAATACTTGTTAATAAAAATAGAAGAGATGTATTATCTGGGCAAGAAGAAAATACATGGATATAAACATAGATTATGATTATCGGTAGTGATATCATAATTCATAAACTAGACTATAAGAAAGACATATGGCATAATTATAATATTTGTAAAGAGAATTATTTCATAACAACTTCTAAATAGGTTGTAGATGTATTTGATATTGGATATACTGAATTGGGAAAATATTTTTTAGCTGAATTACTATCTATATTTGATAGTAACCATTTTGTATTGTAATAAAGAGGATTGAAATAGCGAAATTATCTTCCGGGTTTTTATCTCTTTTGAAATATAATTATAGATTATATATAGATTCTGTTTATCTAGATAAACAGATATGGTATTAATGCCCAAATCGTAAAACAATATGGCGGTTCAACAACGGCATGAACATCACTATTATAATCCAGGCCTTATTTTACCCAAAGGAGATACAATTGAACACACTTCTCCTTTGGGCATTTAAATCACATCTGTGTTTTATTGATAAATAAAATAATAGCTTATTTAAATTGTTGAATACTTTTCCATATTAATCACTATTGAATATAGAGGATCGCTCTCCTATTGAATATATCCCACATTTATCGGTTGTATTCAATCTTTTTAGAACATCTTTTAAATCCTTGCGTTTATTATATATCTTCTATTAAGTGATGTGCCCGCATGCTATCATTTGCCATACGGGCGGATATATAGAATTATACAACATAAGGAAAAGTTTCTTTCATGCCAAATTACAGTACAATGGACATAAGAATAAATTGTTTGAATGCTCCGATAAAATATATGACAAATAATATAGATGTTAAAAACAAATACGTTATCCTTGTAATATACAGTGAATAAATAAAGTTACTAACAGAGAAAAATATATGATTTTCACTAGAGTAATTTATACATTCAAATCTTTCAAAATAACTTCTAACTAACTTCAAAAATACATCAGGGTATCCTATAAAAAAAAATTTTATTTATTTTCAATCCTTTAAACATATTATTTTGTATTTAATATTAGTCACCTTTTTCATTTTCTATCAGATTTGTGTATATTTCATCTGCAAGGCAAGAGGATGACATAAATCAATGTTTTCGAAATGGTCATTTCATGTACGGCCATGAGATTTTTTTCAGCAAGATTTGATCGTAGCAGATTATCTGTACGTATTTGACAGATACATCTTATTTTATTGATGTATTTAATTATGTGTAATTATAGATTTATTTGAGCGTTTTAATGAAATATGTAGATTTTTATACATTTGTGAACCCTTATAATAATGATTATGTGAATTATTATTTTCATTCATAATGATTCATTTAATTTTATGATATAGATATCTTCTGTGCAAGTGCAAATAACTTTTTCAGCAGATAACACATCTAATGAATTATTTGTTGTCAAATTATTACCTCATTATTTGTCATAGTAAAAACCAGATTAAGTTCAATTTGAGTATCTTTACTATTTAAGCAGGCTGTATCCATAAAGATCTTTTCTCTTTCTATATTGTACAAGGCTGTCAGATTAATTTTGTAAATTTTTACATTTTATAAATGACACATCTCGTGTGTTGTTGGAATAAATGTCAGATAAGTTCTAGTGTATTAATAACTTGTCATTTCATTGAAATAATATTTATTTAAAGATGTCATGGTCTTAATCATTCACTGATTTGACGGTGGAATTTAATTGTAATTACCCAAAACGATAACAAAAAGATATGCCGTGAATGAATAAGCGGTTATCAAAAAAAGTTAGAACGATTTGTAGAAGTAGAGAGAGCTTTTAAACTGGATATTTAAAGATGATATTTAGTGATTTTGCTTTATTAATTATATTTCATTTACATATTATATTTTTATTCGAACCGGATTAAAGCTGCTTTGTTGCATAACTATGAAAGTCGTTATCTGATAATCTAATTTCTATAACTATATGACGAATACAAGATTATTTGTCATTTATATTAAATCTAATACAACTAAAAAATACGAATAATTGATTTATGCAACAAAGCAGATTAAAGCAACATGTAGGATACATGAAAGATTAAAAGATTGTTAACAATATATTCCATAATTTATACATGTAAAAATTATAAAGTATCAATTAGAGTTTATAATATTTACATCAAGATTTGCGACTTGTGATAAGATATGTTTCATTTTATGAAGTTTATCTTTTGGCGCTAATTAGGCAATATTATGTGATGAAAAAATAAAAATAAATCAAAACCCATAAACCATTGATTTTATTTTAATATTTAAATTATTAACAGGTGTTGGAATTAGATTCTTTTTTGGGTACCACTCTATATTAAATATTTATATAATAATATGATTATTAAATGGTTGAATCAAAAATGACTGATTCTGTTATTAATTGGGAAAGTATTGTACATAAAAACGTAAGGTCGAAAGACGGTCAAGATGTAGGAAATGTAGATGCGGTTGATGATGAAAAGATAGTAATTTTATCACAAGGGGCTCATAGAGAATATAACTTACCAAAAGACCAGGTTGATGGATATAATGGCGCAGAAGTTTCATTAAAAGTTAATCTTGATGAATTGGAAAAGTACAAGGTTTAACGCTAACTGCATCAAAAGTATATGTTCGGTTCAACAAAACATCACCGTATTATAAAAATTTTTTAGGGACATCCTTACATGGAGACTAATTTGTTGCCATGGTAAACCGCATAATCTATATTCTATTCAATCTTTGATATGTTATATTTTACTTTCAGTAGAATAAGTGGATAAGGGTAAACTAATTTCGTAACCTTTGCGCTTGATAATGATATAAAGTATCTTCTAAATAGAAACAGAGTATTATCTATAATTTGCCAATAAATAATGATATATATATTTTGCTCGTCTATTAGTATATTTTTCTTTTGGGGTATAAATTGAAAAAATTTCTTTACGTTTCATAATTAATGTTGTGATTATTACTCTTGTCTTTTATTGAGACTTTAGTTGCATTTCAATTTCCACCGAAAAGATTTGTTTTTGGAATTACAGTATCTAAATCTAGTTCGTAAATCGGATGTTCCCATGTAAATTTTCAAATATTTTTGATTAACATCATATAAAAGCATCATTAGACGGTGTGGATTATTAGTTTAGTTTTTGTTCTTTTCTTATTTATCCGCACGTTCAATTCGTATACACTATTATTTTGTCAATTTTACTATTTTAATACCAATTGTGCTATTGTTTTATTCTATCATTATCTTATCAATATAGCACCATTTCCAATTTTCTCCTGGTTCATATGACTTTATTATTGGATGTTTAGTATGATGATAATGCTTTGTTCCGTGTTTATTTTGGGATGAATCGCAGCATCCAACATGCCCACAGGTTAAGCAAAGACGTAAGTGCACCCAGTCTGAACCAATTTTTTCACATTCTTCACAACCTTTTGTATTGCCTCTTTTTTCTACATCAATATCATTAATATGTAAACATTCTATATCTTGTTGATTTGTTGACATAGATTTTTATAAATATTATAGTTATTAAACCCCTTGTAAACATCGATTATTTTAGTGTAATTCTCTAACCTCTATAATTTTAATTCTTTTGATTTATTTATTTTTTATTTTTTACATAACTTGAGGTATTTTTTATTTTTTTGTCAAAATGATATATGTAGAGAGGGGTAGAATCAAGTCCATAAACATGGATTAATAAAGATGATCGATAGTGTGATTAAAAAGATAATCGTTATATGGTAACCAAGAGTCAAGAATCCGAAAAATGATCACGATGTATTATTTTTTTAATATGGTCGTTATATATCCTGCCTAGATTTGTTACCGTGGATATATGCGTTGGAGATAATATAAACAAAATTAATGTTAAACATTTTCCTAAATTATTCCATCATGTATGAATAATCAAACTTAGTCTTTGGAAACCATCTGGACCTATACCATTAGAAAAAAAGAATATTGAATTAATGTATAGCATAACCTTCATTATATTTTGATTTATATCTATGAAGTAAAATTAATTGGTAATAATATATGACGATGTCCTGATCTTTACTGTAGTAGATATCATTATAAAAAGTAAAACCTGATTTAAGATATATAATGTTTATGACACCCTGGTAACTTGATATTGATTCCAAAGGCAATAGAACGGTTTTTGTAATTCATAAAACGGGTAGATCAGATAAAGTCGGTATAAAACAAATATTTCTAGTTTGATACTTATATATAAAAATTAAAAGGTGATCCAAGTGGAATCTAAACAATACCAAACAAGAGTACATCTAATATTTCTTTCAACTGGATCACCTTTAAATTCTAATACTTGATCATATTTATCATGTAATCGCCTCAATTAATCATTCAAATTGATACCGTAAATGACGGTCGATCATCCAAATTCAAACTTATTAATTGATTTATGTAAGAGTTCATGGTAATAATTTTTCATCAATTTCCCTAATTATCCAATCATCATAATATTGCCATTTTATCTGTATGTATACATCTGCACTTTTGACCCCCTTCAAAGGAGTCAACTTTGGCTAGTATTGAATCAACTGAGAATACATTTTCACTAAAAAGTACATATATCTACCAATAATTAGGATCGATTACGCTGGAAACGTATAAAATATTTTCTTGAATCCTGAGTACATACGCTCAATTATATTGCGATAATAGGACTTTGCAACAACTATTGGCATGGAAAATTGAATATATTCTATCATGGCTGATGGATTACATTGAAGAGAGAAATCTAATAGGCGCCCTTTCTTAATCCTGTCGAGACGTCTTGTTATAGCCTTTTCGGAAATACCCAGTTCTTTCGCAATTTCAGATATTTCCATTCTAGCTCCTGATTGCAGCAAACATTTTATTATTCTCAAATCCGTTTCGCTTAGATTAGTGGATATGGATAGTTCACTAACCCCGATTTTGCTAACAACGGCAGGTTTTGGACAATCATTTAGTGATTTGATTAAATTGTCATCCATTAATTTATTGATGATGATGGCTGCCCCAGAAGTTTTCCCATATTATGTACATGATATGTAAGCGCCCAAAATTGCTTGACACGTTGTATTACCTCATCTTTAGTTATTCTATTATTATTGCTTATCAATACATGAGCTGTTCTATAACCAAAAGCCGCAGGATTAACTCTCACTATAAATTTTTCTATGACTCCACTCCTAACCATATTCTTGACTCTTGCCTTTACACTCTTTGAAGTTAAGCCAATTAGCGAACCTATGTTGCTATAAGAAGTTCTACAATCAATAGCTAAAGTGGGGAGAATATTAAGATCAATCTTATCAAGTATCATTCTCTCCATTTGCCGTTATTCATTGCATTATTGCATTTAGATTAGTAATAAAGATGTCTGATCACTGGAGTGATACTACCACCAAGGATAAATATTTTGTAAACGTACTACTTACATTAATATGAAAACTCTAATTGTAAAATACATCCCTAGAAATGAACAATCTAATACTATGAAATTATTGGCGCCTCCATGGAGGAAATCAGTGGTTTTGATATTCAAGAACTAAATCTTTTAAACGATATACCAGATATGTTATTTGGCGATAACCTGTTGTCTTATATCAGAAGAAATATTGGAGGACAAATATTGTTACCATATGAAGAGAAACTTTTGTCCAAAATGGATAGAATGACTGCTCAATTGAAATCAACAGATATTGTAGTAATTGCGTTTCCGATGTATAATTGCTCGATCCCATCTATTGTAAAGGCGTGGTTTGATTCTGTAATGCAAAAGACAGTTATGTTTGGGAAGGCAATTGATGACCACAGGATTATATCTAATGTTGGAAAAAAAGCTCTAACCTTGGTAACAAGTGGTAGTGTTTATAGTAACGGATCATTTCCATGTTGGGAACACACAATTTTACTGTCAAACATAGAATTTCAATATATGGGGTATTCTGATGTACGAGGAATCCTATCTGAAGGTATGGCAATGGATGAAGCGATCAAGCAAACCAATTTGAATAAAGCGATACTACAGGTGCGGGCAATAGCCAGAGAATGGTATAAAAAAGAAGAATATGAATCATTGTGAACCATATTTAGCAATGAGAAAAGAAAATTTGATAACTCATATCCTATATAACTGAGGCATGGTCATAATTCAAAATCACATCTTTATCCACAATTCCATTTCATCAGCCCGTCCCAAGCATATACTTTATTGATTTTGGATTTATTTTCTCAGTTTTACAATTATAATATACCATTAGTTGACAAAGTAATATCGATGAGTACAATTGTGGATACCTTATGAAATCCTTGTGCTGGTAATGGGTCTATTATAAAGACTGATTTTATATGTTCTATCAATGGCTCTACCGATATTCTTCTCTGACTATAAATAGTATGTCCTAATACCGATTGATAAAAACAAACCAGATCAAGCCTCTTTTTGGAAGTACTTTCATATCGTTCAACATGGCAAACTAGATCCATTCCAATACCTTCTTGTTATACTTGTATAGGTTCTTATCATCATAACCTGGATTTGCTATCATATAATATGTCAAGGGTAAAGAGAATACGGATGTTGAAGATACCAAAGGAATGTACATCTGGTTATCCTGTATATTAGTAGTAGTTACATCGGCTGCTGTTAGAGGTACTACAAGATCGCCTGTTGTAGATGTAAGATGTAGATTATATCCAAAAACCCATCCCTTTGTATGACTATAGCCCCACCTAGCATCTGTATCGATGCCAGAACATGGTACTTCTCCTTTTTTCATGGACGATTTATGCCATACAGGACCTTTTGCTTTTAAAAGAGTACTGTCTATTTTGCTGTTATAGAAAGATCTACTAATCCTTCTGCTACAAACAGATATCCCATTGTCGATATCCTTTGTTTAATATCTGTAGAAATAGTCTTCAATCGCCTATCAAACGTAACTCTGGCTGGTATTGTTACAAGACCACGAGATATTGCTAGTTTATGGTTGTACTGACAGCAGCAGTCCATGCTAAGAAAAATATGCAATGCATTATTGGAATCAAGGCGAAACCATATTCTTACTATAAAACATCTTAGAATTACTGTTGTCGGAGAATATACATACGGTCTACCACGTTTATTTGGTGATGCAGTAGGCCATTGTATACAACCTATCAGATACAGAATGTTAAAAAGTATGGATTCCTTTAATCTTTCAATAGTTAATCTTTGAGACCGTTTTAATCATAATTATATCTCAATGGTTATCTTTAAGCTATATGGAATATATGAAAATAAATTGAATTATGACCAAGCCTCACATAATTAAAAACAATAAGGAACCTATCTAAAAAATTGGTAGAAATAAATCTTGTTGTTAACATCGAAGAAATGTATCTGCCACACTTATTATATCTAAAAATAAAATTATCGTTAGTAGAATCAAATAAATATTGATGTTTTACTATTCAATAAACCCTGTAATACGATTGGGCATCAGTTATACTATTTAAAAGATTACTGGATGGTGTGTTTATATTCTTTGAACAGAATACTAGTAGAAGATGCTATCCAAAGAATATGGATGGGGTTCTACCGGTCATCGTAGATTTCAGAAATGGAATAGCCTGATATATTCAAAAAGGATGGATCAGAATATTGAAAATCTATAAGAACTACATGGTATCAACTGGACATGGCAATCTATCGATAGTATATCTATAAAGTCTTCTTTAGGGATGATGACTGGAAATTATCCTACTGATAGGAGTAAACTGTACAAAATAAAAAGACATATTTTAACCGATGAAAAAGGAATCCCTCTATCTGTAGTTATTTCTTCAGCAAGTACGCATGTTCTCAAATTAGTAACATATAATGGCCGATAATGTAGTTATCAAACGATCGCCATCACATAAAACTAAAACATGAAGAAGAAAACTTTCTATGTTTTGATAAGGCATATAGTTCCGAACCTCAAGAACAAGAATTAATCAAACGAGGATATGTACTACATATTCCTCCAAAGAGAAAAATAAGTGTAAGAGGAAGGGAAAGAGATCAAGACTATAACATAACATTGTCCAAATCGTAAAAAATATTCTGCAAAAAGGTTGGTTGTAGAGCAAACAAATTCATGGCACAACAGGTTTAGAAAAATGTTTGCCATGTGTGAGAAGAAGGTAGAGAATTAATTGGGATTGGTACAGTTATCTTGTTGTATGATAATCTATAGAAAGATAATTTTAGGATAGGCACTTAGTTGAATCATGCCATCCATTTGTGAGGACACCAAATAGTGTGATACCTTTGAAATCTTTATGTTGATATGTTATTTTTATTATGAACAGATATTACAATAGGATAAAAATGACTACAACCTATCTAATTTTAGTATTTGACATCTGAAAATGTTATCAAGAATATTTTTTTTGATTAAATTCTATTATAATGGTATGTAAAAACATTTTTCTTGTTATAGATAAAAAAATTTAAAAATATTAGTTATTACTAATTATTTTTTTGGTTTATTGGCTATCTAACAGCCGCAGCCGCCGCCCCAGCCGCCGCCCCAGCCGCCGCCCCAGCCGCCGCCCCAGCCGCCGCCCCAGCCGCCGCCCCAGCCGAAGCCGTGACCAAAGCCGCCGTGACCAAAGCCGCCGCCAAAGCCGTGGGCTAATGCTTGATGAGAATCAGAACCTAATGCTATTGGTCCTGCAAATAATACTGCTGTAACAACAGCTAATACTGATAGAACTGATATTTGTTTTTTATTTAATGATTTCAAGTATCTTTATATAGTTTTTGTACTATATATTGTTTCTGCATTTTTCCAATAATTTTCATTATTTGGATTTTATTTAATATTGTTGTCTAGTGTTGTCATGTTAGTAAATTATCTAAATATTTTAATTAATACAATATAATATGACGATAACCAAATATAAATATGCGGAATATCAAGAAAAGAAGAATTTTTGGATTCTACTACAACAAATATTAAAAAAATAGTACAAAGTTTCAGTTTAAAATCTTTTTTAATAACTGCATTATTTTGATCAGAACTTGAAATTTATATTCGGATTTATTTCCAGAATAAATCAAACCCTTTGATAAGTTCATCTTTTCTAGTAGATGGGATCGCGATATATAGCTTATGGTATAATGAATATAAAATTATTTATTATAATCTTCGTATACTTGATACTGAATTCTTTACCAATTAGCATATGTTTTCTAAATTGTATTTCGTAACAAATAGTTCCTCATATCAAGATTAAATCTTTTTGTTCTGAAATACCCTGATATCTTATTTTTAAAATCTGCAAATGATTGATAATATTGTAGAACAAGTAGATCTCGTTTTGCAATATTTCATATCTCCTCCATTACCATAAATTCGGGTGATGCCGTTGGAAGATATACAGGTATCAAAGCATCCTTGTTTTCTTCAAAATATTTTAGTACCTTCTTTGATTTATAATGAGGTGATGCTCTACCATAAACAAATAGCATTTTGGAAATTTAGAGTGAATTTTCTTTAGATAATCAAGGAATGTATTGCCATTAATTGTCATACTGTCTGAATAATTGTTTACTCTCAATACAGAGGGCGCCAAAAATACATGAATGTTTATGTGAACCTGTTACTCTGACAATCGGTCTTTTATTTTCATCAATCCAAACGCGCCTTACAAGAGAATCGTAAAAGAAGAATGATTCATCCGTAGATACTATGGTAAATCCATCTCTGCTGCGTGCTGTATATCCACAAATATCTGTTCCGTCTTTTTTTGAAATTATTTTTCCTCTGGTGATACTGTGTTTATATGTATTTTTCTTGGAACCTTCTGTTTGAATCCCCATTTTCGAAGGATGCGATAAATGTGAGTATAATGATATTTTATTCCACTTTTCTTTACAATTAACTCTTCTACCTGTTTTGTGGTCCAACCTTTGTTGCTTTCTTTTAGTTCTTGCTTAATCTGATAACTTGTCTCTTCAGATAGTTCGGACGGTCTGCCAGCTTTTGCTTTATCCTTTAGTCCGTCCAAGCCTTCTATATCATATCTTTTTAACCAATCAGAAGCCCAGGGATTGCTTCTGTGTAATTCTTTTACAACGCGAAAAGGAATTTGTTTATCTTCTCGTACTTTGATAATCAGTAGGAGTCTTTCCTTTACCTTTGGATCATTTTCTTTTTTGTACAAATTAATCAATTTGGATTTGGTCGGCGAGGGCATCAAGAACAGATGGATAAATATAAGAATATAGATAGCTTTTGCGTTTTATGATAATTATCTTGATTTATTATTTAGCATACTTATGCTAATTGGTATACTATGATAGCATGCTATCAAATCCGTTTAGTTTTTCCTTGATAAAAAATATGCTATAGTTTGGCTCAAATTTAATAAAGATACTATGATCTTCAAGTGCTTTGTTGCATGATTCAAATAATTTCCGATTTCACCGCTCCTTATGTTTAAATTGATATCATTTTGTTATACTATGATGCTTTCAATATCATCTCGTACCATATTCTTTAGTTTAACCGAGTATACGTATTCGCCAAACCTTGTATTTATACAAGAAACCACCGTTTCTACAATCCCTCGATTTCCATAGCTAACACTATCCTTCCACTTTTGCATATCATTTCTTTGTGCCAATACTGCTAGATTTCTAAGAATGTTTCCCTTTTTCAATTTAATTCTAACATTTTTCCTTACTTTAATACAAGGCATTATTCCATTGTCTGTCGAGAATTTGAAAACCTCATTACCTTCATAAGCATCATCTTCAGCAATGAGTTTGCCAACTGCTATTTTTCTATCAGATTTTATAACTCCATAAACCAAATCAGGTAATGCTTTACTATTGTGAACGTGCTAATCAGTAACCTTTATTGATAGAATTTTCTTCGTCTTTATATTTACAGTAACACGTATTCAAATATCCATTATTATTTTTTAAATGCCATTTTTCTCTCATCCATTGTCATCTATTGGTAACCTTAATGCCAATACTATCTATTGCAATGATAATATATTCATCTTTTAAATCCTTACTATCTTCTGTATCTTTTATCTTAATGCCTAACCTCTATTCTTTTGTTTATTGTAGTGTAATCGTGGATAGATGGTACTTTTCCTTTAGTATGACCTTGTATAATGCCTTATGTTTGTCGATATGGCAAATGAAAGTACGCCTAGGCATAGCCCAAGAGAAGAAGAAATGTGTTTGGATATGAAATGGCTCACCTATTTTGCATTGATTCTTCTCTTCTAATTCGTTATCCCAGTTGTCAATAACGTCAAAGTTAATAATATTTCTCCTCGTCTAACTAGAGATTGATTGTAGGTGGACCAATTCACAAGTTTTATTGAGATACTATCTAAATGTATTTGAAGAAGAGGAATCATGCAACAAAGCAATTACAAAGCATTTTTAACGACATACCGATGTGATATTTAGATATTATTTATTAATAGAGGTGGTCTAAATATCCTACATTAACCCGTTAAGTTATTAATTAAGCCTTTTTATCTATTGAATTATTTTTTAATCGTTCGCACTAATTTTCTACATGCGATTATTGGACTTATAAAATATAGAATAATGTCTTTTATATTATCAAACTTTTACTGCTTTCGAGCCACATTTAGGACATACATCGTTTCTGTGTTCATATCCACAGTTCATACAATAGAATTTAATTGGATTATATTCAAATCCTCTTGTACCAAAATCACTACTTCGGTTATCAAATGATGATGACATTGACTTGTACAATCCTTTGATTCCTCCTCTACCTTGTTTCCTTAAAGCAAGATCTGTTTTATATGTATTAAGCAAGATAAATACAAGAAACAAAACACCAAGTGAAATAGGAAATGGTATAATAAAAGAAATAACTAATCCGATACCTATGTATATTAACATCCAAATCAAATAGTTATTTTTCTGAATTGAATTATTTTTATTATTGTCAAAATTATTATTATTCATTTGCTTTCATTTCCATCCATAGTAATATTATTCGTACACTCTCATAAGTTCGAGGCATACAATTGATTGCAATGCGACACAAAGCAATTAATTAGTTGTATTTGCTAACCAATAGCCAACTTCTTTTGCTAAATCCTTTCCTTTTTAATAGTATATCTGTTCCAGTTATTGTAATTTTAATGTCAAGTCGAAATAAATAGTTTATTATTCTGTGACCTTTTATATAGATATTATCATTATAATAAATATTTAAGCATTATTGATAAACCTTATAATGCTACAAATATGAAATTTGGAGGAAGGATTGTATCAATACTATAGGTAAGCTAGTGGTAGTGGATGATGTACATATGGAAATAATAATAAGAATATCATATGAATGCAGAAAATAATACTGATTACAATGATGACCAAGGTATATAATATTTTTATTGTCCTTAACATCATTTATTCGAAGATATCCCTTGTCAACATACAATCCGTTAAATTTAGCAAATAGAAAAATCTCCAATATACTAGTAGCAATAGATAGTTTTGAATATTCATCAAGGCTGCAAAATATATTCTATCTTTAGTAAAATCTTTTGGATCAACTATTTGCAATTACTGTTTTATATATCCCAAATCAGATTATCCATCACAAAAAAATGTATTAAATAAATCATAAACTGAATACAACATTGATAATAATGTTATAAAAGATGCAGGAAATTGGTTTGAAAACTTTCCAAAATGCAAAAGAAATAACATTCCGTTAAAACAGAATTGATTAACAGTAAGACCTATTGATTAGGTATATTGGTGTGTGCAGAAGAACAAAATATTGATTTATTTATAGGGGAACAAGGAGGAAGAACAGGATTATAAGAAATTATTATAAGGGGGGCATTGATTCTTTTTTAGTAACGTATGCTCTTTGTCCTGTAATTATCATAAAATGATTTTACGAAATAATGTATAATATAGTATTTAAAAAAAGTCTATAGCATAAAGATGCTTTGATTAACTATATCTATTTAATAGGCCTTTAAAGGTCTTTCTAGTGGATGCTAAGGAGTTACTTATCGTCATCATATCTATAATATTGGTAATTTAAACTTGCCACCATTTAATATATGATACCCCATTATAAAACACGCGTTGGAGTTTCACTGAAATAGCAACATATACCTAAGTTTCTTTTTACTTCAAATAAGATACTATAAACTCTGTCGATTCCTATAAATGATAAATAAAATTTTATTTGGTATTGACTTGTATCTGGATATATCACAATTCAAAAAAATAGATTTATTTTATCAACAAACAATTCAAAATAATCATCGCGAATGATATTATTTGATTTTCTTTTCCAAATATTCCTTAAGGGCTATTGCATTGTTAAATTTTTCACCTTTTGTACCATACAATAAAGTAATTGACTCTCTTCCTTTACTTTATCTAAGATTAATCGATAGATTCACTGTTTTCCAGTTTTCAAAAGCGAAATTTAAATTCACCCCATTTTTTTTCATCGTGTGAGAACCATTTTCTTAACGAGATACTTGGTGCAATATCTTTTTGCCACAAATCAACCTTTACTTCGTCTTTGCTTAAACCTCGAGGCCAAAGTCTATCTACTAGTATTCTAAAAATGTGGTTGTTATCGTTTCCTTTAGGATTTTCATATATTCGCTCAATTTCAAGTTTTATCATCAATATAAATAGGCCTATCTTTGGAGTTAACTCATCTATTCTGTATATAATATGGTAAATTATTGCTTTGTTGCATAACTAAAATATTTAGATAGGAATGAACCAATCAATCATTTGTTTCTTTGACCTTCTTAGAATCCCTCTTGTAAAAAAGAGAGATCAAGATTTTGTATAATTAGAAATTATTCAAACCATTATTATGGATTTAGTGCTTGCTTCTATTCTATTTGTTATAATTCATTATTCTATAATTTATCAAGCCTGCCGCTATGTTCGATACTCTGTTATACTTTTTTAATTTGTTCCTAAATACATCTGCAAGTATTCTATATTTTTTAGTCTACATATAATATGTTCTATCACTATTCTCTTTCTATAATGATTTTTGTTGTACTCGCTCTCTTCTTGTGACAGTTACATATTTCTCTTCTTTCTGATTGGTATACACAAATGTTGTTTCGGAAAATCCTTTTCTACACTAATGTATCCGAGGTAAATACATTAACAACCTCTTTTGGAATGACAGCATGATTCTCTTTGTAAACCTCATAGTCATATCTTCTTCCCTTTTTTATAACCTACTTTATGAAGAACATGGCCGCGATTATTAACATCAACTATGTCTACATTATATCTCTTCTTTTTGCCTGAATAATGCTCCTTACATTTTTTATTATATGTTGGTCTGGGTATTGGTTGTTCTGTAAAATCTATGAAACAGAAAGTCTGAAAAATGTTTCTCTACTTCCTCTGGAATTTCCATCATCTTTTTAATGTTGTATATTATCTTTGAAATTGGTACGCATTTTCTTGTCAAACTTTCAATCTTTTAAATGTAGATCTCTTACATAATTAGAAACAGTCTAGACCATTCTTCTGAATTCTA
>CAVXKW010000013.1:0-37492 GCA_963762475.1 uncultured Nitrososphaeraceae archaeon
TTGAACCCACGACCACCTACGTATCCTCTGCAAATTTGCATGCAAGGCAGGTATTCTACCAGACTAAACTATCGGCCCCACTTTACAAATACATAGAAAAGTGATATATTGGGGTATTTTATTGTTTATATCAAAAATCTAACCTTGATTTATGAAAATGTATACAAATAACATCATATTCGTAAATACATTATCATAAATATTTACCTGTAATAAACAAGACTTTTCTATTAACAATTTTGCTTTGGAATATAATAGATCTCGCATAATTAACACCATTACAAAAACTTCTAAAAAGTTGATACGTTTTAATCATTATCCGCAAATTAAAATAGAAATATTATAAAATATAATGGAGAATCTATAAAATTTTGACAGATGTCTAATTATGCAAGAGTTCTAATAATTAGTTTCAATTAGTTAAATCACAAATTTCCTCATTTAAATAATTTAATTTTCATAATGCAAATAAAATATATTTGTAAATCATATCGTAAAAGATTAAATCCTTATAAAATTGATTCTACCATTAGATAAAATTTGACACGTGTTATATTTACGATTTTTGATGCGGTCTTTGAACTCTATAAAAAGTATTTTTTACATAAATTAAAATATCTGTATTCATGTGATCTTGCATAATTAGGAGAAACCTAGATTTTACTTCTGGGTCTAAATCGATTTCTAGTTGTGTTGATTTAATATTTTATAGTTTATCAACCCTGCCACTATGTCTAACATTCTATTGTATTGTATTTTCTCAATTTGTTTCTAAATACATCTGCTAATATCCTGTATTTTTCAAACTACAGATGATATGCTCTATAATTATCCTTTTTCTAGAATGACTTTCGTTGTATTCTTTTTCTTTTTGTGATAGTTCCACATTTCTCTTTTTTCTATTTGGTATGGACGTTAGTTGTTATGGAAAATCCTTTTCTACTCCAAGATACCCAAGGTCAAATACATTTACGACCTTTTCTAGAGTTACAGGATGATTCTTTTTGTAGACATTATAGTCATGTCTTCTTCCTTTTTTGTAATTTGTTTTATGAATGGTATTACCTTGGTTGTTAACCATAATCTGTATCTTTATAGTATGTCTTTTCTTTTTACCTGAATAGAAAATCTTTCTTTTATTTTATTCTTATCAACAGGTCTTGGAATCTGTTGTTCTGTTGAATCGACAAAAGCAATAAAGCCTTGAAAATATTGTTTAACTTCCTCTAGAGTTTGTAGTCTTTTGGTTATTTTGTATAATTTCTGTGGAATTGGCAAACATTCTCTTATCAAACTTTCTATCTTTTGTATATCTCTACAGATGATACTCTGATCAAGGTCCAAGAGAAACCCTGTCAAAGTGTAAGTGATGTACAGGCGATAGTAAACCAAAAGCATTACAAATCTATTTTTTATATCCAGTTTGAAAGGTCTACCAGCACCTACATCCATTTCTCTGTTATTTTTTCTTTTTGATAATCTTTGTATTTCGTGTTTGGCATACCTTTTTGTTATCTCTTTATCAAAAATATCATCAAACTCTTGTATTGTCAAGCCTGTGAATGATTTGAAAAGCAGTGGTTTTTTTGATAACCACTCGTATGAAAGCAAAGAAAGGGCAAGAAATTGAAGAGAACTAGATCATATAGCTGTTTATTCTAATTATGCAAGATCTATAGTCTATCAAAAAATTTTTAATTTTGATTATTGGAAAAAATATACGCTAATACAAGATATAGTAAATATATTATCTAGCTCAAATTAATATATAACATGATAAAACAATATGCAAACCAAGATGTTTTATGTGATACTGAATGGATATTCAATAATCTTGATAATCCGAAAATCAAGATCTTAGAGGTAGATTATGATGTAGAAAATGCTTACAAAGAGGGGCATATACCGGGTGCATATATGGTATGGTGGAAAAAAGACATTAATGATTTAAATACTAGAGATATAATTAATAAAGAACAATTTGAAAAACTGATGTCTCGTGTAGGAGTAACACCTGAAACGGAATTAATTTTATATGGGGATTTCAATAATTGGTTTGCTGCATTTGCTTTTTGGGTTTTTAAATATTTTGGCCATAAAAAAATAAAAATTATGAATGGTGGTCGAAAGAAATGGGAAAGTGAAAACCGACCATATACTAAGGATGAACCCCAAGTCACACCTACAAATTATGTTGCCTCAGCGCCAGATGAAGGCTTAAGAGCTTATCTTGATGATGTAAAGAGATCGTTTAACAAACCTGGAGTTGGTTTAGTAGATGTTAGATCTCTGAAAGAATATCACGGTGAAATTACGGCACCCCCTGAATATCCTATGGAGCATGCCCAAAGAGGTGGACATATTCCAGGGGCAAAAAATATTCCTTGGATCCAAGCTATAAATGAAGATGGTACTTTTAAAACTGTAGAAGAATTGGAATCTTTGTATGGCAATCTTGGAATAACCCCAGATAAACACATAATATGTTATTGTAGAATTGGAGAACGCTCATCTCATAGCTGGTTTGTCTTGAAATACCTTTTAGGATATCCATCCGTTAAAAATTATGATGGATCATGGACCGAGTGGGGCAATATGATTGGAAATCCAATTGAAAAATGATGATATTAAAATGAGTGATTCTAATACTAAGGCACAACCAACACTATCTTTGATAAAAAAAGGTAAATTCTATTTTATCTATGAAGATGCTTCTTTCTGGATCTTGGAAGACAAGACTAAACGTGGTTTAGAAATTAAAGAGAAGACTAAAGACCGAGTAAAAAATGTTGTAGTTGATAAAGGTATAATATATGATATGGATGGTAAAGGAAATAAAGTAAATATCCGATCGTATTATTCAAAAAAGGATTTTGAATTTCAAAATGTGGAAAAAGATGCCCTTGCAATGGAAAAACGTTATCTTGAACTAAGAGAAATAACCTGTCCTAGTGATTAAGAAAATTATATAGATTTCATACCCTTTCATGACGATGATTGGAATAGATTGTTACAAAAGACTCTAGTTCAATTCTTTATCAACAATTACTTACTTATCAACTAAAATATCATGAATTTTTTTTCTTTGTTACTTGTTGTATTGTATCTGTTATTTATCTTGTATAATGATACATTTGAAAAACTCAAGACTGGAATGTCCCGATTAAATTTACAAATTAATAGTGGATTTATGAATCTAGAATCTATTCTAAAATTTAGATAAATCATATCTAGACAATTTTTTAGTAATTAAACCATTGATTAAATAGTTTCCAGATTCTAATATATGAAAAATTAGTTAAAATAATAATTTATTCGGTTTAAAAATCCTCATCAAGAGCAAATTTTAAATCTAGTTTTGATTAATTTTAGTCAATTATAAATAAAACATGCAAAAGAGCCTTGAAAAATTCTATTTAAGATTATAACAATTCCTTATTTTCGAAATACATTTTAATAAGTCGAACCCACATTAACTTTATTAATGTCTTTGTTGCTTTCAGACAAAGTATGGGTAATGATTTCAGAGATTGCAAAAAGAGGTATTTATCCTACACACGGATCTAAGCTTGGAATATTCCGACTACCAGCTGATGTAGTAGGACAAAATGAAATTAATAACTTGATGAATGAGTTAAAAAGTACAGGATTTATTTTAGATACATTTGCTGATAGAATATTCGTCACTCATAAATGGAGTGAAAAAGGTTTCGATATTTACACCAATACAGAGCAAACAGCAAATCTAGAAATGACTGTAGAAATTGTTACCGGCGATGTAATAGATTTAATTTACCAAATACAACCAATAGAGCATTTTGGTGATTTTTATTGGATAAAAAATTATAGACAAAAGGCAGATCATTATGCTAAAATTATTATTGATACAATCATACAGAGTACAAAAATCAGTCAAAAATTACAAAATCACTACCAAAAAATTCAAAAACTTTCTAAAGAAGATGCTCTAAAAAAATTAGAGGACATTACACCATTAGCGAATGGTGTAAAGAAGATGAAAGAGATGGATAAACAATCACAAACATCGCAAATTTCAGGGGTGTCATCAAGTACGTCTGCTATATCCCAACAAAAAGAAAGTTTAGATACTAAACCTGATCTTGGAAAAGCACCATCCATTTCTCAAACAACTCCGGAGATTGCCGTAGCACCTACAGTAAATGAACTTTCTGGAAACACAACTATTTCATTAACTGGTTCTGGAACTGATCATGCTGCTATAGATGGTCCAATAGATACAGGATTTAAATCAAAACGAAAACCCGTAGGTAAATTTAAAGGAATTGAAGTCTGGGGACCTTATGATGCACCGGGTCAATTGGGAATTTGGGGAACCGACGTTTGTGTAGATTTTGATATTTGTATATCCGATGGAGCATGCATAGATGCATGCCCAGTTAATGTATATGAATGGCTAGATACGCCAGGACATCCTGCATCAGAAAGAAAACCTTTCATGGCAAGAGAGAAAGATTGCATATTTTGTTTGGCCTGTGAAAATGTTTGTCCGCCACAAGCCATAAAAATATTTACAAAATAATATATACGTTACCTTTTTAAGTATCTATATATTCTAAATTTAAAATCATTATTATATTTCATTATATTATCCCATTTTGATACCTCATTCAAAGTTAATTCTATAAAGTATTTCTTTTGATCCGCATCAACCAAATTATAAGCATTTTCTCCAACGATTATTTCATTTTGAGAAGCAAGTGATGTAATCTTTGATGCAATACTAATACTAAATCCAATCAAGTCAATATGAGCAAATTCTGTATTTTTTCCATATACCAAAATTATTGCATCCCCATATTCTATACCAATTTTAACGTTAATTGCAGGCAAAGAATTTTTTTTAAAAATTGGATTAATTCCATTACTAATAACATTTAAGACATTTATTGCACATGCAAAAGAATTTTCTAAAGCTTTACTAGGACTATGCTCTGAAGGGAAGAGCCCGATTACCGCATCACCAACAAATTTTAAGATATATCCTCTGTAATTGGTTATTGAGAGACTAGTTTCTTGTGAAAAGATTTGTATAATCAAGGATAATTGAGATGAGGATAAATCTCGAGACATTTTAGTAGATCCATTTATATCTACATACATTACCACTACTTTGGTTTTAGAATTAACTTTCCTTTGTAGATATCTTTTACAATGTTCTATGCTCAAATCCATTAAAAGACCATTATTTTCTAAAGTATGTGATACTCTAGATTGAACCTGATCGATTGAATCAAAATCTTTATTTGTACGACTATACATTCTTTTTATTTTAGTTAAGATGAATCAATAGTTTAATATTTCTATCATTTGATTTTAAACTAGTCTTTATAATCTAGAATAATTCTATGATTGATTAAATATTTTTTTATTGACTATAAAGCATGTAATTCAGAAATTAATGATTTATTGGATTTATCTATATTTCAAAATAGTAAAACAAAATATTGATAAAATAATAAAAAATTAAAAAATATGTAAAGATTTGTATTTTTGAATTATTGAAAATATCATTACTAATTAATGATTTTTCTGATATAACTATTGTAATAAGACCATATATTATTCCTTTTCATGTTTCTTCTTCACTCTATCGAAAATCAATTTAGCTATAGATCCGATAAATGCACCTGCAAAGATTCCTATGAATTGACCATAAATTCCCCAAAATTCTCTAAATTGGTCACTAATACTCATAGGGGATATGACGGTAACCGTTAAGTTTACAGGTTTTGTTAAAAATCCTACTGTAGGATATTTTTTAGATAAATCAAATTCGGGGTCTAATGTACCACCTCTGGTATTGATTGTTATGGGTTTTGTTGTTGTTGTTAAAGAAGGTTCTCTTATTGTTACCATTAAGGGTATTGTATAAATTCCTATTGGTGTGTGGGTAGATGCATAAATTTTAAATAATGGTGGTTGAATTTTAGGAATATTTAATAGTAAATTGCTTGAATTAAAGTCGGGTGTTTTATTATAAGTAGTGTTACCTTCCTTTACTGTAATATCATCCAAAGTCATATTTATCACGTCATTTGAAAAACCTGATGTTGATTTTATTCTAGATGGAATAAGAAGTTCTTCACCCTGTCTTATAAGAATATTATTCGGAGTAGTAGATAATTGTATACTTGGTGGTGGAACATGTACCCAATTGGTAAATTGTCTAACTTCATTAGAATTTAATGATTCTGCAGTATAAAATAATAAATTATATCTATTCGGAAAATTAATGGATTTTAAATCCAAATTTAGTGCGATAAAATCAGGACCGACAGACGATTCTGCAGTAGCATTTGAGAATTTCATCGCAGAACCTATTAGTCTATACCCTCCTGTTGATGATAATTGGTATAAATATCCACTTACCTTTCCATTTGCTACCTCCACATAAAAATCGTAATCAGCGCCCCCATATCCTGTTTTCACATTACTATCTACATCGATAAGTATTCCATAACTTATTGTCCTAGATAAATTATGGTTTAGAGGATTAAACGTCAAATGATGCGGAAAACCTGATTCCAACCAAATTGTAGAATTAAGAGCATTTCCATCACTCATATAATCTACGGCTAGTATATCAGTATAATTTGATTTTAAACCTTTATCACTATTACCATATGTCTGTACCCAGTGATGTTTTTCATTCGTTATCTCTTGGAGTTCGAATGGTGGAGAAATAGCATTTGACAAAGGATAAAAGAATTTATCGACAGTGGTACTTAAAAAGAAAAGAAAAATAAATCCAATAGAATATAAGAAATATTTACAAGTAGTATTCTTGTCTATTACACTAAATGTCAAAGTTGTTAAAAACCTTTTTAACGCTTGATATTAAATTGTTCTTCTTAATTTGATTATTTTATTTATTAAAAAAATAATTTACATTTATTCCTATTTTTAACCTGAACATAAAATTATGAGGATAATTATGAATTTTTAATTTATACCGTATTCATATGAAATGTATTACAAAAAATCTAAAATCAAATTTAATTTCAATGAGTTATTATTCATTATTTTACAAGATAATATAAAATATGTATGATAAATTAATTTTTGATAAGTAAATTAGTTAGAATATTAAAATGAAAAAAGATCTAAATAGCTTGAATATTTTAATAACTTATGGCAAAGATTTCAGTTATTGTAGGATCTGTTAGACGAGACCGCCAAGGGATTAAAGTGGCTAGATGGGTAGAAAATAATTTGAAAATAAAAAATCATACTGTATATTTTATAGATCCACTTGAATTAGATTTACCATTGTTAGATAGGATGTATAAAGAAATGGACAATCCTTCTGAAAAAATCATCCATTTACAACAAAAAATAAAAGATTCAGATGGTTATATGCCAATTACTCCAGAATATAATAGATCTACATCGAGCGCTTTAAAAAATACTCTAGATTATTTTTTAGAAGAATATTTTTTTAAACCCACTGCAATCGTATCATATTCTCCCGGAATGTTTGGCGGAATAAACGCCGCACAACAACTTAGATTAACATTTGCTGAACTAGGTGCCATAGCAATACCGTCATCTTTTTCAATACCTCGTGTTCATAAGGTTTTTGATGATAATGCAAATCTCATAGATGAATCGTACAACCAACGATTAGATAAATTTATTACAGAATTTGAATGGTATATAAACGCATTAAAAAAACAAAGAGAATTAGGTACACCGTATTAAAATATTTACAATATATAGAATTTTACATATTTAATAGTGGGTATATTTTTGATTAATCCTTTTCAATTAATTTTTTTTATCAAACTAAATTTAATTTTCAATTAATTTTTTTAATCCATATCTATGACATTTTGGATCTGATTCGCTTTCATAGCATAACAAAACCACATCTCTATTTTTTGAATATTGCTTAATCCATCTAATTTTAGATTTAGCTGAATTTGTACTCATTTCTTTTTCGTATAAATGCGCAAATTCATCCCAATCGATTTGATCTTGTTCGAATTTCTTGTTCAATGCTATTGAAGGAGCTAAATCATTAAACCATGCATCAACCTTACTCTGTAAATTATATGATAAATTGATTGCAACAGCAATTTTGAAATAATCGATACCATAGTTTTTTAGATTTGTCAAAGAATCGGTGTAGACTGTCATACAATGTATTAAATACCATATTTTAAAAATGTACATATTAATAATTTTATACATATAAAACTACAATTAAAAAATGTCGTAATTTAGTACTTGATTCTTTATTTGATATCTTTTTTTTTATGAAATCTATAAACAGTTTCAACCAATTAATTACATACTTTAATTAACTTTTCTTTCGTCCTATTGGCAAAAATGGGGAAGATCATTAAAATATTTTGTTGTTTTATTTTTTATTATATTGTCATTTAATGATGCTTTTATAATGTGGGCAGGGGGGAATATATAATTTCAAAGAATTGCAGATTCGAGGGTTTGATTAATACTATTATCGATTAAATAAATATAGTGTTATGTATATTTTGTATATCGTTACATAGAAATCGCTCTTTATTAAATACCGATTTCATACTCAATTCGAATTGATGAATTTCATTATTGTTTGGTTCTATTAAACCTCAAGTTAACTTATCCAAACCCATCTTTGATATTTATCAACTAAATGGTGTCTCTTTGTTGATGTTTTTTCTAGTTTGTACTTTTATATCTTCTTCAGACAGTAATCTAATATCATATTATTAATACAGTTGACTTTCAGGCATTATTCTTAATGAATGTTTGAAAAAGTATGCTATAAAGTGCAGGCAAATTGTAAAATTTCAATGTTTCATATTGTCGCGATTGAAATAGAATATCCTCTGTGGGTTTTTTCTAAAGCGAACAGAACTTTTACTAAATAAAGGAAATGTAATTGATAACTATATCAACTTTAACTTTCCTATTCTTTTGAAAAAAAATACTTGCTAGCAAAAATTTTGTGATAGTTTGATTTTTCTGTTATGATGATGGATAAAAAAGCCCATATTTTTATGATAAAAAAGGTGATTATATTTTTATAATAACCTTATCTAATGAAATGCACAAAAGTGAGGACTTAATACCCAAGGATATTGGAAACAGGCCCCATTATTTATATTATTAAAATCATTGAATACATTGAAAAGTGTAAACACATCAATAGGATGATGATGGTGATGCACGTGTATAATATGATGATGATGATGATGATGATGATGATTAAATGATCCTATTGCAATAGCATTGTTTGTAGCTAATCCCATAGTTGTTATCACAGCCATTAAGGCGATTATTGTTATAGTATTGATCTTCATTAGTAAAACAATATCAACAATCTAAATATTTAAGGTTTAATGAAGTATAATTTATATGATTTATTGGCTAAAATATTATAAATAAAATAAATCATTTTACTCTATATAGATTTATTTCGAATTCTTATTTTATAAGCAAAGTATGTATAAAATATTGAAAATAATTTTACAACTATACTAGCAGATTTATCAAATCTTTAAATTACAATGCTAATAATTCTACGAGATCGTTTAAAACACAGTAAATTACATAAAATAATGATCTTTATTTGTGATTTATCAACAAATTTAAATCCACTATGTAATTAATTATGAAATTTATACTTTTATAAAATCTCAATATATCAAGTATTTGATTGTAAAATGAAATTATTAAGTTATTGTCTAACTATTTTAGTATATAATGAGTTGAATGGAAATAAGACATCTTAATTAATTAAAATAGTTTTCAAAATAGATTTTATAATTCATTATTTTCTAATTTATATAGATAATTTTAATTTAAAAAGTATATTAACCTAAAAATCGTACATTTAATAACAATTAAAATAATTATAGTTCATAAATCTTTTTTTGATTTATTTGTAAAGTTATCACTTGCTCGTTTAATTAACTTAAAAAATATATTCTACGCAAAAAGAACATAGGTTGTGAAAAAGATAAAGATAATTTTGTCATCTATAATTATATTCGCAGCGTTTATTGTTCTTACTCAACAACATATTTCACAAATTTCGTTTGCGCAACAGGATACACAAAAAAAAAATGTTACTACAAGTTTGAATACTTCGTCTATATCGACTAATCAATTAAGCAGCAAAAATGTACATTTTCCCTTATATGCTTTCACCAATGACAAAAAATTTGAGACAGGCATTTCATGGAATCCTAAATCAATTTTAACTAATGTACCAATTACATTTATTATCGATTTTTTTAGCTATCCTCAAAACGAGCCTTTACATTTATGGCCATACACCTTTAAATTAATCCAAGATGGAAAAGAAATTTACAATACTAATGGGCTTACACAAATAGGCTCAGGGATCGAAAAATATGTTTTCAGCAATTCTGGGAAGGTACAAATAAGAGTTGAAAACAGTCAAAATTCAAACTCCTTTACAGAATATAATACAATAGTTAACAAAAATCCTAATGCTACTAAGAATGTTATTGTTAACAATGAAAACACTTCAAGTCCATCTTATTTTGGGATAATAACTTCTTATTTATTATTGAATGCAGTATATGCATTTATCGCAGCAGTGGTAATAATTCTTGCGATATTGATAATCTATATTAGAAGAAGTAGGGCAAAAGAGGAAGATTACATATAATTTAGATAGGGCAAAAGAGAAAGATTACATATAATTTAGATATATGGCCTATCTTTAAGAATTAAAAAAATTTCTATATCATTTTGATACAGGGATTGATGTTATTCACTTTATTTCACTCGTTTTATTTTTTAACAATGTGCTCGCAAGAATACTTATACTTTTCAAATGCACGATCTGAACACTATATTTTATATGCAATCTGATTTGAATACATTTAGTAAATTCTATTTTACTTTATAGATATCTTTACATTTATGATGATTATTACAAAAAAATAAAACTCAATTTGGAATTATGTCTGTTTTATACCAATATTTCGATAGAAACACACACAAAGAAATTATTTTATCCTTTTAAGATAAGATAAACATATTTAGTTAAATTTGATATATATTAGATTTAAATTAATATGATACGGATTGTCTTGAGATAAAAAGATTGAGAAATTCTCTTTGAATATACATATATGATAAATTTGGCATAAAAAAATGTATTTAAAAGATTGTAGAAAAATATGAAAAACATCTACTTTCAAATATATGGTGATGGAACATACACACAATCCTAATTATTCTCAAAACTACGACATCTTGTATATAATTCTCTGAAAAGCATTATCTAAATGACGATTTATCTTACAGATGAAAACATCTTTTGTTGGCTAATATGATTTTGAATTTACAGGATCAATGATACATCATAATCTATATTCTAAATTTCATTTATTTCAATAATATTCAAAATATCAGTTATTATATTTGTGTAACGAAATTGTGTCAATAATTTGCAAATACGATCAATACTCAATTTTTGGATAAATATCTTGAATGATCTTGTTAACTTAGCCTTTTTCAAAGTACATTTCTAAGAATAATAGTACTATAAGATAGTCATGTCAAACCTGGACATTTCTCAACCTCATTTTCATGTTTGATTTACAATTTTCCTAATTGATCATGCCTTTGTATGTACGTTAAATCATCTTTTATTTCTTGCAGAAAGAATATTTCTTTTTTGATGGTAATCTATTTCTTCAGATGTGTAAAGTCATGATATTATTTCTTTATTATAATAATCCACAAATAAATTTAATTATTATCAAACGATTTAATGTGCACTTTTTCTTTTTACGTGGAATATGATCATCAAATCCATGGTTCTATCTTTGATATACAGCATTGTTCTTCCAATATTTTTTTTTACAAAAATAAGATGAAGATGATGATTGGGTTTTAAGAGACCTAATGCCATAACCAGTTAACTCCACCTGATAAAACAAAATGTTTTCTACATTTTTGTAAAATATGGGTGGAAATCATCTTTGGCAAATACATGCTTAATAGTTTTGAACTAAAACGAAAGAATTTGTTAATTTAATTCGGTTCTTTGACTAGCAAAAGCTATATTAATTCTAAACCGAATCAGCATATTCTTATGATCTTTCGATGATTTACACTATTGCATTCAGTCCATATTTCACCTCATCTTTATATTGTGTAAAAACAGAATGTTTTGACCCGGTGCTTAATAGTAAATCTGAAAAATACGATTATAAATTCTCACCAATTATTTTCGAGGATATTAGATTTCGAAAATATCACTATTTAATATATAAACTATATTTGTTTTAAATGTCGTGTTTTCCCTTACTTAAAGAGCGTTACGAAGATTTCATAATCATACTAAAGCATTTACCTTTTTTTTATACTGTGACAGTATCATAATAATTATTATGTATGGAAATTTGACACTATTGAATATATTAAAACATTTTGTGTATTGGTAGGGTGGAACCCATCGATACTATTCACTCAGAAAGTATGGATCTTGTTTTCTTTGTGACACATTTCAATTTTTGGATATTGGGATCTTCATGAATTACATGTAATAATAACAATACGTCAATAATTAAATAAATTTCTGTACATTCGTAATATGAACATGTTTTTGTGCTTTAGTAGTTATAAACCTAAACTTAGCATAATATTCTTTGTTGTATGATTATTTTATTTGTCATTTGTTAACGCTTTAAGATTGGACCGTCTATTCAAAATTTAATTGATGTTAATATGAATGTGCATGATCTTATTTGTTTTTTTGAATCATGCTGCGAAGTTGGTCTAACAAAGCAATTTATATGTATAGCATGAAATGAAATCTCATAATAAATAAAAAGTAATCATTATTATTAACAAGTTGTTATTTTAGATATTATAGATTAATGGATAGTTATAGTAATTTAGATTATCAAAAGAATTTTTATGATCAAGAAATCGTATATAGAATATTAGAAGATAAAATTGTAAACGAATATGACATTACCGATTTTATTTTGAAATCTACTACATCTGATTTACTAAATTTTTCCCAATTGCTTCGAAATAAATATGACAGACCGAAAATAATTACATATTCTAGAAAAATTTTTATTAATTTAGTTAATTTATGCAAAGATACTTGTTCATATTGTACCTATAAAAAAGAACCTACTTCAGAGGAGGCAACAATGTTAACTCCAATGCAAGTTTTATCAATAGCTGAAGCAGGGCAAAAATTAAGATGTACTGAAGCACTAATTGTTACGGGCGAACGACCAGAGTTAAAATATGAAGAAGCAAGAAAATGGCTAAAAGAGTCAGGATACAAAACACTAGTCGAATTAATTGCAAGTTTAAGTGAAATGATTTTAAAAAGGACAAGATTGTTACCTCATACAAATGCTGGAAGTTTGACAAAAAAAGAACTATCTATGCTGAAATCTACAAACATTAGTGTTGGCATGATGCTTGAAAATTCTAGTGAGAACCTTTTAAAAATAGGTCAAGCTCATGAAAAAGCACCTAGTAAAAATCCAAAAATGAGAATAAAATCTTTGATCTCTGCTGGGGAACTAAAAATGCCCATCACTACAGGATTATTAATAGGAATAGGAGAAAATTTTACTGATGTCATTGAATCTTTGTTTACGATTAAAAACATAAATGATAAATATGGTCATATTCAAGAAATTATAGTTCAAAATTTTGCACCAAAAATAGGTACAGCAATGGAAAAAGGCAATCCCCCTACTGATGATTATTTTTTGAAATGCATAGCAGTTTCCAGAATCTTATTAAGAAATCTCAACATTCAAGTTCCACCTAACCTTAATCCTTATATATATTCTAGATATGTTGATGCCGGAATAAATGATTGGGGTGGGATTTCTCCATTAACTCCAGATTACGTTAACCCTGAATTCCCTTGGCCCAAAATAGAAGATATAAAAGAAATCACAAAATCGAAAGGTTTTAAATTGCGTGCAAGGTTACCCTTATATCCTGAGTATATTACAGATAAACAGAAATATGATTATTTTGTACATGAAAATATTAAAACCCATATCGAAACTTTAATAGATAAAAACGGATTAGTCAAAGAGGACTATGTACAATGAGTATTGACGCCTTATTAAGAAATATAGATTCCGAAGTTTCAGAGATATTGAATAATTCTCTAAGTAATAAAGAGATCTCAACTACTGATACTATTAAATTATTTAACGTCAATGGATTAGAGTTATCGTTATTAAATTTAATAGCAAATGAATTAAGAAAAAGACAAAATGGGAATATTGTGACGTATGTTATAAATAGAAATATAAATTTTACAAATGTTTGCATTAAACAATGTGGTTTTTGTGCCTTTAGCAGAGATTTTAGAACAGAGGAAGGCTATCTCTTACCAATTGAAGAAATAGTAACGAGAGCAAAAGAGGCGTGGAATTACGGAGCTACTGAAGTTTGTATTCAAGCAGGGTTACCACCTAACATGGATGGTCATTTATACATAGATATTTGTAAAGCAATAAAAAAAGAATTGCCTGATATTCATATTCATGCTTTTTCTCCAGAAGAAATTCTATATGGATCCAAGATGGCAAATACTAGTATTTTAGAATATTTGAAAATGTTGAAAGAGGCAGGAATAGGTAGCCTACCAGGTACATCTGCTGAAATTCTTGTTAAAGAAGTTAGAGATAAAATATCTCCGGGAAGAATAAGCGTAGAAGATTGGATTAATGTGATCAAAACAGCACATAAGCTTGGTATATCTACAACATCAACAATAATGTACGGTCACATTGAAACAGTCAAAGACATTGTAAAACACCTTGATATATTAAGGAATATTCAGAAGGAAACGAAAGGTTTTACCGAATTTGTCCCACTTAGCTTTGTACATGGTGAATCTCCTATGTACAATAGGAATTTAATTAAGAATATGCGTCCTGGAGCAGAAGGGGTTGAAATATTAAGAATGCATGCGATTTCTAGAATATTTTTCAACTCACAAATAAATAACATTCAGGTATCATGGGTTAAAGAAGGACAAAAATTGTCTCAAATTATTTTAGAAACAGGAGCTAATGATTTTGGTGGTAGCTTGATAAATGAAAGCATATCTACTTCAGCTGGTTCTCAATATGGACAATTAATGCGTCCAAAAGACATTAGAAAAATAATAAGTTCGATTGGAAGAACTCCTGCACAAAGAACATCAAATTACAAAATAATCAAAGAATATGAAAACAACGACGAGATTGAGTATGAATCTGATTTGGATAAAATCGATCCTTCTATATTTGGGTCATATAAAGAATTGATAACTATTAATAAATATCGATATAAAAGGTAGAATTATCCTTTTTATTGGGATAACAAAGCAAAAATCTTTATATTGATTTTTTTAAAAAATAAAGTTGTTTTTAGACAAAAATTCAAATGAATTTGGAAAAGATATTCTAGTGGGTCTTGATCGGTACCATTCAAAAATCGACACCATCTAAATATCTATATGATGATTTGGGTTCAGAATTATTTGAAAAAATCACCCAACAACCCGAATATTATCCTACAAGAACAGAAATAGAAATCCTAGAAAAATATTCATTTGAGATTATAAAAGATATTCAAAAAGAAATTGTGCTAGTAGAATTAGGTAGCGGGAGCTCTAAAAAGACAAAATTTTTATTTGACGAGATATTAAAAAGACAAACCAAATTATATTATTTTCCAATTGACATATCTTTTGATTATTTAAATTCGATTGTATCTAACCTTGAAAATTCTTTGTCAAATGTAGTTGTTAAAGGCATTCCGTCTGAATATATTGAAGGTATTAGACAATGTAATAACATTTTGTTTGAAAATGACATCGAAAAAAAAAATATCTCAAGACTACTCGTTTTTTTGGGCTCCAGTATAGGCAATTTTGAAATAGATGAAGCTAGAAACTTTTTGAAAGATATAAGATTACATATCACAAATGATGATCTTTTGCTTGTCGGCTTCGATTTAGTGAAAGAGAGATCTATAATCGAATCTGCATATAATGATGTGCAAGGCATTACTTCAAAGTTTAATTTAAATCTGTTAAATAGAATTAACAAAGAGTTAAATGCAAATTTTAACATCGAAAATTTCACCCATAAAGCATACTATGATCAGAATAAAAAAAGAATCGAAATGCATATTTTGTCCAACAGTGATCAACAGGTTTACATTCCTGCATTAGATAAAAACATTCACTTTAAAAAAGATGAGACAATACACACTGAAAATTCTTACAAATATGATCACGATCGTTTAAGTGAACTTATAAATAGAGCAGGTTTTTCGATCTATAAAGAGTTTTTTGATAAAAATAACTGGTATGAACTTGTATTGCTAAAACCAAGTTAATTATTTTTATCAACTGATCGTTAGAATATTTTTATTTATATTATGTTTTTTTCTATTGCTTTATTTTATGATTTTAAAATCAGGTAAAACAACAATTTATGTATGACAATAATAATTGATTTTTATTATTTCCGTTATATGTTTAGTAAAATGTAACTAAAAAGCGAATAAAATAATCCTCAATCTGGAGAAAGAATTATACAATTATATGAGAAAGAGAAATTTTCGCCTATAAGAATATAAAATTAAAATCTCTATAGCAATTGATACAAATACTAAATAAATTTCTTAGATTGATGTCGTTATAGACAAATATGTTATAATGACAGATATGTTCGAATGATTGATGTAATTATAAAATCAAATCAAATATACAAATTATTCGTAATGTTGATGATGATCATAATGAAAATATTATTTCTAGATGTATGAAAGCCATTGAATATGGCTTATTAAAATGAATGAAAGAATATACTGGAATTAGTTGGAAAGAAAGAAAACATCCTTGACTTTCATTTTAACAAAAGCTATGATTTTATGAAAATGAGGTTAATATAATCTGTGAAAAGATGTATTTGCTAATATTAAATTCGCGTTAACGATAAGAGCGGTTGGACGCCCTATGTAGTATGTTAGACTATAGTATTTGATATAGGAAACGATTCTAAAAGAATCATTGTATTGATTTAATAAATATTTAATCAAAACAGATAAAATGTATAGGTTTTATTTATTGTAAGTCACGACATAAAAATACCAAACCTTGTAAAATTATTCATTTTTAAAAAAATAATATTTGGATTAGCTGATTAAATTTTATAATGCTCTTTATTCCAGTGATTGACAAAGTCTTCTTGATTATTTTTTAGATTTTTAGAATAGTTCATAGCATAATACAATGAAAATTTGTTCCCTATTTTAGCACATTTTGTACATTTATTTGTATAAACAGATGAAAATCCATACGCCTCCGCAACTACACATTTTTTAGAATGAAGAACCTCAAACAGCCATTTTACTCTCTTAAAGGAGATGAAAAAGCGAAAAGATTGTTTCTCTTTTAATCTATTATTCCAAATAGGTGATATATCTTCTAATGTTAAAGTGGATTGATATTTTTTAGGATTGTGTTTTAAACCTTGTTGTTTTTTTAGATGTTGAATATTTATTTCTTGACCATTTAATTTCAACATTCAATGATCACTTATCTATTTAACAAACATAACTTAAATATGACTAATTTTTAGACATTTTGTAATGATAAGTATTATTAATTTAAACTAATTGAATAATATTTTTAACTTATTTTTTATATATAATCTTAAAAATATTGTATATCTTGATATGGTTAAATTATTCCATATTCTAATAAAATATTTTATAGAATTAAAATTAGGTTTCGATTTTGTTGCTAACATAATAAACATAAAAATTTGAATCTTCTTTTTATAAATAAATATGATAGACTATTTAAAAAATATAATGATTAACAATATCAAGAGATTATCTACAAATTTTATAACCTAATAGGAATATCAATATTTTTAGTGTTAATTATTATATTATTTATCCATCATAATAAAATCGCTTCTTCATAATCCCATTTTTTTGTCAATTGCTAAGCAAGATTTTCTAAAAAAATAATTTCATTAAACAATATTATTCGAAAAATATTTGAAGGATAAAATTTAATAATAAACAAAATATTAATCTTATCCTCATCAAAATCTTTATTGTTTACAAATTCAACAGTCTCAACTAATTGTCATATTGTACTAGAAAATTTTCCTGAATCAAAGTACATTTGAATTTGCAAGTCATTTAGTGAATCAAAATAATATCAGAAATACGATTTGCATCCTGGTAAATAGTAAAAAATGATTTTACACGATAAAAAAGCCACTTGGAGATTAAATTTATGCATTCATACATTTTGATAAGTTTCATAATGAATTATAAACTATATCATTTAGTCCTACTAGAAATCGGCGGAAATCTACAAATCCTTATTAATCCATGGACAGAACCATGACATAATCAATATAATTTTCATACAATAAGCCGATTTGAAAATTATCATCATAATGTAGTATGTGGTGGTCATTTTAAATTGGATAGATATCAAAAAGTGATGGTTAATGTTTGGATATAAATTTGAAAAATTAAAATACCAATAAAAAACAACAAGCCATAGGGAAGATATCACATTCATATAAAAAGTCAAAAGATATCAAGTTGAAAAATATTTGAAAAAAAATATGGAAATTGAATCTGTATAATACCACGAAATTATTTACTATAGTCCCAAGTTGAGTAATATTCTGGATTAATTTCCAATAAAACTGATTCACCATTTTTTACATAGGTTAATAAAGATTTGGCCATAGGATTTTCCAAATCTCCTAAATACTTTAACATTATTTTTTCTGCAATAGGCGTATTAAAATCAACTTCTCTATGTACTTTTACACTACCTTTGCCTCTAACTCCTTTATAAGGGGGATTAGGCTCATCTATGCAGAAGTATACAGTATTATTTTTATTAATATTTGAAAATTTTTTTGACTTTGCAGATGTTTCAACATATATTCTATTATTTAAATCGTCATAGTAAAACCATGTAGGATGTACATTTGGTTCTTGTTTTTCATCAATAGTACCTAAATGTACATTTAATTTACTTGTAGATAAAAAATTTTTGACTTCTGGTTCAGTTAATGGCGAACCAAAACCTGGACTTGCATGAAAAATTTTCATATATATTATTTTTAAAACTATGTCTTTAGTTTTTCGAATTGGATAGATTTATTTAATCGATGTAAAAATTTTTAAACACAAGTGATTATTTTATATCTTATTTGCTATTCTAATATTTAGCATATAATTGCTATATAAGCACTAATAAAACGAATATCTTACAAATATTATATAAATATTTATTAATTATTTATTTTTTTTGTTTTTTTAATAAAACACGAAATGAGATCATAAATTATATTGTTTTGTAGTTAAAAAAGTCAAATCATATGATATACCAATATTTATCAGTTATTTTTTGCTATGAATTTAATATCCTTTCTACTATTGTTATTGAATTTGCCGGTGTCAAAACGTCTATAGTGCTATCAAAACTCGTGCTTGTAAATTTATTTTAATCAACGGTTTGTAAATGTCTTTTATAATAGATCAAATGTTTTATAAAATTGAATATTAAGAGTATGGATCGGAATTTTTTTCCGCCCTGTCTACTAAACCTTAAATTTCAAGTTATTAACTTATCCCAATGAGCTTAATAGGGATAATGTTTTGTATTTTTAGAACATGGTGTAGTATTAGTTAAATTATGATTAATTGAATTGCTTTCAGTATTGGCATATTTTAGACGTATAATCTACAAGTTTCTTTATTTTTATTAGATTCTTTGCCCTATTTCCGAACAATAATTCTAGTCATTAAAAAAAACTTGATCCAATTTGTCAATATGGTTAACATTAAACAGTCTTACGAAATTATCAGTATATTAATAAATATCTAATGCACTATAGTTCTTAAATTTAGTATTTTCAATATTTATATTATAAAAAATTATCATGTGAGTTTGAGACAATTTATTAATCCAAATATGATCCCAATTATTCTTTAGGTCTGAAATATCTTCAATTTATAAAAGCGGTAACATGTCAATTATTAAATGCTAATCTCGAATTTTTTATTTATATGCTATACTCAACCACCTAAATTCAAGGATAACTCTTTAGCTGACCTTTTACTATGAAATATTATACTAGTTGAAATCTATCTAATTATTCAAAGCATACAAGAGTGAATGCGATGTAAACATAAAGGAAAGATTGCTACTCATAATTAGGATATCATAAGATAAACAACCCGTCGAATCAGTATCAAGAACTACATTGAGCAAGGTCATGGGCTTAAATGGTACAAGATACAACAATGAAGGTTTAGAAGATCTAAGGGACAGACCAAGAAGAAGTGGAAAACCATCTACCATACCAAAAGAAACAATGGAAAAAATAAGACATGAACTATCAGATAGCAATATAGGATTGAACATAAAACAAGTTATGGATCTAATCCATCAGAAAACAGGTGTTAAATATGTTAAGAACACATCCGCAGACTACTTCATAAGTGGGGTTTTTCACCAAAAGTACCTCAAAAGAGATTCGTAAGAACAGCAACTCTAAAAGAGAAAAAGAAATTTAAAAAAAGGTACAACAAGTATTAAGCACGCTTAAATATGACTGAAATGTGCTTGTAGAGGATGAATCAATCTTTGTCTATGATTCGTTTTTGGCCAAGAAAAGAAGATGGGGACTATTAAAGAGAAAAGACCGGCAGTAGTTACAGTTAGAGGTTCTCATTACAAGACAATCATTTATGGCGTACTATCTTTAGATGGTAAATAATTATTTATACAATACAAAAGATTTGATAGCCAATCTTTTATTGCATACCTTGAGGAGATTAGAAAGAAGTTTAATAAATTTATCTTGTTTGTAGATAGAGCAACACAACACAGATCGAAGATGGTAGAAGAGTGTACTTACGGAGAAACACAGAGGCAATAAAAATTGAATATTTTCCTGTTGGTTCACCTCAATTAAATGCAGTTGAAGAATGTTGGAGACAAGGCAAGTATAACATATTATCAAATTATTACTCTAATTTCTTACGCATTAAGCAAGTAATATCTTACTATTATAGAACAAGACGATTCAATTTGGATATCAAAAAGTATCTGTTTAGGTCTACGAACTAATGTTGTTGAGTATATATATTTAGAAAAGGTATTGAGCGGATATTATGGGATTTAGTTATCAATTATTATAATATTTAGTTATTAACAAATTACAAATAATTATTGATTGTATTGGTATTTGAAAGGAGTAATAAAATAAGGAAAAATTGATCTCGATATTGTGTACAATATTCATAAAGAATAATATTGTAAAAATTTTTATATAAAATATATTTAAATTAAATTACCGTTTTCATTATTTATAAAATAATTTGTAACTAAGGGTTTGTATCAATCATTTGAATTAATAGAATAGATACTTGTTATTTGTGTTTAGCATAATATACTAATCTTGATATTTTTAAATTTCCAAAAACATTCTAATCTAATATGCATTAATTACTATATATTTTGCTGTACAATTAGATAATTAATGTAAACCATTGGCAATATTAAAAAGATAGTATCAATCATATATTATCATGTCAAAAAAATAATTTTAATCCTGACTTGCATCGCTCTTTAATATTTCAAGGTGGAGGATCCCATGGCGCATATGAAGCGGGCGTATACAAAGCCCTGTATAACAAAATAAGAGAAAATGATAAAAAAAGTGAAGAAAATTTTAAACCTTTATTTGATGTTGTTGCTGGCACGTCAATTGGCGCAATTAATGCCGCGATATTGGTGAGTTATGTGAAAGAGAAATCTACATGGGAAGATTCAGATAAAATCCTTGAAGATTTTTGGTATGAAACATCTACAAAATCATTTGTTGATTACATCCCCGGATTTAAACAATGGTGGGATTATTTACATGAATTTAATTCGAATATTGCTTCAGACGAAGCCGCAAGAAGATATTATTCTACAAAACAGTTTGAATTAACAGGAGTTTCCAATATATTTTCACCATTATTTCCATTAACTGATAATCGATTTATGGATGCATATAATATATGGTATCATTATGACAATTTTCCGTTAAAGAGGCATATTGAGAATTTTGCAAAATTTCCAATAAAAACTGAAAGTACGACAGAAATAAAGGAACCGAGGCTTCTTCTAGTTAGTGTAGACGTACAAGAAGGAGCAACGGTTACATTTGATAGTTATCCGAAAAAAGATGGAAGCAGGAATACAGAATATGGGGTATTTAAAAGCCAGCAAGATGAAAATAACGATGATTCTAAAAAAAAGATTTATGCACATAAACACATGATAAAATATAAAGGTATAGAATCTGATCATGTAATAGCAAGTGCGTCAGTGCCTCTTAACTATCCTTATACCATAATAAAAGACATAGAAACAATAAATGATGAAAAGGATGGAAATACTATTGATAATGCTAATTTACCTGCTAAATTCAAAAAATCCATCAGATATTTCTGGGATGGTGGTATATTGAACAACACCCCATTAAGAGAAGTAATAAACTCTCATCAAGATTATTATCAAAAATGGGCCTTCTAGTTCCAAATATGGCAGTTTATGTAGTTGATTTGCATCCACCAAAGCAAGAATCTGTTTCACTAGATAGGGATGGAGTTACTAGCAGGAATCAAGATATTTCATTTAGTGATAGAACAGGACATGACGTAAAGTTTCAAAAATAATGGCAGATTATGTAGATATAGTTCAAAAATTACAATCAATCGCAATAAAAAATGCAAAATCTCAAGACGAAATTAAAGAAGCAATCAAAGAATTAATGAGAACCACTGCACAAAATCAACATAGAACAGAAGAACCTAGAACATATCAAGATTTGATTAATGGTCAGTTTAGAATTGCAGATATAATGAAAATAGATAGAAAAAATGATCCAGACACTATTTCGAGTAAAACTTTTGACTTCTCATATGATACTATAAATCGCCTAATACGTACAGGGTATGAAAATACTATTGAAAAATGGGAACAACATTATAACTAGTAAAATTTTAGAATGATATGTATTTTTAAAAATTGCGAAAATACTATGATTATTTTTAATTTTAAAAATTTAATATTTTTTTAATTGGGAATTGCTCAATCCACAAACCTTGCATTTAAAATTTACAATTTTTTCAGTCTCATTTGATATATCCATTATTCCGCCACAACATGCACATTTCATATGAGAATTAATAATCTGGTGTATAAAAACGAGTAAAGATTGTTTTAGTTTAAAACTTGTTAATTAATATTAATTTTTAAGGTTTATTTAGAGATTTAATGATGTATAAAGATTATGATCTACATTTTTTATTGATGTGCTTTAGAGATTTTTATATCGTTGAAATATAGTAATCCTTATTGGATTTCCAACATCGTAAAAATACTATAGAGGAAAATTGAGAATGATTACCCCTTTATTAGGTCCAAATGGTAAAATACCCATTCTAATTAGAGACGATGATATCAATTTTTTTACAAAAAGCGGTATGCTTGAAAAGATTTATGGTGATGCTTGGGAAAATCAATTTAAAACAAGCCTATCCATAATTCCATATCAAAAAGGAATAAACGATGTGTGTATACCCCCAAATGTTAGAAAATCAAATAAATATTATTCATTTGAAGAAAATAAAGAATTATGTTTATTTTTACAAGAAAAGATAAAACAAAATAATATTGAAATAATTCAACATGGCGTATCTCATATCATGCTAGATGGAAGAGGGGAATATAGTCTTGATGTCAATAAGTATTACGAAATGAACATGATATTCAATGAAATAGGTAATATTTATTTTAAAAATTTTAAAATAAATAATATCGGGAAACATCATAATATCCCAAACAATATTGGCTTTGAATCCTATACTAATATTGGAAAAGATATAATAAAAGAATCTATTGGTATCACGCCTGTATTTTTTGCACCTCCATATGATGATATTTCATTAGAAAATGTAAGATTGCTTTTAAAACAGAATATTATTCCAGTATATGGTCAATCTATATATCACAAATTTTTTAGATCATCTTTTATTCCAAATCGCATCAAAAAATACTTGGCAAATAAAATAATGAAAAAATTTGACAATACGGGATTTATCGTTCCTTTTATTCTTTTACATGATGACTATTATAACAGACAAAATCAAGGAATAATGTTACATCTTCCAAAAAGACCAAGTCGAAATCTTTTTTCGAATAATGGTAAAGGAAGTTCACAACCATTTGTAGATTGGATACTCTCCACGATAGCATATTGTAAGGAACATAGAACACCTTTATGTATATTGAATCATTATCATCATTATTTTTATGATTGGAATTGCGATACTGTTACCAGGAAGGATCTATTTGATCAATGGAAAAAAATACTTGATCTGATGAATAATATTCCCTTTTCTTGGAAAACATCATTCTTTGAATTGTATGAACGTATAAAGGGGATAAAAAAGATTCGGATTTCAAAGACTGGTTCAAAAATAACAATAGATTTAAACCACGATCTGGTTGAAAATATTTCCTTTAAAATTGATAATAATTTGAAATTTGAGAGTAGTGAAAATATACTATTTGATGAACAAAATGAAACAATATTTACAATAATAAAACTTAAACCAGATTTCAAATATGTTTTCTATTCAAAGTAGTCATAACATATGTAACAAGTAAATACTTGATAACTATTAAAATTTTACAATGAAATAATTTTTAATGATACAAAGTATAATGTGAAGGTTTTTTAAGATGATGGTAGATATTAAAGATATTATATATATAATATTTTTATATATTGACTTTATATCATATAATATTTTTTCGCTAAATTAAATCTCATTATAAATAATTTTTATTTCGATTAAATTTTTTTGTTCTGAAATGGGTGTTATTTTATTCTTAAAATCGTATATAATTGATAATATTTTAGTAATAGTAGATCTCGTTTGGCTATGCTTCATATCTTTTTCATAATTATCAATTCTAGTAATGCAGTGAAGTATCCGCGAGTTAGATTTCCTATTTGCGTAAGGCTATTTGGATCAACTGCTCTAGTATATAATTCGGTATTATTTTATAAATGAAAAGTAGTAATTTAGGTATTTACATATTAGATCTCTTGCATAATTAGAATAAACAGCTATATTATCAATAATTCATCATTTTCTTGTTCTTTCTTTGCTTTCATACGAGAGGTTATCCAGAAAACCACTGCTTTTCAAATCATTCACTGGTCTTACCGTAGAACAGTTTGACAATATTTACGATAAAGAAATAACAAAAAGATATGACAGATATGAAATTCAACGTTTGTTCAAAAAATATCGAGAAAGAGAAACAGGTGCAGGCAGACCATTCAAACGGGATCTAAAAAAATAGATTTCTAATGCTTTTAGTGTACTATCGTCTTTACATAACTTACACGTTAGCTGGCTTTCTATTTGATTTAGATCAGAGTAACATCTGTAGAGGCATTCGAAAGATTGAAAATTTGATTAGAAAATAATATCAATTCCACAGAAATTATATAACAAAACAAATAGGCTTCGAACCACTGAAGAAGTTGAACAATATTTTCCAGGCTTTCTTGCTTTTATCGATTCCACCGAACAACCAATTCCAAGACCTGTTGATAATAAAAGACGCAAGGTATTCTACTTAGGCAAAAAGAAAATGCATACTGTAAAGACACAGCTTATGGTTAACAACCGTGGTTTTGTCATTCATAAATTAAGATACAAGAAAGGAAGAAGACATGACTATGATATCTATAAAGAGAATCATCCTATTACTCCTAAAAAGGTTGTTAATGTATTTGACCTTGGATATTTAGGCGTAGAAACTGATTTCTTAGAACAACTATCGTCCATACCAAATAGAAAGCAAAGAAATCTGAAACTGTCACAAGAAGAAAAAGAGTATAACAAAAATCATTCTAAAAAAAGAATAGTGATAGAGCATACTATTTGTAGATTGAAAAGTACAGGATAATAAGCGACGTATTCAGAAATAGATTAAAAAAGTACAACAAAATGTCAGATATAGTTACAGGCTTAGTAAATTATAGAATAATGAATCATTATTAAAATACAAAAATCGTGATAATATTATAGATTGTTTCTAATTATGCAAGAGATCTATTATGTTTAAATATAAATGACATATGTGATCGTTGAATTTTTGCGGCTTGAATCACTGTTTCTTTTTTATATACTATTTTCACCAAAAATATGAATGTTTTCGAATCACTTATTCAAACTATTGGATGTTATTTGGGATTATCTTTTGGTTTATTTTGAATCTATAAATTTCCTTAAATTGATAGTGTTCAAAATTATATGTCATCAACAAAAGCTTTTACTATTTCTATCCAACCTGCTGCGATATTTGTTTGATTGTATCCACCACTTCCTAATGCGATTATTTTTCCATTACATAATTCATGAGATATTTTGTGTAATTTGTTCGCTGCATATGCATGTGCTTTTGATGAATAATGTAAGTGAGTTAATGGATCCCCCTTAATACCATCTGTTCCACTTTGTAATATTATTAAATCTAGATCTGAAATATTTTTAATAAATTCTTCAATTTTATTAAACGCCGTAATAAATTCTAGGTCATCTGAATGTGGTTTCAAGGGTATATTTAATTTTGTACCTTTTGCCTTTTCTGTACCTATTTCTGACTCATTTCCTGTACCGGGATACAAATAATTCCCGTCTTCATGTATATCTGCAATATACGTATTAGGATCATTTTCAAACTCATAATATACACCGTCACCATGATGTGCATCAATATCGATATATAAAATTCTAGATAAATTGTATTTTTTTCTTGCAAGCATTATTAATATTCCAATATCATTAAAAACACAAAATCCTCCAGCTGAATTTCTTCTTGCATGGTGAAGACCGCCTATGGGGTTAAAAGAATGATGAATTCCGTTATTTTTTTCCATTATCAAATCTAATGCTCGTAGAGTTGAACCTACTACATAAGAGGATGTTTCAAAAACCCCTTTAAATGCTGGAGTGTCACCTGAATCCAAATATCCACTTCCAAGTTTTGAATATTCTTTAACTATGTCTATGTAATTTTTACTATGAAACTCTAATAAATCATGTTCAGATGCAATTGATGGTTTTTCAATCGTTATTTTAGATGATTTATGAAGATTTAAAGAATTAAATTTAGACCAGAAAGAGTAAATTCGATTTGAATTAAATGGATGTGATATGCCAAAGCTGTAATCAGCAAGTTCTTTCCCATATAATACTGCAGTTTTACACATATCAAAAATATTAACCTATAGAAAATAAAATTTATTGTTACAGTTTTTAATATAACATCGATTTTGCATATAATATTTATTTTTTTCTTAGATTGATATTAAAAATCTAGATATTTGTATTTTTTATTGATATATTGACCTACATTTTATGATCTGTGCCGTTATACTAATGACATTGTTATATTAAATATAAATAAAATTGATAAACTTAGAATTATACTATAGTCTATATTAGGCAGACTTGAGTTGAAAATTAAAATATAGTTTCATATACCTGATATTTTAATTTATTGAAAAATGTTAAATTGAACAATGCGAATATAAATAATAATCAATAATATGGAAAAGATTTTTCATAACAAAATTTAAAAATAAAATCTAAATATTATCATTTATAGATCATTCCTAAAATATTCAATTAGCAAATTTTGACAATTGTTTTGTTATATCGATCATTTTATCTATATCTCTACCTAAAGGTGAAAAATTATATCCAAATATGATGTGGTCTGTAATATCTTTGATTCTTTTTATGTTCGTGCCAATTTGATCTATTGTGCCTACCATTGGGTATTTATGATTACCGTTTAATTCCTCATTGTTTTTTTCTACTATATTGGGAAACGCTAAAAGAATTACTTTGAAATCAGTTGGATTTTTATTTGCATTTTTTGCGTTTTGTTTTATACTTTTTATATTTGCTTCAATTTGTTCAATTGGTCCTCCAAAAGTACCTAACCATCCATTTGTATCCTGAGTCACAATCCTTGAAAAAGTATTGGGACTAAATCCTCCCAAGTATATTGGAATATTTGGTTTTTGTATAGGTTTAGGTCCTATATTTGATGAAGGGATGGTATAATACGTTCCTTTAAATTCTACAACATCATCTTGCCAAATTCTTTTTATAACTTGTAAATATTCGTCAGCTCTTTTACCTTTGTTAGTAAATGGAATGTTAGAAGCTTTGTATTCGTCCTTTGACCATCCAATACCAAAACCTGCTATGGCTCTACCATCAGACAAAACATCCAGTGTTGCAAAATTCCGTGATAATATAATAGGATTATGAAAAAGCATGTCTATTATACATGTTCCCAACTTGACTTTACTTGTTATAGCTGATACAAATGAAAGAGTTTGCAAAGGATCAAAGATAATTTTATTTTCATCAGGGAGTTTGCCGTCTTCTGTTGCAGGATATGGTGTTTGTGGTTTAATTGGCCATAACAGTCTCTCAAATACCCATAGAGAATCAAGTTTCTCATCTTCAGCTATACGTGCGATGTTCTTTACATTTTCTTTATTTGCCATGCTTCCCACTTGTGGCAATGTAATACCGATTTTCATGATGGTATAATTTTCATTTTATGTATTAAACATATGGCTAAATTACTTGACGTTTTTTAACCTTTGATTAATATTTTTGAATTCTAAAACGCATTAAATTAATCGCATAAATAAATTTAGTGAGGTTGTTAATTTTATTGAATTAAATTTTAGTCAATAATTAAAAAAAATTAATAATTAAACATTTGAGTTTTTATATTATCAATGCAAAGTTTAGCAATTTACTAATCGTTAAATATTCTTACAAATTAGATATATAATGATCATGCAAAAATCTATTCACTGTTACATTTTATACAATTAACTTTAGATTAAAAACATATTTGTCAAAAAGTGATCATATGATAATTATAAATTGATAATTAATTTAGATGGATTTAACAATTATACACATTATTATATTTAGAGCCTGTCCCAAAATTATCTTTCTATAAATGATTATACAACAGGATAACTGTATTAATCCGAGATAGTTTTCCACCTTCTTCTCATATCGAGTAAACAGTTTCCTGAATCTGTTGTGCCATGAGTTGGTTCTCTCTATAACCCATCTTTTTGCAGAATATTTTCTACGATTTGAGCGATAAAGTGTTGTAACCTTGAACTCCTTTTCATCTCTTTTTCTCTTTGGAGGAATATGTAGTACATATTCTCGTTTGATTAGTTCTTGTTCTTCTTGTTCGAAATTATATGCCTTATCAAGACATAGATGTTGAAGTTTTCTTCTTCTTCTTCCTGTTTTTTTAGTTTTAAATGATGGTCTTTTGATAACTCTATTATCAACCACATCTGTTACAAGTTTAATATCGGGAGTATTAGCAGATGATATTACAACAGATATAGGGATTCTATTTTTATCTGTTAAAATATGTCTTTTTGTGCCTAGTTTGCTTCTATCCGTAGGATTATTTCCTACAGTCATCGCCCCCCCCTAAAGGCGACTTTATGGATATACTATCGACGGATTTCCAAGTCAAATTGATACCGATAAGATCATCGTAGGTTTTCAATAGTTTTATCCATACCTTTTTGAATGCATTTAATCCATTCCATTCTTGAAATCTACGATGACAGGTAGAACCAGAACCATATTCTTTAGGTAGCATTTTCCATTGGCATCCTCTGTTCTCAGGTACATAGAGAATTTCATCGATCACTTTTCTGTATCGAATAATTGGTCGGCCAACTGTCTTGAGTAGTTTCTCCTTTGGGAAAATACTCTTAATCTTGTCCCATAATTCATCAGGAATCTTGAGTACAGGTACGATGTTTATTTTCCTTCTTCTTTATCTCCTCCTTCTTGATGGAGGCCACAGTTTATCAAAAGAGGAAAAGAGCTATAATCCTATCGAATTTTGGAATGGACTATTAGTATATTCAGATTATTTAATATTAGGGCTCTGTTAACTTTAGATATTATTTCTTTATTATGCTCATAAACAAACAATTGGGCCATTGTTTTATATAATTTAAAATACATTTGTTCTTTCTACAAGGAAAATAATCATCAAAGCTTTCCGTTCTATCATTTACTACATTGTTCTTTCTATTAGAATTTTTTCAAAGAATAATGAAGGCGTTAAAAAAGTTTTAGAAATCGACACGTTTGAGGGTACCAAGTATCACCGTCTGTCAAAGTAGGATATAATCCATACTTGTTTATTACATGAGACAGAAATCGGTTGACAATAGATATATTTCGCTTTTTTGATATATCCTATGCAAGAATTTCTTTACCATTTAGCTCTATGACAGTCCAAAGCCATATTAATTTAGATAACTTTTATTGCAGTTTCATCAATAATGTACCTTTGAATTTTCGCATTGAGGCATTTCCTTGGTTTGTACTTTTGAAATCGGTTCCAGATTGAAACATGGTTTATTTTTGCTATTCTTAAGAAATATAAGCTTTAGTAATATTTCTAAAGAATAATCTAAGTACAAGTATAAACCATAATCTATAATTTGTGAAGATGGTCTGTTTCTAGTATACATATGATATATGGTTGTTTTGAATCTAAAGGTTTTCCCTTAAGCTAACAGATCCTAAAAAATCATCTGTCAAGACATGGATAATACAGGAAGTAGAATATATTAATTTTAAAAAAGACACAATTATAGAAAGCGAAATATGGTTAAGAGGATAATTATTATTTTTTATCATAGTAAAATACAAAACAGAGAAAATATGTCTTATAATATGAAAAATCTTTTATTTTGTCCGTTCCCAAATTAGTTTATTTGATCTCTAAATTTATTAGATGTAAAAGGTACACATATATGCATTAGAAAAAAAGATAATTTTATATCTGCAAAAAGATTTATCAAATTCTCATTACCATCTAAGGATTATAACACATGATAAATAGGCAGGAAAAATGAGCACAATATGAACTCAAATATGTTAACAAAGTGTGTCAAGGTCAATGCTTAAAATTAGAAACCTTTAGATTAATTAGTTTGTGTTGGAAACAAAATATAATAACATATTAAAAAATATAATGATACACGAGCAAGTCTTGTAAATCATTATTTAAAATCATTATTATATTAATTTGTTATTTTTGCACAATATCTAATTCTTGTAAATTATTGTAATTGAAATACAATTAAAATAACTTAATTATTACTTGTTTCTATAAAATAAGAATAAACAAATAAATTAAAACGAAAATTTGTTTGTTTCCATTTAATTATCTTTGATAATTAGTATTGTTAACTGCTATATTATATATTTAAACTACGTAATTAAATTGAAATGGCACAAATGCCTGCATTAATTCCAAAAGAAGTAGAGATTCATAGACTAAAAAAGATCTACATCATGATCATTATGTTAGGTACTATTGCTGCATCAGTAGAAGTCGATAACTTTGTTGATGGTTCATTGCACCAAACAAGCATTAGAGATAGTGCATTTACACCCTCTCACTGGTGGTTATACAGCCACTTTATTGCACTCCCAATAGGCTGGGGTATGGTTGCTATGTATGACAGAAAGGTCCCTGCACTAAGAGGTCCAAACAATACAATGAATACTGGATTGAAGATAACCATTATCGGTTATTTAGCAACAATGTTCACAATCGGTATCAACGAATTATGGCACTTTTGGTTCGTAGAAGAAATATTCTCAGTACCAAACCACTGGTGTTTTAACATGGGTGTAGTAGTAGCCTTTATGGGTGCACTAGCATATGTAGTTAGAGTATATGCACGATTGGTAGAACTGGGCGCAGAAACACCGGCAAGAAACCCATACGTAGCAGAAATGTACAAATTAGCATTAGAGGGAAAACTCTACAGCAGATCTATCCCATAAATTTTTTTTATTTGCATTATTATAATATATTAATAAATAATGTCTTCACCAATATACTCATTTAGCAAAGATAGTAGCCGCTTCTTTGGGGAAGTTGGCGATTTGTCAATATCAGATATCAAATTATCAGATTATAATGTACGTTTTTTAACCAATTTAAATTTAGAAATCATTGTAAATTCCATAAGGCAGCATGGCCTTTTACAGCCAATAGTTGTTAGACCAAAAGAAAATTATTTTGAAGTTGTAATAGGGTGCAGGAGGTTTTTAGCATGCAAATCTCTCAAATGGAAGAAAATACCTTGTCATACAGCACATTTGAATGATATACAGGCTTATGAAATATCACTAGTAGAGAATATCCGGAGAAAATCCTTTACTCCTTTAGAAGAAGCTCATGCATTTAAAATATATGTATCTGACAATGGTTGGGGTAGTGTAACTAAACTAGCATATAGGTTAGGAAAGAATTCAAGTTACATACTACGACGAATTGCTTTGCTAAATTTACCTGATGATGTTATTGAAGACATCAAAAATTCGAGTATAAGTCACAGTTCTGCAGAAGAACTATTTTTAGTTAAAGACCCGGAGAAGCAATCCAATTTAGCCAAGCTAATAGCAAGAAGACATTTAACTATAAAAAAAGTTCGAGAAATGGTAAAAAACGATCCTTATTATTGCGAGAATTCTGAAATAATTGAAGTTAGAAGTGAACTTCAGGCTTTTAACAAATCGATTGTCGCCTTAAGGATTGCAATGAATAAAATAGTGACAATTATGGAAGAAGAAAAAGAAAGAAATCCATTAATCTACGAACAATTGCTATATCAAAAAAATATTTTGCACGATCAAATAGATCAATTAATGAAATCTAAAAGGAAATATGCTAAAGAAATATTCCGGTACCGGAAGATTATGCACACATAAACTGTTGTTTTAATTTTATAATAGTTATTTTTGTTACCTTTCTATCAAATAAAAAAGATGTTTGGTATTATGATACACACTAGATTTTGCATAATTACAATAAACAGTTACATGTTCACTAATTAATCAATTTCTTGTCCTTTCATTGACTTCATACAAGAGGTTTTCCAAAAAAGCCATTGTTCTTTAGATCATTCACTGGTACTATAGTGAGAGAATATAATAATATTTGTTGACAATATAATTTCAAAAAGTTATTATAAACATGAGTTAAAACATTTATCTAAAAGAAAAGTATGAAAAGATGTTTGTAGAGACGACAATTCAAAATAGATTTCTCATGCTTTTAGAATACTATTGGCGGTACATAACTTATACATTTAGCGAGTATACTTTTTAATTGCTTTGTTGCATGATTGCCACTTTCTAGTTACATTATCTAACATCTATTAATAAAATAAATGAACTGGTCTGTCTACAACCAATCTTTTGTTAGAAGGGGTGAAATCTTGCTAGGCTTTGATGTCATAAACTGCTTTGTTGCATGATTCCCCTTTTCCAAATACATTTAGCTAGCATTAACCAACAAATTCTGTGAACTGGTCCTCCTACAATCAATCTTTAGTTAGAAGAGGCGAAATCTTGCGAGTTTTGATGTCATTAACAATTGGGATACCGAGTTAAAAGAGGTGAATAAAGGCAAAATAGGTGAACCATTTCATAACTAACACATTTCTTCTTTTACTTGGTTATGCCAAGGCATACTTTCATCTACCCTACAGACAACCCAAAGAAGGAATAACACAAGGACACGCTAAAGGAAAAATACCCTCAATTCCAGTTTACAACTATTTGCAAAAAAAGAATAGATAAATTAAATATTTCAATAAATGCTGATAAAGATAAAGTCTCTAAAAATGAATATATTATCATTGCAATAGACAATACTGGCATCAAAGTAACAAGCAGAGGCCAATGGATTAGAGATAAATGGCATATAAAAAAGGAAGGGTATTTAAAAATACGTGTTCTAGTTAATGTAAAAACCAAGAAAATTCTTTCAATGAAGGTAACTGACGAGCATGTCCACGATAGTAAGGCATTGCCCGAGTTGATTGATATTGTTATATATCCAATAAAAAAATAACAATTGGTAAACTATTCGCAGATGGTGCTTATGACAGTAATGAATTTTTTAGATATTTTTCAGACAATAGGATATTACCATTTATTAGAGTAAGATAGAATTCTGGAGTTAAGTGGAAAAAAGCAAACTTCTTTAGAAATCTACCTGTTTTAGATCAAAGAAATAATTTGCAAATGTGGTAATATGGTGTAAGCTATGGGAAGCGGTGGATTATAAAAAGTGTTTTCTTGTTTAAAAAGATTATTTGGAGAATATGTTTATCTTGTTAACTAAGAATATTATGCAAGAAATGATGTTAAAAGTTACATACTATAACAAAATTATATCTACTTAAACAAAACAAATGATAAAATCATTGATTTTAAGAATCATGCAATAAAGCAGTTATTATCAATAATTGCAAAAAATTGCAAAAAATACCTGAGTTTGAAATAGTATCCTTTGATATTAATTCATATTGAAAGAGCAAAAGCCGAAAATATCGCCTACACACTCCAATATCGCTAATTCTTGTAAATCATCGTCAATTGTGCTAATTCTTATAACATTGGCACAGTTTATGATTGTAGTAGATTTTACGATTGTGCAAGTTGCATTGCCATCAATTGGACGTGAGTTTAGTGTATCAATTAATGGGTTACAATGGATTATAACTGCTTATGGATTGACTTTGGCTGGTTTTCTTATGTTTAGTGGACGAGGAGGTGATCTTTATGGTCATAAAAAATTGTTCATAATGGGAATTATATTATTCTCTCTTGCCTCCTTGGTAGGGGGTATTGCTCCATCAGAATTTGTAATGATCCTCGCTAGAGTTGCTCAGGGGTTAGGAGCGGCTATGGCTTCTGCTACAGGATTGTCAATTATAACTGCTATATTTCCAGAAGGTAAAGAAAGAAATCAAGCTCTTAGTATTTTTGCCGCAGTTACAGGTTCTGGTTTTGCTGCAGGAATGACTTTGGGCGGTATTATTACTGCAACATTAGGATGGAGATGGGTATTTGAAATTAATGTACCAATAGGAATAGCTGTTTCTTTACTCTCTATCAAATGTATTTCAAGTACTATAGGAAGTAGCTATAAAAAGCACAAACATCTTGATATTTTAGGCGCTATTTCAGTTACTGCAGGATTAATGTTGCTTGTTTATTCCTTAAATATTGCTCAAAATATCGGATTTGAATCTCCTTTAACCTTAATACTATTGCTGTCCTCTGCAGGAATAATTATTGCATTTATTTTAATTGAACATCGTTCAAAATCTCCACTAATGCCACTAAGTTTTATACAAAGAAGATCAATTGCTGGTGCTAATATATTAGCATTAATTCAGGTAGCAGCTTTTGTAGCAATGACTTTCATACTTACAAATTACTTTCAACAGGTGCAGGGATATTCTGCATTTTCTACTGGTCTAGCGTTCGTTCCTATGGGTGTTGTATTTATATTCAGTTCTGGATTTTTATCTGCACGATTGATAAATCGTTTTGGAATAAAACCAATATTACTTTTAGGAATGATTATGCAAACAATTGGGTATCTTTTTCTTGCACAGATCTCGATAACAGAAAGCTACGTTAATGGACTATTAGGACCACTACTTCTAATAGCATTTGGAACAGGATTTGGCTTTACTGCCATTAATATAGCGGGGCTCATGGGAATAAAGAGTGGTGAAGAAGGCATCGCTTCAGGGCTTATCAATACGTCTCGCCAAATTGGTGGTCCAATAGGTCTTGCTCTACTTTTAGCCGTTGCAAATTTTGGAACGCCACATCATCTTGGTCATTTTGTAAAACCAATAGTTGCAATGGTAACTGGATTTGGTTACGCATTCTTGACAGGTGCATTACTTACCGGATGTGGGATCATTTTGGCATGTATATTTAAACAAGATAAAAATAGTAAAGATAAAATGGGAGTGGTCAAAATTCACACAAAATGATCTATTTTATAAGGAGTCCGTCGATGAAATCCATCATATTTCTATTGAGACTGAGTTGTCTGTAGAACTTAATTTTGGCATAATGTTGATTTGTTTAAACAGATCTATTACATAAGATTTGAGAAAGAATGATCCTCGTTCTCCATAGTTATGGATTAATGTGATTACTCTTTTTTCGTCTGGTGAAACTACCTCGCTACGCTCAACAAAATAGCCATAATCTGCAAGATCGTTAATATACTCTAATATGTTTTTAAGTGACAGTATTCCGTATCTTGAGAGAATAATCACCTTGGAGCTATTTTGAGATACTTCCCTTGCTAATTCTATGATTTCTTTATCCGATGAATCTTTTAAAATCTTCATAAAGGTTACTTTTGTCATTTTCAACATACCAAGTCTTTGAAAGTAGCGATCAAAGTTGGTGTAGGATAGGAAAATTTGGTTCACTAGCGCATTTAGGCTGATTTTACGTTTGTTAGCCTCTTCTTCAAGGGCTATGAATGTCCTTTCACTTATCCTGAATGACCTAGTAACTGTCTTTTCGCGCACCGTGTATTAAACACTTTATTATTATTCTAAATCCATTATTTCAATTCTTCTTTTAAATTGAATTATTTTAATGATATTGATAAATTGTTTTTCTAGCAATAGTAATGATTCAAGATATGAATTATGCATATACCGATAATAATACGTAGATCAAATTGTTATTTTCAGAAGAGAACATAAAAATCATGACATGTAGAGATATTTGATATTAAAGGTCGATATCAAGAACAAAATCATAGATAAGCCGTGCTTTGACGGTAAGGTGGAATTATGTTTTTTTTCTTTGGTTCCTTCTCCGATTAAACTGTCTTATCTAAATATGCTCGTTTCACGTTAAAGAATTCTTTATTTTTGTTCAGATTTGTTCTGTACAGATTGATTTTGATTCTGTCCAGTTTCTTTTGTCATATTTGGTTTTCCGACTGAACTCTCTTTTGATATGCCAGTTATTGAACTATTTGATATACTGCTTTTGTTAGCAAGTAATTCTTGGTTTCCCTTTGTCAAACTTTTCAGTTGCTGTTGAGTTCCAATATCCTTATTTTGTGCACCTGTATTATTACTATTTGATTTGTTTTGTGCTGTCACAGATTGCAATAAATTTGAATGATACAACAATCCAGCAATTCCTAAAATAGTGAATATTGCTATTGCATATTTTGCAGTACTTGAATTAAATTTCATTAATTTAAGTAGTGTAACATGATTTTTATATATGTAGTTTCTATTTTTTTAGTCGTCATTATTTATAATATTATGTAAACGAATGTCAAAATATATGTAATCTCTTTAATTCAATGCATATATTGACGCTTGTCGTTTTACCATTTGTT
>CAVXKW010000014.1:0-70845 GCA_963762475.1 uncultured Nitrososphaeraceae archaeon
TGAAAAAGTCCGAGTTGCCCATACCTTGTATGATGTTCTGCATCATATAATGAAATCCGAAATTCGGATAGGTCACGCCTGGTCGCAGTGTCATCATACAGAGACGCGGGAGAGCATACACTATTGCCAGACCTATTCCAAGCGCGCCTAAGAACAACACTGTTGTAAAATCGAACATCAAAGGAATAGATATGGAAGAGATAGCGGGGCAATGCAAAGAGGATAGAGGAGATGGGCAAACAGATCCCAAACATGATAGAAAAGGATCATTGCTGCAGGTATGAAGATCATGAGTATTGTCCCGAGGATTAATGACACATATAGAACACCTCGAAGCGCAGTCCCGTTCTTACCTTCGATCGGACAATAATTAGATAATGTTTCGACCGCAGGCGAGCCATGGTAATGCTTGCCATCCGGTAAGCCTGGCAACTCTGTAACGATGAAGCATGGCCAAGTTGTGTATTATCACCCATCACAGTATCGATATCAAATACGCTCCTCTCCGCCAACAAACACATAATTGCTGATCGTTAGGGCCCATGTGTATGAAGTTTGACTGCGCTCGATAGCCAAGGAGGCTTGTTTCGTTGCTAACGATGGTGTTGTCACCGATCGTCACAAGATCGGACATACTGGTGTGAATCTGCACTTCAGGATCACATTATGACCGATTTTTGCACCCATCAGGCGTAGATAGGCATTATAAAGTGGTGTACCGATGAATGCAGCCGCAGGGGATGTGCGCATAAGGGTTTTCACAACCCAGAAGCGAAAATATGCAAAACTCCAGATAAATCGATTGTGTCTTGAAGTGACCAATCAACAGCCATTTCGCCACGACTGGAACCATGGTAAATACAAAGAACAATCCTGCACCGAAGGCAACACTACGTATGTAGAGATCCACTATACCATAGGAGGAGGTCGCCCATTGGATTCCGGACACAAAGATCCAAAGTCCAAATAGCAATAGATTGCAAAGAAACCAATCTGTAAGGCACCACACGTGACATAGGACATGTTAGATGGAACGTGAAAGGGTTTCGACTTCGTCAAGATAGATCCATTGATCGACAAATCGAGATGATGTGCAAGTCTAGTTATTGTCGGATACATATAGATATCACGCATTGATATATTGGATATCGAGAATTTTTACGGATGGCAGCACAGACACGCGCCATCAACAACGAGTTGGCACCGAGATCATCAAAGAAATGATGCGTGGTCGAGATACGCTCGATATGAAGAATCTTAGCGATCGCATCGTGCACCATGTGTTCGCGAACTGTCTTGGGAGGAACATATTCCTGGGTAGCGGAAAAACGCTGTAACTGGGGCTCGGGCAGTCTCTTATAATCGATTCGTTGCTCAGTGTCATAGGTATGGCGCGGCCTGTTCGAGAAATACAGGCACCATATAAACAGGAAGCCTGTTGCAAGTACCGTAAGATCTCACTATGCTGTAACTCGACATCCTGCTTGAGTGAATAATAAGCGACGATTTCAACGACACCTTCCTGGATCTCAAATGTCGTCACGGCAGCCTGTGCGACCTGGGGTAAATTGCACAGCACCGCTTCGATTTCATTGAGCTCTATACGATAACCGCGGATCTTAACCTGAGTGTCGATTCTGCCATGGTATTCAATCTCACCGTTCTCGTTTATTCGACCAAGGTCACCTGTGCGATAGATTTTACCAGATGAATTATTCTCAATATGCAGAAAATCATTAATGAATTTCTTCTTCGTCAGGTCATCGTGATTTATATAACCAAGTGCCAGTCCGACACCAGCAATACCAATCTCTCCAAGCTCACCGGTTGGAATGATCTTGTCCTCTTGAGGATTTAAGATGACGACTGAATAGGTCGGAAGTGGCATACCAATTGTGACCGGCTTGTCAGGTCGCAGCTCGGTCATTGCCGCAGTGACAGTCGTCTCGGTGGGACCGTAAGTGTTGAGAATACGGCGGCCTGGATGATACCATCGAGTCACAAGATTTTGCTGACAAGTCTCGCCACCGACAAGCAGTATCCGCAAATCAGGCAAGTCCTGTTCGATGGTGGAGAGTAATGTCGGACAACAAGCCATCACGGTAACATGGCGTTCACGCAGAAAGTCTCCGAGCTCATCTCCCATCAAGGTCGTGCCGGGCGGGCCCGGCAAGAGAGTAGCACCAGTCATAAGTGGCACCCAGATCTCCTCGACGGAGAAATCAAATGCAATCGTCATGCCTTGATAGACCCTGTCACCGGGTGCATAACCATAAAGCTCAGCAGCGACACGCACGAAATTGCAAATACTTGCATGTCCGATACCAACTCCTTTTGGATTGCCAGTGGTACCTGATGTGTAGATTATGTAGCATAGCGGATCGATTGGGGGCATAACATCAACCAATGGATCGGTCACCTGTGCATCGATTACCGGCCGTTCCGTATCGAGAAATACTTTATCGACCTGAACGCTGGCGAGGCGCTTGGCTAAACTTGACATTGACAAGATGGCAGAAATTTTGGCATCCCCGACAATAAATTGGACGCGCTCTATTGGAAAGGCAGCATCTAGCGGTACATAAACTGCATTGACTTTCATCACTGCAAGCATTGCCACGTATGTTTCTGGCGATCTGTCAAACATCAGTGCAATGCGGTCGCCGGACTTGATTCCGCGTACAAGCAGATGACGCGCAAACTGATTGGCACGCTGGTTGAGATCATGATAGCTTAGAACGATGCCGTTTCCAACTACAGCATTATTCGTCTCAAAGTGAATACAAGACTCCTCAATAAGATGATTGAGCCGTTCGCCAGGGCTCCAGCGGAGTGCATCGTTCATGTGCTCTCGAACTTTATCGTGAGGGCGGTCGAGGCTGCTGACTCCGTTCAAGTCAGGTTGCCGTTGTCCAATGGGACGCAACTTGGCGACCTTCTCTCCCACTATGTGACCGATATTAGATCGGTGGGGAGCAGATTGTGACATGTATGACTCCTCATATGCATATACAAATAATATACATATGTCAATATGATCTCAGCATCTTCTTCGAACCCATTTTTATTGAAAAAAATCATTCAAACTTGTTGTAGAAAAGTTTTATATTGAATATAATTCGAATAAATACTCAAACTCCAATGTGTTGATCGCTGTTGAAAAGTTATAATATATTTAATGTATACATATCTGTTATAAGATATCATATTGAATTACCTTTAAATATGAATCCCTAACTATAGTCAAATTTGTTATACGTCCCCTTGGGCCCATGATGTATATGGGTTCATATACTTTTTACTATTACATTATTTTGGATATTAAGGATAGACATGAATGACAATAACGGAAAGAGGTTCAAAAAATAACAATTGCCAGCAAAGCTTTCTACAACTATAAATAACATTAAAAAAGTCCTCAATAATAGAAATGCCAATCTAATAATTCAAATTCATCAGTTTATGATAAATCATGACGCTTCCGAGAGACATCAAAATAATAACCTAAAAGCTATAATAGCATACTCTAACTTTTTGGAACATCAATTATTAGAAGAAATCAATAGAAAAGAAGAGGTAAGCTCATTTTTACAAACCAAAATTAAAAGTAAAGAACATGATCGGAACAAAAGTGTATAACAACTTATAATGATTATCTACACCGAATAAAACATTTTTTCCGATGGTTGTACAATGAATTTGGAAAACAAGATATTAGAACATGACGGAATTAATATTGAACCACTAAAAAAACAAAAACTAACTGTTTCTAATTGTACTCGATGTGGCCTTACAAATGCACTAGAGAATAAGTATTGTTCAAAATATAGTTATCCATTGTCACCTGAAGCATACGAGGAGATAAAACAGAATGAAGAAAAAAGATTTGTCGAACTAGAAAGAAAATATGTGGAAAAATTAACTGACATGGGGCAAAAAATGGAGAAGATATTGACTAGAGTAGACATCCAGCAATTGATGCAATAATTTAATTTGGAAATAATCAAACAATCATTTTAAAATATTATTGAATCCAACTTTTTATTTAATCCCATTTACAATCTATTAATTTATGATAAATATTTGAAACTTACTGCAAATCACTTAAATGTGGATCTAATAAAAGGTTACTTGCGATGGGAAAAAGGATACAAGTGTTTTTCCAATACTTTTGATCATTAATTAAAAAGTAGGAATAATAAAAGATTTTTATATTCAGATCTTATATAAAAGTTTATCTATTGTGTTCTTTATTGACAATATTTTCCACGGTATTAGAATGGGCGAAAAGATTTATATAGATCTTTACAATATATGACAACAATAACCTTATTACTGTAGGTGTAGTGCAAACTATGCAAAAAAATAGGTTACAATAAAATAAGGCGTTACCAAACCAACTATAAAGAAACTCAAAATGATATGCAAATCAAACAATTATTGAATTGCATTTTAGAATTACTTCAAACGGAAACCAAAAGTAAGTTTATTCGCGATATAAAAAGTCCAATCATTTGTAATAAAAACAAGCCAAATTCCATTCATATATTTTCCTTAAATTACAAAAAAAAATTGGTCAAAATAAATAAAATAAGTTTGGTCTGTTTTGTGTTTATATATCGCCTTTTTAACCATTGTGAAAACAATTTGCATTCACTGATACTGTGCCAGTTTCAGTAGGAGATCGATTAGTGAAAAGGACTAACCAAGCCATATTATCATGATTAATAGATTCTATTACACGGGTATCTCCCGAATCAAGACTATATCCCCCACTTAAAACAGTATCTCCTGTATTACTTGAAGAAAAAAAAGCCCTGGTCTGAGAAGGTGAAAGAGACAGACCATCCAAATTTACTGTATAAATTTTACTTGCTATATTCGCAGGTCCTGCAGGACCTTGTGGACCTCCTGGTCCCTGAGCACCGTCATTACCTGCTGGATTTGCATTACCTTGAGGACCTTGATTCTCAGTTAAGCCTTGAGGACCTGGAGGGCCTTGTGGCCCAGGCGGGCCCGGGATTAGCATAGGTATGTTGTTTTGGTTTTGGTTAGAATTGTGAGTTTGTGCTTGGGCTGCTCGTAAATATTCATGTGGAATGGATAAATTCATCGATGCAACAATAAATAACATTATTAGAGTGAATTTGATAGTTATTTTCATTAAATTCATTTACTAATTACAAAATTTATATATCTGCATTCGATAGCAAAAAATTATAGAAAAGAATTACTTGTTTAATGCATATGATTTAATATCGTATATTTGTTATATTTTATTAAATCTGAAAACATACTGTTTAATCTATATTTATAATTATTTTGTTAATTTTTTTCACCTTATTCGCAATAGTTGATTGTAATGAAAAATATTATAGTAAATTAATAACCTAACGGATCCTAATAAGCATGATTGTCATTCCAGCTATAGGTAATGATGGCTTCTATACATCAAGCTTAAAAGTTTTGAGCGATAAGTAACATTTTCATAAAACTTGAATTTTGCCAGATTGTTTTCATCCTCTCTTATTTTACAATACTTACGAGGAAGTATAGATGTATGTTCCATTTTTAATTTTAGGGGTTATGCACTGTGTTAACTGAATTCTACTGCATACATATGCTTGCACTTGACACCTCTGAACGTGTAATCTGGACAAGAGCAAATCCAACCTATAGGCGTTTTAATAATCTCATAGGTTTCATTTCTTATAATCGATTTAACTTAATATATCATGTCGCTAATCCTCTTGACAGTATTCTTCAAAAGTTTGCCTATTTTCTTTCTATTTGTATGTTGAGATCTATTGATGAGCATATCTGTAGATATAGCAAGAGTCATCCTTGATATATCGCCTCCAATTCTATGTCATTTTCCACTAAAAAGGTTCATCATCCTCTAGTGGAGGATCATCTGTCAATACTCTTAACATTGGCTCATCAGGCAGTAGCGGCATAGGCTCATCAGGCAGAGCAGTTCAGGTGCGGGTGCAGGCGGCCGGCAAATAACTCAAATAATCATAGCAAAAAGTTTATCAAATTAGAATAGTTTTTTTAATAATGCTTTACTAGCTCATTTAATTTATTATAAACAATGTGGGCAATCACAATTTATCTTATGCGTCTTGCAGATTATCTACAAGGACGAAAAGATAAAAGAACATGTCCGAAATGTAAATTTTTTGCAAAAAATGAAAGCGAATTAAATGATCATATGAAAAAAGAACATTCGAGTTGACAATTTTAATAATACAAAAAGATTGAGTTTTATCAACAATCAAAATCGATAGAGAGAAAATCCTTTGGATAATATATTAACAGAATAAAATTAAAAGAAATATTTTAACATACTATTTTAAATTTATTATGTGTTAAATTTGTTACACGCTCATAAACTCATGATAAATTTGGTTGTATAACAGTTATTAAAATAGATATTTTAAAATAATCATCAGTCTTTATACACTGCTTTTATTCGATTACCATTATAAAAATATTGAGAATATAGAAATCTTTTATATAGTAAAATTGAAAAAATAACAATACCAAAAACTATGTCAACCCTGCCAACCCTGACAGGTTTATTGACAATATCTAATTGAAGGATTAACGGCCCGATATGCTATTTAGAACATATAAACAAACACAATAAAGTTTTGCAAAACTTGTACAACATTCTAAAACTTATTCTGAATTTTATACGGGCGCTTACCGTCCAATGCGTTGATAAACTTGTAACCTTTTAGTATGTATGTATACATTACTTCAATTCATAATAATTTTCTATATCGTGATTGCGCCGTTTCCCCATTTCATTTGTAGTCATTATCAAAAAAAAAATTGAATGATTGTATATGAAGGAAATAGATTGGCATATAAAACCATTGACTACTATAAAGCTTAAACGTCCGTCACTAATCAAATCTTGAATCCAATTTTCCCCTCAATCTACATAAATAATGCGGGTATTTACAAACTCGATCTTGGATTCGCTGACATCCAGAAACTTGTTCTCTTTCAAATAAATTTAATCAAAATAACAACATATGATAAAATAAACTATGAATTGCCAATACGATAGTAATAAACCTCATATTATAGTACTATAAAATATATCGAGATATAATTTATTAATTGAATAATTGTATAAGATTGGAAATACGTTCGCATTTAAAAATCACTCTGGTTTTTTCAATTTTTCTTATTCTTGCAATTGGAACTGTTTCTACAGCACTATCATCCCACTTTGCTATGGCAATAGGACAATCCAGTAATTCTTCTACTACATCCACTTCAAAGCCTGTAGATGGATATAATACCCCTCAAGGACATTTATCTGCTATACGACATGTTTTTGATGATCCTATGTTAAGAGATACAGCATTACTGTAAGCCAAACGACAAAATAGTTCTAGTTTGTCAACTTTACGATAGTAGTTCTCCTAAGGCTACTTTAATAGGAATTGAATATATAATCACAGCTGATCAATACAAATCCTTGCCGGATAGGGAAAAACCAAATTGGCATGCGCATAAAATAGAATTTACTCCAAATAGGGCAGATCCAATGTTTCCTGAAGTTACTTCTACTCAAGCGAATGCCTTAATGCATAAATTAATAGACACTTATGGAAAAGTAATTTTAACATGGAATCCAAAAGATAAATTGCCTGCATCTGTACCGCAAGTGGAACAAGTTCAGCATCCGTTTATGGTTAATCAAACTGTAACTCCTCAAATGCAAACTCACGCAGGTACATTTAATCAGACATTAAAGTATTAGAGCAATTCCTATTTTTAGGAACTATACCACCATATTTAGTCAAATATTTTCTAGTATATTTTTTCTGCTAGGGGTTAGCAATCAAGTAATTTCATATAAAAAGTTTGAGATATATTTGTTCGGCTATTTTTACATTCATAAATATGCCTATTAATCTTGTTGTATATGATTTGATATTTGCTTATACACCTACAAATTTATAGAAATAAATAATGTTTCTAAACTGCTCATTAATTGATATTAAATCTCGGTATTATTTCTTGTAATTATATTTCATTCTTTCGATTACTTTATTAACTGAAGTAATACTTGTAATCTTCATCTGTATTTCTCTAATGTTATGCTTATCTTCTCTTTTTTTATTATGATGTTTGTGGGCGATATTATTATTGATTATATCGAATTTACTTAATGGTTTTTGCGCGCATCTGAAATAAACTCTGTTGCATGTATGTGCTTACACTTAGTTTTAAACGTGATCAGGACGGGCAAATCCATCAATAATGATTTATCATAATCTTATCGAATTTCTCGTAATGGATTTATAAACTACAAAATCATTATTACATATACACTGCCTTTTACCGCTTGATCACAATTTACTAGTGAGGGCTAACGCGCCCGGTATTACTACTAAAAATAAGCATCAATAAAAAAAATAATGAAATAATGTATTATTCCAGTAGAAAATATGCTCATGAAATTGAGAAATTAAACTAACCTGTCATGGTTGTCATACATGTCAAGGTTATCGGTACTGTTGTTTATACGGGCGCTTTCTCGTTATAAACAATATAAAAAATATTGATACTTTATTCAATATTGGAAAAATAACAGTACAAAAAACTATGCCAACCCTGACAGGTGTATTGACAACATCTAATTGAAGTATTACTTACCCGATATCCCATTTAAAGCATCTAAACAACAGAATAAAGTTTTGCAAACCTTGTTCAATACTCTAAAACTTATTCTGTATTTTATACGGGCGCATCCCGCCCAATGCGTTGATAAATTTGTAACCTTTTGGTATGCATGTATACATGCCTTTAATTTATACTAATTTTCTATACCATGATCGCGTCGTTTTTCCACTTGCAAAAAATACGATCTTGTGTAAAAAGAATCCAATAATGGCATATAAAACCATTAAAAATCTTAGGGTTAAACGCCCGTTACTAATCAAAAAATTGAGGTTAATTCGCCATGATGTTATTTTGTTATGCATCGTGATGTTTTTTCTATAGGAAAATAAAGATTATCTTATGGTATGTTTGAGAACATTGGCATACTACCAAAACCAGCTGAGCCCCCATGTCCTCCACTGCCTGCTGATGATGATGATGTAGAGCCACTATGCCTACCTGAGCCCCCATTGCCACCATTACCGCTATTGTGTCCACCATTAAAGTCCGAGCCGCCGTTGCCTCCGTTGCCTCCATTAGCATCACCACTGTGAGTCATTGCATTACCACCTGAGCCGCCATGTCCACCTATGGATGAACCACCATTACCATTAATTGGAGAAGGTTCAATAGTTATTGTAACAAAAGATGGAGTGCTTTGTACATTCTTTGAATTTGTTACTACTAGTTGAAAGGTTATGTCAGTGTTAGTTGTTACTTGAGGTGCTACAAATGTTGGAGTAGCAGAGATGGGATTAGATAATGATACCGAAGGACCTGAAGTTTGAGTCCAATTATACGTTAATGGTGTAAAGCCACTTGGATCAGAGCTGGCACCACCGTTTAGTTGAACTGTTTGAGAAGATTGCACCGTTTGATTAGAGCCTGCATTAGCAATTGGAAGAGTGGCAATTACAGAGACAGTATGATCACCACGATTAGATACACATATCTCCCCATTATCTAAATTAAATGCAATTCCTATTGGAGCATTTCCAACAGGTATAGTGGAAACCACTTGATTAGTAGAGGTATTGATTATAGAGACCGTATTGGAACCCTGGTTAGTTACATACATATCATGATTAATTGAATTATATACAACATTATTTGGTTCAGATCCAACAGGTATAGTAGCAACCACTTGATTATTGGAAGTATCGATTACAGATACTGTACCAGGAGGACCCACATTAGGACTAAAATTAGTGACATAAATTCTCCCATCGTGAGGGTCATATGCAACACCTCGGGGATTATCTCCAACACCTATGGTTGCAATCACGGTATTATTGGAAGTATCGATTACGGAGACGGTGTTGTCACCTTCGTTAGATACATACACTCTTCCATCGTGAGGGTCATATGCAGCGCTCCATGGAACAAATCCAACAGGTATAGTAGCATTCACAGTATTAGTTTTAGTATCGATTACATAGACTGTATTATATCCATTATTAACTACGTATATCCTATCATTAGCTGAGTCATATGTAACACCCAGTGGACTACCAACAGGTATGGTAGCAATCACTGTATTGGAAGAACCATTAATTACAGATACGCTGTCATCTTGATCATTAGATACATAAACTCCGCCATTCCCTGAATCATATGCAAGATTATATGGATTAGTTCCAACAGGTATAGTAGCAACCACGGTATTGGAAGAGCCATTGATTGCAGATACGGTATTATCGAAATAATTAACTACATAAACTCCACCATTCCCTGAATCATAAGTAACACCTAGTGGACCATCTCCAACAGGAATAGTAGCAACTACAGAATCAGCCCAAGCCTTTTCCAGACTATAAAAAGCACTAAACATAACAACAAATGAAAATAAAATTAAAAAATACGGATGAATATTTTCTTATCATCATATCTTATTTTTCAATTTTGATAATAAGAGATAAGGTTCATCATTAGAGGTGTTTTATTTGCTTGATCAAAATATTTTATTGTTCGTTGTTCTTTTTACTGTAATAACAATAGCTCATTTTGAATTGAAAATTATAATAGAAAATTAATAACATGATGACTTTTATCTATCGTCTTTCCTCAATCTTATTGTTAGGCCCTCTAATAGATAATTGATAATGACTTTATTTTGCTAAGGTTTTAAACAAAAAGTAACACTATAAACGTGAGATTCATCTTGTTGTTGTCTTATAATTTATTATATTAGATTTCGGACAGTATAGTATATGTTCTATTCTTAACAAGGGATTTGCGCCCGTATGTAATAATCTCCACTGCATAAATGATTGACTCAAATCCTCTAATCACATGATTGCAATATATACAAACTCAACCAATGAATCTATCTATAAAGATCATAGATTCTAGTGTAAATGAATACTCATTACTCGATATTTTACTAAATTTATAATCTTGTAAGTTGACTATTAGTTATTCTACATATCAAGTTGGAGACACCGTATACAAAATGTATGCTAGAGATACCAAAACATCTGTAATTTCCCAATAATATAACTATATGTTGGAACAATATATGATAGATATATTTAGAAAAATTACTGATTTCAGAACCAATATCAAAACATTACTTATCGAGGACCATAGTATATTATAGTTGTACCAATAATAACAATTAAAGAACCTATAATTTCATACTTGTCAGGCTTCTTTTTATCTATTAATGCTCCCCATATAATAGACGATATTATGAATATCCCACCATATGCTGCATATACTCTTGCAAAATTTGCTGGTTGAAAGGTTGGAATTATGCCATACAAGAACAAGATTACACCGCCGAATAAACCTAAAAGTACACTCTTTTTACGTCTTATCCATATCCATATAAGATATCCACCGCCAATTTCTGCAATTGCTGCGGCAAAAAATAACAATATAGTAGAAGTAATTAGAATTACTGTTGATTTGACCAGATAGAATTTTCACCGCTACTACGTCGTGGCATATAAAATATGATTACTACTCCAACAATGACTATGCTGACACCTATAATATCAAATTTATCGGGAATATTGTTTTCAAATATATACCCTCATACAAAAGCCATAACGATAAAGATTCCACCATATGCTGCATATATTCGATGAAAATGAGATTGTTGAAAGGTTGGAATTATGCCATACAAGAACAAAATAAAACCTCCAGCAGCGCCAAGTATCCAACTTGAGTTATCTCTTAACCATAGCCATACTAAATACCCACCACCAATTTCACATACACCGGCAAGAATAAAATAAAACAAACTTGACAAAATGTTCTTGATGTTTATCTTCAATGGTAAGATAAAATGGAAAATAGATACATAAAATCCTAAAGAAAATGGTCAGGAAATATAACTTGTTAATTATTATAATGTATGTAGTTTTTAGAACGAATATATGATAATACTTTATTCGGTTTTCTTTACTTCTCATACTTTAGTTAACAGCATATAGAAAATTAACAGCCTTCATATATACTTCAAGCCCATCGAACTTTATAATGGCGTTTATTATTTCTGCAGCAGAGTATCCCAATATATAATATAGTTAATTTTAACAACATAATTCATTGAGCCCTTTTACCTATCAGACTCAAACCCCTTTGGGCCATGTCTATAAAGGTTCTTTTAAATGGGTTCTACGAAAATAAAGGTGTAAAGAAAAAAGTGTTAGTAGAACATGAAAATAAAAATAATATTGATAATCTAGAACTTGATGTCTGGTCGCTATATTTATTTGCATTAAAGTCTCCAGTTACAAGAGATAAGTATAAGACTAGATTAGAAAAATTTTTTAATTATATAATATTTATTCATACGTTGAATATTGAATATAATTGAATATTATTTTTAAAAGCATCAGAACCCCATTACCACAAGGAACTTAATCCCCACGGATGTATTCAACCGGAGACAAAATATTCAGAGATAAACTAAAGTTATACTGTTATCTTTTTAACCATCTAGAAATACCAAATCTGATACATTTTGAAGTTTCAAAGTATCGACATTGAGTATGAGATATCAGAAATCAAAATACAACATTATATAGTAAATTAAGGAACAATAAACATTTCTAATATACTTTTGATCCCTTGTATATTTATTAGGCATCTTTGATGCCCTATTTCTCATAACTAATCCTAATTTACAAGAGTGTTTTGAGTCGATGAATTTAAGCAAGAATAATGCAGGATCCTTAGATGAATTGGAGGAGAGAGAATAGATGGGCGATAACAAAAAAGCAATGAGAAAATTAAAACTACATGTAGCAATGTCCTTAGATGGTTACATAGCAGGACCAAATAATGAGATGGACTGGATAGACTTTTCATGGGATAAAAAACTCAGGGAATATGAAGACAGGTTACATGAGCCAGTGGATATCATTCTTCTGGGAAGAAAAATGACTAATGAATTTATTTCCTAGTGGTCTAATGTGATAAACAAACCTGAAGACCCAGAATATACATTTGCTAAAAAAATGATGGAAACACCAAAAATTGTTTTTACTAAGACACTCAATAAATCAGAGTGGCCAAATACTGAAATTGCAACAGGTGATCTCAAAGATGTAATTACAAAGTTAAAGAGTCAAGAAGGTGGTGATATCGTAGTTTATGGTGGTGCCTCATTCGATTCTTCCTTGATTAAAGAAAACTTAATCGACGAATTTTATCTGTTTATTAATCCTGTAGCAATTGGGAATGGAAAGACCATATTTAAGGACTTGAAAGAGATTTGTAAACTATCCCTTGTTGAATATATTGCGTTTGACTCTGGAATAGTTTTGCTCCACTATGAAGTAAAGAAAAATTAAAATTATATGATTTTTATCTACATCTTTTTCTTGTCTCTTATTCTTATCATGATATTCTATTGACATTTTGCAATACTCTTAGGATACAAACATACGTTAATTTGATATTTAAACAGGTTAATTGGAAATAATTAGAAACAATATCAATTTAAATATCTTAAATTTTATTTATATTTTTCAAGATAAACCATTGTTAATTAATCGTTTACATACATCCGTTTGAATTGTCTGTATCCAAGTTTTTGATATAGATAGATATTTTTCATACATTTATGACCCGTAAACAACTCGAACCTTCTAACAGATCCAAAAAGATCTTCCATGGAAATCATCAACTTAGCTCCTGTGCCTTTATTTTGATAGGCAGGTCCGACAGCTAATCGACCTATACATACAGTATCTTTTTGTTTATATGCTCTAACTGAGCCAACTATTATTGTCGTTGTTTTATTATCAATAATTGCTTTCAGAAATATTTGATTTAGAAAATCTTGTTTAATATCATCTAATGTTTGTACGAGTGGTTTAATATTATAATCATTATAGAGATTTGCTTCGCTTAAATAGGCTTGTTTTTGCAACTGTAATATTTCTCCAATATCATCAATTGAAGCTTTTTTAATGTTGAATAAATGCACTTTAATTAATTGAAATAGTTTTTTTGTAAATTAATGATTTTCGAAAATTATGAAATTATTTGTTACCAGATAAAAAAGATAAACAAGCATTGCAGATCCATTAATATTATATCTTTTAAGGATAAAAGTTGAAATGCATTAGAACCCATTTACCACAGGGAATTTAATTCCTATGATTCATTTCATATACACGTTAATATACTAAAGAATGAATCAGTTCTACAGGATTATAAGATACTGTTTACTTTTATGATTGAACTTTTTGTTGGTAATGCGAAGGATTAGAATCCATTATATGAAATGAACTCTCAGAAAATTGAATGGGTATGCTTTTGTCATCATCATTATCACCATCTTGCGAGTAACTCCACAAACCTATTATTACTCTATAATCGCCCTTTGGAGCAAATTCTGGAATTTTCCATGTCCATTCAAACCAGTCGGTTTTTACATTGCGTCCATGAATTTTTCCTAAATTGGATGGAATATTATGAATATTCCAATCATTTTCTAGATTTTCCTTGATGGTTACATCACAAAAAGATGTTACATTACCACTTGTATTATCTAAATGAAATGTATCGCTAGGAAAAGATGAATGTTTGGGAGGGATAATCTCGACTGCAAAATAGCCATATTCTATTTTGCCATTAAATTGGGTTTTAAAAATAACTTGATCTTTACTTCTGTCATATTTTTCTTGCTTATTTTTTATTTCGCCTTTAAAAATCGGTTTACCTACATAGATAAAACGACTTGTTTTTATTTTGTTATCATCATTATTCTTTGTTCTTAAAATAACATCAATTAATTTTGAAATAATCATTCCACCCCAATTAGCTATTATTGTCCACTGCCATTGATCCAAAGTTTTAATAATTAATCAATATATTCCTCAACAATTATAGTGTATCTTATTCAAATCTATATTCTTTTATTTCCATATTACAGTATCTTACAATAGATTACAGGTTCAATTTACAGTTTTATTCATGGTGATTTGACAGAGCCGTCTTTAGAATTGTTTACTATTTCTTTAACATCTTGCAAATAAATCCTATTTTAATAGTCAAGGTAATATGGAAACCTTTGTTCCCATTTTACAATTGAATTTTCATTGGATAATAATTGCTTAAACTGGATAATAATTGCTTAAACATTTATTTAAAATCCATAAAATAATTAGATAATTCAAATTTCTATCGATCAATATTTTAGAATATAGGTTAAAAGTATATGAATCCAAGAGTATATAGTATGTATTCGAATTCCACTCTCGGCTTTAATTGTATATTCTTAACAGAATAATCAGCCACCTCTAAGTCTATCATCATTAAATCCAAGACTTCCATATTCAGATACTTTTGATTTGCGACCATGAACCTTTTTATGAATCTCTAAACGTCTTTCTTCTTCAAATTGTAGGTTACATTTCTTACATTTAATGGCCAATTATCTTCAAAAATGATAAAAAATTGCCTATAGATAAAGTTTTTGATAATTCCTCTATGCAGAAATTTATATGACTTTTACAATAATTAATTATCCAATGCACCGCAATTCTATGTCAAAATACTTAAATGAATCATTGTTTATATGATAAATAGAATCTACTTTTAAGGACCGATATCAGCATTAGCCCCCTTGGATCCATAACGTATATGTTATTTCAATTCTATTTATCAATATCAAGAACATCACAGTAGATCAAGTATTTAAAAACAATAGTATTGTGACACAAATCACAGGAAAAATATAGTAATTCCAATTGTAGCATTGGTTTCCGTGATATTCCTTCTACTCTATACAACTGCAAGTAATATATATTCACAACCGACTGCATCTAAACAACCAAACACAAAATATAGTGATCTTAAACCACTTGAAACAAGTGCCAAAATAAACGACTCTGTTAATATCTATGTAAAGAGTTACCTGGTTGTATTTGTAAAATAATTGTAATTGTTTTCACAAAACAAAATAATTTAGATATGATTCATTTGATATGATAATGTAAAAATATCTCCACCAAAACAACTACAAATATTTTACATTAAACATTACTGACATATGTACACAACTGTTAACTTAAGGAAAAACCTATAGATTTAAGACAACCATATATCATATGTATAATAAAAATAGAACACCCTCAAACATCATAGGTTATGGATTGTATTTGTAATTTCTTGGTTTATCATTTAGAAATATAGCTAAAGATTTATCATTTTTACTATTAGTAAAGATAAGTCAGGTATCAATCTGGAAATGGTTTCAAAAGTACAAACTATTGAATTATTTCAAGAAAAAGAAAATCAAAGAATATGTCATCGATGAAATTGTGATAAAAGATATTTAAATTATTTTGGCTTTGGATTGTTATTGAACCAGTAGATAAAGAAATTCTTTCGTTTCGTATATCAAAAGAACGAAATATGTATTTGCTAAGGAACGAAGTCTTTCAGGTTATAAACATGTATGGAAACATCAAGTTTCATCTGATGACGGTACTTGATATCCTCAAGCAGTAGATTCCTGAATCTAAACCATCATATACATTCTACATGTGAAAAAAACATTATTGAAAGAGCAATGCAGTATATAAATGATAGAATTGAAAGCTTTGATGATTATTTTCCTTGTAAAAAGAACAAATGCAATTTACAACATGTTAAACAATGGTTCAAGTGGTTTGTTTATGAACACAATAAAGAATTAATGTCTGAAGTTAACAGTTATGTAACACTTAGATGCTTTCTTTATGTAAACTAATAGTGCTTGTTTATATACACTATCACAACACCTTTAGCTAACCTTTAAAATATCATTATTACGAGGGATACTTTCCTCAGATCTATTACCGATGATCAAAGAAACATTTTGTATGATATGATAGAGTGGGATGATGAAGAATCCAGTTATCGGGCCAAGATAATCCTGCTTAAAGATGAAGGATATACAGTTCTTGAAATAAGAAAGATGACAAATCATCATGATGTTAACATAAGAAAGTGAATTCATTGTTTCAATGAAAAAGGTATTGAAGATATTATATCCAGAATATATATACGCAAACCAATCAAAATTTCGGATAACATTAAGAAAAAGATAGTTGAGATAGCAGCAACAATCCAAGAGATTGCTATCAGTTGCCATTCTCTACATGGTCATTACGTCATGTTCTTGCAAGATATATATCCAATAAGGAACTGAACCTTGTAGATTCTATAAGTCACACTGAGATTAGAAATATACTCCTAAAACATGGGATAAGGTTCAGACAATCAAAGATAACCATGGGTGATAGCATATCCAGAATACCATTTGAAAAAAAGAGAATTGAAGAACTAAGATACAGTGCCTATAGACTCCGTTCTATTCTACGGAGATGAGAAGGGGCCAGTAGCGGCAAAAACATATGGCGGTACTTCGTGGTCGTCTATCCAGTCAAAGGTATCCAATTCAAAAGATAAAAGGCATTCTAAATGTGTTTGGTGTTTATGATCATACAAACAACCAGATGTGGACACACTCCTACAAACAAAAGACAGAAGGAAAACAATTCCTGGATTTTATAAAGAGTGGACCAAAAATATGATTCCAATGTAAAACGGATATTTTTGATATTGTTTACGTATCTATACACAAATCCAGCAAGGTAAAAGAAACTCTAGTCAGGCACCATCCACGAATACAACTAGTATTTCTTCCAACCCGATTACCTGAAATAATTCTGATAGAAGTCAGACGGTTATGGATGCATAGACAAGCAATAAACAACTCAACCGTTGGAAATGAGTAAGATATCGATAAGTAGGATCTGACTGGACATATGATTACAACAAAAAACATGCAGTCAAAACAAGCAGTATTAGTTTACATGAAGAAAGCATCGATGTGTTTACATAACTGTTAACAGAGCCTCTGTGGTAATGTAAATCCTCCATATTTGAGCAAGATTATCTTGGCTCTCCTGATTTTGTATCTTCAAACTGCTTTGTTGCATGATTATTTTTTTCGTTTTTTACTAGCGTTTTGTTGATAAAATAAAAACGAAAATAGTAAAAATTACATTGTAATTGTTACAGATAAGTTATATTTTTAACTGATTTTCGAATCATGCAACAAAGCATCTTCAAACATCAGGTGTAAATATTCTTTTTTAATCAATGGTGAGTAGTATGAGGAAGTATCCCCTCACATTATTACTAGAGCGGCAATCTAAAGGTATTACGATATCTAAAAAAGCAATATTCATTTTACAGAAAAACACAACATATCTTTTACACAACTTTTAACAGAGCCCTTAATTTAGTTCATGTATTCTAAATATTATTAGACTAGTAAATAGATATTTTAATTTAATATGAATTTTTATAAGATCGTCAAGTTAACAGACTAAATTATTTATTATATATGCAAAAATAAGATGAAATTAATACGATTTAAAAATTTTGGACTGCTCTATTTCCTTATGCTCCTCCGCCACCTCCTCCGCCACCGCCACCAGCACCGCCACCAGCACCGGAACCTCCAGCACCAGCACCTGAACCTCCAGCACCAGCACCTGAACCTCCAGCACCTGAACCTCCAGCACCTGAACCTCCTCCATTACCTGCGTTTCCTGCATTGCTACCACTACCTACGCTATTTGCACTATTTGCATCATTGCTGGTACCAGAGCCTGACGGTATAGCCCCAAAAATAACCAAGCAAGGGGCGGAGGTTGGATGTCCTGTTGATATGGCCTGGTGGCACTGAGCCACTAACTTTTCCGAATCAAACTTCACTGCATTGGATGATGTAGGAACGATGCTTACCAAAAACACTATTGCTAATACGAAAGCTATTATCATAGTTATATTATTAGATGTAATATTCATACAATGGAAAGTTACTGAAGAAAATATTTAAGTTTTTTTCTATTATTTCATATATACAGTTTAGAACAATACAGCTATTATTTTATAGTTACATATAGTATTTCCTATTTATCGAAATTTAATAGAGAAATTAGAAATGTATACAAATATGAGTAATAAATGATTTTTATAATTTAGAGATATACAATAAATTTTAGAATCAGTAAAAATGTTAGAAATCAAACAAGTAACTATTGAAGGTAGATATATTCTTCTTCGTCATCCAACAATTAATGATTTAGAAGAATTATCATCTGCAGCAAAAGATGGAGAAATTTGGAATAATCCATACGCGGCATTTCCATCCGTAAAAGAAATGCCTAAATATTTAGAAGACGTATTAAAAGATTCTCAAAATAGGATAATTCTGCCATTTGTAATAATTCATAATCAATCAAAAAAAATTATTGGAACATCTCGATATCTGAATATAGATTATGACAATTATCGTGTTGAAATAGGTCATACATGGATTGCAAAGTCTTATAGAAGAACGGCTGTTAATTCTGAATCAAAGCTTTTGATGTTACAACATGCATTTGAAAGGCTACATTGTATAGCCGTAGAAATCCGAACCGATATTCTTAACTCAATTTCAAGAACCGCCATAGAACGTTTAGGGGCAAAGCAAGATGGCATCCTAAGAAACCATAAAATAATGAGAAATGGGAGGATTAGAGACACAGTTTGTTATAGCATTATTCAATCCGAATGGCCTCAGATTAAAGAAAATCTTACAAGTAAAATTGTATAGGGATTATAATATTTAATTACGCAAAGCATACTACATATTTTTATTTATTTACAATTTAAAATTAATCGTTTGATCTTAAATTTTTATTAAATTTGACTTGTTATTTATAGACCGCCAATTATAATATAGTATCAATAATCCATATTATAAAAAGGATAATCTGATCATAACTATTTTGACATGTTGAGAGGATATAAAACATACACAGCAACTTTAATAATCAAAAATATTAATAAATCCTGAAAATTTTACTCTCAAATGCCCGATACAAAATCAATTTATAGATGTTAATAGAATGACCCCTTTACCACATATAAAATAGACAACGATTATTCTTTTGAATATTCAAATCTAGAACTAGTTGAAGAATTTTATAAGAATCAATAAAAGAATTGTCATAGTCATTTTGAAAGGAAAATCTTTCCTTCCGATGATATAAATATACCATTTTATATTTTAAAAATAATAAAAAAATATCTAGCATGTATTATTAGGTGATGAACTTATTAGTGCTTCAGGGAGACCGATATTATCATCTGAAACCTGATGGTTAGGGGTTGTCATTTGTAGAACAAAATAAAATGATGATAATGGTTTATGATTTCTGTATTGTTTAACGGATAAATTTTCGGACAAATTTATAAAAATAATTATAACCAAGTTAAATGTGAAATTCTTTTATATATTTAACACTCAAGTTAAAATAATTATGAATTTCAATTATGTTTAAAATATTTTAATTGATAAGAATAATCAAGATTTATTTTAATCAATTAATTAATCTTACTATTGAAAGATATTACTTTGAATTCAACTCAGAATCTTAAAAATGACCATATTACAATAAGGAGAGTCAAAGATATTGCAAGAAGATGCTCAATACTTTTATATTCAAATCATCCTGTTCCAATAGAAGATATCGAAATAATGTCTGTGATAATGGAAGAGTTTATAGATCATTTTCATCATGGTAAGGAAGAGAAAGCATATTTTCCTCAAACCAAAGATAAGAATGGCTTTGGGGAAGAAATACGAAAATTTTTGATAGAACATGAACTTGGAAGAAGAATTGCAATGATGTTAAGAAGAGAATTAAAACAATTGAGGGAAAATATGAGAATTGTTAATGAATCCGATGCAACAGAATTAATTAATAAAAATCAAAAGAAAAATATATCAATATATGAACCGGTAGCTAGATTTCTTAAATCTTATGCAGTTTTTATTGAGGATCATACTGGAAAAGAAGATAAATTCTTTGATCTAATTAACAACAATGAAAAATTATCATCAGAAGAAGATGAGCTTTTGCTAAAACATTATCAATTATGCAAAAACCAATCAGGTGGTGAAGAAAGGATTCAAGAAATGATGCGACTAATACAATATTTAGAAGAAAGGGACTGGATGAAAGAAAAACAAATCTAATTTTTTGTATAGCATTTTATAAAATCAAATAATATGATTTGGATAAAAGAAAAAAGAAATGATATTAATAAAATACCAATCGACTTTTGAGTTACACGTTATTAATTCATTTATATTGTAATTATTGTCACTAGAAAGATGAGACTTTTTTTACATCAATAAGAATTGATAAATTATTTCAAATATATTTAATAATATAGCAAAAGGAGATATTAGTGATAATTAATTATGGTTTGCAGTATTTTGATATTTGTATTTAACATTTGGTCGTCATGATAAAGATAACAAAAATATTTTAAATTAAATATTCAATCCTAGTCACATCAAATCATGCCATTTTCATGTAGCCTGTTTAATAAAGGTTCTAACATAATTAAAAGTTCTTTTTCACCTAAAGTAATATATTTTGATAGACCGATAACAATTGATAACATATTTCTATCTTCTCTGGATGTAAATAAAGAAGCACCGGCGATGCTGAATTCTGTAAAATTCTCATTTATCCACATTTTCCATTCTTTTGCTTTACGGATATTTTCCTCTAATGACGATATTGCATATTCTAAGTCAATTCCATCTTGTTCATCCAGCAAATTTAATTTTATCATAGGAAGCATTAAATTACCCCCATAAACTTTTTTGTTTTGCCGGTGTAAATTTTCTATATAAATAGTTTCTTCATCATAATCATATTTTTGTTTATCAAGTGTTTCCATATTTTCTTTGTATGGCTCATCATAATTTGGAAAAAAATATCCAGCTAATTTTTTATCCCAATCATAAATCTTATACACAGTATCGAAATATTCCAATTTCCATAGTTTATTACCCTTTCTTTTGGAAAAAAACACTAATTCATTATTAAAAATATTATTTTATATTAAGTTTAGCAATATCTTTGAAATTTCAATAACTATAGATCAGAATAATCTTAAGCTATTGTTATAGAGCGTCAATTAACAAGGGAAAAAAATTTTTCATCAAGTAAAATTTAACAAGATGAAATTATAAAAATAATAATTTGATAAAATAAATAAGTATTAATAAGAATACATATCCTATTCATAATAATATGGAAGGCATTCAAAAAATAAAATGTGGATCATGTGGTACAATGTTCATGTCAGAAAATAATGCTACTCAATGTCCAACATGTCAAGAACAAGGTCATAGTCACGGCGAACAAGGCGGCTGCGGCTGCGGTCACGGACATTAAACAATTTTTTATTTAATCAAATACAATCAAAAAAAATTTTATAATTGATTAAACTTATTGAATAAAGTATAGTGAGAAACTTAATAATCCAAATAAATCGATATTTTGTCTAATTAAAAGCAAATAGCATATTATTTTGTCATGCGGTCTTGTTAAAACATATCATGAATTATAATAAGCAAATTATGGAATTAAGAGTTATTCATTTGGATGGTTTTAACGACGCTATAAACATGATTCTTATTTATAAACGGTCCATAAATGTGTTAACCGTTGTTTAAGACGCTTATTTGCATGTTCTTATTACATGGAAAAATAATCAAATTATCTATTCTTGCCATCAATATATTTTACTATATTTTCAATACTGCTTTTTTAGGTAAAAAATAAACTTATGATTTAGATTCAATAATAAGTTTGGTAATACCAATATCGATATTTGTTGTTGAAATATATATTTTCCAATTATCTAAAATATGATATAGATATTTCTCAATTGAAAGTTTGTTTTGTTTTTTGGAATCAAAGTAAAATGAATTCTTTATTGTGTGATTCAATAACAATCCGAAGCTACATCAATTCGGAACTTTCTTACCAATTTTTTTTTGATCAAGTATCTTATTTTATTTTTACTAGGAAATGAATTATTTTTATATATCAATTAAAACTTTATTGCATAAATATTTTATTTGTCATTAGATATCATTTTGTAGATATGATCATAATAAAAATAGTCAAAATTCAACTGTATTAATATATTAATCGGTATTAGTAGATTTTCTAATCATAACAAGGAACAGATTAATACACATCTATCACTAAATGGTAAAAAGGAATGTTTTAGTGAAAATTATAAATTATAAATCTAAAAAGTATAGACACACCCTATGACCATGTCTTTGGGGGGATATATTTCTAGATTACGATTTTATGTTTATGATATTTTTTTCAATTTAATCATACTTGTTATCAAATTATTTATGTAGAATTTTAATTTTTTTAATATAAAATATTATACATTCAAAATAATTAATATATTAATATAAAAATAAAATCATGGCGGCATTAAGTCATCCATATTCGATTAGACATTATGAGCTTTATATGACCCAGTATTATTTTAAAATAGTTAATTGAATGTTTAATGATTTAAATGAAAAAATTATCAATTGTTGTTTGTGTCCTCGTCTTACAGAATATATAAAATCGGTGGGACTCACTAAAACAAAAAGATTTGAAACAGAACGGTATTGGTCTAAACCAATCCCAAGTTTTGGTGACCCTAAAGCTTCAATTTTAATTATAGGATTGGCTCCGGCTGCACACGGAGGAAATAGAACCGGAAGAATATTTACTGGAGATAGTTCAGGGGATTGGCTAGCAAAAGCCCTTTTTGAAACAGGATTTGCAAATATACCTACTAGTGTTTCAATAAATGATAATTATAAATTAAAAGATGTTTTTGTCACATCGGTGATTAAATGTGCCCCACCTCAAAATATGCCATCTAAATCAGAAATTCTAAATTGTTCTCAATTTCTTAAAAAAGAGCTAGATCTTTTAAATTATACAGTCAAAATAATAATTACTCTTGGAAAAATTGCATTTGACAATTATTGTAAAATAAATAATATAAAGAAAATAAAATTCGGTCATAATAAAATTTACCCTATCAATAATGGAAAAACACTTATTTCTTCTTATCATCCAAGTAGAAGAAATACCAGTACAGGTATACTTACATGGCAAATGTGGATAGAAATATTTGTTATTGCAAAATCTTTGATAAACACTCAAAAAAATTCGAATTGATAAATTAATTTTTCATATTCTCGCAATATTAAAAATGTTATTCTAAATAAAGTAATTTATAAGATCAATTAACTTAATTTTGTAAATCAATCCCTAATTATATTATAATTTATCAATTTATCTAAATTATAAATTACGAACAGACGATAAATATTATATTCATATGTTCGAATTTTACGAATAATTTAGAATATTTTTGGCAATATATAATTTTATATTTATTTTATGATTTTAGATAAGGATTATTAAAAAGAGTCCTTTATTGCTCCTTCGCCTTTAAACACCATACGAGCTTCTTCTAATGTAATATCGTCGTTTGGAAGTACAACGTCCGATGGCAATATTTCTTTCGAATCAATAGCAATTCCTTTTTCTTGCACCATCTTATCTAATAGTTCCAATTGTTTTTTAAATTCATACCCTATTGATTCATTATTTCCTTGATTTTCCAATAATTTTACAATTTGGTTATCAATTTCATTTATCCTTCTTAAATCTTCAATATTAATTTCAAACTGACCTAAACCCATTATTCTTACAATTTTTTTTGATTGATTGTTTATATTAGAATTCATTTATAATATCTTCTTCCTAAATTTTAAGTAAATCTACTCGTTAATTACCTTTATTCACACTCAATTTTAGTTTGGTTAACTCGTCTTCCACCTTACCTTTTGTTTCAGTTTTTTCCAATTCTGCATCTATCCTGTCTTTACTCTCAGTGTAATCCACTAGAGATCCAGAATCTATCATATCGTCTATAGCCAAAGCTTTAGATTTCATTGCATCAGTTCTTTCTTCTGCCCTACTCATAGCAACGCCAATATCGGACATCTCCTCGGATATTCCCGTAATGTTTTCTTTTATACGTACTTCAGCTTCTGCAGAAGAATATTTAGCTTTTATAATTTCTTTTCTAGATTTAAACTCCTCAACCTTTATTGTTAAACGTTTTTCAGCATTTTCTAATTTGTCCTGCTCAGTTTGTATTTCATTTATGTGAATCTCTAAATCTTTTGCTTGCACCATGAGTGCATTTTTTCGCTCTAACGCAATAGTAGCAAGATCATCCCTTCCTTGGCTCACAGCGGCTTTTGCTTGTTCTTGTAATTTGTTTATGTTATCTTCTATTCTAATTTTTTGCATTTCTAATCGTTTTTTTGACGCTACTACTTCAACAATTTCTCGTCTTAATTTTTGTAAAAGTTCTGTTTGTTTAACTGCAGAATAATCTAAAGCTTCACGTGGATCTTCATGTTTTTCTAAAATTTTATTTACTTTTTGTTTTATTAAATTTACAAATCTATCTGAAAAACTCAATTTTACCTATTATAATATACCATAAGTTGCTTTAATCTTTTGTTTACATATTAATTGATACTGCTTGCTTTATGCTCCAATACATCTTTAATATAGAGAAATAAGATCATAAAATACATCTATTATGCTTAGTTGCATGATTCCACTTTTCCAAATACATTTAGCTAACACCTATCAATAAAATATGTGAACTAGCCTGCCTATAACCAATCTCTAGTTAGAAGAGGCGAAGTCTTGCTGGGCTTTGATGTCATTAACAATTTGCATACCGAGTTAAAAGAGATGAATAAAGATAAAGTCGGTGAACCATTTCATAACTAACACATTTCTTCTTTTACTTGGTTATGCTAAGGCATACTTTCATCTACCCTACAGACAAACCGAGGGTATTGCACAAGGACACGCTAAAGGAAAAATACCATCAATCCCCGATTATACTACAATAAACAGAAGAATAAACAAGTTAGACATCAAAGTAGAAGCAGATGATAACAAAAGTAAAGAATTCAAAGATGAATATATTATCATTGCAATTGACAGCACTGCATTAAGGTTGCTTTGTTGCATGATTCGAAAATCAGTTAAAAATATAACTTATCTGTAACAATTACAATGGAATTTTTACTATTTTCGTTTTTATTTTATCAACAAAACGCTAGTAAAAAACGAAAAAAATAATCATGCAACAATGCACATTAAGGTTACCAATAGAGGACAAGGGATGAGAGACAAATGGCATATAATAATAAGAAAGGATATTTGAAAATACATGTTGCGGTAAATGTAAAGACAAAGAAAATTCTTTCTATAACGGTTACTGATGTGCGTGTCCACGATAGTAAAGCATTACCTGGGTTGGTTAATGATGTTATAAAATCTGATAAAAAAATAACAGTTGGCAAACTCATTGCTGAAGATGGCGCTTATGACAGTAATGAGATTTTTAGATTCTTAGAAGACAACAATGGAATAATGCCCTGTATTAAAGTAAGAAAAAATGCCAGAGTAAGGTGGAAAAAAGGAAATATCCTTAGAAATCTATCGGTGTTGGGACAAAGAAATGATTTATGAGAATGGAAGGATAGCGTTAGCTATGGAAAGAGATGGATTGTAGAAAGTGTTTTCTCCAGTATAAAAAGAACGTTCGGAGAATATGTTTATTCTGTTAAATTAAAGAATATGATACAAGAAATGATGTTGAAAGTATCCTTGTATAACAAAATGATATCCATTTAAAACAAATCTGAGTAAAATTATCGATTTTAAGAATCATGCAACAAAGCAATCTGTTATAGTAAATTATAGAGTAATACATAACTTTTTTACACATAAAAGCATGTATGAATAAAATTCTTGCTTAATAAACACAAGAAATTTAAGTGAAGTTTAAAGATGTATAAATTAACTATATGAAGGCTTACGAAATTATGTCAATAGATATAGAGGCTGCCAAAGAAAATGCTACGGTTTCAGAAATAGGAACTAGATTAATCTTACGATCTATAAATGGAATGCCAATCATAGATGACAATGGCAAAGTAATCGGCATATTGACCATCATAGACATCCTTCGTGCAATTAAAGATAAAAAAGATATTGATATACTCAAGGCTTCAGATATAATGACAAAAAATCCTAAAGTTGTAGAACAAGAAACCGATGTCATAGAAATGATCGATTTCATGGATAAAAAAGGAATTGAAATGATGCCGGTAGTAGAAGGTGGAGAAGATGGTCGGATTATTGGAGTAGTATCAAGAAAGGACATATTGGAGGAGAAATTTAATGAAAGGTTTGTTACAATAGGGATGAAAAAAACAATTACAAAAAATTTTGGATAAATAATTATATTTGATTCGTAAAAGTAAATTATTAATTTACTGAAAGATCTGAATAAAAATAAATGCAATTAATAACAATAACCTGTGTTTGCCTTATAAAAAACTAGGTAGTAAAAGTAAAAAAAAATTAACATCAAAGATCAAGGTAAAAAGAATAAGCATTTCATTATCCCCAACACTTTTAGATGAATTTGATAGAGCTATGTCGAGAACAGGATTTATTGATCGGTCAAAAGCAATTCAAACTGCAATTCATTCTTTCATAGATGATTCCAATTGGGTAGAAAATATAGGCAATAAAAATCCAGAGAAGGAATTTCATGATGATATGGGTGCAGGTGCAATCATTTTGTTATATGACAATCATATGTATAATCAGGATTCTATATCTACTCAAATACAACATAATTATAATGATGTAATTAGTGCATCAACTCATCTACATCTGAATGAACATAATTGTTTAGAAAGTATAATGGTAAATGGCAAAGCTAACAGAATAAGAGAACTAGCAAAAAAATTATCGGAGAATAGAGGTATAAAAAGTATAAAAGTCAATTTTGTATCAATAGTTTAGTCCAACATATTGTATATTTAGAAAAATCAAATATTATCATAATTTAGAATATATCAAATGCTATTCTCACCATATAAAATATATAATTTAATTAAAGCGACCTTTGTATAAATGAGATAAAATTATCATATGTAATTTTATTGTAGACAAATTCATAATTAACATAAATAAAATATAGCGCTAACTGTTCTCTTCATTATACATCCAATTTTATTAAACATACTTTTACATATTTTTAAGAAAAAGATCTATATCTTTCTCACAAATAGAGAAAAACAAATAAATTTTTGATGGTTATTGAAATTAGATGTGATATAAAGATATTGATTGTTTATGGATTTTACTACAAAATTCCATAATTAATATATAAATAAATTTGCTATTGAATAATAAATATATCATTATATTATCAACAATATAGAAAATATATTATAGAAGCCGTAAATTCAAATAATGTGTTAGTTTATGATTTATACACCTATATGCAAACTATTTTTAAAATATCCTTTGTTCCTCTTTTATATCATATTGTTCTTTCATTAAGACTTTTCCAGCAAGAAGAATATACCAAATAACATAAATATCTGAACTATACTTTTGCCATCTGTTTATTTTTGATAAATGCTTATAGCTAAGTAATCCATTATTCATCATATTCATTTGACTCTTTCCAGAGAATCGTTTGAAAAGATACACAGATACGAACAGCATGTAAAAACAAAGGAAAGAATGCTACTTGTTCTCAACGTAGTATATCAAGGAAAGGTGTCTACTGCTGCTCAAGTAGCCCGAGATCTTCATCGAAGTAAATCTTGGGCTTCCGATTGGTTAAAAAGATAGGATAAAGAAGGTTTAGAAGGATTAAAAACCAGAGAGAAAAGCGGCAGACCATCTGAGATATCTGAAGAGGTTGTGTATCAGATTAAGAAAGAATTATCCAACTCTAAACAAGGCTGGACTACAAAACAGGTGGAAGAGTTAATCATAAAGAAAAGCGGTAAAAAATACCATTATACTCACATATACCGTATTCTTCGAAAATTGGGCTTTAAACAAAAGATATCGAGAAAAGTACATGTTAATACTGCATCTCAGGATGAAAAAAAGGCATTCAAAAAAAGACAGAACAGATACTTGTGGATAAGCATACTTAAGAACAAGAACAGCAAAAAAAGGCTCCAGGTTTACTATAGTATCATTGGATGAATCATTTTTCTTTTATAACTCTTGTAAGACGTGTTTGGATTGAACAGGATAAAAGACCTATAATAAGAGTAACAGGTTCACACCAACGTTCATGTGTTTTTGGAGCCATAAACATAGAATGAAATCAGATATTCAGACAAAATGACAATTAATGGAGATACATTCCTTGACTAATTAAAGAAAATCCATGCTAAATTCTCAAAATGTTATTTGTTCATGGATAAGGCATCTCCTCATTATACATGCAAGAAGGTAATCCGATATTTTGAAGATAATGAGGATACATTAATCCCTGTATATACTCCAACTGCATCACCGGAGTTTATGGTAATGGAGCATATGTGGAATATAGCCAAACGAGATTTGCTTGTTCTAAAGTATTATGCATCATTTGCAGATTTGAAGAATAAGGTAACAAGATATTGCAGGACAAAAAGATTCAATCTTAATATAAGAAACTATCTATTAAGGGAGGTTCGATAATATATGCTAATTGGTATAATAATAATGATTTAATTTCAAATAAACTACAGACCTGAATATAATATTATGAATATCTCGCCTATTGTTCAAACAGGATGACGATCATAATTCTTAATCAAGTTTAACATAATCCTTTAGTTACAAACAAGTGTCTTTTGTCATGCTTTGAAATTTTTTTTCTTTACTGAATCCTTTTGAGACTTTTTGAATTCAGTTCTAGGGGATAAATGAGTTCACTTGATACGTCATCTAGGTGTTTAGATGCATCCATCAATTTAGAAATAATCCTGAAGAGTATATATATAACTGATATTTGAAATACTCAAAATTTTATTCTACCTGTTATACAAGGAATGGACATCAATGAAAATAGTGTTAAACGAATCAATCCATTTTAATAATATTTCAAAATAGAAAAATCATTGATTAGTGAAATAATAATAATATTTATTAACCCACATTAAAATTAAATTATTTTTACTTCATGTATTGTTATTAATCCATTATCCCCAATCATTCTTTTTAATTTTTCTAATAATGGTTCTATTTTTTCTTTTTCATCAACAACTTCAATGAGTATAGGTTGATTCATCATAATTCCTTCAATTTGGATATTAGATCGTCCCCTTTTACCAAATCCATCAACACCCAACCATACAGTGGCCCCAAGTAATTTAGATTTAATCAAGAAATCTATTATTTGGTTTCCTATTCTTTTTCCATTTATCTCATCGTTTTTCTTTAATCTAATCATTAAACTGAGCATTTCTTTAAGAACCATGAATATTACTTGAAATCAAAGTTATTAAAATCCTACTTAAAAACAAAGATATAATGAAATAAAAAAAATCCAAAGTATAGTAACGATCATTTTAATTAATTTATTTTTAAAGTAATAATAGGTTCTAAAACAAAATAGACTCTGTTAGCTTAAGATATTTTCTTTAAAGATCGATGAAAAAGTTAAATCATGTAAGATGCTTATTTGCAGGTTCTTTTTACAAAGAATATAATCATCAAAACATTCTGTTTTATTCTTTTTATATTGAATAATTAATTCAATAGTATTTTTTTACAAGAAAAATAAACATAATATTCTAGATTTAGTTTTAGGAATCGACATATTTGTGAATACCGCATACCTCCACCTATTGAAACAGAATTTAATACATATTTTTATGCAATGATAAATAAAAATTCTTTCGTCTATGAATATGTTTTGCTCTTTTGATAGGTTAAAAAGGAATTCTGTTTATTTTCTTAATCTTATTGTTATTCATATCCAAATATACTCAAATTTAACTTTTACAGTTATATGGATTATATATTCATTAATTTTCTATTTCTTCGAGTACTATTTACATGATTTGTAATATTATACCACACCCAAATAGAAAGAGCTTTATCCGATAATTGAAGATTATGGCCTTTCAAATGCTCTTTTTGATAAAAGACCTGAAAAGTAATAGTATGATGTATCATCATGTACTTTAAAGGTTCTGTTTCTTGTAATCACAATTAAAATAGATTTTTTTTAAACTATGAGTTTGGGTTTAAGATTGTTATAATCATATAGTTTTAAATTGGGTTTCGCAATACAAGTTGTTATTAGGTTGTGAAATTAACATGATTCTTAACAGAGGGATCCTTTTTCTTGGACTGGCTATAGCAATTATTGCTTCAGATTCTATCATCTTTTTTGCAGAAACAAATAGTAAAGAATTCTATTCTAACTGGATTATAATTATTAATGGCTCGATTGCAGCTAGTTTAGCAATATTTCTAGTATATAAACACAAATTTCACGGACTACATGGTAAAACTCATGCGGCTCTCGCCATGGGTTTAGTCCTATGGCTTTCTGCAGATATTACTTGGGCAATCTATCAACTTGTGCTAGATATAGTCCCCCCGATGCCATCTATCGCAGATTATCTTTGGCTATGTGCTTATGGTTTTATTGGCTATTATTTGTTCATGACATATAGAGAATTCCAGAAGAAATTTAATTTTGGTAGGAAAGCTCTTTTTGCAAGCATAATTGGTAATACGATATTCCTTTGTTATATTATTACACTCACTGCAAATTTATCAGTGTTATCTAATCCGAGGGGTATTCAGACATTCATAGTCATGGTATCTTATCCTATCTTGGATTCGATTTTAATGATACCTACAATTGTAATTTTACTTGAATTTCGAAAAGAACCAACATGGTTTACTCCTTGGATATGCGAATCATTAGGTATTTTTTTAATAGCTTTATCAGATAGTTGGTTTGCAGTTATTGTTTTAACGTCTTTAGTAGAACAGGTATGGTTGTCGGCACTAATAGAGTCAGTTCATTTCCTGGTCATGGCAGCAGGATTGTTATGGTATATTAAATTGCTTATCCCACATTCTACCTCACAGGAATCACTTGGAAAAGAAGTATTGACAGAACAAAATTCACCTATCTATATACCAAATAGGAAGGTATCTAAAAAGAGAATACCAGCCATCCTGATTACTGCTGGAATATTGACTGTTTTAGTTTTTTTTGGTTTTCTTATGTATCCATCATCTCATTTACATGAATTATTTTTTAACAATTCAAATTTTGAAGTATTGGCGCCACCAAATGATGGAAACCATATCATGGTACTAGGTGCCCTCCTTCCATTAACTGGGACATGGTCCTCCGTAGGCGAATCTGAAAATGCGGCAATAAAAATTGCTATTAAAGATGTGAACCAATATTTTACAAAGAATCATTCAAATATCAGAATTAAGCTCATTGTTGAAGATACAGAAACAGATCCAGTCGTTAGTCTTGAAAAAATAAAAGACTTGGCTACAAAAGGTATAAGAGTTGTCATAGGACCAGCAACCAGTGCAGAACTAAAAGAAGTGCAAGATTATGCCAATGAGAAAGGTATTTTGATCATAAGTCCATCTAGCACGGCTCCATCTTTAGCCATTACAGGAAATAATGTTTTTCGTTTTGTACCTGATGATACTCATCAAGCTCAAGCCATATCTAAACTAATGTGGCAGGATGGAGTACGAGTAGTTGTACCCATTTGGAGAACGGATATCTATGGAAATGAGCTTGTCGATGCTGTAAAGAAGGATTTTATTAATCTTGGTGGAAAAATATTGGATGGTATCGGATACTTGCCACGAACAGGTGATTTTTCTGCAAGTCTTAACAGAATAAATTTTATCATCTGGAATCAAGATTTAAAATCTTTGAGTTCAAAAGTTAATCAGGCAATAAGTGCATATGGTGCTGATAATGTAGGAATATATCTTGTATCTTTTGACGAAGTAGCACCAATTTTCATAGGTGCACAAAATCAACCTGTACTGTCATCCGTGAAGTGGTATGGTAGTGATGGTTCTGTACTTAACAACAAGCTTGCTAAAAATATCGATGCCGCGGCTTTTGCAGTAAAGACAGGGTTCGTTAATCCGATATATACAGCTGATAATAATAACAGCAAGTTTAAGATTGTAGATAATCAAATTCAAGAAATGATAGGAAGGATTCCTAGAACATATGCAGAAGTAACGTACGATGTATTTTGGGTGGCCGCTCTAACAGAAAATGCAACTGCAGGGGCTGAAGATATCAATCATTTAAAGAAAACATTTTTGCAAATATCTAACTCTTACAGCGGAATTACTGGTGATACTAGCCTCAATTCAGCAGGAGACAGAAAACATGGAGATTATAATTTTTGGGCAATAAAACAAAGTAAAAAAAATAACAACAGTTTTGTATGGACTAAAGTTGGCAAGTTTCAAATAAATCCAAATATAACTGGCGGAGGATTAGTTGAACAATTATATTCAAAATAGAAAAAGAAGTAAGATTATTATTTATTATTTATTATAACATTCAAGTTATGAATGTATATTTATTATAATAAACTAAACATGTTAATAGCGAAGAATATTTGAAAGGAAAATTATCGATTAAAAAAATCCCTTTTTTGAATAATAATTATTTTTTATCAAGAATTATTCAATATTCAGATTGATTAATATTTTTCATCTAGTTGTATTTAATTTTTTGTCCAATTAACTTTTCAGATTTATAAAGATTAAAAAACCACATGAAACAATTTTTATTTTTTTATCTTATTTTATTTGACAACCTATTTAACACGCGATATACAAAACTGCGAGCAAACTAAGATAAACATCCTATTATATCATGCAAAAGTATGTCATTGTATTAACCATGTGCTAGGTATTTCCTTTTTATAATATCCAAATATAAATCAAAAGTCATGTATCCTACCAAATTTATTATACGTTGTTACTACTTGCAGTTATTTCATATCAAAAAACAATTTTAATTTTTTTATTTCATATTAAATATCATTTTATGCCACTTCCATATAATATTAAGAATATTAATTCCTAAAATTTATTGCATATTAAAATTCATTTAGTATTTATAATTCATATTATAATTGTTACTCATAGTACTTGCATATTCTATTTAATATATCTTTGTTAATGTTTTGTATACCAATCGATAGTCTTTTTTTCTATTTCTTTAATAAATTTGTCTTTGCCATTCGTATATGAATTTATATCGTTTGGATATTTTTTAGCCAAATCCAATTTTAAATTCTCATAGACTTTAGCCACGTCTTCATGACTATAAATATAATTTCGAAAAGCAATATGTCTTGTTATATTGAAATCATCAATCCAAAGTGTGGAAGCTTCAATAGATTTTGCAGAGGTAACTAATTCATTTGATCTACGTATAACTTGACCTGCCGAGCCACCTCGTGTTAACGTATACATAAAGATACTATGACCTTGTCTTGACGCTTTTAATAACGTCCCTCCACATTCAAGTTCAATATCATCGGGATGGGTATCTATGGCAAGTATATTCATAAATTAAATTATCAATTTAGTATAGTTAACCATGTTTTTATACCTTAATTGAGATTCATATACAAATAAATAAATTAATTAGTTATACTATTGAGTTAAAATTTGAGTTAGGTTTTTAATCAGATTTTTCCCTCAATGTAAAAAAATTTAATAGTATGTTATATAGATTTCTTCATTATTAGATTAGATAGATTAAATAGAGCTCTTTTTTTAATTCATATAACAAAAGCACGATATTCACCTTGTTAGCACGAATTTATATATAACACAAAGCAACAATAAGCATAATATTTTCTTTATATTTATCAAGTTAGACTTTATTATATTCAAGATAACATAATTTTATTGAAATCCCGTGAAATTAGATAAGTTGATTAAACAAAATATTTTATACTAAATGTAATAAGCAATATAATAATTGACTTTAGAAGAAGATACATTAAATCTCCACAGACTTTTAAAAGGTAAAATTGAAATTCATAATAAAGTATCTTTGGACTACAAATTTAATGATAGTAAAGAGGGAATATTAGGTTTGATATATACACCCGGCGTAGCATATGTTGCCTCAAAAATAAGCAAAGATAAAGAGATGGCTTATAATTACACTTCAAAATGGAATAATGTGGCCATTGTATGTGATGGAACTCGAGTTCTTGGATTAGGTAATGTAGGTCCAGAAGCAGCATTAACAGTCATGGAAGGTAAATCAGTATTGTTTAAGATATTAGGTGAAATAAATGCAATTCCACTTTGTATTGACATAAGAGATAAAGAGGAAATAATAAAATTTGTAAAAGGAATTCAACCTGGTTTTGGTGCTATAAACATTGAAGACATCGAGTCACCAAAAGTTCTAGAAATAGTCGAGAGATTACAAAAAGAGTTATCAATACCAGTATTTCATGATGATCAGCACGGTACTGCCATAATAACCCTTGCAGCATTATTTAATTCAATAAAATTGGTTCGTAAAAATATTTCTAAAATAAAAATAGTGATCGCAGGCGCAGGATCAGCAGGTTATGGAATTTATAAAATACTAACTGAAGCAGGAGCTAAGAATATTATAGTAACCGATAGTAGTGGAGCTTTACACAAAGACAGGACAAACAATAAAAATGAAGGTCATATAAGTAATCCGTATAAAAAAGAAATAGCAGATAAGACAAATTCCTTAAAGATAGATGGAAGTCTTGAACAAGTATTGAAAGGCGCAGATGTGTTTATTGGAGTTTCAGGAAAGGGAAATCTAATCGATAAAGAAGCTATTAGTGTAATGAACGAAAATTCCATAGTATTTGCATTGAGTAATCCAGACCCAGAAATTATGCCATCTGATGCTTTGAAAGCAGGGGCAAGAATTGTAGCGACGGGTAGGTCAGACTTTGTAAATCAAATCAATAATGCTGTCGTATTCCCATCAGTATTAAGATCATTATTAGATTTGAGAATCAATACTTTGAGCGAAGTAATGCTTGTATCCATAGCATCTGCCATAGCAGGCATAATAGATGAAAATCAATTAAATGAAGATTACATTATTCCAAAACTTGATGATCCGAGGATAATTCATATAGTTAATGATGCATTAAAAAATGCTATCCAAAAACACGTCGATAACAAAATAACTTAAACATACATTTGATATTAAAAGCTCAACTGACTATTTTGTTTATACATCCATATTTGGCAAATTAATATATTGTTAATCACCATTCTACATTTTATAATTTTTACACCGGGCAATCATATTATCTCTATTTGAAAATAAATAATTTTGACTATTGAAATAAATAATTAAAGACCATATAATAAGATTGTATATAATTTAATATTTTAACAATAAATTAGATAGTCTATCGACACCATTAAACGTTTTTGTTTATTTATAGTTATCAAAAATAACAATTTTTGAAGTGGAATAACAAATTATTTTATGTATGGTATTGATATACTATCATTTGTTTCATTTTACGCATTTAATATGGAAATAATATTACAAAACCTTTAAAACTAATCATTCTCGAATTTGATATTGATTTCTTCAGATTTTGAAACGCATTTACAAAATATTCAATCATGTGATATTCATAATTAGTTTGTTCTGAAGGTCTGGGTGATGCAACTAAGATTAATTCGATAAACATTATTATATATAATAAAATCAAGAAGATAACCCTAATATCTTCCTGTAATATTAGGCATCATAATTGTATTAAGAACTAGGAATTCGAGAGATAATTAGATTATCCATTCACAAGACCTTCTTTGCATGAAGATGAATTTCTCCCAGATTATGAAGTAGTATAAACCTTTTGTCTTAATTATCCTAACACCATAAATGAACTCGCGAAATGGGGTAATCAAGTTCATGAGAAAAAAGAGATATATTAACATTGATTTTTAAATTAAACAAATAGAAGAACAATATCATTTGAATATTAATATGAACAAGATGCAACAAAGTAACATTAAAAAGTTATTGAGAGAAAAATCAGTATAATTGATATTTTATTTGAGTAGTTTATTTGATGTAGAAATAATATATTTTCATCCTTTGTCAAAAGAATCCGAAATCAAGATGTAAACTATAAATTGGAAAAGTCTTTAGTTATTGTTTGTCAAGCAATAATAACAGGAATAATCACGACTAGAAAGTATTGTATAATTGGTAAAAGAATCTGATTTTTAAGAAAACTACAATAAATCATAGATGGCGATATCATACTATAGAAACAAAAATCCATTTTTTATAAGACTTGAACAAAAGTCAAAACTTAAAGGATCAGTTAAAGAGATCACAGGTTACCAAAGGAATTAACCATGAGATAAACATTTAAATCAAAAAAAAAATCTGAAATAGAATAAAATATACGAATATGACTTATAAGTTATAATATTGTTTCCAACATTTAAAATATTGTCTAAAAACAAGATTAAAATTGTAACAGTTGCTGGTACTAGACCAGAAATAATAAAACTTGCAAATATTATCCCTTTAAATGAAAGGTATGATCATACCCTTGGTTATACTGGCCAACATTACTCTCAAAATGAGGGACAAATTTATTGACAAATTAAATTTTAAACCAAATCATGATTTGAAATCAAATACATCCAATGTTTTAACAATTACTAATTTAATGCACTCCCACATAAAAAAAATATCTCCTGATTACGTTATTGTATATGGGGATACAAGTTCCAGTATGGCTGCAGCAAACGTCGCAGAAAATATAAAATCCAAGATCATACATCTCGAAGCAGGAGTACAGGACTATGATTATAATGTTCCTGAAGAACTTTTACGAATTAAAATTGATGAAATGGCAGATTATTTATTCGCCCATCTGATCTTTGTAAATGTAATTTGTCATATGAACAAATAAAGGGACAAATTTTTAATTCAGGAAATCTCATAGTTGATGTCTGTAGAAAATTATCTAAAATAGCCCTAAATAAATCAAAAAGAAAAGATATTCCTAAAGAATATCTGCTTTTAACACTTCATAGACCAGAAAATGTGGATGATGAAGGCAATCTCAAACTTTTGATTAACCATGTGAAAAAAGTTCAATATAAAATAGTATTTCCAATCCATCCTCGAACTAAAAATAATATAAAAAAATACAATTTAGAAATACCACCAAAATGTCATCCTTATTGAACCAGTAGGATATCTGGATTTTCTATCTCTTTTGCTTAATTGTAAAATAGTTTTAACTGATTCTGGCGGGATTCAAGAGGAGGCAATAATATTAAAAAAACCCTGCATTACATTAAGACATACTTCTGCTAGGTGGGAAACAATATTGTTAAAAGCTAATGTTTTATTTCCTCCAGATCGAAAAGAAAATATCAATAACATCATAGAAAGAATGATTAGTACAAAAATTGAAAAGAATCCTTATGGCGAGGATGTAGCTGATAAAACCATGGCAATTTTTGAAGATATATTAAAATAAAACAATTTTTTGATATAACGAATAAAAATGCAATTAATTGGGAAAAAGGTCATCTGCTTTGGCTCTGTTAACAGTTGTGTAAATAATATTGTATATATATATTTGTAAACTAATACTACACGTTTTGAGCAACAAAATTGTTATCATATTTTTTGATTCATATTCAATATTATAAAAATTAACAAATCTAAACGAGCACAACCAGTTTACATTAACGAATATCCACGTATTTACATAACTGTTAACTTAAGGAAAAACATATAGATTTAAGACAACCATATATTAGATCTCTTGCATAATTAGAAACAATCTATAATATTATAATGATTTTTGTGTTTTAATAATTATTCATTGTTCTATAGTTTACCAAGCCTACAACTATATCTGAAATTCTAGTGTACTTTCTTAATCTATTTCTGAATACGTCGCTCATTATCCTGTACTTTTTTAATCTGCAAATGGCATGTTCTATCACTATTCTTTTTTTAGAATGATTTTTGTTATACTCTTTTTCTTCTTGCGACAGCTCTAGATTCCTCTTCTTTCTATTTGATATTGATGATAGTTGTTCTAAGAAATCAGTTTCTACGTCTAAATATCCAAGATCAAATACATTTAGAACATCTTTGTGAGTTATAGGATGATTCTCTTTATAGATATCGTAGTCATGTCTTCTTCCTTTCTTATATCTTATTATGAATGATATAACCACGGTTGTTAACCATAAGTTGTGTCTTTACAACAGTATGTATTTTCTTCTTGCCTGAATAGAATACCTTGCGTCTTTTATTATCGATGGGTCTTGGTATCTGTTGTTCTGTACAATCGGTAAAAGCAAGGAAGCCTGTAAAATATTGTTCAACTTCTTCAGTGGTTCGAAGTCTCTTTGTTTTGTTATATAATTTCTGTGGGATGGGTACGCATTTTCTAATCAAATTTTCTATCTTTTGTATACCTCTGCAGATGTTGCTTTGATCTAAATCAAACAGAAAGCCAGCTAATGTGTAAGTGATGTACAGAACGATAGTACACTAAAAGCATTAGAATTCTATTTTTTATATCCAGTTTGAAAGGTCTACCAGCACCTGTTTCTCTTTCTCGATATTTTCTTTTAGATAATCGCTATACCTCATGTTTAACATATCTTTTTGTTATTTCTTTATCGTAAATATTGTCAAACTGTTCTCCGGTAAGACCCGTGAATGATTTAAAAAGAAATGGTTTTTTGGACAGTCTATCGTACGAAAGCAAAGAAAGGACAAGAAATTGATGAATTATTGATAATATAGCTGTTTATTCTAATTATACAAGAGATCTATTATATGTATATTAGAAATAGAACATCATCAAACATAATTGGTTATGGATTATACTTGTACTTTCTTGATTTATCATTTCGAAACACCTCCAAAGCATTATCATTTTTAAAAATAGCAAAAATAAGCCACGTTTCTATCTGAAGCTGGATACAAAAGTACAAGCCTTGGAAATGTCAAAGGAAAAGGAAAATCAATGAGTATATCATTGATGAAACTGCCATAAAAGCAGGTTCTTCTGAAATCTGGCTTTGGATTATTATAGAACCAAAACACAAAGAAATCCTCGCTATTGATATATCCAAAGAACGAAACATGTTTGTTGCAGAGCGATTTCTGTCTCAGGTAGTAAACAAGTACGGATTTCATTCTGTTTCGACATAAGATGGAGGTACCTGGTACCCACAAGCCTGTAGGTTTTTTGAACTTGTATCATCATATTCATTCCTCTTTCGAGAAAAGCCTGATAGAAAGAACAATACAATATATTAAAAGATAGAACTGAAAGCTTTGATGTCTCTTTCCTTGTAAGAAGAACAAATGTAAATTACATCATATAAGACAATGGCTCAAGCTGTTTGTTTATCAACATAATCAAGAAATAATGTCTTAAGTTAACAGAGCATCTGCTTTTGAAGAATATATTGAATACGAGTTATTTACATTTACGTTATTAGTAACGGAACTATCTAGATTTTCAATAGATCTGTTTCCAATTTATAAGCATCTATTACCAGGTTATCAATATCACCCATATAATAATACTACCAAACTGATTTAATTAACGCATAACTTATTATCAATATTAAATTAAATTATATTAAATTTAACAGGTATTATATTTTCATCAATGTTATTTATGAAAATACATCAATTCTTTATCAATTGAATTTAAATTTAGAATAAAATAATAATTCTGAAGGAATCCACAATAAATAAAACGTAACCAAATTTTAATAATACATGTTTTAATTCAACAAGTATTTCACGAATCTTTATGCGATTTCGAAATAATATTTAATCAATCAAATATTAAACAACAGATCATTTTAATTAACATTTAATAATTAAGACAAAATAATCATATAATACCAATCCGATTATAATTTATGAGTAATAATCCTAACAATAATGATCCAGGCTCATCAAAAAATATAACTTTTTTCAAATACAAATCTTTAGAAGATATGTTAAAGGTTATCTTATATTCGTCTCAATCCCCAATAGGATTGATACCCATGCTTTATTACATAAATAAAAATAATCAAGAAATATTGTTTATTCAAACTGGGAATATAGGCGGTGTAACAATACATTATTTTGTTCTTCAAGAAAAAATCCATAAAAAATTTATACAGTTAAAAAGATTAACAGGCGAATTCAATTTTGTTGAAAATATAGGTTTAGATACGCTTTCTATTTATATTCCTATTTTGGAATTAGAAAATATAAATTTTGGATTTCCTCAATTAGAATAATCAAAGATTATGTAGTTTTTTTCCAAACGGTAAACCCTTTGTGATCCATTAACTCTACCTTAAATTTGTTTAAAAGTTCATCTCGAATTTTATCTGATTCTTTATAATCTTTATTTTTTCTAAAAGTAGTTCTTGCGTCTACGAGTTTTTGGATATCATTTTTTTCTTCTTGTAAAATAGGATTGATTTTTAAACCCACAATGAACATAAATTTATTCAACAAAGCAATTGAAAAAGCATACATTTCTTGGTTACCTATGATAGATGAGAAAACATTATTTAATTTATCAATAAATTTGAAAAATGAAGATAATGAATTTGCGAAATTCAGATCATTATTTAATGAATTTTCAAACTCATCATATATTAAACTACACGCATTAACAAATTCAATTAAATTAAAATTATCATTGGTATTCAAGTCTTTCAATTTTTCTTGATTTTCAATACGATAAATTAATTCATAATAAGAATTTTCTATTTGATACCATTTACTATGCATTTCCTGAATTGATTCGTCCGAATAATCCAAAGGTTTTGAATAGTGAGAAGATAAACAAAATAATCTTATAATATTAGGATTCATTTTATTCAACAGATCAGATATTTTGATGGTATTCCCTAGCGATTTTGACATTTTTTCAGAATTTATTGTAACCATTCCAACATGCAACCAAATTTTTGCAAATGTTGAATCACTTAATCCTTCTGATTGAGCAATCTCGTTTTCATGATGTGGAAATATTAAATCCTGACCGCCCCCATGAATGTCTATACAACTACCCAAATATTTTAACGCCATAGCAGAGCATTCAATATGCCATCCTGGTCTCCCTGGTCCCCATGGACTTGACCATTTAGGATCATTCAAAGAAAATTTCCATAATGCAAAATCACGTGGGTCATCTTTTGTACCATCTACTTCGATACGTGCACCTGCTTCCAAAGATTCGGCTTCTTTTTTAGATAATTTCCCATAATCTGGAAATGATTGAACTCTATAGTAAACGCCGTTTAATCCCACATATGCTTTCTGATTTTTTATCAATTTTTCTATGAAATCAACTATGTCTTTGATATGTTCGGTTGCTTTTGGATACACAGTTGCACGCATAACATTTAGACTGTCGAAATCGCTGAAATAGCTTTGAACATATTTTTCAGAAATTACATTAAAAGTAGTTTGTTGCAAGTTTGCTCTATTTATAATTTTATCATCTATATCCGTAAAATTTTGAATAAATATAATATCATGATTTTTAGACAAAATATACCTTCTAAGAACATCAAATACGATGATAGTTCTAGCATGTCCTATATGACAGTCATCATAAACTGTGACACCACAAAGATATAATCTTATAGGAATGTTTTGAAAATCAATTTCCTCTAGTTTATTTGTGAGAGTATTTACTAATTTCATATAAGTTGTTCAAAATAAATATTAAATATTAAGGTAGATTTCATTTTTTCTAATGTCTAATTCATAAGTATTTAATTTAACGTCATCTAAATAATCTAGTAATTCACCTGTGCGTATGTTGTAATGCCAAAAGTGCAAAGGGCATTCGACTACCTCGCCTTGAACCTTTCCTGGAGCAAGTGATCCATCTTGATGTCTACATAACGCTTCTATGGCATAATATTTATTATTTGATAAAAATAAGGCAATCCTTTGACCATTTACATTTACCTCTTTTCCGTTCCCTTCATGAATTTCTTCTTTATTTGCAATTTTTATCCAAGTCATCTGCCACCAGTATTTAAAATTCTAAAATAATTAAACGTTTATTTAATAGGAATTGTTTCCTGCATACTTAATCCTGACAAATTTTTTGAATAATTTTGTTATTTATCATAAAATTTATTTATATAATTTCAAATATAATAAATATTTTTTTTCATGTTTTTATCAATATAACAATAATAATAATAATCGAGGATTACAGTAGAACCGGTTAGTTAGATTAAAATCCTTTTAAAAGGTGTAATTTAACATAGAAAGAAATCCGATGGACAATCACATTTTTAATAATGAAACAAAAGATAATGATTCATTAAATAATTCTATTAATGTAGAAAGTAATATAGACAACCCATCAGAAATTTGCATCGATGATAAATCTAATAAGATGCAAAAAATCAAGATTAAAGATAAAAAAATAATTGTAACATCTGCTCTCCCATATGCCAACGGAGAAATTCATTTAGGTCACATAGCATCAACCTATTTACCTGCAGATATATTTACAAGATTTGTTAAACTTACCGGAAGCACTATTTACTATGTCTGTGCAACTGATGATTATGGTACACCTATTTTAATAAAATCTGAAAAAGAAGGAAAAACTCCAAAAGAATACGTTCAAATTTGGAATAATAAAGATAAAAAGGATTTTGAGTCTGTAGGAGTAAATTTTGATTTTTTTTATAAAACAAGTTCTGATGAAAATATAAAATTTGTTCAATATGTATTTTTAAAATTATATGAAAATAAGCATATAATAGAAAAACCAGTTATACAATTCTATTGTCCTTTTGATAAAAAATATCTACCTGATCGATATGTAATCGGTAAGTGTCCTTTTTGCAATGCAGATAATCAATACTCTGATTTATGTGAATCTTGTGGCAGAGTGCCAGAGGAAATATTAGATCCAAAATGTGCGATTTGTGGTAACATTCCAATTAAAAAGTCGAGTGAACACTATTTTTTCAAATTATCTGATTTTTCAAGTCAATTAAAAACATGGTTATTAAACAATCATACCTTGCAAACAGATATTGTAAATTATGTTTTAAATTGGATTGAATCCGGATTACAAGATTGGGATATTACACGAGACCTTAGTTGGGGAGTACCTATTCCAACAATAGATAAATCATTTGACAAAGAAGAAAAGGTATTTTATGGTTGGTTTGATAACCATTTATGCTACATCTCCGAAATCGAGACTTTTGCTTCCAATATTTTGAAAATAGATGGGAAAAAATTATGGAATGATTCAGAAATATATCATTTCATTGGTAAAGATATAGTATATCATCACTATCTTTTTTTACCTTCTATTAGGATGGGAATAAATAATGAATACAAATTGCCTAATAAAATAATTACTAGAGGTCATCTCTTATTTCAGAATCGAAAATTATCTAAAAGTAAAAATTGGTATATTAGCTTGAATGAGTTTGTAAAAAATTTTAACCCCGACTATCTAAGATTTTATTTTGCTTCAATAATACCTTATTCACAATCGGACATTAATTTTGATTGGGATAATTTCTATGAGAAAATAAATAATGAGCTTATTTCTAATATTGGAAATTTTGTAAATAGGGCATTATCTTTTTTAAAAAAACAATATAACGGCGTTGTTCCGGAATATGCTGAATTGGATGAATTAGACAACAAGGCAATAAAAAAAATAGAAAACATTGCATATGAAATTGGAGATCTAATATACAATAACAATATTGATAAAGCAATCAAAGGAATATTACACTATAGTACATTTTTTAACCAATTTTTTCAAAATAAACAACCATGGAAAAATAAATCTAGATCGTCCACTACTTTATGGATTTCAATTAATGCAGTAAGATCGTTGGCGATAATTTTATTTCCTTTCATACCTAATTCTGCTAAAATTATCTGGAAACAACTTGGATATATATCAGATATTGACAAACAAAATTGGTATACTGCATCTGAAATCAGCATAAAAAAGGATCATTCAATTGGACAAAATATAGAACCAGTTTTTAAAAGAATAGAAAAAGATGATATTGAAAAACAAAAGGCTAATACAACTAGTACTACTACCAGCACTCCATCTTAAATACACGATATATTTTTTTTATGATTATCAATTACATTCGGACAAATTTTCCTTTTTTATATGGATCGATTAAAAATTAGAAAGAATGATATCGAAATGTACTTTCAATTTAAATTCAACTCCATTTTAATTTGCTTATTAATTACTTTGTTATATGATTATTATTGTGATATTTATTATCCATCTTTTCAAAATAGTTATTAGATTAGTACAGCATGTATTTAGCTCCATTTCCTGTATTCAAAATTTTTAAAAGATCTAAATAAATATGATTTCTTTCGATAAATAATGCTCGTAGTCGTTAGACAACATTCAAAATAAGATATTAGAGTATATGGATACAAATCATCTGTTTCTTTTAAAATTTGTTGGCATTTATAAAACAAAGAAAATAAGTCTTTGATCAAAGGTTTAATCTAATCATCAGTTATAATTGAGGCATGGTCATAATTCAAATATATTTTCAGATCTACATAGCTTAAAGCTAACCATTGAAATATGATTCTGACTAAAACTGTTTCAAAGATTATCTTCTGATAGAATAAAGGAATCCATACTCTTTAACATTCTGTATATTATAGGTTGCATACCCTGGCCCACTGCAAAAAGGAAACGTGGCAGACCATATGTATATTCTCCAACAGTGATTTTGAGATGTTTTATTGTAAGGATATGGTTTAGAATCGATTCCAACAATGCATTACATACTTTTCTTAAATGGACTGCTGTCAGTATAACCATAAACTAGCAATAGCCTGTGGTCTTGTATCAATACCTAGTAGACGTACATTTGACAGGCGATTGAAAACCATTTCTACAGATATTAAACAAAGGATATCGGCAATGGGATACCTGTTTGTTGCAGAAGATATTATAGACCTCTCTATAACATCAGTAGACAGTAATCTTTTAAAAGCAAAAGGTCCTGTATGGCATAAATCATCCATGAAGAAAGGTATAGTACCATGTTCTGGCATCGATACAGATGCAAGGTGGGGTTATAGTCATACAAAAGGATGGACATTCGGATACAAACTACATCTAACATGTACAACAGGCAAGATTATAGTACCTCTAACAGCACAGATGTAACTACTGCTAATATACAGGATAACCAGATGTACGTTTCTTTAACGTCTCACTCATACTCATCCTCATCATCCTCATCTGTATTCTCTTTACCCCATCTATTATACATGATAGCTGATCCAGGCTATGATGATAAGAAACTGTATGAATATAGCAAGAAGACATTGGGAATAGATCTGGGTTGTCCCTAGAAAGATACGAAAGTACTTCCAAAAAGAGGCTTGAACTTGTATGCTTTTATCAATCGATATTGGGACAGGCAATCTACCACCAGAGAAGAATATCAATAGAGCCATTGATGAACATATCAAATCTGTTTAGAATAGACCCATTGCCAGTACGTGGATTTGATGCGGTATCTGCAATTGTACTTTTGTTTGTTTTATTATATCAGCTAATGGTATACTATAATTGTAAAACTAAGAAAACAAATCCAAAATCAATAAAATATATGCTTGGGACTGGCTGATGAAATGGAATTTTAGATAAGGATGAACAGTATCGAATTACGACCAAGCCTCAGTTATAATTATTACATTATCTACTAGTTTGATGAAATGTTATATAATAATATAAAAAACACTAATCTATGACCAGTTTAAAAGATCACAAGATTGTTACAAAGGAAGAATGGATAGAATCTCGCAAGGATCTCCTCAAAAAGGAAAAAGAGTTTACAAATTTGTAGGATCAACTGAGCCAACAAAGACGCGATCTTCCATGGGTAGAAGTTAATAAAGAATAGATCTCTTGCATAATTAGAAACAATCTATAATATTATAATGATTTTTGTGTTTTAATAATTATTCATTGTTCTATAGTTTACCAAGCCTACAACTATATCTGAAATTCTAGTGTACTTTCTTAATCTATTTCTGAATACGTCGCTCATTATCCTGTACTTTTTTAATCTGCAAATGGCATGTTCTATCACTATTCTTTTTTTAGAATGATTTTTGTTATACTCTTTTTCTTCTTGCGACAGCTCTAGATTCCTCTTCTTTCTATTTGATATTGATGATAGTTGTTCTAAGAAATCAGTTTCTACGTCTAAATATCCAAGATCAAATACATTTAGAACATCTTTGTGAGTTATAGGATGATTCTCTTTATAGATATCGTAGTCATGTCTTCTTCCTTTCTTATATCTTATTATGAATGATATAACCACGGTTGTTAACCATAAGTTGTGTCTTTACAACAGTATGTATTTTCTTCTTGCCTGAATAGAATACCTTGCGTCTTTTATTATCGATGGGTCTTGGTATCTGTTGTTCTGTACAATCGGTAAAAGCAAGGAAGCCTGTAAAATATTGTTCAACTTCTTCAGTGGTTCGAAGTCTCTTTGTTTTGTTATATAATTTCTGTGGGATGGGTACGCATTTTCTAATCAAATTTTCTATCTTTTGTATACCTCTGCAGATGTTGCTTTGATCTAAATCAAACAGAAAGCCAGCTAATGTGTAAGTGATGTACAGACGATAGTACACTAAAAGTGCTTTGTTGCATGATTCCTATAATCTTTGATTTTGCCATCTAATTTGGTTAAACGGATGTCATTTTGTTATACAATGACGCTTTTAACATCATTTCCTGTATCATATTCTTTAGTTTAACTGAGTAAACATATTCACCAAACCTTCTCTTTAAACAAGAGAACAGTTTCTACGATCCATCTTTGTCCATAGCTAACGCTATCTTTCCACTTTTGTATATCATTTTTCTGTGCCAAGACTGACAGGTTTCTTAGAATATTACCTCTTTTCCATTTAACTCTAGAATTCTTTCTTACTTTAATACATGGCATATCCATTATCTGACAAATATCTAAAAATCTCATTACCATCATAAGCACCATCTTCAGCAAGGAGTATACCAATTGTTATTTGTTTATCTGATTCTATAACATTATCAATCAACTCTGGTAATACCTTACTATCATGTACATGCTCGTCAGTTACCTTCATTGAAAGAATTTCCTTGGTTTTGATATTAACTGCTATATGTATTTTTAAAAACTTTCTTGTTGTTTTTGCTTGTATGCCATTTATCTCTCATCCACCGAGACCTCTGTTTGCTACCTTGATACCAGTACTGTCTATTGCAATGACAATATATTCATCTTTAGAGACCTTATGTTTATCAGCATCTATTGAAATATTTAATTTATTTATTCTTTTTTTGCAAATAGTTGTAAACTAGGATTGATGGTATTTTTCCTTTAGCGTGTCCTTGTGTTATTCCTTCTTTGGTTTGTCTGTAGGGTAGATGAAAGTATGTCTTGGCACCACCAAGTAAAAGAAGAAATGTGTTAGTTATGAAATGGTTCACCTATTTTGTCTTTATTCATCTCTTCTAGCTCTGCATCCCAATTGTTTATGACATCAAAGCCTATCAAGACTTCGCCTCTTCTAACTAAATATTGATTGTAGACAGGCCAGTTCACATATTTTATTGATAGATGTTAGCTAAATGTATTTAGAAAAGAGGAATCATGCAACAAAGCACACTAAAAGCATTAGAAATCGATCTCTTGTATCTAGTGTAAAATGTCTGCCCGCACCTATGTCTCTTTTTCGATATTTTCTTTTAGATAATCGTTGTATCTCATGTTTGACATATCGTTTTGTTATTTCTTTATTGTAAATGTCATCAAATTCTTTTAATGTTAGTCCAGTAAATGATTTGAAAAGCAGTGGTTTTTTGGACAGTCTATTATATGAAAGCAAATAAAGAACAAGAAAATGATGTATAGTTAATCATATAACTGTTTATTCTAATTATGCAAGATCTAATATGTATTTGAAGGATTTAATGGAAAACAAACACTATCCGAACTTTTTGACGGAAGAAGCCAGTTACTTGTATACCACTTTATGTTTGGACCAGATTGGGAAGCAGGATGTCCAAGTTGCTCTTTTTGGGCAGATAATTTTAATGGAATAATTGTACATTTGAATCATAGGGATGTAACCATGTGGTAATTTCTAGGGCACCATTCGACAAATCGTCAGAATATCAAAAGCGGATGGGGTGGGATTTTAAATGGGTATCTTCCTTTAATACAGATTTCAATTTCGATTACCACGTTTCTTTTACACAAGAAGAATTAGACCAAAAGAAAGATTTCTATAATTACGTTGAACAAGATACCCACAGTCCAGAGAGAGAAGGTGTAAGTATATTTTTCAAAGACCAATCGGGTCGGATATTTTATACATATTCAGCTTATGGGCGTGGTATGGACATATTAAATACTGCGTACAATTATTTAGACATTGTTCCAAAGGGTCGAGATGAGAATGACCATGAATTCCGTCAATTTTGGGTAAGACGTCATGATGAATATAATGATTCAAAGTTAAAGTAATATAGAATAATAACACAGCGCAAATATTGAATGAATAACAAAAAAACTATAATCTGTTACAAGATTTAGATTGTTTCATTTCATATTTAATAATTAAACTTTTTCTTGAACTTAAATTCTGGATTATTTGTTATTTTCATCTATCTTATTGAATGGATATGTATTGTCTAACCGATCTTAATTTTTTAATTCTTCAAATATTATTTTCCCAAATTAAAGTGCCAATTAACATCTATGTCATTTAAGACGATAGTGTATTCGAAAGGCTCTGTTAACAGGAGGAAAATCATATATTTTATAGATGTCATGGTTCATTTTTGACCTCTAGAAAGAGAACACCATCAGAATGTATTGGTATTATATATAGTTTTATTTTTCAGATCTCATTAAGAAGGATAGTAGATAGAATATGCAATTGCTTTATCAAAAGAAATCATGTTTCTATCTGGAACCGATACAAAAGTACAAATCTAAAAAAATATCCTCAAAGAAAAAGAATTTTTCAGAATGTGTAATAGACGAAACCATAATTAGCGTTGGACCAGAATACATCTGGGTTATGGGTTGCTATTGAACCAAAAGATAAAGTAATTCGTTCTTTTAGTTTATCGAAAGAACGAAATATGTTTGTCACCGAGCGCGTTTTGACAAATGTCGTAGACAAATATGAAATACAGTCTGTTTAATCAGATGGCGGTATTTGGTACCAACAAACATGTAGATTTCTAAGGCTACCTGATAATATTCATTCCAATTGGGAGAAAAATATCATTGAAAGGATGATAAAGTATATAAAAGATAGAACCGAAAGCTTTGACGATTATTTTCCTTGTAGAAAGAAGAATTGTAAACTAAAACATGTGAATAATTTAATGAATCTGTTTGTAGATTTTTATAATAAGGAATAGGTCTGTAAAGATCCATTTTAGAAAATGCTAACTTATTTTAATCAAAATTATAAATTTTTATTAAGATCATGTTTAATTCATTATCTAATCTTCAAACATAATTTTATAATTTTCGTTAATCAATTTTTTGTATTTTCAAAAGTTTTTCGCATTTTGGGCAGCTTAATCCAAGAAATTTAAACAATAAATCTCCGTCTTCAAATTCTTCTGTTTTTAATTGACCTAAATCAATTAGTTCTCCACAATAAGGGCATCTTGCCATATCTACAAATTAGCCCAGTTATATTTAAAAATAATCATAAATACATAAATTATAAAATTTTTTATTAATATTATTGAATAAAATATAACTTTTATAATATTTTTTATCAATGTTTTTGAAAATTGAATTTATTCTAGATTGTCTCGAACTAAATTTGATTGGTTTCTCATAAAAAAATAGAAAATTCTTAATATTTTTACACATTTTCTGGAAATATCATAGTTCCTTCCAATTTCTTTACATATATTAAACAAGATACAACAATTAATAATTTAAAATATAATTTTAAATCATATATCATCCAAGATTTTATAAGTTGTTTATAACTTGTTATTGTAATTGCTTTACGCTCATTTAATAAAATCATGATGAAAAAAAATACTCTTAAAAAAATTCGGAGCTAAATATATTAATTTGATAATATTCGACAGAAAAAATTAGCCAACCTGAATCAATTCGATGGTTAAAAAGTATATATCATTTATTCAATACAATTTAGATTTGATTCAAAGTTTTGGATGACAAATGTCCAAACAATAAACTATCTTTTTTGTCTCATTAAAATAGATAGCAAATAGACTATTCAAAATAACAATTATAATCTATGGGAGTAAAAATTTATTCACTTGGATACATTTTCGAGATAAAATATTTAGATGACATAAATTGATATTTTATAAATACACAGCCATGAAATAAAAGAAAGTTATTTCCAAGCAAGTAATTTATGAAATAACTTAATCAATAATTAATTTATTTTAAATGGAATTCAAATGCTGATATTGTATATGGAAATATATTATCAAATTTTCGAATTTAGTTGTTTAGAATAGTATCCATGCTCGAGAAAACATATCAATATCGGCCATAATTCTAATTCTATCCGTGGTTATTTCCAGATATTATTTCAAACACATGCATTATCCATGGAAAAAGTGAATTTAATGATTGGGATACACCATCTACACTTCCCGGAAGATTAACTATTAGGGTGGAGCCTCTAATACCCGCTACGCCTCTGGATAACATGGCTAAAGGTGTTCGTTGCTGTCCATAATTACGCAGACATTCTACAATACCATTAACATCCTTTTCTAAAACTCTTTTTGTTGCTTCAGGGGTCACATCGCGAGGGCCTACACCAGTACCTCCTGTAGTTAAAATTATATCCACCATAGCTTCGTCACAAAAGTATTTTAACTCCTTTTCAATGATACTTGAATCATCAGTAATTATTTTATAATCAACTATATTGAAACCATGAGTTTTTAAAGTATTTGTTATTATTTTTCCAGATTTATCAGATGAAATAGTCCTTGAATCGCTTACTACAATAACAACGGCATCAAGTTTTGCATCTTTAAAGTTATGGAAATCACTCACCCCTCCATGTTTTTTGATTACTTTTAGAGATTCAATAGTTAAAGAAGGATCTAGAGGTTTTAACATATCATAAATGGTTAATGCTGCAATACTCGCACCAGTAAGAGATTCCATTTCAACTCCAGTATTCCAAATACTATGTACAGTTACAATTACCCTAATACAATTTGATTCTATTTTAAACTCAATATCAATACCATCTATAGGTATCGAATGGCAATAAGGTATGAACTCTGAAGTCCTTTTAGCACCCATTGTTGCAGCTATTCTTGCAGTTTCAAATAAATTTCCTTTGGGCGATATACCGTCTTTAATTTTATCAAGTGTAATAGAATCTACACATATTACAGATTGAGCTGTTGCAATTCGATAGGTTTTTGGTTTATTACCTACATTAATCATACCCATATAAAACAAATTCAGAAGATGAGGCTATAAAAAAGAGATCATTGATTTTTTCCTTCCAATGTAAAAAAAATCAAATTTATTAACATCTGTTCACAAGAAAAACTTATAAATTGAAAATACATTATTTCAATTGAAATAAATAAATAAAAATAGAATTATTTCAAAATATCACTTAGAAATATTCCTTAGAAATATTCTTGTATCATTTGGTTATTTTCTTAAAAAAGTAGATCCAGAAGATTTTTTATTTATAATTAAAAATCATGAATAATGCTCAATAATTCTCGCACATAAAATTAAATATATAAAACTCATACAATTTATAAAAAAAAAATTATGATAATAAAATAAAATAAAATTATTGTTAGAGACGAGAATTTATCCATGTAAAGAATATCAAAAAAAAATTCCGAATAGACAGATTTGTCATTTGTTTATGATAATATAATGTAACAATTATCCAACTGAATATCAGTTGATGATCACTAAAAATACTATAGAAATTAACTAACGACTATCCGAAGATTATGGAATAGAATTCATAATTTCCCTCTTTGTATCCTAGTAAATTTAATATACAGATGGTAATTGGACTATTAATGATTTGAAAATAGGGAATTATGAAATCCCTGATATACGATTATCTGAAGCTATTCAAGATGTCAAAAAAATATTTGATAAAGTTAAGAATACTCAGGATCTTACACACTATTCAGATATTGCAGTTATGCTTGATTATAAAAGTAAAATAGGAGGAGCATTTTACAGGCGACTCAATAGTCTTACACTTTTTGGACTATTAGAGGGTCGTGCCAAATACAGAATAACAGAATTAGGTGAAAATATATCATACCCAATTAATGATATTCAAAAATCTGAATTAACATCTAAAGCATTTTTGAATGTGCCACTTTGGAACAAATTGTACAATAAACATGGCAAACAATTATCGGACAATGTATGGTTTGATATCAAAAATATTACCGGCATATCAGCACCTGAATCACAATCGTTTGAAAAAGATGTAAGAAAATGGTACTTGGAGGATGTAGTATTCATAGCAGAGAAATATGATCCCAAAAAAGATGACCAAAATCAGATTCAGGAAAATATGTTTCCATCACATGACGAAAACGAGTCAACAACCGATACCAACAAAAATAACTTAAAAATAATCAGTCAAGATCTTTTCATAGGCGAAGATATAGTATTAGAAAAAATCCCATTTGGAAAAGACATTATAATATACTTGCCCAAAGGTAATGTCATTAAATCTTGGGAGAAAGCTCAAAAATATATGAAACTATATTTAGAAGATTATAATGACAATAATATCAATACAGATAATCCAATATCAAATTTAGTTGAAGATGAAAGCATTGAAGACAAATCTATCCAAGATTTCTAATTTGAGGGTTAAAACAAATCTTTCAATTTTACAAATAATTAATTTTTTATAAATATGAAATTAATATTTGTTAATGATATAAAAATTTCATATTTATAAATATTTTCCAATAATGTTAAAGTTATGAAATATCTAATACCGAAAGAAAAATAATATAATTTAGTATATCTAATTATAATTGTGAATGAATTACAAGTCAAACAATTGTTAATTAGTAAATTAGAAAATAAAGATTATTTTATTGAATGGGGAAGCAAAATAGCTATAATATTTAACAAAAGAACGAAAAAATTCAGAATAGAGGTTACAGACGGTACTTATTCATTAAATTATGACTCTGACTACGAAATCATTAAAGTTGAAATTAATACAAAAGGTATGCATGAAAGATTAGCAAGGTTGGGACTACCAGATAAAGAGCAAATGAGAGATTATTTTAAAAGGATTACCACATTTTAAGAAAAAAATTTACCATCAGATACATTTAAAACATCTTAATTGCTATTTGAATCATAAGAACTTCGTAATTTACAAAACTAAAGAGAAAATACAAATACAATTTGACTCACTGACCACGTTTAAATATACGTTATATCAATATATACAAGATATAATGGAATTCTATACTTAGTAACAGTATTGGAAGAAGATTTTAAATCACTAAAAAATAATACACATCAAATCCACAAATAATATAACAAAACAAATAGATTGAAAACATCTTAAGAAGATAACAACCATTTTCAGAATGAACTACTTACAGTATGCACTACAATAGTAAATCCAAATTACAGATAAGATTGAAAAAATATTTATTCAGACAAATAATAAAAATATATTAATAAAATTCAATTTACGATTAACAGATCGTTCCATTATATTAAAACAGACTATAAGGATGGAAATAAACCTGCTTGTATGTTCAATTTATAAAAAGAATCTCGACCCTAGCAAATAGGTTGTAAATGTTCAATTTTAGAAATTTTAAAAAAAGAAATAGATTTTACTGAACAAATCTTTATTCTCCCAGGAATCAGAAATAAAGGATCTATCGAGGAAGAAGAAGAAGAATACTACAAATACATACAAAAAGAAAAATAATAATATAACATATTTGTCTGTAGATAAAAAATACGAGATAATGATATGGATATAAGAACAAATTGGGCTCTGATACCTAAGAAATTATTTCTTTTTTATGCTGATCAATAAATAGATGAAACCATTGTTTGAGATGATTTTAGATACATTTGTTCTTTTTACAAGGAAAGCAATCAACAAAGATTTCTATTCTATATTTTACAGGTTACACCGTTTCTTTCAAAAAGCTTTTTTCATAAAAAGAATGAATATGATGATATAGTTTCAAGAACTTACATGTTTGTGGATACCATGTACCGCTATCCAACTAAACTGAACGTGTCCCATATTCTTTTACAATTTTGGACATAAATCGGTCGACAACAAACATATTTCGTTCTTTAGATATTTAAAAAGACAAAATTTGCATATTGATTCGATAACAAACCAAAGCCATATTAATTCAGAGCTCACTTTTACTCAGGCTTCATCAATTATGTATTCTTTGATTTTCGTTTAGATAGAAAATTTCTTTAGTTGGTATTTTTGAATTCAGTTTCAGAGATAACCACGACTTATTTTGTTTATAAGAAAATAATGCTTTAACAGTATTATTTCTAATGATAAACCAAGTACAAGTTTAAACTATAACTGACAATTTATGAAGGCACTATATTTTTAGCAGACATAAAAGACAGGGTTGTTTTAAATCAATAGGCTTTTCTTGAAGTTAACAGGACCACAAATTGAGAAGTTGATATATTAGCTACAATATCGGATCTAATAAATATCGAATAACGATATCGCATTGCTAAAAAATTACAATATTCCATTTATGAGGTTAGAATATTTTCAAAATTGACTATTCTAATATTTATTTGAGTTTTACATGTTTAGAATAATATCTTTCGATACACATCTAGATAAATAAAAATTGCTAAATTATTGGTTGAAGAATTTATTAGAATATTGAAATATTTTAATTCTTAAAATTTTTGACTATACGATATGTTAAAATACTGACATACTATATTTCTAATAATATATAATTAAAAATAGATTTAAATTCTAAAAATTATGTCAAATTGTGATCAATTTAAATAGAAATTAAATTAATATTGTATAATTGCAACAACAATCAAAAATAAAGTTTGATGTAAAACTACCATTAATATTAATTCATACACCTTATGGTATAAAATTCTTTGATAGAGTCGCTAAAACAAGTGCCGCAAAATTTTATGCCAGATTTACAACCTATTTGATGCCCATCATCACAGCAGTAGCATTATTTTTAATAATAGGTGGAATTGTTGTTCTTTTTTCTAATTCAATTGCACGAGAAGGTGTTAGAGGCATTGGTCCTCAGTCAAATCTACTGATCCCTGGTTTGAATCCATATCTTCCAATAGCTGACGGATGGATAGCTCTGGTAATAACTATTATAATTCATGAGGCAGGACATGGAGTAGTTGCTCGAGTCTATGGTGCAAAGGTCGAGTCAACGGGTATAGTGTTATTGTTCATTCTACCGATAGGCGCATTTGTAAATATTGAGAGGGATGAAATGGAAAAACTATCCATAAAACAAAAGAGCTCGGTAATGACTGCGGGGCCTATGAGTAACATCATATTGGCATTTGTTTCGTTACTTTGTATTTTCATAATAACTTCAACCCTAACTGTAGCTCAACCATCTAATCCAAATGTTTTTGGAGTATCAATTACAAGCGTTGGATCAAAAACTCTCGCAGAATCTTTAGGACTAGTAAAGGGTTCGATCATCCAACAAATACAAAACAAAAATATAAAAACAACAAATGAATTAAATGGAAATTTAAGTGCCAATCTTGGAAACACGATATCAATTTCATGGTTAAATGACAAGGGTGAGAAAATTACAAAACAAACTACATTGCCAAAAGAACGCACACCAGGTAAAGGGATTTTAGGTGTTACAATAATTGAAATTTCTGATCCAAAAAAAGTCTTAAATACATATAATTCATTATTTACCACAAATCCTCTTGCTCTGCTAGCTCCTCCAACTATAGCACAAGGAAGTGTACCATTTTCTAGTATGATGCAAGATAAGTATTCCTCACCAATACTAGGATCATACTTTCCAGTTGTAGGGAACTTTTTATTTTGGATATGGTTCATTAATTTCAATGTAGCTATTTTCAATGCTTTACCGATTGGTCCATTGGATGGCGGACAGTTATATAATACTATAATAGACAAAAAGACTGAAGGTAAAAAAGGCATACTTAAACATGCCTCAAAAATCTTAACCTATGGAACTATTATAATAGTTGCACTAGCCTTTGTTGTTCCGTGGTTGCTAAGATAATTCCAAATTATCCATCTCTTTATTTTAGATTAAAAAAACAAACAATCCAATTAACATATCATATGCACATACTTAATTAGAAAAAATATTAGTCTCAGTTTTAAATTATAAAAATAAAAAATATGTGAGACATTCTAACGAAAGAAAGTTCATGGTTCTAAAATGAACCAAATAATATTTGCAATAAATGGAAGGAAAGAAAAATATGTTTTAGAAAAAATAGATAGAGTTTGGCAATGAATTTATCTCCCTATAAGGTTAGGGAACCAATACAAAAAGAAATTCGTTATTTTAGAAAAGGAATAAACATTTTTAGGTAGTGATTTCATTCTCATGTAAAAGCATTGTAACCTATACTAGTTATTACAAACTAAAGAGATTTGTATTCTATCGGGTGTAATACTGAAAAAGACACCGACTCATTCATATTCTATTGAAAAAGTATTATTAAATTGAATTATATTATAAAAAATTTTACTAATGAAAGACGTGATGACTATTTTCATTAAAAAAAAGAATTGTAAATTGAAACATAAAGCTATATTCAAATTATTTTTAGATTATGAGTAAAATAATAGATTTACCCTATTCCTTTACCAATTTGGTGTTTAAACTTAAATAAAGTATTTTTTTTTTGGAATTATTTTGATAGTGAAAATTTTGTTTATGTTATGACAGAGTTTGTTCTACCTAATCGAATCTTTTTGTTCTTTCAATCTTTGTACCATAAATTTGATTGAAATTGGCTTGTGTAAAACAAGAATTGAATTTGGATCTACAGGAATTGTTTGCAAGTCTTCTTTTTGTACATCAAATGCAGTAATGAAACAGATTTTAATCTTATTATGAATTTTTACCATTTCATTACACAATTCGTAGCCATTCAAATTTGGCATTTTAATATCAAGAAGAGCTAAATCATAAGATGAATAATCATTTTTGAAAAACGATAAAGCGGTAAGGGGATCGACAAACATATCAACAATAAATCCTTCTAACTCTAGACCTAATTTAAAAAGCATTGCGAGATCATATTCATCATCCACTAAAAAAATTTTTTTAATATTTTTAATATTACTCATAATAATCTTAAATTAACCTTATTGTTTATCATGAGTCCAATTCAAAATAATGGAAGACTAAAATAAAAAGTAGATCCTCTTTCATCGTTATAAAGATTATTTTCTGCCCATATATTACCACCATGAGCTTCAATTATACTTTTTGATATGAATAATCCCAATCCCATTCCATTTTCCGATTTTGAAACAAATTTATTAAATAAATTCGACATAATCTCAGAATCTATTCCAGTTCCCTCATCTTTTATTCCTACAGTAACTTTATTATCTTTTTTGTCCTCTATTATTGAAATTGTTATATTACCTCCTTTTGTTTTATGCATGAATTTAATAGCATTGTTTAAAAGATTAGAAATAACTTGATAAACCCTTATTTTATCGGCATAAACTATTACATCTTTTTCCAATAATTTTGTTTTATAAACTATATTAACGAAATGATTATTATTATTATTATATGAATTTGCTTGGATGCCTTTATTAAAATCATCTAGTACCTGATCTTATTTTTTCATTTAAATTGAATGATTCTTTATGAAGTTTCAACATATTGCTCTCAATTTTTGTAACATCAAGTATATCCTCTGTCAGTTTTTGAAGCCTTATGGCATTACGAAATATTGCGTCTATCATTTCATTGTTTGCATCAGGATATGCACTAAATAATTCTATGTATCCTAAAATAGCTTGCACCGGAGTTTTCATTTCATGACTAGCTATATTTATGAATTCTTTTTGCATTTTATCATGTGCTTTAAGTTTTTCATATAATTTTGATTCGTTCCATAAACTTTGAAAAATGGAAATATAAGACAAAACTGTTGGTCTACTAGAAGAATAAGTTGCTGATCCAATAGCTTCCATAAAATCTTCCTTAGCATCATTTTCTTTTTCAATCACTAAAGAAACTTTTCTATCGATTACTACAATAGTTACTGTATTTATAGTAATTTCGGATGTTTCTTCAATACTTTTTATATCAATTTTAGTGCCATTACCATCATAGTTATTTATTAAAACAGTTTTTATTATTTTATCAACAAAATTATTTGTTGGAGTTAGTATTCTTACAAGTAACTTGGGATTAACTTCAGTCATTGTCTTCAATATTTGCATGACGCCTATACGGTTTTTGCGAAGGAATGCATTTGATGTAGGCAATATTAAAAGTATTTCAGATGTAGCTGATTGTATTAAGTCTATAAGCAAATTTTTTATTTTTATCGGTTCGGAAATAATACGAGTAACACCAAAAATAAATTCTTTCCCCATTTCATTCATTTTTTACTCGCTATATGGTGTTAATCTAGAAAACTGATATAATTGTATTATTTTGTAGATTTTGTATCAAAAAAAAATTAAATTCATTTTGCTCGATACTCATGATATAGAAAAAGGCAAGAATATCGATTAGAAAGATAATTGATTATATTGATAAAATAACTTTTTGAAAAAAATGAAAATTTTTAATATACAAAAAATTGTTGAATGCTACGTATTTCTATTGTTTATCCATCAATTCGATAAGACAAGAATTTTATAGGCTGATTTATTCAGTTATTTAATTAGATACATCTCATCAAATAAGATTTTTAGATAATTTCATATTTATTTTAATAAGATTTTATGAACCGAAGATTCATGGAATTTCTATTTTTTAAATAAATTATTTATGAAATTTGTCCTTTTTTAGAAAAGAATAAAAAAATATTTGAAAGGATATATATTGGATACTACAGAATATTATGATAAATTTTGGTAGCATTTTATTTCATCATAATAAATGCTTTTTATCGCCCATCACTATTTAGTCTTCACGGTTTATTAAAATGTCCATAATCATATTAAAAATATCAAATTGAATAGGCAATTAAAATACCAACCATTTTTACTATATTAATTTGCAAGATTTAATTGTAAGAAACCTTTGATTTCAAAGAACTATTTCCCATATCATATGGTGACAAATTACTTGAACCTAATGAAGAATAATATTTCTTGAGAACAAATAGTATGAAACCATAATATACCAATTAGCACAAGTATGCTAAATAATTTATCTGGATAATTATTATAAAACACAAAAGTCTATCTAAATCCTTCTATTATACTATCTATTCTCAATGTCACCATTGACCAAATCCACATTGGTTAATCTATACAAAAAAGAAAATGATTCAAAGGTTAAGGAAAGGCTGCTACTAATTATCAAAGTAAGAGAAGATAACGAAATTCCATTTCGTGTTGTAAAAGAATTACACAGAAGCAATCCATGGGCTTCTGATTGGTTAAAAAGATATGATAAGGAAGGTTTAGAAGGACTAAAAGATAGAACAAAAACCGGTAGACCACCTGAACTATCTGAAGATAGTAGTTTTAGCATAAAGAAAGAACTATCAAACTCCAAACAAGGTTGGACAACAAAACAGGTTGAAGAACTAATTATAAAGAAAAGTGGAGTAAAATATCACCACACTCACATATATCGTATCCTTCGAAAATGGAGATTAAAGCAGAAGGTTCCAAGAAAAGTACATGTAAATACTGCACCACCAGAGGAAAAAGAGGCATTCAAAAAAAGACCGAACAGATACTTGTGGATGTGCAGCAGCAGCAGCAGCAGCAGCAGCAGCAGCAGCAGCAGCAACAACAACAACAACAACAACAACAACAACAACAACAACAACAACAACAACAACAACAACAACAACAACAACAACAACAAGAAAAAGAAGGATTTACCATAGTATCACTGGATGAATCATTCTTTTTTTATGATTGTCTTGTAAGACGTGTTTGGGTTGATAAAAAGAAAAGACCGACTATCAGAGTAACAGGTTCACATCAGCATTCATGTATTTTTGGTGCCACAAGTATGAAAGGAAAGCAATTATTCAGACAGTATGATGTATTCAATGGAGATACATTCCTTGATTATCTAAAGAAAATACATGCTAAATACCCACAATGCTATTTGTTCATGGATAAAGCATCGCCTCATCATAAATCAAAAAAGGTGTTAAAGTATTTTGAAGAAAACAAGGAGACTCTGATACCTGTATACCTTCCCACAGCATCCCCTGAGTTCATGATGATGGAAGAGATATGGAATATTGCAAAACGAGATCTTCTTATCCTAAAATATTATTCATCATTTACAGATTTAAAGAAAAAGATTTCCAAATATTTTAGAACAAAAAGGTTCAATCTTAATATGAGAAACTATTTGCTACGAAATACACTTTAGAAAACATATGCTAATTGGTATACGACAGAGAACAAATATGAAAATACAATTCCTAGATTGAATATTATTTATCATCCTTCATTGCAGACTCCTTTTATAAACAGGTTTCAAACCTATAAAGACAGGATAAGAAGAAACGCGATAACTTGAGGTAACAATACAAGTTCGCTAAATAGTCACATCATTGTATAGAAATAATTACCACCCTTTGGAAGATAGAAATACAGTGTTCCTTATATGGATGCATTTCATTAATAAAAAAAATAGAACCTATCACGATAATAAATTAATCATAAGGAAAATCAATCGATATAAAGAAAAAAAACAACATAGATATTCTTTATAAAAATTATTAAAAATATAATATTATATAAAAACGTCACAAGATAAATTGTGTTTATACATGAAAAGGAACATCTGATGGATTTATGAGATTATACAACGTTGAATAAATATGAGATAAAAGATATAAGAACAATTCTATAGATGTTAACAAATACCGAAATTTCTAATCCAAAATCAAAATAGTAAAACGAATCTAATTTGAAAAAAATAAATAATAAACAAGATTTTAAACTAAGTAAATCTGCAGTGTCAGAATTAATTAACATTTATTTTATACAAAAAAAGATATTATAAAAAAGAATAATTGCATTTAGAATATATTGCTATTGATACAATAAAAATAAATTTTTACAGATCTTTAAATCTGAATTAAATGATAATAATAAAATATATTAAGATACATTATGACCCACAATTAGAATAAAAGAGTGAATAAATTCTATGAGATAAACAAGAAAGGAATAAATTTCATTTGTTTATACACATTATCCAATGAGTTATTTTTTTCATATTTGTAGAAATTGAATGATGTAAATTGTCTGAATATTTCAATTAAATAGACATATGGTTATTGAATTATCATTTTCTCCCCCTTATTTTACTCATGACAGGTTCCAAAAATCTATACCTTATGAATCGTTTATTGGATTTTCAAATCCCATAAATGTTATTCAAATCAATACAACTGTTTAATAATAAATATATTATTAAAAAATTAAGGTAAAAACTCTATTTACAAACTTATCCAGGTAAAAAATTTTATGAATGAAACAAATTATTTTTTTAAATTTATAATAATTCAAAAATATAAATATAGATAATTTTGCACTTTATTCATTGCAAATAAAAACAAGAATGGGAATTATACTCATAACTTATACAGCCATATGTTTATCTTCTTTGTTATGCATAACTCAAATTATACATAATGAGGCTTTTTCCTATAACAAATTATCATCGGTGACAGTGTCAGATCCTTTTTCAAATATTTACAATCAGAATGGTAAAGTAAAAGACAGTATTTTCGTTACATTCGGTAATCTCAATAACATTCCATACAAAGACATTTCCTTTAATACATCCACTAGTAATAGATCTCAAACAAATGTATGCAACAATAATACCACAAACACTATAAATAAAACTGGCCAGAACTTGAATATACTCCCTCCAAATATATCCATGATACACAATGGAAAGAAATACTATACTGGAAATTTACTCAATTACAAATATCGTGAAGGAGTATCATTATCCCAACTTAAATTACCTTTGAAAAAGATAAATTCATCTCTTCCAAGTAATAGTATCACTGTATTAAAAGGTGATTGTTTGGGATTCGCAATAGAAAATGATCCATCATCACTTCCACCAGATAGTTTGAGTGTGGATGCATATAAAGCACATGAGAAATCACAAGTTCTTGCAATAGCGCAGAACACTAAAAGCATTTTCTTTAAAACAAATCTAAGTGAAGGTCAATATGTAATTTTAGTTGTAGTTACCTGGTTACCAGGAAATGAGGACGTGAGCGGTTATGAGGAATATAATTTCTTGATTAATGTGAAAGATGGAAAATAAATCATAACTTATCTTTTCTCAAGGAGCAAAAATAAAAAACCTAACCTAACACCAAATAAATTGACCAAATGCATATTTTTATATTATTCGGATTTGATTTGACAATATTATCTTGATTTTACTATATAGAGTTATTTCTTTCTAAAAATATGAGTAAATATTTTGCAAACAAGGAAATGCAATATTGATTTAATTATTCTGATTTTAAAAACAAATTAAATGATTTTTTATGTACTCATATAAAAATAATTTATTAATCCGAGTTTTTTCTTTTAGTAACCAAAAATAGACCAAGTAAATTTTTATCATTATTTTTATAATAATTCAAGGTAGCAAATACATATCAAATTAGTCTATTTAATTCGTTATAATTTTGCAAATCAAACTGTCCAATATAAAAAAAATATTAAATCAAATGCTTATATAAACAAAGTGTAATGAATATACATCATCCATTATAGTATTTAATCATTATTTTTTGAATGTGAATGCATATTTTTTAACACATCATGGACTTTATCTCTAAATAATGTCAATCCAATTCTTCCAGCATAAGGTTGTCCTTTTGCAAATGATTCAGCCAAATGCTTGACAAATGCCATTTCTACTTTTGGAGGCATAGGGGGCTCAAATGGATCGACATATGCTTCAACCAAAGTTGGTTTTACATTTTCGCTCATTGCCTTGTGCATTATAGGTTTGATTTCAGATGGCTCCTTGATGGTATAACCAATACCACCACAGGCTTCAGCAAATTTTGCATAATCAATAGGGGAAAATTCTATTCCGAATTCTGGATTTCCCAGGAATCCCATTTGCTCCCACCTAATCATACCTAATGTATTATTTTTAATAACGATAACTTTGATTGGCAGATTATATTGTACAGCAGTAGCAAATTCACCCATCAACATAGTTAATCCACCATCACCCACAAATGCAACACACTGTCTTTCAGGAAAGGCTACTTGTGCAGCTATTGCATATGGCAAACCACATGCCATACTTGCAAGAGTGCCTGAACAAGAAAATTTCATTCCCTCTCGCATATCTATATACCGTGCAGCCCAAGTAGTATTGGTACCACTATCTACAGAAATTATCGCCCCATCTTCTAACTCATCAGATACAGCTTTTGCGATGACTTGAGGTTTTATTGGTTTATCATTTCTAGTACTATTTTCTAACATTAATTTGTTCCAATTCTTCATACTATTTTGTTTTGATGTCAGAAATTCAGAAGTATTATGATTTCCATTATCTTTTAGTAGAGGCAATAATGCAGAAAGTACCAGCTTTGAATCACCAACTAAACCAATTTCGACAGGGTATCGAAGACCAATTCTATCAGGTTTTATATCAATTTGAATACCTCTCGCTTGACCAGGTTTTGGAAGGTATTCTATATAGGGAAATGATGTACCAATCATAAATAAGGTATCAGCTTCGCTCATCGCATCACTTGCAGGTTCCGTTCCAAGTAATCCAATTCCACCCAAACTATGAGGATGGTCATCTGGAATTACTGCTTTACCTAATAACGCTTTTATCACGGGTGCTTTTAATTTATCTGCAACCGCAATTACTTCTTTACCAGCTCCTAATGCACCCTGACCTACAAGAATTGCAATTTTATTTCCAGAATTAAGAATATCTGCGGCTTTTTGAATCAAAGATTGACTAGGAATAGTTTCGGAGACATATACATCAGAAGTATGATATGCTACATTATGTCTTGAATATTTTCCATCTAGCTTTTTTTCTTGGACATCAATTGGTATTGTTAAATGACTTACACCTCTTTGAACCATTGCTGTTCTACATGCAATATCTACAGCCATCTCGGCCTGCTCTGGGACGGTTATCATGTCATTATAAACTGTGACATCAGAAAATAGTTGTAGCAAATTAACATCTTGTTGATAATTTGAATTCATTAAATCAGTATAAGTGGTTCCGGTTATCGCTATCACAGGAGTATTATCTGATTTAGCATCGTATAGACCATTTAAAAGATGAATAGCACCAGGTCCTGAAGTGGCTACACATGCACCTAATTTTCCAGTATATTTCGCATAAGCACATGCCATAAATGCAGCAGACTCCTCATGTCTCACTAGAATAAATTTAATCTTGTTTTGTCTTTGTCTTAAAGTTTCAATAAATCCATTAATTCCATCACCAGGTAATCCAAAAATAACCTCCACACCCCAATCCATTAAGGCTTCAGCCACAATGTCAGCTGTCCTTTTATTTTCAAAATTTTTGCTCATGTCGTATATTATTGTATTTAACTATATTAGTGAGTTGAAAGTGTTCAAAATCTTATAAATATTTCTACAAGTTAAAGATACTTTGTTCTCATAATTAATAGAAATAGAATACTTGTTTCATTCATGCTTTATACTTTACCAATAAATATAATTTAAAATATAGTTCTCATATTAAGATTTGAATATTTGTTCTGAAAAGGAGATTTGATTCCAAATTATTAAATGATTGATAGAAATTATCATATAGTGTTCACTAGATAACACTTGTCCTTTCTATTGCAATAGATACTGGTGATATATTATCGAAAGATCAAAAAGAAGGTAATCTTTCAAAATGTAAACAATTTTAATTTGTGTTATAGTATTGTTTTACCCAATTACCAAATTATATCTTGAAAATTTAATATGAACTAATATAAAGAGTTATAGAATGGCAATACAAACATATATAATATTTTCTGAATAAAGTTTCCTGCAATAATCATAATTAAAGCTGGAAAAATTTTTGTACGAGTTTATTATTTTATCAGGTTTAAGTTCAATCCAAATTCCTTAAAAAAAAGTATTAATAAAAATGGGAATATATTATGATATTATTCTTAACAAGACCATAAAAAGTATAAAGAATAGTCAACGATTTGAATTTATTTTAAAACCATATAATAGCGGCGAATTTGATTTACATTTTTTTTCCTCAAGTAAACCCACTACTATAATGTAAAATATTCTGCTTGGGGATTATGAACAATTATCGCAGCCGTTGAGTATTCGGGAATTATTTGACCACTTTCAGTAAGATCCATTCCACTTATTTGAGGATTCAACAAATCCCATACTAAATAATGCTGAGAAACATCTGGACAACTTGGGTATCCCCAACTATATCGTAAACCACCGTTTGTTTTAAAATCTAATTTTAACTCCCTTTTGATTCGCATATTTATCCAGTCTGCAAGTGCTTCAGTTGTTTCCACTGCAAGACCATGGAGATAATATGCATCAGAATATCGATTTTCTTTATTCCATTCCTCTATAATGTCTGCCACTTTGTTACCTATTGTTACTGCTTGAAAAGCAACAATATCATCAGATTCGGAATCAAAATAGTCTGATAAACATAAATGTTTTTGTGATGATGACCGCGGAAATTCGAAAACTAGTTTTGATTCTTGCTGATCTTTATTCAAATATTTTACTTGAAGATTATTAGAATCTATTTTCCTACATTTAAAATAACCATATACTGCTTGAGGTTCAAACAAATCTTCTTGGATTACTCTATTCTTCCATTCTTTTAACAAATCCTCAAATTCGTTTTGTAACTCCGATGCACTTTTTCCACGTAAACCCCATGATAAAACAAATAATGATTTTTTATTTAACGATTCCCAAACCTTATCTAAAGGAATATCATTCTTGGAAAACCTAAATGAGAAATTGAGTTGTGGTGGTATTGGTTTTTCTTTAATTGGCGTGACATTGCTTGTTTGGAATTGAATATCATTTTTGTTGGTCTTATTATCATATTTTCTCTCATTCCAATTTTGGATTTTTTTTCTCCAATCTATTAAAAATTGATCTTTTTCCTTAGACATTATATTGTTCATGATTTTTAATCCATCAAAAGCAGTTTTACAGTAAAAAATTCCGGATTCATATAAATTTCCATCACCTTTTGCAATACGATTAATATAATCACTATTAATTGCTGCACCCCCACAAATAACTGGAATTTGTATTTTATTTTCACGAGCAAATTCTGCGAAATATTGCATTTGTTTAGACGTAGAAACTAATAATGCAGATAGACCTACTACATCAGCTTTTACTTCATTTATTTTATTTATGATTGTGGGAATCGGTACTTGTTTTCCTAGATCAAATACCTCATACCCGTTATTCGTAAGAATTGTTTTAACTAAATTTTTACCGATATCATGTACATCACCATAAACTGTACATAATACCAATTTACCTTTGCTCATACCTTCTTGCTTAATCAAATATTTTTCCAATTCGGTAACGGCAGCTTTCATGCATTCTGCAGACTTTAAAACGAATGGAAGAATTAATTCCCCAGAACCAAATTTATCCCCTACTTCTTTCATAGCTGGAAGAAGTACATCATTTAATGTTTGTACAGCAGCAGTATGTAAATTTTCTTTTGATGATTCGATTTTATAAGAAATAATGTCAGAATCACTTTTTATTTCTACAACTTTATTTTGGTCTTTATTTATTTTTTCTGCAATTGCGAAAACAACGTCATTTTCTATTCCATCTTTCAATCTATTTACTATTCTAAAATAACACTTTTTGCTAGCTGGCCAATTTCTATCGATTTCCATAGTATTTTGTTTTTGCATGGATGATGATGTAGAAATATTAGAAGATTTTGAATTAAAATACGAAATAAGGTCAGAAAGAGCGTTCTCTTTTATGTTAAATATCAAATCTTCACATATATTTTTTTCAGTAGCACTTATCTGAGGATAAGGAATTATATCCTTTGGATTTATAATAACAGAATCTAAACCATTTTTCAAAGCGTGATATAAAAATACCGAATTTAAATATTTTCTAGCAACAGGTGACAGACCAAAGCTGACATTACTTAGTCCTAAAGTAGTTAAAGCGTTTGGATATGCTTCTTTTACTAATTTGATACCATTTATAGTATTTGCAGCAGAATCAGAATATTCTTTTTCTCCAGTGGCAAGAGTAAATGTCAACACATCAAAAATTAATTGCCATGGTTGTATTTGATGCTCTTTGGATTTATCAAAGATTAATTTTGCTACCTGTAGTTTTTCTGTGCTGGTTTTAGCCATACCAGATGGGCCAATACACATAGATATAGCAGGGGTTCCATATTTTTTCATTAGAGGCACAATATCATAAAATCTGCTTCCATCCCCTTCCAAATTAATAGAGTTGATTATGGGTAAACCTGGAATTTGTTTAATCGCGGCATAGATTACTTTAGAATCCGTAGAGTCTATCACTAATGGGGACTCGATTTCAAGGCTAAGTCTTTTTACCAATATTTGCATAAATTCTAGTTCATCAGACCGTTCCGTGGTTGCCACACAAATATCAAGGCAATGAGCGCCATCTTCAACTTGCGCTCTCGCTATATCGATCAAACCATCAAAGTCATTTTCTAAAACCATTTTTTTTGCCTTTTTAGAACCTTGCGAATTCAACCTTTCTCCAATTATAAGAGGTCGTGGTTCTTGGAAAAGATCAACAGATTTTATAGCAGAACAAATTTTGGGATTATTGTTATAGATTTTCTTCATAAAACCGGCTCTCCAATAAACTAAATTTATTTAATGATTTATTTCTTTAATTTTTAATCTTGTTTAAATTTAAATCCAGCATTTGACGCAGTTGTAAAATATGCTCAGGCGATGTTCCGCAACAACCTCCCACTATTTTTATTCGATCATATTTTTTTATAAAGTCCGATAGTTTTTGAGTAATTTCAGAAGGCGACATCAAATATTTTGCTTGACCATTTTCATTTATTGGCATACCTGCATTTGGGATGACTAAAATTGGCAATTCATTTTGTTCATTGAGCCATTGAACACTTGGCATCATCTCAGATGGACCCGTAGAACAGTTTAATCCAAACACATCTATATTTAGATTACTTAATGCAACATATGCTGCTTGAATATTAGATCCCAAAAGCATTTTGCCATATTGATCTAACGTGACGTTTGAAATTAATGGAAGATATTTATTCTGTTTTTTCATAGCTTTAAAACATCCTTCTATAGCCAATTTAATTTCTAAAATATCCTGTCCTGTTTCAATCAATAAAACATCGCAGCCCCCTTGTATCAGCCCTTGGGCCTGCATATAAAATGCATCTTCTATTTCATCTAAAGATATATTTCCAAGATCAGCATCATTAGAACTAGGCAAAAATCCTGAAGGTCCCATAGATCCAATTACATAAATTTGTTTATTCAACTCTAACGCAGATTCTTTAGCAATTTTTGAAGCTACTATATTAAATTCTATAGTCTTGTGTCCCAATCCGAATTCTTCTAATTTTAGTTTGTTACTTCCAAAAGTATTTGTTTCAATGCAATCTGCACCTGCATTTATATATTTTTTATGAATCGCCTTAATCCACTGTGGGCGAGTAAAATTTAGACTATCATTAAAACCTTCTTTACTATCCAAATAATCTTCTTGTTTAGGTTGATACCGTTGAATTTCAGTACCCATGGCACCATCAAATAAAAGAATTTTATTGTTTAAATCATCAAGGAAAGAATTCACTATATATAAAATAGTAATTAATCCATTTATACTTATTTTATACAGCAGCCATTCCAAAGAGATTTATAGAAAATATACGTCTGATATTAAAGGGCTCATAGTTCAGCTTGGATAGAATGGCTGCCTGCGGAGCAGTTGGTCGTGGGTTCGAATCCCTCTGAGCCCGCTTCAATAATGAACGCTTTTGTAGGCCCAGATATATATAAAATATATTTTCAATAGCACTACATGTAAAATCACAAGAACAAATTATTTCAACATCCTACAATCGATTCATATATGCTTTAAAGGCCCCAGAATCCAAAAGACAATATCCAAAACGTTTGGAAGTTTTTCTTAGCTTTATAGATATAAAAGGCTTGAATCTACAAGAAAAGCTTTATAATTTGTATGTACAGGCCAAGCAAGATATAGAATGGCTGCAGGATTCATTGATTGATTTTATAGTTTTCCAGAAAGAGCGAGTAGATAAAGGGGAAATTGTTAACTATACAATCCCGAATTATTACAAGTCAGTTAAACTCTTTTGCGATATGAGCAATATAATCATCAACTGGAAACTTG
>CAVXKW010000015.1:0-162577 GCA_963762475.1 uncultured Nitrososphaeraceae archaeon
GCGAGGTGCGGGATTTGAACCCGCGATCCCGAGCTTGGGAAGCTCGTACCTTAACCAGGCTGGGCCAACCTCGCAAGATTACAAATTAAAATAATAACAATAATTTATATAATTTTATCTATCATATAAAAAGAGAGATTGTTAAAAAGATTACCTTTCATATACCCATCCATTTCTAAAAGCTATTTTTCGTGCTGAACTAATATCTCTAATTCCTCGCCTATTTATCTCAGATCCTTGTCTAATAGACGTACCATATTCATTAACAATTTCAATTATCACTTCATCTTTAAAATATTTTTTCAAAAGATTTGCGATTTGATAAGATATGGTCATACTACCATCACCAATCCTAACTATTTTTTTTTGAGAATCGATGGATGACAAGATCAATGCAATTTTTTCATATGCAGATCGCACAGACAATACAATGATCCTATCCAATTCAAAATTATAATATAAAACAGAGATGCCAATCCTTTTTCCAGGATCAACACCAACAATAACATCATCACACGCATAACAATACGAGCTCATAAAATTTTGTAAAATTTTTGCCTTTACAGAGAGTGGAGAATATTCTAAATCAGTATCCAAAAAAACATCATTTCTTTTTACGATTTTTGATTCATTTAACGTAGTAATAATTATTTTCGCATCACTTAAAGCAGCCTCTTGTGGAGATAGAGATAAAAAATTCAGATCCAAAGATTTAAGAGTACTAGTTATTTTATAATACGATCGCCCAGATAAAGTCGCAACAATAACCGGAGGACAACTCAAGAGGTTGATCATATCAATTGTTAAATCTAGTTTAGAATTGAAATGCAATGTTATTAAATATTATGGAAAAATATGAGTATATATTACAAATAATGATTTAATAATTCAAGAGTATTATAAAGTCAATAATATATCATATTATGATTATTTGCAACAAAATTTTTATTTAAATAAAATATCGAGAAAATTATTTAATTACTTATCAGACGGTAAGATTTAAAATAGCTTGTGCAATGTCACCTTTGGTTTCAGTTAGTGCGATAATTGCTTTTTCTTTAGATACATTAGCTTGTTGCGTCACTAAAATAATATCTTCTTCTTTAAATGTAGGTACGTCTCGATCACATTCCTCAATTTCAGAGGCAACAATTTGGTATATAGTGCTATCTTTTCCTTTCATTTCTACAACTTGAGGTTTTTTTAAAAAAAGTTCTTTTGTATCGGTTCTGATTATAACTTCCTCAACAGAATTCATATCTTTCATATCTAGACCCATTCTGTCTAGCATTCTACGCATATCCCTATTGCCTGATCGCATAATAGAAATATTATGTACTTCTACTTTTTAATCCTTCTCTAATTTTAACTCCAACCCCCCTCATAAAAGATCGATCTATATCGTGAGTTTGAATATCATAAAAAGAAAATGGCAATAAAGAATGCCCCACTGCCAAAACGTTATGTTCTTTATCGATGATTGCGACATCAGACCCAGTTTTAACATTTTTTCCACATTGCAGTACATGTTTAACAAACAAGGATCTACCTTCTGAAACAAACGGAATAGCATCATCATATGGAATAATACAGTTAAAAATAAAATTACTGCCATTCAATAAAAGCTTGGCACCATAAATTGTCAAAGCAATTCCACCATCAGTTCTAAATGTTCCAATCAAATTACCACCTAAACCAAAATTCTTTATTCTTCCAGTTTTCCTAGAATATTCTATTTCTAGATCTTTTGGTAAAACAGAGCCTACTTCTTTACCAAAAATAAAATTAACATGAGAAATTATCTTTAAATAAGGATCTACAAATATTTTTTTCAAATTTATCTATATATAGAAATACAATTATAAAATTATTGACATTAATAAAAAATAATTTTTGCAAGCAACAATACACAATAGAAAATATAATAACTTACTATCCATCTAATGTAATATGGTTTCTTTTTGTGAATTATGTGGAAAGCAAACAGATGAGAAGAGAAAAGTAAAGATTGAAAATTCGATTTTTGATGTTTGTATGTCATGTTCAAAAAGAGGAAAACCGATAGAATCCAGCAACAATTATGGAACGGCTCAAGGAAAAAACAAAATTACTGGAAAAACGACATCTCAACATCCAACTACAACTCCATTATCAAGAACAATGGTGCCGAGAAATCCAGCTTACAATAGATTAAGACCGATGCCGAGAATTAAGCCCCTACCTCAAAAAAAAATTAATTTAACTGATGAAATGATATTGGACCCAGAATTCCCCATGATTATCAGGAATGCACGAAATAAAAAAGGCATAACACATGATCAATTAGGACAAAAAATAAATGAAAAGGTAACATTGTTAAAAAAGATAGAGACGGGAAATATAAAACCTGATGGAATATTATCAAAAAAATTGGAAAATTTTTTGGGAATCAAGTTATTTATAAGTTCAAATGAAGACATTACCCAAGAAGAGAATGAATAGCAAAAATACAAACATATTCAGTAAATGGGCGATTAAAAAACATGTCACAGAAAGAGGTTGCAGTACTTAGAATAGGACATAGATTAGTGAGGGACGATAGAACAACTACTCATGCAATACTAGTATCAAGAGCATTCGGAAGTAATGCCATGTACACTACAGACATTGATGATGAAATAATAAGTACAGTTAACAAAGTTAATTCTTCATGGGGGGGTTCAAATGAGTTTGATTTAAAAATAATCAACAATTGGAAAAAACTGATTAATGAATGGAAAGAAGAACAAGGTAAAATAGTTCACTTGACAATGTATGGACTAAAAATTAACGAAGCGATTAAAGAAATTAAAGACATTGACAAAAAAATACTTGTAGTAATTGGAGCAGAAAAAGTTCCAAGGGAAGTATATCTTTTAGCAGATTATAATATTTCCATAGGAAATCAACCACATTCAGAAATTGCAGCTTTGGCAATATTCTTAGATAGATATTTTGATGGCGAACAATTTGAAAAAAATTTTACTAATGGAAAAATGAAAATTATCCCATCAGATAAAGGAAAAAATGTAATTAAAAGTGAAGAATAAATATCATATAAATACAATATACCAAAGATAAAATTAAAAAGCAGGCTTTTTATACATAAATCAAAAAAAAACTTATTAATTAACAAGTTCTTTAAAGTTCAGTAAACAGATAGATAATCAAGGGCTTATAGTTTTTTTCTCGACATTTATCCAAAAAAACATTACATTTTAAATCATTTATTAGAATGATATTACAGGTTCAATGATATATAAAATAACAAAAATATCTGAAAAGTATTATATACAACGTTATTAAAAAGAGGTGAAAGTACCTATAGGGGCTGTTGAATGAGCTTTTAAAATTGGTCTAGAGAATAAGTTTTTAACGAATGTAGTTTACCAAGGTCTTTATAATATACTTTAGTATGATCTCTAATCTTTATCCGCGTAGAATCAACAAGATATTTTCTAATACAATCTATTAAAGATATTCAATGAAAGTTTTCATCATAAATTATATAAAGTAAAAATTGGATGATAAAAATTAGCAATTTTAATAAAGGCAAACATGACCAAAAAATACGCCATTTTAATATCAAAATATTTAAAAAAAATTAGTTTATAATCTACTTTTGTAATATCATGTTAAAACAAGGTCAAGCTTTGATGAATTTATTGCTCTTTTTATTTCCAATGAAATACGCCTACCCATACTCATTGGAACATCAAACAATAAATCAGAGTAAGGAGAACCAGATACAAATAAATTAGTTCCCGCCACGATTCTAGCAGAAAATTCAAATGCAGTAAATTTAGTATTGCTATCATAAACACCTTCTATACAAAAGGGTCCAGGCATACCTGGGGGCACAAGTTTGCGAGCGACATCAACAAAACGTTCACCCATAGAATAAGCTTCAGGTAATAAAGATTCCCTCAATACAATGGGAATGTTGCCTACAACAGTATAAGATGGTTCCAAATCAGATGCCATTTGATGTCGGGCAGGAATTCTACCTATTGCATCGATATCAGTTTCATAACGTCTATCAATACCCAAGAGTTCCAATTCATTTTCAAGTGAAGAATAAAAAAACTGTAAATAAACTGGAACTCCATTAGCATATTTCTGTATAAAAAGTTGGTCTTCCGATTTTATAGTACCAGATTCAATCAGTTTTTGAGACTGTACTTCAAAACCTTTTTTATCAGTGACAAGAAAATATCCCTTTCCACCAGCTGCACCATGTAACTTAACAATACATAATCCTTTAATATCATTTTTAGACAGGATTTGTTCTGGCGAGGACAACAAAGATTCATTCATTAATCGTTGTTTCAATACTCGATCAGATTCCCACCTTAGAATAAATTTATTTCCAAATATAGGTATCTTAATCTTTTCAATATCACTCATCGATATGGAAGAAATCAGCGTTCCGTGAGGTATCAGAATAGGATCAAATTCCTCAATAAGACTATTCTGGAATTCTGTATTTAAAATATCCTTAAAATTATCCAAAACAATTAATTTATCAATAAATTTAAATCGCTTGTACAAAGAAAGTCGTTTTTCTTCGCAAATTAGAAGAGTACGAAATCCTTCATCTTTAGCACCTTTTAACACTTGTAAAGAACAATGAGACCCCAAAGTCATAATATATCGAGAATTGGTAGAATTTTGAGGACCGTTTTGTTCAACACCAGGTACAGACATACAAATAATAATTTTTAAAAATACCTGATTAAAGTTTTTTTAAATTTAATTAATATTACTAAAACAGACAATCAAATGCAGCATGTAGAAATGAATTTTAAAAACAACTTGTTTATTCAATTCATATGATAAAAAAAATTATTTGGATGGAACTATAGTACCTGCTATTTCACCATCTTGATGAGGTTGTGTACGAATGACTACATTAAGTGAACCATCTTTCATAGATTTGGATAAATCTGTTACGTTTTTACCAAGGAATCCACCTAATAATTTATCAGATGTAATAACACCATCTGTTAATTTACCATTGATTAATCCTGTAGGGTATACAGATTTAACTTGATTAAATCCAGTACTAACCGTTGCATAAGGATTGATTAAAGATACTACTTCTGTACCATTTTTGTATTCAATACTACCATCAATTACTTTATCCAAATTTTTAGCATCTACCTCATAAGATATTGTGCCATTTGAATTTAATTGGAATTTAGCTGTACCTGTAGCCTGAGTATTTACTGGGGGCTGAACAATTTTGCCGTTTAGAGTTGAAACAAAACTGTTTTGTGAAGATGATTGTATTGCATATGTAAGAGTAGGCAATACAAAAGCTATGCCTACACCAGTCAAGAAAATAGCAATAACAACCACGTAATTCCGTATAGAAATCTTTGTAAAATCCAAAGAAAAATTTTTGTTAGATATAGATTTTCTCGATATCATGAGTTTCGATAATAACTGTAATATATATGTTTTTTGATATCAATATTTACTATAATAGAATAGAAAAATAGACCAGCAATTATATATTTTTACTATCATGTTTTGTTTTTTAAGACAATAGATGAGTTAACACAAATGGTTTAAAATTATTCTATTACATCCAGATAATAATTCCACCATTAAAATAAACATTATTTCATAGATTCATTTCTTATCCACAATTTAGAAAAAAAACACCATTGTATTATTTGTCAAAATAAGCAGTTTTTTGGCACAACATATCAAAGTAAAACACATTATCAGTAAATTGTTGAAATATAATTAATAAATCAAGTCAATATTTTAAAGGGCTCTGTCAATTATGGGACTTTCTATTGAAATAGTAGAGTCAAAATATGTATATGTCTACTAAAATTTTGTAAATTCACTTTTTTTACGCTTAAAATATCATGATTTTATTACGATGGAGTTAGAGTAGGTATATAATCAAGTTGACATTTTACAAAATCGTTAAGTTAACAGTCTTTTAAAGGAGGGATATCAGATAAATATCAATAATATATGATTCATTAAAATAACAAAAGAATTTGGATTCTAATTTATTAAAAAAAAAGATGAAATAATATGTATTAAATAATTCTAGGGCCTAAAACAAGAAAAATAATATATAATTTATAATATTAATTAAAACCAATATCTTTTATTACAATGATTGAAGATGAGCATATAATAATAAATAGTAAACTAATATACGACGGCCCGGTTAAGTTAAAATTAGATACCTTTAAACTAAATGGCAAAATATTTAAGAAAGAAGTAATAGAGCATAACGCATCTGTTGGAATTATTCCAATAATTAACAATAATGAAATTATATTAATTAAACAGTATAGGCACGCAGTAAATGAAGTTTTAATCGAAATACCAGCAGGTAAAATAGAGAAAAATGAAAGTCCAATTGAAGCTGCAAAGAGAGAATTAGAAGAAGAGACAGGTTTTAATGGGGATTTAATACCATTAACAAATTGCTACCTGGCTCCAAGTTATGATACAGAAATAATGCACTTATTCATTGCAAAAAACATTTCAAAAATAAAAAATCCATCATTTATAATGGATGAAGATGAAAATATATCAAATATATCAGTAAAATTAAAAGATGCAATCAAATATTGTTTTGATGGGACAATAAAAGATTGCAAAACTATTTCAGCAATATTGCTTTTTTCTCAAAAATAGTGTTCATAAAATCTATTTAACATAACAATCATTTAAATAATTAAGAATATTCTGCAACGAAGGTGCATCATTAAAAGTATTTTCCAAATATAAAGAAGCATATAAATTTGCAAAGCATAGTCTTTCTTCAGAGGTTAATTTTAGCAAATAACCAAATATAAATGCGGAATCCCATGCATCCCCAGCTCCACTTACAATATTAATTCTAGATGGCGAAATAGATTCTACAAAAACAGTATTAAACCCATCAGATAAAACGGATCCAATCATTGTATGAATACATATGTTAATTTTAAAGAAATTAGAAAGAAATGATGCAGATTTACAAAGAATAAATGGAGTTATTTGATTGATACATTTCCCATTGTTTAAAATATTTGTACCCTCCATTTTTAATACGATATTAATTATCTGTAAATACTCATTCTCATTTACACTCAACAAACTAATTAGATTTGAATTGTTTTTGAGTTCATTCACAAATTCTAGTTGTCTTTCGCTTATATCTGCAGGATCCAAAAAATGTAATGCGTTAGTGGAATTTGAAAAAACATATTTCAATAAATCCGTTCCCTTCAAATTTGAAGCCCAATTTGTTAAAACTACTGCTGAAGAAGAGTTCAATATTGATAAAATGTCGGAAGATTCAAGTGATTCTGGACCAAAAGTACGATTATCCCCAACATCGCTTAACATAGCATTTGATACAGAAAAAGAAGAATTAGTAAACTCAAAAATGGTTGTTAATCCGTGTTTGCCATTCTTTATATGCAATTTTACTTTTGGATGAAATTTTTGAAATGTAGAGTTCAAAATAGATTGTCCAATACTATCAGCCACGGTGAAAAGATGTACAGAAATGCCAAGTTGAGCAAGACAATATGCAACATTGACAGCATTTCCACCTTTGATATCAATACTGTTTAAGCCACGTATACTTCCGCCACCTACTTCAATTTTATTTACCATAATTTTGGTAAGGCTATCAATGTCAGGAATTTGAATAATTCTATCAACAAAAAAATCTGGAAGAACAGTTATTTTGAAGGTCTCATTTTTCACGCAAGATTCACGTAATTTTGAATAAATATTTTTAAAAAGAGATCTAATATCATGTTTTAAAGAAAATAGAGTGTTATCAAAATTAAATCTCTCACCATTAAATTTAATCTTGTTATTAGAATAATTAAAATATCCTCTATAAGGAGAATAGATAGTATATCATCCAATCCAATTAACAATACGGACTAATATAATTATTTGATTCATTTTTAGATTAATTTGATCATAGTTCAAAAGTATAAATACAATCTGAATTGATAATAATTAAAAATACTCTACATTTACCATGAAGAATTAATCACATCACATTATTTTTTTTATTTTAATATTTAAATAAAAAAGTAGAAAATATACAAAATTATCAGCACGAATTTAATAACTAATAAAAAATTTGTTAGATTTTTATCTAATCCATATCCATGCCGCCCATGCCGCCCATGCCGCCCATGCCGCCCATGCCGCCCATGCCGCCCATGCCGCCACCTGGTGGACCTGGAGGCATTCTAGACTTGTTAGCAGCAATGACATCATCGATTCTCAACAGCATGCAGGCAGTTTCGGTAGCAGATTTAATGATTTGTTCTTTAATGACAGAAGGCTCGAGAACATTTTTTGCATGCATATCAGAAACACAGGTAGATTTCACATCAATACCATACCATTTAGAACCACTACCTTGTTTTGATCTTAGTTCGGCCATAGTATCAATTGGATCCATACCAGCATTTTCAGCTAAAGTCAAAGGAATGATTTCCAAAGACTCTGCAAATTTTTCGACAGCTAATTGTGATCTACCTTCTAAATTGCTAGACCATTGTCTTAACTCATTGGCAATATAAGCTTCGGGCGAACCGCCACCAGCAACTATAGATGGTTTCTCTAGCACATCTTTCATTACCATTAATGCATCATGTAATGATCGATCAGCTTCATCGACTACTCTTTGAGATCCACCACGAATTAAAATGGTAACAGCTTTTGGATTTTTACAACCTTCAATAAATACCCATTTATCAGTTTCTACTTTGCGTTCTTCAACTAATGAAGCAGTTCCAAGATCGCTTTCAGTCAAATCATCTAAATTATTAACTAATCTAGCATCAGTTGCCTTTGACAATTTGAACATATCACTTTCTTTGACACGTCTAACAGCTAGAATACCAAATTTAGCTAAATAATGTTGAGCAATATCATCCATCCCCTTTTGGCACAAAACAACATTTGCACCAATGGATTGGATTTTTTCCACCATGGACTTCAACATTCTATTTTCTTCTTCAAGGAACATTTGCATCTGAGAAGGATCGTTAATCCTAATCTCGGCACTCATTTCAGTTTTTTCGATTTCCAATGGAGAATTAAGCAGTGCAATTTTTGCATTATCAACTCTTTTTGGCATGCCTGCATGCACAACTTCCTTATCCAAAACAATACCTTTAATTAAAGTAGTATCACGCATTGAACCACCAGCTTTTTTCTCTACTTTAATATTATCAAGATCAACAATCAGACCATCAGAACTAGTACTTTTTTCAGATACTTGAGTAGTAGCATCTACCACAATCCCACTTAAAATTGGACTTTCATCAGATACCAATTTTGAATCCATGCTAGTTTTTGCGATTTTAAGCAAAGTATCTCTATCTTTTGTATCAACTTTTATCGCGATTTCGTTTAAGATTTTCAAAGATTGATCGGCTGCTGCTGAATATCCATCCACTATAGCTGACGGATGGACACCTTTACTTATCAATTGTTCCGCTTTTTCTAAAAGCGTACCAGTGAAAATAACAGATGATGATGTACCATCTCCAACCTCATTATCAACAGATTTAGCAACCTCAACCATCATTTTTGCTGCCGGATGCTGAACATCGATTTCCTTTAGAATAGTTGCACCATCATTTGTAATAGTTACATCACCTAAAGAATCGACAAGCATTTTGTCCATGCCACGTGGGCCTAAACTCGAACGAATTATTTCGGCAACTAGTTTTGCAGCATTGAAGTTATTTTTTTGTGCCTCTCGGCCTTTATTTTCTTTAGCGCCTTCTCTTAATATTAATACTGGCATACCACCAGATGTTTGTTGAATTGAAGCCAACCATTTCACCTAATTAGAATACATTGTCTTCTAAAAATGCCTCTTTTATAGTTTTCACAAACTATTTCAATTATATTTATTTTTAAAGTAGAATAAGACAATCATAATAATTTAACTTTATGATAATAATTAATAGATATGAAATAATTTTATGGATTTTAAATTAATTATATATATTCAAGGTAAAATCTGAAAATATTATATAAAGTTTAAATAATATATTTTGAAGTAGTAAAAAATTTTATAGAGAAGATAAAATAATTTTTATGGATTTTAAAATCACACTACAAGCAAAAAAAGAAAGGAAAATAACAGTAAAAAATACCCAAACAACAAGTTTCCTATGGGAAGGAGAAAACGTTTTTTCGACTCCAGCAATGATTTCAGAAATGGAAGAGACCTGCAGGCTTTTACTAAAAGAACAATTTCTTACAAATAACGAATGGGATTCCGTGGGTACCGTAGTAGAAATAAAACATTTATCTGCTACACCAGTAGGAGCAGAAATTACATTAAATGCAGAAATAACAAACATTGATCAAAGAAGAATATCATTCAAAGTCTCTGCAAAAGATAAAATTGAAATAATCGGCGAAGGAAAGCACGAAAGATTCATCATAAATATTCCACGATTTAAAGAAAAATTTTACAAAAAGGTCAAACAACTTGATGAAAAAAAGGAGTGAATGTTTGCCATTAATGGAAAAAAGAATCAACCATAAAAGCAACAAACAGTATAGCCAAATAAGGACTACTAAACTTAAAAACGATCCAAGAAGCTCTTTCACTAGGCTTAAACAACAACCATGATGACAAAAGTATCATGACGATCCCTAGAATCGTAGCAGTTATCAAATAGACTAGCCCAAATTCATGAAATAAGAAAGGCAAAATACTAAATACCACCATTAAAACAGTAGTAACAGCAATTATTCTAACTGAAATTGCTTCACTAGATATAACGGGAAGCATAGGAACTTTAGCCTTTCTATAGTCTTCTTTTACGTGCAAAGCCAAACTCCAGATATGGGTAGGTATCCAAAAAAATACCAAGCCAAACATTACAAAGCCTATCTCAATGTGCTGAAAAGTTACGGCAACATATCCAATTAGCGCAGGAGTGGCTCCAGAAAAACCACCTAATATGATATTGTATTTGCTGCTTCTTTTAAGCCATTTACTATAAACTATAATATTATCAAACAATCCGAATGCCATAAGCAAACATGCCCAAACATTGATCATAGCTGAAAATACAAGTGATATACCAGCCAAAACAAGACCGAAAATTAAGGCGTTTTTTGGAGATATTCTTCCAGACGGTATAGGACGGTCTTTTGTTCTATCCATTATAGCATCAATATCTCGATCATTATAACCAGTAAGAGTATCTGCAGCAGCGGATCCGGCAGCGACACCAGATAATAATAATGCCCAGGTTACTACACTAATATGTATATGAAAAAGCCAGGACGCCGAAAGAGCAGCCCCAAAAGCTGTGAAAACGAGTAAATACCAAATTTTAGGTTTCGTAAGCTCATAATAATTTTTGATTTGGTTACTGACTGTTTTCATCTCTAAAACCAAAGATTCTATTAACCTTCCACAGTATGTTAATTAAAATAGTTATTTATAGCTTGACAGATCCATTATTTTGATACGGCGTTAGAAATAATCTCTCTGGAGGTTTTTCTCATCTCTATAAAGGTTTCTGTTTTTTTGTACACCTTCAACACGACCAACTTTTTCTGAAATAATTTGATGCATTTCATCAAGCGATCGTGCAGTCATCGTGACCAATATATCAAATCTTCCAGTAACTTCAGCAACTTCTCTAACTTCAGGTATTTTAAAAAGTTCCTTTAAAACATTATCTCGTAGTTTAGAATCCATGGTTATCCCAGTAAGAGCTTTAACATTAAAACCTAATGCTTCATCATTAATGATAATAGTAAATTTTTTAATCAAGCCTCTTTTAACTAAACGTTTAATTCTACTGTAAACTACCGACGAATTAATATTAATTTTTTTAGAAAGTCGGGGAACAGAGATACTTGCGTCTTTTGATAATTCCCTCAATATCTTTAGATCAAGATCATCAATTCGTCCCATAAAATGCAAGATATACTAAATTTTAGCGGTTAATAAATGTACGATTTTCATTTTTTTTAATTTTTTTATAAAGTTTATTGAATTAACTAAAAAGATTATAAAATTTTTTTTGTCTTCAATAGTTCCGCCAATAATATAGCACCTTTTGCAGATCCCATTTTTTCATTGTGTGTCAATAGAACATATTTTATCCCATTCTCAAATACAGAATCTTTTCTCAATCTTCCTACTACGGTAGTCATACCATCATTAAATTCTCGGTCAATACGGGGTTGTGGTCTAGTTGGATCATCATTTACAAAAATATACTCTTTAGGAGCAGAAGGAAGACCTTTAATAGAAACATTATCTGAAAATTTAATCATCTGTTTTGCTATAGACTCAGGATCAGCATGTTTAGATGTTTCAACAAAAACTACTTCTGTATGTCCATCAGATACAGGCACCCTTGTACAAGTGCAACTAACTTTAAGATTGTCAGACATAATTTTGCCTATTTCATCATCATATTTTCCCAATATTTTTTTGGTTTCAATTTGAACTTTTTCTTCTTCTTTTGGTATATATGGAATTACATTATCTAAAATATCCAAAGCAATTACACCAGGAGACCGCCCTGCACCAGATAAAGCCTGCATAGAAGTCATAAAAACACTTTTGATTCCAAATTCAGTCAAGATCGGTTTTAGAGTAATTGCTAATCCGGTGGTAGTACAATTTGGTAATGGTGCAATAAATCCATCCCAGTTACGACTCTTTTTTTGTTTTTCTAATAAATCAACGTGATCATCATTAATTCCAGGTATAAGAATTGGAACATCATTTTCGTATCTAAATGCGGCAGCAGTACTAATAACTGGCACATGAGCAGCTAATGTAGGTTCAATTATTTGAGCATTATCAGACTCTACGGCAGTAAAAATAATGTCAAAATCTTTTGGATTTAGATCATCAAATTTTAATAAAATATTATCACGTATATAAGCCGGAACTGGTTCACGATTATGCCATCTCAAAATGCCAGATTGTGAATCGCGTATAGCATCGATATATTTTTTTCCTGCAGAGCGTTCTGAAGATACCACATGGGTAAGTTCAAACCAGGGATGTTTATTAAGTGCAACAACAAATTCCTGTCCAACTGCTCCAGTTGAGCCAATTAATGCTACCTTTAACACATAATATAAAAATCTAAAACATTTAATAATCTTTTTTAAACATGGATAAAACTATGAAACATAAGTAATCGAATATAATGGAAACAATTGATTTTAATTTCACTAATTGTCATCATGGCGGAATTTATTCAGCAAAAAACAGTAAATCAGTAAAAATTGATTTTAGCTCCAACATTAATCCTTTGGGAACATCTAAAAAAGTAATCAAGGCTTTAATAAAAAATATCAATTTATCTTCAATATACCCCGATCCTGACTGTATTGAATTAAAAAAAGATATCTTGAAATATCTAAATTGCGAAGTCGATGATATAGACAATTTAATTATTGGTAATGGTGCAACGGAATTAATTCATTATTTTTCATCCACATTTGTAAAGAATAAAGCAATAATCCCTTCTCCAACATTTTGTGAATATGAACTTGCTGCAAAAAGGAGTGATGCAAAAATCTCATTCATTAAGATTAAGAATGATTTTCATATTGATCCAGATGCCATGGTAAAAGATAGTAATAATCCTGAAAATAAAGCAACAACAATTTTTTTATGTAATCCGAACAATCCAACAGGAATAGATTCAAAAAAAGAAGTAGAAGAGATTTTAGAAAAAGCTAATAATAACATCACGATACTGCTGGATGAATCTTATGTCGAATTTACAAACGATGATGTAAAAAGAAATAATTATTTTCTCAATTTCATCAAAGATTATAAAAATATAGTAATTTTAAGATCAATGACAAAATCATTTGGTTTAGCAGGGCTAAGAATTGGATATGCGATATCCAACAAAACAATAATGGAAAAAATGAAAAATAAGATTATTGCATGGAATGTTAATGGGTTAGCACAGATTGCTGCAAGCGAGGCATTAAAAGATAAAAGCCATTTAAAGTCTGCAAAGAAAATGATTCAATCAGAAAAGAAAAAAATTACAAATAATTTAAAAAAAAATAGTAAAATGAATCTGATAAATACTGATGTTAATTTTTATTTAATAGAAATTTTAAACGAATGGAATTCAACAAAAGTAAAAGATAAACTACTGGATAAAAACAATATTCTTGTTAGAGATTGCAAAACTTTTACTGGAATGAATGACAGATTTATTAGAGTATCCATAAAAACTCCAAAAGAAAATAGTAAATTATTCAAAGCATTGGAAAGAACATTATGAAATCAAAACAAATCATGATCCAAGGTACATCTTCAGGTGCTGGGAAAAGCTTAATCGTTACTGCACTTTGTAGGATTTTCTCCAACAAAGGTTACAAAGTAGCTCCATTTAAATCACAAAACATGTCCTCATTAATATTCAATATTGAAAATACAGACAACATTATTGCACGAGCACAAGCAATCCAAGCAATTGCAGCAAGAAGGCTTCCAGATGTTAGAATGAATCCAATTTTATTAAAACCTCTAGGTAATTTTGAAAGCGACATATATCTAAATGGAAAATTTTATCTCAAAATGAAAGCACAAGAATACTATGAAAATTTTGTTCTTAATCAGGGATTTGAAAATGTTTTGAAATCATATAAAGAATTAAGAAAAGAAAATGATATAATTTTATTAGAAGGTGCAGGCTCTCCAGCCGAAATTAATATTTTAAAATATGATATTGCAAATATGCTTTTTGCAAAAAAAATAAAATCCAAAGTAATTTTAGTTTCAGATATAGAGAGAGGAGGTAGTTTTGCCAGCATTTTAGGAACAATTTCGATATTAAAACCAAAATATAGAAAACTAATAAAAGGTATTTTAATCAACAAATTTCTCGGGGATGATCAGATATTAATGCCCGCAATATATAAAATCGAGAAAAAAATACATAAACCATTCTTAGGCATTATTCCCAAAATTGATCACAATATTCCAGCAGAAGATTCGCTCGATGGAAAAAATAAAGATAATATAAATATAAACATAACAATAGATTCAGAGAAATTAAACACAGAAATAAATAAAATAGCAAATGTCATAGAATCTACGATTGACATAAAATACATTTTACACAAAATAATGGAATGAAATAAAAATAAATGATTTTCATAGTCCAACAAATTATTTTAATAATTTGTTTATCAATATCTTTTGACTATGTAATTGGAGAACCGCCTAACAGCATTCATCCTGTTGTATGGTATGGAAAAATCATAAATTTTTTTACAACTAAAATAAAAAAAAATAAAAAATCAAAATTATCGGAAAAATTGTATGGATCCCTTTTGGGACTATCTTTGACGTCCACAATTGGAATTTTGGGATATTTGCTAATAATAAAATCAGTTTACAGTATTGGATGGATAGGATTTTCTTTAATATCGGTATTTATCCTAAAGTCAATGTTTTCAATAAAATCAATGGACATACATATCAAAGACATAATAAAAGATATTGAAATTAAAGATATTGAAAAAGCGCGAATGGATTTATCCAAAATTGTCAGTAGAGATACGAAAAATCTCTATGAAGTAAATATATTATCAGCATGTATAGAATGTATAGCTGAAAGTTTTGTTGATGGAATTTTATCACCATTATTTTATTACGGATTATTAAATATTCCCGGAGCATTAATCTTTAGAATGGTAAATACATTGGATTCTATGATAGGCTATAAAGATCAATATAATATAAACATAGGATGGATGTCGGCCAAAATGGATACTATAATGAATTTTATACCATCCAGAATATCAATATTTTTTCTGGTATTATCATCAGCTCTACTTAATCAAGATTGGAAAAATGCTATTTTAATTTGCAAAAGAGATAGAAAAAAAACAGAGAGTCCTAATGCTGGAATACCAATGTCAACAATTGCAGGGGCATTAAAAATACAAGTAGAAAAAATTGATCATTATAAACTTGGAGAAAAATATGATGAAATTTCTATAGAAAAGTGTCGTTTTGCACTAAAAATAACAAAAGTAGCTACAATTTTATTTGTAATTTTATATCTAATCCCAATCACAATTATTTTAAATAATATTCAATGGTGGTCACTATTTTTTGGTTATTAAATCAATACTAGAAATTTTATCATTTTTAACCATCATACCAGTAGAAAAGATATCCAAAGAAAACAGTTTAGAAAACATTTCTACTAATATGCATCTTTTTCCAATAATAGGTTTAATTATTGGAATATCAAGTATACCTATAACAATATTTTCTTTCCTTTTTTTCAATCATTTGATATCGGGATTTATAATAACAATTTTTCTAATAATCATAACTGGAATACATCATACCGATGCTCTTGCAGATTTTGCAGACGGTATAATGGTTAAAGGTAGTAAAGAAAAAAAATACAAAATAATACACGATCCTGCGATTGGAGCTGCGGGTATTCTTGCAATGATATCATATTTTATCGGAATGACAATAACAATTTCAACTTACACGGATTTATTTAGATTGATAACATCGTTATTAATTTCCGAGATTATCGCCAAGTATGTAATGGTATTACAAGCTTATTGTTCAAATTCAGCATGGGAAGGATATAGCTCTCTATTTACAAAAAATATGAAATCTAAAAAAAAAATTATTACTTCCACAATAATTACCATAATATTGTTAATTTTATCAAGAGGAGAAATATTACTAATCATCCTATTTGCAGTATTCATTGTAGGGGCAGTAGTAGGTTTTATTATCATATTCATATCTAAGAGAAATTTTGGAGGAATAACAGGAGATGTAATGGGCGCAACTAATGAAATTGTCAGATTGTGCAGTATGATAATAATACAAGCAAAGTAATAATACTGATTAAAAATAAAATAACTTTGTAAAAAAAAACAATGTAATTCAATGATTTGTTAACCAAACAACATTAAAACAAAGCAATTATTTTACAAATACAACTAGATAATATTTCACATAACTATTAACCTAATAAAAAATCTATATCTTGAAGACAATCATACCTTTTACTAGATCAAGAAGTAGAGATTCCACGAAAATTGTTTGGCATTGTTATACGGGTAATTTCTTAGAGTATCATTTAGAAATACAAAAGGCATCGTCTTTCTTAAAACTAGTAAAAATAAGTCATGTATCAATCTGGAACTGTATTCAGAAGTACATACCAAAGAATTTCATCATATGAAAGAAATTATATAACATATCACTAATAAGACAATGGTAAATCAAATTCTTAATTCTGGGGATTTGAATTATTATTGAAAATATATAAAGAAATTATATCCCTTCACATATCCAAAGAACGAAATATGTTTGCAGTCGAATAATTTCTGTTTAAAGTTGCACTTTGACACAGAATAGATCTCTTGCATAATTGAAATAAACAGCTATATGATCTAGTTCTATTCAATTTCTTGTCCTTTCATTGCTTTCATACGAGAGGTTATCTAAAAAACCACTGCTTTTCAAATCCTTCACGGGATTGACAGTAAAACAGTTTGACGACATTTTCGATAAAGAAATAACAAAAAGATATGCTAAATACGAACTACGACGATTATCCAAAAAGGATAGGAAAAGAGACATAGATTCTGGAAAACCTTTCAAACTAAATATAAAATATAGAATTCTTATGTTTTTGATTTACTATCGTCTGTATATCACTTACATTAACGGGCTTTCTTTTTAATTTGGATCAAAGTACAATCTGTAGGAACATACAAAAGATTGAAAGATTAATTAGAAAATGCATCAATTCCTCAAAAAATATATAAAATAACAAAAAGGCTGAAAACTTCTGATGAAATTGAACAATATTTTCCAAGCCTTATTGCTTTCATTGATTGTACCGAACAACAGATTCCAAGGTCAATAGATAATACGAAAAGAAAGATTTTTTATTCAGGCAAAAAGAAAAGACACCATAAAGACACAACTTATGGTTAACAACCAAGGTCTTATTATTCATAAAACAAGATATAAGAAAGGAAGAAGACATGATTATGATATCTATAAAGAGAATCATCCTAGTAATCCCAAACAATTTGTTAATGTATTTGACCTTGGATATCTTGGCATAGAAAAGGATTTCCCAAAACAATTATCCGCCATACCAAATAGAAAGAAAAGAAAACTGGAACTATCACAAGAAGAGAAAGAACACAACAAAAATCATTCTAGCAAAGGAATAATGATAGAACATATAATTGCAGATTAAAAAAATATAGAATAATGATGATATTTTCAGAAACAAATTGAGAAAATATAACAAAGTGTCAGATATAGTTGCAGGCTTGGTAAATTATAGAATAACGGATAATCACAACTAGACTAGATCCAAATACAAAACCTATGGAAATAGTTTGAATGATTTCTAATTATGCAAGAGATCTAATATTTTAATTGTCATTCGTTAATGTTTTGGTATTAAAGTATAACAATATAATGAAAGTTTAAGTATTATTACTCTTATAAATCAAAAATCATTTTTAAATGATTTTCAAATCATAACAAAGCACATATGATAAAAAAACAATAAAATATATATTTTAAGATAGATATGATATGACTTACACTCTTTTAATGGGAAATAATTTTATTTCAAACAGTCCTAAAAAAATAAGATTCAATGATACATTATTATTTTCATTGAATAAAAAAAACGATGATGATTCTCCTCTGATATCCGCAACCATTAATAACGGTACCTGATAAAAACCTGATTAAAATAGATGAAAATCAGTGCAATTATTGTGATGAATCATTAATAAAAAAAATGGATAACAAGGACCATATACTAATAACTGATAACAATGGCGAAATATTCTTCGAATCTAGGATTTTAGACAAAAATACTATCCTTCTAAGTGGCACATTTTATATAGGTGATCAAAAATTAGTGATTACTCAAAATTATATAACACTTCCATCCGGCAAATGGATAATGCATGATAGAATTGATTCAAATACAAAAAATATCGTAATTACTAATGATGGAATTAAAATAGATAGTACATAGATTTGGTGTTTTACCCTCTTTTTTCTTTGCCTGCTACCCATTTTCCAGACTTTTTAGTAAAAGTTATTACACCTATGTATTTGCCGCTACTGTATACTTTTCCGTATTCCGTGCTTATGCCAAAAAAGGCCTCTACTATGTTGCCTTTTTTATGATATCCTGATTCCACGACTTTTATATTTAATTTGGAACTAACTCTTTTAAAAATAGAACGGGCTATGTTCCAATCTCCTTCCCATTCTATTAGGTCAAAGCTTCCGAAGTTTAGCGTATCTATAGAATGTTTTGATGTGGATATTTTAAAAGATTTATTATTTTTGTCTGTGTAATTTTTTATCCATTCAATTGCATTTGCACTTTTTCCTTTTTCTATTGCAAAATTGTTAGAACTGGCCAATAATATTAGACAAATATTTTACATCTAAACATGATATAAAATTATTACTTTTATTTTTGATTTATAAATGGAGTCTTTTTATATGATATGATAAATGTTAACTTTTGGTCGTTTTTTTAAAACTATATAAATACCTTTAATTTTGTTAATAATTTATTGGCATATGCTATTGAGAAACTTCGGATCACCCCAATCAATCATGACAAGATCAGTTGTTATAGCATAATACAATCCATGAGCAACTGGATTAGTAGGCCTAGACAATAAAATGGATCAAGTTAATAAGAGCCCAAGTTCCTTATCGTTACAAAATGACAAACATAAAGAACAAAAAAACAGGTCCTAGTGGTATTTGCTGTAATTGCAACTGTGTTAGCAGTAAGCACAATAGACATAGCAAGGGTACATAACGTATTAGCTAATAAAACCATAACACATGTCAACAACACACGTGTTAATGTACCAACAGGCACAATCCAAAATCAAGATTGTCAATGGGATGTTGTTAATAGTACATACTGTGGGTTATAATAAATTCAACAGCAATCACTTATCTAATTGCAGTGCGTCCATATATGAGATGTTATAGAAAATGTTTTTATAGGATATAAAGATACACTGGTTTTTATCGAACAGCTGTTGCTTTCCAAGTTTAGATTTTAGAATTACTTTGTTGCATGATTATTTTAATCACTATTTGTTAAAGTTTTTTGAGATGCACTATAAAAATAGTCAAAATGTAATTGTTATTTTAATATACAAACTGTTTTGTTGCATCTCGAAAATCATTTAAAAATGATTTTTGATTTATAAGAGTAATAATACTTAAACTTTCATTATATTGTTATACTTTAATACCAAAACATTAACGAATGACAATTAAAATATTCATGCAATAAAGCATCCTACAAGAATAAACTTAAACTATAGATTTAAGAATGATTTATAATTTTAAAATGGCTTTTTTAAACAAAACTATAGGAATCATAGGTCTTGGGATGCTAGGTAGCAAGATCGCTGAACGACTATTAGATCGTAAAATATCGATTATTATTTATAATAGAGATAAAACAAAGTTAAAGAATTTTGAAAACCACAATATAAGATCTGTTGATAATCCATGCACTCTAGCAAACGAATGCGACTTTATTATAATATGTGTAACTAATTTTGAATCATTAAAAGATATTTTTTTTAGTAAAGAAGGAATAATAGAATGTAAAAAAGAAAATTTAATTGTTGCAGATTGTAGTACCATAAGCCCGGATGAATCCATATATTGTTCAAAATTATTAAAAGAAAAAGGCATAATATTATTAAGCGCTCCTGTATTAGGAGGTCCAACTGATGCAAAGAATGGTGAATTAATTTCAATCATATCGGGGGATAAAGAATCATTTAACAAAGTAAATAATATTTTTGAAATATTTTCAAAACACATATTTTATTTGGGCGAAAATAATGGACTATCTAGTTCTTTAAAAATAGCATTAAATCTTAACATAGCTATTATTTCTTTAGCATTAGCAGAAGGAATTATTTTATCAAAACATTCTGGAATAGATCCGGCAATTTTTTTAAAAATTTTAAATCTCTCCAAATTTAAAACAAGCATAAGTGAAAACAAAGGACAGAAAATGCTAAATAATGATTTTACCCCATCCTTTTATTTAAAAAACATGCTTAAAGATTTAGATTTGGCGACAAGACTTTCAGATTCATTACAAATATCATTACCAATTACCAAATCATCGCAACAATTATTTCAAGAGGCTAGTCATGATGAAAATTTAAAAAATAAAGACTACTCAGCTATATTTTATTTTTTGAATGAACATCCAAACAAAGATAAAAGATAGATGATGTCCAAATTTGAGCAACACTAAATGCTCGGAATATCTAATTATCCAATTTTTATAAGATAACATTTCTAGACTCACATAGATATCTTTCAAGAGATATTTTACCAAATGCTAGAGTATCTAGTAAAGTATCTTAAACAAACACTATTGATTTCAATCGTTTGTACAACATATACCTATCAAAATTTTTGCGCTATTTTCTCTTTTGTATATCCAATTTCATATTTCTATCATCAGAGTAAGAGATATTTCCATATGAATTATTAGATAAATATTTAATTCCGATATAAATTCAAAGTCTAAATAATTATTAATGGAAGCACACAAGAAAGAAAAACAAATTTTCAATATACTCATTCAGAATATGAAAGATAATTATTTCATCATAATCCAGATTAATCTGTTCACACTAATCATATTATATAACTATTTGATTTTGACATAATGTTCTTTTTTTCTTTAAAATAGATTTTCATTTACCAATTTAAATCTATTGTACTACTTTTATGGTAACAGTACAATATACCTGCAATATTAGTATTACGATAGACCCCATCTAGTCGATTAGTTATTTAATTCAGTTCGTCTGCTATTTATTATAATTTCACACAATATCACAGATACATTTTCTATTACTTGTCTGTAAATATTAAACAAATATACATTATATTAAATATAATAAAAATAAAAAAGGGTATTATATAGGATTTCTTTTATTTCATTCGTTTTTTTTAAATTCGAATGATTTGCCAGCAGAACAGTAAACTTGTATTTCAACTTGCAGTACAGATTCCAAAAATACGAGTCAATCAAAAACAGTCCATCAATTAAAACTAAATTTAAAGAATTGACAAAATAAACGATATAAAAAATTTTTTAATCTTTCCAATTTTGAATTTAGTATAAAAGGAAATTAGGAAACTATATATCATTTGATCACTATTATATTATATCTTTATGCGCAATGTTGATACAGAAGATCCCTTTATTAAAATTTCATCTTTAATTGGCGGGGAAGAGTATAACCAAGTTGCGAAGGCTTTATTAAAATCAGAAGATTCTACAGATGAAGAAATAGCCGTTTCAACAGGATTACGAATAAACATAATTCGTAAAGTTTTGTATGATTTGTTTGGCAAAGCATTGATAACAGGTATACGAGTAAAAGACGAAAAAAAAGGTTGGTTTGTTTATAGATGGAGAGCTAAAAGAGATAATGTAGATAATTTTATTGATAATCAAAAAAAGAAAATTTTAGAAAGATTGCAAAGTAGATTAGAATATGAAGAATCTTCAGAATTTTATCATTGTGGAGACTCAAAATGCGACCGAATTAAATTTGATTATGCAATAGAATTATTTTTCAAATGTCCGACATGCAATGAACCTTTGAATATGGTAGATAACAGTAAATTAAAAGATGCGTTAAGATCAAAAATAGAGCAACTTAGTAATGACTTAACAAAATAGCTATATTTTTTCAGACTTAATTCTAACATTATTATAATACATTGTAATTTCACCATCATCTCTTTTAGATATTTTAAATAGTTTTAGTTTCGGACAATTTTTTATTAGGTTGTAACCTTTTCCTTCAACGAGAGTTATTGTATTTCGACCTCCGATTATAATGGGAGAAACAGTAACTATTAGCACATCAAATAAATTATTTTTTATAATCGACCAGTTTATTTCACCGCCCCCTTCAACCAAAACCTTTTTAATTCCAAATTTTGATTCTAGTTGTTCAAAAGTTTTAACCAAATCTACTTTTTTTCCGTGATCACCACACATTATTATTTTTATATTTTTGCTTTGTAACTCATCAAGTTTATTTTTAGGGGCACTTTTTGTTACTGATAATATTGTTTTAATATCTTTTGCGGTTTTCACAATTTTTGAATCTAAAGGAATTCTAGCTTTGCTATCTATAATTACACGAATAGGGTTTTTTCGTTCATCACTACATTTTACAAAACGAGTATTCAAAAGAGGATCATCATTAAGCACGGTAGATATACCGACCATTATTCCATCCACATTACACCGTAAATTATGAACTCGTCGAAGATCTGAATATGATGAAATTTTTGAATCATTCTTTCTTGTACAAATTTTCCCATCTACACTGATTGCTGCATTTAAAATGATAATCAAGAAACATCATTAATTAATTTATATTGCATTTTTCATGAACAAACTTTCCATCAATCATTATAGCCTTAATGTCCCGTTCTGAACATCTTTGAACTAGGGACATGTAAGGATCATGCAAAGGATACAAATCAATACCATATTTATCAATAAAGAGGAGATCTGCCTGATATCCCACATCAACGCATCCAATATTTTTATTAAACATTTTTCCACTATTAACAGTGGTCATTTTAAGGATTGTTTTTGCATCAAGAAAGAAATTGTTTTTTTCATATGCACGTTGACTTTTCAAAAGAAAATCCATTTCTTTAAAAATATCAGGGGAATTTATCATGACGTTGTCAGTTCCGATAGATATCAATAATGATCGATTCATCATTTCTTTAATAGGCGCAAATCCTACACCCAACATACCATTTGCCCTTGGACATATCACGATACCTTTGTTTGCAGAATGAATCAAGTCCAGATCATGTGCAGTGGGATTTGTAATATGTACATATACATCAGGATCTAATACAGAAATTGTTCGCTCAATTTCAGTCATTCCAGAATTACGTAATGATTCATTTACGGCCTGAGCAGATTCTGCGGCGTGTATTGCAACTATAGAGTTATTTTTTTTCAGAGGTAAATTCTGTACATTAATATTTCGAATTATTTTCTTATATGCAGATAACATAAAATTATCATGCTCATTTGCTCCGCTAATTCCAAATCCATCACACTCATTCAACAAATCATTACCATATTTTAATGCGTCAAGCTCCCAATCTTGATTCGGTTTTGGTTCTATCATTGATCTAAAATTATCTTTTAAAATATCATTATTTTTATATTTTCCAGAAAAACTATTAAAATCTAATCTACCCAAAGCAATACTTTTTATAGGTACATCTTTTAATGCATCTTTCAATAAATTTAATCCAAGCGAACCCCCTTCTCTAAAATCAATAAATGTTGTAATACCTTTGTTTAGCATAGATATGGCAGCATTTTTCATAAATTGTTTTAACTGGCTAGTGTCGGTTTTTTCCAATATTGTTTTTTTTATGCTATGCTTTGGATTTACTCGAGTATCAAGATCGGCATTTGATGAAATATCTTTTCCAATGGAATCACCTATATGAGTATGAGAATTTATCAAACCAGGAATTATCATAAAACCTTCTGCATCTATAAATTTGGCATCATCATTTTTTATAGCATTTAAATAAGATTCGCTATTTTTTACATCCGATGCTTTGCCTGCTTTTTCAATTTTTTGATCATTTAAAATAATTATTCCATTTTCTATTAATTCTAATTCAATGCCCCATAAAAAATCGGCATTCTTTATAACGGATATCAACTTAACTCATAAACATTAAGTATAATACCTTTTTTTCGGAAATCCCTAATAGAATCCAATGATTTAGTTGCCATCTCTGCAGATTTTCTACCAGTTTTTCCAACCCCAATTCCACAATTTAGATGTATATTGGTTATTTGAGTTAATTGAGCGATAAGTTGTTTTATGTAATCTACAGTCATATTTTTTTTTGCAACTATCATAAAATTATCACCTCCAAGATAAAACGTCAAACCATCTTCTTTTAAAAACATGTCAGACATATGAGAATGTAGTTTTATTATCAAGTTTGTTATTTCATATGGAGACAAGTTCTTTGTTATTGCAGTAGAATTATTAATGTCTATGTGAAGAATCTTGACATAGTCATCAGCCTGAAATTTTAAATCAACCGATTCAAAATCTAGAGAATCCATCAAACTTTGATTTTCCACATAAATGTTAGATTCCCTAATGTATTTGGAATTATTTTTTATATAATAAGATTTTTTATTTGCCTCCAAAGGAGTTAAATCTATTCCTATTGACATAAAGAGTTGTATTTGTGGGTATTTCCTTGAAATCTCATTAGAAATCTCTTTGTGTTCTTCAAAGGTAATCTTATTTGTTACAACGATGAATTCATCAAATCTATTAGAAAAGACAATCCCATTTTTATTTGAAAATAAATATTGTAAGTCAGAATATATGTTAGATTGTAATATTTGTAATTGATATTCTCTATCACTCCCTAGACTTAATGTCCACGGCCCATATCCTTCTAACTTTATTGTTGTAATTTGGTAAGTCAATTTAATCTATTATTTCCATATCTTTTTTTAACTTATTTTTTTTTATTTTTTTTAACTTTTTAACCATAGATATAGCTGTATTTACAGAATGATGAGAAACAGAAACTATACGATCTTTTGCCTGATCGTAATTCATATCAGGTCCAGTAATACCTAATGTTATCGGCTTATGATATTTTAAAGAAAGTAATCCCAAAAGTCTAGCAGTATTATTTGCAATAATCCTATCATGACCTGTTTCGCCTTTTATTACTGCGCCTAATGTTATAACAGTATCAATATTTTTTTTCTTCAGCATTTCTTCAACCATCAAAGGCATGTCAAAGACGCCCGGAACAAAACAAACATAAGTAATTTTTATAGAAAAGTTTTGAGCATATTTTTTTGTTTCATTAAGCATTGATAATGTTATATCATTATTAAATTCAGATACAACTATTCCAATTTTTATTTTTTTATTCATTTCATGTTTAAATTGCTTGTGGTATATGATATTAGATCCTGAGAATCAAGTATCACAATATTCTTGTCTTTAGCATACTTGCACGCATCTGCATATGATAATGCTTTATAATTAACAGGATCTAACATCTCACAAATAGTTGATATACTAGTAATATTTGCAATCCTCATAAGAAAAATAGACATTTCGGTATGCCCAATTCTTTCTCTAAATAGCCCCTTGGAAGCAATCAATAGAGGAACATGTCCAGGAGTTACAAAATTATTCTGAAATTCGTCAATTATTGTTGCATCATCTTTAATTCCCATATCCAATTCTTTGCAAGTTTTAGCTAATGAAGAAATAGTCAAAGATCTATCATAGTCGGTTATTCCAGTATAGGTATTTTTATGATTTAGTGTGATAGAAAAAGATGGTTTATCACCGTATGGAGAAGAATTTTTAGTTATTGAAGAAATAACGCTATTGGTCTTGCCAAAATTTTCCAATATTTCATATATATAAGGGATTGCCAATCTAGTTGAAATTTCTGTAGATATAGCAGTACATATAAGTCCACCTGCATCTTTTCGCATTACAGAGATATGATGAGGAAAAATCTTTTCAGCAGAGACAACCATGTCAATTTCATTCTCCCTACTTGTTGCATCATGAATTAAAACAAATTGTCCATTTTGTAATGCCGTTACTGCTTCAGATATTTTCGACAATCACGTTTATTCCTTGTTTATTGTTAATATACGTTACTGTTTTTTTTGTTATTACCAGTATTTTGGTAGATATTAGAAATATATCGTGCTAGCATATCAGCCTCGATATTTACATAATCTCCTTCGTGTTTTATACCCAATGTTGTGTTTTCCAAAGTATGAGGAATTAATGCAATTTCTATATTACGATCAATAATTTTTACAACAGTTAAACTTACTCCATCAATAGTTATTGAACCCTTTGAAGCAATAAGATGCAAAATACCATTATCCATAATTTCGATTTGAATAAGACTGCCAGAGATATTTTTCTCAATATGAGTGATTTTTCCAATACAATCAACATGTCCAAGAACAAAATGTCCCTCTAATCTACGCCCAATTTTTAAACTCCTTTCCACATTAACTTTATCACCTTGTCTAACATAAGAAAAAGAACTTTTTTTAATAGTCTCATCAATAAGTTGAAAAGTTGCGAGATTTTTATGCAATTTTGCTACAGTTAAACAAACACCATTCAATGCAACGCTATCACCTATCTTTAATTTTTTAAATTTTTTAAAGTTTATAGTCAGTTCCAAATTTGATCTATTCTTGTCAGAAATATCTTTTGTATTATCATTAAGCATAGAATTGGTTTTTGTTATTTTTTCAATTTTTACCAAGTCTTGTATAATTCCCGTAAACATAGGTATCAGAATAACAATTAAACCCAGATTATATTTTAAATTTTAACTATTTTTGAACAATAGATTCCAAGATTCTTTTTGCTTGTTTATAATGAACAGCATCTATCATCTTACCATCCAATTTTATTGCACCCCTATTTATTGACCCATTATGAGAGGATTCATCTAAAGCAGATACCACCCTTTTTGCCCACTGGATATCTTCTTTCGTAGGACTAAAAACTTTATGAACATGATCTATTTGGGATGGATGAATTATACATTTTCCCGTATATCCTAATTTTCTACCCAAAATCAAATCCTTATTCAAACCATCAATATCATCGAGACTTTGCCAAATAGAATCTATTGAATCTAATCCTGCAGCCCTTGCATCTACGGGTACTTTAGATCTACCATATATGTAACCCGTTAAAAGATCAACATCATTACTATCAATTTTCATATCATGTAAAAAATCAAATATTCCAAATACAAGAGCAGAATTTCGCTGATCCGATATTGCTATAGAGTATGCATTAACAACACCAAGAGAAGATTCGATAGATGGGATAAGTTTTATGGATCCAGGAGAAATGTTATTCTCTTTTTCTATTGCTGTGATCATCTCAGATATATTAATTATCTGTAAATCAGTTTCCACCTTTGGGATTACTACTGCATCAATCCCCTCAACAAGTGTTTTCCTTAGATCGTCCACTATCATTTGCGAGTTAGGAGCATTGATTCTTACTGAAACGAGAATTTCTTGAGATTTATCAATTTTATTGATATCCTGAATAGTATTTCTTATCATCTCTCTAGCCTTTTCTTTTTCATCAGATGGAACGGAATCTTCTAAATCAAAGCAAACTATATCAGAATTGATAGTTTTTGATTTTTCCAAAAATCGGGCATTGTTTCCAGGTATAAAAATTAAACTTCGAGAACGACCCATTTTTATATTATATATTAAAAAGTTTAGATTAAAAAGTTTATAAAAAAATTAAAGTTTTTGAGGAGATGTCATAATTTTACCTATTTGTTCTGCACCTGCCATCATAACATGCCCATCAACCATATTTGAAAAAGGCAACATTGTATGTATTACAGGTTTTAATTTTCCCTTGCTAGTCCAATAAATTACACGCTCTAATTCAGCTTTAGTTCCTTGAGTAGATCCTAAAAGATTTGTTCCCTTAAAGAAAAGATATCTTAAATCAATTGTAGAGTCATATCCTGTAGTTGCACCAGTTGCAACCAAAGTACCACCCATCTTAAGCAAACTTACTTCATGTGGAAAGACGTTCTTTCCAATATGTTCAAATACAACGTCGACTCCACCCTCGCTTTTTGTCAAACTTCTCACCTTTTTATACCAATCAGCTTCTCGATGATTCACTACGTTATCAGCACCCAATTCTGTACATTTATCCATTTTCTGTTGATTGCCTGCAGTTGCTATTACATTGCAATTATACAGTTTGGCTATTTGAATGCCAACCATTCCAACACCACTTGTACCACCCATAATAAGCACAGTTTGTCCGGGTATGATTTTGGCTCTACCTATAAGCATATGCCATGCGGTCATACCTACCATAGATATTGCAGATGCATCATCAAATGACACATTATCTGGCAATTTTGCCACATTGACCTCTGGAAGGTGAGTATATTGAGCAAATCCACCCCACAAAGGCCCAGTTTGAAATCCCCAAATTTGGCGATCAACGCAATCATACTCCCTTCCAGAAGTACACATTTCACAAATCCTGCAACTCATATTGGAATGAGATACAACTCTGTCACCGACCTTAAGTTTAGTAACATCATTTCCAACCTCAACAACAGTACCAGCAACATCACTGCCGGAAATATGTGGAAGAGGAGTTTTCACTGGATCACCCCAAATAGCCCACAAATCATTATAATTATATGCAGATGATTCTACTTTAATTAAAACTTCGTTAGGTTTTATCTTTGGAACATCAATGTCCTCAATTTTTACCACTTTGGTAGGATCTTTATTATACTCTCTAAATACAGCTGCCTTCATTGGGAAATTTAATTTTAAAACCTTAATATAGTTAACTCAGAGTTAGTGTTTACAAATACAAATAGAAATAGAAAAAAATATAAATATAAATATAAATATTCTAAATTTATTCTATAATCTATTTATTTTAAAATCTCGTTTTGGTTGTTGAATACTTAATAATATTTTTTTTAATTCATCATCGGTCAATGTTCGGTTTAGTCTTCCGCTTGTGGCGGCATTTATTAAATAGTTTTCTACAGCCATAGCAAGATCAGGTTTTACCATTTTTATATTTGTCAATCTTTGCCTTGCTTGAGTATCCAATAACATTGCCAAAGCTTTTTGTTTCATTGCCTCAGCTTCAGCACGTTGTTTTCGTATTTCCTCGTCTGATGGCTGTTGCGGTTGAGGGCCTGACATATCAAGTCCCCTTATGCATATCTTTCAAGATTCTTATTATCTTTACAGACTTCTTTAAAGATTTCAGTAGCCAGCCTATCAGCCCTCTTCATCCCATCATTAGAGATAACTCGGCCATTACTCTTTTTATCAATATAACCTGCTGATTCCAACTGTTGAAGAGCTTTTCTTATTATAGCTCCCCCTGCATCCTTGTGATGATCCAAATTATAACTAATTCGTTTTCTACCACCATAGTAGCTCTTCAAGTCAGAAATCCCAATAGGACCATGCAAATACACTTTTCTTACCAATGAGGCGCATCGGGTATACCACCAATCTTTATTTTGAGGAATTTTTTCAGCATGAGTTCCAGTCTTTACAAAATTCGACCATTCAGGAGGATTAATCTTCTTATCTTTTTTAAGCTGTTCAGATAACTTTGATATGAAATCATTTGCAGGTACATCAAAAATTTTAGCCATTTAATTATTACAAAGTTTATCGATTGAATTTCCCTTATAAATCCTTATTCTTCAATTAGGGTTAATTAAAAAAATAATTAAATAAAGTCAACTTTTCAAATTTACTTTTTATATAATCTTCCTGTAGGTATGATTACATATTTTACATGTTATTCGAATAGATTTTACATTTGATCTACCAATTCTTATTCTCGAACTTTTACCAGGTATAATAAAGTTTTTGCAGTTTTTGCAAAAAAGTATTTTGTATTCATATGGTATTTTTAGTTTATACTTTGTAATAATTTTTTTTGCAATATCAATATTATTAGTCGAAACCAAGTCTCGATCTGATATAAAGGAATCTATTAAATTACAAAATCTCTGTAATGTTATTTGTTTTTTGTTATTTTTTTTCATTTTGAATATTTTAAATTTTATTAATTAATAATTAACACCTAAATAATATATAATTTTTAATATAAACTACTTCATTTGTTAAACTTGGTTATTGCAGAAACAGCTTTAGAAACAGTACCAGAAGAAATATTTAAACATACATCATTAAAAAAAATTAGAAATAATGGAAAAAAACCTACAGATTTATTACTTGATAGAACTTTACATCATTTTGCAATCTTATCAGGCAACCTAGAACAAGATTACAAAAGAGCAAGACCTGACATATCACATATAATATTATTATCTGCATTAGCTACACCACTGTTTAAAAAAAACCAACTTAAAGTATTCATTCATACCATAAAGGATCAAGTTATTAAAATAGGCGATAATTTAAGAATTCCAAAATCATATACAAGATATGAAGGATTAATTTTAGATGTGATAAAAAATAAAAAAATAACTTCAAATGATGGACATTCACTTTTAGAATTCAGTGAAAATTTAACGTTTTTAGAACTATTGCAGAAACATATAAAACCTGACATCGTTATAGGCCTTTCCACTAATGGAATTTCAAAAACCTTTGAGAATATATCTAAAGAATTATCATCATTTAATAATCCCTGTGCAGTAATTGGAGGATTTCCCAAAGGTCATTTCTCTCCACAAATTGAATCATATTTAACAAAAAAATATTCTATTTCATCATCAAGTTTAGAAGCACATGTGGTAGTATCACGACTGTTGTATGAATACGAAAAGACAAATAATTTTTCGATATAAAAATAAAAAATAGGGGGCTTATCTAGCTCTTCTTGCTGCAGAAGCTAACGCATAGATCAAACCAATGGTTAGACCTGTTCCCAAGGGTACCCATACTGGCCACCCACCCCAATTTAGACTGATTTGTAGTGCTATCTCAAACATAATTAAAAATTAATCGGGAACCGTGTATATAAGTCTTGTATTATAAGATTTTATTTTTTTGATATTCAGAGTTTAAATAAAAAAAGTTAAGGATCTTTCATTTTACGATCAAGATTTTACATATTTTTATATTGAAATTTTTTCTATGAATATATACAATAGTTTTATCAAAAGATTATGTTTACTTCTCTATTTACATGATTAAAATAAAATGATTAAGAAATGTTATGAGGCGTTGTTTGCAAAAAATAAATTTTTATTTTAACCAACAGAAAAGATAATTGTTTTTATATGTTTTGCTATCGCAATTTTATCAACTCCAGAACATATACAATAAGTTCAAAGGATAGGATCATAAGTCTCACTGTTCTAAGAAAAATCCATTTAAAAATAAAGATCATTATACAATAAATCATTTTTAATGATACTTGTAAAATGTGTAAACTTAATACAAATAGCGTAGTAATATAAAAAGAAAAATATCATCACATTTAATTATTTTACTTTAAATAACCCATTGAAGAAAATAAATTATCAATGAAAATGCAGAAAGAGATGCGGAAATTTTGTCCAAAATGCAAAACTCATACTATTCAATCGGTTTCCATATATAAAAAAGGAAAGGATAGAAAAGTTGCCCAAGGAGCATTAAGACATGCAGAGGATAAAAAAGGTTATGGAGGTCAGAAATTTCCAGAATTGAAAAGAACTGCCAAAACCACTAAAAAAATTACATTAAAATATAATTGTAAAATATGCCAACGTAAAACAATGAAAGAAGGAAGACGTATCAGAAAGCTAGAAATACAAGCGTAATTATAACATTAAAAAAAGTGTATGAACAATGAAAAAACATAATATAATGATTCCAAAGCCCAGAAGTAATTTTATAAAAATAGAATGTGAAAATTGTCAAAATCCCACAATATTATATACATATAGCACAAGGGTCATAGAGTGTAAATCATGTAATGCCCAATTAGTTATGAACACTGGCGGCCAAGCTAGAATATCTGGTAAGATCTTAGAAACACTAGATTAATTTATCAATTAACCGTAACTAGTTTTTAAACTGTATAACCTTTTCCACTATTTTTAAATCATCTAATGTATTTATGTTATAAACCAAATCTCTAGAGTTTAGAACTAGATATTCCTCTGTTATAAAGGGATACTTTTTATCCATATCGATGGAAATTTTAGAGATATCAATCATAGAAATACCCGTATAGCAGTACACTTTTTGATCAAAAGTTAATTCGTACGAAGAGTTCATACCAAAGAAATTAACAAATTCTTTTTCAATAATTATAGTAAGACAGGTTTTTTTTTGATTTGTCAATGATATCATTTTAAGAGTATCAAAAGAAATTAATGGAATATCAATTGGAATAAACAATAATTTCTTTGGAACGTTTTCAGGATCAAAACTTTTAAAATATTTTATTATTTTTAAATAATCTTCAGAATATTCTAATCCATCTGTTTCCAATAAAGTAATTTTTTTGAAATTTGAATTTATAAAACTTTTAGTGTTTTGTGTATTGTTACTTACTGCAGCGTATATTTTTTCAAATAGATGAATATCATTTAAGGTATCTAACAAATAACCAATTAAATGTTTATTTTTAATTTTTATTAAAGGTTTTTCAATCTTTGAATCGGGTTTCATTCGCGTTCCTTTTCCACCACACATTAAAATACAATATATCATAAATTATGTAAATATCATCTATAAAATTATCTTATCTATATTATTTCAGTGGTAAAATAATCATCAATTAATGAAACCTTGAAACATTAATTTTTAATTTATTAAATATTTGATTTTATATGTATAGAATCGTTTAATAGAGAATAAGAATCAAGTAAAAAATATTGTTTTTTATTTCATCAAATCCAAAGATCGCGAAATCATTCATAATATTTTTACATCCATAGATGATTGTGTCGTCAAACATCAGTTCAAAGGTGTATTCGGGTATTACTGTAATTATCATGATCATCTAAATCTTTGTTAATTAAAACTTGATTTGTTTTTTTCTCACCTTCTTCAATTGAGCTTTTAATTGATATAGGAGAAAAATCTGCGTTTTCAAATATGTAAGGATTATTTTCATCACGAGTGATATAAAAAATATCTTTTATCTCAGATCCGTGTTCTTTTTTAATTTTCTTATATTTTGAACGTATTTTTTTTAAACGTTGTTTATCTAATTTTGTTTTGTCTGCAAATTGTTCCACTACATCATATAGTTCATCAATATAGTGCAAATAATGTGTAAAAACTTTGGACATTTTTATATTATGTTCTGTTTTATCAGAAAACATAATATCCCTTGCTCTATGATAAACCTCAGGTAAATTCCGAGGAAGAATATCAATTTTTTTCGGATAATTTTCCACCAAAAATATTCGTTTATTGTTTATAGGAGACGCATCTAACACCTCCCTTAACGGAGTATTACTTAATAAACTTCCATCCCATGCATATATTCCAGGTTCAACCTCAGTCCATTTAAAGTTGTATAACGGATACGAAGATGTAGCAAGAATATGTTTAGGAGTAATCTGCTGTTTAAAACTATCAAATGTTAACGGTTCCGAAGTTAACACATTTACTGCAGTTAAGATTAACCGAGTACTAGAATCCCCACCGGGCCTTAACTTATCATAATCAACATATTTTTCTAACGTCTTTGCTAACGGAGAATGATCGTACAAATAGGTCCATTTTGTTGGATTGAAATAATTTGGATCTGAAAAAGGAGTTTCATACATCCATCTAGGTTTAAACATTTTATTATTCCCAAAAACCGCCGAGCTATAATAAGACTGCAAGTTTTTCATTTTTTGATAATAGTTTTCATTTGTTTTTGCTAAAGGAGATTTGTTTTTAATTGAAGAAATATCAGACAATTTGTATGGCAATTGAGAGGAAGAATATATAAATGGGAATAATACCTGTTCAATAAATTGAGAGTGAAGGGTATAAGGGGATTTACCAATATCCACGTAACTTTCAGATAATTCAATCCAAAACTCTTCCAACAAACGTTCTGGATGCTCTTTGTATGTACTTCCTGCAATAACTGCCCCATTTATTCCACCAATAGATGTACCCGCAATAATATCAAGATGAATATTATTATTTGCAAGGCCCCTAATAACACCACATCCAAAAGCTCCTAGCGAACCACCACCTTGTAAAACCAAAACATTTTCCAATGGTTTATCGTTATCTTCAGCAGGCGAGGTAATAGACGATAGATCGGATAATGACATATACTTGTATTTTATTAGTATCATAATTTAAAAAGCAAATGGATTCATAAAACAAAGTATTTTAACAGAAATATAATAATGCATATTAAAGTTTTAATTTGCGACTATCTTCAATAAAAAAGAAGGTAGTGGATGAGAATTCATGCGTTTCACGAACATACAATCACGTACAAAAATAAAGAAATAGATTTCAAAATAATAAAAACCTCACGGAAAAAAACAACCGAAATAACAATACAATTTGATGACATTTTTGTAAGAACGCCACTTTCGAAATCAATTGAAAATATTGAGTGGCTTGTGAGTGAAAAAGCAGAATGGATTTTACAAAAGATTAAAGAAAATGCAGGAAAAAAACCAGAGATCATTCAACCTAATTATAAAAACAATACAACAATACCATATCTTGGTAAAAATTGGACGTTGAAAATTGTAAAAAATGAAAAAGAATTTGTAGAAATTTTACACGACCAAATTATAATATACACGAATAAAAATAAAGCAAAAGTAATTTATGAAAAGTGGTTATTTGATATGGCAGATACAATTTTTAACCAATTTATAGAAAAATATTCACTGTTACTAAAAACTCATCCACAAAGAATCCTTCTTAAAAATTTAAAAAGTAGATGGGGAAGTACTACATATAAAGGAACAATAAATTTAAATATCAATTTAATGAAGGCACCGTTAGAAGTAATTGAATATGTAGTTCTTCATGAAATGGGACACCTATTGGAAAAAAACCACTCCCAAAACTTTTGGAAAATTATAAAAGAACATATGAAAGATTATAAAGAAAAAATAAAATGGTTAAAGATTAATGGAACAAACATTTTATAGATGAACAAAATATAATGGAAAACTATAGTTCATTTACAAATATTATTTTTCAAATCAATTAATCTTTTTTAAAAATTAAATTAAAATAATAAAAACCATATGTAATCAAGTTATCAAATACAAAAATGAAACAATATTAAATAATATAATTTAGATGTACATTACAATGGTAAATGATAAATAAGAATGGAAGGAATTAATAATAAACATATAAAATTGGAATTTGATATCAATTTTCATGACGAAAAATGATACAAACAATTGATATACAAAGATATGAATTCATGAGAATTATCATTTAGTTGGTACAAGAATTAATAAGTAGAATCTGTGGTTTTAAATTATCAAAAATATGATGAAACTGGACAGCCAAAGAACTTTAATTAAAAAAAACAATATGAAAAAAACACGAGGCATTTTTTCAAAAGTATCAAAGGTACATATAATATTAAATTTTGATAACAAAATGACCAAATGAATACACCCATTCCAGATGATACAAAGTATAAAAGGACGTTAAAATATCTATGTATCACTTTAATTTCCACGATAACAATCATTAGTTTAACAATAATAACATCTAATGAACAAGTTAGATATTCAATTATTTACATCTCATTGAACACTACCGCTGGAATTGCAACAATATTTGGAGCAATCGCAATTTATAGACATAAAATAATTGGAATCCATGGAATATCGTATTTATTTTTAACTCTGGGTATCGCATTATGGTTTTGTGCAGATTTAAATTTATTATATTCATATTTTTTTAATGGAGTAACAGAACAAAAACAAATTTCTATATCAGATGTATTATGGTTTAGTGGATATGTTTTTCTTTCATTACATTTAATGTCCATAGTAAGGACAATCAATATTAAAAAAAAATCCAAAGTACTTGCAATCTTATTAATTATTGCAATTAGTATCGCAATATTAAATACATTGCAGACTTCATTGCATAATTCATTTTCAAATCATGATGAAAGAAAAAAAATTGAAAAAAAATTAGGATTAGTGAACATATTAATCACAACATTATATCCAGTTTTAGATCTAAGCCTAATTATTCCATCATTAATAATACTTGTAGAAGTACATCATGACTATCAGCAGTCTATTCCATGGATACTTTCATCATTATCGTTATTAATCAATGCAATTGCAGATAATGGATATGTTAATGATTTTATAAATGAATCAACAACTTTGTGGAAATGGGATTTATTTTATATTAATGATTTCATTTTAATGGCAGCCGCGCTATACTGGTTTAACAGATTTCATATTTCAAATTCAATAAACAAAAACAGAAACAACAAAATAAACAATGCATAATCATCGCAATAAACTTTAGTGTCAATAAGGAATGCCATTTACCTTATCTGTTACAGATTATAGAAATGAAAATAATTTCAAATAACTGATTTCATGAATAATGTATTTTTTCTTTTCCAGAAGAAAGATCACTAATACATCTTAATTTGAATATACAAAATTATCTTTTCAGCAAAAATTTTTTCAATTGATTAGACATTTTAATTTCAAATTTTGTATAACAATACTATAGTTAATTAACTATAACCTATGATAAAGATGTCTTTTATATCCATTTATAACTTTGACAAAAATCATTATTTAAATACGCAAGGAAAATTCTTTGATCTTTTGAATTGATTATTACTATGAACATGAATCCAATTAATCTTCAGTCAGTTAATCTATAATATAATTGATAATTTTTTAAATTTGTTTGCAATCTCAAATAAGTCGAAAATTTTAATAGTCTTTCAACAGATCTTATAAAGATAAGAAAAAAACTAAAGTAAGCTAACTTATCAAGAGTTGTAGCGTAATAACAAGAAAATTAAACATACATGTTATAAATTTGATGCAAAGTAGATATTTTATAAAAATTGAAAAATATCACGTTTTTTCTTCTGCAAACTCGTTTTCGAATTCATCATCATCATCATCTTCATCTTCATCCTGTACAGTATCCTCCAATTCATGAGTTTCGTCTATAATTTCATTTCTCTCAGACTCCTTATCGCTCATATTTTTAATATATCCAATAATTATTTAAACATAAATCAACATAGTTAAATAAACAAATTCTAAAAATGAATATCCTATCTATTAATAGATTATGCAGAAAACGTTATAGAGGATAAACCTCACGACAAAGTGAGTCTCATAATGAATGAGGATTTTGTAAAAATAGCGAATACTAACGAAATACAAAAATCCCAAATAAAAGAAATAGAAATAGAAGATCAAAAAATCATTATTGCAAACATAGATGGAAATTTTTATGCAATTGGAGGAATATGTACACATGAAGGTGGACCACTATCAGAAGGTAGTCTTTCAGGTCATGAAATTGAATGTCCATGGCATGGAACAAAATTTGATGTAAGAACAGGAGAAGTAACAAATCCACCTGCAACCGAACCAGAATTGAAATACGAATTAAAAATAGAAGGGAATCAAATACTAATTAAAAAAAAAGATACATAAAAAAATCTACATCTAATTTTGAATTACAATTTTTGGAAAAAATCAAAATAGAAGGAACAGACATAATGTCATTCAAATTTAGCAAACAAAATGAATTATTGAAAAATAAAATATCATCGGAGCATATTGCAGGTGAGTTCGCAGTTTTTGAATTAGATAAGGTTGACAATGATCCGAAAGGAGCCAAGAGAGAATTTACTATTGCATCTTCCCCAACTGAAGATTTTATAATGATAAGTACTAAAAATTAGAGAAACACCATATAAACAAAGGCTTTCAGACTTGTCAGAGTACCAAAATTAAGATAAGTAAAACTCAAGGTCAATTCACACTACATAAAGATTATTCAAAACCTGCAATATTTCTCTCAGGTGGAATAGGTGTAACTCTATTCAGAAGTATGATAAAATATGCTACAGATAAACAATTACCACTAGAAATAATATTGTTTGACTCTAACAAAAATATTAATTGCATTTTGTACAAAAAAGAGTTTGATAAATGGTCGAATATAAATAAAAAGGTAAAAATCATTTATTCCATTACCGAAGATACATCACTAGAAAAAATTGATCAAAATTTTAATAACGAATGGAAAGGAGAATACGGAAGAATAAATAAAAATATGATCTTAAAATATATAGAGGATATCAAATTAGGAAGCTCAATATTTTATATTTATGGCCCACCAAAGATGGTCAAAGATATACAAACATTAGTAAAAAAAGAATTAAAAGTCCCAAAAGAAAGGATTATTATCGAAGAATTTACAGGATAATAAAATAATAATAATAATAATTCAAATAAAACATAATTCTAAAGAAAAACGGATCCACTTCATATAACATAAAATATTGAATAAATATAACATAATTGAAATAATATGTCATATCCAACTAGATTGTTTTCAGATATTACTTTGTACTATATTTTTTTTTAGTTTTTTTGTTTACGAAATATCAGAAAGAAACAAGGAAATAACAAATGATATAAATAGATTAAACTTTTAACAAATCAACAAAAAGGCTAACAAAATGTATTGACAACTTGTTTAAACAAGATAGAAATAGAAAGAAACTAGTAAAAATATACACAACGGCATCATTGCATGTAATCAAGTAGAGTTTTTTGATTAGATTTAATTTTTTTATTTATTTTAGATAAATTGGAAACTTTTATTCCAAGTTTTCGTATTGGAATTCCTGATTTATTATTAATACCATTATCAGTTTCTTTTAATAGATCAAATTGAAATTTCCCTAACAAAGAACCCAATACATTAATAATACTATCTTTAGTATTTTGATACGAAGAAAATGTGATTTCTCTTGTTTCCAACCCAAAATCAGATCTCACAAGTTTAATACCCACTGTTTTAAATTCATATCCTTTTGTTTGTATTTTTGTATACAGATCATCGGTTATTTCAGTTATAAGAAATTCTAATATTACATTTTTATTTTCAAGAGATTTTAATATTGTCTTTTCGACACTTATTGATATATTATCATCCCTAGGCAAAACTGGATCATTATCCCTACCATTAGATACATTCCACATCCATAATCCAATTTTTTTACCAAATTTATCAATTAGAACCTGTACATTACATTTTGCAAGCTGGTCAATAGTTTTAATTCCCATTTCTTTTAAAATTTGATTTGTTTTTGATCCAATTCCAGAAATCTTATTTACTTCCAAAGGTTCCAAGAATTGTATCAATTTTTGTGGAGGTATAATAGTAAGACCATCAGGTTTTTTATAATCAGAAGCAATTTTTGCAGCAGATTTGGTTGATGCGACACCTATTGAGCATACAAGTCCTCTGCATCGAGTTTTGATAGAGTTTTTAATCATTAAAGCATAGTTTTCTACACAGGTCATTTGCACATCATTAGTAGGAATAGAATCCACATCGCCATTTTTTTTGAAGGAATGATCTTCAGAATTAGATGAGTATTGATCAGGGCTAAATAATAAAATTTTATTTGTACAATCTAAATACGCCTCGTCGATACTTGCTTGTTCCAAAATATCTGCAAATTCGTCCAATAATGTCATTACTTGATCAGAGATTTGTCCATAATATCTCTTGTCAACAGGTTTTAAAATAAGATGTGGACATAGTTCTTTAGCTTTTAACAAAGACATGGCAGATCTAACTCCATAGGTTCTTGCTTCATAGGAACACGAGGCCACGGCACCTCTAGTAATATTTCCTTCTTTTTCAGGAGTCATGATAACTGCATGAGGTTTTCCAACTAAAGAAGGGTCTCGAATTTCTTCACATGCTGGAAAAAAAGCATTCATATCAACATGCATGATGATTTTTCCTGGCCATAATAATTCCGACGGATTTTTTGAATTATTTAATTTTTTCTCACTAATATTTGATATATTCCTAATAGAATTTATGTTAGAAGGATTATTTACAACTATAATTGTTAAATTTAGAGCATTATTTTCAAGGATTGATTCTTGTTCCTTTTGATCAATTAATTTAATCCATTTATAGATATCATCAATTTTCTCAAAATTATTTTCAAATAATCGCAAAAAAAGAAAATTAGACGTTACTACAGGATAATAATATTTATATTTTAAGTTAGACCACACAAAGGCGGAATTATGTCTTTTAAGTATATTATAAGTTAAATCTTGATACCAAGATGCATGTTTAAAATCAAAAACTATAGGATATTCATAAAATGAACACTCATTTAACATATTTTCAATCCACATAATACCCTCATCATTTAACACCATCGTGTTTGGAGTGGAGATCACGATACACAAGATCTTTTCCTTTAATGGAGTAAGCGATTCCAGGAAACTATTTTTTTTTAGGTTATTTCTATCATAGCCCTCTTCAATAACATATTGAGGCATTTGAAAAGAAAAACGAAAATCCTCTGGAGTATCATCCGACCATTTCTGGAATGTTGTTTGGCCTACAGGAATAAAAGCATTGTTCAAATTCACATGTACAAAATTAAAATGTTTAGAATAAAAAGACAAAAAATCTCTAGAATCGATATTATTAGGATAAAAATCATTGTTCCAAATTTGATTTTTCCAACCCGAACAGCCTATATAATATTTCATTTAATTTCATCCATCAATAAAGATTATTGAAATTATTAAATCATGTCTTTAAACATATCTGTAAAAAATAAAGGTTCTGTTAAGTCAAGATGTTGATTCTTTGCTATAATAGTCAGCAAATAGATTTAACCATGGTATAACATGTTTTAACTTACATTTCTTCTTTCTACAAGGAAAATAATCATCAAAACATTCAGTTCTATCTTTTATATTGTATTGTTCTTTATATCAGGCTTTTCTCGTAAGAGGAATGAATATGATGTTTTAGTTTCAAGAATTTGCATGCTTGAGGATATCATGTACCATCATCTGTGGAAATTGGATGTTTTCCATGTTCTTCTACAACATCTGAAATAAACCGTTCAGCTACAAACATATTTTGTTCTTTTGATATGCTTATTCCAAGAATTTTTTTACTATTAGGTTCGATAGCAACCCTTATCCAAATATACTCTGGTTCAACTTTAATTACAGTCTCATCTATAATATACTCGGAGATTTTCTTTTTATTAGCGGATATTTTCCGAGGTTTATACTTTTGAATCCAGTTCCAGATGGAAACATGGTTTCTTTTTATAAAACAATCGGATAATCTGTTTGCTGCTTTTCTTAAAGATAATCCTGAAAAATAGAAATATAATCCATAACCAATATATTCTGAGGGTGTTCTGTTTCTGTAAATCATAAATGAAATAGAGCCTCTCCAAGCTATAGACATTCCTTAAATGAACAGAGCCATTTGGATAATGAAATGGTTCACCTATTTTGCCTTTATTTATCCCTTAATTCGATATCCCAGTTGTTGATGACATCAAAGCCTATTAGTATTTGACCGTGTCTAAATAGAGATTCGTTATACTTGGACCATTTCACAGGGATTGTACGATAATATTAGCTAAATATTTTATAAAATCAAATCTATTCATAGATAACGATATAAATATTTACAAAAATTTGAAGGAATTATTTCGTTTTGGCAACACCATTGGTTATGAAAAACAACAATTTATCATTAATATAGCCTCCGTTATACTGGAAGGTCATATTCGCGATTGTCTTTCCAGGACCAATAGCAAGAAATATTTCTGAAGTAGATGGAGATTGTATATCCATTTTTTCACCATTTTTTATAGTCACGGGTATTATTGTTCTACAATTAGTCATACGAATTATTTGTACATTTTTATTAAATAATGCGGTCAAAGGCGAGGAATTACATCCAGCATTAAATGTAATTGGATGGATAGAATTATTCAAAATAACTGCATGATTTCCAAATGATTTGCCTACAGTTACTATTGCAGGATTAGTTGAAAGGTTGTAAAACAATACTATTTTATTATTAGATTAAGCAAACACAGAATCCAATATTTGAGATGACATTGAAAGGTTGTCACATAACAATAATGAACAAAATTAAAATTAAATTACAACTAATTATTTGTTTTATATTTCCCATCAATTTCATTCTTACCCAATAATATAAAAACATCTATTATATTTTAACATTTTTAATCAAATAAAAAAATATATAATTAAAGACAAATTTAGAAAAAATCAGATGAATTAATAGTGATAAACATGATTAGAAAATATAATAACAAAAAAACACCAGATAAAAAAGATCAAGTTAACCTTATACGAATACAATCATCTTACAAACATAATTATATTTCATAAATGTAATAAATTGTATATTACAACATAGGAAAAATTATCATACATTTAAACTATTTTCACATTAATAACTTATGAACGAAAATACAACAGAAGAAAAAAGTATTGATGATATAGAAAGTAGTGAAGATTTAAAGAAAGAGATGCTCAAACCGACTACAAAGGCAAAATCGGAAACTGATAAAGAAATTAAAGAACTAGAGGTAGAAAATTCTGGCGGCGGAATTGGAGGCAGCGGCGGATAAACGAATACAAAAAAACAGGATTAAAGACAAAATATAGAAAAGAATTTTTAATCAATAAGCACAATTAAGAGGTCGGCGGTTTTGACCGTATAATCACGCTAATCATTACATGAAAGATTAAACATATATGATAAAAATACAAATACTAAATAAAAAAAATAATTAAAATAAAATATATCAGCCTTAATATAAAAACATATTTTACTGTGTTTGATAACAAATTCTCAAATGGTCATATAATATAATGGAGATCATATAAAACTTTACGACATTCTTTTTCATTGAATGATTACAAATAAAAGAAACAAATGATTGACATGACATACAATTTACCGAATTTTAAGATAATGTCTAAATTCTATATCATAGGAACCACTTTTTAGTAATTACGTATTACTGATTAGTTATAAATACGTTATATAGTACTAGTATAACATGGTTTATTTAGTACATATAATAACAATTATAGGATTTTTTTCTTACAAAATTCAACCTAATGTCTAAATACGATAGATTAGTAATATTAGAGAAAAATGTTAGGATCATTATGGAGTATCATTATAGCAATAGTAGCAATAATTATCATAATAGTGCTACTGCGGGTCTTATTTAACATACTATTAATAGCACCAATAGGATTAGATTCGCTAAATGCTAATGCAATTGATTTGAATATTTTGACAATGTTAAGACCATAAGATACTTAAGAAAACAAAATATACCATTTTTTTTTAAATTAGACATCTATTTTAAAAATATAATCGAGGTCGATAAAACGTTTTATGTAAATATCTTGATTAATAAGTAATAAAACAATTTAAATATACAGTAAAAAAAGGTAGAGATAAAGAGAAATCAATTATAGTTTTTTAAAATTATAGAAATATAGAAAATTCATCGATCACTACATATTTTCATCGCATCACATAAGAAGTACCATACACATTGTAAAACATTAATTGACTTTAGAAAGTAAAAAAATTCTTCTTATTCTAAGACATGCTAAATCAAGTTGGAAAGATACAAATATTCCAGATAAGGAAAGACCTCTCAATAAACGAGGCAGAAATCAAGGATTAAAAATGGGATCGCTTCTAAAAGATCTAAACAACTTACCAGATTATATCATAAGATCTGATGCCAAAAGAGCAGTAGAAACGTCAGAACTAGTAGTTAAATCGTCAGAATATAATGGGCAAATGAATACAAATTCATCATTATACGATCAAAACTCAGCAGATCAATATATAAAAGTACTCGCTCAAACACCAAATAATTATTCCAAAGTCCTCATTATAGGACATAACCCTTCAGTTGAAAATATAATAGAAAAATTAACAGATAAAATAGAAACAATGAAGACCTGCTCTCTTGCCAAAATAGACTTAAATATAAAAGATTGGAAGGATATACAAAATAGTTATCACAACGAATTGACTAACATTTGGCATCCAAATTTCCGAGAGGAATAAATTAAACGAGAATCATAATATAATCTTCATACATTTAAGTAAAATAATGAGAAATCGATATATAGTAACGATCAAATTATTAGGTTTATTTAATGGATTATGAATAACAAATGACACCAGTAATTCGTCAATAGTTATCATAAAGGTTATGTAAACTTATTTTAGTAATAGATTTTTTGAGATATCAAAATATTATTAAATACAGCTTTCAATAATTTTATATCACATACCAGCATCATCATAAAACAAAACACAATTAATAATTATTGTAAATATATCATTAATAGATACCATATGAAAATATATAAAGTTAAAAATAGTCAAATCAACATAAGAACTTATTATCACATAGTATGATCTAAATATAATAAGAACTTAAATAATGAAAAAAGAATAAACACAATCTGCCATATTTTTAAATATTTTTCAGACATATTCAATATCGATAGAAAAATTTAATGAGAAATCTTTTGAATATTTATGTTATAAAATAATGAATAAAACTAATGCAGAAATTGCAAGAATGTTACGAATGATTTCATATCTTTTAGATATGGGTGAGACTAAAAGCAAAAAGACAAATTTTAAAAACAGGGCCTATAACACAGCAGCTGAAAAGATCGATAATTTATCAATAAGTATAGTAGATCTTTATAAATCCGAAGGCATCAAGAGATTATTAAGTATACCGTCTATTGGGAAAGATATTGCATCCAAAATTGAGGAATTCATAAATACTAATGAAATACAATATTATAATCAATTAAGATCAGAATTACCTTTAGATATTGAATTTTTAGAACTAAAAGGCATTGGCCCAAGAACACTAAAATCAATTTATGACAAGGTAGTCATCAAAAACATAGAGGATCTTGAAAAAGCAGCTATAGAGGGTAAAATACGAGATATTCCGGGTTTTTCTCAAAAAAAAGAAGAGTCGATTTTAAAAAAAATTAAAAATTATAAGGACAGCAGAAATCGATTTCCTATTGGAGAAATTTATCCATTTGTAAAACAAATTGAAAGACATCTATCAGAGATTAAAGGCGTTAAAAAAGCTATTACAGTTGGTTCATTTCTTAGAATGAAGGATACAATAAGAGATATAGACTATCTAGTGGCATCAAATGATCCACAAAAAGTTATTGAATCATTTGTTAATATGTCAGAAGTTAAACAAGTATTAGGCAAAGGATCATCCAAAGCATTTGTCAAGCTAAATAACGGCATGAATTCAGATTTGCTTGTAGTTCCAGATGAAAGTTATGGAGCAGCTTTATTATATTTTACAGGAAATAAACAACATGGAATAAATTTAAGAAAAATAGCATCTTCTAAAAACCTCAAATTAAACGAATGGGGACTTTATGACAAATCTAAAGGAATAAAAATAGCAGGAGAAACAGAAGAGGAAATATACACCAAATTAGGCTTAGAATGGATACCTCCAGAAATGAGAGAGAATAAGGGAGAAATAGAATTATCAAAAACAGAAACGTATAAAAAATACAATTCAGAGGAAAACAAAATATCACAGTTAATAGGATATGAGGATTTAAAAGGAGATCTCCAGGTTCATACGAATAATACAGATGGAAAAATGAGTATTGAACAAATGGTCCTTTATGCTGCTGACTTTGGTTTAGAATATATTGCAATTACAGATCATACAAAGAGTTTAAAAATAGCGAGAGGATTAGACGAAGCACAATTATTAAATCAAGCTAATAAAATTTCTGAATTAAATGAAAAGATAAAAGCAGATAATTTTTTTACGGACCTAATTAAAGAGGAAGCAAGAAACAATAATTATAAAAAATTAAAAAATTTTCGTATACTTTCTTCTGCAGAGGTAAACATTCTCAAAGACGGATCTTTAGACATTTCTAACAACATATTAGATAAATTAGACATAGTAGGAGCTGCAATTCATTCAAGTTTTTCATTACCAATAGAAACTCAGACAAAAAGGCTTGTTGATACGGCTCTTAATCCTAGTGTAGATATAATATTTCATCCAACTGGAAGAATAATAAATAAAAGAGATGGATATCCAGTTAATATTCCAAAACTAGTGGAAGTAGCAAAAGATACAAAAACTATTTTAGAAGTAGATGCTGCATATGAGAGACTAGATTTAAAAGACGACCATATAAAAATAGCGATAGATAACGGCGTAAAAATTGTGATTGATTCTGATGCCCATCATCCTTTACATTATGTATTTTTAAAATTTGGAATAGGCCAAGCAAGAAGAGGATGGGCAACAAAAAAAGATGTTATCAACGCATTACCAGTACAAGAGATGCTAGACAATTTAAAACAATGATAATAAAGATTTCATATAATTATTTGGCGTTAACTTAAGGCATCTTCTTAAGAGTATTGTAGTAATAATAAAAGATAAACTGCGAATTATTGTAAAGATAAAACATTCAATAGATACGAAATACAGATTTTCTATACTTTGGGTTTACTTTCGCCCACATAACCTACAGATAGCAGTTTTCTTGATCTTTATGATTACCGTTTAAGATGTACTAAATGAGTTTAATAAGAAACTGCGAATCGATTCCTAAAAATGCTTTGTCATGTAATTAGAAAAATCAATTAGAGCCATCTCCATTCATAACAAAATTAATTAAATTTTAATTGTTCGTATTACAATCTTAAAGCGTTAACAAATGACGGTTAAAATAATCACGCAACAAAGCATAATAGATTTAATATTCATAACATTATGGTATTAATTCAAATTACTAAAATTATTTAATTATTCATACATTTAAAGATTTTAATTATGATATAGCGTAATTGTGGATTCTTTCATATTTAATTTTCCTTCGTTTACAAATACAAAGAATTTGATTTATGTTTTATAACCAAAATAATATTATGGAAATAATTATATCCAATCGTTTATTCTGGTTTTCTCAAATTCGATTTTTTTTATATAGTTTTCATTAGAAGGAGATTCAAGAACAGTAATCGGACCATCTGGACTAAAAAAATTTGTATCTATATAACCCGCCTTTCTATCACCTATTTCCATGAAACAAAATCCTTTGCCTTCAAACTTTGAGTTACTCGAATTATTTGTTATACTATTAATAATTTGTTCACATACTACCTTCGCTTGGTTTTCTGCAAATATTCCTGCCTTCGGAATCGAAATTTTATTATTAATTTTAATATCAGTAACATCTCCTATTGCATAAACATTTTCGTATTTTGTTTGTAAAGTATATTTATTCACGTTAATCCATTCATGATCATCATTAATTAAATCAGAACACTTTACAATTGAAGGTACTTTGTGTGGCGGAACAGCTATAATCAGTTCACAAGCAATAATTTTGTTTTCACTTCCATTATTAAATTCTAGAGTTTTTTCGGAGACTTTGTTAAGCTTGTGTAATGGATGAAAATTAATATGATGTGCTTTAAGAAGATCACATAAATCAGAATTAACTTTTTTACCTGCTACAGGTAATGGAATTTCAGCAGGCGTGTATATACCTATACTTATATTATGTCTTGTCTCATTTTTTATCAAGATATCGTTTATTAGAAAAGATGCTTCAAAAGGTGCTGGAGGACATTTATATGGAAATCTCGTTATACATATCGCAATTTCACCTCTATCAAATCCAAGAATCTTTGTTCGAAGATTTGGAATATTTTCTGCATCGTATAAATTATATCCCTTATTTTTTATAAAACCATCTATTTCTTCTAGCGCATATTCTGCACCCAGTGAAATTATTAAGAAATCATAATCCAATAAGTTATTGTTGTCTATTGAAACGTTCTTTTCTTTAAGATTTATTGATGTAATATCACCACATATAAAAGTTATACCTTTGTTTTGCAAATTATATAAAGAAATTTTAGCGTCTTTAAGTGTTCTATCTCCATTTAATATCCATAAATTTACAAACCCCATTAAAAAATAATCTTTTTTATCGATAATGACGATTTCACAAGTTTGAGAAAGATTTTTTTGTAATATATTGGCAGAGGTCAAACCTCCGAAACCTGCCCCTAAAATTAATATACGTTTTTTTCTTAAAGATTTCATTTACGTTTACAATATACATTACATTAAATATTACTTGCTCATTAATCGAAAATATTATGCATAAATCGAATTTTTAAAAGGAATTTAGTTTATTCAATATCATGCAAATCATTTATACTTATTGAACGTTTAAATATTACTGATATCTTGTGGCCATAACAAAGTAATTCACAATATAATGGTCAGTCTTTTATCCACCTAATGCGATTTTATTTTCATAATTTCTACGATTTAAGGACATTCATCCGTTATTTGCAAAAAAAATTTAGTTATTACAAAATAGCAATTGAATAAAATAAAACAAATTTTTTATTTTCACACTTTTTATTCAGATATAAATAACATTTTGGTAAAAATATCACATTTCAACTATTGTATACTAGTAAATACGAAAGAATTGAAGGTAGTTATTATCAAATTATTTTTTTAATGTTCAATAGCATCTAAGAGGTACAGTTAGCATTACCCCCATTACCCCCATTACCTCCATTGGATCCATTGGCATGGTGACCCTTCTCCCCATTTGTTACTGTACCTCCTGAAGAATTACAATGTGCATTACCACCTGTACCACCATTTCCGCCAGAAGCCCCATTCAAGCCATTCTGTTGTGCAAATGCAGAAAAGGGTACAATAGTTACAGTCAATCCCGCGGTTACAACCGCTACAAATACGATAGACAAAAATAATTTAGAGTTTCTTTCTTTCATATTTTATATATCAAATGATAATATTTATATATTTTATTTAGCATTTTAATTTATTATATAAAGATGTTGAAATTAAATAACTGATTAGAGGAAACCCCTGGAAGTAGATACAAATAAGAAGGTTTGTGAAAGATCAAGAATCATTATCAAATTCGAACAATGGATTAAAACAATCATTAATAAATATCCTTGAACTTTTTCCAATGCTCTGAAATATACATATTCACATATTCTAAAAAAATATAGAAAAGATTAAACAACCTTCCCCTTTGCTATAAAAAATATCTGTAATATCCATACGGAAATAATTTATGTCTCAAAGTTAAGCAAAAAGTTCATCATTCTTTAGCATAATTTATGAAATTAAACAAAAATACATAGAAAAGCAAAAGGTATTATATAATATTATATTTAATTTTTTTCCTTGCAACAAAAAATGGAATTGTAAGATGACTTGAAATGGTAGTTTATCTCATTCGTGGTATGCAGCCGTGAAAGAATGCCTCAACATTGATTTAAATCATCCAACAAAATAAGTATATAGATGAAGAACGTAATTAATTCAAATTATATAAATGCAATTTACCTCAAGTAACCCAACAAGAATTGTAAATTAATTTATCAAATTGTTAGCAACTGCTTTTAAAATTTTATCGAGTTTTAAACTTTGAGTTAAAATGCAAGGTATATTATTCAACCAACTAATTTAACAAATAATAAAACATTTGGTAAAAATTACCAGTAAATATTATTTTGATGTGATTAGTCCAACTAGTGGTACGTTTTTGAGTATATTATACAGAGTCGTTTTGCCATCAAAATTAATGATAATTATCCTATCATTTAGAATATAAATTGAGACATCAGTTCCTTTGAATATATTAGTTTTGTCAGGTTGTTTAATATCATTAGAGTGTATATTTTGAATTACATCTATTTTACCAACATAAGTAATTTCAGAATCTTGTTGTTGTATAGAATTTGATATGAAATTGGATAGGCGATATGATGTAATATTAAAAAAACCTGTTTTTTGGTTTAAATTTGGACTAATGCGTGCGGCATCCTTTTCAATACTAGCAGAATACATAGGTTGTAATGTAAAGAATGATTTAAAGTCTTTAATATTACCGTTTTTTGTAAAAAGGGACCAGTTTCCAAAAACACTATTTAGCATAGCATTTGATTTTAATGAATATTCTGCACCAATTATCGGTCCTTTCAATAAATGATTACCCGATAAGATACCATCAGTTGATGAAACATCATCACATCCATTATTGTTTGTACTCATAGTTGTTTTCCCATTAATAGTTGTTTGACTCTGTACTGACAAATTATCAACACAATTATTTATATCTAAAGCATTTACAAAAAATGATTTCTGGTCATTTGCTGTTATACAAAGTATAGATATAATAACTACATAAAATAAAAATTCTTTATTTGCAGTCTTGTTTAAAATTGAATTAAATAATAGTATAAAGTTTACTTTCTTAATCATAAACTTAATTTCTAGATAAAATAATACGATATATGGATTACTAATAAATATATACTATTATATTGACCAGTCAAAACGAAGAAATCATGAATTTAAATAGTCATACCATTACATTCCAAAAATAAAATACCTATTCAAGGTATTGATATGCAATGTACTCATATTTTTCAAATTTATCAATTCGAACCTACCAAAGAATTTAACTTTTTTATATGCGGGAAAAAAATTGTATTTCAAACTGGTTTAATAAAAAAAATACAAACCAACTACAGTCATTATAATAGGTTAAATCATAGTATATAAACAACAATTAAATAAGAATAGATTCTGAATTGATACAGTTTTGGATAGGAATAGAACCACCATATAAAGAAATTCTTTTTCTATTCAAAGAACAAAACATCTTCGTAGAAGAACAAGTTCACTCAGATGGCATAATAGTAATAGAAGTTGTCTGTGACTTCATCAGACGATGGAACAAGATAACCATAATCCTGTCCGTATTTAAACTAAATTATTATATTCATGCGTATATTGAAAAAAGTGTTATAAAAAATAGTGCAAGATATAGGATAAAATAGAATGCTTTGATTATTTTGCCTGCAAATAGAACAAATTTAATTAATTCGGATATAAATAAGATCATATTGTTCGTTGATGAGGACAATGTATAAATAATATCCCAGTATTATGGTCGATAATATAGGATTTTTTAAATATTATAAATAAAATAATTAAAAATAAAACTATAATTATCCATTTTATTAACAATTCCCAAGATAATAAGTGAAAAAGAGATCTCCCGTAATAGACAGGCTCGCAGGGATAGAGCATTATTCCACAGTCTTCAACGGGATAGGTGGAAACATTAAGAAAAATTATAATGATTTTAATGTAAAGGAAGTAATTAATTCGGAATTCTTAGATGATTTAACAAATGATAAAGTCGACAAAAACATTTTTCCAATATATGAAATGGAAAAAAAAGGTATAGATTCTAATCATGCAATAATGCAGATTAAAAAAAAATTCGGAACGAATTTAAAAATAATGGGGATAAAGGATGCCAAAGCGACGACGTTACAGTATGCTAGTGCTGATGGAAATAAAAGATTGAAGGATATAAAAGTTGGAGAAATATCTTTAAAATTAATAGGATATTCCAAAAAACCAGTTGAAAAATCACTTTTGATAGGGAACAACTTTAAAATAGCAATTAGCGATCTTAAAGATAACTCAAAAAATAACCTAACACCGTTTTTATCAGAAATTAATAATATGGGAAATTTTTACGGCTTGCAAAGATTTGGAAGTGAAAGATTGGTTACTCATCTAGTTGGAAAGGCAATTTTACAGAAAAAATTTAATGAAGCAATCGAAATTCTATTAACTTACACAACAAAATTCGACTCGAAATATAGCAAAGAAATAAGAGAAAAATTAAAGGATATAAAAACTATCCCAAACATAGTAAAAATAATTCCAAGGGGTATGGATATAGAAAAAAAAATTGCATCTGAAATAATAAAAGGCAAAGATGACATATCAATATTAAGATCTGTACCCATAAGCATCAGAAGACTTTTTTGTACAGGCATTTCAGGCATATGTATATAACAGAGCTTTAAGTTGTGCAATAGAAAATGATGATTCTTTAACGGAATGCGAAAAAAATGATCTTTGTTTTGAAATCCATGATAAAATAATTTTTGGAAAAATACGCAAATTTGAAAACTTTGATTCCAAATATGAAAAAATTCCCATAATTAGATTACCTGGCTATGCATACCAACCAGGAAAAGGCAGATTTGATATTCTAGTTAAAAAAATAATGGATGAGGAAAATATTTCATCTAAAGATTTTTTTATAAAAGAAATGCAAGAAATAAGCGAATCTGGTGGATACAGACAAGCAGCACTAGTATCAAAAGACTTCAAATTTAATACTGCAGATAATTCCACTATTGTAGAGTTTACATTACCTAAAGGAAGCTATGCAACTACATTGTTACGCGAAATAATTAAACCAGATGATCCTATACATGCAGGTTTTTAATTTTAATATTAATTATTTATAATAAAAATATAGATATAATTACCAGTATTATGTATAGCATTAATGGTTAAAAGATTATTAGAAAGCAAAGAAATGCCTTTATTTAATGTGTTTTTTAAATCGGGAATAATAATTTTCTTTTTTGGTTTAACTTTAATACTTGTAGATATAATTGTACATTCTTTTACAGAAGGTCTCAGATTTATGGGCATAGATTTTTTTATTGTCGGTATATTAGTAATCGTAATTGCATATCTATATAGATATCATAAAATTATTGGATTTATAATTACTCAATTGAAAATGAGAATCAAAGGCAGAGACAAAACGACAAATTGGTATAGACCATAGATTTAACCATACGATGCAGTTTGAATTTGATAACTAAAAATATTTTAACTAGATTTTTTGAATCGATTAAATATCAAAAATAATTAAAATCGAGAAAGACTTTTGGCAATTGAAGAAATAAGATATGATTTTACCGAACATGAAGAACATTTTAGAGACTTTTTCTATAAAGTTTTTAAATTAATGATAATCCTAAAATTAAATTGTCAACAATCAAATGAAACTTCGGTAAAATTTTTTGACGATATCATAAAAGACATAGAAAATTGTACAACTCATGAAGTAAAATATGGGAAAAAAATGATATTTATAAAATTTATGCAGCATGAGTTTACATACAATACAATCAAAGTTCTCATAAAAATTGTGAATAAAAACCTCATTGACATACGTATAGAATCTATAATTAAAGATTTTTTAAAATTTTTTGACAAAATTAGTAGTGATAATAATACAATAAATTGGAATATAGATTATGAAAATAGTGACAAAATAGTTAATGAAAATAATGCACATGAACAAGAAAAAATGAAATCAGAAAATAAAAATAGAAATACAATAGAGAAAAAATATGTTAAAAATATATTCCATTTATTGGATTTATTCATCGGAGCACTCTTTTATTTATCAACGTTAATATCCAAAAATAAAAAGGACAGTTTAATCGGAAAAATACTCGAAATCAAGAATGTATCGGTGATTAGAAAAAGCTTGCAAATTGAAATGGTTATTGACCAGAAAATAATAATAATAAACCTTTCTTCAAAAACAAAAAATCCTGTATCAATAGATATAGATGATGATGATAATACAGGCAAAACAATAAAGGAGATAATTTTACAAAAGAACGATATCTTCTAACATCTTTAAAATATGTTTTTTAAAGTCGACGTTTTTACTCCAATCTTACAGAAAAATCCACGAGATTTAAAATAATCATATTTTGTACGTATACTAGAAACAGACCATCTACAAAAATATTGATTATGGATACCATTATACTTTCATGGATTATCTTTTAGAAACACTGCAAAAACATTATATTTTTAAATATAACAAAGAGAAGCCACATTTCTATATCGAACTTGATTCAATAGTACAAACCAAAAAAATTTCATATTAAAAAAAGAAAACTCTTGAATTTGTAATTGATGAGACTAGATAAAATCAGATTCGTCTGAACTAATATGGATTTAGATATTTATTAAACCAACATGAAAAGAAATTGTTTCTCCTTGCATATTCAGAGAACGAAATATGTGTGAAGCCAAGCGATTTCTTTTTACGATTGTGCTTTGTTGCATGATTTCTATAATCTCGCATTTACTACCCCTTTTGTTTAAACAGATATCAATTTGTTATATAATGACACTTTCAACATCATCTCTCATATTCTGTAGTTTAACCAAGTATATACACTATCCAAACTTTCACTTTAAGCAAGAGAAAATAGTTACTACAATTCATCTTTTTCCATAGCTTACGCTGTCTTTCCATTTTTGCATATCTTTTTTCCGAGCTAAAAATGAAAGATTTCTAATAATGTTTTTTCCTTTTCTCCACCAGATTCTAACATTCTTTCTTACTTTTATGGATGGAAGGATTCCATGGTTTGCTAGGCATCTAAAAATATCAATTCTAAGCGCTATCAGTAATTAGTTTACCAATTGCTACGGCTGTTGTAATGCCATCTGATTTCATAGCATCATCAACCAACCTGGATAACACTACAATCATAAACATGCTCATCAGTAACCTTCATTGAAAGAATCTTCTTGGTTTTTATGTTTACAGCTACATGGATTTTCAAAAACTTTCTTGTTATTTTTGCTTAATGCCACTTGTCTTGCATCCATTGACCTTTGTTTATTACTTTGAGACGGTATTATCTATTGTAATGACGATGTAATCATCTTTAGAGACTTTATATTTATCAGCATCTATTAAAAGATTTAATTTATTTATTCTTCTATTCATTGTTGTAAATAGGAATTGATAGTAATTTCTCTTTAGTATGGCCTTGTAGTATTCCTTCGGTTTGTCTATACGGAAGATGAAAATATGCCTTAGCGTGTCTCAAGAGAAGAAGAAAAGTGTTTGGATAATGAAATGGTTCACCTATTTTGCTTTTATTCATCTCTTTTAGATCTGTATCCCCGTTGTTAATGACATCAAAGCCTAGCAACATTTCCCCTATTCTAATTGGAGATTTGTTGGACAGTCCAGCTCATACTTCCAGGGATAGATGTTAGCTAGATACACTTAGGAAGAGGGATTCATTCAACAAAGCACCTTTAGATTGTTATTCTCACTATAGCAAATAATCAGCTAGTGGACAAATATATATAATAAAAATCATGGCAAAGCGATCACAAATATTTTACAGAAGGGTGTACCTTTATGTTTACACAGCTATTAACCATACAAGAATTTGAAATTTACGAAAGAAATAACAAAAAGAAGATGTGTACTAATTATGAAATAAAAATTTGTTCAAAAGAGAGAAACAGTAATAGATGTAGACATGCGTTATAAATAAGATATATCAAAAAGATGCTGAAGGTTTTGTGTATAATCACATATATATAACATATGCATTAGATAATATTCATTAAATTTTTTGTAGGATTTCTCGCTTTCATATTTCAAATAACAACAACAAATTTCAATATTATAGAAGAGAACATTAGAAAGACATACTGTTCGGACAAGACAACACACATTGTTGCAAAGAATCAACACAGGTTAACAATTATGTCCATATAATTCTTAATATTTGACATATCGAAGGAAAAATAATGACTATTATATCTTAAAAAAGAGAAACATCTTGTTTCATTAAAAAAGAATATGAATGTTTTGATCCAAGGTATTTAAGCAGAAAATGATTCCTCCGAACAAAAATCCTCGTAACACATAAAAAGAAGAAAAAAGACACAACAAAAATCATTCTGAAAATAGAATAGAGATAGACTACACCATTTGTCAAATAAAAATGCGATAATAAACGACATATTCAAAAATAGGATTACAATTGATATATTATATAGTATCTAATACCATTTAGCAAATGTATGCTAACGTAATCCGATATTTTTTCTCCATATTTGTGAAGTTTTAGGTTAGCGTATTTATGATAACTGGTATACCATGGAGACTACAGAATAATGAACTATCATCATCAGAACATATACAAAAAATCATAGTGTAGCATAGGTTGTTTTTAATTATTAAAGACCTACATCTAATAAAATTTTAAAGCAAAAATATAACAATTATTTATGTAAACAAATGATATATCAAATAATGGCAGCATTGTGGGGATGCATGCCTGAAATAACTAAAGATTGTCAAGATATGACTAATGCTTCCAGTACTTATTTAGGTGTCATAATAGGTGCAATAATAGGCGGCGTAATAACTTGGTGGGTTTATAACAGACAAAATAAAACTGCAAAAATACAAGATGAAACATTAAATAAAATCACAGATTTAGAACAATTACATATTAAAATATTAGAAAGAATTGAAACGTTGGATAAAAATCATGACGCCACTTTGCGCTCAATCTCAGAAAAGACTGAAAAATTACAAAAAAAGTTAGAAAATCAAGATGAAACTAAAAAATAGCCACATATTTAATAATATACCAATTACTTCAACATAATGCGTTATCATCATTAAATTGTTCTTATCTTCAACTAAAAGAAATAAACTTGTTAAATTCTATTCCAATATCGATTATTTGAGTTGGAGTAGAAAATTATTAATTCTAGAGTATATGAAAGTAAGCGAAACATTATACAATTTAACAATTAGAAGAATTATAGAATATATAGTCTAAAAATTGTAATATTGCGAATTCAATTTAAACTAAAAAGTGATAATTATTTGAACCGCAATATTGCTTTGTTGCATGATTCGAAATACAGTTAAAACTTTACGTCATTCATAGCAAAACTAATTAAATTATGACTGTTTGCGTTACATCCTTAACATAAAGACGTTAACAAAAAACGATTTAAAATAATCATGCAACAAAGCACCGCAATATCACAATGCATCTTGGAGAATAGTCTAATTTTATATTTGTTTTACGGATAAGAAGAATAAATTTCTCGAAAGTAAATATCTCTAATAATAGATAACAGAATCAATACAACATAAAATTAGATTTAATGAATAAAATCTTACAATGAATGGAATTACAGAATCTCGTTTTAATGGAAAACACATAGATTCGACAACCATTTCTTGTATTCATATTGGAAATATAATAGCTACAAAAATAATTGGAATTAAATCATATTTGTACTGAGCACATCTCAAAAATCGATAGGATTATAGTTTTTTTCATCTTTTGTTAAACTGTGTTCCGCATTCAAAGAAGGAAAAGAAAAAAGGAGAAAAAATAAACATCCTACTATATTCAAGATTCCTGATGTATTATAAGAAGATTAAAACATATTCCAAAAGGAGAAATCTCTCAGAACAGTTACCCAACCAATTGGTCCACACAGGAAAGTGATTGATGGCATTCTCCATGTACAGAGAACAGGATGTCAATGGAATATGTTATCCAAAGAATACGGACTGAGTTCTACTGATCATTATAGGTTTCAGGAATGGAATATCCTAAATATATTCGAAAAAATGATGGATAAGTTTACTGAAAAATCCATGATGGCCGTATTGTATCAACTTGACATGACAATTTATCGATAGTAAATCCATAAAATCGCCTTTTGGAGACGATGACTGGAAATAATCCCACCGATAGAATCAAGATTGACACAAAAAGACATATTTTAACAGGTAAAAAAGGATCATGTTATCTGCAGTTATGGCTTCAGCAAACATATATGACATCAAACCAGTAACAAGTGCATTTGATAATGTAGTTGTAAACGACCAATCACCATATAAAACTAAAACAAGAAGAAAACTTTAAGATATATGTTTAGATAAGGCATATAATTCCAAACCTGAAGAGCAAGTAAAAATCAATCGAGGATATGTAATACAAATGTCACTGAAGAAAAATTGGAAGAAGAGGTAAGTAAATAACACAACGCTACTCAATCAGAAAAAGTATTCTGCAAAAAGTTAGGTTATAGAGAGAACAAATTATGACACAACAGATTCAGGAAACCGTTAACAAGGCATGAGAAAAAGTCAGAAAACTATTCAGGATTGGCACAGATCTCATAGAGTATGATCATCTACAGAAAAATGATTTTAGGATGGTCTATAAATTGATATGGATTGAAATAATCATCGAACTAAAGAATCTAAAAATTCTTTCGTTTCAATTAGAAAAAACAAATTACAATAAAAGCCGAACGAATTCTTCGCTTCACATATAAAAATAAGGAAAACATTCTGTTTCTTAGTTAAATGGCGATACATGGAATTTATGAGCAGATTGTTTCCTTAAACTTTCTCTTCAGTCATTTTTTGAAAATATTATTAAAAGAACTATGCAGTATGTAAAAAATAATATAGATGGGTTTGATAATTATTTTCCTAGCAAAAAGAACAAGTATAACTTTAATCACGTCAAACAACGGCTAAATATATCCATCGATCAACATAATAAAGAAATAATATCTTTAGATCCATATTTCAACTATTATTTATAAATAAATGAATTTTTTATAGATTGAAATAATGCTAGACCTATTAATTTCTTGTTTGTTAAATATGTATATTAGAAATTGCTCCAAACAAAATATAAATTGATGGAGATAGTTTACGATGGACTAATAGCTGGTTTATTATCTACTATAGTAATGACACTATTTGAAATTTTATTTTGGAAATATTGGGGCATTACTGGAATTCTCGAATGGCATGAAAATGAAGTTCTAGTATCAAAATCAATAGAGAAAATTAGGAAAATAAAATACAATAAAACCAATTATTTTGGAATATTTTTGTTACATATTATTAATGGTTCACTAGCTGCAATAGTTTTTCCGTTTGTTTTTATATTTTTTAAATCAATCTTTAAACAAGATATTCTTTTCTCCATCATACTTGGAATAATATATGGAATTGTATTGTGGTTACTGACTCTTTATCCAATCCATAAGCCAATTACAGGATTATCAATAATTGGTCATCCTTTAGGAAAAGGCCCAATGATTATCAGTATTTGTGGTCATTTATTATATGGCATAACTCTTGGCATATTTGTATATATTTTAATTTGATTTGAGTTACTCAAGCAAATCATATGTATCAAAATGAATCAATTTTATTAATGTCTTGTTTGGTTTTATCACAATATTTTATTTAAGAAGGTTACTATCAATATGTAAAACTAAAATCAATATAGAGATTTAGTTGGATAACCTACTAAATTAAAGTAGATATTTAATTTTTATTCTGGCATATAAGTATGAACATTTTTCTCATTTCAAACACATAGAAAGAATAATTATGTCATTCGGCTCTGTTGTAATCATTTGAATAAAAAAGAAGAAATGGTTAAAAAGAATTTTAAAGGAAAAGTGGTTTTAATTACTGGGGCATCTTCTGGAATTGGCAGACAGACGGCTTTTGATTTCGCAAAAAATGATGCTCAAACCATTATAATAGTATCTCGGACTAAATCTAATTTGGAAGAACTTGAGAAAGACTTGAGAAAAAATTATACATCTGAAATTATTGCATATTCTTGTGACATATCAAAAAAAATCGAAGTAGAAAAAATGGGAGAATACCTACTTGAGAAAATTGAACATATTGATATTTTAGTAAACAACGCAGGTTTTGGAATATACGGAAAAATCAAAGATCAGAGTATTGAAGAAATTGAGTCAATAATGTTTACAAATTATTTGGGCATGGTTTATTGTACAAAATTATTTTTGAATTCAATGATTTCTTTTGGGTCTGGACATATTGTAAATGTGGCATCTGTTGCGGCCAGTTTTGGAGTTCCAGGGCTGGCCGCTTATTGTGCATCCAAGTTTGCAATGCTTGGCTTTTCAGAGTCATTACAGCACGAATTACACGGCACAGGTATAGATATAACGGTAGTAAGTCCAATAGGTGTAAAAACAAATTTTTTTAATCACGAATCATTTGGCAATAAAAAAAGATTTTGGAATAGATCCAAATTTATGTTAGACCCAAAAACCGTATCACATGCAATTCTTAAGGCTGCTACTTCTTCACGGTTGGAAATAATAGTGCCATTTTATATGCGAATTATTGTTTGGATAAAATATACAATACCATATATTGTCAATCCTCTTGTTGGTATTATGTTTAGGAGAGCCTTAAGACCAAAAAATTAATGGGATATGTTTTAAGATCATAAAAAGTCTTCGACTTATGCTGTCTTAAAAATTTGAAAAAATTTAATTTTATCAATAACTATATTTTATAGATTATGAATGGTTTGCCACTTGTAGAAACTCGATAAAAGAGTAATGAATCGATTTTCATATAAATTTTCTATTTTATCGGATTGCTTTGAAACACCTCTGAGTTATTGATCAGAATCCAAAGCAGAGTAAATAGATAAATCTATCTTCGATATTTCCGTTGGGTTTATTCTAGATCTTACATAATTGAAACAAACAGGCATATGATCAATAATTTATCAAATTCATGTCCTTTCATTGTTCTCTTATTACAGGAGGTCCAAAAAGCCACTACCGTTTAAATCGTTTATTGGACTTTCATTACAAGTTTTTGAAAATATTTACAATATAGATAGTAAAGAAATATGAAAAATAAGATACATACTTTTCTAAAAATATAGATGGTAAAAATAGAGAACGAAGACTTATGGAAATGGATCATTTAAACTAGATGTAAAAAATGAATTTCTCATGCTTTTGGTTTACTATCGCCTATATACAACTTACATTAGATAGAATTTTTGATTTTAAATCAAAGTAACATTTGTAGAGATATTCAAAAGATAGAAGGATTGACAATAGAAAGCATCTACACCAATTCAATACAAATTTAAAAAACTACGAAGAGGACGAAAACACCTGAGGAAATGGAACAATATTTTCAAAGATTTTTTGTATTCATAGATCATACTTAGCGGCAGATACCAAAATCGGCAGATGAAAATAGAAAAGATATTTTATTCCATCAAGAAGGAAAGACATACTGTAAAGACACAGTTTATGATTAGCAACCACGATCTCATTCATAAAGTTACAGAAGAAAGGACTAAAACACGACTAGGATATTTACAGTAGGAATCATCATGATACTCCCAACAAGGTTGTAAATGTATTTGATCTTGGACATCATGGTGTAGAAACTGATTTCACAGAATAACTGATTTCCATACATAATAGAAAGAAGAGAAATGAACATAATTCCAAAAAAAAGTAATAGAATATAACAAAAGTTATTCTAAAATAAGAATAGGGATAAAGAATACAATTTACAAATTGAAAAAGTGTAGGATATTAAACAAGTATTTAGAAATAAGCGATGAAAATACAACAGAATATGAGATATAAAAATAGGCGGATAGACTACAGAATATTGAACCATAATTATCACAATTAAAATAAAAAAATCCGTTGAAATATTATAGATCGCCCCTAATTATGCAAGATATAGCACATATTATTTTTGTCATCCATCTATTATCATTTTTATGTTTCACATTACTCATCTTGACAAAAACTAGATATTTTTATTTATAACGGCTCTAAAGTTAAGACCAAAAATCCATTTTGTAAAACATTTAAATTGTATTGGTCTATCAAAAATTTGCTTTGTATATGGAAATTTAGATTCATTTTGTCAAAATTATTTTTTAAAATAATCCCTAACCAAATTTCTTTAATTAAAAATAATTATCAATTTCTTAGCTTTAGAGCCTTTGAAACCAAGTCAGCACTTTTATTATTTTATTCTAGTTCAATTATTTCTACATCCAAAAATAGAGTGAATTCTCGAGATACTGTTTGCTAAAAGCATTCCAGAAAAGCAAAATCAAACGGATCTCATGTTCACTTTTACGTTCATATATTAAATCCTTTCTTAATTAGTATATTTAAATACATAAAAAACTGATATGCTTTAACCAGGACTAACAAATTAAAATAAAAATATTACAAAATATGTTAGAGAATCTATAAAATTTTGGTAGGTATTTAATTATTTAAGATCTAACAAGTTAAAATATTTTTGCAATATACGGTAGGAAATGATTTGAATATCAATGACTTTAGAAATACATGAGCAATACTCGCAGAGGAATTCCTTTAACTAGATCTCATGTTGATAAAATATTTCCTAAATTAACACGAGCACAGATTAGTCGTATTGCAGCGTTTGGACACGTGCGTATAGTTCAGCCTGCAGAAGTGCTTGTTGAACACTGGGAAAGCATTGTACCATTTTTTGTAATAGTGTCGGGTGAAATAGAGATTGTACAGCCCTCTCTCATATCTGATACTCTTATTACAGTTCATGGACCTGGAGAATTTACAGGGGATGTTAACATGTTATCAGGGCGTAGAACCATTGTTCGAATGCGCGCTATCAAGCCTAGCGAGGTTATTGAATTAGATCGCCAGCGTATGATGGACCTGGTACAGACCGATACTGAGCTTGGAGATATCATAATGAGAGCTTTTATACTTCGAAGAATGGAACTTATGGCGGCAGAAATTGGCGATGCTGTTCTTATTGGATCGAAATATTCTGCAGATACACTAAGAATTAAAGATTTTCTGATACGAAATGGACATCCATATTCTTACATGGACCTTGAACAAGATTCTGATATTCAGAACCTCTTGGATAGTTTTCATATCTTATCTGAGGATATTCCTGTAGTAATCTGTCAAGGTCAAATCATACTTAAAAATCCCACTAATCAACAGATAGCACACTGTTTTGGTTTTAATGAATCCATAAATCAAATAAAGGTTCGAGATATTATCATTATCGGTGCAGGTCCTTCGGGTTTGGCTGCAGCAGTATATGGTGCTTCCGAGGGACTTGACGTACTAGTTTTAGAAACTAACTCTCCAGGCGGTCAGGCAGGTTTAAGCTCAAAAATAGAAAATTACTTGGGATTTCCAACCGGCATCTCCGGGCGTGAGCTAGCAGCAAGGGCATATACCCAAGCACAAAAGTTTGGTGCAGAGATGCTAATAGGAAGGTCCATTCGACTTGCATGTAATAGTAAACCATATGTTGTAGAAGTGGACAATGGATCTAAAATTCCTGCACATACTATAATGATTGCAACAGGAGCTGAATATAGAAGACCATCAGTGGAAAACTTGTCGCATTTTGAAGGAGCAGGAATCTATTATGGTGCTACCTCTGTAGAAGCACAATTATGCAAAGGAGATGAAGAGGAGGTGGTTGTGATTGGAGGGGGAAACTCTGCAGGTCAAGCTGCAGTATTTCTTGCAGGTGTTACAAAGCGCGTTTATATGCTTATCAGATCAGCGGGTTTAGCCCACAGTATGTCACGGTATCTTGTAAGAAGGATAGAAGAAAATCCCAAGATTATTGTCAAGATATATACAGAGATTGTTGCACTTGAAGGAGCCAATAATCATCTTAAATCCATTCGCTGGCAAAATAGACAAACAGGGCAAATGGAGCAACGTGATATTTCTCATGTCTTCATAATGACTGGTGCTGATCCAAATACCCGATGGCTCAATAACTGTATTGCACTAGATAGTAAAGGTTTCATAAAAACCGGTTCTAACATTTCATCAGAAGAGTTGAGTATTGCACATTGGTCTTTAAATCGTCTCCCATACTTGTTAGAAACTAGTTTACCGGGAGTTTTTGCTGTGGGGGATGTACGTAGCAACAGTATCAAACGTGTTGCATCTGCAGTAGGTGAAGGCTCTATTGCAATATCCTTTGTTCATCAAGTAATCCAGCAAGAGTAAAGGAAAAACACAAGAACGGATTACAGGTTATCGATTTTCTAAAAAGAGTAGTAAAAAGGTACGGTAAAAATATCCAAAATATATTTCTTGTACTTGATAATCTTTCAGCATATAAATCAAAGAAAGTAAAAGAAATGTTAGCAAAGGATTGTCCAAGAATAAAATGAGTTTTTCTGCCTGTAAAATCGCCCGAGCTCAACTTAATTGAAGTTAGATGACTGCGGGTACAAAGGCAGACAATCAACAATTCTACATTCAAAGACGAGCAAGAAATAAGAAAAGCAGTTAGTAGATCTCTTGCATAATTAAAAACAATCTACTTTTTCTAGTATGATATTATATTTTCTTCTACCGATGCATGGTCATTATTTTATAGTTTACCAAACCTGCAACTATATCTGACACTTTATTGTACTTTTTCAATTTGTTCCTAAATACATCTGCAAGTATCCTATATTTTTTCAATCGACAAATAGTATGCTATATCACTATTCTCTTTATGGAATGACTTTTGTTGCGTTCTCATTCTTGCTGTGATAAATGTTGTTGTCTCTTCTTTCTGATAGGTATGGATGACATTTGTTCTGGGAAATCCTTTTCTACACCTAAATATCCAAGGTCAAATCCATTTAGAACATCTTTGGGAGTACTAATATGATTCTCTTTATAAACATCATAATCATGCCTTCGTCCTTTCTTATATCTTGTTTTATGAATAATAAAACCACGATTGTTAACCATAATCTGTGTCTTTACAGTATGTCTTTTCTTTTTACCTGAATAGTATGCATCAAGTCTTTTATTATCGATAGGTCTTGGTATCTGTTGTTCGGTACAATCTATAAAAGCCATAAATCCAAGATAATATTTTTCTACTTCCTCTGGCGTTTTTAGCCTCTTTGTTATACTGTATGTCTTCTATGGAATTGGTACACATTGTCTTATCAGACTTTCAATCTTTTGAATATCTCTACAGACGTTACTCTGATCCAAACCAAATAGAAAGCCAGCTAATGTGTAAGTTATGTAAAGACGGTAGTAAACTAAAATCATCAGGAATCTATCTATTGTATCTAACGTGAAATGTCTGCCTACGGCACCTATGTCTCTTTTTCGATATTTTCTTTTAGATAATCGTTGTATTTCATGTTTATGATATCTTTCTGTTATCTCATTGTAAATCTCATCAAATTCTTTTACTGTCAAGCCAGTGAATGATTTAAAAAGTAATGGTTTGTTGGATAGTAGCCTCTTGTATGAAAGCAAAGAGAGAACAGGTTAATGATAAACTGATAGTCATAAAGCTGTTTGGACGTAATTGTGCAAAAGATCTAATGACTATCTATATTTTAGAAAATCCTATGTTAGGGAAACAATTGATTTTAATGATATCAAAATTAAGATCAAAAATTCTGAATATTTCTATTGATTATTTAAGAGTTGGAGACTTGTTTTTTGATTTTGTTAGGTAGATATTAAGTGTCATAGAATTAATGACTTAATTTGTATGTTATTATATAAAATCTAAAATTCATTCTTTTCTATTTTGTAGTTAAAATTTTTTTTGTTTTGATTATGATATTAAAAGGTATTTACAAAAATCAAAATAAGATATGCAATTTTTAAGGTAGACTTTAATTCATGGTGTTAGCCTATCAATATCTCTAGGGTAAAAAGTTGCATCCCGAATATTCTCAATTTTTAATAAAGCCATAACAAATCTTTCCAATCCCAATCCAAATCCCGCATGAGGGGGAACACCATAATCAAATACTCTTAAATGATAGTCAAAAGCAACAGAGTTTAATCCCTTCTTTTTCATTCTATTTAATAGTGTATTTTTATTATGAATACGAGTACTTCCAGAGGACAATTCTAAAGTTCCGTACATCAAATCAAAAGATTCACTCAATATTCGAGTGCCATCTTTTTCCTGATCTTTGTCTGGAAGTTGATTTCCGTTTTCTTCAGGATTAGATTCCAAAGGATCATTATCATCGGGATGTGTATTTTTAGGTTTCACGTAAAATGGTTTTGTTGATAAAGGCCAATCTGTAATATAGTAAAAATTTTCACCTACAATATCCTTTAAAATTTTAGGAGAGATATCGTCACCCCATCTTATATACTTGTGACTTTTTTGTAATTTATCTATCAAATCAGAATAATTGTATCTTGGAAATGGAATTTTTATATCTGGTAATTCTATTCCTAAATTATTTATTTCTAATTGGTTCTTCTCTTTTATTTTATTTACTACGAAATATACGAGTCCATCAAGTAATTCCATTACATCGTTATAATTTACGAATGCCTTTTCAACATCTATTGAAATAGCTTCAGAGAGGTGTCTATTTGTTCTTGAAGGTTCTGCTCTAAAAATTGGAGCTATTTCAAATACATTTTCAAATGCCATCGTTAATTGTTCCTTATATAACTGAGGACTCTGGGCAAGAAAAGCCTCTTTATTATAATAAAAGATGGGAAAAAGCGCAGAGCCTCCTTCGGTGGCAGTTGCGATCATTTTTGGGGTATTTACTTCTATAAAATAATTTGCTACAAGGAATTCCCTGATCGAATTTAAGAGAGTAAATCGTATTTTAAAAATATTTTGCAAATAGTTTCTTCTTAAATCAAGAGCCCTTATTTCAAGACGGGTATCAATACCAATTGAAGAAATTGCTTGGGTTAAAAAAGGAGATGTCTTTGTAGATATGGATAAAACTTTAATTTCTTCAGGAATAATTTCTACACTATCAGCAGATTTTTTTTGACCCACGACTTTACCTTTTATTGCAATAGATGAATGTTCTTTCAAAATTTTTAAAATATCAAAATTTTTACTTTCAATCGAGCCTTTTTTTACAACAACTTGTATATCACCAAAATTGTCCCTTAATTGAACAAATAAAACATTTCCATGATCACGTTTTGATGATATCCAACCCATGATTATAATTGTTTGATTTACTTGAGAAGAATTTATTTGAAAAGAATAATGAGTCCTTCGCCAATTTTCAAGATCTTGTTCAGTAATTGTAACATCGTCTTCTATCAATCTAAATACAATAAAATCAAATTTTTATCAAAATATATCTTTTGTTAAAATTTTTATATATCTATTTTTTTATAATATTTTATTAATCTTTCAAAAATAAAAACAATTTACTAACTTTAATATTCAGTATTTGCATTCTTAATATTAATTAATAATAGACTTATACTACAAATGTTCAAATACGTTGTTGATAATTATATATATATGGGCAATGAAAACGTACTTCACGTATCGTCTGGTAACTGGGAATCTGAAGTTCTGAAATCAGAAAAACCGGTGTTCGTAGATTTTTGGGCAGAATGGTGTGGTCCTTGTAGAATGGTGGGCCCAGTAGTTGAACAAATTGCACAAACACACTCAGACAAAATTAAAGTCGTAAAATTAAACGTAGATGAAAACCAAGACATTGCAATGAAATATGGTGTTCAATCAATTCCATCTCTAATGGTTTTTAATAAAGGTAAGGAAATAAATCGAACTGTTGGTGCTGCTCCAAAAGAAACCTATCTAAAGTTTATCAATGATTCGTTGGCTAAGTAGAAAAATTATCGGTTAGATAAGACTATTAAAAGCATTAATAACCTAATTACAGATAGTTTTTAATTGGATAAATCTGAAATTCTAAACATTTTTTCGTCAGATTATGAAAAATTCTATAAGGTATCACTATTTGAAAGATTAGGTTTCATAAGACAATCTTGCAATATTTGTGGAAAGTTTTATTGGTCTCTTTCTCACAGATCCTGTTGTCCAGATCATGAAAACTATTCTTTTATTGGAAATCCACCTACATCAAAAAGATTAGGCTATATTCAATCATGGGAAGAAATAAAAAAATATTTTGAAAAAAATGGTCATAAAATAGTAAACAGATATCCTGTCGTATGTAGATGGAGAGAAGATCTTTATTATACTATTGCATCCATTGTAGACTTTCAAAGAATAGCTGAAAACAAAGTTGTTTTTGAATTACCTCATAATCCACTTGTCGTTCCACAAATGTGTCTTAGATTTAATGATGTGGAAAACGTGGGAACAAGTGGAAGACATTACACATCATTTTGTATGATTGGACAGACTTGCAATGCAGACAAGGATGGCGGATATTGGAAAGATCGTTGCATAGATTTAGATTTTGGTTTACTTGTTGATGTATTTGGAATATCACCTAATGAAATAACTTTTGTCGAGGATGTATGGCTTGGTGCCGGTGCTTTTGGATGCTCATTAGAGTATTTTGTGCGAGGCTTAGAATTGGGCAACGCCGTTTTTACTGAATTTGAAGGTTCAGAAAAAAATTACCATGTAATGAAAAATAAAATAATCGATATGGGCGCGGGATTGGAAAGATTCTCATGGATTACAAATGGGACATCCACAAGCTATGATTGTACATTTGAGCCTGTTTTAAAGAACATTTATAATATTTTAGGTTTAGAGAATTTTTCATCTTTAGATAAAAATAACTATAATTCACAGTTGCTTGCAAAATATTTTAGTAACATATCATCGAAACTTGATACTAATATAGATATCGATATAATTAAAAATCAAATTGCCCGAGAATTAAACATAGATTACGAAAAATTACAAAAGATAATCACTCCATATGAATCGTTATTTACAATTGTTGATCATACCAAGACACTAGTATTTGCAATAAGTGACGGTTCGTTGCCATCAAATGTAGGTGGGGGGTATAATCTTAGAGTATTATTAAGACGTTCATTATCATTACTTAAAAAACTAGGATTTAATATTAAAATTTCAGATATCGTTGATATGCATATCGATCAATTACAAACATTATATCCTGAATTAAATGATTTCCGAAATGATATATTTACCATTTTAGATATCGAGTCAAGAAGATTTGATGAAACTCAAAGTAGAATCCATACTATATCCGCAAAAATAAAAAAAGAAAATAATAAACTGGAAATGAATGATTTAATAAGATTATATGAATCAGATGGAATAACGCCAGATTATCTAGTAGAAACGGGTTTATTAAATTCTGTTCCGCCTAATTTTTACACAAAATTATCAGACCTGCATTCATCAATTCACCTAACTAAAAAAGTTAAAAATGAAATTAAAATTCCTGACGATTTGGACTTGGATTCTCTGACTAAGACAAACTTAATTTATTATCATGATCCAACAAAGTTCGTTTTTGAATCTAAGATAATAAAAAAAATAAATGGCAATCTAATAATATTGGATAAAACGTGTTTCTATCCAAGAGGTGGAGGCCAAGAACCAGATTATGGATATATTGGTGCATCCAAAGTCGATAACGTTATAAAAATTAAAGATATTGTATTTCATCATGTAATTGATAGCGCGTTATTCGAAGAAGGTGATATAGTTAATTGTGTAGTGGAAAGAGAACGCCGTATTGCAATAACAAAGAATCACACGTCTACACATATTATAAATCAGTCATCTAAAAATATACTAGGTTCTTGGGTTTGGCAAAATTCTGCATTTAAAGAGGAACACTATGCTAGGCTAGATATAACTCATCATTCTGCATTAAACAGGGCTGAGATTCAAAAAATAGAAAAAAGAGCAAATGAAATAATCGAAAAAAATTTACCTGTATATATCAATACTTTTGATAGAGGAATCGCAGAACAAAACTATGGTTTTAGAATATATCAAGGTGGAGTTGTTCCTGTAAATAATATTCGAATAGTAAACATAGGAGATTTAGATATAGAAGCATGTGGTGGAACACATGTCTTTAATACGGGTGAAATCGGGTTTATCAAGATATTAAAAACAGAAAGAATTCAAGATGGTGTTGTAAGAATTGAATTTGTATCCGGTCAGAATGCACTTGAATATGTTCAAAAACAAGACGATCAATTACAATTTATAATAAATAGTTTGGGCACCAGTCGAGAAAAAATTCTAGAATCTTTTTCAAAAAATTTAGATGAATTTGAAAAATCAAAGAAAAAAATTAAGAATATGATCAAGAATATATCAAATGTATATACTCAATATGTTTATAATAACTCAATCACATTAAAATCAAATTCTAGTGAAGCCAAATTCATTCAACTATATTATGTGATAGAAGAAGAACTTGATGAGGAATTTCATTTGATGATTGGTGAAAATGCGGCGCAATCAAACTCTAATTTAATTTATGTATCAATCATAAATAATAAAAATTCTGCAAGGGTTATAACATACTGTGGAAAAAATTCGTCAAAAATCATCTACGCAGGAAGTCTTGCTAAAACAGTTTCTACGATGCTAAATGGATCTGGTGGTGGATCGCCCCACTTTGGTCAAGGTGGAGGAAAATCTATTGAAAAATTAAAAGAATTATTTGCAGTCATAGAGAATTCAATCAAGGAAAAATTAAATTAATCATATTAGTTAAATGACTAACTTTTTATCGATATGTATAATCGGCTTTTAACTTGACAGTTTTCCAATGTTTTTAATTTATTTCGAAATTTGATTTAACTCAAATATGATAAAACCTATTTTGAGCACAAAATATCTATATCTTTCTTAAGATTGTAGGGCTATTTTGTATTAGTGCTGTAATACTCATTAAGAAATTTCTTTAAATTCGCAGAGCCTCTTTTTCTAATAAGTTATATTATATACAATTAATAATATGAAAATCTCTTTTTCCTTGACTTTATTGAATATTAGATTGCGGTCAAATAATAAGAACTACTGTATAAAATAGGATCTTAACAAATCAGAAAAAGTTTTGATTCATCATTATATAACCATCGTTTATTTTTTTATACGTAATTTTTTCCTTGACAATATTGATAATTCTATAAAAAAGGTTGAGTAATACTGTCTAATATTCTGAACTATTATTTCTTATCTGGTGTTTAGTATTATAGTTATCAGTTATTAGCTGAATAAATACTCCACCTAATATGTCACAATGCTCTAACATTTGAGATTTTAAGTTTTGTAGTTGCTCCTTGACTTGATGTAATTCCTTGTATTCTTTCAGCGAAATTGTTATACTCTCTTCCATTTCTTCATGTATTTGTCTATAATTACATTTTTCTTTTAGATTTTGATGAGTCATATGATAGTAATAATATTAAGAACAATAATATAATAAAAGATTAGATACTTATTTCTCTTACATTATACTGCAATTTTATAACTGCTTTGATTCATAATTTTGCCTTTTTACAACCATTATCTAACGTATTCTAAAAATTTTGTGAATTGGGTCGCATGCAATTATCTAATTGGATGTGGTAAAATAAAGATTATCTTTAGTTCTAATGTATAAACTAAAGATGCCAAATTAAAGGAAATAAATAATAATAAAAATAGGTTAAGAATTATTTCATATTTATACCATTTATAAATTCACAAGTAATTTTTAAATAATGTCACAATAATTTATTGCTTTTAGTTGATCCGTAATGTTAGACAATGCATACAAGAATGGAACCTGATTTTGAGGTTTAAGAAAGGACGTCTTTTGAGGTGTCGCATACTATCATACATATTCTTTCTTTTCAAAATAAATGAGTTGTAGAGAAAAAATTCATTATATTATTGATTCAGAAAACTGTTAATACATCAAAGGATGGTTGAGAATTAATTTGGTTTAGTATTTATTATATGTTCTGTAAAGTTAAAGAATTGATACTTATTTTTATTTAAAGAAATTTAATTATACAGGCAAATTAAAAAATAATTTTGGCAAAATGAATTTAGGTTTCGATGTACAAACCAAATTTTTGAATGCTCATTACAATTTAAAATTTTTACAAAATGAATTTTGGGTCTACTGAGGAGCCCAATTGTATGGTATTGCCATTTATAAAAGTATAATTTTTGTATAGGTTTAATATAAATTTTCCATATTTTTGTATAGCAATATAAATATCATTATTTTCTTTGTAGAGAAAATAAGCTGTATATCATAAATAGATATGTGGTTCTATTATTTAGGTTTGGAGATAGACACCAGATCAGAATAGTTAATAAACTCCTATGATTGCTTTTCTTTGAGATGTTTTATCATTTTAATCTGATCATCTAGTGCTTGGTAGGGATCATGTGGAGGATGAATGGCCATTCTGAAAATACCGTATGATTGTCCGTCATTAAACAGGTGCTCATAAAATTCTCTTTTATTTTGTTCTATCATCTGTCTATTCTTTTCTTTATTATCTTGTGAATCCCAATTCATAACTGGAGACATAAGGAATTTTTTTCCTTTTTTTATAAATTCTATACCCGATCTCAGATCTGCAACATCAAATTCAAAATCTCTTAATGTTTCTATAGCTTGACGGCTCAAATACCATGTCGGTGGTATAAATGTTAACGGTTTGTGGAGATTAACGGCAGATAAAATCTCAAGAGCTTGTTTTATTTCTTTTACTTCTTCTTCTTTCGATTGTGAATCAAAATCTTACTATTTTTCTATCTATTTCATGATGCAATCCATGCAATGTAATTTCTATATTTTCTAATCGTTGATCTAACAAAGTCAATATTTTGTTACAGAAATCTGTGTTATCCTTTAAATTATGTTTTTTATTAAAGTTTGGAACTATGCTTAAATTATATTTTATATTTAACTTGTTTAATTTATCTATTATTTGATCCAATTTGTTGGAACAAGAAGGGTTTATATCACGTATAGTAACAAGTGATAATTTGTTATCTATCATTTGCATGAAATTATAAAGATCAATAATTAAATATTTTCGATAAGTTACACATACTATACCAATTAGCATAAATATGCTAAACAATATATCATAATAATTATCATAAAACATAAAAGCTATCTAGATCCTTGTATTATTCTATATATAATCAATGGCATCATTGCCCAAATCCAAATTGGTTAATTTGTACAAAAAAGAAAATGATCCAAAAGTAAAGGAAAGACTACTTCTAATTATCAAGGTAATAGAAGATAAACAAATTCCATTTCGTGTTGTAAATGAAATGAATAGAAGCAATCCGTGGGCTTTTGATTGTTAAAAAGATATGATAAAGAAGGTTTAGGAGGATTAAAAGATAGAATAAAAACCGGTAGACCGCCTGAACTATCTGAGGCTTGGTCATAATTCGATACTCATACTTATCAGAAATTCCATTTCATCAGCCAGTTCCAAGCATATATTTTATTGATTTTGGATTTATTTTCTCAGTTTTACAGTTATAGTATATCATTATTTGATATAATAAAACAGACAAAAGTACAGTTGCAGATACCGCATGATATCCTCGTGCATGTGATGAGTCTATCCTAAAGACTGATTTTATATGTTCTATCAATGGCTCTATCGATATTCTTCTTCGGCTGTAGATAGACTGCCCCAAAACCGATTGATAAAAGCATACAAGTTCAAGCCTCTTTTTGGAAGTACTTTCGTATCTTTCTAGGGGACAAACCAAATCTATTCCTAATACCTTCTTGCTGTATTCATACAATCCTTATCGTCATAGCCGGGATCAGCTATCATGTATAATAGATGGGGTAAAGAGAATATGGTAGATGCTGAAGTTAAAGAAACGTACATCTGGTTATCCTGTATATTAGCAGTAGTTACATCAGCTGTTAGAGGTACTATAATCTTGCCTGTTGTTGTACATGTTAGATGTAGTTTGTATCCAAATATCCATTTCTTGGTATGACTATAATTCCACCTTGCATCCGTGTCAATTCCAGGACATGGTACTATACCTTTCTTCATGGATGATTTATGCCATACAGGACCTTTTGCTTTTAAAAGAGTGCTGTCTACTGATGTTATAGAAGGATCTACCATCATACCTTCTGTAACAAACAGGTATCCCATTGTTGATATCCTTTGTTTGATATCCGTAGACAGGGTCTTCAATCGCCTGTCAAATGTACGCCTGTTAGGTATTGATACAAGACCGCAGGCTATTGCTAGTTTATGGTTATACAAACAATTCATGTTAAGAAAAATATGTAATGCATTGTTGGAATTGATTCTAAACCATATCCTTACAATAAAACATCTTACAATTACAGTTGGAGAATATACATACGGTCTGCCACGTTTCCTTTTTGCAGTGGGCCAGGGTATGCAACCTATAATATACAGAATGTTAAAGAGTATGGATTCCTTTATTCTATCAGAAGATAATCTTTGAAACAGTTGTTCTCAAAATAATGTCTCAAGGGTTAACTTTAAGCTATATGACATGTATGAAAATATATTTGAATTATGACCCGGTCTCAACTATCTAAAGAAACAAGTTACCAAATTAAAAAGGAACTATCCCCGCTCCAAACAAGGTTGGACTACAAAGCAGGTTGAAGAATTAATCATAAAGAAAAGCGGTATAAAATATCACTATACCCACATATACCGTATACTTCGAAAATGGGGCTTTAAACAGAAGGTGCCAAGAAAAGTACATGTTAATACTGCGTCTTTGGAAGAGAAAAATAATTTCAAAAAAAGACAGAACAGATACTTGTGGATAAGCATAAGCAGCAGCAGCAGCAGCAGCAGCAAGGGCAGCAACAAGAAAATGAATTTACTATAGTATCACTGGACGAATCATTTTTCTTTTACGATTCTTTGGTAAGACGTGTTTGGATTGATGAAAATAAAAGACCTGTAGCTAGAGTAACAGGTTCACATAAGCATTCCTGTATTTTTGGTGCCATTAGTCTTGAGGGCAAGCAACTATTCACAGTATGATAAATTCAATGGTGATACATTTCTTGATTATCTTGATAAAATACATACTAAATTTCAAAAATGTTATTTGTTTATGGATAAGGCATCACCTCATTACAAATCAAAGAAGGTGTTAAAGTATTTGAAGATAACAAAGAGACACTAATTCCTATATATCTTCCAACTGCGTCATCTGAATTCATGATAATGGAAGAAGTATGGAATATCTCCAAAGGAGATCTATTTGTTTTGAAATATTATTCATCCTTTGCAGATCTAAAAAATAAGATTTCCATATATTTTAAAACAAAACGATTCAATCTTGACATGAGAAACTATTTGTTAAGAGATGTAGTTTAGAAAACATATGCTAACTGGTATATCTATGGATCGTGTTACCACGTGTATATAGTTATATAAAATTTATGATATATTTTAATGTCAAATGCTGTTTATTTATTATAGTATTTCTTTGTTAAAATAATAAATAAAATGTGGGTCTATTGTTTGGAGATTTCAATTACATGTGTTCTTTTTGTAATGAAAGCAGGTATCAAAATCTTCTATTTTATCTTTTACGTAATTATATGTTCTATCAATAATGCTTTTTCTCAAAGAGGGATGAAGATGATGGACAATCTTTAGAAATCGACATGCTAATATAATTAATATATTGACAGATATTAAAATACTATATATTTATGCTTATTTGACAACGGCAAAAATAATATACAAGTACAAACAATTTTGTTCATTTACTGTGTGGACATAAATTCGTTATCCATACATTTTATATATATTAAAATCATCTTAATTCAGAACCTACTTTTATCGCAGTATCGTTAATGACATTCAATAATATTCTTACTCTTGCAATATTCCTTTGATTTTTACTTTTGTTTTATATCAATCATGTCCATTTTTAATTGCTACAAAAATACTTTGACAGCCATTCCAAATGAAAAATCCAAAAAGTGTTATTATTCATAATGGATATATTAATAATTTTTCTATTGAATGGTAAAAAATTATCATCTATGACGCGTAAATCCTTGTAAACATATTTTGGTGTTTAAGAAATGATGTTTCTATTGCAATGTATTTAAAACGTACTATAATCCAGTTAGAAACATCATAGAAAATCTATAAGTTAACCGATCATATGATATAATAATCTAACATGTTCTATTTCTTAACATCTTACAATATGCGATCGTTATTGATCATAGATATTACTTAGTAATACCGATTAAACGTTCGTAAAATCAATTATCAACATATTTTAATAATATAAAAAATTTTAAAAATTAAAAAGAGGTATAACGGATTAGTCGAGTTCTTCTTTTATTTTTTCCTTTTGATATTCTTCTCCAGTATCTTTGCCTGGATCTTTTATTTTATTGGCAACGGCTTTTGCGCCCGCTTGAATTTTGTTACTTGCATCACCTAATGTATCGTGTGCTGCATCTCCTGCTTCATGTGCATCTCTTTTTAGTTCTCTTTTATCTTTATTATAATCGTCAGTCATTAATTATGAATATGCAACATACCTTAATAAGATATTCATAAACAGGGGATCTTTAAAGCTGGAAAAATAATAAAGATGATACTCTAACGATATGAATAAAAAACATGTATAAATACGTTTTCCTATTTTAGAAATCACGATCCTATTTTTTTAACAAATTCATATATACTTATAAATTATTATTAGGTAGTTAGCAAAATACCAAAAATTATACAAGAATTTTTAAGTAACTTTGGTCTATAATACGTTCTATATTTGAAGATGTAGATTATATATATATTCTAAAGATTGTTTTTCCGACCAAATTAACATAGATATCATAGAATCTTCAATATGGTATATAAAACTTATCTGTTAAATTAAAAGGATTCTTGATATTGTTATTTTATATTTTTTGTACACTCAAACGTAATTTTTATCTTTTTTATGTCTTCTATGTTTCTTTGTTTTAAATTTATGATTCTATCTAGTAATTCGTCTCCGGCGTCTTCTAAAACAAAAATTTGTTTATCTCCATTATATGAAATAAGTTCATAGTCTATCATATAGAATAAATATTTTTTCAAGTTAAATACTGATATACTCATTTTATCATGAATTTTTAATGAAAGGTCAAATAATGATTTATTATCTGTACACTCTAATAGAATTGATTCTACGAGAACAGCTTGTAATTCTGGAGATTTTATATTTGCATTGTGTGTAATACTCATTTAGGTTCCCCGTTGATTTATTGAATTGTAACGGTTATTATTATTGCCTCTGAAAGCGCTCATAAATTATTAATTAACACAAAAGATAAATAGATCTACTATTTTCAACATTTCTTGTTATGTTCTATACAAAAAATAGTATAAAATTTGTTTAATAATGCCGTCTGTATGTTATGAATGTGCATAAGGCAAATGGATTTTCGAATGTCTACTATTTTTGATGTTGGACTTTAGGTGATAAAAAAAATTCCTATATACTATTTCAGGCTTTTGATTTGAGAAAGACCTATAGATTAAAAAGGTTTATTTCATTTTTGAACCTCGGAAATAGACCATATTTATAGTATATTGATTATGGGGTTATCTTTTTTTCGTCTTTTTTTTAAGAAATACGGTGGATTGATTATCTAAATACTTTAATAGAAACATCTATTTATTGAAATTAAATTAAAAAGTACAATCATAAAAATATCCTCAGAAAAAGAAGATCTGAATATGTGATGCATGAGATTGTAATTAAAGTTGGGTCAAAATATATTTGATTATTTGCCATGGAACATGAAATTAAAGAAATCTGGATAAATATAAAGAATGAAATATATTTGTAATAAAATAATTTATTTTTGAACTTGTAGTCGAATATGGTAAACATCCATGTTCTACTGATGGTAGTATTAGGTATATACAATCATGTAAATTCGAGTAAAAATATCTCGATCCTTCTGTTGAAAAAAGTATGATTGAAAGAACAATGTGATATGATGGAAAACAAGGATTTGATGGTTATTTTGGTAATAGGTGGAAAGAAGTGTAAAAGCATGTATTCAATCGGTTATATTTGATTATGGATTTTTATACTAACGCATTAATTGAGCAGCTATTAAAATATATATAAAACTTTTAAATAATGTTTGATATAAATTGGATAAAATGGATTATTCGTCATATAAAATTATTATCGTAGATGACGAATATGAAATAGCATTTATTTTACAACAATATTTGGATAGAATAGGTATGAATGCAAAACATTTTACAGATCCAGTATTGGCTCTGGATTACTTTAAACTAAATCCAAAATATTATTCAATGGTTATAACTGATTTAAGAATGCCGGGTATGTCAGGACTTCAACTAGCCCATAAAATAAGAGGAATCAACAACACAATTAAAATTATTTTAATTACTGCATTTGAAATTTGTGACTTGGAAAATAATCTGGAATTTAACGAATCTAAAATTGATAGTATTGTTCAAAAACCCGTGAAATTACCTGAATTTAAAGATATAATAATTAATATTCTAAATGATGATAAAAGAAAAAACATTGCAATTTAAGATATATAATTCAAATATGTTGTAAATTTAATGTAATACTAGTGTATATTTTCATAACTTTGAAAATTAAAAAAAGATGTCTTTCAATTCATTATAATACGATGGCATTTATGTATAATAAAAACATGCTTTTTCCTATGATTTGAAAATCATTAGAACAATAAATGTGCGAATAATAATAACAAGGATTTTGACTATTTTTATTATATCTATAATATACTATTGTAAAGTTATAATGTAAAATATAAGAAATAATAAAAAGGTTAAATACTATATAGTCTGCTAAAAAAATGACTCCTGTTTCAAATTTTACATATTTAGGGTACGTGTATTTTCAAGTAAATTATGTTCGCATCTTTGGGATAAATAAATTCGATCATAAATCTAATAAAGTCAAAAAACCTATTTATTGTATGACACAAAGGCTCAAACAAGTTGAAATTGGTAACCACATTTTTGCAATCTATAATGATAAAAATGAAAAATTTGAAGACGCCTTCAATTTTCTAAAAGAAGGTATATTCCAAAACGAAGTAGCCATGATAATTACTGATGAACTAACAAAAAAAGAAATAATTGATCGGTTTGAAAAAGAATGTGAAATTCAAAATACTATGGAATTAATCGATAGAGGGGATTTGATCATCAAATCAACTTCTGAATGGTATTTCCCCGATGGAGTTTCAAGTATTCAAAGAACTAAAGCTTTGTGGGCAGAATTATTGGATCGATTAACTAAAAGAGGTAAATTGGGGTTGAGAGTTTTTGGAGAAATGTCCGCATTTTTTAAACATGGTCTAGAAGATCAGCTATTAAAATATGAAATATCTCTTAAAAAATTTGATTTTCCATTAACAGGAATATGTGCGTACAACAAAATTGATGTTGAGCGGTTTTTTACTACTGAACAATTAAAAAACTTGGAAGAATCTCACCATCCCATCTTGAAATAATTTATAATTTGAATATTTCTCAATATAAAATCAATAAATCTAATTCAAAAACGAAAAAACATAATTGATTGATATCTATATTGATCTTTATCTATTTCTTTTTATGTTGATTAGATTAATTGAAAAATTTAGACTATGCTGGATTTATACTAAATTTTCTTCCATTGAAAAGACAGATTTTGCTATTTTTGTACAGAATCTACGAATGGAAAAATCATTCCAATACATAATCCGTGTTGATAAGAAGATTTATTTTTATCTGATGCCCAAACTCTGCCTCCGTATCTCTCAACCAAAGCCCTTACAATAGAAAGACCCATTCCGGTGCCACTAGCCTTTGAATAAAACCTTTCAAATAAATCTTCCTTTGATGTATCTGAAATACCATTTCCAGAATCACAAATAGAGATCATCCAATATTTCCAGTCTGACAAAACATACTCAACTATAGTAATTTCTATCGATATGATATCAGATTTATCACTATATTTTATCGAATTTGAAAATATATTGATAAAAATTTCTTTTAATAATTCATCAGCCATTATATTGATATCTTCATTTTTATAATTTTTAGGAATAGAGATGTCTAGTATGATTTTTTTATTACGATATTTAGAATACATATCGGAATCCTCATTTGAGAAAAGATCTTTAGCTTCTATCATTGAAGTGACTATATTCTTCTTATATAGGAATACTTGTTTTTGTCTATAAAGCTTTTCTAATTTTATAATATTTCTAACTAGATCATTGCTTCTATCAAGAGCGGATTGAATTTTTGATGCATAGGACATGATATCCTTTAACATATCATAAAATTCATATTGTGATAATGGATCGTTTTTTTCATTTATGGGGTGAATAGAACTAATTAATGCATGGTCGCTCTGATTATCTTTAGATTTATCAGGGAGAATAGTGGAATGATGTGCTTTATTATTGCTATTCTTTAGATTTTCTTCGATTAAATCAGTTATTAAATCTAGCCCACCTTGCACTATACTGTGATGATTTCCAATATCGTGAGTAATCAAATCTATCAAAAGTTCTGAATGTGATTTTTCTTTTTTCATCTTATCAAACGTTTCTTTTTGAAACCATAGTGCTTTAAAGAAAGAATCTATTGAAGAAAGTAATAAATAATTGTTGGAATGCAGGTAAAAAATCGAACTACTTTCGTTCGAAAATGTCTTTTTATTATTTATGTTATTTGCATTTTTAAACTCTTTTGGTTGGTTTCTGGTTGATTCATCATTTAAATCAACAGCCAAATAATCAGAACCATCACAAAAAAATGTATAAGTGGAAGAAATAGAAAATTCCAACCTTTTCAGTGATACAAAAGGCGTAATTTTTTTGATAATTTTTTTGTTATCTTCATTATATTGATACAATATTTTTATATTTATATCATCATTCAATTTTTTAGATAGTATATTCTTGATAACATCATTATTTATCAAGATGTCATTGATATGATGGGGAAAGATAATGTTTAAATCATTTTTAGTATTATTGATAAAATTTATCATCTCGTGCTGGACTTTGGATAGATTGCTTTCTTCAAATAAACATGAATTCTCTCTGATCATCCCTAGATATTTATCATTAACAAATTATATTATACATGTAGTATCTTTGTATATAGTGGTAGATGTATATCAAAATATGTCTAAATATCATTTTTATATAATACTTTTTAGAAAAATACATTTTTTACTAAAGTATCAATATCATTGAATTATCCAATATGATCGCTATTTATAAGGGAAATTAAAAATATCGACCTTAAAAAATGGTAAAAATATTAACTGAAAATATGACATAATTTATGTTACAATTTTAATTACATTGTTATAACTACCTAATGATTTTTTTATCTCCATTGCGATTCTCCTGCCTACACCAAAAGTTTCGCCATATTTATATTTTGTATATGGTGTGGTTGTAGCAAGTATGGGATTTCCAGGTACTCTTAAAGAAACATCATAAACTATCATATTCAAATCAAGGGTAACAACACTTTGAAGCGAAAAAGGGCCTATTATCCCAGGAGGATATTCTTTTTTTGTACTTTGTGCGAACTTTTCTCCCATTTTAAAAACACTATCAAGCAAAGATTCTCGAATACTGGCAGGCGTGTGACCAACTTCTATATTTTGCAGCTCTATATCCATTTCCAATTGTTGTTTTGCAGGTATCGATGTAGTGTAATCATGAATATTGGTTTGTAACCTTCTTTCAATGCCTAAAAATTCTAGTTCATCATCAATAGGCGAATAGAAAAAGTTAAAATTAAAATAAGTTCCAATTAAATATTGTTCAATTACTGAATTATTTTCTAATGACTCTTTATCAATTATTCCTTTATCAATCCTATCTTGAGATTTCTTTTTATAATCTTCGTAAGATGTGACAATAAAAAATGCTCTCTCTAATTTTCGTTTAGCTTCCTGTATTTTAACAAAGGCTGGGCCATCAATTTCCTCAGGGGTAGAATATATTTTTGGATGAGGAATTCCAGCTCTTTCCAACAAATAGTACTGATTTTTAGGAAGGGTTCGCTCTTCAGCTTTTAATAATCTACGATTACCAAAAACAGGTACATAAAAACCATTCTCGATATTATCATATCCCAGATAAACCGCAAAAGATCTATGAGAAACCATTATGGTATTTAAATTCAAGAGATTTTCTTGATTTTCTTTATAGAGAATATCTGAAAATTTGTCTAAAACTATTAATTCGTCCACTAAACGTCTATATTTTAAATAAGGTAACTCCCTACCTTTTTGACAAATACAAACCGTTTTCATATTTTCATCTTTTGCGCCATCCATTATTTCTAAAGCGGAATGACTTCCCAAAACGCCTATAGAAATATCATTCAAGTCATAATTATTCCTTATATAATCTTCTATAGTTGTTTGAATATTTTTTTCATTTTGTGGGTTATTAATGTCCTCTTGCATTCTAAGCACTATGATTACTCTGGACTTTGTTTTTTCAATTCTGATTCAATTGCAAGTTTTAGATCCTGATCATTCTTATTAGAATAATCTACACCCAATGTTTCTGCAATTGATTCTAATTTTTCTCGATCAACGGATTTTTGAGGGGATCTATACTGATCATTTTCAAGAGTTTTTTTTGCTTCAATTTTTGCCTTTTGAAATTCGGATGATGCTTTTCCAAGGGATCGGGCCAACTCTGGAATTCTTTTTGCTCCAAAGAAAAGTACAACTATTATCAAAATTACAATAATCCATTCAGCACCATTAATGAAAGCCATAAGGAATAATTCTTGGTACCTATTTATAAACAATAATATTTATAATTAATGATAAAATCCAATTACAAAAAGTTGAAAAAATATAATTTATCATTATTAAAATTTATTTTCAATATTTTTAACAAAAAATTTTCGTAATATTGTAAAATTAACTTATTTAATTTTATTTTTGCGATTTGATATGAAAAATATTTATGAGTTCGTATAGTAACTTTAACAAAACTATCTGTATCAAATTAAAATAGACAATTTTGTAAAAATTCTTGATAAACTTTTGTAATTTAGCAATTGGGTACTTTGGACTAGAGTATAATATCCCGTGATAAGCATTTTATTAAAATAAATACGAACATAAAATGTAATAATGAAAAAATACATTATACTTTTATGAGATATAATGAGGCTGCATTTATAGGTCAAAAAAACTCAAAAGAAGCTCAGATTACTTTATTTAACTATACTGGTTTTGCGATGCTAACTTATACTATAAAAAAATCCGAAGATGGAAAGGGATTTCTTCCTGTTGGTGAAAAAATTTTTGTAGGTAAATCACCAATTTATGAAAATCAAGTTATTTTGTATTTAACAGATGAAGAAGGATATGCAAAAGCGCAATCAAAACCCTTGGATATTGATGAAGCTGAAAAGTTATATGAAAAAATGATTAAAGATGGAATAGAGATCTATCCTGGCGAAGTAAAAACTATTTAGTTATTTCAGTTCCAATTTTTACGCCATCTAGAATAATCTTTCCAAGATTAGCAATAGATGATTTAAAAACAAATGTGGGTAATTTAGATCGCTCTATTACTTTTAAGCTGATCAAGTCCATTAAATCATACGTACCTGCCATAGAGTTTTCAATTTTTAAAATCTTTATACATTCTTTAACACTAATTGAATCATACATTTTGGCATCCGGGTTTGTTCTTGGATCAAAATTAAATATTCCATCCACATCAGTTGCATTGAAAAATTTTACTGCCTGTATCTTCTCAGCTATCAATGCAGAGGTGGCATTGGTGCTTTGTCCAGGGTATAAACCTCCTGTAACAACAATCTTATTTGTCATTACAGCGGTTGAAATCTCATCTAAATTTTTGGGTGTGACGGGAAAACACAGATCTTTTAACCCAGCCATCAATAACTTTGCATTAAGATGGGAAACTTGAATTCCCATTAAATCTAATCCCGACTCATCAAAACCTAAAGATCTAGATAAATTTATATAAAACCGTGCGATCATTCCTCCGCCAGTAATTATTATGGGTTGATAGAGTTCGCTAATTTTTTTTATGATGTTGATATAGTTATTTAATATTTCAAAATCTGTATTAAAATTGAAAATACTTCCACTTAATTTTACAACGATTTTATCTTTATTCACTTTATTTTTTCTTTATATTTTTTCTTTATATAAATTTCTAATATTTTAAACAACACCTCTAAAAACATTTTCAAAAAATTTCCTTTTTTCTCGAGTCGTATAAATCCTAATCATATCCAAATATCCAGTAATAGCATTTATTAATGGAATTTTATCAAACGACTTTTCATATTCAGATTGTTGTTTATTCATTATCATTATTGATGTCACTTCTTCTTTTTTAGGTGCAAGGGGGATAGAGGGTGCTCTGGATACATCCAAAAATATTGGATATCCCTCTTGGCGATATTCTTTAACTATTTTTGTTAACTCTATTACTTGTTTATCAAAATATTCCATTTTATTAATTAAATCTTTATTCAGGACTTCAGTATCTTTGTCTTGATTCTTTCTATTGGATATTAAAAAAAATTCATATATGCATTTTAAAAGGTTTCTGTTTTTATAGTCTTTTGCCAATTTAATAGAGAATTCAAGATCATTGCCTTTGCCATCTCTATTTGGTAATTGCGGAGATGATAACTTTTCTAAAATCATTTCATCATGCAAAATAAAAAAATCATTCAGAGAATCAAAAGATGTGAAATGAAATATGTCATTTTGAATTTTCATCGAATTCAAAAGCATCACTTCGCCAGATCTTACGGTTTTATGAAAATATACTGCCTTAAACATTTGATATCTTGATATTAACATGGATTCATACGAATACAAAGATGATTTATCAATAGCTAGTTTATTATTAGATGCAATCTCCAAGGAGTTTATAATTCGGTGATAATCAATTTTGCCATATTCGGTTCCAGAAAAATAACTATCCCTTGGAAGATAGTCCATTAAATCAACTGATAATCCTCCGGAAATAAGTTCATTAAGATAGTTTAATTTATGTTTGCCAAAGCTAATGGAAGCAATTTCATGGGGATCATAGCCATTTTTTTTTATAATGTCTGAAAGTATAGTTTGAGTAATAATTTGATATCCAATTTGTTCGTGTGAAAATCTGTCATGAGATTTTGAAATCTCCTCGTAAAGATGAGAAAAAGGACCATGTCCAATATCGTGTAATAAAGCGGCAATCCGAAGTTTTTGAATATTATCTTGATCACTTAGATAATCTTTACAATAAAGAGTTTGTCCAGCTAATCCTGCCAAAAACATCGAACCAAGAGAATGTTCAAAACGAGAATGTAATGCGCCAGGGTAAACTAAATGTGCTCCTGCCAATTGGCGAATTCTTCTTAATCTTTGAAAAATAAAAGTATCAATTAATTCTTTTTCTATTAATGTAAACTTGATATTTTTATGAATAGGATCTGTTATCTCACCTACATATTTTAAATTCATATGCTTATTTACAAGTACAAATAATTAAAATTAATTTGTCATTATTTGGAAATTTCAATAATATTTACAATTTTTTTCAAAATATTGTCTACATCTGAATCGGCTTTAATTATATTCCATTTGAATTTATTCGCTAGTTCAAGATAAATATCTCTTGCCTTTTCTAAAAAAACTCTATTTTTTTCAAATTCATCGAGTATAAAATTATTAACTTGTCCTCTTTCATTGGAAATTGTAGGATCGATATCCAAAACTATAACAACATTTTCTTTTGGCAACCCTTTATCCAAATTAATTAACCATTCTAAATTCAAATTATTTGCCAAACCGTATACCAAATTGGATTGATAATATCTATTTAATATAACAAGATTATTTTTTTTTATCGATTGTTCTATATCCAGTTTTTTTTCCCATCTATTCGCAGATAATAAAATGTGTTTTACTTCGTTGGCGTATTCAATTTCAGCATGTAGAAATGATTTAATTTCTTTTCCAATTCTTGTAGTATAATCTGGAAAACTAATTAAATCCACTTTTCCTGGATAAATGTTCATATAATATTCAAAAAGTAATTTCGATTGAGTGGTTTTCCCAGATTTATCTAACCCTTCTATAACAATTAGTTTGCCAGGCGGTTTTTCATTCAATATAAACTACGCTCAAATTAAATACAAATAAAAAAGTTTTAATTTATAAATCATTTTTATTTTAGATAGATCATTGAAGTTAAAGTTTTCAAAAATTAGTATAATTCTAGCATGTATATATATAGTTGTATTTTTTGCATTTACATCGGGGTTAATTAACTCGCTAATCGAAGGCCAAAAATACAATGTGTATCAAATTCTTCCAACACGTTCAATTCAAAATAATTTCGAAACCATAATGGGAATTACCATCTTAATATTTGGATTTATAGGAATATTGGCTGTATATAAGGCAAATAGCACGAACAAAATTAAAGAAAAATATATGTTTATAGCAGCAGGACTTATTATATGTTCAATTTCGATTTATTTTATGTATGACCTATTATCGTTAAAACAAGGATAAATATTAATTATAATTTAAAGAAATTATAATAATACCAACGAGAATAAGGTTGAAAGGCCTGAGAGTTTTTTTCGTTTACATTGGTCAGATCACTAACATTTTTTTTTAAAAGTGTTAAGCCGGTTTTATTATCTTTTTCAATAAATTCTAAAAATAAAACTAAATCAGATATTTTAAAGAAATGATTTGGTTTGTAATCATTATTGGTCAATAATTCGTCCATCATATTTTTTAGAATTTCATATGGGCGATAAGAAGTAACTATTATTGGAATCTTATTATTCTCTATTTTTTTTAATAACAAAAATAAAATTATGAGACTATGGTATCCTGCTGATTTGTCCTTTGAGCGATTTTTAATATGAAGTATATTTGGGTTTTTAGATTTTTCCAAATTGGATATATTCAAAAAATCAATCAATCCATTTAAAGAATCTAAGATCAAAATAGAACTATTGGATAATGAATTCATAATATTATCAAAAATAATGTGAATATTTCCTGTTAATGGCAAAATTGTTTTTAGGTTGGATAAGGTATTCAAACTAAAATGTAACACATTATTTTGGACATATGAAGAAAAACTTGTATCGAAATCCACAAAGGAAATAGGCTGATTGCTAAAGTGTGTAATTAAAGCAGATAAAAAATTAATTTTCCCAGTCATATTGGAAAAATATACTAAATTGATACCATTGGATACGAACTCATCAAAACTATTACAAGAATAAGCATAAAAATTCTTGAATCTAATACACCTTAAATATCAATCATTAATCTATTATTTATTGGTAAATAAAGAAACACCTTCTTCTTCTTCTTCTTCTTCAACATCACCAGAGTCATCTTTTACTAATTATAACAATACCGTTGAAAATGATATAATTAATGATGCAGATTTGATGACCACTATTCAAAAAGATTTTTTAATTACTCAAAAAAAAATATATTTAAACAATGGATCAATTGCTCCGGTTCCTATATCTACCATAAAAGCTATCACTGATTTTTATTTAAGATATTCTGAACATGGGCCCGATTCTACAATATTCAATGAATATTTGGATGAATTAAAAAATGAGACAAGAAAAAGAGTGGCTGATTTAATAAATTGTAGCCCAGATGAGGTAATTTTTACGCAAAGTACTACAGAAGGAATTAACTTTATTGCCAATGGAATTGCATGGAATCAAAACGATAGAATTTTATTAAGAAGTTCGATAAACGAACATCATTCCAATTATTTGCCTTGGATTAAAGTAGCCAATGACAATAATCTGATTATAGATCATTTTCCAAAAACTAATGAAAATTTTATACAAGATTTTAAAGAAATTTTTGAATCAAAATCAACAACGAAAATGGTAACCACAAGTCATGTGATGTATAATGACGGTTCTATTACACCAGTAGAAAAAATGGGAAATATTATAAAAAAAAATGGAAATGACAATAACACCAATAATAATGATGGTGATAGCAAAACATTTTTTTCAATAGATGCGGCACAAAGTGCTGGAGCGATACCCATCGATGTAAGGAAAATAAAGTGCGATTTTCTATCGTTTCCGGCTTTTAAATGGATATGTGGACCTTTAGGTGTAGGGATATTATATGCAAATAAAAAATCAATGGATGAAATTGAGCCTATTTTTGTAGGATCAGGTACTGCTAAAATACAAGAAGGTAGCGAAAAATCCGATAAAAATATTGAAAAAATAAAGTTTTATGAATATCCTGAAAAATATCATGCGACCTTTAGAAATTATCCTGGACTAGCTGGACTTGAATCCTCTTTGAGATATTTATTACGAATCGGTATTTCTAACATTTATCAGAAAAATAGAAATCTTGCCAAAATTTTCCGAGACGAAATAATTAATATAAAAGATATCGTGGTTCATGAAGCCATTGAAGAGGATATGCGTTCATCGATGGTTTGCTTTTCATTCGTGAATAACAATGATATTAAAACAAAAACAATAGTGGAAAAACTGCAAGAAAATGGAATAATATTAGTTGAAAGAGAAATAGGTAGTAGAAAAATAATACGAGCATCACCTCATTTTTACAATAGCGAGGAAGAAATTTTAAAAACGGCAAATGAAATAAAGTATTTAAATTCTCGGATTTAATCGTTGTAATCAGGTATTTACTCCTTCTCCTTCTCCTTGTCCCTCTATCACGATCATGGTGAGCGTAGAACGAACTTTATCTATTTTCCTTATATTCCATGTTATAATTTCTCTTAATTTATCCATATCATCAGAAGAAATTCGTACAATTATATCGTAAACTCCAAATACTCCGCTTACTTCTATTACTTCAGGTACTTGTTTGATTTTTTTAATTATTTCACTTTCAGAACCCAAATCACAGTTTAATAATACATAGGCAGTTGGCATGAGGGATTTAGTTTGATTAAATTATTAAACTTTTAGTAATAATTAATCTTTTATTATTGAATGGATGATATTTAATTGAATACCATTAAAATAAGATCAAATAATTAATATATCCTTTAAAAAAAGTAGTTGTAAAGCGGGGGTCGCCTAGCCTGGTAGGGCGTGGGATTGCTAATCCCATGTTCGTAAGAACTCGTGGGTTCGAATCCCACTCCCCGCGCCATTATCGAGGATTCAACCACCTTTAAAATATCAAAACAGAGAAAATAATTATATCAAATTGAAAGATGCATCCTTTGTAGAAATATCCAATACTATTAAAATAATGATACAGATTTATCCATCTATTTAGAAAATTTTGCATTCCTCTTATTTCTTGTTCTAGTTGTAATTTATGTGAGTTTAAGTGTACGAAATATTCATTGCCTGCAATAACACTTTTTCTCATTTCTTTAAGTTTAATTTGACTTTCCAATAGATCGGTAATATCTTGTTTGTTTAAATTTTCCTTTTGTATTCTTTGATATAGATGCAGAAGGAGCGGAAAATCATTTTTTAACTCTGAATAAATATTAGTTAATTCATTTCTATTTGTTAACTCTAGATAATTTGAATAATAGGCTTGTACTTCATCAGTCCTCAAATCCAATTCAATTACAACATCTACGAGGGATTTATTTTCTTTAAACATTTGAAAGCATTGAGCATAATAACTCTTGTCTGTTAGTTTAGTGTCTTTAACCATACCTAAATCAATTTCTCTTTCTACAGGAGAATCATCTCCACTGACTTTTCGGGCAATAATGCCAATATCCCTTAAAGATACAGGAGCCATTTGAGCGATTTCTCGTGTGGTTTTTCCTTCATCTAAAAGTTTGATTACCAATTCTGCTTTTTCCTTTTTATTCAATATCATTTTAAATATTAATAATTAAATTTATTTATAAAGAAAATAATCTGATACCATTGATTTGTTTTAAGCATTCTGACGATACCCCTGAGTTTCCTTAATAACGACATCGATACCCTTAATTCTCATGATTCCTCTACCATAAAATCATTCGTATGTAGATAATAAAATCTACCATCTAATACTTCTTAGTAAACACAATTTTTTGTAGAAGTAAACCAAATGAATGTAAAACAAAATAAATTTAGATTATAGGAATAATATAAATTGATTCATAACTAAAGATACTTTATACTTCTGATGCATATATGTGCTCACGCGTTTAAAAATACTTTTCGACTGCTCTGTTGCATGATTATTCACATTCAATATTTTACAATTTATGTTATCTAAATGAATATCGATTTATTATATAATGACGCTTTCAACCTCATTTCCTGTATCATATTCTTTAGTTTAACCGAGTATACGTATTCCAAACGTTCTTTTTATACAAGAGAAAACAGTTTCTACAATCCATCTTTGTCCATAGCTTACGCTGTCTTTCCACTTTTGCAAATCATTTTTCTGTGCCAACGCTGATAGATTTCTAAGTATGTTTTTTCCTTTTCTCCATCTTACTCTAGAATTCTTTCTTACTTTAATACATGGCAGGATTCCATTTTCTGCAAGAATTTTAAACATATCATTACTATCGTAGGCACCATCTGCAAATAATTTGTCTATTGTTGTTGCTGTCGTCTTGTTATTTGATTTTATAAAGCCATCGACCAATCCTGGTAACGCTTTACTATCATGTACATGCTCGTCAGTTACCTGCATAGCAAGAATTAATTATTTTGTATATTTTACAATATCGTTTCATTTATATTAATCAAATGTTGTTCAATGAGGCCGTTGTATGATTTTTTTATGTGTTATAAACAGTTAAATAATTATATAATAGAGTGTATATAATGATTAGTTTTATTTCTTTATTGTTGTTTTCTGCATTTTTGGTAGCAACAGTACCATTGATTTATGCACAAAATTCATCAAATAATGGTAATACCAATATTAATAATAGTTCTACAAAAGAAACAGGAAAAACCATGAATTCTACTCCGGGTAGCCAGCTAGGACTTATAGAAAATAATCCTGGATATACAAAATATATTCCTAATACCTCCGTTTATTCAAACACTGCTACAAAAGCTGCTAAATCATCCAACAGCTCTACATTTACATCTTCATTAGGCAATATTACGCCCTCAACTCGCAGTGGATTAGTAGAAAATAATCCTGGATATTCAAAATATATTCCTAATACGCAAACCTATAGTAACTCAAACAGTATACAAAAACCATATGCGAGTCCAACTTACTCCAAATCAGATAATATATCAAATAATATTAGCAAAACCTTATCCAATACTACCAAATCGATTAGTGATACAATAGGAAAAGGAATTAACGGATTACTCAACATTGGTAAAAATTCAACAAAATAATTAACAGATATATTTTTTTTATGTTATTGATTCGATGATATTATCGAAACAATAATAATTCAGAATCTATTTTTGTCGTAGTTTTATCTTATTTCTTGATCAACAGGATATGATAATAAGATAAAGGTTTTTCTTTAAGTTAACGGAGCCGTAGATTAAAACATTAACTAATTGAGAACATTTTCTCTTATTTTAATGATTGATATCCATGTTTGTTGTTGAATGTTTCATCAAGCCAATCAAATATTCTTTGATTAGTAATAGCGGGAGCACCACTTTGACAATGTTCTTCTGCACCTTCTTCTCTAGTAAAGATTATATATTTTTTTAATGAAGGTGGCAAAGATACAAGTCCCTCAAAAACTTTTTTTGGTTGCCCTGGAAATGAATCGTCTTTTTCTCCCTCCAATACTAATGTAGGGGATTTGATATTTTTTAATATATCTTTGGATGATAATTCCTTTGCTCCAATAATCAATTCATATGGTGAACTTGTTCCGGTGGTCCACATTCCATGCTTCATATTAAATTTTACATTTGAATCTGATTCCATTAAATTTGTTAATTCCGTATTTACAAATTCTGAATTACCTCTTTCTATTTCATCTAGTAATGACGTTGGAAAACCTGATTTGATGGCATCATAGCCATCAAATACGCCATTGTAGAGAATAGTTGCAGAAATGCGTGGTTCAAATGCCGCAGCCCTGGCTGCCAAATAGCCACCCATACTAATACCCATTAAAGCAATACGTTTTGGATCTATGTGAAATTCTTTCTTTTTAGATATCATAAACTCCATTACCGGAGTAACCACCTTTTCCCAATCATATCTAAAAGGTATTTTCTGTTTACGAATTACATTACCCTGGCCAGGACCCTCAAATGCTAGACAGTTATATCCTCTTTCTAATGCAGGTGCAGCGGCAGAAGAATATAACTCTTCTAAGGTGGAGTCGAAACCCCCGTGAACTATTAATGTAGGGGGATCATCAACAGTTGTTGTTTCATTGTAATTGATGCCCTTTTTTTCATTATCGTTTTTGTTATCATATTGCTTGTTTTTATGATTTATATGTTCTTTTGGTGCATGGTAAAAATATCCGGGCAAAGTAGTCTCTTTATAAGGTATTTCTATACAATCCACCACAAATGGAAAAAGAGGCACTGCTTTTCTAAAACATTCTTTACTTAGATCTATTGTATTTTGAATTCTTGGATCTTCTGGTTCGACCAATAAGAATTCCGCAGTACGATAGTAGTTTGATGCTCGCAAATAGGCGTCTCTAGCACTTATTGTATGGTCTTTAGACATACACTCATCTGCATATGAATGAATTCTTCTTGCGGTCTTTAACCATTCTTCATACCAACTTTCAAAATCTCCTTCTATAATGCGATATGCAGTGGAAAGACATTCTCCAATATCTGCGCCTTTATAATATGTTTCAGCAATTGTTCTAAGAAGCAATAAAGAAAAAGTAGGATCATTAAATACTATTTTCAATACGTTATGAATCTGATACTTGTTAAAATTATTATCTATTAAACCGATAAATCAGCTCTGTTAATAGGTATAACGAATTAGTAGTTAAATTTATAAAATGCTATGATTACTCACAAAATAAAATAATTATGATAGAATTTATTTGATGACATTTATCTAATAATATCTCGCAAACAACTACAAATATTTTATAATAAATGTTACTGGATTATTTACATAATTGTTAACTTGAGAATGTTCTAAAATATTTTATTTTAGTCAAATAACATGAATTGTTTTATTTTTAAAAAATCTTAATTTGGATTCAAATATTTATCCAAAATTTTAAGAAATATTTTATATACTACTATCAAGATCGATAAAATAATTTGGTAATAGATTTATAATTTTACTAATTAAAAGTTTAAGTGAAATATTTTTCAGTTATTCTTCTATTGTCATTTCCATAGCCACATTTCCGTCATGCCATGCCCAGATTTATCATACCAATCTTTATATATCCAGACGGTATTTGAAAGAAAAGATAAACTTCCAGTAGGATTTGTACCAAATGATATTCCTATATCATGTAACTTACCATCAATACCATAATGTCCTTGTGCACTGAAAGTATACATAGACATTCCACTTCCATCCTTTGCTACTATGGCACCTTTTCCATATGAATATGCGCTATTATTGCCCTTTGAGATGATATACGCAGTACCAGTATCCCAAGAGTTAGTGAATAGTTAATAGATTTTGTTGATTTTATATTAGAAGTGTTACTACTGTATGTGACATTATTTGTAATAACAGAATATACCTGAGTAGATCCAATTAAAAGTATTATTATACTCATTGTTAGTAGTAATGATGCAAATGTCGTTACAATTTTCATATTTTTAGAACATGCTGCAAAGTTAAAAACATTCTCTAATTGTTTTGTTACATGATTTGAATATCCGTAAACACTATGATTTATATATATTAATAAGAATTTTGACTATTTTTGTAATGACTATCTACGCAACTATGTTTTATTGTATGTTTATTTTAATAGTTATTTGTTACCGTTTTTAAGAGGTGATTGCAACACAAACCATCAAAATTTTATTTGCCTTGTCTAGATGATGTATATCTATACCGTTTTCAAATCACGTTATAAAACAATTATAACTTGTTGAATCTGCAAATTTGAGATTTAGATTGTAATAAATTCTGCCACGTAATAAAATTGAATCTTAATATGTCCATTAGCAAGAAGTATGTTAATAGGAGATCCAAATGAAACTTTAATTTTAGGACATAGTTGCATTTTTTTTATTTCTTGATAAGATGATAGTAATAATAATTCTTGGAAGCCCGATAATAATTCTTATAATACTTGGGTAGGAAAACATGGTAGTGAGGATGTAAGCCTATACCATATTATCCATTCGTATGTAAAAATCCTATATTAACTTCAAATTCCTCATTACTTTTTTATTTGTGTTTCTAACTCTACCAAAGAATAAACTTGATTTTTTTAAACTGGAGGTCTATACCAATTAGCACAAGTATGCTAAACAATTTATCTGGATATTCATCATAAAACACAAAAGCTATCTAGATCCTCGTATTATTCTATATATACTCAATGGCATCATTGCCCAAATCTAAATTGATTAATTTATACAAAAAAGAACACGATCCAAAAGTAAAGGAAAGACTACTTCTAATTATCAAGGTAAGAGAAGATAAACAAATTCCATTTCGTGTTGTAAATGAAATGCATAGAAGCAATCCGTGGGCTTTTGATTGTTAAAAAGATATGATAAAGAAGGTTTAGGAGGATTAAAAGATAGAATAAAAACAGGTAGACCGCCTGAACTATTTAAAGAAACAAGTTACCAAATTAAAAAGGAACTATCCCGCTCCAAACAAGGTTGGACTACAAAGCAGGTTGAAGAATTAATCATAAAGAAAAGCGGTATAAAATATCACTATACCCACATATACCGTATACTTCGAAAATGGGGCTTTAAACAGAAGGTGCCAAGAAAAGTACATGTTAATACTGCGTCTTTGGAAGAGAAAAATAATTTCAAAAAAAAGACAGAACAGATATTTGTGAATATACAGCAGCAGCAGCAGCAGCAAGATGGATTTACTATAGTATCACTGGATGAATCATTCTTTTTTTACGAATCTTGTAAGACGTGTTTGGATTAAACAAGATAAAAGACCTGTAGCTAGAGTAACAGGTTCACATAAACATTCATGTATTTTTGGCGCCCTCTGTCTTGGAGGGAATAAGCAACTATTCAGGCAGTATGACAATTAATGGCGATACATTTCTTGATTATCTAAAGAAAATACATGATAAATTTCCAGAATGCTATTTGTTCATGGATAAAGCATCTCCTCATTATAAATCCAAGAAGGTACTAAAGTATTTTGAGGAAAACAAGGATGCTTTGATACCTGTATATCTTCCAACTGCATCACCCGAATTTATGGTAATGGAGGAGATATGGAATATTTCAAAACGAGATCTACTTGTTTTGAAATATTATCAATCATTTACAGATTTTAAAAATAAGATATCTAATTATTTCAGAACAAAAAGATTTAATCTGGATATGAGGAACTATTTGTTACGAAATACAATTTAGAAGACATATGCTAATTGGTATATAATATCAAATATCTTTTTGTGAGGAAACAAAATGAATTTCATCTGTATTTGCAAGGTCTGATGGAATTCACTCTTTAGCGATGATGTTTCGTTCTTTTGAATTGAAATAAAAGAATTTTTTTATATAGACGTTATATATTCATATTCAGATAATTGAACTACTATCCAGTTTCAACAAAAATATATTCCTCAATTGTCTTATTCATGTAAAATCTGATGTTCGTATTTTTGAATCTAATTCCAGATTAATATAGGACTTGTTTATAATATGTGAAAATGATAAATGCTCTGACAATGTTCCTGAATTATAGATTCGCAGTAAAGATATAAAATATATCAAATAATTTTTGAAGATATTCTAGCGCGGCAAGACAAACTATGCAGGGTTGTTTCAAATATCGTTTTTTTTCAAGATAACAGATCTGAAAAAGTTTTGTTCTTATCACCATATAAAATAATAGTGTTTTTTTAAATATAGCAGATCTTTAGAGGTTCTAAAGTTAAGATATTTTTTCTTTGTTATAATAGGCGGCAAATAGATTAAGCCATTGTTTTACGTGTTTTAATTTACATTTCTTTTTGCGACATGGAAAATAAACAAAACCTTCTGGGCTATTTTTTATGTACTGTATCGTACTTTCAATAACGCTTTTTTCAAATGAGGAATGTATATTATGTTTCAGTTTCAAGAACTTACATGTTTGAGGTGGATACCATGTACCATCGTCTGTATAAACTATAATCGACCACCAAAATTCAAAGATAATCTTTTAGCTGACCTTTTACTATGAAATATCATACTAGTTGAACTCTGCCTCATTATACAAAGCATACAAGAGTGAATGCGATGTAAACATAAAGGAAAGATTGTTGCTCATAATTGGGATATCATAAGATAAACAACCCGTCGAATCAGTATCAAGAACTACATCGAGCAAGGTCATGGGCTTAAATGTACAAGAGATACAACAATGAAGGATTAGAAGGTCTAAGGGACAGACCAAGAAGTGGAAAACCATCTACCATACCAAAAGAAACAATGGAAAAAATAAGACATGAACTATCAGATAGCAATATAGGATGGAACATAAAACAAGTTATGGATCTAATCCATCAGAAAACAGGTGTTAAATATCATAAAGAACACATCCGCAGACTACTTCATAAGTGGGGTTTTTCACCAAAAGTACCTCAAAAGAAATTTGTAAGAACAGCAACTCTAAAAGAGAAAAAGAAGTTTAAAAAAGGTACAACAAGTACTAAGCACGCTCAAATATGACTGGAATGTGCTTGTAGAGGATGAATCCATCTTTGTCTATGATTCGTTTTTTGGCCAAGAAAAGAAGATGGATTATTAAAGAGAAAAGACCGGCAGTAGTTATAGTTAGAGGTTCTCATCACAAGACAATCATTTATGGCGTACTATCTTTAGATGGTAAATAATTATTTAGACAATACAAAAGATTTGATAGTCAATCTTTTATTGCATACATTGAGGAGATTAGAAAGAAATTTAATAAATTTATCATGTTTGTAGATAGAGCAACACAGCACAGATCGAAGATAGTAAAAGAGTATTTACGGAGAAATATAGGAGCAATAAAAATCGAATATTTTCCTATTGGTTAGCCAGAGTTCAACGCAGTTGAAGAATGTTGGAGACAAGGCAAGTACAACATATTATCAAATTATTACTCTAATTTCTTACACATTAAGCAAGTAATATCGCACTATTATAGAACAAGACGATTCAATCTAGATATCAAAAAGTATCTGTTTAGGTCTTCGAAATAATGTTGTTGAGTATAGGTAGTGACCATATTTCTTTACGACATCTAACAGAAATCGTTCGGCTATAAACATGTTTTCTCTTTTGGCATACTCATTCTGAAGATTTCTTTGCTATTAGGTATGATAGCAATTCAAAGCCATATTAATTCAGAACCAACTTTAATTTGAGTTTCTTTGACTATAAATCCAGATGTTGCTATTTTACTATTGTATAATCTTTCAGGTATATTTTTGTATCCAATATCTAATTGCGGTGTGAATTCTTTGAACAAAACGAGATATTGTTTTAGACATATTTCTTAAAGAAAAGTAGCCGAAATAAAGATGTGAAGAACATATAATATATTCAATCTTTTTTCTTTTTTTAACTTGCATATCATAAAAAAATAAACAACAAGAAAATCTATAGATTTTTCCTTAATTTTACAAAGCACTTTAGATGGTCATTCGCACTATTACAAATAATTAGCAAGTGAGCAACAATACATAATAAAAAATTGACAAGGTATCACAAATATTTTACGAGAAAGCGTATATTTGTATTTGTACAGTCATTTTATTAACATATATTAAATATAGTTATTAAGTCATCCCCATATCAATAAAATGAATAGAAATGGTTAAATTATGCTATCAATTTTTTATAATAAAAAGCCTTGGTAGCTCAGCCTGGCTAGAGCGTTGCCTTGGTAAGGCAAAGGTCGCGGGTCCAAATCCCGCTCAAGGCTTATTAAATAGATTTTCGCATTGACAGGATAAATTATACACATAATGCAAATGGGATAATATAAAAAAATAATAAAGATAAGGATAGTTATTTGTGTTTAAATTATGTTAATTTAACAACATCTGATTAATCTACAGAATAATTCAAAGCAATAATTATATGTTAGTAAACCTTTCATATATCCTCAATAAAATAGGCAATTGTCATACAATCATAAATTGCATTTTTATATACATGTGTTTGTTCAGCATTTTACTTACAACAGATAATTCAAATGACCTATGAATGTTCGAAATCCACATCTGTGAATACTATATGCATCTTTATTAGATTAAATAGAATATATTATGGTTTTCAATAATATAGATATCGATAGGTAATGAAATAATTTTTTATTTGATAAGATTTAAAAATCTACCTAATTTGTAAATGAAACAATCATATATCAAAAAATTTATTATAATCTTTTTTGATGTTAAAATATATTCGATATTAATTTTTTCTTTGGAATGATTTTCAGGTTTATTAATTTTGGATAAAATATGATATATAGATAAACTATGACTGTTAGACAATGTTCAAAGATTTGAAAGTAAAAATTCAAAACATAGTCATTGATTTTCAATTTTTGCCCAATAATGAAGGACAAAATATTTTTATAACATAACGGCCTGATCAAAATATTAGATTATTTATAAACTCTGTACAAACCAGTATATAATCAAAGCAAATCGATTAAAATGTACGTTAATAATCCATATGCATAAATTTTTCTTAAAAAAATTAATTTATAGAATTCATAAGAAAAATAGGTAAAAAAATTAACGATCAAAAAGTACAAACCGTCGTAGTTAAATTATACCGTTTTAATTACATACAATATGAAGTATGTTTAAAGATTATTACATTCAATCATAAAACTCATTTATTGGAGGTAGTTTTGATCAAAGGTCCATTCTTAATTAAAGTTTTAGGAGAATGCGAAATTCTAGGAATAAGATTCAAAAATACGTTTATTAAATATGAAAATAACAAAATAATTCCAATAGAAAAAAAAGAAAAAACAATTATAACGATCAAAAAGGGATATTTTATAAATTTTAAAAAGTTGAAAATGGATCAAGAATATGTAGGTACTAGAATATGGAATAATATTATAAATCAAATAATAAAAGCAAATCGAAAGAACATAATAATTATTGGTTCTTCAGATACAGGTAAATCCACGTTAACACTATATCTTTCAAACTTTTTGATAAAAGAAGGTCTAAAACCAATTATAATTGATTCTGATATAGGTCAAGGAGAATTATCACCTCCAGGTTGTATTGGAACATCTACACCATTCAAACAAACTATTGATCTTTCAAAACATATTCCGAATTATATTAATTTCATCGGAGACATACAACCAAAAGGATATGAAAAAAGAATAATAAATTGCATTTGGAAAGCTAAAAACAAAGTACTTGTAAATGATGGCATAATAATCATAAACACTGATGGATATGTAAGTAATAACGAAGAAAACTATAAAATAGATTTGATTGAAAAAATTAATCCTGATTGTATTATTTGTATGTCTGGAAGCAAACAAGGTACAGAATTATTTGAAATAATAAAAAGCAAACCAATAAATAATAAAAATATGCTAATATTGGACGCATTTTCCCCATGCAAAGATTTTCGCAAATCACCGTATGACAGAAGAGAAAAAAGACTAAAAGAATATTCAAAACTGAACAGAACATTTACAAAAAAAGTAACTATTTCAAAAGAAAAATTATCTTCTATATACTATAAAAACAATTTTTTTTATGATATGAATACCATCAATAGTCATAACAACAATATTCAATTGAATATTAATGATCTTTTATTAGAATCTTTTTTACAAAACCGATATATTGGATTATCTTTAAGAAAAGACGACGAAAAAATCATTGGATTTGGAATAATAACAAATTATAGGGAGGGACTATTTTCCATCAAATCTTCAATTCAAGAATTTGATAGTATTTTTTTAAGCGACATTAAACTTTTTTTTAACATTAAGAATGAAATTAAAAAATAATATGAGAAACATCGAATAATTTGAAAGATTGTAAACAATATTACATTATTAATGATTTTGTATAAATATGGAAACACGAGATAATATTTGTTTAATATGTAAAAAAAATTTAACAAAAGATAACACAAAAGTTAAAGAAAATCAAAAATATAACAAGTATAGAAAAATTATTTGCTCAAATTGTTTTGAAGATTATTATCCATGACTGATTGTTTTGTCTTTAATTACCATCAATATATTGATATAAAAGTTGACAAAAGTTATAATATAATTTAACAGTAGATAATAGCATAATGATATCCTATATTTATTTTAAAAATTCATGCAAACAAGGTGAATATAAAAAGTAACTTAAACAATATTTTTCTTTATAAATAACAAATTAGTATCTAAATCCTTTTAAAATATCACATGTTTATTAATGACTCTGTTGACTGGAGATATTAATTCTTTTATATTAATCAATAATAGATTAACCATTGTTTTAAATGACTTGTTTGCATTTTTTGACTCTGTAAAGTTAAGCAAAAAGCTATAGATCTCTTCCTTGCTTATCATATATGATACAACAAATTAGAAAAAGAACGCCTCTTGAAGATATAGTATACTCTTTACATCTTTATTTTCTCGGTCTTTCATTAAGAAATACATCTAAAGCAATATCTCGATTCTTTAAAAAAAGTCATACTGCAATCAGAGATTGGATACAAAAATAAACCTGATAGAATATCTTACAATAAGACCGACCTCTGAATTCATAATCGATGAAACTCAACTCAAAGTAGGTTCAGAAATCATATGGTTGTGGATTGCTACTATAGAATCTGAAACTAAGAATATTCTTGCAATAAGTCTATCAAAGGAGCGAAATATGTTTTTGTTGCAGAGCATTTTCTATCCGATATTGTAGATAAATATGGTCAGTATCCTGTTTCAACTGATGGTGGTTACATGGTACCCACAAGCATGCAAATTTTTGAATCTAAAGCATCATATCCATTCCTCTTATGAGAAAAGCATTATTGAAAGGACGATGCAGTACATAAAAGATAGAACCATAGAAGATTTTGATGATTATTTTCCATGTAGAAATAAGAAATGTAAATTCAAGCATGTTAGACAATGGTTAATGATATTTATTGATCATTACAACAAAGAAGTAATTCCTTAACTTTACAGAGCCAAATATAAATAACATAATTATTAAAACTAGCAATAAATAGGGTAGCCTACCAGTACCAACACGAATACAAGGCCCCATCTCAAATCTTACCAAATCCACCACGTAGACGTAACAGCACGGCTGCGCTGCTTTAGGGTTGCTCCCTCCCGGACCTCACCCATTTCAACAATACACAGTCAAGGATACACCTTCATGTAATTTGCTGTTCATAGCCATCCGATACGGCATGATTTCATACTGGCTAGACAAGCAGGAATCCCTCCATCCGTGAATTTACCTAGCAGTTACTGGTCTCAGCATAAAGCCGATTTCTGATAGAGGGCACGGCTAGCACCCCGACCCTACCTACCCCACTTAATTATTTACATATTCAAATATAATTTTATTGGATGACATAAAGACTCTAAAATTAAGGAATTGGTAATTATTTTTAGTTAAAGAAATTTGGTTAAAAGTTTATTTTAAAAATAATTTTGACAAAATAAACATAAATTTTAATTTACAAACCAAAATTTTGATGGACCGTTATAATCAAAGGTTTTACAAAATAGATTCTTGATCAACATTACAGAAATGGCAATTATGTGTAAAAAAATAAAAAATAAAATTAAAAAATTACTAATAAAAGGATATTTAATCTTCAGAATTACATCATGCCATCCATGCCCGGTGGCATTCCACCCATACCGCCCGGTGGCATTCCTCCACCTCCAGCAGATTTACTGGATGCAATAACATCATCAATTCTCAAAATCATAGAAGCAACCTCTGTAGCGGATTTAATAATTTGTTCTTTTACGGACAAAGGTTCTACAATATCAAGCTCGGACATGTCAGCGATTCGAGAATTACGTGCATCAACACCTGACCAAGTAGAACCCTTTCCTTGTCTAGTTCTCAATTCAGTCATGGTATCGATTGAATCCATACCTGCATTTTCAGCCAATGTCAAAGGAATTATCTCCAAAGATTCGGCAAATTTTTCTGCAGCTAACTGTTCTCGACCTGACAAAGAACTAGTCCATTCTTTTAATTTATTAGAAACATAAGCTTCAGGTGATCCACCACCAGCAACTATCAACGGTTTTTCTAAGACATCTTTAGTCACCATCAATGCATCATGTACGGATCTATCAGCCTCATCAACAACTCTTTGGGATCCACCACGAATAAGAATTGTAACTGCTTTTGGATTCTTGCAACCTTCAATAAATACCCACTTATCAGTCTCAACCTTTCTTTCCTCAACAAGATCACTTGTACCCAAATCATTAGCAGTCATGTCGTCAAGGTTATTAATTATACGTGCGCCGGTAGCTCTTGACAACTTTGTCATATCGCTTTCCTTTACACGTCGAACGGTCAGAATAGAAGATTTTGCAAGATAGTGCTGTGCGATGTCATCAATTCCTTTTTGACATATAACAACATTCGCACCGGCACTAACAATTTTATTAACCATGGATTTTAACATGCTATTCTCCTCATCAAGGAATCGTTTCATCTGATCAGGAGAAGTAATATTTAACTTTGCATCAAATTCAGTTTTTTCAATTTCTAATGCAGAATTAATTAAGGCGATCTTTGCATTTTCAACGCGTTTTGGCATTCCACCATGTACAACTTCTTTGTCTAATACCATTCCTTTTATTAATTTAGTATCTTTAATTGAACCCCCAGATTTTTTTTCTACTTTAATATCATCCAAATCAACTTTGGTAACATTATCTCTAGTTTCTGCAACTTGTTGAGCAGCAGTAACCACAATATTAGCCAATTCTACTGAATCTTTTGAAACTAATTTGGTTTGCATAGAAGTTTTAGCTATTTTTATCAATTGATCTTTTTCTTTCCCATCTACTTTCATAGCAATACTATTGAGAATTTCTATAGATTTGAAAGCACTTTTCCTATAGCCATCAACAATAACAGTAGGATGAACATTTTTGGAAATTAACTCCTCGGCTCGTTCAATTAATGCACCAGCCAAGATTACTACAGATGTTGTCCCATCTCCTACTTCATTATCGGTTGCTTTACTAATTTCCACCATCATTTTTGCAGCAGGATGTTGTACATCTATTTCCTTCAGAATTGTAGCACCATCATTAGTGATAGTAACATCACCTAAAGAATCTACAAGCATCTTATCCATACCGCGTGGACCCAAACTTGTTCTTACGATTTCAGCTACCGTTTTTGCAGCTGTAAAATTATTCTTTTGAGCTTCTTTACCTTTGGTCTCGCTAGACCCTTCTTTCAAAATCAAAACCGGCATACCGCCAGCTGAACCTTGTTGTATTGACACCTTCACAATTCACCTTAAAATTATAATTAAAGTTGCATTGATAGGCATATTTAAATTTACTTTATAAAAAGAAAATAAAATCATTTATTTAAACAAAGAATCATATTTACCTTCTGATATATCAGCATATACTTCGGTTGCAACCTTACTTTCCACTTTTATCCCATGGCTTAAGCAAGAATCCAATTATCTCCTTAGTAACAGCTTTTATATCCTTAGCATATGATATATCAGATTTCATTTTAGCTATTTTTACAACACTTTCCATTGTAACATCCCCTACAAAATTAGAACCTGCAGTACCTGATCCTTTAGTAATACCACATTCTTTAAAGATAAGTGCAGCAGTAGGCGGCACTCCAACTTCTACAGTAAACTTTTTTGTATCAGTATCAACCTCTACTTTAACTGGGACTTTCATACCAGGAAAATCTTTGGTTTTCTCATTAATGGTATTAACTACTTGCAAAATGTTAATCCCAAGTGGTCCAAGAGCAGGACCTAATGGAGGACCAGCACTAGCTTCACCTCCGCTTACAAGGGCATTTACTGTTTTTTTTTCGCTCATTATAATTACTAGATTAAAATAATCCTCTTATAATCTTATAAAGCCTTTTTCAAATAATTAGCGTCTACAGTGACGGGAATTTGGTACGGTGAATCCAATAGAACAACAGTTGCTTCCTGTTTTTCATAATCAACTCGCATTATTTTTGCCTTCATAGATTTAAATGGTCCAGCAATGATTTCAACCGTATCATCAATAACTAGCTCGGTCACCACAGGTTTTTTGACCAAATATCCTTCAAGGTCTTTAAAAGGCAACTCACCTCTAATTTGCCCACGTATGTGCCTTATACCATGAAGAGCCTCATACGCAATATTTGAATCCAAGGCTTCTACGATAACATAGCCTTTAAAATTATCAAGAAACATAATAGAATAGATTCCTTCTATTTTTTTAGTAGTAATTTTGGTGTATAACATAGATGCAATTAAATTTTCTTGACCTCCTGAAACTCGAACAACGAAAAACTTTGAATCAGGATCATCTGATTCCACAAGGTCATCTTTTTTCATCTCAGAAACACCAGCCTCTTCATTTGATCCAAATCCTTCATCATCTTGTTTAATCCTTTTACCGTTTTTTGTTTCATTTTCAACTGAATTAGAATTTTTTTTATTTTTTTTAATAGAGTGTTTCTTAGAATTTATACCATCTTTTTTACCATCATCATCATCTTTACTGGTATCAATATTATTACCGATATCATCATCTTTAGTATCGATATCAAATAGATCCAAACCTGCGTCATCCTCGGCGAGTTTTTTTGGCATATTTATTAAAATCATTAAACATAGTTATTTGGAATTTATAAATTTATAATAATATGAATCAAATAATCCATTTAAAAAATATAATAATTCTTCAAATTTTTTAAAATTTTCATTACAAATTATAAGAATGTAATCATTATAATTTATAAAAATATAAAGAATACAATATTAATTTACGCGATTTGGAGATTTTTCTAAAATATTATAGCACAAATATAACCAATCTATATAAATATTATCTTTTTATTACTCAATATCGATCTTAATAGAATTAAGTTAAAGTAATCTTGAGTAAACTAAAACCGTTTTAGAAAAGTCATCAAAGTACAGATTAAAATTTTGTGAACAGCATATTATTGTTATAAAATCATGGTATAAACCAATGTTTAGAATTATCAACATTTCGATTTCAATAATACGCATGGATTTTACGATTTATTATATAAAATCAATTTAGCAATGATATATACAGAATGCATCAATAATATGTAAAAAATAGAATAAAATATATGAAATGAGTTGGGGTGAAATGATCTAAAACCATTTTTCCACAATGTCACTATCAGGGGGATAGATAATAGATTCTATATAACCGTATGAAATATAAAATCAAACATGATATAAATCGTGATTCTATTGATTAATAATTTTACAATAATTACATCCATAAATGACCCTGCCAGTAAAAACATGCAGGATTATTTAATAGAAGATGAAGGTTTTATAGACAATAAGAATAATTTGGAAATCCCCCATAATAAAAATAATTTACATTTAGATTATAAAAAATATGAGTCTACAAACTATCCAAATATATCTTTGATCATGACAAATCTGAATTTACTTTTTATAAACAATTTAGATGAATTCATTCCAAATAATAATATGATAATATTCCTTTCACGACATGTATCTAAAAGTAAAATGCCGACACTAACCTCTCACAGTACAGGTAATTTTTCAGATAATAATACAACAGGCGGAAAACCAATGGAAATAGGAAATACATACCCCACTTTTCAAAAACAATATATGAAAAATTTGTACGATGAAAGAGAAAAATGTTTAGGATATGATTTAAAGATAGAAGCAACACATCATGGTCCCACTACCTCAGATAATCCAATGTTATTTATAGAAATTGGATCATCAGAAAATGAATGGAAGAACAGATTTATCGCATCAATTGTTTGCAGATGTTTATTAGATACAATTAAAAAGATGAAAGATATAAATTATGATACAAACATTGGACTCGGAATAGGGGGCAATCATTATCCTCAAAAATTTAACGATCTAATATTGCATTCTAATGTGGCTTTTGGACCTATTATTAGCAAATATAATCTATCAGATATTACAACAAAAAGCATTGAACAAAGTTTATCCAAAAGTATAGAGAAAATACATCAAATATATATAGATGAAAAAGGATTGGGCAAGCAAAAAGAAAAAATCTTGAATTTAATCAAACATACAGAGATAGAAATTGTTTATATATAATATTTAATAAAAGAATCAATTAATTAATTTATAATAACAAACAAATCGGAATTTGCATACAATAGAATTATTCTATCCTAATCATACCACATAAAAAGTAAACTAGTGTATAATATTAAGATTTAAAGCGCATAAAATTTTCACTATATAAGCATCCACCAATAGATGTGTAAACATAAAAATACACATTTTCGTAAAGAATTTATATTTATTTATGTTTTTTATTGAAGATATTCTACCAATAACCAATTGCCTCACATATTTCTTAAATATTATTGAATTTAATTATTCATAGTTGTCTTTGTGGCAATACATGAATATTATTAGTTAAAGATACATCTGACAAGATCAACCAAAATTTTTTTCAATTATTTTTGTTCAGGCATTAAAACTAATTTATTGAGAAATATATGTTTATGATTATTTATAGTATATAAAATAATTCCAATATGAGATCATTTTTTTGTATTTGTTTCTCTAATTACAGTACCATAATCCAAATTAGCTTTTTTTCTTAGATATGGTATAATCTTATAATGAATGGAATAAATATTTTTTTCCCGAATCAATATTCCTTTTACAAGTAGCGATACAAATCCGCCAGCGATTTTTGAAGGCAGAATATCTTTTTCTTTACATATAATATCTCTTTGGGCATGATATTCTTTCAATGTAAAATAGTTTCTGTTAACATCAAGTACAAGTGGCCAAATAACGTACTCCCATACTAATCTACGATTTTCTGTAGATGAGGCATGCTTGCCTTTTTTATTTTCTTTCGATTTATAATTTTCTAAAGCCATATTCGTTTTATCGGATTTTTTATTTTTTTGATTAATATCACAGTCACATTTAAACATCGGGTTTTATAATTCTACATTTGGGTTTGTATTGAGCGAGGTACATGAATTCGAACATATATTATTTTCCCTTCGCAATCTATCAAAAAAATGGGACATAGATCCGATTATATGGGATTTGCATCTAGGAAAAATAACTAATTTACAAGATCATCAAGTAAAAATAAATCAGGTAATTTTTCATATTCCATATTTAGCAAATCATTCGCTATTTCTTCTATGGAGTTGTTTATGGCCTGATTGTCATAATTGTTGTAACCGACAAGGACGATTACCATTAACCATCAATGATATTTCAAAGATATCAAATACATTAGGATATAAAAATAGCACGGATTTTATAAATAAAGAGACATATGTGGCATCTTGGGAAAATTCATCTGAAAATTCTAGCCTCATATCCACATTAACGATGATAAATTTGAAAAGGAAACAAGATGAAGTTGAACAAGATGATGGAATTCCCCTCTCTTGTAGATTTTTAAATGACAATGGTTACTGTAATATACATCCCAATAAACCCGGAGTTTGTTGGTTATATCCTTTTTATTCATGGAGCCAATTTGAAAACAACCAAATGGTGATACATGCGTCTTTTCAATTGACTGGAGATTGTCCAGGGTTTCAGCTTCAATCCAATATTGATGAAAATGCGATGAAAATTTTAGATGAATATTCCAAAAAGATCTATGAATATACAATGAATGTCAATACTACGATCAGAGAAGGATTTGGTAGAATCGATTTAGTTGAATAAAAATCAGAGGATTGTTTTTAAAATATGTCCATTATTTTTTAGATTCATCTAACCTTTTATTTACATCATCCCAATTAATAACATTCCACCAAGCATTAACATAATCTGGCCTCTTGTTTTGGTATTTTAAATAATATGCATGTTCCCAAACATCACATCCTAAAAGAGGTATCAATCCTTCTGTTCTAGGGCTGGTTTGATTAGGCATCGACTTATATTCAACCTTTCCATTGGCTGGATTATACACTAACCATCCCCATCCGCTACCTTGAATTGCGATTGTAGAAGCAGTAAATTTTTCTTTAAATTTTTCAAAGCTTTCAAATGAATCATTTATTGCAGAAGCGATAGATCCATTAGGTTCGCCTTCACCGTTAGGAGATAAATTGTTCCAAAATATTCTATGATTATCAAATCCACCTCCATTAAAATTAATTGCACCTTTTACATCAGATGGTATTTCATTTATATGTGCAAGAATTTCCAAAATATCTTTATTTTGGATTTCTTGAGAACATTTTTCGAGTGCAATATTAAGATTATTAGTATATGTTTGATGATGTTTGGTATGATGAATCTCCATAGTTTTCGCATCTATATGGGGCTCAAGTGCATCATAGCTATAAGGAATAGAAGGTAACTCATATTTGCTCATTATGTATAGTTAATAATAAAACCTTTTATCCTTTTCCTTTTAATTCTCAATTCAAAAATCGGTTCGATGAGAATAAGGAAAAAAATAGATTTTCATCATAGAAAGCAGAGATATAATATAACAAAGTAGAAAAAAATAGAATCATAAGATATAACACATCTACTTTATATTTTAACAGAATTTCATTAAGAAATGCATCCAAAGTATCATCTTATTTTATTACAAACAATCATATAACAAATAAAAGACGAATGCAAAAGTATTAACTAGAAATTCCTTATTGTAAAAAGAATGTAAATTATAATATATATAAAAATGGTTTAATCCATTTATAGACTAGCACAATAATGAGATAATACCTTAGATTCATAGAGCCCAAAAAATCTAAAATATTATACATATTATTTTTGAAAAACAAAAAACAGTATTTGGGAAACATATTTATTTATTTGATGAAAAATCAAAAATATATATCATGGTAATCAACAAGGATCTCCTTGAAAAACGTAAGAAGATTTCAGATCGACGTCCGAAATTTATAAGACAAGAGAGTTGGAGATATGATCGATTGGCTGTTAATTGGAGAAAACCTGATGGTATTGATAACAAAATGCGTAAGCAATTCTCAGGATATCCAGCTTTAGTTAAAATTGGTTATGGTGGACCAAAAATTAGTCGAGGATTACACCCTTCGGGTTTTACAGATAACTTAGTTTATAATGTAAACGATTTACTAGTTCTTGATAAAAATAAGGATTCTGCTCGTATTGCCCACACTGTTGGAAATAGAAAGCGATTAGAAATAATTAATAAAGCTGAATCCATAGGAATAAAAATTCTTAACGGTAAAAATGTTAAGACAAAATCTTCAGATCAAGAATCAAAAACGAATGATGAAAAGAGCCAATAGTGAACATATATGGTAGTTAACATTCATAAAAAAAGAGAATTAGCATCCAGAATACTAGGAGTAGGAGTTAATCGAATTAAATTTGAACCAGATAAATTAGATGAGGTAGCTGACTCAATTACTCGAGAAAATATTCGTTCTTTAATAAACAATGGCTCTATTTGGACATCAAAAATTCGAGGAACATCTAGGGGTCGAACTAGAGCAAAATTAGAAATAAAGAAAAAACACGGAACAGGCCCTGGATCCAAAAAAGGAAAAAAAACAGCAAGAGTAGGCAAAAAAGAAGTTTACGTAATCAAGGTGCGGTCCATGAGAAGACATTTAAAAATATTGAAAGAGCGAAAAGATATTACAAATGAGCAATTTTGGTCACTCTATAAAAAAGTAAATGGAGCTCAAGTAAGATCATTAGCCCATCTACGAGAATTAGTAAAGAGTACTCGAGCACATTAGATTCAAATTCTAATTTTTTTTAGATTTTGACTTTTGTAATTTTATTCATCAATGAATTTAGAAATTAATCTGAAATAAAAGTAATTAGATAAAATACGAAATAAAATATCCAGATTTTTAACAGACCCATCAATCGTATTGTTGAGACAACTTGAGAATTATTCATATAATTTGATATTTTAACTATATGAAAAAGATCTAATTACATTCTTTAATTATTTCTATTAATTTTGGGACTACGCTATATCCACCTATTTCTGTTTTCAAAATCCACCTAATTTCACAATGTTCCCAATCAAGAGATATTTTTCTAGTTTTAGAATAAAAGTAGAATGGTTGAATCTTAATTATCCTATCCTTTACAATTTCTACCACTTTATAATCAAGAATTTTCAGTAATACCAAGTCATTTTTATTAATTCCAGTTTCTTCCTTTATTTCGATTAATGCTCGAGAGAGTAAGTCCTCATTTTGTTCCAAATATCCACTAATCCCTGCCCACATAAGTCTAAAACTTTTTACTTTTTCGCTTCTCCTTAAAAGTAATATTTTACCATTATTTTCTAAAATAGATGTTATAACTATTTCACTAAAATTCATTTCATTTAATGAGTATTTGAAATCTTTATGTTTTATAGACCTAAAAACATATTCGAACATCATCTTTATCATCATCTATAACAATCACGATAAAATTATTGAATACATGACTACCATAAATCCATTATATAAAAATCAATACGTTTTGAAATGCACGATTTAACACAAGGTACAGGATTATCAAATATATTTATAATTTCAATAAAATGTAAGATATGTTTTTTATTTTAAATTCGATTTAATTATTCAGCATTCATTTGTTCTTTTTTATGATGTTGTTAAATATTCATAATGATTACATCGTGTAAACAAATAACAAATTAATTAAAATTAATCAAATATTTGTATTATATTAGCAAACATAAAGGATCTGGAACATTATCAAAAGATAAAATAAAATATTGGATGAGTTTAGTACTAATTGTAGCTCGTGAAGCCCGGTCGAATCAACTATTATACATAGTTGATGCCGAATCTAGCGGTCAAACTTACTGTAGGACTAAGGATTCCAGGCTCTGGATCCCACAAGGAAAAGAAACCTGGATACAGCAGTTCGAATCTGCTCCGGGCTACTCAATTTGTAATATTTTAAAAGATACAAACATTCAAAAATAAATAAAAAAAGATATCAAAAATACGGCCCAGATTGTATAATCTCTTGCGGAACATTTCCAAATTTTTTAAAATTATTAATAAATAGATTTGATAGTCTTTTTGCAGAAAAATCATATTTTTCATCATCGTTCCAAGTATTTTTAGGGTTCAAAATTGCGGATGGTACACCAGGACAGGAAATAGGATAATCAAGATTAAATATATTATGATGGGCATATTTCGTATCCTCCAAATATCCGTGGATAGCAGCTGAAACGATCAAACGAGTATATTTTAAATCAATCCGTTTACCAATACCATAAGGTCCACCCGACCAGCCAGTATTTATAAGAAATACTTTCGAATTATGAGTAGTAATTTTATCACCCAATAATTTAGCATATTCAGTAGCTCTTAACGGCATAAATGGAGCACCAAAACATTGTGAAAAAGTTTCTTTAGGTTCAGTAATACCTCTTTCGGTTCCAGCTAATTTACTAGTATAACCAGACATAAAATGATACATTGCTCCTTCTTTAGATAATTTAGAAACAGGAGGCAAAACACCGAATGCATCAGCAGTCAAAAATATTATTATAGATGGGTGATTGCAAATACTAGGTATTACCGCATTGGGTATAAAATTAAGAGGATAAAGGACTCGAGTATTCTCTGTTAAACTGTTATCAGAAAAATCAGGTTCACCAGTATTTGCATTAATTACAACATTTTCCATAACTGATCCGAATTTAATCGCATTCCAGATTTGAGGCTCCTTATCTTTATTCAAATTTATACACTTGGCATAACATCCCCCTTCAAAATTGAAAATACCATCATTAGACCATCCGTGTTCATCATCTCCAACTAATTTACGATTTTCATCGGTAGAAAGAGTAGTTTTTCCAGTACCCGAAAGACCAAAAAATAATGCAGATTGACCATCATGACCAACATTTGCTGAACAATGCATAGGAAATATGCCTTTTCGGGGCAAGATAAAATTTAAAATCGAAAACATAGCTTTCTTAATTTCACCAGCATAGGAGGTAGATCCCATAAGAACTAGCTTCTTCTTAAAACTTGTAATTATGAAAGTTTCAGATTTGGTCCCATCTATATCAGGTACTGCAGCAAAATCATTGATAGACAACAAAGTAAATTCTGGTTTAAAGACTAACTGTTCATCTTTAGTTGGTTTAATAAAAATCTGGTTAGCAAATAAACTATGCCAAGCTTTGTCAGTTACGACCCTAATAGATAATCGAGAAAATGGATCTGCCCCAACGAAGCCATCAAAAATATAGAGTTTATTAGTCAAATCTCGTTCTTTAATAAAATTCATCATTTTATTTGAGATTTTTTCAAAACTTTCTTCCGATATAGGATGATTAACTTTTCCCCAATCAACAGAATTTGCAGTAATATCATCCATTACAATAAATTTATCGTCAGGGGATCGACCCGTAAATTTTCCAGTTTTCACAGACAAAGAACCAGTAAAAGATAGCTTACCTTCTTGATTCATAATAGCTGATTCAACTAAGTGAGGAACAGACAAATTCTTGTACCCCTCATTAATTGCCAAATCCATCTTCTAAAGTTGCTTCATAATGCTAATAGTTATAATCTTTGGGGTATATTATTATCAAAAATATATACTACAAAATATAAAAAAAAAATTGTTAATTGAATTTTTATAATTTATTACAAAAAAAAAACAATTTATTACAAAGAATTATTATTGAAAATTTTAATACAAATTTTAAATAAACATATATTTTATGAATAGAATTTACAAAATTATTGCATTAAATGAACGGATCTAAGTTAAATTGGAAAATTAATATTATCATAAAAAATATTTTATATAAAAAAACTACTCGATTAAAAATTCAGACAAATCAATATTAAAAAAATATTTTAAAATACCAACATAGCTTTTTATCGGCGGAGGAATTTCGTCCTCACATACTAAATCAAAATCCCTGGCGTTAAGCCAAATTACTACACTTTGTAAAATATTCAAAAATCTAATATAATGACTGTCAACTACACCTAATGATTGAATATATTTTTCTGCTAGTCGCCATGAAGCAGTAAAATCCAAACAGTCATTACCGTAAATACTTTGTAGCTGATCTTTAATATTACCAATTTTAAATGGTTTTTTACATAATATAAGTGGAAAATCCACTTTATCAGGTATAAATAAATCAGGTGGAGACCATATAGATACTATTTTTGCATCATTAGAAAGTTCAGATCTAAATTTGTGAGATAGTTTTTCATTAATTTGATCATCGGTAAACCATGAAAATATTACAGTTGCATCAGAAAGGGATGATTTTAGCATATCGCTATGTATTATATCTATACCACTAAAAGAGGAATCTAATTTTGATTTAATCATATTGATAGTTTCTGGATTAATATCTATACCAACAGCTTTTTTAACAGAAAACTCACTCTTAGCAATTAAAAGGGATGAATAATTATTTCCTACCCCCAAATAATAAAAAATATCATTAGAATTTAGATTACAAAATGAGAACATTTTTCTAAAAAAAACATCTGGGATCAAAACATTATCTCCAGAAATTACAGAAGAAGGAAGAGAAGAAATAAAATCATTGATTTTCATAATTTAATTTTTATATTCGAATATAAAAATTAATTTTTGTTCGATTAATAATAACCATTTAATATTAAATTATCACACAAGTATGAACAACTTTTGATATAAGCTAGATCAAATATAGAAATATAGGTTCTGTTAATTTAAGGAAAAACCTATAGATGTAAGACAACCATCTATCATATGTATATTAGAAATAGAACACCCACATATATCATTGGTTATGGATTGTAACTTGTACTTTCTTGGTTTATCATTTAGAAACACCTCCAAAGCATTATCATTCTTAAAAATAGCAAAAATAAGCCACGCTTCTATCTGGAACTGGCTACAAAAGTACAAGCCTTGGAAATATCTAAGGAAAAGGAAAATCAAAGAGTATATCATTGATGAAACTGCCATAAAAGCCGGTTCTGAATTAATCTGGCTTTGGGTTATAATAGAACCAAAGCATAAAGAAATCCTTGCTGTTGATATATCAAAAAAACGAAACATGTTTGTTGCACAGAGGGATTTCTATCTTAGATAGTAAACAAGTACGGATTACATTCTGTTTCGTCAGATGGTGGTACTTGGTACCCACAAGCCTGTAGGTTTTTGAAGATAAATCATCATCTTCATTCATCCTTTGAGAAAAGCCTGATAGAAAGAACAATGCAATACATAAAAGATAGAACTGAGCTTTGATGATTATTCTCCTTGTAAAAAGAACAAGTGCAAATTAAATCATATTAACCAATGGCTCAAGTTGTTTGTTTACCAACATAACAAAGAATAATGTCTTAAGTTAACAGAGCCGAAATATATCTATTATAAGGAGTTGCAATTACAATAATTATTTTAAGATATGTAATTTGTTTCCAAAATATTTATGTTAATAATTCGTCAGATGCTAAATAATATTAATGTATTATTTAATGTAAAAGTATCAATTTCTTTTTACTATTTTCACCTTTTTTATTAAAAAAATGTATCTACTTTGTTGCATGACTATTTTATTCTTCAATTGATAACATTTTGATTATAAATTTGCAACGAAAAAACTCAAAATTCAATTGTTATCGCGAAATTTATATTTTGTCAATCAATAAAAGAAACCAAAAGAAACGACATTTGAATTACCCATTAAAATAAAACATATATTCGACAATTTTCTTAAATTATATTATAATAATAGTAGATACTTAAATTTCTACATATATATTATTATTTTCGACTATTATACCATAAGTTTCCAAGTTTTTCAATTTCTGAGGGAACCAAATTAATTCACCAGTTTTTATATCCCATTTAGCAGAGTGCCAAGGACAGACCAATTCTTTGTCATTCACGATATTACCTTCGTGTAATTCAGATCCTGCATGATTACAAATATTATTTAAAGCATAATAGTCTCCACCAACGTTAACCACCAAGATTTCTTTTCCACCAGCAGTTATGTTTTTTAGAGTGCCAACAGGTAGATTTTCAACAGTATCAACTAAAAATTTTGTCATATCAATTCATAGAATAATTAAGTATTTTAATTATACAACATACTCAACTTGTATTTTTCTAAAATATGGTAGTAATAATATACAAATTTTTGTAAACATTAAAATATATTGTTTGACATTCGATTTTACCAAAATAGAGAAGATATATACATTTTGATCAAATTAAATATTTTAGAATATTTTGATCAATTATGTAAAATAAAATATAACATAAAATTTTGGAACATATATAAAACTCATAGATCAAAGGAATTTGAAATATGATTCAAAAATCAGTTAAAAATGTATTTTTTATCATGATACCATGAATTTTAACTGTTTTCGTTGCAAATTTATAATCAAAATGTTATCAGTTGATGAATAAAATAATCATGCAACACAATAGATAATATTTATTTAAACAAGACAGATGGTAAATTCGACTCTGTAAAGCTAAGAAAAAAGATAAAAGATTATGTTATATATCAAACATGACACAACAAATAAGAAAAAAAGTCTAAAAATATTATATATTAGAAACATTTCATAATTAAATGAATATCAAAATTTTACAAATTATTAATGGTTAACAACGAGATTTACAATTATCATCGCTAGAATCATCCGGCTTGATACAGATTTAAAAAAATTTATCGTGTTAACGTAATAGATCCTCTTTATACTATACTTCATCTACTCATTTTTAAGAAATACTTTCAAAGATAACATGATTCGATATAAAAAGTCATACTTAAATTAGAAAGTAGATACAAAAATAAATTAGAGTATCTTGCAACAATATCATGATATCTAAATTCACAATAGATAAAACTTTACTCAAAGCAAATTCAAAAGTAATATGGTTATAAATTGTTATCATCGAATATAAAACTATGATCATTCATACATTCAATACATCCAAATATTTGACATGGCAGAATAAGGCTTTGCAAAGTTAAGAAATTGATAATTATTTTTAGTTAAAGAAATTTGGTTAAAGGATTATTTTAAAAAATAATTTTGCCAAAATGAATCTAAATTTCAATATACAAATCAAATTTTTGATGAACCATTATAATTTAAATGTTATGTAAAATGGATTTTTGGTCTCAACTTTACAAAGCCTAGAACAATATAGCCCCATTCAGTGTCAACAACATATGATGGATTGCGTTATCCACTACAAGTCTATTTCTTTTTGAAATTAAACTATCAGCTCCACCCTATTTTGAAAAAATCATTATCGAAAGAATAATGTAATATTAATAAAAGAACCTAAGGATTTGACGATTGCTTTCCTTAAAAGAAGATATGTAGGAAAACACATTGGACAGGGGGAAATCATATTTGCGGATTATCTAAATTGAGAATACATCTTAACCTTGGATTCACAAAACCATAAATAAGAATCATTAGTAAAGCGCATTAAAAGTGCTTTGCACGATTATTTTTTCATTATTTGCTAACGTTTGGTCGCAGAAGATAAAACGAAAATAGTTGATATTCAATTGTTATCTTTATGTATGGATTAATATTTTAACCGATTTTCGAATCATGCAACAAAGCACATTAAAAGCAATAAAAAACATAATGAGAACATATTTCAATAGATGACAGCAACTCAATAATAAACAAAGATATCAAACAAAGGTCAAGTCCTCCACCACCCCAAACAAAAAATGGAAATACGTTCGTTACAAGATTACATTGTCAAAACATAAATAAAATATAAATCAATAATTATAGAAATTCGCATAAATTAAAAATTCAATGCATTAGCATAATAAATGTAATAACTAATCATAACAGAATTGAATAATATACTTTTTTGACACATAAAAAAGCTATAGAAAGCATGATCTAACTTAATCAACAAAATCCTTATCAAGTAATTTAATTAATAAAGCTTTTTGCACATGCAATCTATTTTTAGCTTCTGACCAAACAACAGAATGAGGACCATCAATAATTTCACCTGTTACTTCCATACCTCTTTTTGCAGGTAAACAGTGCATAAAAATATAATCATCTTTTGCATTCTTTACCAGACTAGCATTTACTTGATATTCTGGTAAAAATATGTTATCTCGGTGTTGTTTCTCGGATTCCTTTCCAATGGAAATAAATGTATCAGTTACAACTACGTCTGCATCCTTTACGACTTCTGAAGGATCATTAGATACCAGTACATAGCTATTATTTTTTGCACTATCTTTTTTTGCAACATCTATTACTATTTTCAAGGGCTCAAAACCAGGCGGCGTAGATATTTTAATATTGATACCTAATTTTGAACATCCCAGCAATAAATCATTACATATATTATTGCCATCTCCAACGAATGCCAGTGTAATACCCTCAAGTCTTTTCTTATATTCCATAATAGTCAAGAGATCAGCCAAAATCTGACATGGATGAAACAAATCAGACAAACCATTTATTACAGGGATATCAGAATATTGAGACAGTAATTCAATATCGCTATGAGAAAACACTCTTGCAACAAGACAATCAAGATATAGAGAAAAAGTTCTTGCAGTATCTTCTATAGATTCCCCTCTAGAGAGTTGTAAATCATTAAATGAAAGATTAATAGCGTTACCACCTAATTGCAAAATTGCAGTTTCAAAACTTATTCTTGTCCTAGTAGAAGGTTTCTGAAAAACCATACCAAGAATTTTCCCTTCAAGTTGCTTTTTAGAATTTATAGTATTTAACGGATCCTTCAAATACACAGCAAGATCAATAATTGATAAAATTTGTTCAGAAGATAAATCACAAATACTCAAAATATTTTTGTTCACATTAAATTTGAAAAAATTCTATTATTTAATGGTTTCAAATAAAAATTATTTTTTTTTCTTAAACCACCCGAATAATCCTTTTTTACCACGTGAGTCAGATTTATTTTCCACATCATTTTTTATATTTTCTTTATCAGAATTCTCAGTTGAATTCTCAATAGTATGTATTTTTTCATCAATAGAATTCACCATATTTGTATTTATACTATCAAATGTAGTATCAGATTCTTTTTCTTCTTCTAGTACCGTAACAGGTATTGGACTAGATGAAGTCTCAGGAATGATTTCCTTTTCTGAGGCAGATAAATCATCAACTTTTATCAAAGGTAAATTATTTTCATCAGTATCCGAATTTGAATCATATTTGTGCACAGATTCGGTTTTAATAGACGATAATTTTGAAGTCTCACTTATGACAGGAGGTTCATAAGAACTATCATATTCTGACATAGAATCAGTACCAAAAACAGCGTTTACAAATTTCATTTTATTGAACAAAACTAAATCATCGTATCCCTGACCCATTCCAAGATAAAGGATAGGTTTAGAAGTAATATAAGAAATGGATATTGCAGCACCCCCTTTAGCATCAGCATCAGATTTAGTTAGAATTGCACCATCAAATTCAGTAAAAGAAAAAAACTCTCTTGCTTGATGTATTGTATCGTTTCCAGCAAGAGAATCTCCAACAAATAATTTTAAATCAGGTTTCATAACCTTTACAATTTTGCCAATTTCATACATCAAATTTTTAGCAGTTTGCATTCTGCCAGCAGTGTCAATTAATACTACATCAATGTAATGTTTTTTAGCATATTCTAATGCATCTCTTGATACCGCTGTAGGATCGGCACCATATCTTTGAGATATGATTTTTATAGAAAGGTTTTCTGCATGAGTAGAAATTTGTTCTATTGCACCAGCTCTATGGGTATCAGCCGCAGCTATGACAACAGAAAAGCCAGTTTTTTTCAATAAATTTGCCACTTTAGCTACTGTGGTAGTTTTCCCGGTCCCATTAATTCCAAGAAAGACTATGATGAATGGTCCAGATTTATTTTGTTTTTTTTCTTGTATCCGACCTAATAAATCAATAGATCCAGCCTTGGACATTATTTCCATAAAATTGTTTTTTAATGTTGAAGTAATCATTTGTTCAGCTGTTTCATTTTTTTGAAGTTTCATACCCACCAAATTATTTTTTATTTTGAGGGATAAATCATCAATAACTTCTTGAGATACATCACTTTCCAACAAGCCAACTTGCAAGTCAAATAAACTCTCCTCTAAATCTTTTTCTGAAAGCTCTTTCTGACTAATGCTTTTAGCAGCATTGGTAAATACACGTTTTAGTCGCTCAAACATATTAATTTAACAATTCTCCCATATGTGCTTTAGATCAATAATATAGATCATATAAGATAATCAAGTCAAGATAAAGGATGACCAGGATTGTCCATAGTGTTATGATCATGACCCCGCATTTGTCCCATATAAGAATTGACAGTATTTTGAATTTCATTCATACGATAAACAATTTGTTGTTTTTGTGAAGACAATTGCTTTGAGGCCATTTCAAATTCTTTGATACGTTGTTCGACAAAATTAATTGCATCATCTTTTTGTTTTTCAATTACTACTCCTGCACCAACGTTAACTAATACTTTGTCTATGGCATTAATGGTACTTTTCACATATACACCAATCCCAAGCGGCACTAAAGACGAAGTATCAGAATTTATTGATAGATTTTTTATAGCCTCAAATGAATTATGAGATTCTTCCAAAAGTCGATGCAACAATGATTCCTTAGATACAACATCATTATAATAAGACTCTAACAATTTAGATTCTTGGATCATTTCATTAATAGAATTTTCAACCATATTGCGAGTATTTTCTCCACCAGTTGTTGCCATTGTATAGATTATTTTGGACTCCGTATTATAACGTTGACTTGAAACAGCCCTAAATAATAATCAGAAACAATATGATATATTAAAAAATATCTAAAACATCATGAAAAACGAAATTATTACTTTAATTTTTTTATTCGTTCTTCTTTTTCGTATCGCTTTTAGTTTTGAATAAAGATTTTAATTTGTTGACATTAGTAGTTAATTTTTTTAGACTTTCCTCTATACTATTTATTTCAGTTATTGCAGATTTTTCTTTTTTATCTTCAGGTTTTTCTGATTTCTTTGAACTCATGTATTTTGCTTATCGTTAAATTATAAATACAATAAGTCTCTTTTATTTAGAAAAATGTATAATGAAAATTTATCAATTAAAAATACATTTAGATGAAATAATGTCACTATTTACACATTCATACCCAATTTAATCAATTACAATATACAAATATATTTTACAAAAAGTTTAACAAAAATATATAATATTGTAAAAGTAAAATTCGTTATTGGTACAAATCTTCCTTAATGGATATGGAAATATTGGAAGACGATTAGCTACAGCATTTTCCAAAGATAAATCAATAGAATTGACAGGTATTGCAAAATATTCACCAGACGAGGAAACCGAGAGAGCATTAAATAGAGGATATAAAGTCTTTGTTCCCAAGCATTTAAAAGAAATTTTTCAAAAAAAAGACTTTGAAATTAGCGGAACAGTAGAAGAGGCAATTAAAAAGGCAGAAATCATAATTGATGCAGCAAAAGAAGGTAAAGGGTATATAAATAAAACTAATCACTACATTCCCCTAAAGAAAAAAGCGATTTTTCAAGGTGGAGAAGATAGAAGTGGAAAATTTTCTGTAGCAGATATAATCCATAATTCCAGGGTAAACTATAATGAAACTATAGATAAAGCATATGTAATCCAAGGAAGTTGCAACGTTACTGGAATGGGAAAAATAATTCAACCGTTACTAGAAAATTATAACGAATCAATTAAAAGATACGATGTAAACTTAGTAAGAAGATCCGCAGATTTAGAAGATATAAGAGACATCAAAGACTCTATTGAATGGGATAAACACCCTCATCATCAAGACGATGTAAAAGATTTTATACCTTCAATAAATTTGTATGTAGACTCGTTAAAAGTGCCATCTCGTATGATGCATTTACATCAGATGACCATCAGGTTTAAAGACAAACCACCATCAAAAGATAAAATTCTGGAAATATTTAATGCTGAATATGGGGTAGCAATAGTTGACAAAGCAAAAGGTACTGCAGATATAAGGAAGAAAGCTATTGAGCTAGATTTTGAACATGGTGATACAGGCATGGTACATATTCATAAAGAGATAATGAAAATTCAAGATGATATCGTAAAAATATCGTATTCAGATGATCAAACTGGAATGGTAATACCAGAAAATTATATGCTGGTACAATCAATGGTGTTCAAAAGATCTAAGAAAGATGCACTAGAACAAACAGAGAAGGTATTCAACATCAATAAAAAAAGAAAAATTCTGGAAGAAGAATTTTCTTAATCTGAATATTTAGATATTAATAATTACCATCAACATAAAATAGTCAAACCAAACAATAAAAAAATTCTCTTTTGATAATTATGATATTTAATATATAAAACGATCTACAATATTAAAAAAAATAGATAATCCTAGTTATTTTTTTTTAGTCCAAAAATCCTATCAAAATAATCAGAAGGTTCAGACATATCATTAGATACAATTTCACCTTCTTTTATATTAGCCAAATGTCTTGCTAGCTTTTTCTTGTATTCCAGCTGCATCTGCCTTGCTATCTGAATTCGTTGTGCTTGAGGTGAACCAGCTCCATGCATAGATTCAGTCAAATAACCAACAGCATTTCTCCCCAAAGTCATATTCTCAATTAATCTAGCCATTCTAACTTTATCTTCAGTAGCGACGCCCTTTTTACCTTTTAAATATTTTTCCAAAAGAGGACCAGTAATAGGACCTCTAAAATCTTTTTCAGACGGCATTGTAACCATTAGTCCCCCAGCAATATCTTGGGCCAATCTTCCAATTTCGTAGGGAAATCGAGTTACATTATGTTTGCAAACATTTGCAAGCATATCATCATTGATAAAATTACCCGATGGAGTTTTATAAGCTTGATGAGAGGATGCGATTCCAGCAGCAAAAATAGTTTCATTAAGATGAGTCATTTCAATTAATTTATCCTTAATATGAGAAGCATTGGAAATACCACTATATTCAGCCGCGGACGCAGCTGCACCAATTAATACATCACCTAAACCAGTTTTACACACATAACTTCGCCTATGATAACAAGTAAAGCGTTCAACTAAAGTAGATGCGAATTCTACCTCACCATCCATAAATATTAAATTATTCGGAATGAAAACATTATCAAAAATAACCAATGCCTCCTGGCCTGAAAATTGAGAATTACCGGCATCAATATCACCAGTTTCCATACTCCTGGTATCACAAGATTGTCTCCCATAAATATAAGTAATACCAGGTGCATCAACAGGGATTGCACCAACAATAGCATAGTCTTTGTCTTCAGGCCTCATTCGCATTGTTGGCATAACAACTAGCCAATGAGAATTTATGCAACCTGTTTGATGAGCTTTAGCACCTTTAATATATACACCCTTTTCATCTCTTTTGACTACATGTACAAACATGTCAGGGTCATCTTGTTGAGAAGGAGAAAGGCTACGATCGCCTTTGACATCAGTCATTGTGCCCCCAATAACAAGGTTTTCATATTGTATCATTTTGATAAAGTCAACTAATCGATCATGATATGTTGATTGATACTTTTTGTCTATATCATATGTTGTAGAATAAAGAGAATTAAGCGCATCCATCCCCACGCAGCGTTGAAAGCAAATACCCGTTTTTTGTCCCAATTTTCTTTGCATACGATTTTGATTTACCAAATCTTCAGGGCTTTCTACGATATGCAAAAATCTATTCACTTGTAATCCAGTTAAAGAGGATTTTGTAGAGCCTAAATCAGGGTCATCGATAGCCAAATCATAAGTTTCAGCAACAGCATTAATTGAGGGCCTTATCATTGGATGTTCTACAGGTTCTTTAACCACCTCGCCAAAAAGATAAACTTGTAAATTTCTATTTCTTAAACTTTCAACATACTCTAACCCATTTTTAATAGGCATATAATAGATTACGCGCTATGTTATTTGAATATTCGCCTATTGATATTTATATGAGGCATGGTCATAATTCAAATTATCTTTTGATACTTTTCATAAGCTTAAAGCTAACCCTTGAGATATAATTTTGAGAACAACTGTCCCAAAGATTAGCTCGTAATAGATTAAAAGAATCCATCCTCTTTAACATTCTGCATCTAATAGGCTGTATACCATGGCCTACCATATCAAAGAAACGTGGCAGACCATATGTATATTCTCCAACAGTAATTGTAAGATGTTTTATTGTAAGGTTATGGTTTAGAGTCGATTCAAACAATGGATTGCATGCTTTTCTTGATATGGATTGTCAGTATACCCACAAACTAGCATTAGCATGTGACCTGATAAAAATACCTAGTAGACGTACATTTGATAGAAGGTTAAAGACTATTTCTATAGATATTAAACAAAGAATATCGACAATGGGGCGCTTGTTTGTTACAGAAGGATTAGTAGACGCTTCTATAACAGCAATAGACAGTAATCTGATAAAAACAAAAGGTCCTGTATGGCATAAATCATCGATGGAAAAAGGAGAAGTACCACGTCCTAGCATTGACACGGATGCAAGATGGGACTATAGTCATACCAAAGGATGGGTATTCGGATACAAACTACATTTAACATGTACAACAACAGGCAAGATTATAGTACCCCTAACTGCAGGTGTAACTACTGCAAATGTACAGGATAACCAGATGTACGTTTCTTTAACGTCTCACTCATCATCTTCATCCTCATCCTCATCCTCATCCTCATCCTCATCCTTGGTATTCTCTTTACCATCTTCCTTGTATATGGTAGCAGATCCAGGCTATGATGATAAGAACCTGTATGAGTATAGTAAGAAGGTATTAGAGATAGATCTAGTTTGCCCTGTTGAAAGATACAAAAATATCTCTAAAAAGAGGCTTGAGATTGTATGCTTTTATCAATCGACTTTAGGACAGGCTATCTACAGCAGAAGGAGAATATCGATAGAGCCGTTGACAGAACATATCAAATCTGTTTAGAATAGACCCATTGCCAGTACGTGGATTTGATGCGGTATCTGCAATTGTACTTTTGTCTGTTTTAATATATCAAATAATGTGGTGTACTATAATTGTAAAACTAAGAAAATAAATCCAAAATCAATAAAATATATGCTTGGAACCAGCTGATGAAATGGAATTGTGAATAAAGATGATATCAAATTATGACCAAGTCTCATATATGTTATTAAATCGGTCAGTAGATTATATTTGAAGGCAAGGACTTTATGACGAACTTTTTTGTTGACAAAATTACCCTCCTGACAATAGCCATACCAATGATAGCATTACTGTTTGTAGGTTATGTTTCATATGAAAATACGATACAGTTTATTAAAATGGGATCCTTTGTTAACAAAATTAATTTAATAATCCAAAGATTAGAGCAACTCTTTTCTACAATAACTGATGCTGAAACCGGTCAGCGGGGATTTATAATAACTGATAGATATGACTATTTAGAACCATACAATTCAGCTATAATGGATATTCATAACCAACTCCTAAATTTAAACAGGTTAGTGGCTAACGAACCAACAAATCTTAACCAACAAAAACAATTATCATCATTAAATGAATTGAATATCCTTAAGAATCTCATCAAAGATAAGCTGGATGAACTTAATCAAACTATATCTTTGCGTCAATCTCATGGCATGAATGCCGCATTATCAATAATCCTAAGTAACCAGGGAAAGATTCTTATGGATAAGATTCGAGCAACCACTCTAATTATTCAAAGGCAGCAGAATACTACACTATCTAATGTAACAAGACAATCTCAAGAATATGTTCAAGCCATAATTTACGTTATTATTATTACTACTTTAACAACTGCTAGCATAACTGGAGTAATGTTATTTGCTATTAGTCGTAGTATACACAAGCATTATTGGAACAATGAAAGACTATTACAAAAAGAAGTTAAAAAAAGAACAGAAGAGTTACAGATTGCCAACAACCATCTGCTCGTAGCAAATGAGCAACTGAAGATACATGATAGAATGCAAAAAGAATTTATCAATGTAGCAGCTCATGAATTACGCACTCCAATACAACCTATTCTGGGTTTAATTCAAACCCTACAACACGAGACAAAAGATATTCATCAGATTGAGATGTTAGATATAGTACTTAGAAATGCACAGAGATTAAGTAAACTTACAGATGATATTTTGGACGTAACAAAGATAGAAAGCAATTCGCTAAAGTTGAAGAAAGAACAAATCAACTTACATAAACTGATATCTAACATCATAACAGATTATAATAATACTCGACTCAAAAAAGGTAATAATCTTGATTCAAGACAATTATTATTAGAATCCGATAATTCTAAAGGAAAGGATAATGCTTTTTTGGTACAAGCAGATAAAGCAAGGCTTAGTCAAGTAATCATAAACCTTTTAGATAATGCTATTAAATTTACTAAAAAAAATGGCACTATAATCATCCGCATCGAAACAATAGAAGACGGTAGTTATATTCTTGTAACTGTAAAGGACAATGGTATTGGTATAGATTCTGATATAATTTCTAAACTATTCTCAAAATTCGTTACAAAATCATTTCAAGGTACTGGACTGGGATTATTTATATCGAAAAGTATTGTCGAAGCTCATGGTGGTAGAATATGGGCTAAGAATAATAATTCTGATGATGAAAGAGAAGGAGCAACATTTGCATTCACCTTACCATTACATAATCAACTACCTCAGCAATCATAATAATTTCGATAGTATTTCTAAGGTTTTTTCATAATAAGTATATGGATTGTTACTTTTAGATTGTCCAATCCACATTTATATAGATTATTTAACAACGTATGATAGATCTGGTATATTATAAATACAGCACATACAACATCTGATCACTGCTATATAATATAGAAAATAATGAATATTGATGTTACAGTATACAAATTAAAATCAAAACAATAATTTAATTTTATATAAAAAGGGTTTAAAACCGTGTTGATCAATTTAGAATATAACGAAAATATCCAATTTATAAAATATAGCAATCCATAACTAAATTATAAAAATAAATAATTTATAAATATAAAAATAAAATATTTGACGTTATCTGACCAAATTAAAAACCAGTTAATTAATGAACTTGAACTGAGTGAAGAAGAAGCAACAATTTTTTTATCACTAATAAAATTTGAAAAAACTTCATCAACAAATTTCAAAAGACTTGTTGGCGACAAGTCAGAACAATGGAAAAAAATATGCAAAGGATTGGAACAAAAAGGAATGATAATAGAAATAAGCAAAGATGTATTTCAAAATCTACATCCAAGATTTGCAGTAGTAAACAGATACAGAAGACTATGCGAGGAGAAAAATGTTATCTTTAAGAAAAATATCAAAATAGACAATATTGGGATTTTGTTAGAAGGTTATCAAAATAAGAATGATTAATGGAAGAACTAAATAAGGGTATAAAGTTGTTTAATTATCTAAATTGCAATCTTCATCTTCTAACAACGGAGATAAAATAGTATATTTCGGTGTAATAAATATTAATGAAAACGGTAGAAACATAGGAGCAGTTGATGTATGGAGAAGCGCAATAACCAAAAAATTGTTATGCGAGGAGAAAAGACTAGGTATTTTAGAGATTTCTGAAAATATCGGGATGCCACAAATAACAGATAAAGAAATCTGGGCAGTGGCAGTAAACAAGCACAGAAATGGAAAAGATAGATGGAAGCTAGTTAAAATCAAAGAAGGAGAAAAAAAGATTGAGTTTTTAGATACCGATGATGAAACAAAGATATCAGTAAGTTTAAATGATAACAAAATCATAGATCCAGATTGGTGGAGTTTTCTAGTCTCTAAAAATATTAATAAGAGCATAGAAATCTCAAAAGAAATAACACAAAAATGATTTCAGATATTCCAGATGAAATAGCCAATATTGATTTTAAAATACATATAGAAAAAGTGTCGGAAGGACCCTTAGCAAGCAAGTTATCAGGTCATTTTTTAATTCACAATAACATATTTAATTTTAAGGCAATAGCCTTTGGACGGATAGGTGGTCAAAATGTGAATATAAAAATATCTGAAACTAAATACGAATTAATAAAAAAAATGAGCATGGATCCTGAGATGATCCTGAGTATAATTCAGAAAAAAATAATAGAAGGAGAGATAACATTTGACGAAAAAAACTTGGCTGGAAGAGAAGCTATGGAATAAAAATTAGATTATAATATCGCATCATTTAATGCAGTACCACAATTACATTCAGATCTTTCTGAAGGTATTAACGTAATTAATTTGGAAAGTATTTCTTTAGTTGTTTCCACATTTTTATGCAATATTTCAACTATTTCTTTAGTAGAAACAGGCTGATCAGCCCAAACATCATAATCAGTTATAGTTGAAATAGACAAATAACAAATTTCACTTTCCCTTGCAAGAATGCATTCGGGGACTAAAGTCATCCCTATAATATCAGCATGATATATATCTCTAAACAATTTAGACTCTGAACGAGTAGAAAATCTTGGTCCTTCTATACAAACGTAAGTTCCTTTGGGATGGAATTTAATATTATTATCAGTCATACACTTGGAAGATATACATCTTAATTCACCACAAAAAGGGTCAGCCATAGAAATATGACAAACTTGAGATCCATCATAAAATGAAGTTTTTCTATTTTTCGTAAAATCTATAAATTGATCAGGCAACATTATATCACCAGGTTTATAATCAAATTGTAGACTACCTACTGCTGATGGGGCAAGGATACGTTTTACGCCTAATTCTTTCAACGCCCAAATATTTGCCCGATAATTAATCATATGAGGCGGCAATTTATGACCTTTTCCATGTCGGGGAAGAAATGCAATTTTTTTGTTATCGAATTTGCCTATCACTATAGAATCAGATGTAGGACCATATGGGGTATTGGGAGCAATTACGCGGTCTTCTTTAAACAAAGAGGTATCATATATTCCTGTGCCACCGATAATCGCGATTTCAGCTGCAGAATCATCTCTTTTCATTTTAATAAATCACCAAAGAATGAACAACATAACCTTTTTCTTCTAAAATCTTCCTTCCACCAAGAGAAGACAACTCTACTATAAATGCGAAACCATATACTTTGCCACCGAGATCTTCAATCAATTTTGCTGCAGCTAAAGCGGTTCCACCTGTTGCTAATAAATCATCAGCAATCAATACGGTTTCATCTTTTTTTATAGCATCAGATTGCAATTCCATTATGGCAGTGCCGTATTCAATATCATATTTTTGTTTTATAATATCTCCAGGTAACTTGCCTGCTTTTCTAATCATCACTATTCCAAGATTAAATTTCAAACCCAAAATAGTAGAAAAAATAAACCCTCGAGCTTCGATTCCCACAATATGACCAATATTATTAGATTTATAATGTTCATAGAAATATTCACCTAAAAAATTTAAAGTTTTGCCATCTCTAAATATAGGTGTTAAATCTCTAAACAAGATACCAGGTTTTGGAAAATCAGGATAATCTCGAATTAAATTTTGAATATAGCCTTTATCCACAACTATGAATTTTTAAATACCCATAAAAAACATTACTAGCATGCATGAGGAATTTTTACCATTAGTATATATAAAATAATTTTGATAAACAGATCTTTTTTCTGAAACCTTGTTTTTAAAATCACATAAACATTAAGAAGGGAACAGCATATATATTCAAAACATTGTATAATTCAATAAATAATCGAATATTGTATAAACAATATAAAGTTTCATATATTTATTATATAACATTATAACAATATAGATTAGATTTTTCACATATTTTTTAATTAATACATCCAGGATACTCATTTGTTTAAAAAAAGTCGAATTTATGCAAAAAGACAAGATTCAAAAATGAACGGAAAAACATTTACAAAAAATAAAGAAAATATATTTTACTTAATATTGATAGAGTATCTATGAGATATATGGCTTTGGAGAGTCATTAAACCAAAAGATAAAGAAATCCATTGTTTTCCCAAAAAAACATGTTTTTCCAGTAACGATCTCTCCAGCATAATAATACGATCCCTATCGATTTCTACAGACTGGAGGTAGTATCTCATTAAATGGCTAGGTTCCGGATCGACATTATCGAATTCACATTCTTTAAAAAAAATATTAATGAACGAATAATGAAATAAAAATGCTTGAACTAATTAAGGATTTGATGATTATTTTCCCAATAGTAAAAAAAAGAATTGTAAACATCACGATGAATCAGCATTTATTTTGCTTGCATATTATATTCATGAAACAATAATTTTTTACAGAATTCATTATTGTCAAGTAAATAATCAAATAATTAAACGTGCTTTAAATTTGAATATTATATTTCATATAAATTATAAAAGCAACTAAGAAATATATCATTATTTTAAAAGCCCATTAATTTTGCTTTTTTATGATTTGATTCTTTTTTATAACTTTGATTAATTCCTTTCTAATTTCATCGCAAGATTTACCATGAATAATAATTTTTAAACAAATAATCAATACACCATAATTTGTTATTGATTAGAATATAATAAATTAATTTTTTAACTAATGTATTGAAATTTATCGAGTGGTATCCTTATTATTTGAAAATTTTATTAGAATTAAAATTAAATCTTAGAAAAGATTTTTTAAGTTCGTTATTGTTGTCTAATCTGATTTCAAAGACAACTTTTAATTTAAACGATTTTAAAATAATGAATAATAAAAAAATATTAATAATTGGTGCTGGACCAAGTATAGAAGAACAATTAGTTCAGAATTTTATAAAAAAACATGATGATTTTATTGTTATATCTGCAGATGGGTCTACAGAATTGTGTTTAAAGATAGGTGTTGTGCCAGATTTTGTTCTTACTGATCTTGATGGCGATATAGAATCACTAATATCAGCAAATAAATTGGGTTCAATTTTGCTTATACATGCTCATGGAGATAATATTGTTAAAATTTTAAAATACGTACCAAAGTTTAAAAATTGTTATGGAACTACTCAAGTATTCCCTCATTACAATATTTATAATTTTGGAGGATTTACGGACGGAGATAGATGTGCATTTTTTGCAGATGAATTTCATGCTGCCGAAATTTGGCTAGCGGGAATGGACTTTACATCTTCAATAGGATATTTTTCAAAACAAATGAAGAATATTTTCTCATTAAAAAAGAAAAAATTGTATATAGGTAAAAGATTGATTGAAATGTTGGTTAGATATTCTAATTCTACGTTTTATAACGTCACAACTTTTAAATTTAATTCAGCACTTTATGGAGTAGTTGATTATAAATTAAAATGAATATAAAAAAAATTCTCGGTATCGCTGGTTTTGGTTTTGCCCTTTTAGGAGGATATTTGTGGATGATAAATCAAATTCCTTTGTCACTGATTTTTTGGGGAGCGGCCGTTTTAATTATTATAAGATTAAATCGTATTAAAAAAAAGAATAACAAAAAAAGATTCGATTTTTCCAAGAAATGAATTCAGATCGAATCCATTTAACACCACATTCTTTGGAACAGGATTTTCACACATTCAATCTTTTAATTGTAATAATTTACACACTAATACATCCAATAAAAAAGATCAAATTGAGATCAATATTATTGTGGCTCAATTGTTGAAGGTGGTTTGCTTGATATTGCATATGTTACCCATGTGACATTTTCTACATCATTTGTTATTCTTGAACTAATTTTTTCCAAGGTATCATATGGAACTCGTACCCAATCTGCAGTCATTGCATCAATAGATTCAACAATTCTAACTGTCACAATATGTCCATAAATCCGTTCATCTCCCAATATGCCAACTGCTTTGTCATCGCCAACCATGGCGTAAGCTTGCCACACTTTATCATATAGGTTATCTTCTGTTAGAACATCTTCTACAATTTTACTTGCACTTCGGGCTATTCTAATTTTTTCATTATTTACTTCACCCAATATCCTTACAGCGAGTCCTGGTCCCGGAAAAGGATGTCTTGTTAACAATTCATGGGGCACCTCCAGAAGTCTTGCCACTTTTCTTACTTCGTCCTTATATAAGTCTCTCAAAGGCTCAAGTATTTTTAAATTAAGCCATTTTGGTAAGCCACCTACATTATGATGTGTTTTAATTACAGTTGCCGGACCTTTTGAAATTCCACTTTCGATTACATCAGGATACAAAGTACCTTGTGCAAGCCATTGAAATGGCCCTTCTGACTGTGCAAATTCTGTAAATACTTTTGCAAATTCTTCTCCAATTATTTTTCTTTTATCCTCCGGATCATGCACTCCACTTAATTTTTTCAAAAACCTTTCCTGCGCCTCTATGTATTTTACATTCACGCCCAATTTTTCATTAAATAGATCTTTTACCTTATTTTCTTCATCCTCCCTTAATAATCCATGATTAACGAAAATACAGGTCAGATTCTCCTTAATTGCCTTATGGATTAAAACTGCAGTTGTAGTTGAATCTATACCCCCACTTACCGCACAAAGAACCTTTTCGTTACCGACTTCATTTTTTATATTTTCAATAGTGCTCTCGATAAAGTTACTCATATTCCACTCGGATTTTGCTTTGCTAATAATATGGGAGAAATTATTAAGTATCTCAATCCCATTTTCAGTATGGGCAACCTCTGGATGGAACTGTATTCCAAATATCTTTCCCTCCTTATTTCCAATGGCCGCAGAAATAGAGTTATTTGTTTCACCAAGGATCTCAAAATCTTTTGGAATGATCTCTGCTGAATCACTATGACTCATCCAGCATTGTATTTTATCAGGTTTGATATTTTTAAATAAGTTATGTTTATCTTTTATCTGCAATACTGCATTTCCGTATTCTCTACTTTTCACCCTTTTAATTTTTCCTTTATATTGATCCACTATGATTTGATGGCCATAGCATATTCCCAATATCGGAATTCCGGTATCAAATATTTTTTTATCCGGTTTTGGAGAGTGCTCTTCATAAACACTCGCAGGTCCACCCGAAAAAATTATTCCATTGGGATTTAATTCTAATATAGTTTTTAGTGGAGTATTATAAGGCAATAATTCACAATAAACATTCAACTCCCTTATCCTTCTACAAATTAAATGACTATATTGAGATCCAAAGTCTAAAACGATTATCTTGTCCATCTATCTCTCACTTTTTTCTAACATTCTATTAAATACCCAAGATACAGTATTAAAAATTTCATTTATTCTATCTTTATCTTTATAATTTTTTATCTCAATTTTTTTTAAAGTATTTTCATTATTATCTTTTTGTAATATGTTAAACGAAATTATATCTGATGAAGACAAAAGATTTTGTTTAACTTTATCCAAATCTTTATTTTTCATACCTTCTAAAATCCTATTTAAGAAAAATGACCTAAATGGCGGAGTATCCAAATTGAAGTTAATTGATTCATTAGGTATTATTTCAATTCCATCCTTTGAAACTTCCAATATCGCAATTAACGTATTGTCCTTCATCCTTTTTATCTGCCTGGTTTCTATTGAGGGTATTTGTTCATCATATATTTTTTGAGAATCGTGAGATCCTTTCTTAATTTCTTTATCTTCAGGCATCGATTTTTCATTAACAGACGATTGTTTATTGATAGTAAGATTTGCTGCAGTTTTAAAACTACCTTGTTTTAAAACAGAGTCAATTAATGACAATGTGATTTTAATTCTTTCAATTTCTTCTTGTTTTTCAGAAATTAACTTGGTTAACCATTCTCTTATCTCTGCTGCATTTTTGATATCATCATCAGAGTAACCTAACATGTTGTCACTTGAACTATTTTTCAATATAAAATGTTGTTTATTTTGTAGGATTTGTATTATATTTCATTTTATATGTCGAGAGTCATTTATATTATTTTTTTGAAATCAAATTTTTAAAATAATTATTTCAACCTTTATTTAATTTTGAATAATATATCATTATTTTTAGATTCCTTGTGTTTTATTTCACGATTCAACAATCTATAAAACCGTAAATTATGAATTATAATAACAATTAATTTTTAACCATTACATTATAACCTCGCCATTAAAAGGTTAGCAAATGACGACTAAAATAATCGTGGAATAAAAACAGTTCCATTATATTGGTATAACATGGTATTTGTAAAGTAGTTAACTTTGTGTGATCATTGTAATTAGATTATCTTAATTAATCATATTAGTTAAGAAAATATGCTATGGCAGATCTGACTCCTTTTTCCAAAAGAATTATTGCATGTCGAAATAATCATTCATCGAATTTAATATTGGCGATAGATCCCATTTATGGTACGGATGACTTGTACACTCATATTATAAATTTAATATCAAAACTGAGTGCTCATTTATGTGCGGTCAAGCTAAATCTTCCAGCATTATTATCTTTATCATTTAATGAATTACAAAAAATTAATGAATCTGCACATAATAATAACTTGCAAATCATTGCAGATATAAAATTAAATGATATTCCAAATACCAATAATTTAACAATTCAATACCTATATAACATGGGATTTGATTGCATAATTGTTAATCCATTTATAGGAAAACGTAATCTAAAATCAACTGTGGAATATGCACATACTCTAAATTGTGGCATTATATCATTAGTATTTATGAGTCACGAGGGGTCGAATGAGGGATTTGGTGCAACCATTGTCGATTCAAATAATGATATACAAAGTACAAGCACAACTAGTTATTTCTACCAGGTTTTTTATCAAAATTCAAAGCATTGTGGAGTTGATGGTATCGTAATTGGCGGAAATAAATTAGACATATTAAAAGAAATATCATCAAAAACCAAAGATAGACTTCCTATTTATTCTCCTGGTTTAATAACGCAAGGGGGCGATGTTGAATCTGCAATGGAAAGTGGATCGGACTACTTAATTATAGGTCGTGCAATTATAAATTCGCCTGATCCATTGTATGAATTAAAAACAATTCATCAAATGATAAATCATTATTTCAAATGACTAGTAACTTCCCATAAAACTGAAAATCATTAAAAAAGGAATATCTTCAATTATTTTAACACTATTTCTTTTTGCCAAGTTTATGCTTAGTGCCAGATCGACGATATCTTTTCCTACAAGATTTATTATAGACGATGACTTCAAAATCTTTATAGCTTCCTCATTTGAAATTTCCTCCTCATAATAATATTCTTTTGAAATATTAATTTGAAAATCTTCTTTGCTTATTTCTTTTCCTAGTACATTAAGATCGCATATGTTTATAATGTGCGTATCTCGGTATTTTATTTTACGCAATGCATAATTTTTTTTGTTATTTAATGAACTCATCCCGTATTTGTTTTTTATTTATTCTTTTTTTATTTAAATTTATGATGGTATACCCATATCAAAAAGTAATAATTATGTTTATTTCAAATTAGGTTAATTGTCATCATCAAATAAATTACCGAATGATAAAAATAAAAAAAAATTTAATCAAAAGGGAATAATAATAACCCTATTAATATCCGTTGGAATTATAGGTGCTAGTTTTATAGTGTGGTTATTGCCCACAGGAACTGTCAGAAATACGTCAAATGGAAATAATTTGATGGTTTTTACTAATCCTAATGACACTTTGCAGTCGGTGAATACCCAGTATATGTTAGTGAAAAACGAAATAAATAATCAAATTAAAAACTTTACGGCTTTCCCCCACGCAAGTATGATACCTTTGAAAAATAGTATTAATGCATCCATAAAACAAAATAATGATCTGATGCAAACACTGTTGCACGGTAATCCTCCAAGATCTATGTTGTCAGGATATGTAAACCTTATGACCAATCTTAAAAACTTTTCTTTTTATCTAGATGATATCAAAAATGTTTCTGATTCTCATACAACAACCATATCAAAAGATTTGTTACATGCACAAAAAAAATGGTCAATTAGATAAGATTTAGGGCTCGATTAACGTAAGGAAAACCTAAGGATTTAAACCAATCATATTTTATATGATCAAGAAATACAACATCTTCACAAATTATTGGTTATGGTTTGTGATTGTACTTTTCAGGTTTATCATTTAGAAGCACTGCCAGAGCGTCATCATTTTTTAAAAATAGTGAAAATAAGTCGTGTTTCCTTCCGGAATTGGATTCAAAAGTACAAACCAAAGAAATTTTCTAGCAAAGCGATAATTAAAAAATATATAATAGATGAAACAACGATAAAATAGTCATAATGAATATGGTTTTGGATAATTATTGAACAAACATACAACAAAAAACAATGGCTTCATCTGTTTATTGATTAACATAATCAAGAAATAATTTCTCAAGTTAACAGACCTAGATTTAAAAGGATTGTTTATAAATAGTCCTTTTAAATCTTTAAAAACATGAGACTTCTCGAATATCAAGGGAAGGAGCTTTTTAATCAATATGGAATAAAAACTCCTTTGTCTTCTCTTGCATTAAATATTGAAGAGGGTAAAAAAGGTTCAGAAAATCTTGGTTATCCTTTTGTTTTAAAATCCCAATTAACTGTTGGAGGCAGGGGTAAAGCAGGTGTTATACAGAAATGTAAAGAATCATCAGAATTTGAATCTAAATTTAATGAGATTTTAAATAAAGAGGTCAAAGGTGAGTTGCCTAGAGGCATTCTACTTGAAAAGATGGTCGATATCTCAAAAGAACTTTATTTATCCATTTTTTTAAATAGAAGTAAACGATGTTTTTCCATAATTGCATCTTCCGAAGGTGGTATAGACATAGAACAAACAGAAAATAAAGTTATACAAGACATTTTACTTGATGGCATATCTTTGGAATTAGCAAATGATTTGTCAAATAAGTTAAATATTCCAGATAATTCTAAAAATAGTTTTGTAAATTTATTATTGAATCTTTTTCGATTGGTAGTTGAAAAGGAAGCAGAACTTGCTGAAATTAATCCTCTTGCAATACTCGCTGACGGATCCCTAGTAGCACTAGATGCAAAAGTGATTATTGATGATAATTCTTTATTTAGGCATGACGATTTGAAGGTTTATCAATATTTGAGTGAATTGGAAAAACAAGCTTCTAAAAATGGGTTTTCTTTTGTCGAATTAGATGGCAATATAGCTATTATTGGAAACGGCGCCGGATTGGTAATGTCTACATTAGATATGGTGGCAGATGCAGGCGGTCAAGCGGGTTCTTTTCTGGATTTTGGAGGAAAAGCAACGAGTGAAACAATATACAAGGCTCTTGAGGTTATTAGCGATTTGCCGAAAATAAAATCTATCCTTGTAAACCTTTTTGGCGGAATCGTTAGAACAGATTTAGTAGCCCAAGGAATTTTGGACGCTTATAAAAATAATATAATAAATGTTCCAGTATTTGCGAGAATTTCTGGCGCAGAATCAGAAAAAGCAAAACAATTGCTACATGGGGGTAAAGCTCATCTATTTGATACCGTAGAGGAAGCAATAAATGCAGTAGTTTCAAACGTAACTACTAATTGAAGTGATAGAAAATGAATTCACAATTTGACATATTTAAAATATTAATTGGCTCATCAGGGGATTCTGACTATGGCAAGAAACCTGTTATTATTCAAGGAATAACCGGGAGCTTTGGCTCCACCCATACAAAATTAATGAAAGAGTACGGTACAAATATAGCGGCAGGTGTAACTCCAGGCAAAGGAGGTTCTAATTTTGACGGCATCCCCATATATAATAGTATGGAAGAAGCAACCAAATCCACAGGTTCTGTTATTTCAGGGATTTTTGTTCCGGCACCTTTCTTCTATGATGCAGCAAAAGAGGCAATTGATAGCGGAATAAAACTACTTGTTGCAATTCCAGAGCATGTACCTGTTATTGATTCCATAAAGATTTATGAATATGCCAAAAAGAATGGGGCCAAAATGATAGGTCCTAATACACCGGGAGTAATTGTTCCAAAAGTTTTGAAAGTAGGCATCATGCCTGCTCAGCCTTTTACTGAAGGGAACACAGTAGTTCTCTCAAGAAGTGGAACACTCATGTATGAAGTATCATTTCATCTATCCAGATCTGGATACGGTCAGCGGTTGGGGCTAGGTATAGGAGGAGATCCAATCAATGGTACAAATCTAATTGATTCCTTTGAGTTAATAAAAAATCGTGATGATGTAGATTCGGTTATAGTAGTTGGAGAAATTGGTGGTGACGCAGAAGAACATCTATCTGAATACATTATTAAAACAGGTTTTTCCAAACCGGTAATTGCATATATTGCGGGAAGATCTGCTCCAAAAGAAAAGCGTATGGGACATGCAGGAGCAATCGTTTATGGAAATTACGGATCTGCAGAATCAAAAATTAGTAATTATTCAAAAGCAAACGTCCCCGTAGCAAAGAGTCCTCGAGAAATTCCACTATTGCTTGAAAAGCATTTGAAAAAATAAACAAGATTGATTGTAAAATTAGTATATACATATGCTAATTTGTTTTAACTGATATATTGGAAAAAAGATTTTGTACTAATTGTATGCTAAAAACATCCCACGAATTTTTTGACGAGGTAGATGTTATTTATACATATAAAAGAAAAAGGTTGTACAAATGTTTAAACTGTGGTTATCTTTCTAGAAAAAGAGGTTTAAGACCATCATCGGAATCAGTATATTAAAAATTAGGATTTGTTCAAATGAGTACTCTTTGCTGATGTGACATTAAAGTATCCCATCCAGCCTTTACCGGTGAATTCCGATTGATGAGCATGAAACATGTATACACCTGGAAATGCCGCTTTGAATTCTAATATTCCTCTATCCCCTACAGTTTGAGTTATCATATCGCCTTTATATTGAGGCTGTGTTCCAGTTCCTTCCATAATATAATTAAACATCATTCCATGCAAATGGAAAGAATTTAATAAATCAAAATCAAGCATATTGGTCAAATAGATTCTATACCATTCACCTTGTTTTAGATATATAGGATGATCTCTGTAAACAAATCCTTCTCCATTGACTGTATAAATGTCGTTCTGCCTATCAGGCAATCCATTTGGAACTAATTTAGTTGGGTCTTTTTTATCTAGCTTTGGCAAGGCAAATGACCCTCCCTCGTGGCTATAGTTCATATCATAACCATTCATCAACATTGCCATCTCGTGCATATGTTTTCGAGGTTGTTTTGGATCTATTATAAACATGCCATATAGACCCCTATTAATGTGGTCTTCAACTGGATCCACATGACAATGATAAGGATAAAGCCCATATGGTTGAGCTATAAAAGAATATGTAAAGTTTTTACCGGGAGCTATCATTCCACTTGGACCAAACATACCATCCATTGCGCCAGTATGTATAGAATGCATATGAAGTGAATGAAAATGTTTGCTATTTGGTGAATTTATAACAGTAATTAGTATATGATCACCTTCTGTCATTCTCATAGTGGGTCCTGGGACTGTTCCATTGTAAGTCCACGCATGAAACATATGACCTTCAGTTGAAATTGGAATAGTGTGATTTTCTTCAATAATAAGTGTAAATTGTCTTGTTGTGGTCTTATTTTTATCGTTTATAGTAACATGACCGCAATTAAAATAAGTCAAATATTGAGTAGCATTAGGTCTTTCACTTAAATTAGTAGAACAGCTTTTCATATTATCATATTGAGTAACACTTGCGATATATCCTCTAGTATCTTTTATACCATTTTTATTATTTTTTACATTTGATGTTTGCGAATAAACTATGTTATTAAAGTTTACAACGTTAAAAAGGATTAGTAAGCACATCATACACACCCCAAAAATTTTAAATTTTTGGCTCATTATTTTAGTGTAGATTGCATAATATAAATACTATTGGAAAAAGTTTTAAGCCTTTTTAGAAATCGTACAGATAAATCGTCGATAACATTATAAGAGTATTATTTTAACATGAGGGTAAAAATAAATTAATGAATTGATTATATATTATATTGTCATGAATTCGAGATTTTTGATCTACTTGGATGGTAAATCTAAGCATTTTACCAGAGAACAAAGTAGATCCACTTTACTACATACTAGAGATATTCTATCTGATTTATCATATATTGAAGTTAGAGATATTAGAATTTCAAGCTATTTTATTGAAATCGATTTGAGTGTTTACGATTACAATCAAAATCAATTACCAAAAACCGTATTGTCTAAGTTAGATTCTATTGGTTTGTTACTATATTATGAGAAGTTGTCTGAATCTGAAATGACAGTTACCAAAGAAGATAAAATTGAACATGCAATATTTCTATTTAATATGGAACGATTCTGGAAGTCTCATGAAGTATTAGAAGGAATTTGGAAAATGTCATCAGGATTGGAAAAACAAATTTTAAATGGACTAATATTAATAGCCGCAGCGTTTGTACATTACCAAAAAAATGAAATAGACATTTTTATATCTATTTTAAAACGCTCATTAAAAAAACTAGAGGATTGTTATGGTACATACTATTGTTTGAATTTGGATGAAATAAAACTCGTCGTGGTCAACCAACTTTATAAAAATAATTACAACACATTTAAGATCTTAACAAAGCACATATAATAGTAAAATAGAGGTGGGGAAGGGATTCGAACCCTTATATATTCGCTATCCATATTTTTGTTATTTTGCAGGCGAACGCATGGCCGCTCTGCCACCCCACCACAGATACAATAGATGGATTCTTGAAAACTTATATTTCTTTTGCAATAGATTATATCAAATATCTATTTTTGATAATTTTTTGCTGCGAGTAGAATGTCTTCAGGTTTAATCGTTTTTCTACCTGCATGAAATGCTAACTCAACTGCCTGTTTGGCAATTATTTCTCCAACATTTTCCAATATTTTTCTTAATTCAATTGCGGCATCATCGCTAACTCTTTCTGCTCCAAATTTTTTTATAATTCTATATGTAGATGCAAGCGATATTTCCGATTCTGCAGACATTCAATATCATTTATTTTAGATATTTAAATAATTTATCTAAATATATAATGGTAATTATTAATTACTTTATTTGCTACGATCAATTATTATAATGATAAATACATAATTGTTTATTGCAGTTTGTAGACACTCATATTCATTTTTCCGACAATTTGTATGATGAATATTTACCCGTATTAATTAATGTAATACATAATTTAGAAATTCAAGTTTATGCCGTTGCCATGAATTTAGAATCATCGGCTAAAAATATAGATATAAAAAAAAAATATTTTGAATTCTCTGATTTGTTTAAAACCTTTATTGGAATACATCCAGAACACGCTTCATTACAAATTTTAGATTCTTTCAATAATTTTTTTTCATTATATGAAAAAAACATTCATGGAATAGGTGAAGTAGGTCTTGACCCCACATATACTCTAAGCAATCCTTTGAATACAATGGATGTACAAAAAATTGTTTTTAACAATATGTTATCTTTAGCCGAAAAAAATGATAAGCCTATTTCAATACACTCTAGGCGATCATTGGAAGAGATTTTGAATATTTTGACAACTTATAGAATTAAAAAAATTGTTTTTCATTGGTTTGAAGGTAGTAAGAAACTATTACATACAATCAATGACCTAGGATATTATGTCTCTTTTGGCCCATATCTACTTTATTCTAACGATAAGAAAGCGCTATTATCTGAAGCCGATTTATCCCTTTTGATGCTGGAAACTGATGGACCTGTTAGATACAAACGATGTTTTGAAGGCATATTAACATCCCCTACTTTTATTCCCAGTTTAGTGAATCATGCATCGATTATACTACAAAAAAGCTTTTATGAACTATCAAATATTCTTTGTAAAAATTCAAATGCCTTTTTAAATTCCAAATGATTTTCACCCTCTTTTACATCTTAACCGTAGAGAATAAACGATAAAATATCCATATTTTATTACTGATCTTATGGATAGAGTAAAAAGAATGTCAAATGAATTATTAGAGCGTTACCCAGACAAATTTACAATTGATTTTAATGAAAACAAGGAAACCATTAAAAGCCATGCACAAGTTCGTTCTAAAGAATTGAGAAATAAGATAGCGGGGTTTATTACATCAATGGTCAACAGAAATCTTGCTCAACAAAATGCATCCTTAGCATATACCGAGGATGTTACGGAGTCAAGAGAAGAACCTAAGGATTAAATTTGATACAAATCAATTTGTTAGGCGGCATAAAGAAATCAATTGGCCAGCCAACTTTGTACATATATGAAGATTTATGCAATATCAAAGCAATTATATCATATTTAGAGAACAATTATTATTCTTACAAAGCAAAGGATAGTGAGATTTTGATTGCAATAAACGGAACTGAATTTTCACTTTTAGGAGGATATGACGCAAAAGTATCCTCTGGAGATGTTATAACTATTTTGTCTGTCATCCACGGTGGCTGATATAAAAATTTTTTATGACTGCTTTAATTTTAGATGAAATATATTTTAATTTGTTTAGCTAATATTTATTGTGACTTTTAATGGATCTTTTAGAGTAATCAAAGTAGCAAAAGATAGAATAGGTGCAATTGTAGGAAAAAAAGGGTCAGTTAAGATAGAGATCGAATCAAAATGTAATGTAAAATTAAATATTGATGGAGAATCCGGCGATGTTAGTGTTGAATTAAAAAATAATGATGCATCTTTTGATATAGGAATTTTTAAGGCAACGGAAATAATCACTGCCATCTCTAAGGGATTTTCTCCAGAACGATCTTACAATTTATTAAAAGAAGACGTTATTCTTCAATTTGTGGATTTAAGAGAATATTCTGGAAAATCTGTAAATTCATTAGATCGAATTAAATCTAGAATCATCGGTCAAAGTGGGAAAACTAGAAAGAATATAGAAGATTTTACGAGTGTTTATTTATCCGTATATGGACATTTTGTTGGATTTATTGGAAATTATGAAGAAACAAAATTAGCTGTTGATGCCATAATTATGTTATGTAATGGTAGTTCTCATAAATCTGTTTATCATATGCTTGAAGAATACAGACGAAAGAAAAAACAAGAAAAAATGGAATTGTGGGAAAATGGCACATTTAGTAAATAAAAATTATTTTTATTAAAACATCTATTTTTGACTGTCCTGTTTTTCATTATAACATAACATCAACATCCACTTTATTTTATATTATCCATATATGATGGGACAGTTTTAATTTCCAGTTTATCTTATTGCATATTAATAATAGAGTCTTAATTACCAGGTCGTTTTATTTATATTTTTTAGAATAGTCAAATTATATTTTATCATTAGAAACATTTGCAAAATCATGACATTTTTTTGGTGTTTTATTTATGATAATCTAGTGTTAGATTAATTCAGATGGTTTATTTAAGTTGACCTCGACTTTAATATAATGTGTTTTGAGTAATTACCAGGGTATTACCTATGTATTTTTATGTTATTTGTTAGGATTGATTGTTTGTTGAAAATATCAGAATTGATGTATAATCATTAAAGTTGATCTTGGGATATATTTTAACACAAATGTAAAAAACACAAAAATATAAAGCCATCTAAAAAAAATTAATTATCGCCCCATTGACATTATATCATCACATTTTGTTTTATCTTTATGATCAAGGATCTTTTAAACAAGTTCAAAATTATTATGAACTAAAGTTGATATCCATGTTTGATAAAAATGCGTATAAAATTCTTTTTTTACTTTAAATATTAATACGATTAAACCATAACAAAAAATTCATAGATCTTGTCTAAAATAGAATTCAATACAAGAAATCATGATAATGATCTATTGCTTGATTAGATAATTCAATTTTATAAATCATCATCATCCAGGTTGTAATATTTACATCTAATTTTCAGATTGTGATTAAAGTGTTCCATCCAGAAGTTTTTATAATGGTGCTAATTATTCAATAGATTCGATTTAGGATATCAAATTATCTGCGGATAAAACGTATGTGATGACATATCATTATTTCAAAATTTTGATGAGACATTCTATAAAAATAACCAAAATTATTTTAAGCATATTTATTAGATTTCTTGCATAATTAGAAACAATTTAGACTATTCCTTCTGAATTCTAATGGATTTCTAGTTCTGTCGAACTAATATTCTATAGTTTACCAGACCTGTAACTATGTCTGATATTCTATTGTACTTTCTTAGCCTATTTCTAAATATATCGCTCATTATCCTGTAATTTTTCAATCTGCAAATGGTATGCTCAATCACTATTCTTTTTTTAGAATGATTCTCTTGTACTCTTTTTCTTCTTTTGACAGTTCTAGATTTCTATTCTTTCTATTGGGTATATGCGATAATTGTTCTGGGAAGTCCTTTTCTACGCCAAGGTATCCAAGGTCAAATACACTTACAACTTGTTTGGGATTAATAGAATAATTCTCTTTATAGATATCATAATCATGTCTGCGTCCTTTCTTATATCTTATTATGAATGATAAAACCACGGTTGTTAACCATAAGCTGTGTCTTTACAACAGTATGCATTTTCTTTTTGCCAGAATAGAATACTTTGCGTCTTTTATTATCTATAGGTTTTGGTATCTGCTGTTCTGTGGAGTCTATGAAAGCCATAAATCCTGGAAAATAGTTCTCTACCTCTTCAGTGGTTCGAAGCCTATTTGTTTTGTTATATAATTTCTGTGGAAGTGGTATGCATTTTCTAATCAAATTTTCAATCTTTTGGATGTCTCTACAGATGTTACTCTGATCCAAATCAAATAGAAAGCCAGCTAATGTGTAAGTTATGTACAGACGATAATATATCAAAAGCATGAGAAACCGGTTTTTTATATCTAGTTTAAAATGTCTTCCGGCACCTATAATACCTCTTTCTCTGTTTTTTCTTTTAGATAATCGTTGTACCTCATGTTTGACATATCGTTTTGTTATCTCATCGTAAATATCATCAAATTCTTTTAGTGTCAAGCCAGTGAATGATTTGAAAAGCAATGGTTTTTTTGATAGCCCATCATATGAGAGAAAAAAGGACAAGAATTTGAGCAGAAACCAATCATATAGCTGTTTATTCTAATTATGCAAGAGATCTATAGCCTGCGCCTTCTCCTATTATTTTGCTAAATGGAGCCAAAAGTGTAAACAAAGCCACAGTTTCAGCTGCATTTGGTAGTACTTTTAATACATTTTTTGCTATCCGAAATAACTTTGATTTTATATCTAATTTTTTATTTCGCCCACTGTTTGTCCAGGTTTTAGATCTTGCGACTCCTCGGCAAGTTCATTGATACTTTGATTTATTTCCTCACCTTGTTCTTCTGGAACTTGTTTTCCTTCAAGTTGTCTGTTTAAAGATTCTGAAAATTGTTTTAAGGCGTTAGCATATTCAGAATTGACATTCGATAGTTGTTGTTTACTTACACTAATTGTGCCTGATCCAACTACTATATTTTTACCCATGATGTTGCCAGACCCCGTGAATCCAGCACCTATGACATCACCTCCGGTACCAGTTATGTTGATTGATTCGCTGTGGTCAGAGCTTGTGCCACCTTGTTGATTCAAACGTTGGCCACAACTAGGACAGAATTTTTCTGTACCTAAGGAAACAGCAAAACAACATCTGTAACAGTATTTCATGAAATTGTATTTTAGTTGCACAATAAAAAGAATATGGTAAATATGAGTTTTAATAAATGCCTAAGACTTCAGATTTTAAAATAAAGAAATGGAAAAGACTTTTTATTTTTGGTCCATCCATTAAGATTGTGAAGTATTGCCATCAATGTGGACACCACCTTAGCTTGGGTGTCGAGATCTTTTGTCCTAATTGTGGTACTAATCTTCAAAGAATAGGCAATGGAAATATAATTGACATTGCTGGTACTCAAGGTGATGTAATTGGTACTGGCTTTTCTAGTGTTGGCAATATTATAGGTAAAGAAGTAGGTTACACAGTACAAGGTAACATAATTAATTTTCAGATTTCATGTGATATATCAAACCAAATGTTAGAAAAATTACAAAATATGATGGCGGTACCTACACAATTAGAACAATCATTAGATAAATCTTCAAAGACGAAAGATTTGCAAGCAAAAATAGAAGAATCAAATAAAACACACACGCACATTAAAACTGTCTTAGATGAAGTAAATAAGATAGAGAAAGAGAGGGGCACAAAAATCGAAGAAATCAAAATCGGAGAGAAAAAAATATCTACAAGCGAACTTTCATTAAAAGAGATTATTTTAAAAGGCAATGATTATTTTTATAAAAAGGAATATCAAAAGGCTATAGAATGGTATAATAAAGCCTTAGAAATTGACAAAAATAATTTTGATATATTGTTCAATATGGCTTATTCTCTTGATGAATTGGGCCGGTATAACGAGGCTATAGAGTGGCATGACAAGGCTCTAAGGATAAAGCCAGATTTTGCTTTAACATTAAATAACAAAGGGTCAGCTCTTAATAATTTAGGCAAGTATAATGAGTCCATAGAATGCTATGATAAAGCTCGAGATACAACCAAATGATGCTGACGCATTAAATAATAAAGGTTTAGATCTTGATTATTTAGGCAAGTATATCTAGGCTATTGAATATTATGATAAAGCTTTAAGGATAAAGCTAGATTTTGCTTTAACATTAAATAACAAACAATTAGCACTAAAAAAATTAGAAAGTAGCAAAGATAAGGGATTTTTCTCTAAATTTTCGAATAAAAAATAATATAAAAAAAGAATAAAGTATTACGCTTCTGATGGAAAGCCTATACATATGAGTAATATTTTTGAAGTTGAATGTTCATTTTAATAAGAATTTAATATTATAAAATCTAGAATTCATATTATTACTCTAAACAATTGAAAGAGAATCTTAAAATTTGATAGCATATGTCTACGGGACCGTCCATTCAAGGTTCTGTAAGGCATATTTCCCAGTCAAATAACTAAAATATGGTGTATGGACACATTTCAACATCCTTCTCTATATTCAAGCTAATAGTTTCATTAGATGGATAAAGCGAATTAAAACGTGAAAGGAAGTTCCTTATGGGCGGCCCCGATACCCAATGAACCTAAGATTTAATCAGATTATAAAACCCAAAGGTAATGCCAGAGTCTTCAAATAATGTGTATTCCAAAACAGAAATTTTCTCTATTCTTATGTTTGATATAATAATTCCAATTAGATTATTATTTAAGGTAATGTTATTTCCGACGTTGCCTGCCTACAAAAGCCTAAAACAAACATTTGTTTATAACTCGTCTTCGTATTTATTTAAGAAAACCTATACAGGACGACCGTCAGAAAGGTTGACTTCCATTAAATATTTTACAGATAATTTCAGATTAATATTATATTAAGAGATATATTCCATACCATGTCCCAGGCATATCAGTTAGATTTAAGAAAATATTTGATTTCTTTTATATCTATTTTATTTTTTAAATTTTTATATATGGAATCCAGAGTAGTATTGTTATTGCTCTCATCAATTCAGTGTAAGCCATCTTTTGCCAGTTCTATCATTTTCTCCATAGTTAAATAATATATTAACGAAATTTCTTCATATTGAAGATTTGTTACTGCATTTTTTCCCTCATGTGCAAAACCTGACCGCAAATCGTATAAATCTTTGATTCTTTGTGAAAGATAATTTTTTTTTTGATCTATCGAATCTAGTTTAATATTCTTATTCAAACGTTTTTCTATAATAAACGAATAGTATTCTTCACACGCTCCCATTAACAGACAAACTTTTTCTTTCAATTCATGTGAAATAGATCTATAGTTCTCACGGCTGCCAGTAACCAGTAAACTTTCTAAAGCTATTACTACTAAAGTGAATTTTAATCCAATCGGAGTATGTTTATCTATCAATCCAAGGATATCCATATTTTTTTTTATTTTCTGTTCCAACGGATGAAGATCTTCTAAGTTTCTTTTGTAGATAGAAATGAGATACGGATCTTGCATTTTGTCTGTAAGATCAGTCATAAATAAAGGGTGAGAAAAGTCCATCAGAGGCTTGTGTTCTATGACAATACTGTTGTTATTATTTCGGTATTTATAATAAATTGGGGCTTGCAAAATTATATTACCATCATAATATAAGCAGAATATTTTAAATAATGAATTTAATGATTTAGATTCTCTTATTGCTTCTTGTATACCTGTTTCAATATTTACAGATTCTAATTTAATATACATAACCGCCTTGTATCGATATAATCAACGCCTTCGCAATTTTTAGAAATATACTTTTGCATATCTGAAGGTAATAAATTAAATTTAAGTAATCTTATTTTTCCAAAATCAAACGAGTAATGATCTTTAGGATGAAAATGAAAGTAATTACAGACTAAATAAAATTCGAAACTAATGGAGATACTATCAATCTTCTTAACAAAATAACCTTTATCAGGGACATTGAAAGATTGTGGTGACAATTAATTTATTTTTTAAATAATTAATGATAGAATGTTTATTTAGGTTTTTTATATTTCCAAATACTTATTAGATCACATAATCAGTGCTATTAGAAAATCTGTAAAAAGATCGCATATCTTTAACGCGATCAGCTAATTATAATATATATTATACCAAAATAACATCGAGAATACATAATATTTTGAAATGCATCTAAATATACAAGATCTATTCTATTATATATGACCGATTTTAACATAATTCGATAATTAGTTAAAACCACAAAGCATATATAACAACTCAATTAGATTTTGAGTATTTTCAATACCTTTATCAACAAAACGTTAACAAATAATGAAAAATAATATGCAAAGCACTACAACTTTACTTGGTATTTTTGAATGTTTTATCTATTTATTGCTATTCCATCTTTTGAAAATGTCATTGTCGATATCAAATTGATCTAATGCTTTGCCTACTATGTGAAGTACCAAATCGTTTACAGTTTGAGGCCTATGATAAAAACCTGGCATTGCAGGTAAAATTATCACACCTATTTTCGCGAGATTCAGCATATTTGATAAATGAATTTCCGATAGTGGGGTCTCTCTTGGAACTATCACTAGTTTTCGATTCTCTTTAATTGTAACAGAAGCAGCTCTTGATATTAAATTATCATCATAACCATTTGAGATACTCGCCAATGTTTTCATGCTACATGGCATTATTATCATACCACTGGTTTTGAATGATCCGCTTGAAATGGATGCGGTCATATCATGTTCATCATATTCAAAACTCGCCAATTCTTTTATTTTTGAAACACTTTCGTCTGTTTCAATTTCGATATTTTTTTTAGCCCATTTACTGAAAACAACATGACTTTCTATCTCATACTTGTTTAAAAAATATAGTAATTTTATTCCATAAATTACACCTGAACTACCCGTAATCCCTACAACTAATCGGAGTTTTTTATTCATTTAATTATTTAATAATTGCTTTCCAATGTTTTATATTTAATATTTTATTTTCTAAAATTATGTTAACCGTATTTGGTACAATAGCCTTGGATACTACAAGAACACCTTTTAAAACAAAAGAACGTATACTAGGTGGCGCCGCTACTTATGCTTCACTATCTGGTTCTTTTTTTGTTCCAGTATCTTTAATCGGTATTGTTGGATATGATTTTCCAAATGATTATGAAACTTTTTTGGAAAAAAGAGTAAATACAACTGGTTTAATGAGAAATAATGAAAAAAAGACCTTTTTTTATGATTCCACTTTTGATTATGATTTAGCTCATAGAACTACAAATAAAACCGATCTTAATGTAATAGAAAACTATGAACCTACTGTGCCTGAGGCATATAAAAGCTCTGAATTTATCTATTTAGCTAATAATGACCCAGAGCAAAATATAAAAATTTTAAAAAAATTTAATTCCCCTAAATTAGTAGTTTGTGATACAATTGAATATTGGATACATACAAAAAAAGATCATGTAATTTCCATGATGGAAAAAACAAATGGAGTGATAATAAACGATCAAGAAGCAAGATTATTGTGTAACATGTCTAATTTAATCAAGTGTGGAAAGGAAATATTATCTTGGGGCCCTAATTTTGTCATAGTAAAAAAAGGTGAGCATGGTGTTCTCTTTTTTTATAAAGATGATGTCATCCCAGTACCTGGATTTCCGATAGAAGACGTAGTAGATCCAACAGGGGCAGGCGACTCTTTTGCAGGAGGTTTCATAGGATATCTTATTTCAAAAAGTCAAAAAACCAATTTTGATAATCTTGATCGGGTAAAAGAATCCATCATATTTGGAAGTATTATGGGAACATTTGCAATAGAGGATTTTGGTATTGAAAAATTATCTAGTATAAATATTGATGATATTATGGAAAGGTATAAAAAATATAAAAGTTTATTGACTTTAGCATGAGCTTAGAAAATAATATAATTATCCTCATGTAAAAAAAAGTAGACCTAATTGAAAATATTAATCATCGATAATTACGATTCCTTTGTTTATAATATTGCTCAAGCAATGGGATTTCTTAATACAGACCCATATGTAGAAAGAAATGATCGACTTGATTTGAAAGATATCACAAAAATGGATCCGGATGCAATTATTATTTCCCCAGGTCCAGGACATCCAAAATATAAAAAAGATTTTGGAATTTGCAATGATGTGATAGTACATTTAGGACCAAAATACCCAATTTTGGGAATTTGTTTAGGACATCAAGGGATTGTTCATGCTTATGGTGGAAAAGTAAAACAAGCACTGAAAATCAAACACGGAAAAACTAGCAAGATTGAATATTATTCTAATACAGCACTTTTTGAAAATGTACAAAATCCATTTACTGCCACTAGATATCACTCTTTAATAGCAGATAAAAATACACTTCCTAGCTGTTTAAAGATAACTTCAAAATCAACTGATGATTCTGAAATCATGGGGGTAAAACATGAAAAGTACTTGATAGAGGGAATTCAATTTCATCCAGAATCTATTTTGACTAGTGAGGGGAAAAAAATTCTATTAAACTTTATTCACATGATTAAAAAATGAAAACTTCTACAAATACATTCGATTCTTCAAACGATATTAAAATTCAAAATCGTAATGTTTTAAAGAAATTAGCATTAAAAAAAAATCTTACCAGTAAGGAAATTTTTGATGTTATTACGAATATTATCAATGGTAAATGCTCCGATATTTTTATTTCAGCATTTTTGATTTCTCTATTAATAAAAGGTGAAAATTTGGAGGAAATTAAAGGAGTGGTGGAAGCTATACAAAATAGCGCAGTACATATTTCGCCAAATGTTAATGTACCAATTATGGATAATTGTGGAACGGGAGGAGATTTTTTAAATACATTTAATATTAGTACTGCCTCCGCAATTGTGGCTAGTTCTTGCGACAAAGTTGTAGTTGCTAAACATGGTAATAGATCTACCTCAAGTTTAAGCGGAAGTGCAGACTTTTTTGAATTCATGGGTTACAATTTGGATAATGAACCTAGCATGGTTAATCAATCTATTGAATCAAATGGATTTGGATTTATCTTTGCACCCAAATTTCATCCGGGTTTAAAGAATGCATCAAATGTTAGAAAAGAATTAGGTTTGCGCACCATTTTTAATAAAATAGGCCCTCTTTGTAATCCTTGTACAAATTTAGACAGTCAAGTAATTGGAGTGTCTGATCCAATTTTGCTCGATATTGTTGCACAAATGATACCGATATTAAGACTAAGAAGCGTAATGGTAGTATATTCTCACGATGGCATGGACGAGTTATCTACAAGCTGTAGTAATACGATTGTCCATACATTCCTTCAGGATGGTTCATATTCAATCGATAAGAGTATTTTAGATCCAACTAAAATTGGACTACCCATGTCCAAATTAAAAGACATATCTGTCAAAGATACCACTCAATCAATTTTAGAAACTCTACGCGTAATTTATGGATCTAACGCCAATCCATTTAAAGAAAATATCGTATTATTAAATAGTGCGGCAATATTGTTAAATGGGAATATAGTTAATTCTTTTGAGGAAGGAATACAAATTTCAAAGGAATGCATTTACAATGGGAATGCTCAAAAAAAATTATTTAATCTGATTAAAACCTATGGAGATATATCAAAGTTAGAATCTGCAGAAAAATCGCTCTAAATTATATGGGCTTCTTATGTATGTTATTTATAATATAGACTTAATATTGCACATCTTTTCTAGATGCCCGAGACTAATAATTCAAAATATTTCAATATTTTTTATTAATAAATAAGGGTTTAAAATGCACATCATTAACTAAAAACCCTGTTTAGAATTTTCTACAATACTAAAAAATACGATAAAGGATGAAGCTAAAAGCAGTAGAGCAGCAACAGCAACAAATAATGCAATAATCCAATTTATAAAATAGATAATAAAATTAGAGTATTTTAGAATGCATGCAACAAAGCACAATAGTAATATAAAATTGGTTAGGAATTATTTTTATTGGTTTTAGATAAAGACAACCGATGGGATGCAGAAAACTACCACAAAATATCAAATATCCAAGAAGAATGGGCGATTGAAATTTTAGATAAAAGAAAAATCAAAGAAGATGAAGTAATATTAGATGCAGGGTGTGGAAGTGGTAGAGTCACACAATTAATAGCAAAGAAAGTTAAGATTGGAAAAATATATGCAGTTGATATAGACGCAAATATGATATCAAATGCAAAAGTAAACCTTAAAGATTTTACAAATGTAATCTTTATGCAATCAGATTTAATAAATCTTAAACTTCCAGAAAAAGTAGATTTAATTTTTTCTAATGCAGTAATTCATTGGATTTTTGATCATCAAAGACTATTTAAAAAATTTTGGGATATATTAAAATCTGGAGGAGAACTTTTGATCCAATTTGGAGGCAAAGACAATTTAGGTACAATTCCAAACATAGCGGGTAAAATTATAAAAAATAAAGAATTTAGTCAGTATTTTGAAAATTGGAAAATGCCATGGAATTTTAATTCAGTTGAAAACATTTCAAAAATTTTAAAAGATATTGGCTTTAAAAATATTGATGTAAACTCAGAGAGAAAAATTGCCAAATTTGCAAATTTAGAAGAATATAGATTATTCATGAAAATAGTTGTTTTAAAACCATACTTATCATATTTACCAACAGATAACAATAATAAGAAAGAGATCTTTATAGATGAATTTATTAAAGAAGCTCAAAATTATGACCAAAATCAGAAAATAAAACAAAATCCCAAATTAGAAATAGACTATACCAGATTAAACATATTTGCAAAAAAAATATAAGAAATAGTTTTAATCAAATCACAAATATTCTGGAATACTATTGTATAAATAATCTCTAACAGGAGATATTATTTCATTAAGGTATTTGGCGGTAGCGACTTTAAGATCTTTAGGATGAATTTTGTTCTGTTCATAATCTTTTTTAATTTCAGCATATGAAATATAAGATACACTCCCACCATATTTTGACGGACGCTCAATTATGAAATCCGAATATTGATGAAATATGATATGCTCAACAATTTCCAAGATAGGATTATCTCTGGAAATACCAATAGGACAAAAAGCCTTGCTTATTTTCTGAAATATTTCTTGTTCGCTATCATGAATCAAGATACTACTTGAAGGATTACTTTTACTCATTTTATTAAAAATTTTAGAATCGTCTGAGTTTTTTTCCGAAATATGAATATCTGAAGAAGAGGTATCACTGTGATCATTTTTCAGTTTCATATCAATAGACTCAAAAGATGTAGAAGTATCATTATTCGTTTTTGGTTCAGCAAGTCCAGGTAAAAGATGATGATGAACAGATATTGGAACTTTCCAACCGAGTTTAGGAAAAACCTCTCTAACCAACATATGGATTTTTCGTTGGTCAGTTCCCGCATGAACAATATCTAAATCCAGGGCTTTAATATCTACAGACTGCATAGATGGATATAGAAGCTGGGAAAAATCTAAACGATCTTTTTCAGTCCTACCCATAATTGTCAATGATCGAAGCGTTCTTGCAAGTGTAATTTGTTTTGAAAAAAGCACAAAATTTTTCCAATAATTATCGGTAGTATCATAGAGATTAGATCCAAAAATCACATTCACACCAGGACAGAAAAATTTAAAAGCTTTTTCATAATACTTTGATATATCCGTTATAAGATTCCAATCATTGTTTAATTTATTATTTATATAAGTATGCCAATCCGCCAAAAAAACATTTGTTGTAATACCAGCTTTTATGAAATCATTGATTTTAAAACCAGTAAGTATAAGACTACCAAGGTGTAACTTTCCTGAAATTTCTAATCCGATATAATGCTTAGGTGACGTTTTAGTCTCAAATAAAGTTCTCAATTCATTCAAGGTCACCACTTCTTCAGTTGGAGACTGTTGAACCAAAGAAATCTTTGTTTCTACATCCATGTAAAAATTAAACTAATTCTATTATTAGAATTATTAATTTTTGACATTACAATTGACATATAAAACAACCCTCTAAGGATAAGCAAAAACCAATCATTCTTTATCTTGATTTAATACACTAAACAAAAAGAGATAGTATAAACATTAAGTCGTATATTATTGTACTATTTTTTATGTATTATAACGGAATATATTCAAAAATGTCTATATGTATTATATTAAAAAAAAGATACTGTAAAATAGAACAAGTTCAAAAATGCACTAAAGAATATTTAAAAAAAATATAAAGAAAAATGTATTTAATCCAAAATAGAAAGATGTCGATTTATTTATCACCCATATTGAATCAAAAGATAAAGGAGTTCTTTCTTTTAAAATAAATAAAGAAATAAGTCTACTAATAGTGTCTATCATTTTTTAGAAGAATCGTGCTTATCCAGATTCTACAGATTTAGGTTTTGATACTCATCAAATGTGTTGATATCCAATAGGCATTATCATAACTATTTACATTTGAAAAAGACAAATATAGAAGGTTATAAAAAAGACTAGAACGTGATGATTTGATGACTATTTTCCATTTACCAACAAAAGAATTGCAAACCGAAACTTGAAGTAGAATTAACCTAATGTATAGATTATTATAATAGTGAAATAAACCTTATTTTTACAATGCGTACTAACAATATATATTTATTTATATAACATACCATTTCTAACTAGAAATTCAATTGAAATTATCGGACGCCAGGAAAGACCAATACAGGAAACTTGCGAAGGAAAACATGTACAGAAGTCGCTCAGTTTATAAATTATCTCAAATCAATAAAACATGTCAAATTCTAAAACGAGGAATGAAAGTTGTAGACATAGGAGCAGCTCCAGGGGGATGGTTACAATTGGTTTCAAAAATATCTGGCCCTCATGGGACCATTATCGGAATAGATTTAAAAGAAATAGAGCCGATTCCCAATGTAACTACAATTGTTGGTAGTATAGAAAATAAAGAGGATGTTGACAAATTAATTAATATGCTCAATGGTAAAGCAGATACAATACTTTCAGATTTGTCTCCTAATGTTTCAGGATTATGGGAAATGGATCAATTAAAACAAATCGACTTAACAGAAAAAGCATTAGATTTTACAAAAATAGTTTTGAAAGAAAACGGTTATGCACTATACAAAGTTTTCCAAGGAGAAAACACTTCCGAACTGATAAAACATTTAAAGGAAAATTTTCAAGATGTAAATATAACAAAGCCTGACGCTAGTAGAAAGCAAAGTAGTGAGATTTACGCATTATGTAAAAAATTTTTGAGTAAAACATCATAAAATTAAATAAAACTAGATACATATATTTTCATTATATAATAACTCTTATAGGATTAAAATAAAGACAGACGATATGACTCTTAATTTCTTGTTCTTATTGCGGAGTATGAGAGATTATCTAAAACCAATTACTTTTCAAACTATTATTAAATTGACTGTACAAGTTTGACAATACTTATGATAAAAAGATAACAAAAAATATTAAAAATGTGATTTACACCGTCAATCTTTTAAAAGAAAATAGAGTATACTGACTTACATAAATTCATAGATAAGTTTTTAGATATCATCTTGATATACTCTATTGCTTTTAGTTGAAATTCACATTACTAGACAAGGCATACAATGACGAACGTGATACTGATGTAAAAGAAAGGATTCTTTTAGTAAGACGCATATTAACAGACAAACAACATATCGAAATAGTAGCACAAGAATTACATAAATCGCGAGCATGGGTCTACAAATGGTTTAAAAGATACAACGATGAAGGATTAGAAGGCTTAAAAGATAAGCCAAGAAGTGGAAGACCCCCATTAGTTAATAATGATTTGATGATGAAAATAAGGAAAGAATTAGAAGATAGCAACACCGGTTGGGATTTCAGGCAAGTTATGGATGTCATTCAAAAGAAAACAGGCATCAAATACCATGAAGTACATATCTATAGACTGCTTCATAAATGGGGCTTTTCTGCAAAGATGTCACAAAAGAGATTTGTTAGAACTGCAACTCAAAAAGAGAAAAAGAAATTTAAAAAAGGGTACAAGAAATCATTATCAATCTTAAAACTGGATGGCACATTCTAGTACAAAAACGAATCAATCTTTATACACGATTTGTGCATAAAAAGAAAATGGATTTCAAGAGGAAAAAGACCGATAGTTACAGTCACAGGTTCTCGTAACAAAACTATTGTTTTTGGAATAATATCAAATGATGGTAAACAACTATTCAGACAGTATGATCGATTTGATAGTGATTCTTTTATAGTTTATCTTGAGCAGGTAAAAAAGAAATTTAAAAAATTTATCATCTTTGTTGATAGAGCATCTCAGCACAGATCCAAAGTAGTACAAGAATATATGAAAAGGAATGAAGAAAATGTGAGAGTAGAGTATTTTCCAGTTGGTTCACCAGAATTCAATGCAGTTGAAGAATGTTGGAGACAAGGAAAGTACACTATTTTATCAAACTATTATTCTAGTTTCACTTACCTTAAACAAGTAATATCTCGATATTATAGAACCATAAGATTTAACCTGGATATCAAAAAGTATTTGTTGAGATCTACGAATTAATGTTATTGAGTATAGAAAGATAATCCAGGTGTTGGATACAGATATTTTAGAAACGATATTCTATTTTATTTTAAACTTCTGAAATAGTTGGATAAACTATCCAATAGTATATATTATGCACAACAATAATAAAATTAATGGCGGGCCACCAGTCTAAAAACAACGGTTTGTCCTTCTAAACTCAAACCTTCAAAGATGATAAGGTCGCCGTTGCCTTATCATCTTTATAACCAGTTTAATACAACGTAAGGAAACTTTAAGAAAATTTCATCATATCATCACCTTGCATATAATAAAACAATTTATTTTTCATATTTCTACACATTAAACGTTCTTCAATATTTAATAATACATGTAAAAAGCGATTCGATTTACTAAAAAAAGACCCATAGATTGAAAATATCTCTTTTCAATAATAATTACGAAAATCAGACGTCTTTGAAAAGTATCACTTATAACATACTTACACGCCTTCATGTCATTCATTAAGAAGAATGTAAAATTATCACCATTATTTGTAAAAAGATAAATGTACCTATCAGTGGGCGGGTGGAAAAATACAAATCAAAGAAAATAGAATCGCGTACTTTATGTACATCTAAATTTTACAGATTAACGAATAATGTACATTAACCTATAAAATATTTCCAGCTATTACAAGTCTAATAGATCCAATTTTCCATAAAGTAATATATAATCGAAATATTTGAACATGAGAGGAATTTTGGTATAAAATACTATTATGATGAAGTTATTGTATTTCAATTTATGCTTTTAACATTTAAGTAATTTATAATTTGTTGAAAGAATGGACCCAATTACGAATCTTTTATTGAGACAGAAGAATATATCACATAATAAAAAAAATAGATGTCATGCAATACATGTGGAATATTAGAATGTTAGATGGAATTTTACCACACTACTATAAATAGTAAATCAACAATTGAACTTTGATGAATCTAATTTCGAATCGACTATATATTTTTTGAAATATGAAGTAATATTATCATTAGAAAAAAACCGTTATTGGTAGTTGATGCTGAATGCACAAGATTAAATATACCAATATTTGATTTGAATATTAAAGCCTATCCCAAAATTATCTTTCTATAAATGATTATACAACAGGATAACTGTATTAATCCAAGATAGTTTTCCACCTTCTTCTCATATCGAGTAAATAGTTTCCTGAACTTATTATGCTATGAGTTGATTCGCGCTATAACCCATCTTTTTGCAGAATATTTTTTACGATTTGAGCGGCATTGTATTATACCCTTGACCTCTTCTTTCTCCGTTTCATCTATTTTTCTCTTTGGAGGAATATGTAGTACATATTCTCGTTTGATTAGTTCTTGTTCTTCTTGTTCAGAATTATATGCTTTATCAAGACATAGATGTTGAAGTTTTCTTCCTCTTCTTCTTCCTGTTTTTTTAGTTTTAAATGATGGTCTTTTGATAACTCTATTATCAACCACATCTGTTACAAGTTTGATATCATGAGCATTAGCAGATGATATTACAACAGATAAAGGAATTCCATTTTTATCTGTTAAAATATGTCTTTTTGTTCTGCCTAGTTTGCTTCTATCATTAGGATTATGTCCTACGGTCATTGACCCACTAAAGGCGACTTTATGAATATACTATCGATGGATTATTGCCAGGTACAGTTGATACCAATATAGTCATCATAGATTTTCAATAGTTTTATCCATCCCTTTTTGAATGCATTTAATCCATTCCATTCTTGAAACCTACGATGACAAGTAGAACCAGATCCGTATTCTTTAGGTAGCATCTTCCATTGACATCCTCATATTCTTAATATATAGAGAATTCCATCAATTACTTTTCGGTATGGTACAATTGGTCGGCCATCGACTGTTCTTAGAGGTTTCTCCTTTGGGAAAATATTTTTAATCTTATCCCATAATTCATCTGGAACCTTGAGTATGGCAGGGTGTTTATTATTCTTCTTTACACTGTCCATTCTCTGGATGCAGGTCACAGTTATCAAAAGAAGAAAGAGCTATAATCCTATCGAATTTTGGGATAGGCTCTTAGTATATTCCATTACAACAACAATACATTTTATACTTTGATGCATATATTATGGAAGTTATGCCAATGCATTTTTTTATTTGCTAGGTTCAATAATATTTCACTATTTGAGATAAAGGATGACTTATCTTAATGCAATCAAATAGTTGGAAAGTGTATCTAAAAAAAGGAACTCACTCAAAATATATCCAACAAATAATAATAAACTATTTCCACACAAATAACGATTAACGAAAATCCATAAGGATAAGAACGTTCTATAATTGTATTTTTCTCGTCATTATTTCTGGGCGTTTTAGACATTCTAATATTGGCTAAACTATCTAATGATTTATATATATTATTATATATCATGATTAATTTAGACATACAAAGCATATTTCCAATCATTAAGAAAACAATTGAGTTTTATTGAATTCTAGGTTAAAAATTTTATAGCATTAGATCGATTCATTTAGCATCTTGCTCATATTATACAAATATAAAAAAAATCCATTCTTTAAACATATACTGTAATTTACAGATCTTTTATATGGAAAATTATCTTCAAACTATCCAATTTGTATACCTTGTCTTGCGTACTGAATAGTTCTTTTGATAGGGTTTTTCTCACATAGCGAATATATTTTATTCATTCTATATTAATTACAGTATTCACATTAAGAAATATACAGATAAAAATCAGTTTTATTATCGAGACAAATAGCAATATCACAATTCTATTACACAATTTTCTTACAATGATAACATTACCATCTTTTTGAAAAGGAGTGTATTTGTATAGACAAATATGTTAAGTGTTGATTATAAATAAACCGTATAAACTGCAGACTCCAATCCCACACATCATACGAATTCCTTCACCGTATCCATAAATAACTGAATTGCGTCATATTCAAAAGGATCTCGAAACGCCAAAAACAATTGCTCAATTCCAACTTGCATGTATTCTCTAACCTTTCGTACGATATCTTCAGGTTTTCCAACAAGCGAGTGTTCCAACAACTGATTCGGAATCACGGATCCTCTTTCCATCGCAAACAACCTCTTCTCATATTCTAGATCAGAATCAGAATTTGCGATTATCACATCTAACTCTAAGGATTTTTTAAGGTTCTTTCTTTTTGGATATACTTTGAATATCTTTTCAAATTCTGAATTAACAGAAGAAAATTGTCCAGTGGAGATATAGGAAGATTCCCATATATTCGCATGTTTTGCACTACATGCATCATTTTTCTTTTCATAGCTGCTATTGTAATCGAAATTGGCATAGTTGGATTTTTTAGCCTAGTTCCGTTAAATTTAAAATATTTTCCATTAAAGTTAACCTCAGGTGTGTTCCATAATAATCTTAGAACATCTAGACCTTCATCGAGTAATGAAATTCGTTCTGAATTATTGGGATAATCTATTCCGAACGGATTCCACCATCTGGTAGCATATTCACGAGTTGCGCCCGCACCGGTCCTAAATTCCAATCTCCCGTTTGATATTTCTTGCAATGTTGCAGATTGTTTAGCAAGTAGTAGATATTCCTATATTGAGGAATTATATAAGTTATAACTGGTCCTAGTTTTATAGTTGTCGTCAAAGCAGATAAATTTGATATAACACTCCAACAATCCAAATCTATATCTGTTAATGATTCACCATAATAGAATCCATGGTATCCTAATTTTTCAGCTAATATGCAAGTATTTTTTATTTTCTGATAATCGGTACCCCAAACCTCTAGACAAAATTGCACAATATAATATGAGTAAATTTGTTATATATAGGAAGAATAGTTCCACTATCCAATATATATAATTTACATGTACGGTAACATTAATTATTTATCATTTTCCGTTTTTGATGGAAATAAAGCATCAATTTCAAACAGATTGAATATAAATAGAAATAGTTCGAACATAAATATAGATACTATCAAAGACTTTTTCTTTTGATTGACAGATTATTTAATTCCAGAATGAAAGTATCATTCTCTGATTACATAAGCAAATATTAAAAATGTGTTACCAATATATTTATTGTCTACAAATCCAAGTGAGCTTTTACCGGTATGAATACAATCATACCTATTTTAATGGAGTCCATATTTCCATATTAGAAGCAACATAAAAATAGCTATATCTATATTAATTTCACTGTATCAATTTATCTAAAACTTAATTATACCAATTAGCATATGTTATCGAACCTTCCTTAACAGATAGTTTCTCGTATTAAGATCGAATCTCTTTGTCCTGAAATATCTGGATATCTTATTCTTTAAATATGCAAATGATGAATAATATTTTAGTACAAGCAAATCCTGTTTGGCTATATTCCATATCTGCTCCATAACCATAAATTCAGGTGATGCGGTTGGAAGATATACAGGGATTAACGTATCCTTGTTATCTTCAAAATATTTGATTACTTTCTTGCATGTATAATGAGGCGATGCTTTATCCATGAACAAATAACATTTTGAATTAGCATGTATTTTCTTTAGATAATCAAGAAATGTATCGCCATTGAATTATCGTACTGTCTGAATAGCTGCTTCTTCTTCTGCTTCTTCTGCTTCTTCTCTTTCCTTCCATGCTTATGGCTCCAAAAACACATGAACGTTGGTGCGAGCCTGTTACTCGGACTATTGGTCTTTTATCTTGTACAATCCAAACCCGTCTTACAAGAGAATCATAAAAGAAGAATGATTCATCTAAGGATACTACCGTAAATTCAACAGCGTCTTGTTCTTGTTCTTGTTCTTGGATATGCTTATCCACAAGTATTTCTGTGACCTTTTTTTGAATGCCTCTTTTTCCTCTAAAGATGCAGTGTTAACATGTACCTTTCTTGGCACCTTCTGCTTAAATCCCATTTTCGAAGGATACGGTATATGTGAGTATAGTGATATTTTATACCGCTTTTCTTTACGATTAACTCTTCTGCCTGTTTTGTGGTCCAGCCTTGGTTGCTTTCCTTTAGTTCTTTCTTAATCTGATACACGACCTCTTCTGATATCTCGATGGTCTGCCGCTTTTCTGTCTGGTTTTTAATCCTTCTATCCCTTCTTTATCATATCTCTTTAACCAATCTGAAGCCCAAGCTTTACTTCGGTGTAGGTCTCTGGCTACCTGAGCGAGATATCTTCCCTTGATAAACTACGTTGAGAATAAGTAGCATTCTTTCCTTTGTTTTTATATCCTGTTCGTATCTATAGATCTTTTCAAACGATTCTCTTGGTAAGAGTCAAATGAATATGGCGAATAATGGATTACTTAGCTATAAACATTTATCAAAAATAAACAGATGGCAAAAGTATAGTTCTGATATTTATGCTATTTGGTATAGAAATATTATTTCAAAGATAATACACTATATTCATACTCATGATTTTAAACTATGTCTTTGCACTCACTTTGTAAAAGCTCCGGCGATTTGTTGGTGACCCATTTTTTTAATACGTGCAAATTAATTGCTTTTATTTTTTCTAATGCAGCAATTCCCCTCCTTCTCAAATTTGAATCACAATCAACATCACAAACAATTTGGGCCAAAACTATTCTCAGGAGATCTTTCATGTTCAAAGTTATAGAGATTATTGCAATTGATTCCAAATCATTATTTTTCAAATGACAAGAAACGATATTCCTCATAATGAATTTATTTTCCATGTATACGTAATCCCCATACTCTTTTAACAGAAATTGGAATTTGTCATTTTCAAATCCTTGCCAATCCGCATAACCTCCGTCACCATCAATAACT
>CAVXKW010000016.1:0-154703 GCA_963762475.1 uncultured Nitrososphaeraceae archaeon
TTGACGGTTGACGGTTGACGGTTGACGGTTGACGGTTGACGGTTAACAGTTAACGGTTGACGGTTGACGGTTGACGGTTGACGGTTGACGGTTGACGGTTGACGGTTGACGGTTGACGGTTGACGGTTGACGGTTGACGGTTGACGGTTGACGGTTGACGGTTGACGATATAAATTACTTATAAATGTTTTGTTATATATTATTAGGTATAAAAGTGACCACCGTTGATCAAAATGTTAAATCTATAGTGATAAAAAAATATCTTAATGGTACATCGAAGAGATAAAATCGCTCAAATAGCAGATATATGGGCGGGCGCGGCTTCCAACATAATAAAAGATTGGAAATACGGTATAAATATGCCTAATGTTGAACAAGTAAGAGATTTTTCAATAGAGGTTAAAAAAGCAGGCATGTCCATTGGTCAATGTGCTCAAGGTTATAGAATGTTTCAGGTGATGAAAAATCTGGAATAACAGATGATGACGATGACAATGATGAAAATGACCTTGATAATCCAGATGTGTCCGGGAATTCAAACAAAAGCAACAACAAAATAAAATATAATGAATTCTCATCTTTTGTAAAATCTATATATCTATACTGTAAAAAGCATGGAATTGAACCTAATATGATATTTGCATGGATTACAGATCTTAATTATTTCAAACCCATGATTTCAACTTTATCGGGTTCGGCTAAATCTATCGATAATTCATCAAATAATAGAAATAATAACAATCTAGAAATCTCGTCACCATATTCCAATAAAAATCAAGAAAATCAATCTTTCTCAAAAGTTCCATTAATCTCTCAAATATCCTCTTTTATAAATCAAAAGAAAAAAGTATGCATACAACTAAAAGATTATGAAAAAAATTTAAGAAATGAAATTAAGAAAACAGAAATAGAAAGAAATGATCTAAAGATTGAAAATGAAATATTATAAGATTTTCCGAAATTATTTCCTATCTTAATTCGTACTATAAATTAAAAAAAGAATTAGATGAAGGATATTCTATTGGCATAGAAGATTTTGAAAAGTTTGCCAAACTTATCAACGATTTTAGAAATCTTGATTTGGATATTCCAAAAATAATAGAGAAATATATAACAGCAATTTCGATAGAGGATAAAATAAAAGAAGAAAGTCAAAATCTGGATAGATTAAAAATGCAAACTATACAGGCAAATAATACTGCTAAAGCACTGTCTTTCTTAAAAATAGCAAAAGTAAATCACGTTCCCATTTGGAAATGGATTCAAAAGGTCAAATCAAGAAAATTTTCGAGCAAAACATAATAAATAATTATATAATTGATGAAACAGCGATATAAGTTTATCTGAACTGATATAGATTTGAATAGCGAAAGACCAAAGCACAAAGAAATTCTATCTTTTTGTATATCCAAAGAATGAAACATGTTTGTTGCTGACTGATTTTTTTCTACATCTATAAAAAGATATGTAATACATTCCGTTTCCTCAGGCGGCGGTATAGGATATTCTTAAACATGCAAGTTTTTAAAACTAAAACATCATCTTCACCCCTCTTTCGAAAAGAGCACAATTGAAAGGACGATGCAGTATATAAAAGATAGAGTAGAATCGTTGGATAATTACTTTCCTTGCAGAAAGAACAAGTGTAAATTAGCTTATGTAAAACAATGGCTTCATCTGTATATTGATCAACATAACCAAGAAATATTGTCAAGTTAACAGAGCCCATGAATGTGTTAAAAAAACCTAGACAGAATATCTAATAGAATCGAAGAACATATCACATATTTTAGAAGTATCTATCACCAAATTCATTTGTATAAAAATATTCTTAATAAAAAGACGGCTCTGTTAACTTAATGGTTTTCCAATGTTTTTAATTTATCCGTGATATTGTTTTAATGCAATTATTATGAGAACGTGTTATTTGAGCACAAAATATCTATCTTTTCTAAGGTTGTAGGGCTATTTTGTATTAATGCTGTAATGCTTATTAAGAAATTTCCTTAAATTAACAGAGCCAAAGAGACACATTACAAAATCTTTATAAACGATAAAATGTTGCATTCTGGTAAATAATAATATTTTGATTTCAATTGTAACAAATTTGATAAATATCGATGCCATTTTATATATTTAGATATTTTAAATTAATTTTAGATAAAAATTAAAAACCTATAAACAAGATAAAAGTATGTTAAAAAAAGTAATCAAGCGAATATGATTGTAGAAGCGTTCAATTCAATTATAGTTTTCATCACTTCAATTATTTCTAGTTTGGGATATCCAGGTATATTTTTACTAATGGTTGCAGAAAGTGCAATGATCCCTATACCAAGTGAAATAATAATGACATTCTCAGGATTTCTTGTTGCAACAAACAAGTTAACATTTTTAGAGGTAGTATTAGCAGGTTCGTTTGGAAATCTAATTGGTTCGATAATTACTTATTATATTGGAATAAAAGTAGGAAGACCCATAGTCATAAAATACGGTAAATATATATTTTTTAAAGAAAGTCATTTAAAATTTACAGAAAAGCTAGTTGAGAAAATAGGTGATAAATTATCATTTATAGGGAGATTGTTACCCGGAATAAGGACATATGTATCTTTACCATTGGGAATTGCAAAAGCCGACCTCATTAAATTCTCAATATATACATTAGTCGGATCTTGATATGGAATATTTGTTTAACATACATAGGTCTTCGTTTAGGAAGAAATTGGGAAAGTTTTCGTAAGTATTCAACTTATCTTGATTTTCTTGCGATTATAATAATAATAGGATTTATTATCTGGTTTATATATAAAATCAGATCAAGGACAAAATTGAATAAGATATAACACAAAATTTTATAATCATATAAATTTTAATTTAATCTTCTAAGATATCTATCGCTTTATAACTTCAAATAAAATTTAAATAATACATGTGAAACGTCAAAAGTTACCTATTTGATCTTAATTACCAATAAATAAAATTAGATATAATATTCAAACAATCGAAAATATCCTATTAAAAAAAATAGAACATATAAAGACATCCACCACCAAAAGACATGTAGATTTATTTATTCGTTTAAAGAATCTCTGGATCCAAATTCATTTTTAAGTTCATAAATACTTGCAATTCTTTTTATATCCTCATTAGTAATTTTACAGCATTTATGAGCCAACTTTAAACAATTAGGGTATCCTTTTTACACTATGATAATAAAGTTTATCCATCATAAATCCAATCTCATCATTTGAAAGATAAATTATTAACTATTTCGATTTTAATCAAAGGAACGAATGGAGTAAGTCTCGCATAAATTTCCATAATATCAAAAGTGTTTGAAAGACTCGAATTGTATTTAAATTCGGAAGACTAAAACCAGAATTGCAACCAAGTTATTAAAATAGTAAATATCAGCGGCCTTTGCGCCATATTCTTTGAACTGGTTTTTAGTATTAGAATTTTTTGAAATAAACAAGATTAATGAGTCACTATTATTTTTAATCAATTTATGCAAAATATTTGCATAGTGAGCACTTTTATTGCGAATAGTATTAGAAATAACCAATCCATCAATACACAGAATATCGAATTTTTCATCCATAGAAATAATGAAATTCGACAAATCAATTTCCATGGCCATAGCTTCAGAACTAAGTGAATCGCCATTTACAATATTAATACCATAATTCCATCTACTAGATAAAATACTGTTAAAAGAAGTAACAGCAACACAATCTATAACAAAAAGATCAATACCTTGATAAGATTTTTTATTCCAACTACTATCAATACCGACAGTATGTGCTTCCATTCTTTTTGGAGTATAGTCAATCCACCTTTTTGTAGCTATTTTTAAAATGTCAATTAGGGATTCGTCACGTATCCCAGACAATTTATTTTCTTTATTCTTTATGGCATCGAGATATAGATCTGTAAGCAATAAACAATTATTTTATTAAACTTATTTATTTATTAACAAAGGTAAAAAATTACTTTCAATCAAATTTTTATACTCTACTTTGCATAATTATATTAACTAAATCATATCATCGTTAAAATATATTAGAACTCTTGCATAACAGACATCTGTCAAATTATTATAAATTCTCTTTCATATTTTAAAATATTTTTATTTTTATTTGCGGATCATGGTTAAAGTATACCATATTTTTAAGAATATATCTAATGGTGTTAATTATGCAAGAGATCTATTAAATTCGATTTATCAAAATAAGTCAAAAATTTACACATTAATAAAATATTTTCAATAAAAATGACATTATGAAATCAAAAATTTAAATAAATTCAAAAATGAAATTAATATCTCTTGACTTAAGGTTTTTCTAAATAATTTTAATTTAATCAAATATCTATTTCAAATCATTTTTAATAAAATAAGGGATCTTGTTAACTTGAGATATTATTTCTTTGTTATGCTGATCAATTAATAAACTAATTAATTGTATTATATGCTTTAATTTACATTTGTTCTTTTTACATGCAAAAATAATCATCAAATAATTCAATCCTAACTTTAATGTAGTATATGGTTCTTTCAATGAAGTTTTTTTCAAAAGAATAATGAATGTGATGATATAGACTCAAGAATTTGCATGCTTGAGGATACCAAATACCTCCATCAGAGGATATTAGATATTTTCCATACTTTATTAACGTTTAAAACAGAAATCGTTCAGCAACTAACATGTTTCACTCTTTTGAATTGAAAAGTAAGAATTGATTTATTTTCAGGTTAAACAACAATACAAAGCCATATTAATTCAGTACAGCTCGTATCGCAGTCTTATCTATGACATATTCAACAATTTTCTTTTTCTTGAATAACATTTGGTTTGTAATTTTGAATCCAATTCAGGACAGACAGGTGACTTATCTTTACTAAAAGGGAATATGATAATACTTTTTGAGATATTTCTAAACGATAAGGCAAGAAAGTACGAGTATAAACCATATTCAATAATAAGTGAAGGTGATCTATTGCTTGAACTCATAGTAGTATGGTCATTTTATAGATATAGATTTTTCCTTAATATAACAGGGCCATCAATTGATTAAAAAATTATAAATAAATAAAAGTAAAAGATTATTTAACCGGATATTTCAAATTAAAGGGAATTTCAGATGATTGTGATTGAATTCCTCTATCTAAAGTAGTTGAAAATGTACCGTTTATTACAAATGATTTAGGTATAGTCGAGCCTTTGAAAATGGTAGAATTAGAATTAAGTGTTCCAAGTGAATTAAATAAAGAGTTACCATCTGATGTCATTGGTTGTTTATCCTTCAAAGTTATTGTTTGATTTCCTATGATTGGAAAAACTGAACTGAGTGAATCAATAAAGCCTTGAGGAGCACTTCCGATATCTGCAGATACAATTCGTACATTTTTAATGAAAACATTATAGCTCAACCTTTCCAATATTGCAGCACCTTGATTTGGATTATGTACATCAAATGCTATTTGAAGACTAGGAGCAGTACTTGATGGAACTATAGTAACAGACTTTACGGCTACAGTCAGATTTTCATAGTTAGAAGGAATTTGTTTTGAAGATGCATATGCCTTTTGTATTGATGGCAAAAAGGCATTTGCTATCTGAGATTTCGGAACAAATTGATATAATGTGGTAGAAATTAAGCCTGTTTTTTTATAAGAATTGTCTGTAGTAGATAAATAAGAATTGGGATTAAAATAACTAGAATTCATTAAATAGAAAATAAATCCGATTAAAAATAAGATTGATCCAATTCCATATACAACCTTAGTATTCATAAATATAAGACATTATCATAATACCTATAAAATGGTTTAGAAAAATTTTTTTAAAATACAATAATAATATTTTTGTATAGATTCATTATTCCAAATTATTAGTTAGCAACGACCAACAAATGTCATAAAATGATTGCATATGACCATCTTTAGGCAGACTTGGTGAATACTATTTGGTTGACGTTCTTGACAAATGGAAAAGAGTCAAAATAGACGAACAAATACAAGGCTTAATTATATAACATTCTATACCTAACACTTCTTTTACTCCGGTATGATGACATAGTTTTATCTACAATATTTCCCCACATTCTTTTAGATAACTACATTATTTCATTTTTTCCATCATATTTGCAACACATTTCAAAATCCATCAAATTCTTAGAGTAACAAATGATTTGAAAATAGGCTTTTTAGATAACATCACATAAAGTCATGGAGAAAATAATTGATTGAAGGAAAAAAAGATCAATTTATTTGCAATTTTGTTTTACTTTCATAATAGATCATTAAAAAAGTTATATAATTAGTTAATATCTTATAACTAACACAATTACCCTTATCAATCCTCATAGTGGATTGTGATTGATCTTGGTCCGATTTTAAAACGTTTTTTCACAGACTTGGTTTTATAGTTGATTGTTTTACAAATTCATTGTTAGTCTTTGTACATTTAAAAAATAGTAGTAATAGTTACTCTTTAATTATAACAGATTTAAGGATGCCGAGTATGACAGGAATAGATTTAGATAATAAAATAAGAAAAGAAAAGAGGTTAACAGGAGAAATTTTTTTTGATCACTGCTTTTGATATTCATGATTTAAAAGATCGAGGAGTTTCAAGCAGCAAAAATCGAAAGATTAATTCAAAACCTGTTGAATTGTCTTCTTTGAAAGAAATAATTAGTCAAAGCATTTCAAAAACAAACTATCAAGATCAAAGATACGGACAATGTTATTGATGCATAAAATAAATCGCTTTAAGAAATAAAAAAAATAAAAATAAGTTGAATTATAATCTATACAGTAGTTACCCTCGCAGATTCATGAGGTTTGAATTTGTTCCATAGGATGCCGAAGAAGACCCCAATTAACAGGAAAAACAAAGTCTGAGTTATTCCACTTAAAGCACGAAAGGTATTAACAGTATCCATCGGAGTTATAATATTGTCAGGGTTTGGAGCCCATAGAAAATAAATTGATGCAATTAATAATACGTATATCGCGGGAACAATAAATTTAATTGTACTAATATATCTATATTTAAAGAACAAAATACCCATAACGACAGCTATTGTAACTGATGCTATCTGATATGTAGCGTACAAATGATCCCTTAAAGTAATTGTATCAGGTTCGCCTACTGATGGAGGATTGGCAGGATATTTGCTAAATGGAACTAAGTAAATAGCTAAATACAATAATGCGGCTAAAAGAATAGCTTTTTTCCTTTCATCAGTGAATGGGAGATATTTTCTAGAAAATGCATAAGCAATGCCCAACAATGATCCATATGCTATACCTATAAAGGCGCCAGCAACGAACGTTCCTGATTTTTGCCATATTCTATAATCATGAATCTGATTTAGGTTAACAGGTTCACCCTTAAGAATATCCCTTTGTGTTTCATATCTGATTGCTCTATCAGTGGTAGGTTCGACTACGAAATAGTTTACAACTGAAAGAATTTCTCCTGCAATAATTCCAGAGACAACAGAAATAATTATAAAAAGTAAAACATTATTCATTTAAAAAACCTAATAGATTAAATAAAAAAAATTAATGGCACGGAAAACCAGACTCGTGTCTTATATCATGAACAAATTCATGTAACCACATATTACCGTATGCAGATTTGCCCTGAACCAAACTGAATATTTGTCCTGTATCGTATCCAACTATAAAAAGACTAAATAAAGCTAATCCAGCCAATAATCCAATAGCCATAGCAGTTTCTCTTCCTGAGCTTAATAGTTTCTTTTCCTGATTTATGCTCATTGGATGTAAGTAAGAAAACAAGTATATAAATTATTGCATAGTTTATCCAATAGGCATATTAATTAAAAATATAATATTGTGTTTAAAAAGAACAGTATATAAAATAAAGTTAAAATAATATATTTAGAGAATAACTGACTATCAAAAAATTTAGCTTTTTAATAAATGATCAATAGTTTGTTGAAAGGTTGAAGGTGGTTGAGAACCATCAATTTCGGTATAACCATTTTTATTATTTCCTATATAAAAAGTCGGTGTTCCGGTAACATACGTAGACCCAATTTGAATATCATGATTAATTTTATTTTCATATTTTTTGCTATCTAAACAAGAATCGAATTTAGAAGGATTCAACCCTAAATCAATTGCATATTTTTTGAAATCGGTAGAAGCATCATTTGCAGATAAAGATTTCCATTGAGATTGTGCAGAAAATAAGGTATTATGATATTGCCAAAATTTTCCTTGATCATTAGCACATTCTGATGCCATGGCAGCAGATTTTGCGTTTGGATGTTCGTCAAGAGGAAATTGCATAAATGCATATCGAATCTTGTTAGTATCAACATAATCTTTCATTAGTTGAGGTAATGTAGTTGTAGCATATCTCTGACAAAAAGGGCATCCAAAATCAGAAAAATCAACAAATGTTACTAATGCATTAGAATTTCCTTTAATTTTTGCATCAGCTAATGGAATATCACTAGCCGTTTTCAAAGATTGATCAGAACTAGATGATTGAGAACCAAGATTAGATGCAGGAAATCCATAAAAAAAAAATCCAACAAAAATAATAGAAATCAATATTGCACATATAACTAGAACGATAGGTTTAGAAGAATTAGATCGTTTGGAAGGTGTTTTCTTATCATTACTTGTTGGTTTTTTAGGCAAGGTATTGGATAAATTATCTTACAGCTCATATAAATAGTGTATGAAACTCTTTTGTAAGAAAACATCTATCATCAAAACAAAAAAATATGTTTTAATTTGATTTAATTTGTTTTTAAAATACAGGAATTTGAAAATAAAAATATTTTTAGATTAAAGTATTTTGAGATATAATAAATGCTACCAATACCATAATCATTTACATAAAATTATTATTAATTAGATCAATCATCCAAAAACTGTTATATCAATCACCATGGCAATATACACAAGAATAAAGTAATTGAAATCTAATTTTATGAGAAATTGATTTTCTGTTTTATCCCATAACTAATAGTTCCACATATTATTTAATACAGTCTAGAAGCATCTTCTTATTCCTTTTTTAAAGAACAAGCCATGTTATTTCTTTCCACATCCATTATTCTTTTGCTTAAATAATAATATGTAATAACAAGAATAAATAATGATATGATTCTCATATGCATGTGATATGTATCAAGAATTGAAATTACAGTCGCCCCACCAGTTACTCCAATGACCGGCAAAAGTAAAGAACTTAAAAGTGAAGTGCAACTTGAACAAGCTGACGAAAAAATACTAATAGAAGAACCCGAAAATAAGGAATTAAATAAAGACAATCTATGGTTTTTTTTCGAATTTTTATATAAAGGATCTCTGGATACTCCAATCTTAAGTGATGTAGTTCTTAATATGTATACATTTAAACTCAATACCAATCCCAAAAGAAAAGATGTAATATTGCTGACAATGAATCCAGGTAAAGCATCTAACGGGATTGGATAATAAAAGACAAAATAAGGATAAAAAAAAATTAATTGTTCGAGATAATTAAGAATGATCCAGAAGAAGATAGTTATAGATACCGCCAAAATAACATATTTTCTATTTATAAATACAGTTTTAGTTGCTACAAATATAATAGAAAATACTTTTAATAGTAATATATACAATAATTTAATTTTGCTATTCCTCATTGGATTATCCATACTAAGATTTTACAATCATCGGTTATTATTATAGTTTAAAAATATATATTACCAAATTATTGAAACCTATATAAATTTAGAACAAGATAAAATATCTTGTAATTAGTTCGATCTAAAACAGTATTAGTAATACCCACACTATTGATGATTTTATATATTGCATTACATCAGGTTTCTTACAGAATTTCTTTACAGATTTATTATCGAAGGATCCATAATAAAAATCGTAAGAAAATAATAAAAATGAAGTGAACTTTTAACATATTTTACTCATTTTAACTTATGATACATACATAATTTTTAGTAACATAAAAAACGATCAGCATTAATTTTAGGCGTAATTAGGTTCATTACCCCTGAAAGTAGTTAAATACAACATATGCATCACAAATAAAATCAGTATCCGGCATGCAACAGTGAATTATAAATTGTAAACCTAGATGCTACAAATCTAATATTTATATGTCATCAAATTTCATCAATAAAAATGTCAATGATAATCTCTCATACTTAGAAAGGTTAGAAAAATTTTTATGAAAACTATATACCTTAGTCATGATTATCAAATTAAATAAAAAAAATTACAAAATATAACCGAAAAGTTATAAAATTCTAATATGTGTCTAATTGTACAAGATCTTTTATATAGTAACCATATTACAATATGACACAATGCAATTTGTTGTTATTTGTACAGATTTAAAGATCATTAGACTTTTTTAGGCTAAAATATATGTCTTGGCTTAATTATCATGTTACTATACTCAATAACATTAATTCGTAGATCTCAACAAATACTTTTTGATATCCAGGTTAAATCTTATGGTTCTATAATATCGAGATATTACTTGTTTAAGGTAAGTGAAACTAGAATAATAGTTTGATAAAATAGTGTACTTTCCTTGTCTCCAACATTCTTCAACTGCATTGAATTCTGGTGAACCAACTGGAAAATACTCTACTCTCACATTTTCTTCATTCCTTTTCATATATTCTTGTACTGACTTTGGATCTGTGCTGAGATGCTCTATCAACAAAGATGATAAATTTTTTAAATTTCTTTTTTACCTGCTCAAGATAAACTATAAAAGAATCACTATCAAATCGATCATACTGTCTGAATAGTTGTTTACCATCATTTGATATTATTCCAAAAACAATAGTTTTGTTACGAGAACCTGTGACTGTAACTATCGGTCTTTTTCCTCTTGAAATCCATTTTCTTTTTATGCACAAATCGTGTATAAAGATTGATTCGTTTTGTACTAGAATGTGCCATCCAGTTTTAAGATTGATAATGATTTCTTGTACCCTTTTTTAAATTTCTTTTTCTCTTTTTGAGTTGCAGTTCTAACAAATCTCTTTTGTGACATCTTTGCAGAAAAGCCCCATTTATGAAGCAGTCTATAGATATGTACTTCATGGTATTTGATGCCTGTTTTCTTTTGAATGACATCCATAACTTGCCTGAAATCCCAACCGGTGTTGCTATCTTCTAATTCTTTCCTTATTTTCATCATCAAATCATTATTAACTAATGAGGGTCTTCCACTTCTTGGCTTATCTTTTAAGCCTTCTAATCCTTCATCGTTGTATCTTTTAAACCATTTGTAGACCCATGCTCGCGATTTATGTAATTCTTGTGCTACTATTTCGATATGTTGTTTGTCTGTTAATATGCGTCTTACTAAAAGAATCCTTTCTTTTACATCAGTATCACGTTCGTCATTGTATGCCTTGTCTAGTAATGTGAATTTCAACTAAAAGCAATAGAGTATATCAAGATGATATCTAAAAACTTATCTATGAATTTATGTAAGTCAGTATAGATGGTAGTTGATCAGGATAAAGAGGTCGGCTTTATCCTGAATCATGGATCTATTTACGATGAATATTCCTATTGGTCTATATTGGTATAATATCATAATAGCATCATCAATATAAACTGTTGGATAAACAGTCCAACATTAATAATAAGATTATATATTTTAACAAAAATAAAAGGATGGAATCCTTCAAAGTAGAAACTAAATTTATTTTATGATGCTAAAATAATTCGATTTTGATTAATATATTATAATTGAATAATTTAACTAAATACCCTGCTGACCAAAGCATATTCAACCTGTACTTTATTAAATGATTCTTATAATCTCTGATTTTTACTATCTATTTTGTCCAAATAGATATCAACTTATTAGATCTCTTGCACAATTAGAATAAACAGCTATATGATTGGTTTCTACTCAAATTCTTGTTCTTTCTTTGCTCTCATATGATAGGCTATCAAAAAAACCATTACTTTTTAAATCATTCACTGGATTGACAGTACAAGAATTTGATAACATTTTCGATAAAGAAATAACAAAAAGATGTGGTAAACATGAGTACTACGTTTATCCAAAAGAAAAGAGGATAGAGAAAGAGGAACAGGCGCCGATAGGCCATTCAAACTGGATATAAAAAATAGATCTTTAATGCTTTTAGTGTATTATCGTCTTTACATCACTTACACATTAACGGGTTTTCTCTTTGACTTAATCAAAGTACTATTTGCAGAGATATACAAAAGATAGAAAATTCGATAAGAAAATGTATACCGATTCCACAGAAAATATATTACAAAACAAAGAGGCTACAAACTCCAGAGGAAGTAGAGAGATACTTTCCAGGATTTCTTGCCTTTATAGATTCCACAGAGCAAAAGATACCAAGACCTGTTGATAAACAAAGAAAAAAGATATTCCATTCGGGTAAGAAGAACGGGAGACATACTGTAAAGACCCAATTGATGGTCAACAATCGTGGCTATATCGTTCACAAGGTTGCCCATAAGAAAGGAAAAAGGCATGATTACAATATTTACAAAGAGAATCATAATGTCATTCCAAAACAAGTTGTTACAGTAGTTGATTTAGGATATCTTGGCATGGAAAAGGATTTTCCAGAGCAACTATTTGCCCTATCATCCAAAAAGAAAAGAAACCAGTGTTTATCACAAGAAGAAAAAGATTACAATAAAATTCATTCAAGAATGAGAATAGTTGTGGAACATACTATCAGCAGATTGAAAAAAATATATGATAATGAGTCATGTGTTCAGAAATAGGCTAAGAAAGTACAATAAAATGTCAGATATAATTATAGGATTGGTAAACTATAGAATACTAAATCAGCAAAACTAGAAATCCTTATAGAATTAAGGAATAATCTAGATTGTTTCTAATTATGCAAGAGATCTATTGTTCAGTGGGGTTATGAGGTGCAAGGCGTTCCAGCCACTTTTCATAGTCATTATGTAATCCGGCTTCGTTATCGTTTATAAACACACTAGATGTAATATGCGGCTTTGTTAACAGTTGTGTAAATAAGATTGTATATACATTTGTAAACTAATACTACTCTTTTTGAACGACAAAATTGTTATCATATTTTTTGATTCATATTTAATATTATGAAAATTAACAGATCTAAACAAACACCATCAGTTTACAATAAAGATTATCACTGTATTTACATAACTGTTAACTTAAGACAAAATTTCTTGATTATGTTGATCAATATACAGATGAAGCCATTGTTTTACATGATCTAATTTACACTTGTTCTTTCTGCAAGGAAAGTAATTATCCAACGATTCTACTCTATCTTTTATATACTGCATCGTCCTTTCAATTGTGCTCTTTTCGAAAGAAGAGTGAAGATGATGATGTAAGTTCAAGAATTTGCATGCTTGTGGATACCATGTACCACCATCTGACGAAACGGAATGTATTTCATACCTCTGTATAGCTGTAGAAAGAAATCAGTCAGCAACAAACACGTTTCGTTCTTTGGAATTGAAAAGAAAGAATTTCTTTATCTATTGGTTCGATAACAACCCAAAGCCATATTAGTTCAGAGTCGACTTTTAGTGCTGTTTCATCAATTATATATACTTTAATTATAGTTTTGCTAGAAAATTTTTTTGGTTTGTACTTTTGAATCCAGTTCCAGATAGAAACGTGGCTTATTTTTGCTATTTTTAAGAAGGATAATGCTTTAGCAGTATTTCTAAATAACAATCCATGAAAGTACAAGTATAATCCATAACCTATAATTTGTGAAGATGTTCTGTTTCTTGATATATAATATATGGTTGTTTTAAAGCTATAGGTTTTTCCTTAAGTTAACAGATCCTAATATGCATATAGTTAATCAAACAAATCCCTTCTTTAATGTTATATTCTTTGATAATTTTTTTGATAAATGTGGTAATATTTACAAATTTAAACCGTGTTTCAGTTTCAAAGGTGAGATATTCTGTTTTATATTTCATTTGATAAGAAGGAAAATATGGTTCTGTATTCTTACCTATAATTGAAATACGTTTATTTCATAAAGTGATATTTTTATGATTTGTTTGTGCATAAATATTTGTGTTATTTAATATTATTAATAAAAGCAATACCGTCGATTATTGATATGCGGAATGTTAAACATTAACTAAATTATAACTTTTTTATTTTTCAATCTATCTGACTATTTCTATATTTTTCTGGTCCTATTATCTAAGAAAATCCTATATCTTTAAGGTAACCATTTTATTCATGATCAATAAAAATAGACACCTTTACAAATTATATATTTACGGATTATGTTTAAATTATCTTTTGAAAACGCTGCTAAAGTACTATCCTTTATTGTTAAAACAAGGGTGGCTATATCCTGAATTCGATTCAATAGTGTAAACCATGGAAATATTGTAATAAAAAATTAAAGAATACATAATTACTGAAACGTTTATATAAATAGGTTCTGAATTAATATGGCTCTGGGAAGCAGTAGAACGCATAAATAAACAAAATCATGTAATTACCCACTCAAAATAACGAAATATGTTTGTATCAGATGATTTCTGTTGAAAATATTGCAAGATTATGGATTACATTCAATTTCGACAGACGGTAATATATACTTGAAAGTCTGTAAATTTCTAAATAAAATATTATTTAAATTTTTCTCTAGAGAAAGGTGTGATTGATAGACTAAGCGATGTGTTAAATCTATGATGGGAGATTTTACGACTACTTTCATTGCAAATTGAAGAAATACAAATTAAGGTATATGAGACTTGGTCATAATTCAATACTGCATTGTTATCCACAATTCCATTTCATCAGCCAGTCCCAAGCATATATTTTATTGATTTTGGATTTATTTTCTTAGTTTTACAGTTATAATATACCATTATTTGATATATTAAAACAGACAAAAGTACAATTGCAGATACCGTATGAAATCCACGTGATGGCAATGAGTCTATTCTAAACAGATTTGATATGTTCTATCAATGGCTCTATCGATATTCTTCTACGACTGTAGATACATTGTCCTATTTGATTCATAAAAGCATACAAACTCAAGCCTCTTTTTGCAAGTACTTTCGTATCTTTCAAGAGGGCAAACTAAATCTATTCCCAATGTATTTTTACTATATTCATACAGTTTCTTATCATCATAGCCTGGATCAGCTATCATGTACAATACATATGGTAAAGAGAATACCGAAGAAGATGATGTTAAAGAAACATACAGCTGGTTATTCTGTACATTAGCAATGTTACATCTGCAGTTAAAGGTACTATAATCTTGCCTGTTGTTGTACATGTTAGATGTAGTTTGTATCCAAATATCCATCCCTTTGTACGACTATAACTCCACCGTGCATCCGTGTCAATTCCAGGACATGGTACTACTCCTTTTTTCATGGATGATGTATGCCATACACTACCTTTTGCTTTTATTAGAGTACTGTCTATTGCGGTTATAGAGAGGTCTATAATATCTTCTGCAACAAACAGGTATCCTATTGTCGATATCCTTTCTTTTATATCTGTAGAAATGGTTTTCAATCGCCTGTCAAATGTACGTCTGCTAGGTATTTTTGCAAGACTACATGCTAATGCTAGTTTATAATTATACTGATAGCAGTCCATGTTAAGAAAAATATGTAATGCATTGTTGGAATCAATTCTAAACCATATCCTTACAATAAAGCATCTCAAAATTACAGTTGGAGAATATACGTACGGTCTACCGCGTTTCCTTTTTACAGTAGGCCATGGTATACAACCTATTAGATGCAGAATGTTAAAAAGAATGGATTCTTTTAATCTGTCAAGAGCTAATCTATGGGATAGTTTTTATCAAAATCATATTTCAAAGGTTAGCTTTAAGCTTATGAAAGGTATCAAAAGATAATTTGAATTATGACCATGCCTCATGTATATAGTAAATTGGTTGAATCTGTTTAGGATCTGTTAACCTAAGGAAATTTCTTAGAGTATTACATCATTAATACAAAATAGCCTTACAAACTTAGGAAAGACGAATATATTGTGCTCAAATGCCCTATTTTATCATAATTGAATTAAAACAAATTTCTTGGTTAAATTAAAAACATTGTAAAATCCTTAAGCTAGCAGAGCCCTGTTTGATAATTATCAAAATAGAAATAAATCCGTTAAATTAACCACTCTATCATTATTGTTAACGATGCCCGAATTTTTTTGATAAGTATTATTTTAATATTCTCGTGAAATCATACCTTATTGAATTGAATGAAAATGATAAAATGAAACCGATGCATTATTTTGTTATTTTTATTTATATACATGTGAATTTTTTACATCTTTATATTCTCTATTGATACTTTCAATGTTTTATAAATTGGATATATACTCGGTAATGGTAACAAGTAAGATTTGAATTCGAGATTAAAAACACGGGTTTAAATAAATCATAATTTATAACGGCTGGATCCTTTTGATTATGGTTGCAACTTATCTGGATATTTCTGAAAAAGTAATAATTTACAGATGTATCGTTGCGAATATTCAATACAATTCTATGTTTATAAAGTAAAAAACTCAAAACGTTGTAATGGATGAAATCGATGAAAAGATATTAAAAAGACTATTATTGGATGCTAGAGATTCTTATAGAAAAATTGCATTTGAGATAGGTGTTTCCACGCCTACAGTACTTAATAGGATATCTAAATTAGAAAAGAATGGTACAATAAAATCATATTCTGCTATTTTAGATCATATAAATCTAGGCTTCGATTTAACTGCCATAATTGAAATTACTGCTAGAAAAGATAAGGTAATTGAGGTTGAAAAACATATTTCTAATCTTCCTAACGTTTGTGCGGTATATGATATTACTGGATTAACTGATATGATTATAGTTGCAAAATTTATGAATCGTAAAGAGTTAAGTGAATTTGTAAAAAATGATTTGTCATTGCCATATATTGATAGAACTAATACTCATATCGTTTTAATCACTGTAAAGGAAGATTTTAGAATATTATAATATTGTTAAAATAGTGATGATTACTTTAATAATCCATCTATAATATGCATTTTGTAATATCAACGTGGTGGTAAATTCATACCTTGTGTCATTTAATGATTATATTATAGTTTAATGTTGTATTCTAAAATTGGAATTTTAGATTTTAGATGTGTCTAGGAGAAAAATTGTAATTATTTAATGTGTGAATTATATTCTTATTTATGAAGCCATGAGGCAAATTCAAAACGAGGCAATCGTGTACATGAAATACACCATCAAATATCATATAATATGTATATGGTCCTGTTAACTTAAGGAAAAATCTATAGATTGAATACAACCATTTGTTGCATGTGTACTAGAAATAGAACATCTTCACAAATTATTGGTTATGGTTTACACTTGTACTTTTTAGATTTATCATTTAGAAATACTATTAAGGCATTATCCTTCTTGCACATAGTAAAAATAAGCCACATTTCCATCTGGAAATGGTTACAAAAGTACAGAATCAAAGAAATTTTCTAGTAAAACGAAAATCAAAGAATATGTTATCGATGAAACTATCATAAAAGCTGGATCGGAATTAGTATGGATTTGGGTTGTTATTGAACCAACAAACAAAGAAATTCTTTCATTTTATATATCAAAAGAACGAAATATGTTTGTAGCTGAACGAGTTCTGTCAGAGGTTGTAAACAAGTATGGATTACATTCTGTTTCCTCAGATGGTGATACTTGGTACCCACAAGCATGTAAATTCTTGAATCTAAACCATCATATCCATTCTTCTTTTGAAAAAAGCATAATTGAAAGAACAATGCAATACATAAAGGATAGAATGGAAATCTTTGATGATTACTATCCTTGTAAAAAGAACAAGTGTAAATTAGATCATGTTAAACAATGGTTCAACTTGTTTATTTATCCACATAATAAAGAAATAATGTCTTAAGTTAACAGAGCCGAAAATTTGATTAGAAAATGCGTACCAATTCCACAGAAATTATATGACAAAACAAAAAGACTTCGAACCACTGAAGAGGTGGAGAAATATTTTCCAGGCTTCCTTGCTTTTATAGATCCTACCGAACAATATATACCAAGACTTGCTGATAATAAAAGACGCAAGGTATCCTATTCAGGCAAGAAGAAAAGACATACTGTAAAGACACAGATTATGGTTAACAACCGTGGTTTTATCCTTCATAAATTAAGATATAAGAAAGGACGCAGACATGACTATGATATCTATAAAGAGAATCATCCTATTACTCCTAAAAAGGTTGTTAATGTATTTGACCTTGGATATTTAGTCGTAGAAACTGATTTCTTAGAACAACTATCTTACATACCAAATAGAAAGAAGAGAAATCAAGAGTTGTCGCAAGAAGAAAAAGAGTATAACAAAAATCATTCTAAAAAAAGAATAGTGATAGAGTATACCATTTGCAGATTGAAAAAGTACAGGATAATGAGCGACGTATTTAGAAATAGATTAAAAATGTACACTAGAATTTCAGGTATAGTTACAGGCTTGGTAAACTATAGAATAATGAATCATTATTAAAATACAAAAATCAGGATAATATTATAGATTGTTTCTAATTATGCAAGAGATCTAATGTATTAATCTGCAATTCATTCGGATTATAAAAACAATATGTCAAATGTTGTTCAATAATATTAATTCTATATCTATATATTTTTTTTAATATGTTGAATTAACCTGTTCTGAAATATCGAGGTGTTATTTAAGTTGGAAAAACTAGAATTACCTTGATAGTATATATCTTTTATATCCAACATTTTTCAACAGCATTAATCAAACGAACCTACAGAAAACATTATATCTTATGTTATTTTCATTCCTTTATTGATATTTTCATACTACTATAGATTAATGTTGTGCTGATCTATCTAAAAATATGATAAATTTTAATTTCTTTCTTACTTATTAAATATGGCTAATAAAAGAATAAATGATACTATCAAACAGATCCTATAATCTATATGTTTAGTTGTTTAACCCATGTTAATGGTGCCAATATGATGGTTCTGATATGATTACCCAAATCTAAAAACATTAGTCTTTTTTTTAATTCATTTTCTTATATATGTCATATAAAAAATTGATTCAGATTGTGTGTGACGATTTCAATCATCTTAGATCGACCCGGATTGTAATCTTTTTTTAAATATCTTTTTATCATCATTGAATACGGTTCTTTCACGTATTTGAGATGTATTATGTCCAATTTTAAGCAACCTTGTAGTAGAAATTAGTATGGTATTTTACATTTGTACTCTTTCAATTGTCCACAATCGGTCTGAAATTTTATCCAACATCGTCATCTTCTAATTCTTGTCTTATTTTTATTATCAATATCATCGCAAATCAAATGAGGCCCTCAACTCTTTGGTTTACCTTTTGATAGTTTCAATCATTCACCGTTGTATTTTTTTATATCATTCTAGTATTTATCCTTGATTTATGTAGTTCTTATGCTACTATTTCAATATGCTGTTATCTATTAGTATCGTCTTTCTAAAATAATAATTTTTATTATGGGTTTCACTTAGTAATAAACATAACAAGAGATTAGACAAAAATATATCTAGGAATTGTGTAAATCTATATATGTTTTATAACATAATTTGTATACGTTACTCGTCGAGTGGATTGTTATGTTTGTCATATTTTTTATGATCTCACATTATTAATCCCATGGGAATTAAAATACTTGCAAATGAAATAACTGTCGCAAAATTGTATTAATTCTTAATTGATGGATTGATAAATTGATATAACTGTATAAAAGATACAATTACTTTTGAAATTTCTTTAAAAATGTAATATGTGTTTTAAAAGTTGGTTATTTTGATGGTTTTAATATTGTTTGATTTTAAAATATAGGATAAAGGATATTTGATATAAATTAGTTTTCTATAATTTCATTCAGATAGAAATTTTAATCAAATAAAAGATAATTTATTATCATATTAATTTATTTTTAATTTATAAATTTGTGAAATGTGATGATGGATAGAAAATATAAGTTCTTTGATTAGATGATTAATTTAATGGTTAAAATTTGAATAGATAAATATAATAATGTAATATTTGAATAAAAACTAATTATTTTCTTGATGCATTTTATAACCTTATAATAATGATTATTTCCTTTAAAATAAATAAATACTTTAATATAGTATCAATGATTTATCTAATAAGTTCTTCATTTTTTAGTTGTCTTTCTAGTTCTCCTAGTCGACTCATTGCTTCGCTGTTGTTTTGTAATTCTACAAACAGGGGCTCATTACGAATTCTTGAAAAAACGTCTATAACTTGTTCGTTTGTAACACCATGCTTTATATCATAATTTATATTTCTAACTATATTTGATAGCTTGCCGTATTTTTTATTTTTTCTTATTTCCCATCTAGTTGCATCCACTGGAAGGCCCTTGACATATTTTATGATTGTTTTTTCCATATTTTCTATGTGCCATTTTTTTAAAGGATAACTATTTTGAATCAAAAAACTTCTTAATTTTATTAAGTTTACTAGGTTATAAAAATTATTCATTCTTTTCAGGATATTCTATTTAATAAATGTCTGGATTGAAAGAAATATTTTCAGATACTCTAAAAAACTACTTGAAAATTTTCAATTATTATATTCTTTGTCTGTTTAACGAATCACATTTTGTATTACAGTAGGTTTCATTAGCGATTTTATTAAACAGAACATTTTAAAAATATATTGGTATATTTTATTTTGTTTTATATATTTTGAATACTATTAATATATTTTATCTTATAATGTGTAAAGATCTATATGATTATAAAATTGCATCCCGATTCTATTAGGTCTCTTGCATATTTAGAAACAATCTAGGCTATTTTTTCTGAATCCTATGTTGATATTGTTCTAATTATTTGATATTCTATAATTTACCAAACCCGAAACTATATCTGACATCTTGTTATGTTTTCTCAATTTGTTTCCAAACACATCACTCATTATCTTATATTTTTTCAAGCGACAAATAGTATGTTCTATCACTATTCTCTTTTTATCATAATTCTATTGTAATCTTTTTCTTCTGGAGACAGATCTTGATTTCTTTTCCTTTTGAATGGTATGGATGATGGTTGTTCTTGGGATTCTGCCTCCGTGCCCGTAGATACTAGATCAACTACATTAACAACCTTTTTTGGAATGACTGGATGGTTATTCTTATAGATATCATATCTATGTATTCTCTCTTTCTTATATCTTAATTTATGAATTATAAAGCCACGATTGTTAACAGTCAATTGATTTTTTTACCATGTATCTTTTCTTTTTGCATGAATAGAATATCTTCTTTCTTTGTTTATCTATAGGTCTTGGTATCTGTTGTTTTGTACAATCGGTAAAAGCAAGGAAGCCTAGAAAATATTTATGTGGTTCTTCAGGAGTTTTTAATCTTTTATTTTATAGTATGTTTTTTGAGGAATTGGTAAACATTGTCTAATCGAACTTTCTCTCTTTTGTATATCTGCAGTAGTATTCTGATCAAGGGACGCTTAACTTAAGACAATATTCTTTATTATATTGATTGATGAACACGTTGAGCCAATGTTTTATAGGATTTAATTTACAATTGTTCTTTCTGTAAGGAAAGTAATCATTAAACATTCCATTCTATCTTTTATAATGCATTGTCCTTTCAATTATGCTTTTTTCAAAAGAAGAATGAAGGTGATAATATAGATCCAGGAACTTGCAAGCTTGTGGATACCAAGTACCGCCATCTGAGGAAACTTGATGTTTTCATACATGTTTATAACATGAAATAAAAGTCGCTTGGCTACAAACATATTTCGTTCTTTCGATATACAAAATGAAAGAATTTCTTTATTTTCTTATTCAATAATAATCCAAAGCCATATTAATTCAGGGCCCGCTTTTATCATAGTTTCATCGCTCACATATTCTTTGATTTTCGTTTTACTAGAAAATTTCTTTGATCTGTACTTTTGTAACCATTTCCAGATGGAAATGTGGCTTATTTTTACTATGTGCAAGAAGGATAATGCCTTAATAGTATTTCTAAATGATAAATCTAAAAAGTACAAGTGTAAACCATAACCAATAATTTGTGAAGATGTTCTATTTCTAGTACACATGCAACAAATGGTTGTATTCAATCTATAGATTTTTCCTTAAGTTAACAGAGCCGATCAAGGTCAAAGCGAAAGCCTGTCAAAGTGTGAGTGATATGCCAGCGATAGTAAACCAAAAGCATAAGAAACCTATTTTTTACATCTAGTTTGAATGGCCCTCCAGTACCTGTGCTTCTTTCTCTACTGTTTTTTCATTTGGATAAACGTTGTACTTAATATTTAGCATATCTTTTTGCTATTTTTTTATCTAAAATGTCATCAAACTGTTGTACTGTATGACCAGTGAATGACTTGAAAAGTAATGGCTTTTTAGATGGCCTCTTGTCAAAACATTTGGAGAGAACACGGTAATGAGGAACTTCAGGTCATAAAGCTGTTTAGAGCGAATTATGCTTTGTTGCATGATTCCTTATTCTAATTACATTTAGATAATGTCTATTAACGAATTATATGAACTGGCCTGTCTACAACCAATCTCTAGTTAGAAGAGGCGAAATTCTACTAGGCTTTGATGTCATTAACAACTGGGATACAGAGTTAAAAGAGATGAATCGATGAAAAATAGGTGAGCCATTTCATTATCCTGATACTTTTCTTCTTTTACTTGGTTATGCTAGTGTATTTTCATCTACCATACCGACAAACCGAAGGAATAACATAAGCTCATGCTAAAGGGAAAGTACCATCAATTCTAGATTTTATACCAATAAACAGAAAAATAAACAAGTTGAACATTCCCATAAATAAAAATATAGATTGATTTTCTAAAGATGAATATTTTATCATTGTAATAGATAGTACCGACATCAAAGTTACCAATAGAGGATAATGAATGCAAGACAAATGGAATTTAAAAAATAATAACAAGAAAGTTTTTGAAAATACGCGTAGCAGGTAATGTCAAAACCACTAAAATTCTTTCTATGCAAGTAACTGATGAACATGTTCATGATAGTAAAGCATTACCTGAGTTGGTTAACGGTGTTATGAAATCAGATAAAAAAATAGTAATAGGTAAACTCATTGCTGATGGCGCTTATGATGCAATGATATTTTTAAATATTTATCAGACAACGGAATCTTACCATGTATTAAAGTAAGAAAGAATGTCAAAGTCCGATGGAAAAAAGGGAAATATTCTAAGAAATTTAACAGTGTTGGCACAAAGAATTGATTTGCAAAAGTGGAGGGATGGCATAATATGGACAAAGATGGATTGCAGAAACTGTTTTCTCATATAAAGAGAAGGCTTGGTGAATATGTTTATTCCACTAAATTAAAGAACATGATACATAAGATGATGTTAAAAGCATCCTTGAATTAAAATTATATATATTTAAACAAATCCAATTGTAAAATCATTAATATTAAGAATCATACAACAAAACAAGAATGAAAAACTTTTTTCATTGTAAAAAGAACCGTGAAAACAAGTATGATAAATGGTAGCTTATAATATCAATTGATCAATATAGTAAAAAAACGATCTTGAGTTACAGTGTCTATCAATAGTTTTAGTCTTATATTTGCAGAAAATAATTCCTACGTTGTATTTAATTTAATTTTAAATCATGGACCTATTCCTGTGTAAATTTGGCTCATATATTTTTAAAATCTAAAAGGTAAGTATAAAGTATATGACTTTTAATATGATAATGAATGACACAAGTAAAGACTTTTGTTCATTATAATCATGAGGAGCTGGATATTTTAGTCAATAATTTTTTAAAAGATATAGAGGGCAAGGGGTATGATCTATTAGATTTGTATTATAATTCTTTATGGAATCATACTCAAAACTATTCGGAATATAGTGCCACAATTTTATATGGTCTTAGGGAAGATGAAGTAGATGATGAGGTATAACATTGAATTTTTTTTAAGAATGTGGATAATATATCTTCATCAATTATGTGTACTAGAAAAAGTATTGATGAATTATGTGGATTTATAGTTGAAAATATAAAATATAATTCGGATCAATTGATCTTATAGATCGTTTTAATCTCTTTCAAGACTTTTAAATAAAGGCGCAATGTTTTTAAATAATCTATTTGCTTGTTTATGTCGTTTTCTATTTTTATTAATTCATTATTTTTATTTAATTTTTCTATAATAGTTTCCTCAATTTGATTTAATAGATCTTGATACTTGGTTTTTACAATTTTTTTGCTGTTTACACCATTTTGATTATACTCTGGTAAACCTGATTGATTTTCTTTTTTGTCTATTTCAAAATTTTGCTTTTCTTGACAATTTATACATACTATATTACCTTTGAATTTTACTAAGAGTCCATTGCAAATCTGGCAGGGATCCTTTAAAAGGGTTCCTCCCTTTAATATATAATCAGCTCCTTTTTTGAGACTGTCTTTACTCATTTGAATTTATTATTTTGTTCTCATCTATTTTATTGTCTTGCGTCTGAAGTTTATCTTGCTTATTTAGCTTATCTTGTTTGCTTAATTTGTCAAGCTCATTGACTAAAAATTCTTTATATTTACCTTTTTCTTCTTCTGTCATTTTGTTGAGATTGGAACTTAGTGCAGATCCTATTGTAAACATCCTGTCTAACAAATCCATTGTCATGAATCTACCCATATTTCCAATTCTCAATACTACGTCTAGATGTTTCTGAATTATATTGTGAGCATATTTTATATCCGCTGAAATTGCTATTCCCTTATTTGTTATCCTGTATCTACCATTTTCATGTTCTTCTATTAATCCTTCTTCTAATAGTCTACCAAGTAATGGATAAATTAAACCTGGGGAAGGCTTCCATTTTCCTTCTGTTTGTAATGTAGCTTTATCAATTATTTCTTTGCCTGTCATTGGTTGGTCTGTTAAAATTTCTAAAATATAATGTCGAGAAAATCCTCTAGGAATTGCGCTTCCTACCCTAGACAACCAATCAGAAATCATATTAATATATAATATATCGCTAGTGACTTATTAATTTTTATTTTAAATTGTTGTGACTTTATAATATTGGTAACAAAAATATTAATGATTTTCTATTGCTAATTCTAAATCTTTTTGATATTTTTCCCATTCCTGTTCTTTTTTATTATTTGTTAATTCTGATTTGTTTGTATTTTGTTTTTTCCTCAATTTGATGTCACTAAATAATTATGTGAATACGAGAATATAAGATTTATTTAGGCGCTTTTCGTCTATTTTGTTATAATTTTTTTATAATTTGTTTTTATTATGGTAAAAAATTTGAAATGCCAATTATCAAATATTATAATATATGAAATTTTTATATTATTTTTAAGTAATAATATTATAGAATTTAGTTCTGTCTAGCATAGTATTTATTTAGGAATTTGGTCTTTATAATTATAAAAAGTTGTCACAGGAAGAATTTAAACACATACTTAGAATTGCAGGAAAAGATATAGAGGGTAGTAAAAAATCTATAATTGCACTAAGTTTAGTAAAAGGTGTTGGTTATAATTTAGCACAAGTTATTTTACAATCTTTAAATATTAATCCTTATCTTCGCGTTGGATTTCTTACAGATAAAGATCTATCAGATATTGAAAATGCATTAAAAAATATTAGTTCTTTAGGAGTACCTAATTGGTACCTCAACCGACGTAAAGATATGGATACCGGAACGGATATACATTTGATCACATCTGATTTGGATTTCATCAAATCTAATGATATTGATAGAGAAAAATCTATTATGAGTTGGAGAGGTTATAGACATATGTTTGGACTGCGTGTTAGAGGACAAAGAACCAGGAACACTGGTAGAAGAGCTACTGCTGTAGGGGTTAAAAAAGTCGCCGGAAAAGCTCCAGCTCCTTCAGCCGGTGCTGCAAAATAAGGTGATATAAATGGGTGATCCTCGTAAAGCCAAAAAGACTTTTAATCGTCCTAGAAGTATTTGGACAACCGATCAGATTAGTTCTGAATTATATGTAGTGGGTTCTTATGGATTAAGGAATAAAAAAGAATTATGGAAAGCTCAAACTGAGATTGCTAGAATTAGAAACCAGGCTCGTTCACTTTTATCTCTTCCGATAGAAGTAAGACATGAGAAAGAGACTAAATTACTTAATTTTTTATCTAGGCTTGGACTTGTAACTTCAAGTTCTACATTAGATGACATTCTGAATCTCAAAATTGAGGATATATTGGAAAGACGTTTACAAACTGTTGTTATGAAGCGCTCAAATTTAAAATCTCCATATCAGGCAAGACAAATTGTTGTACATGGTCATGTCAGCATAGGGAATAGAAAAATAAATTTACCTGGATATCTGGTAAAGAAAGACGAAGAATTAGAAATTCTGGTACATCTTGCGTTGACACCTGTAGAGGCTCCATCTAAATAATTGTAAAATCATTTTACGATCTTTCAATCTTTTCAATATCCACATAATCTATTTTTCCATCGCTATCCATATCATATCCTTGAACTATTGCAGCCCATTCATTTTCTTTTCCCATATATTCTGAAAAAGTTTTTTTGCTAAAATTGCTAAAGGCAAGTACTGCAGATTTTGTACCAATTGATCTTACCCCTGCTATCAATATGATATTTTTCGTATTATTATATGGATTTTTTATTTTTGCAATTATTCCTAAATTGTCTAAATGATATAATTTTCCGGATTTATCTATTAAACCTGACCAATAATTATTTTCATTAAATTTTATTGGCAGGTATTTATTAAATTCTGATGAAACGATATTAGTGCCTGGACCTCCAATTATAATCATGTTGTTATCTTCTAACTCTTTTTCTGCTTTTGCATCTTCATCTAGTTTAACTATAAAACCGTCAGGCATATTACATAAAGTTCCAAGATAAAATGATAAATGTATAGCATAGTGTCCATCTCTTGCTGAAGTTTTAAAAATACCATGGGGATTAGGGGAGCCTACAATTATGATGCCATCAAAAAAATTTTCACTGTTTAAGAACCCATTCAGAAATCTTCTTGTATTTTCGTTTTTTATATTTGATTTGTCTTTTTCTTTAACTGTATTTATCAATTTCTTTTCGCCACATGGTAATTCTATACCAAAAGATGGACTTGTGCATTGGTATAACTTTGCTGTTCCTCCTCTTATAAAATCCGTACCTATTTCATTAATTGCTTGAATCGAAACTAATTTTTTTATATAATAATATGCACTTTGTTCATAGATGTTTAACTCTTTAGCAATTTGCGCAGCGTATCTTGGTTTTTCTGATATCAATTTTAAAATCTTCCAAGCTGTAGGGTTCGAGAGAATGTGAATTTTTTTTTCATTTTCTAACATGACAATTTTTTTTTCATATGTTTTGTCGTCTTTATCATAAATTATTTTCTTTTCAATCATCATGTGTTACCTACTACCTACAATATTTTTTTGCCGGTATAAATTTTATTGTGTATTATTAAAACATTCTTTATCGATTATTTATATTATTAATAAACGAGTTATATTATATTTTGTAATGGTATATCTGTTTATTTAATAAAGGTTTTAAATCATAAAAATAACCTTTTAACGTGTGTTCAATTATTGGGTATAAAGGACAATTTGTTGAGGCTGCTCCACTTTTAGTCGATAGCCTAAAAAAAATGGAATATAGAGGCTATGATAGTGTTGGAATAGCTACCATGAATAATGGTAATATTCTGATTAGCAAAGGGGTGGGAAAAGTCGCAGAGGTGGATAAAGTCTTGGAATTTGATAAATTGCCTGGTCAAATAGGTATTGGACACACAAGATGGGCTACTCATGGTGGCGTAAGTGATAAAAATGCTCATCCTCATTTTTCTTGTAATGTTGGTATAGCTGTAGTTCATAATGGTATTATTGAAAATTATCAAGAATTAAAAGAGATGTTGTTAAAGGATGGTCATACATTTAAAAGTCAAACTGATAGTGAAGTCATACCTCATCTTTTAGAAAAATATTGTAAGGAGTTCGACAATGATTACAGAAAAGCTCTTATTCATACCTGTAAAATTCTTAAAGGCTCATTTGCTTTTGTGGCTATTTTTAAGAATGGATTAATTTGTGGAGCCCGATTTGACGAACCATTGATAGTTGGAATTGCTCCTTCTGCTCTCTTTTTATCCAGCGATGTACTTGGATTTTTAAAACATACTGATAAAGCTATTTTTTTGGATAATGGTGATATTGTTACAATAGATAATGGTGCATATGATATTTTTGATATAGAAAATAACAAAGTTATACGTCCTATTACACAAGTCGCATGGGAGTTTGGTTCAACCGAGAAAGGAAAATTTGCACATCATACATTAAAAGAAATTCATGAGCAACCCTCTATCCTTTTTAGTTCTATTGATAATACTAATGATTTCCGTCAATTTTGTAGTTTTTTGAAAAACAAAATATCTCCTATATACATCACTGGAAGTGGGACAAGTTATCATTCTGGATTATTGGCAAAATATCTTTTGGCAAAATTTGCTAAAATTAGAACAGAAGTGATAATGTCCAGTGAATTTCATTATATTTCAGATACTTTGGAACCAAACTCTGTGGTAATTGCAATTTCTCAAAGTGGTGAAACTGCTGATGTTATCCATGCTGTAAAAAAAGCACGAGGACAAGGTTCTAAAATTTTATCTATCGTTAATGTTTCTACGTCTTCCCTTGCAAGAATGAGTGATTCCGTTCTAGTTCTGAACTGTGGGCCTGAAATTGGTGTTGCTGCAACTAAAAGTTTCATTGGACAGCTTATGATTTTATATAATATAGTCAATCTGTTATCCGACGATCATTTCTCTTTTGATGATGAAAATAAAAAGAAATTGGTAGATATTGTTGAAAAGACCTTGAAATTAGATGATGAAATAAAATCAATAGTATCTAATATAGATGATGAAATAAAAGATATTTACATTTTAGGACGATCTATTCATTATCCTATTGCTTTGGAAGGTTCGTTGAAAATTAAAGAGCTTGCATATATTCATGCAGAAGGTATTGCAGCTGGAGAACTTAAACATGGACCATTGGCTTTGATCGATTCTAAGTCTTTGGTAGTTGTTTTAAATCCTGTTGATGATACATATGAAGACGTTATTTCTAGCACTCATGAAATCAAATCAAGGGGTGCGAAAATAATTGGGATTTCTAATAAATATCATTCATTATATGATATCTATATTCCTATATCCAAATATGCTGATTCTTTTTATCCTATAATAGAGGTTATTCCGTTACAAATTTTGGCATATTATTTGTCATTAAAGATGCAAGTGGATCCAGACTATCCTAGAAATTTGGCAAAATCTGTTACTGTTAAATGAATCGTATTCAAGAAAAACCGACCATATATTTAAATTTCTATTTTGTTTTATTATTTTAGTGTCTTTAACTTTTGTTAAACTTGATAATTGTACCTTTCCTATAGATTACTTGTATGATGTGCAAAATTTTACCTGGGCTAAAGTTGATGATGTACATGAGAGTAGGGTTGATGTAAAAAACATTGCAAATAAGAGTTCAATAGTTACGGTAGGCATAACACCTATCCTTTCTTATATTTCTGGTAATATAAAAAAAATAAAACTTAAATCAATAGGGGATACTATAAATAAAGATAAAAGTTTAGGTACTATAGAAAGTTTGAGTTATTTTGGAGTAATTCGATCGCCTATATCTGGGAAAATCATTGAAATTAATACCGAATTGTTAACCAATCCAAAAAGAGTGAATGATTATCCATTTGAGGGTGGCTGGATAGCAAAAATAAAACCATTTGATGTTGAAAGTCTGGGATTATTAAAGTCAGTGGGACAATGTAAAAATGAATTACAAGAGTTAATAAAAAAATTTAATGTAAAATGTTTTAAAATGTTTCCTGATTTTGAATTATATGAACTTGGTACAGAGTGCTCTGCTACGCTAGCAAAATTAGGTGATTTTATGGATGAAAAAATGGAAAATAATCAAATAATTCATCTTGTTTCTGATGACCCCACAGCAGACCTTGAAGTGTCAAGATGGGTCATTGATAACAAACAAGAATTAGTGGAGATTATGATAGAAAAAAATCAGCCAAAAAACTCGAGTATATCAAATTATATTTTTCATATTTTAATCAAAAAATTATGCTGACAAATAATTTTTTAATAAATTGATTGGATTTGTTGTTGAAATTATTTTTCGATTTCATTTCCAATCATATTGCCCCATTCTGTCCAAGATCCGTCATAATTTTTAACATTTGGATATCCTAAAAGGTATTTTAATACAAACCATGTATGGGATGAACGTTCTCCAATTCTACAATAGGATATAATATCTTTATCGGAGGTTATGCCTTTTTCTTCATATATTTTTTTTAAATCTTCTAATGCCTTGAATGTTCCATCTTCATTTACTGCTTTTGACCATGGTATGTTTACGGCACCTGGAATGTGGCCTCCTCTTTGTGCATGTTCTGTAGGATATTCTGGCGGTGCTGTTATTTCGCCTGTAAATTCTGCAGGTGATCTTACGTCTACCATTATTGTAGAATTTTGTTTTATTGAATTTGAAACCTGAGTTAAATAAGTTCTAATTTTTTCATCAGAGTCTAAAGCTTTAAAATTTCCTGGTGGATATGTTGGGATATCTTTTGCAACGGTTCTATCTTCTTCAAGCCATTTTTTTCTTCCTCCATTCATTAATCTGATATCTTTATATCCATAGTATTTGAATACCCAAAATGCAAATGCTGCAAACCAATTATTAAAATCTCCATATAATATAAGGATGGTATTTTCATTAACTCCTGCTTTTTCTGCGAGTAATTTTTCGCAGGCTTGTTTGGATAATACATTTCTGTTTATTGGATCATTGATATCTTGTCTCCAATCAAATAATATTGAACCTGGAATGTGCCCTAGAAAATAATTTGATTTTGGATCATAATCTACCTCCGCAATCCTTACATTTGGATCATTCAAATGTTCTTCTGTCCATTGTGTATCAACTAAGACCTCTGGATGAGCATATTCATTTGACATATATTATCAGATATAGTAAATTGCTATTATATTTAAATACTAAAATCTAAAGATTAGGGACATTTGGGACTCTTAACTTTAGATAGTTTTCCTTTTGTGTTGATCGATGGATATGTTAAGCCACTGTTTCACGAGTTAATTTACATTTGTTCTTTTTACAAAAAAAGGTTATCAAAGTTTTCCATTCTATCTTTTATATGCTGTATTGTTCTTTCTATCGGGCTTTTAAAGTAGAATGCAGGTAATGATATTGTTTCAAGAATTTATACACTCGAGGGTACCAAGTATTCATCTATTGAAACAGAGTGTATTCTATATTTTTTGTACTCCTAACAGAAATCGTTCTACAGCAACCCATATTTAGTTATTTTAATTTGCTTAATACGATGATTTCTATCTTTTAGTTCTATGATTACCATGAGCCAAACATGTTCTTAACAGAATTAAAATACAGTTTTATCAATAACATATTATATTTTTCTTTTTCTTTTTCTTTTAAAATAATTTACCGGGCTGTACTTTTGCATTCAGTTCCAAATGATATGATTTCTTTTAATAAAATGTGATGATAATCTTTCAGCTTTTCTTCTTACTGAAAGCATAATGGATAACTAATGTATCTTGAAGGTGTTCTTTGGTTTCTTGAAATCACGATTGAAATAGAATATCTTTAATCTATATCTTTTTCTTAAATGAACTGGCTGTTTTTTCTATATTTCTTAATAATTTATATTATTTTGTTATTATTTGAAATAAATATTTGACATACATGTTTTTATCTTTGAAACCTAATGTACTCGCTCTAAATATCTGTAGATTGCTTTGTTGCATTATTCCATCATTATAAATACATCTAGATAACATCAACCAACATATTCTATGAAATGGTCCTCGTATAACCAATCTAGTTAAACGCGGAGAAATCTTGCTAGGCTTTGATGTCATAAACAACTGGATAATAAGTTAGAAGAGATGAACCAAGGCAAAATGGGTAAACTATTTCATTATCCAAACACTTTTCTTCTTTTACTTGGCTATACCAAGAGGCATATTTTCGCCTGCCATAGAAGCAAACCGAGGGAATTGCACAAGGCCGTGCTAAAGGAAAAGTATCTTCTATCTCCGATTTTACAACTATTTGTAAAAAAGAATAAACCGGTTAGATATTTGTATAAAAGATATCATAGATACCAGGGAATTCAAAGATAAATTCCTATCAATGCGCTTGATACCACTAGAATTCAGGTTACCCATAGATGCCAATGGCTGAGAGACAGGCGGCGTATAAAAAACAAAGATAACAAGAAAACATGGTTAAAAATACATTATAATAAACATCAAGAGTAAAAAAATTCTTTCAATGACTGTAACTGGCGAACACGTTTATGATAGTAAAACATTACCCGAATTGATTAAAAATGCCCTGGGGTCCTATAAAAAAATAACAATTGGTAAACTATTTGCTGAATATGGTGCTTATGAGGGTAATGACCTATCCAAGGATCTGGGAGATAGTGAAATCCAGCCTCGTATTAAAGTAGGAAAGAATGCAAAAATCAAACTGAAGTCAGACACATTCTTAGAAAACTGTCGGTATTGACACAAATAAATATTTACAAAAGTGGAGAGATATCCCAAATTATGGACAAAGATGTTGTTGAAACTGTATTTTCTTGTATAAAAAGAACGTTTGGTGAGTATGTTTAATCAGTTAAACTAAAGAATATGATACAGGAACTGATGTTGAAAGCATCATTGTACAACAAAATGATATTTGTTTAAACAAAATAAATATTGAAATCAAAGATTAAGACTTATACAACAAAGCATCTATAGATTACGTATTTTATAATAAAATTTATACAAGTATAAATTGTTAAAAATAAATCGAAAATTCCATGATATAAAAAAACAAGTGTTAGGTACACAATTATAAATTAGAGAAAAGATTGATCAAGGTGAAAAGATAATAATATGTACTAATGATGTAAAGAATTGTGTTCTATACTATATTTCTATTTTAGACTTATAATATAAATCATATATACGATGCATCTAATATTTAAAAAATAATGAATAGATTTGGACTAATTGATAAAACACCTATTCCTTTTGAAAGCCACTTTGAAAATCAAGAAGAAAATATAAAACAGTTGTTAATTTATTTGAGAGATTATGTAAAATCCCTAGGTGATAACGTAATTGAAGAGGTTAGGCCTCATCGAATTGTATATGCAAAATCTCTTAGTTTTAGATACTTTTTAGATATACAACCAAGAAAAGATAATTTAATAATTGCGATTAAAAAAAACAGGAAAATGAGTGCAACAGAATGTACAATAAAGAGTATACAGGAATTAGAGTATATCAAATCAGATATTTTAGAAGGATACACAAAAATTTAATATGGTTTTTCTTTTCAAAAATAATTAAAAGTCACTATCGATTAAGGAATCTATATTATGGATAAAAAATGTTTTTTGGCAGTTATACATACAACATTCCAAAATTCATTCTTAATCTCTAGTCCTAAAATAATAGGTTAAAATGTGTTGATAACTAATTCTAAAATGAAAAAGTAATACAAATATTCTTTTTTAAGATGTCATGAAAAAGTATTTTTTGTATTTTTGTACATATTAGATCTTTAATAATGATTAGATCTTGCATGATTAGACACAGTTCACTAAGTTCGCTACAGAATAGATCTATTGCATAATTAGAATAAACAGCTTTATGATCTGATTCTCTTCAATTTCTTGTCATTTCTTTGCTCTCATATGATATATTAGTCAAAAAGCCACTGCTTTTCAAATCGTTCACCGGCTATACAGTACAAGAATTTGATGAGAATTACAAAAAGGAAATAATAAAAAGACATGGCAAACATGAGATACAACGATTATCTAAAAGAAAAAACAGAGAAAGAGACACAGATGCGGGCAGACATTTTAAACTAGATATAAAAAACAGATTTCTTATGCTTTGATATATTATCGCCTGTACATAACCTACACATTAGTAGGTTTTCTGTTTGATTTAGATAAGAGTACTACCTGTAGAGACATCCAAAAGATTGAAAGATTAATTAGAAAATGTATGCCGCTTCCACAGAAAATATATAATATAACATAAAGGCTGAAAACACTAGAGGAAGTTGAACAATATTTTCCAGGTTTCCTTGCTTTTGTTGATTGTACTGAACAGCAGATTCCAAGACCAACAGATAACAACAGATGAAAGATTTTCTTCTCAGGGAAGAAGAAAAGACATACTGTAAAGACACAACTTATGGTTAACAACCTAGGCATTATTATTCATAAAACAAGATATAAGAAAGGACGCAGACATGATTATGATATCTATAAAGAGAATTATTCTATTAATCCCAAACAAGTTGTAAGTGTATTTGACCTTGGATACCTTGGCGTAGAAAAGGACTTCCCAGAACAATTATCGCATATACCCAATAGAAAGAATAGAAATCTAGAACTGTCAAAAGAAGAAAGAGCGTATAACAAAAATCATTCTAGAAAAAGAATAATGATAGAGCACACCATTTGCAGATTAAAAAAATATAGAATAATGAGTGATATTTTCAGAAATAAGTTGAGAAAATATAACAAGGTATCAGATATAGTTGCAGGCGTAGTAAATTATAGAATAATGAATCAACAGAACTAGAAATCCATATACAATGCAGAAGTAATAATCAAGATTGTTTCTAATTATGCAAGAGATCTATTCTGTGTTATATCATACTATCCTACAGCCATCAATGAGGTCATGAAATAAGAAATAAGTTGCCATTAAATCGAAGGTATAGGTGAAAGAACATTGCTTACACGTCAATTCAATCGTGGTCGTTGACACCTCAGTCAACACCTCCACCAATTAGTCTTGGGATTTTAGATCTTATCTAGGACTTTGGATGAACATATTCTCCCAAAATCGTTGTAGGCTTGATTCGTTTCCAAAATATGAGTAGTGGTGCATATCCTGTAAACACCTCATCATCACATTTTCCCTAGATGTAACCATAGAAAGGCATTCAATTCCAGGTTTCCATCCTCTGGGATGTGGTAGACTGTCATATCGACGTTATTTCACTAGAACTAAGAGTGTTTATTATTATTAGTTAACGTATCATATGACGATGAATACAGATTGAAGGATAAGGAGTAACATTTTCAATTAGAATAGTTGTCAAAGCTTAACCGTATTCTTAAGACGATGGTGTTCATTTGATGAGGCTGTATCGACAGGGTATTTTTCAATTTTCTGCTTTCTGGATGCAGTAACTGGTAGTCTGGAGAACATATGTTGAGCACCGTGAATAGCAAGATATCATGCTTGTTGTATAAGGTTTTAATTATCAGAGGAACAGGTTAGCCATTGAAATGCGTACTATCGATAACTAAAAGACATACATCCATATATCCTGTAAAAGAACATTAGAGTGATATCAATAGAAATTTTCCCATCCGTATTTAAAAGTCACTATGTGTTTTTATCCATCTACTTCCAGTAAGCCTTTCAATTATTCATTTAATCTGTTTTATAAAGACACCAGAGACACCAACTTTAAAGGAATTACCCATTAATATACTATATATGGATAGATTCATTTATAAAAAGAACTTTTCCTATTGTTTTTAGCTTTACCATCTAATTTCGTTTCTTAAATTATGGTGTTATCAACCTTATTAAGGCATTATAAACCATTTTACGGTATAAATACCCTATAAAAATATTATGTTTATGGATATATTAAGTATAAGGTATAGCGAAGAATTATGGCGAGGATAGAGCAAGTATTTATCGTTTAAACGCTATTAATAATCGTTAAGACAAGGTCAAGGTCTTTTAGATGAAAGGTTAGACTTAAACAGGGTAAAATTAACCTAGATCTCAATCTTTCTGTGACGAGTTTAATTTAATACTCAAGTGACAGTAATTAGACAGCCATTTCTATGTGTCTAAGAATATGCCGCTAGTAACGTAATCAGTCTTTCTCTTGCCTCTATTTCGATGTAGCAAGGCCTGTGCATTCTATCATGTTGACCTTGGATTCAAGGTTGTTAGATCCATTGTCACTTTCAGTAGTTTATTCAGTGCAAGAGGTGACCGGAGCATGATGTATGATTAACAGAAGATGACATACAGAAACAAGAAATCGATTACAAAATCAAGTTAATTTTGGAACCATACATATATGTATTGCCCTGGAAGACTTTGGTAACTTGAAACTAATATTACGTCACCCCTACTATCATCTACTTGACATCCATATCCTCGGCGAATTTGCGTCAGCCATACTTGACAGACAAGCACTAACAATTCAAACACGATTGATGTATTTGATAAAATGACATTTGCAATGCTGAACTATATGCTGGCTTACAAATAGACTACATTTGATGGCTTCAAACGTTTGGGTGCTACCGCTATTCGGGGTTGGCGGTTGCCATATCTTATGAATTGATAAAATCTATTCATTTTTTATCAGATACTACTAACCGATATGGATGTATTCTGTTTCATATATGATAATAAATGGTTTCCACAACCATACAAGTTTTTGAAACTGAAACATCATCTTCATCCATCTTTTGAAAAAAGTATTATCGAAAGAATATCATAATATAAAAAATAGATCTCAAGGTTTTGATGATTATTTTCTATGTAGAAAAAAGAAATGTAAAGTAAATTATATTAAACATAGATCTCTCGAATAATTACGTCCAAACAGCTTTATGATCTAAAGTTCCTTCTTTACCTGCACTCTAGATGTTTTCATACGAGAGGCTACCAAAAAACCACTACTACTTTTCAAATCATTTACTGGATTAATCATACAAGAATTTGATAACATTTTCGATAAAGAAATAACAAAAAGATATGACAAACATGAAATGCTACGTTTATCCAAAATAAAAGAAGATAGAGAAAGAAAAGCAGGCGCAGGAAGACCATTCAAACTTGACCTAGAGAATAGATTTCTAATGCTTTTAGTGTATTATCGTCTTTACATAACTTACACATTAACGGGTTTTTTATTTGACCTTGATCAAAAGTACTATTTGCAGAGACATATAAAAAATAGAAAGTTGGATTAGAAAATGTTTACCCATACCACAAAAAACATACTACAAAACAGAGGCTACAGACTCCAGAGGAAGTAGAGAAATACTTTCCTGGATTTCTTGCTTTTATTTATTCTATAGAACAGCAGTAGATGCCAAGGCCAATAGATAATAGAAGACGTGAGGCATTCTATTCTGGCAAAAAGAAAAGACATGCTGTAAAGACTCAATTGATGGTTAACAATCGTGGTCATATTATTCATAAGGTTGCATATAAGAAAGGAAAAAGACATTGATTATGATATTTATAAAAAGAATCAGCCTATAACTCCAAAAGAGGTTGTTAATGTATCTGATTTTGGATATTTAGGCGTAGAAACTGATTTCTTAGAACAATTATCTTCCATACCAAATAGAAAGAAAAGGGATTTGGAACTGTCCCAAGAAGAGAAAGAGTACAACATAAATCATTCAAAAGAAAGAATAGTAATAGAGCATACCATTTGCAGATTGAAAAAGTACAGGATAATGAGCGACGTATTCAGAAATAGATTAAAAAGTTACACTAGAATTTCAGATATAGTTGCAGGCGTAGTAAATTATAGAATAATGAATCATTATTAAAATATAAAAATCATGATAATGTTATAGATTGTTTCTAATTATGCAAGAGATCTAATGACTTCACCCGTTTATTGACCCGCATAATCAAGAAATAATTTCTTATGTTAAAAGACCCGATTTTAATTTGTCTAGTAATTTTATATTTGTAAGATTTTACAATAAATTAAGATTTTCTTATAGTTTTTTTAAACTAAGTAGACTTTTTACTGAAAACTATGCCATAATAATTGAAAACTTAAATAATTAATTATAGTTATTATTCATTGTAAGAAAATGTCAAAGGAAATTGATGATGAAATAAACGATCATTTAAAAAATTTTGGCAAAAATGCAATGGATGTTTCTTATAATGATAATGGTATATGCCCTTTTTGCAATTCTCGAATTGATGAATTTAATTTTTGTGCATGTGGAGGAAATCTTGGTGTAGATTAGCATTAATCAAAAAATACTTTCGAAAATGGCTGTTATTGACATTTATACAGAGTTGCAAAATTATTCAATACCTGTTTATAAATATTAGAATCTTGATCACCGTTGTAACTTTAATTTCAATGTGTCTATAAATTGTATTCATTCTTCATTTGCATTTTTTCTTTTTGTGTGAAAAATAAATTATGTCATCTACCAATAATTTTTATTTTAAATGCATATGTATATAACTTTCGATATGTTTTCAAATAGATAAATCGAGATGGTATCTCAATATTCTAACCTCGTGGGTTGCCATCAAATGGGACATATTATATATTTTATTTTGGGAAAAAGGCTCTGCTCCATTAACGATAAATCCATATCTTGAAAATGTCCTATTTTCATTGTGACTTCGATAAACAAAAGAACATCTTCAAAATACTTTAGTTATGCATTATACTTGTACTTTTTAGGTCTTTCTTTTAGAAAGACATCTGAAATACTATCGTGATAATTTATTAAAAGAATTCACCTTTCCATCTGGAATTGGAATCAAAATTACGAGCCTCAACAAATGTCATCAAATTAAAAGAAAATCCTTGAATATGTGATAGACGAGACAATCATTAAAGTTGGATTCGAATCTATTTGGCTATGGGTGACTATATCCAAAGAAAAAAGAATTCTTTTATTCTCTATGTTCAAAGAACAAAATATCTTTGTCGCCGAGCACTTTTTGTTAAATGACGTTGACAAATATGGAATACATTCATTTTATATTCTTTATTTATATTGTTGTACGATTCAAAAAACAGGTGAAATCATTCTCTATTTCTCGCTAGGTTAATTGAGTTGGCTGTTTTTGTTATAATTATATCATAAAAGCGTTAACGTATAACGATTAGAATAATCATACTACGAATATCAATTAAGTCGTAAAATTATCCGTATTGGTAAATTATTCCCTTTTCGCCCCTAGGGTGCATCCATTTAGTTTCTTTTGCACATGTTCCACATTCTATACACCCTTCATGCTGAAGAATAACCCGATCATTTTCTACACTATAACATTTTGTAGGACACAAAATCGTCATCCTTTTCATGAAATCACTATGTGGATTAAGAATTTTAATGTGAGATAAAGAGTCATCATTATATTTTAGCTTTGCTACCCGCTCTTCTATAGATGGAAGATGAATTGTATAAGTTTTATTTACAGATTTACCTGCTTTTTTGGCAATATCTATAGGGATATCATTATATGTATGAGTTGAATCCAATAGAGGCAAAATTCTCTTGTAACCCAATTTATTTGCAAATCCAATTGTCATATTTCTAAATGTTGTATTGGATATCAACCTAAAAACAGAACCATATTTGGCTCCAATTATATTTTTAGGTATATCTTTAGTACAATCAAGAAAAGCATTTAAATAGTTTTTATCTATTTCGGTCATATCGTGAGTATAAGAACTTTCTTCAATCATTGCGCCATATCGCTTACCCATACTTTCAATATTATTTTGATCTAAAGATTCGGAAATACATTCAGCGGCTCTTACTGCGTCATCAATACCTACATTAATACCTTCTATCCTGGGACCTAAAAATACTCCTCTACCTGCCGCATCACCAACAAATAATACGTTTTTATAGTACGGTTTTTTCATTCTACAACGTTTCCCATCTGGTACTAATTTTGTACTAAACTCTAATTCAACATAATTTTTTTCAAAATCTATCCCATATTTTGTAACTAAATCATCACGAATTAAATCTAATTTATTTTTAATTTCATCTTTTGATTTATAATATCCTTTATCTAACATGTTTGCAACATTTGATGAGGAATAATAAATTTGATGTAATTCTTTCCAGTTTTTTATTAATTTCGCGGATTTATACCTGGAGCGAAGTTCCTCCTCTTTTGAAAGAGTTTTATAATAATGTTCTCTATATGTTGGCACATCCTCTTTTATTAATTCCATAACGAATGCATTGCTTAGCAAGGCATTAATCATGAGATTAGGCTCTGAAGGATTTTCAATTAAAGAATCATAATGATAGACCGCACCAATTGAAATGGTATCTTTATTGGTATAAAGAAATCCTCCTCCAACATGATTGAGTGTGATGTCTCCAACAAATAGATGTGCAGAGCCCTCATTTTTTGATAGTTCGAAGCGTTCTTCAATCAAATCTTCAGGCAGTTTTACTACTACCTTTACCCCCTGATATAATTCAGAAGGTGCAAATTTACTTCGAGCACCAGTAATTTCAGCTATTTCCGAGTTTACGCCGTCCGCAGCGATTACTGCTTTTACTTGAAATGGTTCTAATTCATCCGTTTCTATAATGATGGTATTCTCATCAATCCATGATAGCATCTTTACATGAATACCGGATATTATTCCGCCGCCCAAAGTTTCCGCAGATTGCATAGCATCTTTGGCAAACCATTTAAGTAATTTATTAAGCAATACCGAATACCCAAACTTTGTTTGGTAATTATGTAATGCAGTTAAATCTATAGAGAACAATTTGTCATTTGAAGTAGCGTGAAGGACATATTTCGTTATTTTTCGTTCAATAGGAGCTTCATCTAAAAAATTATCAAATACATCTTCTACATTATATACATTACCTTTTTTAGTACCTCTTTGAATATAATATGCCTCCAGATACATTTTTAGTCCCGATCTCCTTTCCGCCCTCTAAAAGTATTGTTTGTTTCCCCAGTGAGGAAAGACGCTTTAATGCTGCAAGGCCTGCAGAACCTCCTCCAATAATGGCAACATCAAATTTTTCCATTACTGTTCTACTCCCTTCGATATCTGTATTTTTTCTTTAAATTTTTTTAATACTCTAATTAAAACAGGAATTACCTCTTCAATTCGTCCCTTAATAAAAATATCTGATTCATCAATTATTGGTGCATTAAGATCGGGATTAACTGAAATTACAAATGTAGATCCTTTCATTCCTGCGATATGCTGTACAGCACCGCTTATTCCCAAAGCAATATATATCGTAGGTGCGATCATCCGACCACTAGTACCTATAACTCGTTCTGGGATCATAAATGACGAAGATATACTTTCACTTATTGAATATGGTTTTTTTGATATTGGTAAAGATATACCTATTTCAGCATCTAATTCTTTTGCAAAATTTTCTATTAATCTTATATTTTGTTCAGGGGAATCTTTAACTCCTTTTCCAAAACTAACTATTATTTTTTTTGCATTAAAATCGATTTTATTTTTTATAGTTTGCCTATCTATTATTTTAACTTTAAAGTCTTGTATATCCATATTGGGTGAATATTCCAAGATTTGGCCGGTTCTACGTGTATCTTTATCAATAGGTGAAAAAACGCCCGGAATTATGCTGCAAGATTGAGGATAAAAATCCTTTTTATTATCTGGACTAAGATTATCCAAACATAAAATAGTTGTCCAAAGAAATCCTGAAAAATCTGGTCTATACATCTCTAGAGTTTTTTTATATATTATGGGTTTGCCTTTAGTTTTGTGTTCATGTTGAATTTTCAAATCATTAATTACTAGTTTATTTATATCCGAAGCGAGTCCTGATTCTAACTCTGCCATGACTGTAGAAGACAGTTGTCTTCCGGCATCATCCGCAGAAAAAAACATATAACGAGGTTTTAAAAATGCGTTCTCAGATGATGATGAAATTTGATCTGCACACAATTTATCAGTTATAATTTTGCATACTATTTTTGTATAAAGAAAATTTATAGGAAATTGAAGTATAGGATCATCAACAAATATTACAACGTCGGCACCATAATTAATTAACTCTTGGTTTAAATGCTTAATATTATGACCGAGGATAACTGCTACGACTTTTTCATTCGAATCATATCTACGATTGAAATCGTCCATCAATCTTCGTCCCTCACCCAACATTTCAAAACTTATGGGAAATAAATTGCCTTCTTCCTGCTCTATCACAATATACAAATGTTTATAACAATCTCTATCATTTTCATTTTCAATTTCAATATTGGATTTAATTTTTAATTTATTTTCATCTATTTTTGTTTGTGTAGGGGAAAATGTAACTGTATTAGTCATTTATTTACATTTCCTCCTAGAATATCATAAATGGTACTAATTATTTGACTGACATCCGTTTCATTAGATCCGTCAATCACATATGCTTTTCGATTCGCATTAGATCTTGGGATTTTTTCAACTTTATATACAATAGTTGGAGAGCCAGGCAATCCTACTAATTTTGGATTTAATTCTAGGGATTGTGCATTAAACGTTTTAAGATAATTTTTATATTCATAGGATTTAGACAAGGCATTTTTTTGATGCTGCGATAGTTTAAGTCTTTGAGAAACGGTATTAAGTATGGGAATATATGATGGATCTAATATAATGAATACTGGCAAATGTGCTTCTACTTCTTCAATTCTATCATGATGACCATATGTTCTGATTATACGTTTTGCATTAACTAATCTTTTTTGAATATCTATGTGATATTCTATTACATTTCCAATTAAAGGATAGCCAAGCTTCCAAGCAGTCTGTGGACCTGTTTGTCCAGTTTCGCCATCTGATGCTCTATGTCCAGAAAATACAATATCAATATTTCCTCCATTTGCCATTTTCTTTACTCCGGATTTCAAGACTTCCGAGGTGGCAAGAGTATCAGCTCCTGCAAAAAGGCGATCGCTATAAAGATGCAACTCATCTGCATCACTAATTAATTGAGACTGTTGTAAAGCTAATTCTGCGGTTGGAGGGCCCATTGTTACGGCAGTAATATATGCATCATATTTCACTTTTGCATATAAGGCAGCATAGCATGCAATAGAACTATGCGGTCCCAAAATATTTTTTGTTTCTGCCCGATTTAATGTTCCATCCGCATTGTAACTAACATTGCCCTCGGAAAAATCCGGTTCAAGTTTTACCAAAACGGCTGTATTCAGTCTCATTCGGTTTCAACAAGTAATATTTTTTTTTAAGTTAAATGCTTTATGAAAATGGCAACATAGTAAATAATTTACATCTTAAAGGCAAATTGCTGTAGGTATTTAATTTTGTAATAGTTTTCAATAAAATAAAGTCAATAAGATTTGATATTCTTTTACATAGTAATTTTTCATTTAGTAAATATCATTGCCGTTATTACTACAAATCTTGCAGTCAAATATAGTCGATAGTAAAATGGATATTATGGATCTTTTGCATAATTAGAAACAATCTATATTATCAGTGAATTTCATATTGGTTTTTAACAATACTGGTTCATTCTTCTATAGTTTAATAAACCCGTAACTATATCTGATATTCTATTATATTTTCTTGATCTGTTCCTGAATATATCATTCATTATCCTATATTTTTAATCGACAAATAGTTGCTCTATTACTATTCTCTTTCTAGAATGACTTTTGTTATACTCTTTTTCTTCTTGTGATAAATCTTGGTTTCTCTTCTTTCTGTATGACATTGCAGATAGTTGTTCTGGGAAATCCTTTTTTATGCTGTTATCCTAGATCAACTACCGTGAGAACTTGTTTTGGGATGACTGGATGACTCCTTTTATAAACGTTATAATCATGTCTTCGTCCTTTCTTATGGGCAACCTTATGAAGAATATGACCATCTTTGATACAGTAAGTTGATTTTTAACGGTATGTATTTTCTTTTTGCCTGAATAGTACGCCTTACGTCTTCTCTTATCAACAGGCCTTGGTATCTGCTGTTATATACAATCGGTAAAAGCCATAAATCCCAGAAAATATTTCTCTACTTCCTCAGGGGGTTCGAAGCCTCTTTGTTTTGTTATATATCTTTTGAGGAATTGGCGCACATTTTCTTATCAAACTTTCAATCTTTTGAATGTCTCTGTAGATTGTACTTTGATCTAAATCATAGAGAAACCCTGCCAGAGTATGTGATGTAAAGACGGTAGTACACTAAAAGGGCTCTAAAGTTAAGACATTATTTCTTTGTTGTAAAAATCTGCTTTGTTGCATGATTATTTTATTCGTTATTTGTTAACGTTTTACAGATAAATTCATAACGGAAATAGTGAAAATTCAATGTTATTGTTATACATAACTTGTTGTTTTAACTGATTTTCGAATCATGCAACAAAGCAGTAAAAATCAATAAATAGATTTAACCATTGTTAAACATGTTTCAATTTACATTTTTTCTTTTTGCATGGAAAATAATCGTCAAAGCACTCGGTTCTATCTTTGTATTGCATCGTCTTTTCAATAATACTTTTCTCGTAAGAGGAATGCAAATGATGTTTCAGTTTCAAAAACCTGCATGCTTGAGGATACCAAGCACCACCATAGTCCGTTGAAACTAGGTGTTTGCCATGCCTTTTTTGAGAGAAAATAGAAATCGTTCGACTACAAACATATTTCGCTCTTTGGATATGGTTGTGGAAAGAATTTCTTTATTCTTTGGTTCTATGGAAACTCCAAGCCATGTTATTTCAGAACCTACCTTCAATTGAGTTTCATCTATTATAAATTCTGCAACATTTGCTTTCCTGCAGACTATGCCAATTAGCACAAGTATGCTAAATAATTTATCATGATAATTATCATAAAAACACAATAGCTATTTAGATCCTATATTATACTATCCATTCTCAACACCACCAACCAAATCCAAATTGGTTAATCGATACAAAAAATGAAAATGATCCAAAAGTAAAGAAAAGACTACTTTTAATTATCAAAGTACGAGAAGATAAACAAATTCCTTTTCGTGTTGTAAAAGAGATGCACTACAGAAGTAATCCTTGGACTTCTGATTGGTTAAAAAGATATGATAAGGAAGGCTTGAAAGGACTAAACGATAGAACAAAAGCCGATAGACCATCTGAGATGTCCGAAGAGGTTAGTTTTAGTATAAAGAAAAAATTATCCAACTCTAATCAAGGTTGGACAACAAAACAGGTGGAAGAGTTAATCATAAAGAAAAGCGGTATAAAATATCGCTATACTCATATATACCGTATTCTTCAAATATGGGGATTTAAACAAAAGGTTCCAAGAAAAGTGTATGTTAATACTACATCTCAAGAGGAAAAAGAGGCTTTCAGCAAAAGATCGCCCAAATACTTGTGGACATACAGCAGCAGCAGGAAGAAGATGGATTTGCCATAATATCACTAGATGAATCATTCTTTTTTACGAATATTGTAAGACGCGTTTGGATTAATGAAAATAAAATACCGATTGTCAGAGTAACAGGTTCGCACCAACGTTCATGTATTTTTGGTGCCGTAAGCGTGGAAGGAAAACATTTATTCAGACAGAGTGACAATTAATGGCGATACATTCCTTGATTATATAAAGAAAATACATACTAAATTTCCACAATGCTATTTGTTCATGGATAAAGCATCGCCTCATTACAAATCAAGGAAGGTGTTAAAGTGTTTAGATGAAAATAAAGATACACTAATTCTACTATATCTTTCAACTGCATCACCAGAGTATATGGTAATGGTGGAGGTTTGGAATATAGCCAAACGTGATCTACTTATTCTACAAATTTATCCATCATTTGCAGATTTGAAGAATAATATTTCTAGATATTTCAGAACAACGATTCAATCTCGATATGAGGAACTATTTGTTTTGAAATGTAATTTAGATAATATGTGCTAATTGGTATAATCTTTTGATTGGCATATATTTTTGAATCTAGTCTCTTATTGTGGTATGGCTTATGCGAACAAATCTTTGTAATGCTTTTGCAATATTCCTTAAAGAAAGACCATTAAAATACAAATGTAATGCATATGCTATATCCTTTTTTGTTCTATTTCTTAATTGACATATCATAAATTAGAGATAAGGAGAAATCTATAGATATTTGATTAACTTTGGAGCCACTAAACGCATAAGAAATCTGTTTTTTATATTCAATGTGAAATGTCTGCCAAAAGTACCTATGTCTCTTTTTCGATATTTTTTTTAGATAAACGTTGTACCTCGTGCTTATCATATCTCTTTGTTATCTCTTTGTAAATCTTATCAAATTTTGTACTGTAAGGCCAGTAAATGATTTGAAAAGGAATGGTTTTTTGGATAATTTATCATATGAAAGCAAAAAGAAAGGACAAGAAATCAATGAACTTCAGATCATATAGCTGCTTATTCTAATTATGCAGGAGATCTTATATTTATAAAATTTGACATCAATATCGAAAGCATAATTTAATAAATGTTAAGTATTTACTTAATAATTTTTCCAAATGTAAATGAAATTGTAGGAAATGCTTATCTTTGTCAACAAGATAAAACAATAATGCAGACAGAAAAAACGCTTAAAAATTTTTCATCCGATGTAATAAAAGAGATAGAAAAATCCGATATAAAATGGGTAAGATTAAATTTTTGTGATCCGTTAGGATTCCTTCATCAAATATCAGTTAATAGTAAAGAAATTACAGAGGATGCATTTAATCGAGGTCTACCAAGACTAGATGGTAGTTCCATAAAAGGATTTAAAGAAATATACGAATCAGATATGTTACTCAAACCTGATCCATCTACATTTGCAATGCTTCCTGATTATTTTAATAAAAATAATCACAATAGCAGGGGATACTCATATCCTTCAATGGCTGCACGCATGTACGTAGATATTTATGAAGGATATGGGGGAAAAAGATATTCTAGGGATTGCAGATATATTGCGCAAAAAGCCGCAGAATATTTAAAAAATAAAGGTTTTGAAAAGAGCTATTGGGGTCCAGAACTAGAATTTTTTGTTTTTAACAAAATAAACTTATTACCAAATCCATTATCATCCATAAATAGCTCTGGTGGATCTGGATATTCAATTGAATCAGGAGAGGCACCTTGGAATACATCAAATGAAGGTGGATATACGATACCATTTAAAGGAGGATACTTTCCTGCGCCCCCTGCAGATAGTTTGACAGATCTGAGAGACGAAGTATCCGAAACATTACAAGAATTTTTTGGAATCAGGGTTGAGGCTCATCACCACGAAGTTGCCACAGCTGGACAATGTGAAATTCAAATGAGATATGATGAACTTTTAAATGTCGGGGATAATGTAATTACATATAAAAAAACGGTAAAAGAGGTTGCAGCTAAACGAGGGATGGTTGCAAACTTTATGCCAAAACCTGTAGCATTAGATAATGGATCTGGAATGCATGTAAGTCAAAGTTTGTGGATAAAGAAGAAACATGAAGACATTAATGCATTTTATGATTCTTCAGATGAATACGCCGAATTAAGCGAAATTGCTCGCTATTACATTGGAGGTATAATAGAACACTCTAGATCTCTCTGTGCAATAACAAATCCAACAACTAATTCGTACAGAAGATTGGTTCCGGGATTCGAAGCCCCAATTAATGTAGCATGGAGTAAAATGAATAGATCAGCTAGTATAAGAATTCCAGCACACTTTAAAAACATGGAGAAGGAAAAAAGAATAGAATATAGGACTCCAGATCCTAGCTCAAATATTTATCTTGTAGAAGCAGCGTTACTTCTAGCAGGATTAGATGGGATTAATAAAAAAATCTCACCACCTGAACACATCGATAAAGATATTTACAAACTTACCGAGCAAGAAAAAAGAGAAATGGGAATTAAAAAATTACCCACATCTTTAATGGATGCAATAGAATCTTTAGAATCTGATAAAGAATTTCTCTATCCTGCGTTCACAGAGGATTTTCTTGAGATGTACTGTCAACTCAAAAAAGATGAATATACAACTGTAGTTTCGATACCTTCACCAAGAGAGTTTTATATGTATGGAAACATATGATATTACATATGTCATATAATAGAGACATTTTAAACATTAAAAGAAATCTCTTAAAAGAATCAAATTTAATTTCATCTTTAGATTATCATGATAAAACAAAGATAATTTTAGACGCAAGAAAAGCATATGATGGATTAATACCCTATTCAGGATTAGGAGCAAATTCATCCAACGATTACTTTTCCTCTATCGAACTCATTAATGGAAAAATTAAAACAGATGAGGATTATAGCGATATTGATATTTCTCTAAATATTGGTGGACGATATTCAGATAATAAATTAGAATCAGATATACCTTTTTTCATTTCAGGGATGAGCTATGGATCACTAAAACTCCCAGCGAAAATAGCATTACATATTGCATTAAATTATTTGGCAAAGGATGGAGTAAAAGTAATCATGAATACAGGTGAAGGCGGCGCATTACCATGGGAACTTCATGGATCGGAATCAGGTAACAATAATTTAAATAGATATTCTGAGAGACTACTTGAAGAACACAATTTAGGCTATTTAGATAAAGAACTACTCTTCCAAAGGCATTATCCTTTGATAGTTCAGTATGCATCCGGTAGATTTTGGAGGGAACCCGATTATTTGTTGAAAGCAGATGCAATAGAAATAAAAATAGGACAGGGTGCAAAAATAGGTCATGGGGGGTTATTACCTGCATCAAAGGTGACAGATCTCGTAGCAGAAAATCGAGGTATACCGCCATACAAGTCCGCCCATTCGCCTTCAAGACATCTTGATATCCTTGGACCTGAGGATCTGGTATCCAAAATTCTCGAACTAAGAGAGCTTACTGAATGGCGTAAACCAATTATTGTAAAAATAGGTGCCTCAAGAGCATATGATGACATAAAAATAATATTAAAATCTTTGGCAGATTCTGCTGCTATTGATGGTTATGTTGGAGGTACAGGAGCAGCCCCATGGGAAATTAGAGACATTATTGGTATAAATACAATCCCATCGATAAAATTAAGCAAGGATGCGATAAATGATTATTATTTAAATGAGAAAAACGAATTTAAATTGCTTGCTCATGGTGGGGTATGGGATTCCAAACGAATTGCAAAATGTATTGCCCTTGGTGCGAATGGTGTTGGAATAGGTACTGGCTTTCTCATATCAATGGGATGTACACTTATTCAAGATTGCTATACAAATACATGCCCTGCAGGCTTGACTGGGTCTTATGAAAAACTTGACATTGATTATAGTGTAAAAAGAATAATCAATTATATTAAAGGAACGATTTCAGAATTAAAAAATATCGTTGGATCTATGGGAAAGAAAAGAATTTCTGATCTTTGCAAAAAAGATCTTTTCGCCACAGATGAGATATCGAGTATAGTTTCAGGATTGCCTCTAAATAAAATAAAGTATTCTGATTTAGTAAAAGGAAAAATAAAGAAAATTGAACCCCACGTAATTACTAACCTGGCGGAAAAAATACAATAGGTAAAGAAAATGGACAATAGAGAAAAGTTTACCATAAGATCTTCAATATTGGAGTTATCGGAAAACGGTTTACCTAGGGATAAATCGATAGACGATAAAATAAGAAAAGATAAAATAATTGGAGAAAAAACAATAGATATTTGGGGTAGCATAACAGCTCTTGGTGCGCAATTATCCAGACCACCATATGATCCATATAGGGAGATTATAAATCTTGACATATCTGTAGGTAGAGAACAATGTCAAAATAAAGTCATATTGTCTATGCCCTTGATAATATATGATAATGATGTCAAAATGGATGAAGAAACTTCAGGATTTTTACACTCTGCATTAAATAAACTTTCAATAGATAAAAAAATGAATTTAATATTTGTATCTGACAAAAATATCAAAGATAGAAAATATTCAATTTTTAAGCGAATTAACGAGAAATCGGAATTGACAATAAATGATGATTTAGAAGGTATCATATTGAAATTCAATGGACATAAAACCTTGGAATTAATTTCTGATATAAAGAAAGAATTTCCAGGTCCTGTACTTGTAGAGGTGGATGAATCGTTTGAAAGTGTTATTCATCCAATTCTAAATATGAATGCAGATGGAATAATCATAGATACTATAAAAATAACAAATAAAGAAAAATACAAAGGAAAACATGCTTTATCTTTGATTTATGATATACGATCAATCATTAATCAATTTTACAAAGGAAAGAAAAATGATGGGGCGATACTGGTAGCAGCAGGAGATTTTAATGATGTTGGAAAAATAATTAAAGCAGTTGCGATTGGAGCCGATATTATAGGATTTTCTACTAGTTTACTAATAGCAAATGCTGCACGCAATTTTGAAGATCATTTATACACCGACACCGTGTCAAATAGAATTTATAGACACTTAATGGCTACAAAAGGCGAGCTCAAAGGCGTTCCGGCAGCTTTGGGTTACAGTAATTTTTTTAATATATCATATACGGATTTGCGAACTTCGAGCATAGAAACTAGTTTAGAGTTGAATATTGCAATAGAAGGTACAGATAAAACATATCGTCAAATAATTGAAGAATATGTAAATGAATTTACAAATGAATCAGATTTTGTAATTGGGGAAGAGGATAAATGTTCTCTAATTGAATGCATATTGGAAAAAAGATCTTGTGGAGAAGGTAGTTAATTTGTGCGGTATATGTGGTATTATAATTACAGATCACAATTGTACTAATTTCTCCATAGGATCATTACTCTATCAAATGATGGAAATTCAGCAAGTAAGAGCTCAAGATAGTTCAGGTGTGGCAATTTTCAATGATAGAAAAATATATGATAACAGTAACTCGTACAATATCGCATATATTAAAAAAACATTGACAAATGACGAATACGTGATGGGGGAGGAAAATATACGGCAGATAGATAATCTATATGAAACAATATCCAGTTTGCGTAAAGATAAAGAGATTTCAATAGTAGGTAGTCAAAAATATATGAAATTAATTAAAGACTCGGGTTTAGTAAAAGATCTAGAAAAAAAATATAAAATTAAATCAATGAAAGGTTCCCATGGAATAGGGCATTTAAGAATAGCAACTAGCAGCAAGGCGGACCCATCTAATGCTCATCCTTTTAGTACAACAATATTATCAGATTTAGCTATTGTTCATAATGGTGAAATATCAAATTATTCCAAATTGAGAAATTTGCTCGAAATGAAAGGATATACTTTTTATTCATATTGTGATTCAGAAGTAATAGCAATATTTCTGGCTGATCAAATATTAGAGCATGGGAACATAGAAAAAGCCCATGAGGCATTCATAAGAAACGCGGATGGACCATTTACTTATATTGCAGCTACAGATAATTCGCTCTCCCTTGTTAGAGACAAATTTGGAACAAGAAAAGGAATTATAGGATATAATCCAGGAGATGAAACACAACCTGCATTCTGGGCAATGGCAACTGATCTGTCTGCATTGAATATTGTTGGTGCAAAAGAAAAAGTAAAGTCATCTCCGCCGGGGAAGTGTTCAATTTTTACTATACAATAGATCTTGCATAATTAGAATAATATCTATATGATCTTCGACTCTTCGTTTTTGTCCTTTGTTTGTTATTTTTATTCATGTTATTTAAACAAAAAAAAGATGGAGAAAGCTGGATCTGTTGAAAGATCATTCAAACTATACCTTAAAAATAGATCTTTTGCTATTGACGTACTATTGATTTTACATAACTTTAGCATTAGATGAATTTCCATTTGATTTAGATCAAGGCAACATTTGCAGAGGTATACAAAAGATTAAAAATTTGATTAGAAAATGTGTTTCATTTCTGAACAAAATATATTAAATAAAGGAAAGACTACAAACCTGAAGAAGTAGAGAAATATTTTCCTAGATTTCTTGCTTTCATAGATTGTAAAGACTGACAGTTACTAAGATCATATGATATTCAAATAAGGTGTTCTATTCTCTAAGGAAGAAAAGGTATAATGTAAATGCGTGATTTACGGTTAATAACCACCATACCATCATTTATAAATTAAGAAATAATAAAGGAAAAAAATTATTGCATATTTAATATATGACAAGAATTATTCCATCATCTCAAAAGAGATTGTTACAATAATTGTTATCTGGATATTTGGATATAAAAAAGGAATTCCTGGAAATAAATCCTCGTTATCTTGGAAAAAGAAACGAAACTACAAAGACTTTTTAGAAGTATATAACAAAATTCATTCAATAAAGCGCATAATCGAGGATATTATTTGCGATTGAAAAAACGGAATAATGAATTTTAAAATATGTTGATTATATAATAATATATCTATATAACATCAAGCTTTGTAATATACAATACCAAACCATTATCATTATCGACAACCAAAAATACATTGATAGTACAGATTGCTTCTAATTATGTAAGAATCTAATAAAAACATGATTAAAGAAGGCATACATTATGTATTAGATATCGACGATCTGAGGCTGGTTTTAAATGAAATAGGATCAAATACATCTAATCCAGACGATCAATTTGAAAGAATTAACGACAACCTTGAGAAAAATTATAGAATGAAATTACCAAAAGGGCTGAAAAACGCATCGATAGAAAAATTTGGAGATATTGTAACATCGCCATTAATACTTGAAAGATCGATAAATAGTATTATTAAAAGAAAAGTCATCGAAGGTACAAGAAAAATCACCATAAAAAATCCAAGTGCGTTATATAGAATTGGTATTTTAGGTTTTGATCATACAATAGAACTTGATATAAATGTTGAAGGCGATGTCGGAAATTTCTTTGGAGCTTTTTGTAATTTTAATGGAACATGGAAAGTTACTGGAAATGCTGAAAATGGATTGGCCGATAAAGGCTATAAAGGAAAGATAATTGTTGATGGATTTGCTACAGAACTTGCATGTCAAAATAATCAATCTACAAATTTTAGTAATGGTGTAGATGTGTTAGTTAAGAAGGGTTGTATGGAAAGGGCTATGGGTCAAGCAAGAGGTGGGAAACTAGTAACCTTTGGTGCCGGATACAACTCAGGATTGTACATGTCTGGAGGAATATTACTAAATTTAGGTGCACCTGGAGAACTATTTGGCCCAGGCATGGTGGGTGGAGTGATTTATTCGCAACAAGGGACTACAGTAGCTGAAGGGGCAAAAATTGAATCTTTGGATATAAAAGACTATCAGATAATTAAAGAAACCCTCAAAACATTTGAAAATGAGTTATTTGTACAACATCTGGATAGACTATCCATTGAAAATCCATTACTAGAATTAACAAGAGATAAAAATAGTATTATAGAGTGCAATTTTCATGATATGATTAAAATAATTCCGGATACACAAAACAATAATTAATAGTCAATAGTTTATTTTCCCCAAAATTTTGATAATATTATATATTATAATTTAAACAATATTTCGTTTTCCATATGATTACACATTCTTGTTGTTCATTAAATTCAAAACTTCCATGTTAATTGTAAATACTCTATATAACATAATTTTAACAAATAGAAAATAAAGAAATATTATTTTATCAGGCACAGCTAAATTTTCGGATATTACTTTCTATATATAATTAAAAATTTAAACTGTACAGTAATTGGTTGGTGAATGGTCTGCATATTTCTAAGATGGGGATAGAATGTCATAGGAGTAGTATTTGTCTAATATTAATATTTAATGTAATGCATCTATAAATTGGCTCTATCGTTGAAAAAAATCCCTGGTAGAATAGGATCAAATTGTAAAAAGCAATCTAAAAATGGATTTTTTTATATCTAATTTCCAATAATATTATTTATCACAAAATATCCTATACAACAAAATTCGATGGATAAAAAAATGAAATCTTTTTTTACTGCACCATAAATTGATTAGTATACGCATTATTAAGACTGTGTATTTAAAAATGAATATGGCAAAGGTGTTGGCATTTTCTGGGATTAAAAGTGGTTTCAAATTAATGTTATAAATTGGTTAAAATATAATTCATGTTTATATAAACAAGTCAATCTGATCTTTTTAATTTTGTAAATTATATTAATATGTGGAAAATTTTTAATTCATTATTTCTTAAAATTTGCATTCATTTTAGCTTTGGATTCTATAAGATGTTTCAATTTTATTTTGAGATGAACTAGATCTTTTTTGTCAATTTTCTCTATATTTTGTTTGTCTTTGTTAGAGTAATATTTTAGAAAATCTTTCAATGCCAATGAAGCAGACGAATTAATTAACCCTTCAATTTCTGCACCAGTAAATCCATCTGTAATATCTAATATCTTCTTAAAATAAGATGTATAGTTTTCTAAAGGCTTGTTTTTAAGATGAATCTCGATAATATGTTTCCTAGATTCTATATTAGGAATGGGTATTTCTACAACTTTATCGAATCGTCCAGACCTTAATAACGCGTCATCAATGAGATTAATTCTATTAGTTGCCCCAATTACAATAACCCCATTTAGAGTCTCCAAACCATCCAATTCGGTTAACATCTGACTTGTCATTCTTTCCGTAGCACCTGATCCACTAGAGTCCAGGCCTCTTTTTCCAAATATTGAGTCGATCTCATCAAAAAATATTATACAAGGTGAAACTTGTTTTGCTTTTCTGAAAACATCTCGTATTGCTCTTTCTGATTCACCTAACCATTTTGACAATAGCTCTGGACCTTTTATGTTTATGAAATTAGATTCGGAATTTGCTGCCAAAGATCTAACAAGCAAAGTCTTTCCTGTTCCTGGTGGGCCATATAATAAGATCCCTTTAGTGGGTCGTATACCTGCATAATCACATAATTCCGGATATTTTAATTGCCGTTCTATCATTTCAAACAGTTCTTGTTGTATGTCATTTAGGCCACCAACAACTGCCAATTGAATGGATGGTTTTTGAATTTGGAATTCCCTTATTGCAGAGGGCGATACTTCTTTCAAAGCATTTTTAAAATCCTCATCTGTAACAACAATTTTGTTTAAGGTATCTGAAGGAATGGGAGATTCATCAATATCAATTTCGGGCAAAATACGTCTTAAAGAATTCATGGCGGCTTCTTTTGTTAGGATTTCTAGATCTGCACCCACAAACCCGTGAGTTAATTTAGATATTTTTGATAAATCTACATCGTCTTTTAAAGGCATTCCTCTCGTATGAATTCGAAGTATTTCCATCCTGCTCTCAATGTTGGGGATTTCTATCTCTATCTCCCTGTCAAACCGTCCAGGTCTTCTTAAAGCTGGATCAATTGCATTGGGTCTATTAGTGGCACCAATAACTACAACTTTGCCTCTACTTCGAATCCCATCCATAAGTGTAAGTATTTGAGACACAATTCTCTTTTCCAGATTTCCTGCCGCATCTTCTCTTTTTGGCGCAATTGAATCGATTTCGTCGATAAAGAGTATTGAAGGCGCCGTGTCTTGAGCGATTTTAAATGTCTCTCTTAATTTGAGTTCACTTTCTCCATAAAATTTACTCATAATTTCTGGACCGCTTATGGAATAAAAATTGGCATTAGTTCCATTGGCAACAGCTTTGGCTAGTAAAGTCTTCCCGGTTCCAGGGTGTCCATAAAGTAAAACTCCTTTTGGGGATTCAATGCCTATTTTTTCAAATAATTCGGGATGCCTAATGGGTAATTCTATCATTTCTCTTACTTTTTTAACTACCTCTCGTAGTCCACCAATATCTTCATAATTTACTCGTGATATTGTTGTAGTAGCAATATTGTGTTTAGGATCTCCTAAAATAAATTTTGTATTGTGATCTATTATTAAGGGAACAGACAAAGGTTTTAAGGAATTCACAAGCAAAGTTATTTTTTTTCCCATCAAGTTTACCTGAATAATATCATTTTTGGATACAATACGATTGTATAATAATTTGGGGATGTATTCTTCTAATCCTGAATATTCTAATTCTTCATTTGGAATAAACTGTACTTCTTTAGCTTTGAGAATATTTTCCACTTTTTTGACCGTTACATGATCCGATATCCCACAATCTAAGACACTACGAGTGAATCCATCAATACGCACCAATTTTCTATCATAATCTGAAGTTAAACCCTGAGATAATCTTAAATAAGTTGTTTTTTTTTTCCCTTCAATTCAACTACGTCATCGGATTGTAATTGTAAATCATCCATAATTTTAGGATCGATTGATGCTAAACCTTTTCCAACGAATCGAATATCCGTTTCTGCAATCTTTAATTTAATTGAGGGGAAAACCATTAATCATTCATTCCTTGATTAATATAGAAACAAAATAACATTACATAATGTAATATTCATGATATAATATAAATTATTCTTACAATAAGTAAGACTTATTTGTTGGCTATAACAAATATTACATATATATGTATATTAGAGATTTATCTGTTCCTCAAGCTATAAAAGAAATTATATCTTCAAATGATTTTTATTTAAAAGCCATTAAATTAGGTATTGTAAATTATACTGCATTAGCAAACAAAATTCATGATGATGTAGAAAATTTAACACAATCCACGGTAAATATTGGGACGATAATAGTTGCCATAAAAAGATTTGCAGATGAGATAAACAAAATAGATAACAATTATACTCGACAAATAAACACTTTGAATACAAAACCATATTCAGAAAATGATGAAAATTTGGAATGTTCGATGTTTCCTAATGAAGTAAGAATGACTCTTACAGGCAGTATAATTGATATTAATTTTAGTAATAATAGTAAATTCAAAGACATTTCTGAAATTTTGTATGATTCTTCAAAAGACACTTTTTTTGATTACAATTTAATTCATACTACTAAAAAAATATGTTTAATTACTGAAGATGTTCAAGAATCCAGAAGAATTATTCTAGATTTGAAAGAAAAATATGATGGTGATGTAACAGATGGCTTGTCAAAAATAACACTAACTTTATCGAATGAAAATATCATTGTTACTAGACAAATATTATATCATATTTTTGATATGATAAATAGTTATAAAATAGCAATCAAAAATGCATTTTTTACAAATAAAGAAATTATATTAATATTGGGTGGTAACGAAGCTGCAAAAACTTATGATTTATTGAGAAAAAAGTTCTTCATAGACAAAAAATAATATTCTATCTAAAAAGATATCTGCAAAATACTTATTGTAATAAGATAAAATATCTTGAAAATATTTGTTAAAATCCTTGATACTAAAAACTAATATTTTTATAAGGATCTATTTATAGTTATAATTAGATAAATACGATACACTATTTTATATCGATTTGCAATTTCTATCTAATTTCAGTTAATATTTCGCTATAATTTCTTGTTTCTATTTGAAATTTAAAACACTGGACAACGCATACAATTGAATGTGAAATGTGTAAAGACAAGGATTTTTCTAATAATGTATTTGTAATCAGTTACACTGCTGCAATAGTCATAGAAATACACAAACAAAAGCATGATCTGATGGTGAATAAGATGCGCAAAGATGAATAATTAGGCTGATTAAAAGATAAATCAAGGTGAGACCATCTTTGGTATAGCATGATTTTAAAATGAAAATTGCTTTATATGGTGGTAAATATCGATAGGGATTTCAAGCAGGCGATGGATCTAATATAAACGAACGAGTAAAATATCATAAATTACATATCAATCGTAGGCTACTATTACTGTTGATATATGCATAAAGATTGAACATGCATTAGAAAAGATTTATAAAAACTTGTTCAAAATGAGAAAAATTTTAATTGTATAAAAAACACTAATCATCTTTATCGGTGACTACAATCTTTAGGAACTGGGTGAATCAATACTTTCAATATTCTATCTAAAGAAAAAATGGAATAAGGCAAAAAATCAACAGTTAGTTCCAAACTCAACTAAATTATCCCATGGGATATTGTCAAGGGGTTGTAAACAACTATCTAGGAAGTATATTACAATAGCCGTATTTATAGATAAATTTTTACAATGTAAATAGAATATATATTACAGATGTGTATTAATTTATTGCATTTTTACTTTTATTGGTATTTGATAACTTTTTGAATATAATATTACAACGAAAATAAACAAAATTTTCTCGTTATTGTTCTAATATTGCTGGTTTATCCAATTTTCAAATTGTGTAATAGTGCAGGTTTGCCTAATTAAAACTGTTGGTGTATTGCACATGCGAGAAACATAGTATGTTCTCAAACTATTATCTGAACTTAATTGTTTATCATATGGTTGTTCAATATTACCGAACGAGACAATTCAACCCATTAAAAAGTATTTACACTGGTTAGCAAATTAATATGTAGTATAGTTAATTTTAGAAAACATGTAGTATAAAAATACACACCTACTATTACAAAAAACAAAACATAATCTGTCTAAAATATGTTATTACTTTCTTTACGCATATTGTTTTGATCCTTTTAAAAATTATCATTTGCGAATCTGAATAATATCTAATAAAAATAATCCTGCTTAAACTAAGAATTATGTGAAAAAGGCAAAATCGATATAATCATCAAAATAATTCCTGAATATAAAATAAAGAAAAATATAAAAATTATTATAATGATAAATTGTCATTTATTCTAATTGAAATATGTATTATATATCAAATAACCTGCATTAACTATATTTTGATGTGATTTAAAAACAAATAAAATGGTTCTAAATTGAAAGAGATTATGTCAAAATTATCAAAATTGAAGATGGATACTTGGGATTTATCAGAATTGGTCAAAAACCATAAAAGTGAAGAGTTTTCCCAAACATTGTCATCAATTAATGAAAAAGTAAAACAATTTGAAGATAAAAAGTCATCATTAAAATCCGAAATAACTTTAAAAAATTTTTTAGAACTAATCCAAGATTCTGAAAGCATTTCTGAACAATTAAGTGTAGTTTCGGGATATGCCGGGTTGAAATACGCTGAAAACACTTCATCCAATGAAGTTGCATCTTTGGTAACTAAAATGAGTATTTTTGCAACTGAAGTTTCAAATAGACTTCTTTTTTTTGATTTATGGTTTAAAAAAGATCTGGATGAAAATAATGCAAATCGTCTGATAAAAGAAACTCCAAATGTATATCAAGATTATCTGACTCAAGAACGTTCGCTATCAAAATTCACTCTTCAAGAACAAGAGGAAAAAATTATAAACATTTTGGATGTAACTGGAATTGAGGCATTACTTAAGATATATGACAGAATGACTAATGGATTTGAATTTGAATATATTGAAATAAAAGGAAAAAGAAAGATAAAGAAAATTTTTACAAATAAAGAAAAACTAGTTTCACTTGTTAGAAGTACATCTGCTAGTGAAAGAATTGCGGCGTATAAATCGTTATGGTCCACTTATAAAAAAAATAGTGGGGTCCTAGGTGAAATCTATATCAACAGGGTATTAAATTGGCATAATGAATATGTAACAATAAGAAAATTTCCATCTTCTATTAGTGTAAGGAATCTATCCAATAATATTGATGATAAAATCATAGAAACACTGATCAAAGTTTGTAAATCAAATCTAAATATATTTCAAAAATATTTTAAAGAAAAAGCAAAAATGTTGAAAGTTAGAAAATTAGAACGCTATCATCTTTATGCTCCATTAAATTCTCAAAAACAAGAAAAGATTAGTTATGATAAAGCGATGAAAACAGTTTTAAAAGCATACGAAGATTTTGATCCTTCATTTAAACAAATAATAGAAAAATTAATCCAAAATAAACATATCGATTCAGAAATCAGAAATAATAAACAAGGAGGAGCATTTTGTTCTACAATTGCACCTAAAATAGATCCTTATGTATTACTAAATTTTGATGGGACTCTAAGGGATGTATCTACAATGGCACATGAATTTGGTCATGCAATTCATAGTGTTTTAGCTTCAGATAAACCAATCAGCGTTCAACATGCTCCATTACCTCTGGCAGAGACCGCGTCAGTATTTGGAGAAATGCTACTTAATGACAGTGTATCAGTCAAATTATCTAATAAAGAAAAAAAAATACATTTAGCTGAACAAATTGACGACTTTTATGCCACAATAATTAGACAAGCATACTTTACAATTTTTGAGATTTCAGCACATGAAAACATTGCTGGAAATAATGCTACGACAATAGATGAGTTATCAGATCTATATTTAAAGAATTTAAATGAACAGTTTGGAGATTCTGTTAAGGTATCTGAGGACTTTAAATATGAATGGCTTTATATACCTCATATTTATCATTCTCCATTCTATTGCTATGCATATTCTTTTGGCAATTTGATGGTAATGTCGCTCTATCAACAATATAAAAATGAAGGTAAGGAATTTATTCCAAAATATCTTAGAATTCTTTCAGCAGGTGGCTCAAAAAAACCTGAAAACTTGATGATGGAAGAGGGCATAGATTTGACTAAAGAAGAATTTTGGCAGAAAGGTTTTGATTTAATTAATGATAAAATGATAGAGTTGATTAATATTAAAAAAATTTGAGTGACTTAATCTAATAATTTTTATGAACTTTGATATGGTTAATTATCCTCTAAAGATTTCTTTTATATGATTTCTTTTTGATTTATATTTTTTGAATTAATTTCTATATTATGAAATAATGTATACTTCATCCATGATATTTTTGCAGTATTTTTTGACGGATAAAGGAGTTAAATGCATCGAGAATAAATATTCTCTCTTGATTAGTTTGGAAATAATTTTGAGAAAGTGTTGTATAACTTGGATATGATATCTTCCTCGTAAACTAAAGAATAAAAAAACAGGCAAATTTGTTGACTGATATGTAAATCTATCGAGATGATATAGATCGTTTCTAATTATGAGTTACATGTGGTTCTAAATCATGATCTGTTAAATGTTCTTCTGTTATTTATTGTTATGAGATTGTATACTAATGTTAGTTTAGTATTATGCAGATTGTTCATAATAGGATGAATACATCTTTGTCGGGGTCATCTAACACTTCATTACAATGGATTATCTCAAATTTAGTGTTGTTTATAAATATGGTCATGGTCTATTTAATTTCTTTAGTCTGTCAAACTGGTTCAACAATGCTTATCAAAATACTTTCTCAACGGTTAGGTTCGATCTACAAAAATGGAGAAATGTTTTGAATTATGTTGGTGTCTTAACTTAGAGCCCATCCCAAAATTCGATAGGATTATAGCTCTTTTTCCTCTTTGATAAATTGGGACCTTCATCCAGAAGAAGAAAGAAAATATACATCGTATCATACTCAAAATTCCTGATGAATTATGGGATAAGATCAAGAGTATTTTCCCAAAGGAGAAACCACTCAAGACAGTTGGTCGGACAATTGTACCATACAGAAAAGTGATTGATGGAATTATCTACGTACTAAGAACCGGAGGATATCAGTGAAAAATGCTACCTAAAGAATACGGCTCCGGTTCTACCTGTCATCGAAGATTATAGAGATGAAATAGCATTGACATATTCAAAAATGGATGGTTAAGAATATCGAAAATCTATGATGACCTTGTTGGCATCAACTGGATCTGGCAATCCATCGATAGTATATCCACAATGTCGCCTTTAGGGTGGAGATGACCAGACACAATCCCGTAGATAGAAGCAAACCGGACACAAAAAGACATATTTTAACAGATAAAAAAGGTATTCCCATATCTGTAGTTATTTCTTCAGCTAATACTCATGACATCAAACTGGTAACAGATGTGGTTGATAATAGAGTTATCAAAAGGCCACCATATAAAACTAAAAAAACAGGAGGAGGAAGAAATCTTCAACATCTATGTCTTGAGCAAGCAATCAATTCCAAACCTGAAGAACAAGAACTAATCAAACGAGGATATGTACTGCATATTCCTCCAAAGAGAAAAAGAGATGAAAAAGAGGAAGAGTGTGAGATCAGGATGGAAATACAACAACAATCTTATTTAAAACGTAAAAAATATTCTGCAAAAAAATGGGTTGTTGAGCGAACCAACTCGTGGCATAACAGATTTAGAAAACTGTTCACCAGGTATGAGAAAAAGGTAGAGAATTATCTTGGATTGATACAGTTATCATGTTGTATGATTATTTATAGAAAAATGATTTTGGGATAGGCTCTTATTAGCAAGGAATATTATTTTATACATTAATCCGTTTGAATATTTGATATCAAGTATGTGTATTATCATTTGATTCCGGTATGTGAGTAAGCGAGAGACTGTAAAATATGCTAAAGTAAAAAGGGAGATCTTAATAGTTATATTATTTTCATATTTTATTAAATTATCAAAACTGATTTGCTTTGATGATTAATGTATTCATATAATTAAATAAAAAAATAAATCCTTATACTACATTATGAAATAAAAAAATATTGTCTCTAGGAATTGATTCTATGGGTCTGCTAGATTTAAAGAATGTTAATAAAGTATATGTGAGTAATAATAGAAAACCGATTACTGTTTTTGAAAATATTACTATTTCTGTAAATCATAATGAATTTGTTTCTATAGTTGGGCCGTCAGGATGCGGGAAATCTACCTTATTAAGAATAATCATGGGACTTGAACCATATACCTCTGGTAATGTTTTATTTAAAGGGAACTTGGTTAATGGTAAAGTTAATCCTTCAATGGCGATGGTTTTTCAATCTTTTGGTTTATTTCCATGGTTAACTGTCGTTGAAAACATTGAATTTGGCTTAGAATCTATGCATATTCCAAAAGAGACGAGATTAAAAAAGAGCCTTGACATAATCCAAGATGTAGGACTCGAGGGTTTTGAGAGTGCTTATCCTAGGGAATTGTCAGGTGGAATGAAACAACGTGTAGGCATTGCTCGGGCACTTGTAACTGATCCTGAAATACTGCTTATGGATGAACCTTTTTCTTCGCTAGATCCATTAACCGCAGAGGCATTGCGAGAGGAGGTTCTTAAGGTTTGGAGTAATAAATCCTCTACACCAGATGTGGTAATAATGGTAACTCATAATGTGGAAGAAGCTGTATACATGTCTGATAGGATTATAGTTATAGGAAATAGGCCTTCAACTCTTGTTAAAGAAATTAATATTGACATACCAAGACCGCGTGAAAAACGTGATAAATCTATTTATGAATATTCTGATCAAATTACTACTCTGATTGCATAATTATATTTTATTTATTACTATATTTGAAAAACCTTTAAAATATAATATTTAAATCATTGACAGAACAATCTTGTGATAGTATATTAAAAATTGGAGATACTTAGAGTTCACTATAGTGTATTAATCGGATTTTTAGAGATATTGGATAATTTGGGTGGTAAATCTGACGTGGCAAAAATTGCCTCCACGCAGGGTTTAGAGTTAGATGATCTCTTGCCAATGCTCGAGTCCGGTGAAATGTTGAATCTTGTATCTGTCCAATCTGGAGATGTATCAATCACTGAACAAGGACATTTATTTATCGCAGCCAGTCCTAAGATACGAAAAAAATTATTAAGAAGTATTCTTGTAAATTTAGATTTATTTAAACAATTAATTGATCTTATAAAAGATGCTGAAAAAGGTTATATTAGAAAAGATGAGTTTTTAGAAAATTTTCATAATACAAACCTTAATTTTCATACGGAGGATAATGGTTTGAATGACTTTGATTGGGTAATTGAATGGGGTAGACAAGCCCTAATTATTAATTATGATGCTAATACTGAAACTATTACATTGAGGCGATAATAATGATGATTATTATAATGTACTCAATTTTTTATGTCATGAATGATTACCATTTAAATAGAGCATTATCTTCTTATCTTTTTATTATAAATTTAAACAATTATTCTCCTATTTATACATGAATATACAATATTTTTAATATTCTCATTATTAAACATTGTACTATTTGTTAAAACTATTTGTCTTTTTTGTCCAATCGGGAATCAAAGCCTGATAAATATTTGTTCATGTGAATGATGATTTTTTGTCGACTAGGTCTTTCGTCTATATATTATATTTAACATATTAGTTTGGTAAATATAAAAATGCTTTTATAAAAACATCTTTAAGATCGAGATATTATGCGATTTATTTTGAATTGTATGGGATTTGTACTATTTTTATTATTTATAAAGAATGTCTATATGAAAATATAGGGTCGAAATTGATTTTCCAAATTATATTATTACTTACTTAAATCGTTATTTAGATATCTTTTTATTATAAAATATTTGATTTCCAGATATTTTATTAAATCTGGATATTAATTTGAATATATTAGATCTCTTGCATAATTAACACCATTACAAAAACTTCTAAAAAGTTGACACATTCTATCATGATCCGCAAACTAAAATGGAAAAATTATAAAATATGATTGATAATTTATAAAATTTTGATAGGCATCTAATTATACAAGAGATCTAATATGTTTTATTTGATTGATTTTTGAAAATACTTGACATTTATTGCAATGTGCAAAAATTAAAATTATAATTCAATATTGTAATTCTCTATATTGATATTGATAAGAGAATTAGACTATAATGATGTGGATATAGGATTTTTAGAAGTATTAAATAATTTAGTTCCAACTGATATTGATAGTGATACTGCAAAGGGAATATTAAAAGAAATTAAAAATAATCCGTTTCATAAGATTTTTGTAGTAAAGGATTATGAAAAAGATCTTATAATAGGAACAACTACATTAATTATAGAACCCAAATTTATTAACAAAGGTATGAGAGTAGGTTATATCGAAGATGTTGCAATAAAACAAGGATACGAGGGATTGGGTATCGGGAGGCAAATTGTAGAGTATGTGATGAATCATGCTAAGGTAATACAAAAATGTAGAAAAATATTATTATATTGTTCTCAAAAAAATAAACCATTCTATGAAAAAATGGGATATAGTTTGTCAGATGATATAAATGTTATGAAAATAGAGTTTAATTAATATTAAAAATACACAAGTTATTTATTATATGTTAAATAAATTGCATTATTTGGCATAAGTAAGGAATTGTTTCCATTTTTATTGGATTTGTATTTTTCTATCTTTTAATATTGAGGAAATAAAATTATAATAGTATTGTGGAAGATTAGAGATAAATTTTACAATATTAATAGTTTTTACATTTTAGATTATAGAAATTATTTATGCCACTCTAAATTTCAATTTGTATAAAAATATGTCTTTTCCGTAAAGTATTTTTTATCCTCTTAATCTAGTATTTATTTCAGAATATGTTCATGTTTTAACATAAAATTAGAATTTTGTTATTCTCATGCTGTTCGTTGTTTTTATTTTTTCTATTCAAACTCTTTTTCTTTTTATCTGTAAAGTATACTAGGTATCAAAAAAATGTATAAACTTAACATGCAAAATTTGATTTGTTAGTGTGTAAATTTATCAAGCAATAATTATTCCTTATTTGTCATGTAAACATTTATTAGATCTTATGCTTAGAAACTATTCGACTATAATTAAAGATTTTGTATCTGTTACTTGTTAGGATAATTTGATACATTATGAATTACTCATCCTGCAACTATATATGATACTTTGTTATATTTTCCTCAATTTGTATCTAAATCTTTGCATCATCTATCTTTTTAATCCCCATATAACAGGCTTTATCTCTTTATTTAGACTTGTCAATATCATTATTATTATGTTATTTTTCTTCGATAAATCTATGTTCTGTTTCTTCTTTCTATAATACAATGATAATAGTTGTTCTGCAAAGTCCTTTCTACTCCCAGATGTTCTAGGTCATAAGCGGTTAATTTGTAATGGTGATAGAATGATTCTTTTTAAGTATCTAATATTATGTTACGGCTTTATCCTTTCTCATATTTTGTTTAAAAATACCCATAGTATGGTTGTAGACCATAATCTGTCCTTCAATCGCATTTCTTTTCTTCTTGTTTGAATCGATTCATTTTGTTATAAGATGACGCTTTTAACATCATTTCTTGTATCATTTTTCAATCTGACTGAATTCACATCCGACAATCGTTCTTTTTAAACAAGAGAACATTGTTCAACAATCACCGATTCTCATAGTTAACACTATCTTTCCACTTTTGTGTATCATTCCTTATACTACTTTCTATAGATTTCTTAGAAAGTGTTTTTTCTATATTTTACATCAATTAGCATAAATATACTAACTCATATTTGAGAATATATTTGAAAATTATAATCATGTTAGCACATATTTGCTAAATGGTATATTCTATAATACTTTCAACCAAATCTGGTAACATTCTGTACTATCATGAATATGTTCGTCAGTAACTTTAATGAAAAGAATTTTCTTAGTTTTAATGTTTATAGCAACATGTACCTTAAATATCCTTTCTTGTTATTTCATTTTCTATGTTATTTTTCTTATCTTTATTGACCTTTTGATAACCTTTATTCTAGTGCTATCTAGGTTAATGGTAATAAATTCATCTTTGAATTCCTTGCTATCTATCGTATCTTTTAACGTGATATCCAATCTGTTTATCATATTGTTTATTGTGCTGTAATCAGGATTGATAGTACTTTCCTTTAGCATGTCCTTTTGATATTTCCCCGTTTATCTATATGATAAATGGAAGTATGCTTTAGAATATCCAAGCAGAAGAAAAAGGATTTTGATAGTGGAATGATTATTCAATCTTGTTTTTGCTTATCTCTTAATTTGATATCGAATATTAATGACATCAAAGCCTAACAAACCTTCGACTCTCCTGCCCAAAAAATGTTATAGACAGACCATTTTATCGGATTTATTGTAGCTGATGTCTAGATGCATCTAGAAAGAATGTATAATACAACTAAGCAAGTTTTCTTTCTTTTTTGATAAACGCTTTTCTATTTGTTTGTCATATCCTGTTGCTGTCTCCTTATTGTAAATATTCTCAAACTCATAATTTCAAGATAGTGAATAATTTAATGCAGTATATTTATAAACAAATGTAATGAGATAAATGAAAGTTCATGTTATTGATAAACCTATAATCATATTAGGTTTCTATTCTATTTGTGGCAGGTATTATTGTTGTTAAAGCAGATATTAAATAATTAAATTGCATTGTTAACCTTGTAACAAAAAGATAACCTTAATAACATCTTTAATATAAATAATAGTCAAGATAGAATAATATTGGTCAGGAAATCCAAATCAGTTGTTGATTCCCAGCATATATCGACCTACCTTGATTTTGGGGTGATGGATTTTATGAAATGGATGTCTGCGTTAGAGGAAGGGGATACGAATAACAATCCCTGTATTATTAAAGAAATTGTTGCGGATAAACACATAATTTTTTATGACAAACATTTGATGAAAGACATACTAGTTGTTTTTAAGGATTGTGTTCCTTGGTGTAATAATTGTAAGGTGGATGATTGTGGTCATATAGGCTTTGCCATATGCCTAAGACAATACTATATTCGTAGTGGTTCTACAACTGTTTAAATAATAAATGATATAGTATATTTATACAAATTTGATATAGAATACATCATAAATTAAAGAAATTTCATGTAATAATTTGATAATAAAGTAGAGTTATACAATGTAAATTATAGAAAAGATCCTATATTAAGTTATGTAATTAAATAAAGTTTTTAATTATGTAATATTTTTTATCTATTTATATCAAATTATGTGTATAAATAGTACATCATATCTCTTAGATGTGAACCCACAACAAGTTTGATTTGACTATATTATTTAGGACTTTTTCTATTAAATATTCAAACAATGATCTCTGTCTTTCTAAAAATTTTTGTATGGATAGAATTATTTATGTACAAAGAGATGATTTTTTTGAAATAGAATTGAAGAAAGTCATTAGATCTCTTGCATAATTAAAAACAATCTACTTTTTCTAGTATGATATTATATTTTCTTCTACCGATGCATGGTCATTATTTTATAGTTTACCAAACCTGCAACTATATCTGACACTTTATTGTACTTTTTCAATTTGTTCCTAAATACATCTGCAAGTATCCTATATTTTTTCAATCGACAAATAGTATGCTATATCACTATTCTCTTTATGGAATGACTTTTGTTGCGTTCTCATTCTTGCTGTGATAAATGTTGTTGTCTCTTCTTTCTGATAGGTATGGATGACATTTGTTCTGGGAAATCCTTTTCTACACCTAAATATCCAAGGTCAAATCCATTTAGAACATCTTTGGGAGTACTAATATGATTCTCTTTATAAACATCATAATCATGCCTTCGTCCTTTCTTATATCTTGTTTTATGAATAATAAAACCACGATTGTTAACCATAATCTGTGTCTTTACAGTATGTCTTTTCTTTTTACCTGAATAGTATGCATCAAGTCTTTTATTATCGATAGGTCTTGGTATCTGTTGTTCGGTACAATCTATAAAAGCCATAAATCCAAGATAATATTTTTCTACTTCCTCTGGCGTTTTTAGCCTCTTTGTTATACTGTATGTCTTCTATGGAATTGGTACACATTGTCTTATCAGACTTTCAATCTTTTGAATATCTCTACAGACGTTACTCTGATCCAAACCAAATAGAAAGCCAGCTAATGTGTAAGTTATGTAAAGACGGTAGTAAACTAAAATCATCAGGAATCTATCTATTGTATCTAACGTGAAATGTCTGCCTACGGCACCTATGTCTCTTTTTCGATATTTTCTTTTAGATAATCGTTGTATTTCATGTTTATGATATCTTTCTGTTATCTCATTGTAAATCTCATCAAATTCTTTTACTGTCAAGCCAGTGAATGATTTAAAAAGTAATGGTTTGTTGGATAGTAGCCTCTTGTATGAAAGCAAAGAGAGAACAGGTTAATGATAAACTGATAGTCATAAAGCTGTTTGGACGTAATTGTGCAAGAGATCTAGTAAGTGGAAGAATATTTATAACAAAAATCATGGCAGAGCGATCATAAATATTTTACAAGAGGACGTAACTTTGTATGAACACAGCTGTTAACAGAGCCAAAATATCCCACATTATCCAGATTAAATAAAAGACGTTTTATTAAGATTATTTTATTCAGCATTTGTTTATGTTTTATTATTAGAGTTTTAACAGAAATAATCGATTTACTAGTTTTCATAATCCAAAAATTATATTTTTAACTGATTCCAGAATTATGTAATACAACACTAAAATATTATTTAATTTATTCAGAACTTTTATTTATCCATGGATTGAAAGCTTTGTAATATTCTTTTTTTCTTTACTCAGTTTATCGGCGATAATACCACTACATTTATTATTAGTGAGACAAATAATTTCATCCAATTTTTATAAAACTTTTTTGATTTACTTATAATTAAAGCTCCAGAATATTTATAACCAAATTCAAAACCATGTTAAAACTACTACTTATGGTGATTTCATCAAGAAATTTAACGATAACAATTTTTGTAACTATGATTACATCTACTGCTTTGTTATGTTATTATATTCTTGAAACTTATTCCTCAGATATTAACATTAGTCAGCAAGTAGAACCTTATGGAAAAAACATTGTTGCATCAGACGAAAATATTCTGTAATTTTACTGAAGAGATTTATCCACTATTTAAATCTCTTGATAATACTATATCTAATGTAATAATCAATAAATCCAATTCCGATCTTTATAATATGTCATCATCTTTAATTAAACAAGCTAAATTAATAGATTCAGGAAAAAAACTATAGATGATCCTTATGGACTTCCTAAAGACACTGAATAACATAAAAGAGAAATGCTTGATGAAATAATAAAAGAATTTAAAAATGAAAATCCTAGAAGAGAGCTAGTGTATTCATTTATTGCAACAGATGATTGTGGAATGTATATAATGGAACCCTATTCTAATCAGAAAAAGCTTGGAGAGGGCTTTTATCCTGATCATCCATGGTGCGTCGAGTTTTATAATAGAAAAGACCACTCTTCCGAATATCAGACTGAATTATATTATGCCAAAACTTTATCATCCAAAGTAAGATCTGTTGTATTTCCATTACATTCTGAAAAAGGAAATGTTAGTTTTTATTTGGGTGGAACAGTAGATTTGCATAACTTTACACATAATTATTTTATCCAACATAATCTAGAAGAATGGCCTAAAACCCAGCTTTTGCTTCTTGTTGCAAACCTTGATGATGAATCTAAAACACTATATGATCCTCTATCTACTGCAACTCGAGGGCATGCTCATTCTAAAGGTGCGTATATTAATAAATTTGAGAACAGTAGTTTTACAGACGATGACCAAAAAGAGATAATCAAGAATATGGAATCATTTGACAATGCAAATGGCGGTATTGCAAGGCCTGTATCAACAGCCAATGGAACATATTTAATAACCGCCACATTTAATTCGTTACCCAATTCTTATGAGATTACAAATCCATTGCAGAATCATTCACATCTAATAACATGGGAGTGGATTTTAATGAGAAATATTCCCGATACTCAAACAACTATTAGATATTTGACATCAACGTTAGAATATAATAAGATACTAAACACTTTGATAGGTGCTTCGATATGGATATCTTTTATATCAATAGGTGCTATGCTTCTTTTATATAAAAAAATAAAAAAAATATGGCGTGTTTGGTAGTAATGACAATAATGGATGTCAATCCAAAAATCCAATCTTCTAGATATTACAAATGATGAGGCAATTGATTAATTCACTAATGTATATTGTCACAACTTTATTTTCGATTATTCCAGATTATCTAATACATCACTAAAATGCTGTTAGAATATTCTTATTTCTTTTCTTATTAGTTTCTTTAATGTTTTTTTAACTAGGCATCTGTTTTAAATTAAGATGAAACAATTGTAGTCCATCGTTCCATTGAATCTCAAACTTCTCTCCACATATCTATAAGCGAATCCAGATCAAAGTGTCACTGTAACAATCCATAGCATATAAGATGGAATCAAATATTTAGGTAGAAGAGAAATAATAAATTTAAATATCATTGCTGTTGTTATTAGCAATACCCACATCGATATTTAGACATATAAGACCGTTAGTAACCTTTAAAGTCCATCACCAATTCTTGTCAAGCCAATTGATAACAGGGCAAGTCGTATGGAACTCAAAGGAATTAGAGTGTTGGAACTGACCATTATAATGCACGATATCATTCTCGAGAACTATTGTCTTGATAATATGATCCTCTAAATCAATACTAGTTAATGCAATTTTTCATTATCTATCAAATCCTTTTTTGAATATTAAATTACTAAAATTGAATGATAGAAAGTTCATAAACCTTTTACCGAGAATTTTAATCAAATATCATGTATATTTGCTTGTTCATTAGAAGTTTTTTGGCATAGCATTCCCTTCATAGTCACATGTAATTTATTTTCCTTAATTTAAGCCTGTGATATATACTATAATGGATTAAGACAATGATTGAGAATTGTTATTCATCGCTCGTCTAGATCTTAATATCATATGGATGTTAAATGGAGATTTGATCCTTTTTATTTACATTTTGATCTAAAGATATTTTGAATAATATGATACTTTTAAATGGTTTATTATATGATTCTCGTAAGAGATTTTCTTTTGCACATAATTGTAAAAATTCATGATAATTGTTGTCTTTTCCTCACCATATAAGAAACCAATCTTTTTTACCCGCGTTGAAAGTTTAATGGACAAGCTGTTAAGTTTCCTATGCTTGTGATTAGAGCATTTTGTATTGCTAACCGTGTTCGATTATGCGGATATAAATAAAAACAACTAATATTTCCCATGTGCAATATTTCTAGATCATATATCAAATAACGAGATATGAATTCCTATTGTTGATGCGGTCACCGGGATTTGAATTCCCGCCTTATTTAAAGATAAATAAGGTCCCGGGTTACGGGCTGTCTCCATTTATGATATGGAAGGCCAGTGTCCTAACCAAACTAGACGATGACCGCTTCATATTGTTATCATTTTATTCTGATATTAAACTTTTCCAATTATGGTTTAAATATTACTGGTAAAAATGGTTTTGCGGGCGTACCTTTTTAGATGGAAAATAGATGTCATAATTTTTATGAAATTTTAACTTGCTTAACAAGGCAATTTTATAGAAAGGGTTGAAAAATGTTCTAATTAGATTTAAAATATCATGATCATTAAATCAAGGCTAAAAAATAGTTAATTTATAATTTATTTATGGGTTTTTGTTTTTTGGAAAAATGTAATTTAATAATACATCAATAGCTTTATTTCTTAATTTTTTCTTGTAATGAATAGTGCCTTTTTTTGGCGGCTCACTTAATTTTTCTTTTTGAATTATGTCATAGGATCGGTTATCTAGCGCTCCTTCAAAAAATACAGTGTATTTTCCAAGCTTAGATTCCTTTATGGAATTAAAAGTGTCTTTTTGCCAAACAGATCCTATGAAATAAATACTTGGAGGGTTTGCAAGTTTTGTTATTCTATTAAGTAAATTGTTAAAAACATCTTCAATAGTCTTTGATGAATTATCATATTCCAAATACTTTTCAGGAACTCCCTTACTAAATAATATTTCTTTTATTTCATTATTGTATTCTTCTTTGGATATTATTATGACAGATGTATGGAATTTATCAGGTTTTGAACTCATAACTACATTGAAAATTTCTGTACATAAATTTATTCTTCCAATTATATATTCAGGTAAATTAGATGAAATAGTATTATAATTATTAGTATTTTTATTTATATTATTGTTATTACTTGATAATGTTTGTTCAGAATTATCTTTATTACGAACACAATACAATAACAAAATGTTTCCATAGGTAAAATCCATATTAGACAATCTATTTTATTATTGCATAAAATAACAAATTTATAGATAACTAAAAAATAAGATTACTTAGTTAACTGGTACTTTGATTTATATCCTCTTGGATTTATCATCATATTATTATAATTATAAGAAGAAGAATTTCCTATAATTATAGTAGTTATCATCCCCATTAAATCAGGATAATTTAACATATTTTCTAAATCTGTAATTACAATGGTTTGACTTTCTCTAAACGCCCCTTTGATTATTGCTACTGGAGTTTTAGGATCTCTATGTTTGAGGAATATCTTTCGGGCATCTTGTAATTGATGAATTCTTTTTTTACTTGATGGGTTGTATACAACTGTAACAAAATCTCCGAGTGCAGCAGCTTCAACCCTTTTTATAATTATTTCCCATGGTACAAGAAGATCACTCATGCTAACAACGGCAAAATCGGTCATTAATGGAGAACCAATTAATGCACTACAAGAATTAAGAGATGATACACCAGGAACACATTCTACATAAATTCCTTCGTCTTTTTTCCAGCCTTTTTCTGCCAATATCTCATAAATTAATCCAATCATTCCATAAATACCTGGATCTCCAGATGAAACTAGTGATACAATTTTTCCTTCTTCGGCAAAATCGATAGCTTGATTTGCACGATCGACTTCTTGTGTCATTGGATATCTATATACTTCCTTGCCATCAATCATATCACTAATTAATGAAACGTATGTTTCATATCCTACAATGATTTTGCTTTCTTCTATAACTTGTTTAGCACGAAAAGTCATGTGATCGTGGTGACCTGGACCAACGCCAACAACATATAATTTTCCAGAACTCATAATCAATATGTCATTTGTATTTCATTTATTTATTTCTCTAATCTTTTCAATTTACGGGATTAATAATTGCTTGAAAATCGAGTATCGAATTACTTTTCTTAATTTTTTATAAATTAAATTCTTTATGTAATGCTCTAACCACTTTTTCACAATCTTCATCTTTAATAACAAAAGCCAAATTTAATTCGGACGATCCTTGGACGATCATTATTACATTCACATTTTCTTTTGATACAGATGTAAATATTTTTCCAGCTATTCCTTTGATTCCCCGCATACCTGAACCAACAACAGTTATGATTGACACATCTTCTAAAATATTCAAATGTTTTATTACTTTGCCAAGTAGTTTCAACTCTAAAGATGTTACAGCTTTTCCTAAATCATCTTTATTTAATATCATAGAAATACTAGACTCTGCAGGTCCTTGTGATATCATTTTGATATTGATCTTGTTTTTTGCCAAGGTATCAAAAATCACTGCAGCTGTTCCGGGTGCACCTACCATTATGCCCCCACTCACATCCAATAGGGCCGTGCCTCTAATTGAGATTATTGATTTTATAATTCGATCAGAAGGTTTTAACTCATTTGTAATTGTAGTTCCTTTACATGATAAATTTAATGCATTTCGAATTTTCAACGGTATATTAGAATCCATAACGGGTTCCAAAGCTCTTGGATGAATATATTTTGCTCCAAACAATACCATTTCAGCTGCTTCGGCAAAAGATATTTCTTCAAGTATTTGAGCATTATTTACGATCATAGGATCTGCTGTAAGTAGTCCATCTACATCACTCCACAAATAAACTTCATCCGCTTGAATACACGATGCAATAATAGTGGCAGTATAATCTGAACCACTCCTTCCCAAAGTAGTAATGTGGCCATGTTGATCAGCAGCGATGAACCCCGTTATAACAGGTATTACATCTTGTTGGAGAAGAATGGTAATTTTGGAATTTATTCTAAGTTTAGTTGTATCCATTAATGGTCTGGCTTCTCCAAAATTAGAATCAGTCATCATTCCAATATCTTTACCTGTAAAATAATCGGATTTTAAATCGGAATTGCGAAAAGAATACGATATGATTGGTGCCATCATTCTTTCTCCAAAAGACAAAATATGATCTAAAGATCGCGGCGTTATTTCCGAAATAAGGGCTAATCCATTTAATATATCTTGAAATTCTTTTGTGATAGTTTTAACAATATTTTTTGCTTCTAATTGGAGTATCTCATTTGTTATGGTATTTTCGATTAGCTGTATGTGATCCGATTGCATTTCTTCGACAAATTTCTTTATTGAATTACGATTGCCTTTTATTATTAAATCTGCTAACGATATAATTTTATCTGTCACCTTAGATAATGCAGATACAACACAAATTATGTCATTTTTTCCATCAGGAGTATTTTTAAATGATTTGATTATTTCTACAATACGTTTTATCTTTAATGGATCATCAAGAACTGAACCACCAAATTTCATTATTATTTTCATAGGATTATATGGTAATCATAAAATGGTTTATTGTATTAATAGGTGTTTTTTAATTGTTTGAGAATCGTTTGCACGGCGGTCCTGTTTTATCCTTTATTTAATCCTGTACTCGGGGTGCAAGATAAAAGTGAATTCTCCCTATATTTACAATGCGAAACTCTAGTCTTATTGGCATCTTTGTAGAATATTCTATTGCTGCAGAAACACCTACTGAACTTACGGACTTTACAATTTTTAGTAAATAATCAAGACTGTATGTAGCTTTTGATTCTTCCTTTATTTCAATTTCCTCTAGCCCTTCACTGCTATTTTCCATAACTACACTTGCTTCACCAGTATCACTTTTACCTAAAAATTCAATTTTTTCTTGATGTGATGAAATTTCTACATACTCTGAAACAACTTCGACATCGGATAAAATTTTATCAAAAGCTGACAAAGACAACACAAGTTTGGAATTAAATGATAGTTTTGGCAATGGTGTGGATGCGGAAGAGCTTTCAATCAACCTCATCTTATATTCTCTTTTATAACTTCCAATGGTCTTGATCTGCAGCATATCTTCATCTATAATAGATATCTCAAGTTCATCTTTCTTGTCTGTCCGTTTTATTAACTTGGCAAACTCTGATATCCTTACTCCGAATTTTAATTCAGAATCACACTTATAACTATCAAATGTAGAGTTAGGCCAAAAAATATCAATTAATGCAACATGCGAGGGATCCATTCCTCTAAAAGAAATGCCTTCAGCGGTAGCCTCAAATGTTGCTTCATCTACTAAAGTTGAAATGGCGGACGTAATTATTTTCCATTGATCAGGAGACTTTGTTTTTGCTGCAAACATCAATTCAATCAGCTAGAGTAATTAGACCTTCTATTTTTATATTACTAAAAATCAAAGTTATTTAAAAAAGATGTAAATCATGAATAATTTCTCCAGGTATGATTACACTTTGTACATCTATAAAACTGCGTAGTAGCTTCATCAGCAGATCTTGTTTGTAGCATCCACCAAAACGCTAAATTATTGTAACATTTAGGACATTCAATACTGGTTGTGGGTAGTGTTTCTATGGGTTTATCTGTATCCATTATTTTTAAAGTATTTTCCGAATATCCATAATTAGAAACTGATTCCACAATATTGTTTGGTTTAGATGTTGCATTAGGTATTTCATTTGTAACATTGTGACCACATTTCACGCATATCAATATTTTTTCAGTGGCTTTATTCCTCATTCGGGTGTCGCATTTAGGACAGAACTTCATATACAATAATCACATCATATTATCTAATTAATTTATTTTCCCAAAGTTAATTTTAACATACCTGAAAGGTCGTTTGTATATCTTATAGTTACATCAAGGGCTTCGATCAAAGATTTTTTTGGATCGATTTTAGAAGCAATTATTTTCAACATATATTCTCGAATTAATGGATGTTTTAACACAACACCGGCAAATTTAATATCAGTGTTTTTTTGAATTTCATTTTGTATAATATATAAAACAGATATGTCTAAATCCAGTATTTTGAATTCTATTTCTTTGTCCTTTGCATGTGTAATTTCAGCATGCATATATAAAAGACAACTACATATTGGGATATAAATGATACCTTCTTAGTGTTTACATTGTCCAAGGTTAACAATGAAAGTTTTATTAGTGATGTAAATTTAAAAAAATCAAACACAAAATCAAATATCGGAAATGTCACCATGAATTTGAATTTCGCTATTAAAGGCACGATCCGAGATATATTTACCCAGAAAAATTGGGAAAAGGCGTATAACAAATATGATAATATACTTAGATTAACAATAAAATTAGATATTAAAAGTAATGGTCATGTTATTGATTCTAAAAAGATGATTAGAAAAGCAATTTTATTTTGGACTAGGAACCCAAAAATTACGCATCGAATTTGGATAACGATTGTAAAAGACGAGAGTCCATTTTTTCCATTAGAAGAAGAAGAAGCAAAGGATCTTTTATTTGATTTTCAAAAGGAACTTGAAATAGTTTCAAGTAAATTGAAAAAAGGCAAAAATAAGATATCCGTTGTAATTGATGTATCATGGGGAACACATGAGTACATAGAAAAAAATGTAATAACAAAGGAAACAAACATAGAGGAGATAGACATCGATGGTTAACAATTATTAATTAATGGTATTATAATATAATTATAACAGTGGATCAATTTGATTTAAATATGCCCTATAATTGCTTTTTTATATGGCTAAATTTGATGGAATCAAAGGTCAAGAACTATTGGACGTTGAAGAAAATAACAATGAATTAACTTTAATTTTTAAAGATAATCGATATCTTTTCGTGAAAATGGAAAATGGAAAGATAATTTGCGATTCAGTACCAGAGTAACGAAACATACTTTCAATCTATTTCTATCATTATTTTCCCATTTTTCTCTTGTACATTATAAGTTTTTAAATCATCTGAATATCTCCAGGCTTTTGTTTGCTCCATCCATTTTTCATCTTTTTTCCACGATTTCATATTCTCCAATTTACCTGTAAATATATTATATTCATATCCATGCATGTAACAAACTATGTTATTTTCGTGTAAATGACCTTTAGATAATGATGCGCCTTTGTGTGGACAGATATTGTTGAATGCAAACAATTTATTGTCTTTTTTTCCAATGACTATTTCTTCATTATTTTTTAAAGTTATTTTTTTAAAAGAATTGTTATCCAAGTCATCATATAATAAGTGCGTATCACAAATCATTAAAGCAAATAAAAAAAATCCATCTTATAAATTAATTATTAAATAATTTATACAATAATCAAAAAGTTATAGGATAGGCTTTGTCATCGAAATCGATTCAGTCATTTGCCTATATAATATAAGGAATCGCTTTCCCTTTTCGGTTATTTTGTATATCTGGGCCCTTTCATCATAGACAATTAACTCATGTCTCATTGTTTCGGATAGATATTCTTTCATTTGTAAAAATGAAAGATATACTTTATACATTATCTTTGCTTGTATTGCACCACTTTCACCAACTGTCTCCAAAATCATAGATATTATCTCTAGCCTACTTCGATTTTTCATTTTATCTATTCTATCTATAATATTAAAAAATAAAAACAGAACAACACTAAATATAATAAGTATGTTTTAGTGATTTTTACAATCTTATGGTATAACTAGTATTTATATATTCGATACTAATTGCTGATAAAGATAGTTTAAATATATTGCGAATTCTGTATTAATAATCCGACACCAAATTAAAATATAAAATTAAAGCATGAAATTCTATTATTATTCATTTTATTAATTGTAACATGTTTCTACAACTTATAATATCCATATAACAAATATAAAAATATACCTAATGTATTCATCGTATAATCATTGTTTAAGAGAATTGCAGATATAAGAAATGATAACAATGTTGGAAATACGGTGATCTTAAAAGGCTGGATTCATAGATTGAGAATACAAAAACAAAAGGCATTTATTATTTTGAGGGATGATCGTGGGGACGTTATCCAAGTAATTTGCCCATCCAATATTTGTCAAGAATTAACTATTGAATCATCAGTTGAAATTACTGGAATTTTAAAAAAAGATCCACGCGCCCCAGAAGATGGTTTTGAAATACAGGCCGATAAGCTGTTGCTATTTAATATATCCAATAAAGACTACCCCATAGGCGAATATCAAAGCGATGAGATACTTCTTGATTATAGACATTTGACTTTAAGAACAAGGAAAATGATAAATATAGGAAAAATAAGAAGTTCCATATTAAAGTATTCTAGAGATTGGTTTTATTCAGAAAACTGGATGGAAATAACCCCACCGCTACTGGTCAAAAGTGCAGTTGAAGGTGGTTCTACATTGTTTGAAGTAAAATATTTTGGCGATAATGCGTATTTATCTCAGAGTTCACAACTTTACCTTGAATCTATGATATATTGTCTAGGCCCAGTTTGGAGTATTGCCACATCGTTTAGAGCAGAAAAATCCAGGACAATACGACATCTTGCAGAATTTACCCATCTTGAAGCAGAAGCCCCATGGATAAATCTTGATGATCTAATTAGAATTCAAGAAAAATTGATTTTTAACATAATAAAAAATATAAAAGAATATAATGCTTTAGAACTGAATTTTTTAAATAAAAAATCAGAAAATAAATTAGATAAAATTTCGCCACCATTTGAAAGAATAACTTATGATCACGCTATAGATATTTTACGATCTAAGGATTGCAAAATCCATGAAAATGAAAAAACTAGATTAATACAATGGGGAGATGACTTAAACATCGAATCTGAAAGAGAATTGACCAAAGATCTTCAAAATCCTATCTTTGTAACCAATTATCCTTTAGAAATTAAACCATTTTATGTCAAACAAAATTGTGACGATCCCAAAACCGGAATGGCTGTGGACTTATTGGCACCGGATGGATACGGCGAAATATCTGGTGGAGGAATAAGAGAGGATGATTTGGCAAAGATAACTCAAAGAATTAAAGAATCTAATCTGGATCCCAAAGATTATCAATGGTATTTAGACCTAAGAAAATATGGTTCTGTACCTCATGGGGGTTTTGGAATGGGAATAGAACGAATACTCCGATGGATATTGGGATTTGATGATATCAAGGACGTAATACTTTTTCCACGAACAATGTCAAGAATAACACCATAAATTATTTTATAAAAATAATCATAGCAGAAAGAAATTTAATAAATTTATCTCTACCTTATTTTGTTAACTTTAGTACTTTAATTTTTTGTGGAAACTTGTCGCGATCCTGTATAGGCAAATCAAACTCATTGAAGTTCTTTTCTATCGAAGAAGGCGAATTATTTGAATAAATAATCGAAGACAAACGATCATAATTTGATTCAATAAATTTTTTTCTTGATCTATATTTTTTATCCATGTTTAGATACAAATAATTTTCTAAAATACCTTCTCTAAGTCCAGTAGAACATACAATTGCGTTCAAAAAATTCAATCTCTCCATCAATGTTTTAATTATACAACTGCCAGTAGGTATAGTTCGAGATCTTTGTTGATCTATCAGCTTTATTTGTAGCAATTCATTTTGGGAAAGATTTTTAAAGATATCATTAGATATATCGACCAATTTTTTAGTTATCATACCTTGGCTATGGGAAAAAAAAGGTACAATTTTAAAAATTCCTGAAATGAATTTATAAAGTGTTCTAATTGTACCGCCTATTCCTACGAGCGTATTACTTGTATTAATATTCAAATCAAATTGTTCACGTGATGGAATCTGGTTGGAAAGGTGTTCCTCCAATTGATTATATCTATCTTCCACATAATCATTTGATTCTATGAATTTATCATACAATCTAAGTACACCAAGATCAAGACAAACAATTTTTTTAATGATAAAATTCTCTACGTGAATTATTTCGATACTCCCTCCACCTAGATCAAAAAAAATACCATTAGGGATATGCATTTTAGATTGAGATCCTAAATAAGAGAAAACCCCTTCTTCTAATCCAGATAATGTATTAAACTCAAATCCGGTATTTCTTTTTATTTGTCTAATTACTTCTTTGCCATTATCTGCATCTCTTATTGCACTAGTAGCAATTGGAATAACTGTATCTATTTTAAGTTGTTTTGAGTCGTCTTTAAATTTATTGAGAAATTTAATTACTCTTTCAATATTCTCCGTCTTTATTATGTTGTTATTTTTTGATAAATTATGCCCTATCTGAACATATTCTTGTAGCTGACTTTCTTTTGAATAATGACCATTTTTATATATGCAATAATTAGAAACTTTTATAGAATTGTATCCCAGATCAATAATTGAAAGATCTCCTTTTTTCTTTTTTACTTCAAGATCTCTATACAAATAACATGATAATTAAAACATAGTTTATTTATGTATTCATTAATTGTCTTTTATATTATTTTTTTGATGGATTGTACACAAATAAAATATACCTTAACACAAACATTTTGTTTATTTGACATGATTTTATTCTTATTGTTTTTTCTTCAAAGTATTATGCTATCAATTAGATAATGAGATGTAATATAATGAATGATAAAAAATTAAAATAAATAAATAAATTTCAATAAATATTTGATTTATCAAAATGTCCAAATAAAGTGGAAGAAGTAAACTTAACGGTATTGAGAAAGTGTTACTTTTTCGCCAGGTTTCATTTCTCTTTGAGTCTTTATTTTTCTAACTGCATCTTCAAAATGCTTCATTGTTACATGAGCTTCTGAAGCATGTTTGGTTGCCTCCTCAGGACTACTATATTTCTGAAGATATTCGTGTAGCACTAAAGATATGGCAGTATTAGCAACTGCAGACATATCTGCACCACTGAAACCATCCGTAAGTTCTGCAATTCTAGGAAGATTAACTTCGGCTGTAATGGGTTTTTCTTTTGCATATATTTCCAATATCTTTAATCTTGTATTTAGATCAGGTTTTGGTACAAAGACTATTTTATCAAATCTTCCAGGTCTTAGCAATGCAGTATCAATCATATCTAATCTATTAGTTGCGGCAATGATTACGACTCCAGTTAATTCTTGTATACCATCCATTTCCGTTAACAATTGAGAAACCATTCTCTCAGTTCCTGCGTTAACTCCCTCCATTCCTCTAATGGGTGCAATAGAATCCACTTCATCAAAGAAAACTACACAAGGGGCTGCTTGTCTAGCACGTCTAAATATTTCTCTAACGCCTCTTTCAGATTCGCCTATCCATTTTGAAAGAAGCTCTGGACCTTTTACACTAATGAAATTAGCTTCTGATTCAGTTGCTACTGCTTTGGCAAGCATAGTTTTTCCAGTACCTGATGGACCATGCATCAAAATTCCTTTGGGTATAGAATGACCAAGTTTTGTATAGAGATCAGGATATCGTAATGGCCATTCTACAGCTTCTTGTAATTCACGTTTAACTTCATCTAGTCCTCCAATATCGTTCCACTTTACATCAGGTGATTCCAAATAGACTTCCCTCATTGCAGATGGCATTACTTCTTTTAATGCATTATCAAAATCAGACTTGGTAATAATCAATTTTTCTAGTGTTTCAGGAGGTATTTTTTCATCTTCTAAATTAAGCTCAGGCAATAATCGACGTAAACATTTCATTGCTGCTTCTTTGCATAGGTATTCTAGATCTGCGCCAACAAAACCATGAGAAACAGATGCAACCTTCTCTTGATTAACATCAGAATCCAGAGGCATATTTCTTGTATGTATTTGAAGGATTTCAAGTCTACCACGTTTATCAGGTACTTTGATTTCTATCTCTCTATCAAATCTACCTGGTCTTCTAAGTGCAGGATCAATAGCATTGGGTCTATTTGTTGCAGCAATAACAATAACTTTGCCACGAGCTTCAAGACCATCCATCAAAGACAATAACTGCGATACAACTCTTCGTTCAACTTCTCCGGTTACTTCTTCTCTTTTTGGTGTTATGGAATCTATTTCATCTATAAATATTATAGAAGGAGCTTTTTCTTTTGTTTCTTTGAATATTTCTCGAAGTCTTGCCTCTGATTCACCATAGAATTTACTCATAATTTCTGGCCCTGAAATACTAATGAAATGAGCATTACTTTCGTTAGCAACTGCTTTAGCAAGCAATGTTTTTCCAGTACCTGGTGGACCATACAATAATACACCCTTTGGTGCTTCTATACCTAATTTCTCAAATATTTCAGGATGGCGTAATGGCAATTCAATCATTTCACGCACTTTTTGAATTTCTTCTTTTAATCCTCCAATGTCCTCATATGTTACTTGAGGTACACCACGTAAAGTCTCGCCACGTTCTGCTATGTGAAAAACAGTTTTTTGTGTAACTAAAACAGCATCAACACCAGGTCCCGGTGTAACCCCTATAACTTGAAATGTAAGTCTGCCACCAAAATAAGGCACCATAACGTTATCTCCTTTAATTAATGGTACGCTTTCAAGGGCATCTGCAAGATATCTTTCATCAATTGGCGGAATAGCTTCCAAAGGTGCAACAACAACTTTTTCTGCAGGAACAGCTTTAATCTTTCTGACAAGAACTGTATCACCAATAGCTATACCGGCATTGTTCCTTACCAAACCATCAACTCGAATTATACCTTTACCTTCATCTGATGGATATAGGGGTAAACATTTTGCAACAGTTTTACGCTTTCCTTTTATTTCAACAACATCACCAGTTGATGCACTCAATGAATCCATAGAATCATAATCAATTCTAGCAACTCCACGCCCTACATCTCTTGTATAAGCTTCAAGCACCTTTAGAGAAAGGTTATTACTCTGAGACATGATTTCTACACTTATACTTCACAACTACTACTTATACACTTTTGTAATATGAAATTAAAATTACCTTCTGTTCAAAAAAATGCGAATTGTTTTGCATAAATGTAAAAAAACTGAAATACGTATCAGCTACTTTTTTATAATTTAAAAGTTATATTATTATTTGAATTAATGTATATTTTAGGTTAAACAAATAGATTTCATTTCGTGATAACATATAACAAAATCAATTTGTAATTTATTTTTATTTTTCGATATATGATCAATACAATCATATTTTCATTCTTTTACACATTATTGTATTTTAATTAAGATTGAAAATAGGCCTTAAAATATTTAGAAAAAAATAGGTCAAAAAATTAACCAACAAAAAATTCTTTAAATGAAGTAGGACATACCCCATCATTTACATGTGTAAATTTAAATTAAAAAATTAAACAATAAAGATATTTTAATATTCTAGAATATAGTTTGTATAAATTTAAAGACATTTATATTATTTCGTTGTAGGTACTATGTTTTGTCGTCGTCTGAATTTTCCAGTTCCAAATTATCTGTTCGTTCAAAAAGTGATCTTATTGATAAAGTATTTGATGCAATTACAACAAGCGGAGAAGAAGGGGTTTTTCAAACAGAATTATGTAAACTATTTTCTCTAGACAGTCGAGATGGATCACGACTTGTAGGAAATTTAGAGAAACAATCACTCATCACTCGTGAAAAAGCATTGTATAATGGCAGATGGACATATAGGCTAATTGTAAAAAAATCAATTCCTGTCGAAGAAATTGAACAAAAACCTATTGACCTCACATCCATAGAAGGAGCACCTTGTATTTGTTGTCCATCCCAACACCTCTGTTCGATAGAAGACGAATCTAATCCAATAAGCCCAGCAAAATGTCAAATTATCGAGGAATGGGTAACAACATCTTTTAACAAATTTGTATTCATATCAAATGGAGAATAAGATCAAAAATACGCCAATAATTTTTTAACTAACCCTAATTTTTATACGTTATTTTTGTCAAGTTTATTTACCATGAAGAAGTAAAGTTCTTCGGAGCAGAGCTAAATCCAGATTCTATTATTGCAGAGCCCTCAGCTTTCCAATTAATATTTTTAATTGTTTGGTTATTTTTATTTAAATCAGCAATCAAATTTTTATCTAAATTAGGTATGTTGATTACCTGATGGATCACGCTATCCCCATTAGCAAAGATTTGTGGCCTCCCATTAAGTGGAATATCAGCATATTGTATTACATAATCTCCCAAAGATTTTCCATTTGCGTATAACTTAAAGTCAATTTGAGAAGTAGTTAATGCTTGACTAGTAGGGTTAGTAATATCAAAAAATACATTTAACATAGCAGTATTATTTTTTTCAATCGCTCCGTTATACTCTATTTTCTGAAGTGTGATCTTTATTCCACTTAAATTAGGAAGAGTTACTGTCAATATCAAAGGTAATAATACGATAACGATTATCACTATTCCAGATATGCCGAATAAAATCAATCTACGTCTGCTTAGAAACATTTGTTGTTTTATCTGTAGATCGAGGTATTAAAAACTTTTTTATATTGCCATAATTTTGGCACCTGAGAATAATAATTCAGGAAAGATGATTTCATTTTCACCAGTTATAAAAAATAACAAAAAATAATCAACATACTTTCTAGATCATTTTTTAACTAATCAGATAAATAGATAATAAAAGAATAAAGAATTTAACTCTCTAAACAAAAAATAAAATCAAACATAATAAGCATGAAATAATTTATAGATAGTATAAGAAGATTATATCAAAATGCATCTAACTCGTGAGGAAGAAAAAGCATTATCCGGAGAAGAAGGTGAAGCCCTTTCCATGGCATATAGAATTTTGGTTGCAATAGGAGAAGCCACAAACGCTAGTCATCTCATTCCTATCCAATGGGCACATGTTTCAGGTGTAAATTACAATACGATAGGAGATAGCGGGTTAGATTTTTTAAAAAAAATAAGCAAAGACGGTCAAGTAAAGGTCAAAACTTCGTTGAATCCTATGGGATTTGATAGAAAAAATATACCAGATTTACCTGAAAATTTTATAGATAAACAATTTGAAATAACTAAAATATATGAAAATATGGGTATAACTCCAACTTTCTCTTGTATTCCATATGAAATATTGCCCATACCACCAGCTGGAACTCAAGTAAGTTTTGCAGAAAGTAATGCAGCAGTATTAGCAAATTCACATCTAGATCTAATTACAAATAAAGAGAGTGCACTTAGTGCGCTTGCTAGTGCGATTGTCGGAAAGGCGCCATTTTCGGATCTAAGAGACGAAGAAAATAGAAAAACAAATATAGAAATAGAAAATGAATCGAATATTGAAAATGAATTAGATTATGGATTGTTAGGATATTTCGTGGGGAAGACGACAAAAAAAAGTTGTGCGAATTTATGTAAATTATCAAAAAGCATGGAGTTCTGGAACACAAAATCATTATCTGCAGGTATAGGAACATCAGGATCATGTGGAATGTTTCAAATTAAAGAATCTTCAAATACTAATGAGAAAATAATCTATGATAAAAAAGAAAGGGAAAATACAAAGGATGAACTAAATACATCAGAAGACGGTCAAATAATTACATTTGGAAGTCCACAGCTTGGAATGGAAGAAATATGTAAAATCGCTAAAATGATAGAAGGTAAAAAATTTACTAAACCCTGTAAATTATTTTGTCCAAGGCCAGTATATAATAAATCAGCAGAACTAGGAATCGCACCCATCTTACAAAATGCAGGTGTTGAATTTGTATGTGATGCATGTACATGTCTCACACCACTAATAAGAAAAGAAAATTTTGACAGCGTTATAACAAACAGCATAAAAGCTGCTTATTACATGAAAACATCAAACAAAATACCCGTTGCATTAAAAGATGTAAAAACCATTGTCAAAGAATATTCAAGGTAATAAAATAAAAATGAAGAGTAATCAAAACAAGTTAAAATGTAAACGAATTGTAGGCGGACTAACAGAAGGAAAACCAATATTTTCGGATCAGCCAATAAATTTTCTTTCGATGATGGATATCAGAACTGGAAAAATAACCGATGCAAAGCACAATCTAAATAATCAATCTTTGAAGAACAGTATTCTTGTTTTTCCCAATGCGATAGGAAGTAGTGTTGGAGCATATACGATTTTTTCTTTGAAAAACAACAACGCATCTCCTAATGGAATAATCTGTACAAACTCGGTAGATATTACAACTGCATCCGGTTGTGCAATATCTAACATTCCTTTGGTTTACATAGAACAAAATAAATTAAATGAATACCGTTTTAATCATAACAAATACATCGAAAAAATCGTCTTAGATGCAGAAGATGAATATATTATTTTTCAATAATAATACATTATATAATCAAAATTTATTATCATTTATCATCTCGGCATATGGCTTTCGATGGGCGAACTGACCATGTAATTGGGATGAAGATAAAAGTCCATATGCCGAGATCTTTTAAACCGAATTTATTTTGAAAATTTAAAATATAATTAATTCTATTATAAATAAAAACATTTTTCTATAATCCTTTTGCAATAAAACTATTGGTCAAAATATGTCCTGAGTGTGGAGGAGATCTTGGTCTGGACGGAATTACAAAGAATTTTGTGTGTAAACGATGTGGATTATATGCAACCAGAGAGAAATTTGAAGAATTGCATGACAAATTAAATGAGAACAAAGAAAGAATTTATAAAAATGAAGATTATTTGGATTGGTGGCAATCATCCAAAAAAGAAAAGAGAATACAATGATAATTTTAATACTACGTCTCCAATAGGAAAATGGTTTTACAAACAGAGCAAACTTCACCATTACATAAATTACCGCATTTTGAACAGTTTTTTTTGATTTTTACATTTTGTTTAGAATTCTTTATAATTTTAGAGAGTTTATTCACAGCATTAAAGCAATTATATTTTATACCCGGATGACTTTTTTCCAATTCATTAAAAAACACTCGGTAATCAGAACGAATGCTCTCATTCATATATGGACACTGTTCTGCTTGAAATTCGATTTCAGATTGAAATGCATAAAAAACAATTTCCGTTTCATACAGCTCTACAAAAGGTTTTATTTTTTTCAACCCATCATCATATAAGAGAGGAGCAGGGAACATCCACCCGATTCTATCGATATCTCCAGAAAGCAAATTTATCATAAAAGTTTGAATGTGATCATCCAAATTGTGTGCCGTTGCTATAATATCCGCTTTTACAGATTTTGCCGCAACATCTAAAGCCCGTCGTCTAAAGGATCCACACATTGAACACGAACTTAATTTTTTTGAAGGCCTATGTAACATTGATTCATCCATAGTAGATCCGAATAAATCGCGATAGCTAAAAATATTTAGAGGGATATCAATTTTTTTGCAATGATCTTTTACAAGTTGAATAGACTCATCCCTATATCCATCAATACCCTCATCAATAGTTATTGCTATTAGATCATTGTGATTATTTTTCTTTAATATTTTTTTTAAAATAGACAATAAGGAAAGACTGTCTTTTCCTCCGGAAACTCCAACAGCCACGCTTTCCCCGTATTCAATCATATTATATTTTGAAATGGTATGTAATGTCTTAGACTCTATGGAGGACAAAAAGCATGTTTTACAAAGAGTCTCACCCGAGTAATTTCTCTTGAAAACAGCAGAGTTCATTTTACATTTATTACACAAAACTAGCAAGACAATAAAACATAAAGTTTAAGGATTTAAAAGTTTAAATCCAATTTAAAATAACAAATTACAGATGATTTGAGAAGGATTTTGCGAAAGACATCCAAGCATCAAAAGCATTTGTACTATACTGATTGAAAGTATCAATAGCTTTATGATAGCTTTTCAAATTCTCACGGCTATTATCGATTGTATCAAAATTATAATTATTACCAGCATAGAATGCTTTCACAAAATTATCAATATTTTCATTGGATCTTTTAAATAATTGTTGATATGTTTCATTTGGTTTAGATTGAGATACGGTTACAAATTCTTTTAAAAACTTTTTTTGAGATGAAATAGTCTTATTTATAGTATCTTTATAAGACTGGATAGAATCCAATTGAAAATCAGTTATAGTTTGTAAAAATCGAGGTTGAATTTTAACATATTCATCTATAGATTTTATAAGATTGTCTCTTACCGCATCTAAAGTTTTTTCTAATGTCTGCTCACTCATATTCATATAACTAGCAGGATTTTCGGATTTAGCAGTATTTGTACTATGTTCGCTCATAAATTAAATAACAAAGCATCCTTTATAAGCTTACCGAACAAAACCATTATTATCCAAATATAACCTAAATGAAAGAAAAAAAAATTAGATTTTAGTTCCACAATTTCCGCAGAACTTTGTACCACCAGCTGGTGCGCCACAACTTGTACAGAATTTACCACTGCCACCACCATCAGTGTTATACCCATCAACAGATGCTTCAATTGGTCTTTTTTTACTTCTACCCATAGCGAAGAATGCAGCTGAAATTGCACCGAATACTACAGCAATGATGATAATCATTATCATAGTATTATCAAGATTGTATCCAAACATAGAGGTACCAGAACCATAAGCACCAGCTTGTTGGGCATTAGCAAGTTTTTCTTTTGCTAGTTTAAGTTGTTCTTCAAGAGTTATACCACCAGTATTTCCTGCAGAACCATACTGTGCAAATGCAAGGTTAAGAGCAGGTAATAGAATCATAGCGCCTAAAACTAATGAAAAAGCCGCGATCATTGAATAAGCCTTATTCATATTAAAACTTACTCAGATAGGAATTATATAACCTTTATGTTATCTGAAAAACCTCACGATTTTTATTTTATAGTATTGGTATGGATCAATCACGGATTAAAAATTTAGCCTATCCAGACTAACCAATATGATAGAAATCCATCTCTTTTCCATTACAAATAAAGTAGTAACACAGATCCTTAAAAATAAATCTCTAATAAAATAATAACATTTAAGATATGTATATTTTCATATAAAATTATAGAAATGGCGCGAACTCATGCCCATACACATGGAAAATCTCATACAAATAGACCCACATCCAAAAATGCCCCATCCTGGACAATTTCAAATGAAGAAATAGTATCGACAATAGTAAATTTCGGAAAGGACGGAATGGGTGCAAGTGAAATTGGACTAAGACTGAGAGATGAATTTGCAGTACCATTGGTAAAGCCAATCGTAGGAAAAACCATAACACAGATCCTTGAAGAAAACAATATAACAAAAACAATGCCAGAGGACTTGGAGAGGCTACTTCGCAAAGCATTAGGATTACAGAAGCATTTAAGCGATCACAATAGTGACAAAAGAAATGTGAGATCTTTAGAGCTAATAGAATCTAAAATACATAGATTATCAAGATATTACAAAAGAGTATCAAAAATACCTCAAAATTGGAAGTACAAATCGGTAATTGCAAAGTTAGAATGAAATAATGGGTGAGAAAGAACTAAAAAACTATTTATTTAATAAAAGTCAAATACTTCTTAAAGAGATAGAACAAAAAAAAAATATTCTTATTTTTGCGAATTCTACTGTTGATGGAATAGTAAGTGCTTCTATTTTTTTAAAATCTATATTCAATACACAAGGAAATGCAATTACAAGATGTAATTTAGGCATTTTTGCAAAAAATTTTGATGAAATAGTATATGAAAATTATGATTATCATATTTTTGTAGACTTTAGTTGTGAAATATTTAATCAAATAAATAAAACATTAAAACCAAATACATTTTTATTTTTAAATACGGATGAAATTCCAAAAACGGATAAAAATGTTTACAATGACATAATAAATCCATGGATTTTTGATGTAAATGGACAAACCCAAATAAGCACGTCAGGCTTAACGTATTTGATAGTTAGAAATTTTGACAGAGATTCAATCAAAATATCTTACCTTCCAATAATCTCAGCTATTTCAAAAGAGCAAGATGCAGGAAAAGATAAATCATTAACAGGATTAAATAAAGAAATACTACAATCATCATTAGATACAAATTTAATAGAACAAAAAAAAGGGCTAGTTGTATATGAAAAAGAATCTATGCCAATAAATAAAGTATTGGAAAACAATACGCTTCATTTTATAAAAGGAATAACTTGGAATATCGATACAAGTTTAAAAATAATCAAAGATTCACAAATATTAATCGATAATTATGGAAATACTAAACTATTTAATGAATTAAATGAAAAAGAGTTTATCAGTATTTGTGAAACGATTTCTAGATTTTTACAAGAAAATACAAAAGTTAAAGATACGTCAATAGTTGAGGACCTTTTATTTGGATATAATTACATATTAACCAATGAAGAACCAGACGGATTTCTGAAAAATGCAAGAACTTTTGAAAAAATAATCAATTTATTCATCGACGCAGAGAAAATTGGACTAGCTTTTTCATTATGTATGGGAGAAAGGAAGGAGATAAGCAAAAATATAGACAAAATGGTAATAGAATATAACAATTATATAAAAAAAATAAGTTCTCACATATTTGAAGAGAAATGGAGATTCAATGACGATAAAAAAACATTATTCATCAATGGAGAAGGAATAATAAATAAACAAAATGCAAATCAATTTATATCATTTCTTAAAAGATCCATTTCTTTTGCTGACAGGTTAATATGTCTGAGAATAGTAGATTCTGATGAATACTATAAAATAATCATAACTAAAACAAAATTGTGCGAATATGATTTAAACGATATAAAAGAAAAATTGCAACGCACATTAGACAAACAAGACATATCAAATATCAAAAGAAACGAAATAAATATTAAAATTTCATTTACAGATCTAGAAGATTTTTTAGCATCTGTAAAAAAAATAATTATAAATGAAAAGATATCCCATACTTAATATCAATTCCAATATCGAAATAAGATGCGAAGATCAAGAAATTTCAGAGGCAATCTACAAATCATTATTGCCTGATAACATAAATTTTCCGGAAAATTTGAATCTAGAGATGAAAGATACAAAAAAATCAATTCTTTTAAGTTTAAAATTCAAATCAAATATTGAAAAAGGGGACAGTATAGAAACTATGTCAAATACAATTGAGGAAATAATAGAGCATGTAGGTATTATTAAAGATGTGATTAGAAATGATTGACCCGAAAATTTTAAAAGAAAATCCAAAATCGATTAAAGAAATGCTATCAAATAGAAATATCGATATGCCAATAGACGAGCTTATAGATATTGATATAAAAAGACGTCAAGTAAAAATCGAATTACAAAATTTATATCATGATAAAAATCTAATAGCCAAAGATATATCCATAAAAAGAAAAAACAAAACAAAAACTGACGATGAAATAGAAAAAATGAACGAGATTGGATCAAAAATTAAAAAAATTGAAGAAGAAACAAAAATTATTGATGACAAATACAATAAAATATACTCAATAATACCCAACTTTTTTCATAATTCAGTTCCGATAGGAATAAATGAAAATGATAATATAGTTATAAAAATTTTCAGCAAAACCTCCTCTCTTGACAACATCAATTTGCGATTAGACAATACACAAAACATCCAAGAAAAAATGAATAAAAATATACCTTCTCAAAAAATTAAAAACCATATAGAAATAGCAAATGAATTAGATCTGTTCGATTTAGAAAGGGCTGGAAAAATAGCTGGAGCTCGATTCTTTTTTCTAAAGAACGATTTAGTAAAGTTAGGTCTAGCTCTAACCAATTTTGCAATAGATTATCTAATAGAAAAAGATTATACAATAATCCAACCACCTTATATGATTAAAAAAGAAGCAATGGAAGGAGCAGTTATTTTAAATGACTTTGAAGATACGATATATAAAATAGAGGGTGAAGATTTGTACATGATTGGTACATCTGAACACTCCATTGCATCGATGCATATGAACGAAATTCTAGACGGAAAAAAATTACCACTAAGATATGCAGGTATAAGTCCATGTTTTAGAAAAGAAGCAGGAGCACATGGTAAAGACATGAAAGGAATTTTTAGAGTACATCAATTTGAAAAGGTAGAGCAGTTTGTATTTGTCAACCCCAAAGAATCAGCAGATGAACATCAAAAATTATTAGAAACAACTGAAAAATTTTACGAAATTCTAGAAATACCCTTTAGAACAATAGTGTTATGCTCAGGAGATCTAGGCAAAGTGTCAGCCAAAACATATGACATAGAAGCATGGTTTCCAGCTCAAAACACATATAGAGAAATTTGTTCCTGTTCAAACTGTACGGATTATCAATCCAGAAGCCTAAAAATAAGATATAGAAATAATCCAAATGAGGAAACAGAACTCGTCCACACACTAAATAGTACACTAGTAGCTTTGCAAAGAACTATGGTAGCCATTATGGAAAATTATCAAACATCTCATGGGACAATCAAAATTCCCACAGTACTTCAAAAATATATGAATAACAGAGAAGAAATTAAGATGAAATATTGATAAAAATAATAGGTTATTCTGATTTCTTATAAATTTTATATATTATTGATTTTTTTAAAATATAAACCAAAATGTATATATTTTAGTTTTCTTGCTCATAGTATAATGAGCTTGTTAAGCGTACTTTTTCAGACAAGTAGTCACGTAGGCTTGCAGATTGGGCCTCAATACGACCCGCTTTTTTACGATGTAATGATATACATCTTTGGAACAATGTTATTTGCAGTGTTTTTGTTGTCTGTAATCGCATTTTGGTTAAGAAGAAAGGGTCTTGGTGGTCAGTCTGCTAAAGAAAAATGGACACAAGAGTTGGAGAAATATTTCCAAACAGAACAGATAGGCATGATACCCGACGAAAAACACCACTGGTAAACCAGTAAGGGTATCTCTTTTTTTATTAAGTACAGGATTCAAATAAAAATTAGATTTTGTTTCAAATATTAATTAACTATTCCGGCCTTTCATTGGGAGAAACAGAAGTAATCAATAATTTATTTGAAGGATATAATATTTATCAATTCAATATAGATAACGATTTTGAATTTGCGAGTATTTTAGAAATAGAATTCATAAAAGATGATGAGATTCCATTTTTTGACATTATTTCGATTGAAAAATGGTCATTTTTGATAGAAATAATAAAGAATATAAAAAAAAGAAGAGGGAAAAAAGGATTAAGATTCAAATTAGTAATTACTGAAATATTTAAAATTGATAAAGAACATCAAGAACCCAAAATACTTAGAAGAGTTGTATTTATATTAAATCAAAAAAGTGATATCGACTTCATCAAAGGATTAGAAAGAATTGAAATATCAATAGAAAATCTTGATGAAATATACAGATTCCATGAGATAAAGGAAGAAAAAATAACAAATAACAGGTTTGACAAACACAAGGATCAAGATAGCCAAAATAATACAAGATTTTTCATTTTTAATGAAGATATAAGAAAGTGGACGATGATTAAATAAAAATGAACAACACAATTAAAAACTATACTAAAAATTTTTAATACAATAACAAACTTTGAACTCTTAATTTCACATTTAAAAATTATCCGTTAAGAGCTGTGTAAAAGATACGCTATATCTTATTGTAAAATAGTTGTGTTTGTTTTGATACTGTAATACCTTTAGATTGTTATTATCACTATGACAAATAATCAGCTAGTGGACAAATATATATAATAAAAATTATGGCAAAGCGATCACAAATATTTTACAGAAGGGTGTACCTCTATGTTTACACAGCTGTTAAGAGACCATAACTAAAAATATCAACCAAACTAAAAAATATTGATTAATGTTTGCATCGACTTTTGAGATTTTCCAAAGGATGCTGGAAAAGATTTAGAAAAGTGTGTTAATAGAAATTAACTACAAGAAATCATTTTAATAAATATATTATCAAAAATATTTCATAGAAAAAGAAAATAAAGGGTATATTATCAAATAGACATTAAATGATAGGGCTATATCCCATATCCATCATTTTGTCCCCTATTCCAAGTATTTATATTTTGAGTTTTGGATTGAATTTATTCTTATTAATCATATTATATCATGGTCGAAAGATCAAAAACAGATGGGTACAATTGCAAATATCGTAAAATCCACGCGATGACAACAGATCAATACAAATACAAATTGGATAGATATTGTCAACGATTCGATAGATATCTTTTTCGATTAAGTATATCATGATCTATACCGGATTCATAAAAACTTAGGACATCTCCTTTTGGAGGGATTTTTTGTACCTTTTCACCGAACAAACTAGATCCGTTCACAATATTTTTTACCATCTTCATAGTTTCTTGTATTTATAACATGGATTGGATTATTGTACATTGTTTGTGGTAAAGAAAATATAAATTAAAGAATCAGTCATCTTGATGTCTTGAGTATTAGTAGCAATTACAACGGTTATATATGTTGTACATATTAAATTTAGATGTTTCAATAGTTATCCTTTGTAGGATTATATTCCTCATCTTACATCTGCATCAATGTCTGGGATAGGCACCCCCTTTCTCTAATGGATTTATGTCACGCATGACCAATTGCTTTTAGCATACTATATATCATGAGTATAGTAAGACATACCAACCTTCATAACAAACAGGTACAAACTATAGTCTCATGTTAAAATATCAGAATCACAATTTGAGATATATTGTACGATCTACCACATTTTCGCCATAGGGAATGATACGATATATATCCTATCAAATACAGAATATTAGAAAGGATAAATTTCTATATATATCAATCTACTTTAGAACAGCATTATAAAAATAACATTTTGATATTATATTCAAGAATTAAAGTATATCAGAATAATTTGAATTAATCCAAATCATTTAGACAGGATTTGTATCTGTTGCATCAAATGATAAAGACATATCTTTATCAATCTCATAGTTTATAAAACTAAAACGCCATTTTGCTATATCAAAAATAGAATAAGAATGTTTTATGTTTATACTCGGTGTAAAAAATAAATGCAAACTACAACACATAAAATAATAGTTCAATTTATTCATTCATCAATATAGAAATAATACAACTTGAGTCAATAATTATTTAAAAATAGAAAGTAAAACATATTAAATTAATAATTGGTCACACAATAAAGTATGGAAAATAAAAATTCCCCTAAAGATAAAAGCATTGATTTAGAAATTATAAAAAAAGAAGTTGAGGGAAAAATAGAAGTTGAGGGAAAAATAGAAATAAAATACACAGGAAGGTTTGATAGCATAAGTATTAATTCTCAAATAGAGGATACGTCAGATGTATTTACCTATTATGAGGCAGATGATAAAAAAATGAACCACCCTTATGCAAGGTTATCCATTTTTAAAAAAGAAATTAAAGATCCCAAATTGATTAGATTCAAAGCTTTCACAGAGCACATCCCTAAAAAAACAGAAACTGGAGTAAAATTCAGAGCCACTCTAATACAAGAACATAAAGAAATAGCATCAGACATTAAATTTATAAAAATAAAAAAAGGTCCTAAGTAAAGCTTTTTGTAATAGTTATTTTACCGTGCATCCATGGATGAGGCTCGCAATGATAAGAATATTCACCGGGTTGAGTGAATGTGAAGGTATATGTACCTTTAGGTGGTATTAATCCAATAGTAGATATAGAATTAAACTTTCCATTTATTGGATCCACATAATTGCTATCACTAGTAACTGAGTGAGGTACTGAATCAGTATTTGTCCATACAATTTTATTCGATACACCCAATTCTCCATTTATTTGTTTAGGTTCAAAATTATTAGTTTGTGATTGTTGTGATGAACCTACAGCGATTTTAATCTGAGTTGTTTTTAGAGGATGTAAAATAATGTCAGCTACCACAGGTTTTGCATTATAAGCAGGCAAAAATAAAAACTGATAATATGATAAACTTACAACTACAATCACGATAAAACAAACAATACTAATACCCCCTATTTGAGAATTTTTAATTTGTTCCAATCATTATAAATAGTTATTAAAGATAATAAATATTTTTATGATTTATTAACATAAAAAAAAACAGTATGAAATGTTTCAATTGTGTACTAAAAATGCAATGTTACAATACAATTTTAACGATAAAATAAAAATATAGATTTAAAAAAAAATTAATTTGAGGTATCGGTGTTAGAAGACTTTGTATTTTTAGATGCTTTTATCTCAGGCGATTTGGCAGATTGTTCTTTTTTCAAGGAAGATGAATTATCAGGCAGCGAGGATTGATTAGAGATGACTGGAGCAGAAAGTGGTTTTTTCGACGAATCTTTTCCCAACATTTTATTACCATATGACGAAAGGCTAGTAAGCGGTCCTTGCGAAGATACAACTTCAACGTTGGATTTTGGAAGATTTTTACCATATCTATACAGATGGAACATTCCAGCAAAAACAAGCATTATTATTCCAACTAAAAATAATGAAAAGTTTTTCATACCACTTAAAAGTGCGTAATATGTTGCAATATTCAAGTAAACCTGAAATCCAATTAAGCATACAAATATTATGTATAACCATTTTTCGGGTAATTGTATAGCACTTTTTTCAGCAGATTTCTTTTGTTTTTTAGCATTCATTTCAGCATTTTTAGCTATTTTAATCATCAAATAGGTAAACCCAAACGACAAAGGAACCAGCAAAGCCATAACTGTATAGAGAAAGACAGGATCGATCATCAAACGGTCAAGCAAAGACTTTGTTATATCAGGATTGATATAGAATCCCCAGTATGTAGTAACCATAATCTGAGCTATACTTGTTATTCCAAGAGCTGCTATAATGGGCCTGTCTTTCCATGAGAATTTCTTATATTTATCTATAAAAGGCATAATCACTAACGTCAATATAAAAAGTCCAGGCCATCCAACACCAGTAGTAAATTTATCATATCCACTTCTTAAAAAGGCATATAATCCTGTTAAATACCATTCAGGAACTGAAATGCCTGGCGGAACATTTGGATCAAACTTTAGACCCAAATCTACAGGAAATACTCCACCCACAAGCATAACAGCACCTGACACTGCCATTACCATAGGAACATCAAATACCAAAAATCTTGGAAAGTGTATTACCATTAATCCCAATAATGCAATGGGTAAAAAGAAAACATGGAAAGCATAAAATCTAAGGATGAAATCATGAAATCCTGCTCCAAAAAAAGCATGCATCATATCAGGTCCAATTATAGGAATAGAATTCGTTAAAGAGGCAGCAATAGAAATAGCCAATTCCGCCCGTTCACTAAAAATTATATCATATCCAGTGAAGGCCTCAAGAATTGTTAAAACACCAATAATTACACCAGATACCCACAAAATCTCATTTCTAATTTTATACCGGCCACTAAAGAATTGATAATACATGTGCAAAAGTGCCAGCATTACCATAGCATTAGATGCATGATAATGAATATTCCGAATATGGAAACCATAAGGAATGGTATCATTTATTTTATGAACACTGTCCCAAGCTCTATTAAGAATTGGTTCATACCACAACATCAAAAGTGCTCCAGTGATACCCAAAATCATAAACATTACAAAAGTTAACATCCCCAAAAAGCCCAGAGGGCTAACAAATTTAGACGGAAATGTGAATTTTAGCCCCATAAAAATAGTACGGTCTACTCCGGCGTAAATCCACTTGATTAGCCGTACAAGGCTATTATCTCTATTAGCTAAGGTAGCGCCCATATCCTACCACACCATTACCTGATGGGGACCAATTAGGTGGCTTTATCCAAATATCACCGTTACTATCCACATCTAAATCCAACATAGGTAAAACATTCGATGGAGGAGCTTGTAAGGATGCAGGTCCAGCAAAGGCTTGCCCAGTCATAGGATCATACATTGATCCATGACATGGACATTCACCTCTTTTTCGTCCCTCTTCTGGCCAATACTTCCACAAGCACCACAAATGTAAACATACCATGCTGTACATACGAAAAGCTGATTGATCATTCTTCTTACCACCTAATTCTTCAGGAAGTCTGATAAATTGCCACGTTCTAAATGATTCCACATTCAAAACGGGATCATTTGTTTTGGGATAAATGACTGCCTCGGAATGATTAATTTGAAATGTTTTTACGTTTGCTTGCGAGCCATCTGGCAATTCCACTTTTGCCCTAGCAGCACTAGCATCTTTAGGATTAGGTAAAAATTTTCCCCAATCAACAAAAGGAGTAAAAGTCATCACGGTACCTGCCGCTGCCAGTAATTTTAAAAAGTCCCTACGGGAAATCTTTCCTCCGCCAATATTTGGAGGCCGATTTTGAGACATTATATTAACGAATACAGAAGAATATCTTATAAATCTATTTGAGTATTATACTACTTTTATGGAATATTTGTTATCCTAATTTTAATAATTCCATTATTAATTGATGTAGACAAAATTTTTGCAAAATTATCAAATTTTGGAAGAGATATAGAGTAAGATTTATCTATTTTTGGTATACTTATCAGCAAGATAGAAGACGAACTATCAATTTTTGCATGGATTTCAGAAATTAAAATATTAGTTTTGACATTAACAATTACATCTATAAAATTAGTACCACGAATAATTTCCGGCAAAGGATCCTCTATTATAATTTCGCTAGTGTTCGGAATAGTATTGGATAGTTCGGTTTTTTGAGAAAAAGGATTTTTAAATATATGTTCGACAAATTTCCATATATAAGCTGCAGCAAGGCCTGCTAAAAATCCACCGATATGGGCAAGATATGCAACACCACCGGATTGACCAATTAATGCGAATATAAGCTGCATTATAAACCAAATAGGAACAAAAACCAAAGCTGGAATTCTTAATACAGTTATTAGAAATGCAAAAATAATAGTATGGATTTTAGATCGCGGGTAAAAGATCAAATATGCAGCAAGAACTCCAGAGATTGCACCAGAGGCCCCTATCGCAGGCACGTTACCGCTACCCGTAGATACAGAATAAATGCTTTGAGCATAAGATGCGATAACTCCCATGATTAAATAAATAATCAGATATTTCGAGTGCCCGAAACGACCTTCCAAATTATCTCCAAAAACATAAAGAAAAAACATGTTACCTATCAAGTGTACTAAACTTGCATGCATGAACATAGAGCTAAATAACGAAAAAGGATTTTTTCCCGCTAGTAGGAGATTAGGAATAGCTCCATAGTTTGAAAATAACTCAAATTTAACCAAATTATTAGAAAAATATGATGTAACTATTGCTTCATAAATGAAAATAATTACATTAAGGCCAATCAACCCATAATTGACGAAAGGTATATCTTTAGATTTAGGAGCATCATCATTAATAGGGAACATTTTAACATCTATATAAAATTAAACTAAATAAAACTACATAATATTAATTGTATTATGTTCCAAAAGGATTAAAGTTTGGCATATCACTATTTTTTTCGTCATGAGCTTTTCTAACATGTCGCTTTAACCGCTCATCATCATCAAATACCATATCGCAGTATTTGCATTTTTTCTTTTTATCATCTTTCTCGCTTTTTTTAGAAAATAAACGCACTATTAATAAGAAAATAATAGATATAAATTAAAGTTACTATCGATAAATTAAAGTAAATGTTACTATTCCATGACAATCATGGTCAGCGTAGACTTGACTCCATTTAATTTTCGTAGATTCCATGTAATAGTTTCTTTTACTTTATCCATAGTATCGCCTTCTACAAGAGCCACTATATCATAGACACCGTATACTTGATAAACATGTTTTATCAAATCTATTTTCTTCAATTCATTAATAATTGATTCTTCGCTACCTAATTCTGCATTCATTAGCACAAAGGCTTCTGGCACATATTAATAAGAACTATAACAAATATAAAAAGTTGATTCAAATTATAATGAAAGGAGCTAAATTTCGGCACTCAATTTAGACTCATCAAATTGTTTCGCTCTGCCCCATTCATAATTAAAGAAATCTTCACACCAATCATGAAATGATTTGTCTCTACTATAAAACATCACGTTTAGATCAGGATCCCCTTTTAATGTAGGAAATGATATACAAGATTCCTTTTCAGTAAATACAGCCACAGTACTAACTTTACTAACTAGACGTCGCTCCACCATTCCCTTGAATATCATATTTGTCCATCCAAATTTTTTTAACAATTCATTTCTTCCCTTAGGAATTACTACATCTTGAGGAAAAATATACGAAAACTTTACATTGTTATTTATACGTTCGGCAAGGGTTTCAATTAAGTCCACTGGAACTTGAGAAATAATTTCCTTTATGTAAACTTGAGATGCATTATATATCATTTTCCATCGTTGCAGTACTGCCATTACACCAATCACCACCTCGCAATTGTTGAGGGATCCAATTCTATGAATGAACTTTAATGGAAGAGTAGCCAAACTATGTTCCTGAAAATATTCTTTATGAACAAATGGAAAATTAAAGTTAGGTATTAAATTTACAATAATTTCACCATAAGGAGTCAATAAAAGATCACCTTCACCAGTTTTTTTTACTAGTCCGGAATCAATTAATCTATTGATATTTCTATGTGATTCTTGCATAGTTGCATTTAATTCATTTGCTAGTTGAGATAAACGACATGGTCTGGTCGATAATTTTGCTAGCATACACAATCTCAGATCACCAGCTAGCTCAAAAAAAACAGATTGAAAGTCATTATCAGCCCTATCTAGCACATATAAAATTTAATGAAACTTTAATTTAAACTTGTTAAAAATTTTATTAAATTAATACTTTTGATATAAGATTATTAATGAAAAATAAATTAAAATCGAGTAGAAAATCAAAACGTTTTAATTAGTTTTAAGATAAACAAATTTGAAGTGCCCGGGTAGTATAGAAATGCATTTATTGCATTGTAAAGTCCGGTCCAGTATGGGGGACTGTCACTCCTTCGACCCGGGTTCGAATCCCGGCCCGGGCGCTTATACAATTTTTTTTGTTAAATTAATTTCAAAATAAAAAATATATTATAAAACAAATTCAATCTTTATTCATAAATTAACAAAAATCAAAGGATTAAGATGATATTTTATTTTACCCGTATACAAATTTATTAGAGAATTTAATACCGTTACCACAAGATAATTTGTTATAGATTAAGCAAAATAACTTCAATACAATATATAGAATAAAGGATTTCAGATGGAATAGTTTAACAATTATTCATAAAATCTAAAATATAATATTCAATTTTTCTTATATTCACATATCGACCATAAAACTATTTTTTAGAATAATAATTTAAAGAAATTTTGATGGTATAATTAAGACATATAATAGTTCATTTTAATAAAAAGATAAGTGCCAATTTATACGGTTATAAGAAAGACGTTAAAAGTGCTAACTATGGAAAATAACTAAATCAGTTAGAATGTCACGAACGAAAAATGAATAAAACTTTTGAACAATTATCGATATAAAACCGAAATAAATTAGAATATCATTTAATTTGCTACCACTTCTTTTTATAATATCTTTGATAAACATAAAAACCAACACCAATTACAATTAATAACAATATCAAAGGAGCAAGAAAATGAATAATTAAAATTACAATTATTAAAATAATTAATATAAAGATGATGGTTCTTAATGAAATATTTTCTAGCATGGTTTGTTATAATCAGATTACATTTTTAAACATTGATGCAAATAATTCAATCAAATTTTAAATAAAATTACAAATTTATATTAAATCGAAATAATATATATCCCAATTTTTCAACTATAAAATATTTTTACATAAATAAAGCTATCAAAAAATAGTAGACAATCAAACCAGATCAATAAATAAAATTACGATACTCTATTTGACGTAAGATAAAATGTTATATAATAAAATAAAAAAAAAAAGATAATTAAAGATAATTAAAGATAATTAAAGATAATTAAAGATAATTAAAAATCTATCTTAAATTTTTTATTTAAAAATAGTTGTTATTTTGCTGTATGGTTTCCCATATTCATAATGCCAGATATGCCTTTTTGCAATGCATTCCCTACAGCTTTTGAAGTATTCTCTATAGCTGCACCAACAGAATTATTTTGTCCAGCTTTGCTTGCAGGTACTGTTTGCAGATTTAGCTGCGTTGTTTACTGATTGTCCCGCAGATTTTGTAGCATTGTCTGCTGTTTTGCTTGCAGATTCACCAGCTTTGCTTGCAGATTTTGTAGCATTGTCTGCTGCTTTGCTTGCAGGTACTGTTTGCAGATTTAGCTGCGTTGTTTACTGATTGTCCCGCAGATTTTGTAGCATTGTCTGCTGCTTTGCTTGCAGATTCACCAGCTTTGCTTGCAGATTTTGTAGCATTGTCTGCTGCTTGTCCTGCTTGTTTTGCGGTATTGTTAACGGCCTTACTTGCAGTAGATGTTAAATTTTTGATTCCACCAATTAATTGGTCTAACGGATTCTGTGCATGAGCGTTTTGTATTATTGGTATTAATAATACCGAAAGTACAGAAAGTAGTAATATAGGAGTATATTTCATCATATTAGTAGAAGAAATAATCATTTAAATTCTTTCCGGCTGTTAAATAATTTTAGGCTAAAAAATATATTTACAATATTACTTGCACATCTTCTCCAATATATTATTAAATTTACATTGGCGTAAATAAAAAAAGTTTACAAATAGATTAAAGCCATTCTTTAGAGTTGATTATTTACAAATATGTTTTTAAACCCATTAAAAATTGAAATTATATGTATTACTATTTCTTACATACAATCATAACTTAAATTTGGCAAACATGGATAATAATCTAATTGTCATTGTTCTATATACATCATTGAAGAATTGACTTTTCAGCGAGATATTATTAGTATTTGAAAATTTAGAATATCCATACAATAAGAATCGATATGATTCAATTTTAAACTATTTAATAGATTACAAAAACCAACAATTTTAATTTAAAGTTTTTTTTGTCAATCAAATTTACGGTGAGCGTTTAAGAATAGGAAATTTGCATAGCAAACATAGGAAAAATTTGACCCAAAGTATTTTATTAAAGTATTAAGTTCGATGTAAAATTTTAAAATTTAGTAATATTCATTTAATCAATAATTGAATTTTAATAGAATAATCCGTAATTTGCAAATCACATCTTAAATCTATAGTACTTTTAAATAAAGAGATTAAGAAACCCATTAAAAATTTTGATCCATTTATACCCAATCTATGTCGGATGACGATTATCCTACTTGTTGATTCAAACATTTCATCATATGTTCCAATTTGACCATATATGCACAAAATCTTTTCTATATATTCAATAATAATTTCTAATGATATATGTTTTTTCCAAAATAAAATAGCATCTTTCGGATAATTCTTGCCCTGATCTAACCCCAAATTAAAAGATTGATCTTCACTTAAATGATCCAAGACATTTTTAAACATTTCTCTATTTATCACTATCATATCTAACTTGGATTGGAATCTAGTAAATTCTGTATACTGTTTAAGAATAGAATTCATCATTGCGTTAACAGAGATCCCCATTCGATCTGCTTCATTATTTAATATTTCTGCAAAACTTTTATTAATTCGAAAAGATCTAACGGACGAAGAATTATCAGAGGATCGTTCCGTCAATAATATATTTATCAAGTAATACTTTAAATTTGTAACTATATGTAACTCAAAGTAGAATATTTGATTAATTAGATGTAATGTATACATTGTATTAAAGTCATATAATTACTATTGTCGTTGTATAATGAAAAGTTGTATACATTCAACATCGATAATACACAACAATAAGAATCATACTCATTCCATAATATACGACTATGAAAATGGCGAAAAAATTTGTAGCATGTGCGGAATAGTAATAAAAGACAAAATAAACGATGCAGAATTAGAAACAGCAACATACAAAAATACAAATAATACAAATACGGCTTTACCTTATTCACTAACTTTATATGATCAGGGAATATCCACGGTCATAGCAGATTCTTATAGATATAATGCAAATGAAAGTATAAATAAAAAAACCCATCATAAAATGGAGTTTTTAAATAAAATTGTCAGCTATTCCAATGAGAAAAGAAATTTAAAAATAGCTATTGATGTATTAAATCGTTTAAAAGATAAACTATCCCTTACTTATGCTTGTATCGAAGAAGCATTTTCATATTATAAAAAAGCACTAGATTCAGGTCTTATAAAAGGACGTTCAATTAAAGAAATGATGATTGCATGTATTTATATCACATGTAAAAAAATAAATCTTCCTAGAACGTTACCGGAGTTATCAAAAATAGTAAATGGAAATGAAATTTTTGCTGCAAGGTGTTATCGCATTTTGTCACGAGAATTTAAAATTACATTTGTACCATCAGATCCAGCAATGTTTTTACATAAAATAGCTAGTGAATCCCAAATAAGCGAAATTACTGCACATAAGGCATTAGATATATTAATATCTGTTAGAAAAAATGAAAAATTTGTTGGAAAGGATTCGTTATCTGTGGCTGCAGCTGTTTTATATACAGTATGCAAAAAAGAAAAAGAAAAAGTTTCTCAATCAAGAATTGCCCAATCGGCCAACATAAACATAATAACATTAAGAAAAAGACTATTAGATATAAAAGATATCGAACTAGATCAATAAAATAAACAAATTAATGGAAAAATATTTTATTTGTACATACAAATGTTACTATATAAAATAGTTCTTAAAGAAAATATCAATTTTAACTCAAAATAAATTCAATTAAATAGTTTATTAATTCCACAGATTTTCAAAAACTTAAACTATTGAATTAAAATTTGAATCTAGAAAGATTCCATTTATTTCCCGTTTAGAGCCCATTCCAAAATTCGATAGGATTATATCTTTTCCTCTTGATAAACTGTAGCCTTCAGCCAGTAGGAAAAGATAAGAAAAAGATAAACATTTTACCACATCAAAGATTCCTATGAATTCTAGAATGATCTTAAAAGTATTTTCCTATAGGAGAATCCACTCAAGACCATTGGTCGACCAATTCGGCCATACCAAAAGTGATTGATGGAATTATCTATGTGCTACGAACAGAGTGTCAATAGAAAAATGTTACCCAAATAATACGGAGCTGGTTCTACAAATCATCACATTTTCGGAAATGAAATAGCTTTGAGATATTCAAAAATAGATGGATTTGATTATTGAAAATCTATGATGAATGTAGGTATTAATTGGACCTACCAGCCCATCGATAATATATCTATAAAATCACCTTTAGGTTGGGGCGATGACCAGACACAACCCACTTATAGAAGCAAACTAGATATAAAAAGACACATTTTAATAGGTAGAAAAAGAATCCCCCTCTGTATTTATTTCTTCACCGAGCACACATAGTATTAATCTAGTAACAGATGTAGTCGATAATACGGTTATCAAACGATCAATACAATCTAAAACTAAAACATGAAGGAGAAAACTTCAACATTTATATTTATATGAGGCATATAATTTCTAACCTGAAGAGTAAGATCTAATTAAACGTGGATATTTACTACATATTCTATAAAAGAAAAAAAGATGAGTAAGGAAGAAGCCAAGATTATAATATAACATTATTTAAATTGAAAAAAGCAGCCTGCGAAAAGATCGATTGTAGAGCGTACTAATTCATGACACAACAGATTCAGGAAAATGTTCACCAGTATGAGAAAAGTAGGAGAATTATCTTGGATTGGTAAGGTATCCAGTTACAGGATTATCTCCAGAAAGATAATTTTGCATAGTCTCCATATAAAATAATACAAATAAAGTCTTTTACGATCACAATTCAACTATCTAGAAATTTCTTGAATTAGTTTATCCAATATATTTAGTTTTATAGGTTTGACAACCAATTCAATTCTTTTATCCCTAAATAACTCTTCATTATTAAAAATATCTTTAATAGATTCATAAGCAGTAGTCAACAAAATAGATACCATCGGATAAGGAATCAAGATATCTTTTGCTGCATCTATACCATTTTTACCCCCAGGTAACCTATAATCTATAATAATCAAGTCAGGGCGGAATTCCAAATAATCATCTAAAATATGAGTAGCAGTGGTATTTGTAACCAAAACCATGTATCCTTTATTTTTTAAATAATCCTTATACAAATTTAACAGGTCTTGTTCATCTTCAACTATCATGATCTTTATTTTTTTTCTTCCACTCAACTAATTACCAATATTCATATTCACGCCATTATTAGACTTTCCTCAAATTGTTGATAAAATTGTTTATTCATCATATAATTATACCAATTAGCATATGTTTCCTAAATTGTATTTCGTAGCAAATAGTTCTTCATATTAAGATTGAATCTTTTTGTTCTAAAGTAGAAAGTTATCTTGTTTTTTAAATCTGCAAAAGATGAATAATATTTCAAAACAAATAGATCTCGTTTGGCCATATTCCAAATCTCTTCCATAACCATAAACTCCGGTGACGCCGTAGGAAGATATACCGGTATCAGAGTTTCCTTGTTTTTTTCCAGATACTTTAACACCTTCTTTGATTTGTAATGAGGTGATGCTTTATCCATGAACAAATAGCATTGTGGATATTTAGCATGTATTTTCTTTAGATAATCAAGGAATGTATCTCCATTGAATTTGTCATACTGTCTGAATAATTGTTTTCCTTTCATACTTGTGGCACCAAAAATACATGAATGTTGATGTGAACCTGTTACTCTAACTACAGGTCTTTTCTTTTTATCAATCCAAACACGTCTTACCAAAGAATCGTAAAAAAAGAATGATTCATCCAGTGATACTATGGCAAATCCATCTTTCTGCTGCTGCTGCTGCTGCTTATCCACAAGTATCTGTTCTGTCTTTTTTTGAAAGCCTCTTTCTCTTCCAAAGATGCTGTGTTTACATGTACTTTTCTTGGAACCTTCTGTTTAAATCCCCATTTTCGAAGTATACAATATATGTGGGTATAGTGATATTTTATACCACTTTTCTTTATGATTAACTCTTCAACCTGTTTTGTTGTCCAACCTTGTTTAGAGTTGGATAGTTCCTTTTTAATTTGATAAACCATATCTTTAGATAGTTCAGGTGGTCTACCGGCTTTTGTTCTATCTTTTAGTCCTTTCAAACCTTCTTTATCATATCTTTTTAACCAATCAAAAGCCCAGGGATTGCTTCTGTGTAATTCTTTTACAACACGAAATGGAATTTGTTTATCTTCTCTTACTTTGATAATTAGTAGCAGTCTTTCCTTTACTTTTGGATCATTTTCTTTTTTGTACTGATTAACCAATCTGGATTTGGTCAATGGCGACATTGAGAATAGATAGTATAATACAAGGAACTAGATAGCTTTTGTGTTTTATGATAAATATCATGATATATTGTTTATCATACTTGTGCTAATTGGTATAATATCTTTAAAAAAATTTCCAATGAATATATATTTCACAATCAGTAAATCAAAAATGCAAATATTACAGAACATTTAGAAAAATTTGAGGGCCAATAATACAAGATCAAGTAAAACTTTACAATAGATTAAATATAATCATAAATTTAATTAATGTAATATTCATTTCAAGAGTAATGCTTTTTATACCCATCCATGAAGATAATTATTATAATAATTTCATTAGGAAAAGATCGCATTTTTTTGCAATCCAATACCTAAAAACAAAGAAATCAGAGAATGAATTATTACACCTTTAATTTGAAATAAAGAAACATTATTAAAACTATAACATAGAAATATTAATTGAAAGAAAATAAAGAATATAACAAAAGACATTTTCTTTATTCTGGATTTGTTTCTAATGAATATTTTAAGAGAAAAAAACTTTCACAAGATACATTTAACATAGAATACATTTCTTATTAAAATTTTTCAAAACTGAACCTAATTTGAGGATTATCTAAAATATTTTTAATTTAGGCAACAAAATTACAACGTAAATTCAATAAATAACATGACTTTAATCACTGCGTAATTTATATAATTTTTGGAATGTTGAACTTCATTATTGCGATCCAGATAGAAAAATTTTTTATGATAATAGAACTTCAAAACATGATCTAATATTTATACTATGTATAACACTCTCATTTGATGATTTCAAAAAATATGTTATTATTTGGTATAGTTACTGCATTTATGATCACCATATTTGTAAGCTATCATGACGCATATGCTAAACCAATTACATTAGACATTCATAAGGCTAAAAATCCTGGACCAGGTTTTGGACCAGACAAAATAGGTACATTAAACGTAGATGCAACAGGCAATAAGGCAACAATAACAGCTACTATTTCTGTGCAACCAAAACAAGACAAAGTATTTGAAGGATGGCTTGTAGATGCAGGGGGATTTAATTATAAACTAAGTTTAGGTCAAGTAACAAATGGTAAATTACAATTTACTGAAAACATGGTCAACCCATATACATACAGTCAATTTATAATAACAGAAGAACCAAAAGCAGACAAGGATCCAAATGCAACAGATACATATGGTGGAGTAGATTTACCTACACCATTTGGTCAATAGACACCATTTTTTTTGATCGTGATTAATAATATAATAACCATAAATCACGCAAATTAAATAATACTTACAAATGTCTAAAATTTATAGTTAATTTCTAAAATTTCATATTATAAAATAAAATATTAAATTATAATGTTTACTCATTTGAAATACATATTGTACTTGTTAGAATTCTCATTCTTTTCAAAACGAATAAGCATAACATAACTAAAACAATTAACAATAATATGTTACTCAAAAAAGTCATTTCAATGACATTATGTAAAAAATAAAGATAATTGCATTAAAAAATATAAAAATATAAGTAGAATATAATTACAAGAATGAATTGATAAGATCCGATCAAATACCTTATTTTGGATTAAATAACTTGTGTAAAATACATAAATTATATTAATAATAAATATTATATTAAGAGCCTGTCCCAAAATTATCTTTCTATAAATGATTGTACAACAGGATAACTGTATTAATCCAAGATAGTTTTCCACCTTCTTCTCATATCGAGTAAACAGTTTCCTGAATCTGTCGTGCCATGAGTTGGTTCTCTCTATAACCCATCTTTTTGCAGAATATTTTCTACGATTTGAGCGATTAAGTGTTGTAACCTTGATCTCCTCTTTTTCATCTCTTTTTCTCTTTGGAGGAATATGTAGTACATATTTTAGTTTGATTAGTTCTTGTTCTTCTTGTTCAGAATTATATCCTTTATCAAGACATAGATGTTGAAGTTTTCTTCTTCTTCTTCCTGTTTTTTTAGTTTTAAATGATGGTCTTTTGATAACTCTATTATCAACTACAGCTGTTACCAGTTTAATATCGGGAGTATTAGCAGATTATATTACAACAGATATAGGGATTCCATTTTTATCTGTTAAAACATGTCTTTTTGTTCTGCCTAGTTTGCTTCTATCCGTAGGATTATTTCCAGTCATCGCCCCCCTAAAGGAGACTTTATAGATATACTATCGATGGATTGCCAAGTCAAATTGATACCGACTAGATAATCATAGGTTTTCAATAGTTTTATCCTACCTTTTTGAATGCATTTAATCCATTCCATTCTTGAAATCTACGATGACAGGTAGAACCAGAACCATATTTTTTAGGTAGCATTTTCCATTGGCATCCTCTTTTCTTAATACATAGAGAATTCCATCAATCACTTTTCGGTATGGTACAATTGGTCGACTACCAACTGTTCTGAGGTTTCGCGTTTGGTAAAATACTTTTAATCTTATCCCATAGTTCATCAGGTATGAGTATTGTAGGATGTTTATTTTCCTTCTTCTTTATCTTCTCCTTCTGGATGAAGACCATAGTTTATCAAAAGATAAAAAGAGCTATAATCCTATCGAATTTTGGGATAGGCTCTAAGATAATAAAAGACAAAAAAACTTGATCATAGTGCCTATTTGAATGGTATAGTAAAAAATATCGGTAAGGGATAAAAGAAAGAAATAATGTATAACAAACTAAATAATATGAAAACAAAAACAATTTTAGTAACAGGCGGAAGTGGATTTATAGGTAACAGACTTCTCAAAAATTTAATAAATAAAAAAGATGATTCAAATTATCCATATAAGATTCGTTGCATAGCAAGAAACAAAAAATCAATTCTAAATTTTAAAAATATCGAAAAAGATATAGAAATAATAGAAGGAGATTTATCAAATTATGATGATTGTTTGAGAGCATTGGATAAAGTAGACCTAGCTTATTATCTTGTCCATTCTATGGAAGGATCTACAAAAGACTGGAAAAAATTTTCAGAAAAAGAGAAAAAAATTGCAGAAAATTTTATGCGTGCTTCGTCTGAATGCAACACTAATAGAATCATTTACCTAGGAGGATTAATTCATAAAAATGAACAGGTATCTCAACACATGCTTAGCAGAAAAAAAGTTGGAGAAATACTTAAAAAATCAAAGGCAAAAGTAACTATTTTTCATGCAGCAGTTATTTTAGGAAATGGAGGCAGTTCTTTTGAAATGCTAAGATATTTAGTAGAAAGACTTCCTGTAATGGTTTGTCCAAAATGGGTCATGACTAAATGTCAACCAATATTTATTGATGATGTGGTAAACTACCTTGTAAAAGCTATTGAAATAGAAGAGACAGGAGGGAAAGAATATGATATTGGCGGTCCTCAAATTTTAACCTACTTAAATATGATGAAAATATATGGAAATATAATTAACAAATCTATAAAGATTATTACAATACCATTGCTAACTACAAAAATATCATCATATTGGATAGATTTAATAACACCGGTAAAGGCATCCCTTGCAAGACCACTTATAGAAAGTTTAAAACATGACTCGGTTGTTGAAAACCATACAATAGAAAAAATCATTCCAATAAATTTAAAATCATTTCAGGAAGCTACAGAATATTGCTTAAAAGAAGATAGCAAATATAAAAAAATAGATATTAAACAAATAAAAAAAGAACGAACTTCATTTTCCATAAATTATAAAATACTTTTATGTTCACTTATTTTATTATTAATCATAGGAACGAGTTACTACTTCCTCGATAGTAGGAAAGTATTTTTAAAACCATTATGGCTAACTATTGCCATATCTTGGTATCTTTTAATATTTTTTTCCATCTATTTTATTAGATATGGTGCAAGACTTGGAGCGTTCATAGCTGGAATATTAGCTTGGGGTACATTAATATTTTGGATATCAGACAATTATTATATAGTATCAGGCCACTCATTACTATTTAGCAACCCCAATGCAAATGAAACTTGGAGAAATGTAATAGGCATAATAATTGCAGCATTTACGATAATTTCATCTCATAACATATTCAACAAAACAAGAAGAAATGAGTGAATAACGAAAATATTTTTAAACAATATCTCAAAATATATCAAATTAATTTATGAAATTTGAAAATTTATAATTTATGAATAGATCTTTTATCTTCTTAAAATGATATAACATGTAAAACTATAAGTCAACTTTTAACCTTCAAAAGATCATTCAAAATCAAAAATTTTATGATTTGATATCAGTTTTAGCTCTGTTAACTCTATCATTTCTTGATTATGTTGATAAACAAGCAACTTGAGCCATTGTTTAATATGATTTAATCCCCATTTGCTCTCCCTATAAGGAAAGTAAGATCAAAGCACAATTCGATCTTTTATGTACTGTATTGTTCTTTCAATTATGCATTTTCAAAAGAGAAGTGAAGATGATGTAGTAGGTTCAAGAATTTGCAGACATGAAGATATCAAGTACCACCAGAGATGATACCTGATGCTTTCCACACTTGGTTATAACCATAGAAAGAAATCGCTTTGATATATACATTTTTAGCTCTTTTGACAAATGAAATGATATAATTTCTTTATATACAGGTTCAATAACTAACTAAAACCATATTTGGTTAAAGATTTTACTTTTATAGCAGTTTCATCTAGACATATTCATTAATTTTCTTATTTTCGATATGGTTCCAAGTGCTGTACTTTTGAATCCATTTCCAGATGGAAACATGGCTTATTTTTATTATTTTTTAAAATAATAATGCATTAACAGTAATTCCAAAAGATGACCTAATAAATACAAATACAATACATAACCAATAATACTTGAAGATGCTCTTTTTCTAACAGACATATAATATATGGTTATTTTAAAGATACAGGTTTTTCCTTAAGTTAACAGAGCCTCAGTTTTTTAGAAAGATTGAATAAATTAAGAAAATTTACAAAAGTAAATGATATGAATATAACATGTTTTTTAGCTAACTACAACATTTAAACCAGTTTGATTGGCTTAATACATCCTCACCCATTATAACAATCCACAACAGATACAACCAATTAATCATTTGTTTTAATTTACCATTCGGAATACCCATTTCATCTTAAATTCAATAAAATTATATGCTGTGAGGACAAATTCTAATTTATAAACTTTTTAGAAATGTCTCGTATTATCGTTACTACATGCTACTAGAAAGCATTAAGGTAAAAAATGATTAATATTTAACTACTTGTAATAAAATAAAATAGAAAATTTTTAATAGATTTTGAATACCTTATAATATAATTCGGAAAATACGTAAAGGTATATTTAATTCCAGATAAATATGATAAAATTTTGACTACTCGTATTGCAATAACCTTCTCAAAATGATAGACGATAAATGAAAATAATCATGTAATTGGCATATTTCAGACAATAATTCACCATTAGGCACTATGAAAATAATTAGCACTATTTTAATATCAATAAATCAAAAAATAATATATGGTATTTATAAGAGTTAAAAAGGTAAAAGATATAGATTATCTTTATCTAGTTCAAAGTAAATGGAATCCACATAAAAAAATTTCAACTCAAATTACAATAAAATATCTAGGCAAAGCTGCTAATGTTACGGTTGAAGATATACCACTAGAATATAAAAACAACCCTCAAATTCTATCAACCTTAAATTTAAAAACTAGTATTCATTCAAAAAGAATACCCGAAGAAAATCTAAAGGATCGTGTATTAGATAAGTTAAAAAATGGAAATGTTGAAGAAATCTTAGAAATATACGAGAACTATAAAACTGAATTTGGTTTACTAAAGTTCTATGATAATGTATTAAAACCGGTTTTATATGAAATAGGACTTCTTTGGGAACAAAATAAGTTAGATATAGCCTCTGAACATATTTGCAGTAATACGATTAACGAAACAATACACAGGATCAATGAATTTCAAATAAAGAATAAAAAAAAAGACAATGTTCTTTTATGTACACCTGATGGAGAAATACATAATATCGCATGTAACATAATAGGATCGGTATTACTACATAAAGGATACAATGTACACAATATATCACCTTCTGCCCCTACAGAATCAATTATAAAATACATTAAAGAAACAAGCCCTTCAATAATCATGATTTCCGTCACATTAAAAGACAATATAGAATCATGTAAAAGATTGATCAAAAAAATAAATTCAGAATTAAATTCTCCAATTCTTTTGGGAGGCTTAGCAATAACAGAAAGTAACGAACTTCAAAAAAAACAGATATTGAATTTAGGTACAAATATCAAAATTGCGATAAATATTTCATTAGACAAAATAATTCGGATCGTGAAAAATATGTCTACAATTAATACAATAAGCAACAAGATTATTGAAAATGATTTTTGATCTAATATTCATTATTATCAATTTCCGTTTGAAGAATGGATAAAGATCAAAATCTTAAAAAAAGAAATTAGATAAGAGTCTAATGATTTTGAAATTTATTATCACATTTTTTTAGAGTCAACACCGTCTTGTGGATTTATTTTTATTGATGAATACCCTTCCTTTTTACGCTTATAATCATTTTTATGAGTTCTAACATCCATTTCTTTGCCATGCTCTTCACGCACATGATGTAATCGATCTTTTTCATGAAAGAATTGCTTTCTACATTTATTACATTTCAAAATTGTATAATGATGTATTTTCCTAGCATGTTCAATCAACTGCTCATATGTGTCAAATTTTTCACCATCCGTATCACATTTATGTTTTTTTTTAAACAAATCCACACTTTAAATATGAAAAAGTAGTAATTAAATTTTTAATTACATAATTAATTGGTTAATAATAAAGTATTTTAATATTTTTTACAACTTTTCAATTTAAAAATTCAAATTATCCTGTTATATCTTTTCTATGATACTGTTTGACAAGTAAATAAAAAAATAATAATAAATATAATAATAAATAAAAGAATCGGCTATGTTAACAGCTGTGTAAAAGATACGCTATATTTTATTGTAAAATACTTGTGTTTGTTTTGATACTGTAATACCTTTAGATTGTTATTCTCTCTATGGCAAATAATCAGCTAGTGGACAAATATATATAATAAAAATCATGGCAAAGCGATCACAAATATTTTACAGAAGGGTGTACCTTTATGTTTACACAGCTGTTAACTTAAGGAAAAACCCATAGCTTTAAGGCAACAATATATCATATGTATAATAGAAATAGAACACCCTCAAACATAATTGGTTATGGATTATACTTGTACTTTCTTGGTTTATATTTTAGAAATACTGCCAAAGCAGTATCTTTTTTAAAAATAGCAAGAATAAGCCACGTTTCTATCCGAAGCTGGATTCAAAAGTACAGGCCCCGGAAATATTTCAAGAATAAGGAAATCAAAGAATATATCATTGATGAAACTGCAATAAAAGCAGATTCTAACTCGATCTGGCTTTGGGTTATTATAGAACCACAGTATAAAGAAATCCTTGCTGTGGATATATCAAAAAAAAAAGACAAACTATGTTTGTTGCAGAGCGATTTCTGTCTCAGGTAGTAAACAAGTACGGATTACATGCTGTTTCCTTCAGTTGGTGGTACTTGGTACCCACAAGCCTGTAGATTTTTGAAGATAAATCATCACATCCATTCCTCTTTCGAGAAAAGCCTTATTGAAAGAACGATGCAATACGTAAAAGACAGAATAGAAATCTGATGATTATTTTCCTTGCAGAAAGAACAAATGTAAATTACATCATATTAAACAATGGCTCAAGTTGCTTGTTTATCAACATAATCAAGAAATAATGTCTTAAGTTAACAGAGCCATAAATTATTTAATTAAATCAGATATCCATTTAAATTGCTCAGAATTAGAAATGGCAATAAAAGACATTTTAGTATCAACAGAAAGATGACAATCCAAATCATTTCCTGAAGTATCTAAAATGCGACCCCCTGCCTCTTTAGCTATTAAATAACAAGCAGCCATATCGATAGACCTAATTTTATTTCTTATGTCAATATAGATATCGATAGATCCTTGCGCAAAATAACATAATTCTAATGCATTAGCACCAAGATGTCTAACATGATTAAAAGAAGACACCAATTTAGATATTGATAAAAAGAGATTTTCAGGTAATCCAGAAATATTTAACCCCACAACCATTTCAGGCATAGGCTTGAGAGGTTTTTTTAAGATTAATTTTTTTGAATTAATAAATGAACCTTTATTTTTAGATGCACAATATACATCACCAGTGAATAAATTGAAAACTACTGCATCGGTAACGTACTGAAGCTGATCTTTAGGAGAATAAGCTAAAGAGCAGCAATAAAAAGGCAAACCACAATTAGCATTGGTTGTACCATCTATACCATCCATGACAATTAAACCATCATCATTACCTTTTACTAAACCACATTCCTCTCCAACAACAGTGGGAACAAAACTATTTTTCTTCAGAGTTTCAAATACGGATTTTTCGGCAATTAGATCTATTTTAGTTGATATATCACCTCCTGCACCTCTGTCAAATTTTTCCTGACCCTCAATAGTCCCGATAATATTAGAAGTATTTTTATACACCGCATTTGCAGACTCTTTAAGAATATCTAAAATTAACACTTTTACGACAATACTACATAGTCAAAGTAATAAAAACTATATAAATTAACAAAAAATAAAAACAATACTATATCATAAATAAATTATTAAATTCAATACAAATATAGAATAAACAGTAGATTATCATAGGATAATATAAAGATACTTTAGTTTTAAAATAATCGGGCAGTACATAAACTAAAGGAATATATGATCATAACTCAATCTGAAAAAATCTTAAACACATAAATAAAAAAACAATTTTAAATCGCTTAAATAAATATAATGGAAACAAGATAGAAAAGAGATCATGTTTGAAAGATCTGACCTACCATCTTACGAAACTCATTCATCAAATAAAGATCTTTTGGGTGTAGTAATAGGGATTGCGCATTCAGGCTATATTGTTTTTGAAGGAAGAGAACCAGTAGGTCTTGGAGAATATGTAATAATCGCAAACAATGATAAAAAAAAAATTTTAGGAGTTGTAGAATCATGTTTTATTAAAAGCGATGCGTTAGGTGAAATTTCAAACTACCAAGAAGCTTTAGAAAGCAAAATTGTTGCTGAAATAAATAAAAGAGATAAAAGTTTTAAAGTGAATGTTAAAATTTTAGGTATATTAGATAAATTAAAACAATCAAAAGTAATATTACCTGAAATACCACCATTACCAGGAACTGAAGTATATAAAGCAGATCAGAACGATCTTAAAGAAATATTTAATCCTGACGATGAATCGTGGTTAAAAGTAGGAACATTACTTCGAAATAATCAAGTAAATGCTAGAATAAACATCAACAAACTTACAACCAGACATTTAGGCATTTTAGCCATGACAGGCATGGGGAAAAGCAATCTAGTAAGCATAATTGCTAAATCTATATCAGAGATCCCTGGTACAATGGTTATTTTTGATTACCATGATGAATACAGATTTTTAGAAGGCGAAAATATAAATTTTGTACAGGCTCAAATAAATCCAAGATTACTTACTGCGGAAAAATTTGCAGAAGTGATAGAAGTAAGAGATAATGCAGATATTCAAAACACCATACTATTAAAAGCATTTGATAATGATGACTTGAAAAAAAAAACAGAAGATGATTTTTGGAATTATTTAGAAGCAAACATTAATGAAATAAGTTACAAAGAAAAAAGATTTACAACTTCATCTGAAAGAGTATTAGATAAAATTAAAGAGGCCAGAAGAAGATTTGATACCATTTTAATTCCCAATGCTTCAGATCCAGTTTCACATATCAGAGAAGGAAAGGTAAATGTAATCAATTTAATAGAATTTACAGAAAAACAAGCTAATGTGGCAATTGCTTTTTACTTAGAATCAATATTGCATCAAAGAAAGTTATCAAAAAGTAAGAGCTTAAAGTCAAAGCACAATATAGAAAATCAAATACTATTTCATGGTCCGGTAATCGTAGTAATAGAGGAAGCACATGTATTTATCCCAAAAAATGAAAATACAGATACAAAATATATTGCATCAAAAGTAGCAAGAGAAGGTAGAAAATTTGGTGTAGGATTGATCATAGTATCTCAAAGACCTAGATCATTAGATCCAAATGTGTTAAGCCAAATGGGTTCTTTATCAATAATGAAAATAGTACAACAAGAAGATCAATCACAAATAGGCTCAGCTAGCGAAGCAATTAATGAAAAAATTATAGAGCAATTACCGTCACTAAACCCAGGTGAAGCGCTTTTCGTAGGTCAATGGGTAAATCTACCTTCATTTATAAAAATTGATGAAATAAAAGAAAGAACTATGGGTAAAGACCCCGAACCAATAAGAGAATGGAAAAATAATTTAATAAAAAAAGAACTATCGATTGAAGAAACTCAAATGTACATCAGAGAAGAATACATAGACTAATCTTTTAAAAGTATAAATGGAATACACATTCTTCTCATCTAATGAACATCGCCCTGATAATAAAAAGTAAAAAACAGGTAACGCTTAATCTATTTGATGAACATTTAAAAGATATCGCGGAGGAAAATTTTGAAGATTTATACACATTAAATTTCTTTCTTCAGATGATTCCAAGAAAATATAAAATTGAGAAAACTTTGATTATTTTCAATGATTTAGAAAATATAACAGATTCGGATCAGAATATTAATAAAAAAAATATTCAGTTGCTGTTAGCCGAAGACGAAAACTCGTATTTTATACCTACAAATCAATAATTATATTTTATTCCATGGTGAAATTGTCTTCATAATCGTTTTCTAGACCAAAGTTCTTTTCAGTAGCAACCTTACTAATAGCAAATGATTTCTTTGCAGTAGCAACCTTACTACTAGTATGACAAACAGGACATTCAGCCCAGTTTTTTCCACCAGAATATTTCCAACAATGACTGCATTTATAATATGTACATTGAATCCAGCATGATTTATTTGGATATTTTACCCAATTAGGCTGTTTAGGTTTTCTAGTTCTTCTTGCCTCTCTAGGTAAACGAGATAGCCGCATGTTATTATTATCATAGAATTAAAATATTAAACAAATATTAAGGTTTTTAAATATAAGACAAGAATAAGAGTACTATTAAACGGGGTTTACAATGGAACCATTGTTACTCATGGAAAATTTATATATCTGCTCTATCTCCGAGTTTTCAAATATTTCTTCATCATGAGTAATGATTATAATTTGAGAAAGTGGTCCGACACCTTTACTAAACACGTTTGAAATAATATTCACAAAAGATCTCCTACGCTCTTCGTCCAAATTAGTCGTCGGTTCATCCAAAATAATAAAATCAATCTTTGAGGATCCCATTAAATAAGCTATGCCCATTCGCAAAGCTAAAGATACGGCAACTTTTTCACCGCCACTTAAGGATATAATATCCATATCACCTCTTTTACCATAGCATAATACCTTTATTTCTCGGGGCTTTTCAACCAAAGATATTTTGGATATACCAACATTAAATGTATTTATATAATCAGATGACCTTTTAGATATCAAATTTAAAGCCCAAGTTCTTAAACTAGAAGCTACTACACCATCTCGATTAAAAACCATTGTTCTTATTTTTTCTAAATCTGAAATAAAATTAGATGCCGAAGATAATTTCATTACTAGATCACTAAATTCAATATTTTCACGTTCTAGATCAGAAATGGATTTTTCAACTATTGCTTTTTGATTTTGCAGATCCAAAAATTCAGACGATATTTTATTTTTATTTAATTTCTTTTGCTTAATAACATTTATATCTATATTTACAAGATCGTTTCGCATAATAAGTATCTCATCAATTAGTCTGGAAGAATAGTCATCTACTTTATAAGACAAAATATCAATGTCATTAAAATTATTAAGAGTTAATTTAGATAAAAGCATATAATCCTTATTCAAAGATAACAATTTTTCTTCAAGGATATCTACATCATCACTCAAAGAAACATCAAAAGATGACAAAACCTTTTCTGCGATAGCTATGTTTTTCTCTTTTTTTCTATAATCAAATTCTTCTTTAGATATATTATCTAATTCGTAAACAACAGAAGATTTTTTTTGGAGTTTGTTGCTCATTTCTTTTTTAATATGAGAAATATCAAACATGTTATTTATCACAGTTATTTTAGAATTACATACAGGACATTTACCATCTCTTATTTGAATTTTTTTTGCGCACTCTGTAAAACCATTTAATTTCCCAATTTCCCATTCTAATTCATTTAGATTTTTAGTATAATCTTCTTTTTCAGACTGAATCATTTGTAGCGTCATGTAAATTTCTTCTTTATTTTCCAAAGTAGAGAAGGAATTCTTAACGTCAAAAAGAATCTTCTTTGATTTTTCAATTTCATTTTTTAAAGACCTTGTTTTTTCTTTTAAATAATTTAATAAAGTAGTTTCTAACGCCTTCAATTCTTGCAATGCAGAAATTTTTGGTTCCAACTCTTCAATCTCTTTTTCAATTTTTTCAAGTTCCATAGATTTTATAGAAAGAATATTTAGAGTATCATTAAAAGAAATATTTAATGCGAGTAACTTAGTTTTATTATCGTTTATTTTAGTTCTCAATATTTTTACATGATTATCATCATATCCATTAGTATTTTCCCGTAGTAACTTTCTAAATTCATCTATAATATGATGCATATATAGATAAGAATTATCAAGTTTATCCAACCCCATCATACTATTTAGTAATTCTTTAAACTCCTTTGGTGGAGAATCTATTATTCTATTTATCTCACCCTGTTGAATTATACTAGCTATTAGTAATTTATTATAATCTATATTTAATATTTTTTCAACTTCATTTATGACAGATTCTCCCAGTTGTTTCCGTTCTCCAGAAATTAATGGTCTATAATTATTAATTTGCAAATCTTTTTTATCTGAAGAAATATCTTTTCGTAGTTGTTCTAGTTTAACCGATACAAGATGTCCTTGTGGATTAATTTGTCTTTGAATTTTATAATCCAAGGATCCAACTGAAAAATCCATAATAACATATGATCCAGTTTCTTCAGGTAATGATTGATTAATACCTTTTGTAATCAAGTTTCTATTAGATTTCCTAGTATGTTCATTAAAAAATGCAAAAGTTATTGAATCAATTATACTTGATTTTCCTGATCCATTGTGCCCTACAAATACGGTTATTCCAGGGTGAAACTCAATCTGAGTATCTTTGTGAGATAAGAAGTTATTTAATATTAATTTTTTTATCAATCAAATTATCAGCATCCTTATTTTGATATTCTATTTTATTATTGTTATAATATTTCCAAATATAATCGACGATATTTTTACTTTTATCCTTATTAATGCTACCGACAGAGAATCCTTCATTAATCATATTAATAAGATCAAGAGATAAATTTGTCAGTTTTTCAGATTTGAGAGAATGTAAGATTAATTTTGACATCTCTTTATCAATATCAAGATCACGTTCATTATCATAAGAATATCCAGAAACTGAATCATCTTCAAAAATATTCCAAGTATAATATAAAAATTGATCTTTTAATCTAGATAATTCACTAGTTAAGATTTTTGAATCTACTTCATGTCCTTTTATTTTTAATTCCAATACCGGTTTCTTTGAATATTTACCCGATTGATTCAAAAGATATTCAACATATTTATCTAGTTCGTCAAATTCAAGCGAATAACTTAATTGCGGCCTTCTTTTCTCCATTTTAATCCATTGGGTCGTAACATTATCAGCGCTATTCGACGTATCAGCAATTAAAAATCCCTTTTCAACATCAGATATAGATTCACTATGACCAACGTCAAGTGATCCAGGATATGCAACTAAATTATTGTCTAATTCAGGAAATATTTTTTGAATATTATCATGATAATGACCCATGGCATAATAATCAAACCCTATAGGCAAATCACTAGCAAAAATCTCACCAGCGAATTTGTTAAAATCACTCAAACCCTGATGCAAGACAAGAATTTTATTTTTAGATTCGTCAGATTTCACAATCTTTTCCAATCTCCTAAACGGTTTAATTAATCCGTTATCTATATTAGAACGCCTTTCCTTATTAAATCCATATATTGATACATCTTTAATTTTGACAGGCTTTTCAGGGGTAAGTCTTTTAGCTAATCCCAAATTATGATACAAAAATAATAAAGGAACATCATTGGTTCTACTTATATCATGTTCTCCGAGCACAAAAACAACAGGAATTAATTTTTCCTTCAATTTTTTCAATTCACGGGCTAATTTTATCATTGCAGCCCCATTTGGTTTCGGATTATGAAAAATATCACCAGCGAGAATTATTGCTTCAACATGTTCGTGAATAGATTTATCAATAGACTCTTCAAATACATCATAAACATCTTCTTCACGTTCTTGTAAATTAAATTGAGCATAACCTAAATGAATATCAGAAATATGAGAAATAAGCAATCAGTATGTGTACCAAAACGTGTATTATATATTTACCAAATAAAAATGAAATAATTGCTTGAATTATCCACCCCCGGCATGTCCTCCTATAGTACCTAGTACAGTTTCTTGATAACTATCAATCAACTCGTTCAAAAGATCTACCATATCAAGATCTTGTTTTTTTAACTCCACATATTCATAAAGTAAAGAGTTTAATCTTTTATATGTGATATCATCTATTTCAATAGATTTCAATTAATATATACATATTAAAACTTTATTTAAGTCCATTGCAAATAATATTATATAGAATTTAATTAATCAGATCAGAAATACAGATGAGTCATCAAATTGAAATAGTCTCAGGCATTTCAAAGCGCAAATTTCTAACAAATATTTTAAAATTTGATAACGGTTTCTTTATTTCGATCTCAGAAGAGAAATTAAGGATATCTTCTATTTCAGTATCACTAGCAACAACTAATCAAACAAATACAGCTAAGGTGATACAAGACAAAAATGATCAATTATTCATAGATACGTTATCAAGAAGAATTTCATTAATGATTAACGGAATTTGTATAATATCATTTTTTGCTAAAAACAAATTACAATTTGAAGATATGAAGATTATTAATGATGAAATTTTGAAATTGATAGAGGACAGTAATAATGAACAAGGATGATAATGATAATGGAGAAATTAGCCTTAGGCAATTTTTATCAATATTAAAAGATAAAAATGAGTTACTAATAATAGATAAAAAAATTAAAAAAAAATTTCAACTGGCTTCAATCGTTGGCAAATTTGACAAGAGGGAGGCGATTTTATTTACTAATATAGAGGATTCAAAGTTTAAAGTTGCATCCAATATTTTAGGAACAAGAGAGCGATTTTATTATGGGATTCAATCAGATAGAGAAAAAAACAGATCAGAATTTTCTAATTTTTCATCAATAAATAAAGAAAACAATCCGACAAAAATTTCATCTGATGCACATTTTTATAAAAATAATATTAAAAATTTATTCGACCTCCCAATAATAACACACTTTGAAAAAGACGCAGGCCCTTATATAACATCGTCCATAGTGTATGCAAAAGATGAAGAAACTAACACTCAAAATTCATCGACCCATCGTATGCTCCTTTTGAATAACAAAGAGATGATTATTAGAATGGTAGAGGGAAGGCATCTGCATAAATGCTTTATTCAAGCCAAAGAACATCAAGAAGATCTGAAAATAAATGTCGTAATAGGTGTACATCCGGCAGTAAATCTGGCTGCAGCATATCAAGCAGCTCATGGCATTGACGAAATGTCTATTGCAAATTATCTATTAGATGGAAAATTAGAATTAGTAAAAAATCAATACTCCCAACTATTAATTCCCAATCATTGTGAAATTGTTCTCGAAGGTAAAATTCTATGTGACAAAGTTGCCGAAGAATGGATGGTCGAAATGTTAAGAACATATGATTTTAAAAGAAAACAACCAGTTTTTGAGATTAATAATATATGGTACAGAGATGATCCTATATATTACGACATATTACCTGGATATACAGAACATAGATTATTAATGGGATTACCAATCGAATCGAAAATATTTGGATACGTAAAAAACACAGTAGCTTCAACTAAAAAAGTACATTTAACTGACGGCGGGAGTAACTGGCTTAATGCAGTAATCCAAATTAAAAAAAGATTAGAAGGCGAACCTAAAAATGCGATCCTTACTGCTTTTGCAGCTCATCCCTCCTTAAAAATTGCAGTAGTTGTGGATGAAGATATAAACCCAGAGGATCCTGTAGAAGTGGAATATGCTATATCCACACGAGCACAAGCAGATAAAGATATTCTAATAATAACCAATGCAAAAGGTTCAAGTCTAGATCCATCAAGTGATCAAATCAACCTATTAACTACAAAATTAGGGATAGACGCCACCATTTCACTATTAAAAGATAAGGAAAGGTTTGAAATAGCGAAAATCCCAGGGATTGAAGATATAGACATAAATGAATACAAAAAATTATAGAATTAGAATATTTTTTATATCTGATTTAATTTATATAAAATATCCAACAATGTAAAGCCATAATAATTTCATCGATTAGATTATAATAGTACTAAAAAAACATATAATTATTTGTAACAGGTTATAATTTAAAAATGTATAGACATGATATTTATTTTTTACAAGTTTACCAAAAGAAAATTATTAAATTTTATGTTAGTATTAAATTGTAATTTTAAGGCTAGTTTATAAAAGAAAACTATATGTTTACCATTATTCTTTTTCAAGAAATTTAGGTTTATGTATAAAGAGACATAAGAAATGTTCTGAATTAAAGAGAAAATTTATGGAATTTATTATAAAATAATATGTCATAATGAATCAAAATTTGGGTTTTGGCCAAATATATAGCCAATGAATAAAGTATTGTATGGATAACAATTTCTCCCATATACATACAACATATGATATTTTTTGTAAAAAACATTAAATATATTTAGAGTGTATTAATTGCTTTGTTGCATTATTATTTTATTCGTTATTTGTTAACGTCTTGATGACAAAGTTATAACGAAAATAGTTAATATTCAATTGTTATTGTTATACATAAATCATTTTTTTAACTGTTTTTCGAATCATGCAACAAAGCATGGATTACTTGTTGTAATTCCACACATAGTTGACAAAACAATGTACCAACATAACTGACACTTTTTGTCTTGTTTTAGTGTATTAATATCGGTTGTTTTAAACATTTCATGAACTTCTCTGATGGTGTCATTCCGTTTATTTCACCATGTTCTCTTTCATAGTTATATGAATTGACAAATGATTCGTATTTCTCAATTCCATCTTTCATATCAATTAATTCTTCTACTTGTAAAAATTCAGCTATGACTATTTTGTTGTACGCTTCTACTTTGCCTTGTTCTTGTGGATAACCTTTGGGTATCTGCTTGTCCTTTATTTCATTGAGAACAAGATAATTCTTGAATTTATTAGATGTAAATTCTTTACCGCCATCATGCATTACTTTCATTGGTTTACCGTAGAGTTCAATCCATTCATTGAGAACTGATAATGCTTCTTCACTAGTTCTTTTATTACACCATTTACTAACTACTCTTCTTGAGGGGCAATCATCTATAACATGAATAAAATAGTAGTGTTTGTTTCGTGAGCCTTTTAGATAAAATGGCCCTTTGGTGTCCATTTGAACCAACTCATTTGGATGTTTCATTTCAAAGTTTGTATTTTCTTTTTATTTTGATAGACAGTACATTGAGATTGTGTCTCTTTAGAAGGTTGTAAATGGTTTTTGTGCCCAAGCTAGTTTCATACTTTCTCTTTAATCTGAACCTTATTCTCATTGGACCGAACCTATTATTTAGTCTCATCTCGAGAATAATCTTTTCCAGTTCTTTGGTTACCTTGACATTTTTAATATTATGTGGCCTTTTTGATTGGTCTTTTAATCCATCTATACCAGATGTATTATAGCGTCTCTTCCATTTGTACCAAGATTGTCTTGAAACTCCAAACGCAATACAAATATCAGATATTGTTCTACCTGAACGTTCTGATTCAATTATCATTTTATACCTATTTTCAATTATATCCATTATTATTACACTCTAAGACTAGAGTGTCAACTATGTTAGGAATCTAAAATGTCAATCATGTATGGAAATAGTACAATTAATCAATAAAAATCATTCAATATCCAATATTTCATCTGAAAAGGTGTAAATAATAATCAACGGGTATATACTAACACCGTATTTGAAATAAAATAACAGAGTTCATCATTAGTACAATTGGATTAGACTGGGCTTAATATTAAAAATTCTAAAATATCAGTATTTTCGAACAAGTAATTTAACATGGAAGAAAATATATATGATAATATTGATTTTGTCGAATCAAGAAAGATTGACGACATAAAGTTATCATTGACACTATATACTCAGATTCCTTAGTATAACCGAATTTCACTAATAATTTAATTTCAGAAAGAAATTTGAATTAAATTCTACCATTTGAATAATATGTCCGACTTGAAATATAGCATTATTTATTATTAGTAACATCAAATATATTATACAAATGTTTCAAAAATCAAAATATTTTATTAAATCTAATAATAAATTATTTCAAAATTTATCAATAATCATAAAATTTTGATATAGACATACTAACTTAAAAGAACTAATAAGAAGAATATAAAAGAACTATCTTAGATAGTTAGATAAATACTAGTACATCTATATACTATCATGAATCGCTTGATCGTTGAATCATATACTAATTCATCAATAAATAAAATTTTAGAAGATATTGGTAAAAAATATAGAATAGACACATCCAAAGAACAATTAAGCGAGGACATTGAAGTTCAAGAAGTTAAATTTAAATATAGAACTTATTCTGAATGTATAAAAATATTATATAAAAGTGCAGGATATGTGAAAGCAGTCTAAGTTCTCACTTTCATTAATTTTATGTGTCCAGTAGTACAGTTATGTTGCCCTCCTACATGAGCATGTAACAAATCTTTTGCTTTTTCTTCAGGCAACTTTTCCGTCGAGATGTATCCACATTTATCACAGATAACAATATAACTCCATTTCACCAAATGTACTCATGCTTATTAATGTCCGATGTTATTTAATTATATATCAAGCATTAAAAATGAGGAATGCAAAACAATGATTTTTATATTTATTAATTTCACATAATAACACTGTATATACAGTATAACTAAGAAATTATTTAAAATCGGGACAGATTTAACATTTTAAATACAAACTAAAATGAAAAAGATAATAAGACGAATTTTTTATTACTACTACTTAAACAATCTATATTTTGATCAAGATATTAAGCAATATTTTTCAGATGACATTTTGTATTTAAGCACATATATGCACGATCCTTTTCATGACTAGAAGGCAACGAATTGATCATAGGCCATTTGCAATCCGAGCATAATTTCTTTGCAGGAATTATTCCACCTTTCTGTGGCAATGAAGCGGTTGCAGTACAATTTTCTGTAGAATATAAAGAACAACCAACAAATCTTTTCTTAGTCTTGTTGGATCTTTTAACTATCAAATTACCTTTGGTACAAACAGGACATGGACCCAAAATTACCTGTCGTTTATTTTTGGTCTCCAAGACGGCGCTTGTCATTTTTTGTCCAATTTCTTTTTGATTCTCCTTAAAGTAAAATATTGTTTCTTTCAATTTATTTTCTGCATAATATATCACATTTGTGTAATCAATTTTATTTGTTTCAATGTTTTCGAGCTGCTCTTCTACAGAACGAGTAAGATCGATAGAAACAATATCAGGTACATATTTACGCATAATTTTTATTATTTCGACACCTAAGTCAGTTGGAGATATACCAGATTTTGCAACTATATTTTCATCTTTGCCGGTAACATAGTGATTAGTAGAAACATTAGATATATAATTTCGTTTAAATAAAGTATTAATAATTTCTGATCTAGTAGATTTAGTGCCTATTTTTTCCCGCTCCATTTTTTCCAAGAGACTTGACTGATTGAATCTAGATGGAGGCGGCGTAAATTTATTGATTAACAATATTGCAATATTTTTAAGAATATCACCTTTTTGCAACAATGGAAAATTATTAGGAGTACCAATAATAGAATTATCGATATAATTTTTGTAATAATATAACCATCCTTCCTTAACTAAATACTTTCCTTCAGAAATGAATTTGTATTTATCTTTGATAAGTATAATAATAGAAGTATTTTCAAAAATTGCCTTTTCTCCAAATGTGGCAAAGAATCTTCGTATAATAAGATCAAGTAACTTGAATTCAACATTACTTAGTTTACTTTTAGGTTTTTCTCCTGTAGGATATATTGCAGGATGAGCAATATCAATTTGGGTACCGTTATTTGGTAAAAGAATTTTATTCGACAGTAGTTTTTTTGAATAATCCAAATAAGATATATGCTCATTTTTATTATCATCAAAAGTAAAAGAATCGATTTTTGAAAGACCCAAGATAATTTTTTTGTAATTAATAGATTCTGGAAGATTCTGACCAGAGGTTCTCGGATAGGAAATTAATGCAGAAAGATACAATTTTTCAGCTATTTTCAAAGTGTAACTGGGTGAAAATCTGAATAATCTATAAGCTTCTTTCTGCAAATCACCAAGATTAAATGGATGAGGAGCACTGACAGATGATCTTTTGGAATTCAAATTAGCAACTTTTCCATCCTGATTTTTACACGCATCAACAATAAAAGTGGCTTTAGACAAAGAGTCTATTTTTGATGGTTGGTATAAAGTTTTAAAAACAGTTTTATCTTTTACAAATTTGGCGGAAATATTCCAATAAGGTATAGAAACATGTTTTTGTATCTCGAATTCCCTATCCACTATAAAAGAAAGGGTGGGTCCTTGTCACTCTCCCAATTGATAAATTATAATAATTATTCCCCTTATTGTTTAATTTCAACGACTCTGTTAGGGCTCTTGAAAGATTAACTCCATAAAAAAAATCAATCATGTGTCTGGATAAACCAGCTTCTGCAAGGCTTTTACGAGGTTTCAATAAATTATCAAAAGATGATTTTATTTCATCATCCGTTAGAGTTGAAAATTTGGCTCTAGAAGAGATAGAATATTTACCATTACAGGCATATTGTAAAATATTATATCCTATTACTTCACCTTCCTGATCATAGTCGCAGGCATGAATAAAATTACTTGCACCTATAGACAACATCGAAATTGTTTTAATATGTTGTTCAATTTTTTCTGATAGTGATATACTAAATCCATCTTTTTTGTTTTTTTTTAAAAGAGGAACCCAACTAATGTCAAATACTGGATATGCATGCCTATTTTCATTTTTATCAATTAATCCAAATAAATGACCTAATGCAGAACAGACAATAAAATGTCGTCCTTTATTATCTGTTGCAGAAAAAAAAGATGAAGAAGTCGACATGTTATTTTTAGTATCTACAATTGGCAAAGTTGTTTTTTTTAAATCGAATGTTCCCAGAGCTTGTGCAATTCTCTGAGCAGCAGAGGGTTTTTCACAAATAACAAGGTTATAAGGCTTTTTTAGTATAATAGATAATAAAACAAAGCATATTTGTTTGTTATCAAATGCGTATAGAAATCCTAAAAGATATAATCCATGTATTTTATGCTTACCCAATAATCCAGATGATGAAATTTAAATGGTTTAACATTTATGTATTATATCCGAGGTTTCTACACCATACAGAATAACCAAAATGTTTTTAATTTTATATTCAAAATAACATTATTTTATCCATTCTCCAACAATATCTAAAAATACAACTGAAATCTTAATCTAATGAGTGGCCGGATAAGTAGTTACAAATAGAATAACTTATGATAATTTCCAAACATAATATTAAGATCTGCTAACCATATTTTATTCTAAATTCAAAAACACCCATCATTTCCACAAAATGAATGAGTGACTCAGAGTCACGCATTTAAACATACTATGAAATTGATTGAACTAGAAATAACTTCAACTCCTCAGCATTATTCCAATAAATGGATATGATCAACAATACAAATGAGAGTGACCCTGAGTCACTCTTTTATATTCGATATACATCACAGTGACCGCTGGTCAAAAAAGTTTATCAGTGTACTAATTGTAAAACAACCTTTAGTCGTAAATTTAACGCTGAACGTCATAACGAATTAAAACATAATAGCTTGGCAATCATTTATAATAAAGAAACAAGTTGGACATCGTCCAAAAGAAAAACGAAACCATCAATAAATTATTTGAAAAACGGGCAATCTTCAAATTCATCCAACCGATCTTCATATGCAAATACATCATCAACAACAGAAAAAGAAGCAACATCAAACCATAGTAGCGAAAATAATAAGTTTGAATTTCATAACAAAATTCCAAAAGAATTCAATTTTAACGGATCGAATTCAGAAAAAGAAGAGATAGCTTTGAAATAGTATTTAAAATGTTTGAAAAAATATCACCATTAATTGATGAGATAGATAAGCAATTATCATCTTATCAAGACCCTTTTAACAAGATAAAAACACTTTCAGAACTAATTATTTTGGGATTAGCATCATCTAATCCGGTCAAAGCATTAAAAGAAACGCGAGATTTACAACGATCTCTAATCGGATTCAATAGAGCATCGGCATTTATTGCCATATCAAGAAGTATTCCCAAGAAAGATGCTCAATTATTACTACAATCAATTATTCTAGCTGCTCCATATTCTAAGAATAAATTTAACAAACAGCATAGCTAATTGTCATAATAAAAATGCAAAATATAACACAGAACAAAAGATCTTGACAATTATTTTTCTTAGAAAAGAAGTATAGACTAAGCATGTGATTAATTGTTTTCAATTTTTTGTAGATTTTCATAATAAGAAAAAAGCTTTGATGATCTTATTAAAATAAGAATGTTATAACAAGTATTGGATAATATCTTATCCAAGCCTACTAATCTTTTCAAAAAAATTTGGTTTATTTTTTTATTCTTAGCTATTTAAGCATTAATACTAGCATTAATGTTAGTATTAGAATCCTTAACTGATTCTTTTATGTGATGTTCAAATGCTTTTGCTGTATTAATATTTTGATTAAATATATGTCTAGAATTATCTCTTACTTGTTGTAAACCTGATTTCCATGAATCTAAGTTTGAGAATATAATATTATTTGAAAGTCTCACTGCAGATACAGCATTATCTGCGAAATTACCAACATATTTACTATATGCTTTTACAAATGATTCTGGAGAATTCCATTGGTTAACAAATCCTACAAAGCTTTCATTATAAGGTTTCCATGCAGATTGTATTGAATTGATTATTGCTTTTTGAGATTCTATATATTCATCGGATATTTCTTTAGCAGTTTGTAATGCTTGTTCATGATATTTGTTAACAATGTTATTATAATGAGGGATTTGATTTTTTGATTCATCAAGTGATCGGTTAATAGTGTTTTTTGTTTCATCAAGTGATCTGTTGACTGTTTCTTTAAAATCATGAATATTGTTGTTTATATTATTTATCTCTTGTTTGGTATTTGTGGTATTTTTTGACATTAATTTTTAATAGATATCATACTATTTAAACATTGGTAATTTGTGGGATTTACTACCGTAAAAAACCTTAATGTTAAGATTATGGATAATATGAAACATTTTTTTATTTAGAATTTGAAAAAGGATATATAAATTATAGAATAACGTTCAAAATGCCTAAATGGTATTAATTTTTTGTTTAATAGTTAATATTTATTAATCAATAAAAGAATTTACCTTTAAAATCATATTATGAATTCCGATAATTATCATATTTGTAGAAAATGCGGTCATTTAAAAATAGTGCATAAATTCATCCCTGCACAAAATAAAGATCATCATTGTCGATTATGCGAATGTTTCGAGTTTACGGATTACTAAGGTAAACTAATATAAGAATAATATATTTTAATAGCTTTCCGTAAATTTGAGAAGAATCAATAATTAGTGCATATTTATAATGCAAAAAATGGCATGTAAATCGCGGTTATTTTACTTTTCTATAGGGTTTCCAAGTGTATTACCCCACTCAAGCCAGGATCCATCATAACTCTACATTCGGATAACCTAGCAAATATTTTAAAACAAACCATGTATATGAAGCTCTTTCCCCAATCCCACAATAAGTTATTATTTCTTTATCGGGAGTAATATCTAAAGATTCATATACATTCTTTAATTCTTTTGCAGACTTGAAAGTATCATCCTCATTGATCATTCTATTCCATGGCACATATACTGCTCCCGGTATATGCCCCCCTATCTGGCCATATTCAGTAAAATATTCAGAAGGTGCAAGAGTTTTACCCTGATACTCTTCATTGCTTCGTACATCAATTAATATTTTATTACGAGAACCTATTGTCTTCTTTACATAATCCATAAAAACTCGTATACTTTTATCCGGACCAGAAGCTTTGAAAGACCCTGGAGGATACGAAGGAATTTCCAAGCTTATAGGCCTCTCCTCCTCTAACCATTTTTTTTGAGAACCGTTCATCAGTCTAATATCTTGAAATCCATAATATTTTAATACCCAGAATGCAAATGTTGCAAACCAGTTCTTAAAATCCCCATAAACAACTAATATGGTATCATTATTTACACCGGATCTTTGCAGAGATTTTTCTAAAGAATCTTTAGATATTATTTCCCTCATATTTGAATCAATCAGGTCTCGCCTCCAATCAAACAGGATTGCTCCAGGGATGTGTCCAAGCATATAACTAGTAGCAGGATTATAATCTACCTCCATAATTCTTATTTTTGGATCGTCGATATGATCATTTATCCATCTAGTATTGACCAAAACATTGGGGCAAAAATAATCCATTATATTGCATTACTTCCGTATTTATTATACTATTCAGCTCTTTAACTGTTGCTCAGAATATAACATCCATAGAATATATCAAAATAAACAGCCTATTCATGTATGATAAACTACATTTAGTTAAAGGAAAACGACTCTGTAAAGTTAAGATGATATTTCACAGTTAATAATATGTAAACAGATTTAATCTTTGTTTAACATGGTTTAGTTTGCAATTTTTCTTTTTACATTGAAAACAATCGTCAAATCCTTATACACTATCTTTGATACAGTATCGTTCTTTCAATAATGTTTTTCTCATAAGGAGAATGAATTGGATGTGTAGTTTTAAAAACTAACAGGCTTGTAGACATCATGTTCCACAGTCTGGTGGAATTGAATGTTTACTAAACTTGCAATACAAAATAAAAATCTCTACAAATATGTTTCGCTCCAGACAGATTCATTACAATAATGTTCTTTATTTTATAATCAATTTTAAAACAAATCCAAATAATTTCAGAATCAATCTTTATTAGCATTTCATCGATCATGTTACATAATATTTATTTATTTATAGGACAGTTTTTTGGATTTATTTTTGAATTCAATCCTTTGGCATAGGATTTCTTTTAACAAATTGAATATTGTTTTCAAGGTATTTCTTAAAGAAAGAGCACTAAATTAAAAATGCAAAGAATAAACTATATCATGGCTTAATTCTCTTTGTTAATTTCAAATTATATAATAAACAAAAAAGAAATCTATAGATTTTTTGCTTAGCTTTAGAAAACAAGAAAAACCAATTGTCGTTTTATATAGCTATTCCACATTATTAATACAATTTTTATTACAATTTATCAATCGTGTATTTAGAGGACTAAAATCCAAATCGAAATTATACTAAAATATATGGATGTATAAAATAACAAAAGTGAAGATAAATAGATGTCAAATATAAACAAAATAGTTTGGATAAACGTGGGGATTTCCCAGAAATAAAAATAATTCAGCCATATTTCGCAGAAATCGAGAAGAGATTATCTAAGACATTCGAAAAAAATTCTACGCTTAATCCAAGAATAGAACGATCCGAGCATTTTTTATTGAAATGTATAGGATCTAAACAGAAGCTAATTGTACTGTATGTGGATTTAGTTGACTCTACCCTATTGATGAGAGATTTTTCCGTAGATAAATTAGCTAGATTGATACAAATGTTTACTCAGGAAATGTCTTTTGCAATATCAAATTTTAAGGGACAAGTATTAAAATATGTTGGCGACGCAGTAATTGCCTTTTTTCCAGCGGATATAAAAAATTCTTATTCTTGCAATGCTGCTATAAATTGCGCATTTTATATGATTGCAATCATCAAACAAGTAATAAATCCTATTTTATTACGAAACAAATATGAACAATTACAAATAAGGATTGGAATAGATGTTAGTGAACATTCAATTATTCAATATATGCTAGGAGAAAAATCCTATATAGATATTTTGGGTTATGGTATAAGCATGGCGTCCAAATTAACTAAATTAGTAAACCCTAATCAAATGGCTACAAGCCATGCAATATATATGGACATGGCACCATCTCTCAAAAAAAGATTTTCAGAATTAGAGATATCACCAAGAATTTGGAAATACATTGACAGAAAAGCTGAAACTGGAATTTGGAAATCCACTTAAGACTTTATATTATTGATATTAGATCGATAAATAACATATATAACAAAATTGGGTTAATAACAAGAGTTTGCTTCGGCATCATTATAAAGAAACATTTTTGCGATATAATGTAAATAGAATTATAAATAAATAATCCCATATTCTAGACAGTCGTAATTCAAGTTCTCTATAACCTATTTTATAATAGCTAAGCTAACCATTAATATAATTTTGATTGATATGGTCCTAAAATAGATTGACAGGATAAAAAAACTAGTCTTTGACATTCTGTACGGGTAGGTTGTATACAGGTCCTGCGGCTATGCCCCGAAAACGTCGCAGATCATATATATTCTCCTACAGTAATTATGGTATTTTATTGTGATGATATAGTTTAGACTTGATTCCAATAACAGATTACATACTTTTCCCATCATGGGCTGTAATATAACCGAAAAATGGCATTATCATGCAGTCTTGCAATATATCCAACAGACATGCATAAATAGACTATTGAAGACTATTTCTAACCGATTTAAAAGAAAAAATATTGGCACCTGGATGTTATTAGTTGTTGTAGCATAAGGATTAGTAGATCTTTTTATAACTGCGGCATACAGATTGTATCGAATAACGGTTTTCATAATTTAAGTCAAATAGATCTATTCAGAAGAATGAATTTTGTATATTCTAGAGAGAAAAAGAAAACAAAATCCTAGAGAAATATAAACTAAAGTGAATAAAAAGAACCCTAGTTACAGGTGATGAGATGTTATTTGATAAGGTTTTTACAAAAATGTCAAGTAGAGTATAAGGAAAACTTCCATATCTGCTTTCACATTATCGACAATTAGAAGATTATAAAAAATATGTTAATGCATATAAAGAGACTCTGATAGATAATAATAGATTTTACAACAAGACTGTAGAGAGCAATAACGACAAAGATAAACCTAGATCCAAAAGCAAACCTAGAAAGAAAAGATATAATGATAGCAACAGTTGATAGTAAAGGTATCAAGATAAACAATCGAGGATAATGCATACTTGATAAAGGGAAGGAAAAAGAATAAGGTAAAATTTTATCAAAATCCATGTCGTTTTAATCATAAAGACAAAGAAAATAGTATTAAGGGAGATAACAAAATAAAATGCTCTTGATGAAAAGATACTGAAGGTTAATTCCAAATATGTTAAACAATAATATTCAAAAAAGTATTAGCATATGGTGTTTGTGATTCTAAATGCAACTTTGGACATTTAAGAATTAAAGATGTATCTGTTACAAAGATAAGAAAGAATTCCATATTGAAAAAACATTGATTGCATATCATAAAAATTATCTATGATCGAATAGTTCAAGGGCATGAAACAAGGAAGGAAAAACACAAACATGATATGGATTAGCTGATCTAATCGGTATTTTCATATTTAAAGAGAACGTTTGGCGAATTATATCCTCTGTAAAATGAAATAATATTGTAAATGAATTGATGTTAAAAGCATCTATTTATAATATATTTATCGAAAAGACAATTATACGATATCGAATAATTCAAATCAATTATTCTTAAATTACAGTTATTCTACAGAACAACTCTATTTCCTTTCAAATATTCCCTACTTTACGTGATTGTTGTAGACTTACTCTCTGTAAACACGATAACCTTTTAGTTTGCCATCACCTGTTTCAATTAATCAAGAAAGGTATCTGATTAAACATGTCATATTGACGAAATAATAGTCTTTGATCCATAGCAAGTGTGCTAAATTCAGGTTCTGCTAACTTTTGGAATTATTTCTTGATTATGTTCATAAATAAACAATTTGAGCCATTGTATTAAATGGTTTAATTTACACTTGTTCTTCTTACAAGGAAAGTAATCATCAAGGATTTCAGCTCTATCCTGGATATACTGCTTTGTTCTCTCAATAAGACTTTTTTCATAAAAAGAATGAAGGTGATGATATAGATTCAAAAACCTACAGGCTTGTGGATACCAAATATCACCATCTGAAAAACAGAATGTCGCATATGTTTATCCCCTGCATCAGAAAGAAGATGCGCTCCAGTAAACATGTTTCGTTCCTTGGATATACGTTTTATTGGAAGAATATTCTTGATTTCAAATTCTACAGTAGCGACCCATAACCATTACTTCTGAACGTACTTTGAAGAGTTTCGTCGATTATGAATTCAGATATCTTGGTCTGTATAAGATAATCTTTTGGGTTTGTATTTTGAATCCAGCCTTATTGTAGAATGATTTCTCATAACAAATCGAGATATTGCTTTAAATGTATTTCTTAAAGATAGGCCAATGAAGTATAGATGTAAAGAATATACAAGATCTTTAGGTCCTATCTTTTTCTTATTTGTTGTATCATATTTGATAAACATTTCCATTTAAGTTTGCGGATCATGATTATAATGTGTCAGCATTTTGAAAGTTTTTCTAATAGTGCTAATTATGCAAGAGATCTAAACCATAGCTTTTTGCTTAACTTTACAAGGTAATCTTCCGTGAACGGAGCATATTAACCTTGTATATAATTGTCCTTTATTAAGGATATTTCGTAATAAAATTGGCGAATGATAGAATAAATAAAAAGAAAAGTCATATTTTACAATAATGTTCCTATTTTAGAGAAACGAAATTTGTATTTCAAGTAATCAATTAAAGAAAATAAGATGGTTAATATAGGTTTGTTTATTAAAATAGATGTAAAACAAGGTCAAGCTGATCTAGAGCTTTTACTATGTAGTGGAGTACTATTAGTTCAAGATGACCTATCTACTATCGCATGGTTTACAATATGTATGAGTCCGTCAATATTCCGGCATTTTTAGCGCTTTTCTCAATGATTCAGGCAGACAAGAACATCTAGCAGATAAAAGTATCAAATTACTAATGGAAAAAACATTAGATCTTTTCGTACAATCTCAACATACAGAATGTCAATATTCTAGCAGCTAAACTCCCACAAATTAGAAAAGACGAGTATGAGGAATAATTTCCCATATTTTTTGAAGTTCTGATAATGATAATTGAATGCAATTTATATTTTGAAATATAAAAATTTATAAAAACAAATTTAATTAACAAATCGATATAACGTTAATAAAATTTATTCTCATTCATAGCATATTATTAATAAATTGTGATTAAACCCAATCCAAATATAAATAAATTATCAATATCATCTAGTTATAGATCCTTTTATGGATAAAAATAGAGAAGAGGAAAATATAAGAAAAGAAGGAGAAGATTACAAGGATAAAGAAAAATACAATTCCAAAGAGAATATAAAATCCATAAGAAATTCTCACTCAAAAGATAACATGGATGACACAATAACTGAAAGGATGATGAATTCATCTGGAAATAATGAGAGAAATAAAAGTTATATTTTGAATAATATTTTTGATTTACAAACACTACTTACACAAAGACAAGATAGGCTTTGGAGTGTTTTGCATGAAAGGTATAAATACAACACTTCCATAAAGAGAGGTCAAGAATTTCTGCTTAATCATGTTGATTCAAAAATGTCACTCATAGTCATGTATGTAGATTTAGTAGGATCTACAAAAATGAGTATGGATTTACCGGTAGAAAAAATGGCAAAAATAATAAAAGTATATTCGCATGAATTATCATCAGTAGTTGAAAGTTACGACGGTTTCGTATTAAAATATGTTGGTGACGCAGTAATAGCTTTTTTTCCGGTAGGATTTAATAAATATCTCGCTTGTGATAAATCCTTTCAATGTGCAAAGTCGATGGTTGATGTTATAGAAAATGTGATAAATCCAATTTTTAAAAAAGATGATTATCCAAGATTAGAAGTTAAAATCGGTATTGATGAAGGAGAAAATGCTGTTATACAATATGGATTCGACAAAAGTGCACCAATAGATTTAATAGGATATCCTATGAATGTAACTGCAAAGATTACATCTTTAACTAAACCAAATAAAATATCAGTTGGAAATAACTTATACAAACTACTTCATCCGTCCATACAAATAAAGTTTCATATGATATCTCTAAAAGAGACAGATTGGAAATACATAGATCATAAAGATAATTCGATGTATAAAGTATATACAACATGATCTTAAATTATAACAATACTAACCACTTATTGTTACATTTTACATCCGTTTTGTAATAGATATAAGAAAAGTGTTATTATAAAATATCCGAATTTAATATAATCTTCATAATTTGATATTTTCATGTATTTTTATATAATCTATCCATAGAAATAAAATTTTGTGCCTAAAAGTTATTGATATGATATAGGAACAATTTTGCTAACTTTATTTTATGCAAGATTTTTTATTGCTAGGCCATCAACCACAAAATAAAAAAGTTACAAGATAACAACATAAAAGTTAGAATAAATTTAATAAAGATATTGTATGATGTATAATTGGACCAACTTTGACAATGGAAATTGACGAGGATATAGAGGAAACAAAAGACGAGCATGAAAAAGAGGAAGAAGATCAAAGGGAAAAATTAGAAGAGGAAGAATAGATCTACTGATTATTGCGCAATTAGTATTATACTGCTAATCACTAGTTAAAGGATAAATAATTTATTAACATATAAGAATAAATACAATAAGATACTGGAAGAATATATTCTTTAGTAAACGAGTTTTTGATTCGATAAGGTCAGTAAGATTATTTCCACAAGGAACAATCAAAATACATAGAATAGTCTAAAAGAATTCCTTATATTCATTAATTATTTATTAATATAGTGGTCATAAAAATAGATGATCAGCATAGGAATATTGTATGTGATTACTGTTCAGTCATAATAGAAAAGAAACCAAAATACTATTATGAAACGCCAAACTCGATTTTATCATCATTAGATATTTGTAGAGAGTGTAGCGATAAACAAAGACTAGTATAGTCGACTATACAAACATAATCAAATTATTAAAAATGAAATAAAATATAAAAAAAAACTTTATAAACAATATAGTAATTTGATGATTGAAAAATGATTAAATGGATCAAAAAAAACAATATTTCATAAATGAATATAAATAATTTTTCATTTTTGAATTCTTATTGTGATAAGATTTGTATCCTTCAGAATTAAGTTTCCAGAAAAATCAATTATAATTGTAGCAGGGGATGGCCAGCCTGCAGTTAATTCACTTTTACCGGAAAACATTGGTAGGTCATCAATCAAATGCGAAGTTGTATAACCTTCTAAATCCTGAAATAATGAGTTAGTATCAAAGAATTTTGCATCAAGCATATTTTTCATCATATTTTTATAGGATAAAGGAAATTCTTGAAATTCAAATTTGAAAGCATCGGCTTTTATTGTAATTGGCGGAGATTCTGCTTTACCATTATATATTAATCCAACAGTTATTTGTTTATCTCCAGATATAATACTGCTAATTATCTTGACATCATCCACCACATTAATAACACCCAAGGAATGAGTAATCGAAGGATTTTTACTGTAATCTATCACTGTTTTAGCCCAATTTGTAAAACCATTAAAAAAATCAAAATAAGATTTTATCCAAAATCGACTATAACTTTCCCATAATTTAATATAATCATCATACATAATACTATTATAAAAATAGATATTGATAAATTATTAAGATCAAAACTTAAATATAATATTAACTTCCAGATCATAAATTATAATGTCGTAAATATGACATATTTATAATCATATTAACATACGCATTTTTATTTTGAAGGTTCATTCTTTGAATATTATTTAATTTTATATAAAATAAAATATTTTACAAGTTTTAGATAAGAATAGACAATTAAAGATGTAAGATCCACCAATAATATATTATAATACTTTTAGTTACCACCTCCAGTATTGAAAATCCAATGACAGCACAATACACCATCCGATTAAATTTTACTTTCCAATTATTATGTTACTTAATAAATAGAAAAAAATTGATAATGATAATAAAGAAATTTGATATTGAATAAATACGATATATTTAGACGGTGTTCGGGTTATATGCAATATTTAAAAAATTATTTGATATCACTTTAGTATCAACAATTTATCTTATTTAGCAGTTAATACGATTTATTACCGACGATCATAGATATTGGAAAATAGAAATAGATTTTATTATTTTTCAAATAACTCTTCATTCCTAAATTATTATTTTTTAAATCGTTCTCAAATAATTGTTTAATTTTAGAAACATTTTTAGGATCAGGAAAAGATGATTGTAATATTTCATCTAGATTCATTTCCAATTCATGGTATTCAAATTTTAAATTAGATAAATTAACCATTTTAATCATATTTTCTAATTCAGATATTGTTAATGCTTTGACATGAGATGGATCACGTAATTTTTCTACATTATTGTATTCAACTACTTTATCATCTTCTGGAGTAACATCAATAATTATAACTCTCCCACCAAGTTTACATACACGTTTCATTTCTTCCACTATTTTTTGAGGCTCAACCATATGATGTAAGCTATATCTTGTAACTACTAACGAAAACAAGTCATTTTCAAAGGGTAACTTTGATACATCCCCAATTTCCCAAGCAATGTTATCTAATTTTTTTTCTTGTTGTAATAATTTAGCTTGGTCAATCATTGCAGGTGTTAAATCAATTCCTATTACACTAGATACAATTCTTGCAAATTCACAAGAAACTATTCCGCTACCACATGCAACATCCAATACTGTATCAGTATTTGTAGGCTGACTTAATTTAATCATAAGTTTCAAACCATGTAGATTAGAATGTTGAGATAACTGAGTAAAAGGGATTGCTTGTTTTGTAAATTGTGAAATTACAGAATCATTATGAGATATATTATTTAGGCGTTCATTCATCAGTAATATCACATATAATAAAATATAAAATAATTGTTTATAAATTAATTTTTTTTAAAAATATTTTTATATACAGGCCTCGCAATGAAAGTGACCCACAATATTTCCATGATTGTAGCCACATATAATAATGGCTCATTATTGCATAGTCCATCAAGTCGGATATCTTTTCCATATTCTATTATATTTACTCAACCCACCCCTAAACCGCGTTTAAAATCTCTATTTTCAATCGGTAAAGTGGCTCCATCACCTCTCTTTCTAGAATGGTTTTTGTTATGTATATCCTGTAATAAATCGAGGCGGTACATCTTTCTTTTCAGATATTGAAATATTTGTTCTAAGAATCTTTTTCTACATCACGGTAACTAAGATCATAAATATTTAGAATTTGTGAGTAATATATGATTCGCCCCCTAAATATCATAATATGTCAAATTTTTTCTTATTGATCAAAGGATGAATGATAAATCATTGAAAGTTGACCATTAACTTCATCTTTACAAAATCATATCTCCTTTTTTATCGAAATTGAATATATCTTTCCTTTACTATTTACAGGTCTTTTTGTATTTGATCTACGAAATCCATAAAAGGAAGAAACTCGGGATAGTATTATTTAACTTCTTGAGGTATTTGTAGTCTCTCTTTTGTCATAGGTTTTTGGCGCAATGGTTAAACAATGATATCAAACCATTAATCTTTTGTACGTCTATTCATATGACTGCGAAGTTAAGACCAAATATACATTTGTAAAACATTCAAAATATGACAGTCCGCCAAAAATTCAGTTCGTATATTGAAATTTAAGTTTATGTTACCAAAATTATTTTTAAATGGTTATTTAATCAAAATTCCTTATTTAAAAATAATTATCAATTCCTTAACTTTAGAGCCATAATATTATATCCACAAATCAAATAAAAAGTCAGCTAATATGCATTTTATGTTCATATAAGTTACACCAAAAGCACGAAATACCTCATTTGGTTTAAAAGATCTATTGACATCAACTTCTTTCCAGGTATTTTAGACAAGCATCATATTTCATGTTTAGCATATCTTATTGCTATTTCTTTACCATAAATCTCATTCTTACACCATTTAACTAATAAAGATTTGAAAACCAATTTTTTAGATAATGAATTATGAATAAAAAAATAGACATGTTAATTAGAAATATCGTCACAATGGTGTTCTTTAATTAGGCACGATTTGTCAAATAACTAGATGAAGCATAATCTAAACATATCCATCAAATAAGAAATCGCCAGGATTCAAAATTTACATAATTCGTTTATACCTTATTTAATAGAATATTTTAAATTGTACCTCCAAATAAGAATATAAAAAATAGATTATTGATTTTTATTTACCGTACCATTAGGGTTTAAAAATAGTTTATGAGCATAATGGCCTTTAGTGAAATTGAACATACCATCGATTGGTCCAGCTTTTGAATCAAAAGAGTGATTACCCATGCGACCAAGATTCCAATTGTCTTCAATAAAACGTAAGATTGATGTCTGATCAGAAATCTGATGGCTAACATAGTTTATTTTTGCCACAGGTGAAACAATAAGCAATGGTAATCGTCCTCCATATCCACAACGATCTTGGTAATCTCCTGTAGAAACATGACCGCATAAACCATCATGTCCAAGTAACCTATCATACTTTAGATCATTTGATTGACTAACAATTGGAGGCATAACGTGATCGTACCACCCTCCTGAATCATCATAAGCAATAATAATTGCAGTATTATTCCAATGATTTAGTCTTTGTAATTCATTGATGATATTCACAGTAAAATTTTGTTCATCGATTGGATCTGAATAACCAGGATGTCCAGTTTGATATTGACTTGGTTTTAAAAAACTAATAGCAGGTAAATTCCCATGTTCTATTGCATTCCAAAAATCAGATAGATCATATTGGTGTTTAGATTGGTCAGTATGGCCTATCATGTTAACTGTTGATGGAGGCAAATGATGAGGATTTGCAGTTGAAGCATAATATTGGAATGGTTCATGGTGTACCACATAATCGGTAATTTTATTTCCTGCAATGTTTAGATGTTTTGAACCACATACTGCTTTTTTAACAATCTTTGAGATATTATCAGTATTATTCAAAATCCATTTTGTGGGCTTAAATCCTCCTTCAAACCAACCCCATGATATATTCTTTTCATTTAATTTGTCACCAATATTTTGTCCCGTAAAATATACTTTAGTTCCATTTGAACAATCATCATATGCAGAATCTGGATCCCCTATCAGTGTGCCATTTGAGGTCAGTTTTATAAGATTTCCATGTATTACACCATGTGTTTGACCAGAAATTAGGTTTATGTGTCCTGCTAGTGAAGCACCAAAATTAGTACTATAAAAGTTATCACTCATTGCAAAATGTTGAGCATAGTTCCACAATGCGGTAACAGTATTGCCATCAAAATACCCCATAGATTGATTGGGCTTACAAACTCCATGAGCAATCTCAGTTTTATTTACAAAGTTGTTTAATAAACCACCATTATACGATTCCTGTATTGCAGAGTATTCATGATCATTATCACAAACCGCTACAATTTTGGAATCCAATCTATCAAATCTAAAAGGATTATTGAAATTTGTATTATTATTTAACAAGAACTCTGTAAGATTATTTACTGATGGAGTATTTGGTAATGCATTAAATTGTGGTTCGTTTTTAAGATTTTTCGCTTTAGGATAAGTCCCAAAATAATGATCGAATGCAGTATTTTCTGGAAAAATCACTATAAGGTGCTTAATAGGAGTATTTGTTAGCAAACTGAAATCAGTATTGTTTTTCCCATCTACAGCGAATACTTTTGTAAATTTCACATTTAATTCAGATAAAACAAATTTTGGTATTGTAATTGATCCATAGTAAAAAGAAGTAGAAAAAATAATTAAACAAAGTAATGTAAAGATGAGTGAAATAAAAGACGGACGATATACTTTCACATTTTAATTTAATAAATATATTATAAATATTTTCAACATAAATTATCTATACAGTTTAATATGTTATTTCCGACAAAATATGATTTAAGATGATATTAAAAAGGATTAACAAAATAGTCCATTTTATTTATGAAAAAATTCAAAAATTTATTTCATAACAATAAAAAAAGGTGAATGAATAACAAATATTGACTATTTCCGCACTCTTCTTGACCTAACTGCTATTACAACTGACTTGCTACTTTTTGCAGACAATATTTGAGTTACTTATTACAATAGCAATATTAAATATTTGAGTTTATTAAGTTATTTCTATCAAATTTTACCCTATTTTTTTTCTATGCAATATTATTAAAATAACATATATTTGAATCACTCATTTAAAATTAAATATAGTTTTCAAAATACTTTTAACAACATTTGGTATACAATTATTTTTATTCCATAAACAAAATCTATATACCCAATATGGTTTACTAATAATCACCATACTATAATTATGGCAAATTTATTATTATATCACAAAATATTAATGTCTAGAAGTCAATAATTTATATTTTTTATCGGATTTGATGAATTCATATAATGCATCGTAAATCGGAAATTGTTTTACCATGTTATCATAATAATCCTTTGAAATAAGACTAAATCCTGCAGCAATTGTTGCAAGTCCCATAGATTGAGGGGTTAATAGTCTTTTATCAGTATCTGCACCGCGTATAATCTTAGCTAATTCAAATAATTCGGGATTTTTTACATGAAGATTATATTTTTTTATAATTGCGTCAAATGAACATTCATTACCATGATGACCCAATTCCACATTTGGAATATCAAAAGGAATTGCATTTTCTTTTTCCATGATTTCTAGAACTCTACTAGATTGTATAAATAGAAATTCTGCACTTTCATCGATAAATTTTTTTATCAACCATAGACATGCAATCCCATCTATTTTTGCATGCTCTCTTGTAATCCATTTCATAAAAAGATTATCCAACTATACAGCATTTGAATTAAGATGATAAGATTTTAGATAGAAAAAGTTACACTGCATAAATAATTTTTATTTGAAATGTGACTCTGTTAACTTGAGAAACTATTTCTTTATTGCGTTGATAAAGAGTCCTAGTCATTGTTTTACATGAGTTAATTTACACTTGTTCTTTTTACGTGAAAAGTAATTGTCAAACGATTCTATTCCATCATTTATATACTCCATCATTCTTTCAATTATACTTTTTTCACAAAAGAAGTGAAGATGATGTTTCAATTTCAAGAATTTGCAGGCATGAAGATACCATTACCGCCATCTGAGGAAACAATGAATTCCACACCTCTCAATAACCGTAGAAAGAAATCGCTCTGCTATATACGTATTTCGCTTTTTAGACATCCAGAAAGAAAGAATTTTTTATGCTTTGGTTCAATAATTATCCATAGCCATATTAATTCGGAATCTGTTTTTATCGTTGCTACATCAATTATATACTTTTTTTTATAAAATTTCTTAGGATTGTACTTTTGAATCCAATTCCATATGAAAACGTGATTTATTTTTATTTAAGAAAGATAATGCTTTAGCGTACCTCTAAGGGATAATCCAAGAAAGTACAAGTATAATACATAACCAATAATTTGGGAGTATGGTCTATTTCTTGGCCTATATAAGATATGATTGTTTTGAAGATAAAGGTTTTCCCTTAAGTTAACATAGCAGATATGTTTTTTGCAAAAATATTTCAGATTCAGGTTTAATAGTGGACACCTATAATCAAATTACTTTTGAATGTATGTTATTTTATCAATTATAAATTCATATATTTCGGTTTATTATGAAATACTCTTTCTGGCTTGTACTTTTGTATCCATTTCCTAATTGCAGTATGATTATTTTTAAATAATTGAGATCGTTCTCAGATGTGTTTCTTCATTATACATCGCCAAAGTATAGATGTAAAGAATATAAAATATTTGGTGTCAGTTCTTTTTCTTCCTGCCATATCATATTTAATTAACAATAGTAATATCCGTATTTCCACAACTTTAGAACCAGAGAAATTAATTAAATAGAATAAATAATAAGATAATATGTCAGAAAACGGAGATGTAAGTATAAATGAAAAACAAACCATTGTTTCACTAATAAGGGTTCCTAAAGCATTAAAATTAATAGAGTTCCTTAAACAAGTATTTGATGCTATAGAATTCGATGATATTACACTAGAAAATAGACCTTTTTCAAAGATCAAAATTGGTGAATCCATAATACTAATTTCAGACTCCACAACAGAATATGAACCCACGACTGGTGCGTTCTATGTACATGTAGAAAATGTTGATAAAAAATACAAAAAAGCTTTAGAGTGCGGAGCAAGTGTATTAAAAGATCCAATAAAATACAAAGGGAATAAAATTGCCATTGTGAAAGACTTGTATGAAAATCAATGGTGGATTACAGAAAAAATAGGTACAAATACAAAAGATATTGAAGACAGTGCGAATGAGATGGATGAATCTCAAAGTTTTAGCATATAAATAAGATATGCTGGCTTGATTTTAATAATTATACAAGTATAAATTTTATTTCACCACAATATAATTAAAAATTTTTATACCCAAATACTATATAAAATTATTAAAATAAAATAACAATTTAGTCCATATTAAATAATAAACATCAATTTCAACATAAAAGCAAAAGATTAAAACATGTCAATATATGCATTTTAAGCAGCTAAAATAAATTTGATGGTTTTTTAAAAGTTCCATAAAATGATTGTTTATATTTCGATACTGTATCATATAGCCTTGTTACTCTCACTCTGACAAATAATCAGCAAGTGGACAATAATAAATAATTAAAATTGCAAGCTAGCGATCACAAATATTTTACAAGCGTATTTTGTTGTTACACAGATTTTAACTTAAGACGTGATTTCTTTATTGTATTGAAAGACGAGTAACATAGTGCATTATTTAGTGTTTTTATAATTGTTTTTTTATAAAGATTAACATTAAAACTCATATTCAATGTTCTATGCTCTTTTAACACATGTTCTTATCAGATGGATGAAAGTGATGTTTTAAATTCATGTTATTTATATTATGACATCAATTGATACTATTTATAGAAATTAGTTGCTTAGATTCTTTTATAACTTTTTAATTATTTCTCTCATCATAAACATATTTCTATTTTGATATACTAATATGGAGGATTTTTTTCTTTCAGGTTTGATAACAGCAATTCATAACCAAATATATCTAACAGATCGGAGTATAGATAAACTATAACATACTAGATGATTTTCTTTTTTTGAGTATATTCAGTCTTGTTTTCGTAATTATAGATGAAAACACGATCTGTTTGATAAAATGCAATTATAAATTTTTAAATAATCTTAAAAGACTTAAAAAAAATTAAAATACAAAAATATATATATATTCTGAATGTGTCCTATTTTTAGGATCCATAAAGGTTATAGACATTTTTGAGATAAAGATTTAACGCCATGTACAGAACAAAAAAAATAATAATATATATTATAATATCAAAAAAAAATATACAAAAACAAATGAAAATAAAGATTTGTATAAACAAAGTAGAAATATAAATACAAAAATGACATATTATAAAATAAATTTAATTATCATTCCAAAATATAGAAAGATTAGAGCCTTATTAAAAATATCGGATCACAAATTATTTAGAAATAAACATAATTCTATTTTTAATTATTAAGAAGTATACGTTCAAAAGTAAAAGATTGACATTATTATTCATTTTAAGATTAAATCAATCAAGAAGGAAATATGCAATTTTTTGAGACAGTATAACAAAATTATTGCACATATAATACGTATTTTGCATATTTGAAATCATTTTTATAAAAATTAATACCAAGATTAGTTGTGATTCATCAAAATTATTATAAAATACAAAAACGAAATCAGGTATCAAGGAAACTAAACTCAAGTTATTTTCAAAACAATGATATATTAATAAATAAATTTGGAGGCGATATAAAAGAATAATGAATATTGTCAAACCTGAGGAACCCTTCCTCATAGAAGCAAAGACAAGTGGTTACGATAAGCATAAAACCATTTCATATTATTTCATAGAATCACTACATAGTTTATGTTTAAATAAAATAGATATAATATTACAACAAATTAAAGCTTGCGAAAGATTACTGCTTTATGTAAAAGATGAAAAAGACAAGAATCTTATTAAAAAAGAGATCATTGAATTAGAATTTGCACTTGATCTCATCAATTTTTAAATCTTAAATATAAATCACTCTTTGTATTTGCATTATATATATTTTAAAAAATATTTTAAAAAGCGGATTTAAAAAAGATATAAAAGGTCTGTTTTAAGAGAGCAAAAAAAAATACAGTTAGATCAAGTTTTAATCCAGATTCAATAACAATTTGTTGTTAAAATTGTAGAAAAGTATCTCAATTCACAATATTTTTAATATATTTTATCTAATAGTACTAACATGGTTACGATTTTATTCTATTATTATTAGTAGACTATAGCAGTACTAAAAACAGATAATATCATATATAGTAAAACAAGATAACTGTAATTTAAAACTGTATAATAGTTACGTGGAATTAGTTTTAAAGATAGATAATAAAAAAATTACTCCAAGTTTAGAATATAGAAAAGGAAAAATATACATCATCTTATGATTAATTTAATTATATCAAATATAATACTCTAATGGTCCTACTTTATTATAACATAATATAAAAATTTTAATAGTTTAAGTCAACTATAATATAGAACGCATGTTACAAATAACATCTCAAAATTTGAATTCTTTGGTTAACAAAACATATGCTGTCGAGTTTTACAAAAATGATATTTGATATAATTAAAATATTAGGATAGAAATGTTCGTTCTCAACATATAAGATTATTGAATTTAAATTGAAAAAAGTCTTTGACTACATAAAGATATCTTAAAATGAAATTAATAGAGTCGAATTTTTATTGAAGTATATTATAAATATTATAAATATTATAAATCAGTTTATAAATAATTTATTATTAATTTAAAATTTTTCATTAAAACTATCATTTTTATATATAAATTATACAATAGAATAATCCTTTTATATAACCATTATCTACAAGATTTAAGGTTAAATAAAAAACCAGATGAAATAATTGGAACCAATAACACAATTCTGTATTCTAGTGGGAGGAACAATAGGCCTAGCAACTTTTTTTGGACCTTACATTGCCAGGATGATTTCCTTCGAGATGAGACCATTAGAAAAAACCCTAGCAAGAGTCGAGAGCATTTCTTACAAGATATTGGGAATTAATGTAACCAAACAGATGAGTTGGAAAGAATATTTTTTTGCAATATTTTTAACAAACATTGTTGTTTTATTATTTGTCTTTTTAGTTTTAACTTTCCAAAATTATCTTCCTTTTTCGGATGGAAAAGCTGGATTATCTTTAGATCTTGCATTTAATACTGCAGTATCTTTTATCACAGATACAGATATACAACATTATACAGGAGATCAGCAACTTTCAAACTTTTCTCAAATGATTGCTTTAACTTTTACCATGTTTGTTGCTCCTGCTTCAGGCATTGCAGCGGCGTTTGCGTTTATCAGATCTTTTATTAGAAAGAATTTTGGCCTTGGAAATTTTTATATGGATTTTACAAGAATTGTTTTAACACTTCTTTTACCTGTTGCAATAGTTTCATCACTTGTTTTGATGGCAATTGGTGTTCCACAAACACTCGATTCTCATATAAAATATACTAATTTAGAAAATTCGATAGCAAATTCTAATTCTATAACTATCAATAATAAAGCAGCTCATAACCAAAGCATGCTTGCTAAATCTACATCTAAATCAACGCAGACAAATATGACCACAGGACCTGTTGCATCATTTGAATCCATAAAACTATTAGGTAGCAATGGAGGTGGATTCTTTGGTTCAAATTCTGCACATCCTTTTGAAAATCCAACCGGATTATCAAACATGTATGAAATGTTTTTGATGCTGATTATTCCATTGTCATTTCCTATAGCATATGCCAAACTAATGGGAAAAGGTAGAGGCATTGCAATTTTAGTAGCGATGCTTATTAGCTTTGGAATACTAATTACAATAGCACTCTCTGTAAATAATGGCCCTGTTTCACTAGAAACACGTTTTGGAAACTATGATAGCGTATTGTTTAACACTGTATCTCTTGCTACCAATACAGGGGCAGCAAATTCAGCTTTAACTGGGATGTCTCCTAATGCCATAACATCATTTTTCCTTGCAATGTTTGTTCAAGCAATTCCCGGTGCAGATGGAACAGGAATGATTACCATGATTGTATATATAATATTGACATTATTTATTGTGGGATTGATGGTTGGAAAAACACCTGAATTTATGAGCATGAAAATTAGTCCAAAAGATATAAAACTTGCCGTTTTTATATTTTTGAGCCATCCTGCAATAATATTAATTCCTACAGTAATGTCAATTAGTACCGGCAATGCACAAGCAATAACAGATCACAAGGTTACTCCAATGGATTACACTCAAACACTATATGAATATACTTCAGCAGCAGCCAACAATGGATCAGATTATTTTGGTAGCAGTGCAAATACTCCGTTTTGGAATTGGTCGACTGCATTGGTAATGTTTCTTGGAAGATTCATCCCACTGGGATTAATGTTAGCAATTGCGGGCTCTTTTACAATAAAAGATAGAAAAGAAACCATAGAACCCATAAAGACCCATGGTTCACTATTTATTTCAGTTCTAATAATAATGACATTTTTGTTAACAGTATTAACATTTTTCCCATTTTTGATCCTAGGGCCTTTTTCATTATAGAGTGAAAAAAAATGACAAAAACACTATTTAATTTTAAAAGTAAAAAATCCGTGACCAAGATTGAGGAAGAAGGAAAGAGGAAAGTACAAAAAGAATTTAAATCAATAATAAATTCTAAAATAATACTTGATTCAATAGTAAAATTAGAACCCAAATATTTAGCAAAAAATAATCCTGTAATGTTTACAGTGGAATTAGGATTTTTCGTTGTATTTTTCATATCTTTGTTTCCAAACATATCAAAAACGTTTGTTTTACAGAACCAATTATTTTATGCTGAAACATCAATCATACTTATTCTTACAGTATGGTTTGCAACATTTTCAGAGTCGTTATCAGAAGCTCAAGCCAAAGCTAGAGTAGATTCATTGAGACAACTAGAAAGAGAAGTCATAGCAAGAAAAATAGAACATGGAAAAGAAATAATTTTAAAATCATCACAGTTAAAACTTGGAGACGAGGTTAGAGTAATCTCAGGAGAAACTATACCGAGAGATGGATTAGTAATATCTGGAAAAACTTTAGTAGATGAGTCAATGCTAACTGGCGAGTCAAATCCAGTATTCAAAGAAAAAGGCGACCGCGTAATGAGCGGTACAAGACTTACATCAGATGAAATTATAATCGAAATAACCGCAGAAATAGGTAAAAGCTATTTGGACGAAATGATGGGCCTTATCAAAAATGCTTCCAGACCAAAGACCAAAAATGAAATTGCGCTTACAATATTACTTGCAGGTTTATCACTCATTTTTATCATAGTAATCGGGACACTATTATTTTCAGCATATTATTTAGGATATAACACAGATATTGCATCTTTAGTAGCACTTCTTGTTGCATTAATGCCAACAACTATAGGAGGATTACTCCCCGCTATAGGGGTAGCTGGTATTACACGATTGGGAAAAGACAACATAATCGCAAAATCAGGAAAAGGAATAGAGGCTGCAGGCGATTGCGACATTTTAATTCTCGATAAAACAGGAACAATTACAGAAGGATCTAGAGGTGCAGTGGAATTCATCCCTATGCAAAACTATACTGAAGAGGATGTAGGTCAAGCAGCATATGCTGCATCTATACATGATAACACTCATGAGGGAAAATCGATTGTAGATTTATCAGAAGAAAAAAAATTTATTCCACCACTTTTAGAAAAAGTGATCTCAGCCAGATCGATAGAATTTAGTGCAGAAACAAGAGTAAGTGGAATAGAATTCATTCCAAATAAAAAGATATTATTAGATAGAGAAAGAGAACAAGAGTTTCGAAGTTTAGCAAGAATGGTTATAAATACAAAAGAAGCAGAATCTTCATCAATTGAATCTATCGAAGAAGAGATAGATAAATGCAGCAAAAGCAAAGTTCATGACCTACTAATTAATATGGAAAAATATTCCTCAAAGTCAGTAAAGATACTTAAAGGCGCGGTAGAAGTATTAGTTGAATCAGCAGAGGAATCAGTCAACACCTCAGAATTAAAATGGAAAGCTCAAGAAGTATCCAAAACAGGATCTACCCCATTAGCAGTATCAATTAACAATGAAGTAATAGGATTAATAGTATTAAAAGATAGCCTGAAAGAAAATATTCGAGAAAAACTCTCAGAGGTTCACAATACTGGAATATCTACAATAATGATAACAGGAGATAATGCCCTGACGGCACAGGTTATCGCTAAAGAAGCAAATGTAGACCAGGTTATGGCAGAAGCAAAACCAACAGACAAGCTTAGAAGAGTAATAGAAGAACAACAAAAAGGTCATATAATAGGCATGGTAGGCGATGGAACTAATGACGCCCCTGCCTTGGCAAAAGCAGACATAGGATTAGCTATGAACAGCGGAACCGCAGCAGCAAAAGAAGCTTCAAATATGGTTGATCTTGATTCCGATCCTTCAAAAATTTTGAACGTGGTAAAATTAGGTAAACAGTTATTAATGACAAGGGGAGCTATAACCACATTTAGTATAGCTAATGATGCAGCAAAATATTTTGCAATTCTTCCCGCAATGTTTATGCAAAACAATCCCAAATTAGCATCTTTAAATATAATGCATCTGCATAGCCCAGAAACGGCAATACTATCTACACTTATATTCAACGCTATAATAATTCCAGCTCTTATTCCACTATCATTAAGAGGTATCAAATCAAAGCCAGAGTCATTACAGCAGACATTTATAAAAAATATGTTAATTTATGGCCTTGGTGGAGCAGTATTACCATTTATAGCTATCAAAGCTATCGATATGTTACTATCAATAATTAAATAAGGTGTAAAAAGTGGATATAATAAAAAAAGAAAACATAAAAGATATTTTTAAGAACCTTCAAACGGTAACAAGAATCGTAATTGTAATGGCAATAATATTAGGAGTTGTATATCCCATAGTTCTTGTTAGCATTGGGCAAATAATGCTACCATTCAAATCAAACGGTAGTCTACTAGAATGGAATGGAAAGATAATAGGATCAAAACTAATAGCTCAGCATTTTAATTCATCAAAATTTTTCCATTCAAGGGCATCAGGTGATTCAGCATCAGGAGTAGATCCTCACATAACACCAGAAAATGCATATTCACAAATTAAAAACGTCAGCAAAGCGACAGGAATTAAAGATAATACATTAAGAACTTTAATAAATTTAAATATTGAAAGAAATAAAATTACAAATGGGCTTTTCTTTGCACCAGAATATGTAAATGTATTAGAAGTAAATTTAGATTTAGTAAATCAGTATCCAGAGATCTATAATGTAACTGTAAAATAAAACATCACAAATTAAGAGGTGAACAAAGCATGAACGAATTTATAATATCAATTTTTATATCATTTCTTGTAATTTCTGCAGGAGCATTAGGCTATTCTTTAATCAACGCAGAAAAATAAATAATAATTATCAAAAATATATTAAATATTGCCAGTCAACATTTCAACATTTTTAAAACTTTAAAAGTAGTTTTAATACACATTTTGTTTTATTCCATATTATCCAATAAAAAGACAAAAGTTTGATCACAATTGAATATCTATTTAGAATTTTTCTTTTATTTATAAAATATATGATTTATAAATTATTTTAAGATTGTCATATATTATTAATATAACTTGTTTAAAATATTTAAAATAAATTTATAGTTTAGTATATCAAATCCACTATATAGGTAAAAAAATATTAAAATTA
>CAVXKW010000017.1:0-27006 GCA_963762475.1 uncultured Nitrososphaeraceae archaeon
TATAGATTATTATAATAGTGAAATAAACCTTATTTTTACAATGCGTACTAACAATATATATTTATTTATATAACATACCATTTCTAACTAGAAATTCAATTGAAATTATCGGACGCCAGGAAAGACCAATACAGGAAACTTGCGAAGGAAAACATGTACAGAAGTCGCTCAGTTTATAAATTATCTCAAATCAATAAAACATGTCAAATTCTAAAACGAGGAATGAAAGTTGTAGACATAGGAGCAGCTCCAGGGGGATGGTTACAATTGGTTTCAAAAATATCTGGCCCTCATGGGACCATTATCGGAATAGATTTAAAAGAAATAGAGCCGATTCCCAATGTAACTACAATTGTTGGTAGTATAGAAAATAAAGAGGATGTTGACAAATTAATTAATATGCTCAATGGTAAAGCAGATACAATACTTTCAGATTTGTCTCCTAATGTTTCAGGATTATGGGAAATGGATCAATTAAAACAAATCGACTTAACAGAAAAAGCATTAGATTTTACAAAAATAGTTTTGAAAGAAAACGGTTATGCACTATACAAAGTTTTCCAAGGAGAAAACACTTCCGAACTGATAAAACATTTAAAGGAAAATTTTCAAGATGTAAATATAACAAAGCCTGACGCTAGTAGAAAGCAAAGTAGTGAGATTTACGCATTATGTAAAAAATTTTTGAGTAAAACATCATAAAATTAAATAAAACTAGATACATATATTTTCATTATATAATAACTCTTATAGGATTAAAATAAAGACAGACGATATGACTCTTAATTTCTTGTTCTTATTGCGGAGTATGAGAGATTATCTAAAACCAATTACTTTTCAAACTATTATTAAATTGACTGTCCAAGTTTGACAATACTTATGATAAAAAGATAACAAAAAATATTAAAAATGTGATTTACACCGTCAATCTTTTAAAAGAAAATAGAGTATACTGACTTACATAAATTCATAGATAAGTTTTTAGCTATCATCTTGATATACTCTATTGCTTTTAGTTGAAATTCACATTACTAGACAAGGTATACAATGACGAACGTGATACTGATGTAAAAGAAAGGATTCTTTTAGTAAGACGCATATTAACAGACAAACAACATATCGAAATAGTAGCACAAGAATTACATAAATCGCGAGGATGGGTCTACAAATGGTACAAAAGATACAACGATGAAGGATTAGAAGGCTTAAAAGATAAGCCAAGAAGTGGAAGACCCCCATTAGTTAATAATGATTTGATGATGAAAATAAGGAAAGAATTAGAAGATAGCAACACCGGTTGGGATTTCAGGCAAGTTATGGATGTCATTCAAAAGAAAACAGGCATCAAATACCATGAAGTACATATCTATAGACTGCTTCATAAATGGGGCTTTTCTGCAAAGATGTCACAAAAGAGATTTGTTAGAACTGCAACTCAAAAAGAGAAAAAGAAATTTAAAAAAGGGTACAAGAAATCATTATCAATCTTAAAACTGGATGGCACATTCTAGTACAAAACGAATCAATCTTTATACACGATTTGTGCATAAAAAGAAAATGGATTTCAAGAGGAAAAAGACCGATAGTTACAGTCACAGGTTCTCGTAACAAAACTATTGTTTTTGGAATAATATCAAATGATGGTAAACAACTATTCAGACAGTATGATCGATTTGATAGTGATTCTTTTATAGTTTATCTTGAGCAGGTAAAAAAGAAATTTAAAAAATTTATCATCTTTGTTGATAGAGCATCTCAGCACAGATCCAAAGTAGTACAAGAATATATGAAAAGGAATGAAGAAAATGTGAGAGTAGAGTATTTTCCAGTTGGTTCACCAGAATTCAATGCAGTTGAAGAATGTTGGAGACAAGGAAAGTACACTATTTTATCAAACTATTATTCTAGTTTCACTTACCTTAAACAAGTAATATCTCGATATTATAGAACCATAAGATTTAACCTGGATATCAAAAAGTATTTGTTGAGATCTACGAATTAATGTTATTGAGTATAGAAAGATAATCCAGGTGTTGGATACAGATATTTTAGAAACGATATTCTATTTTATTTTAAACTTCTGAAATAGTTGGATAAACTATCCAATAGTATATATTATGCACAACAATAATAAAATTAATGGCGGGCCACCAGTCTAAAAACAACGGTTTGTCCTTCTAAACTCAAACCTTCAAAGATGATAAGGTCGCCGTTGCCTTATCATCTTTATAACCAGTTTAATACAACGTAAGGAAACTTTAAGAAAATTTCATCATATCATCACCTTGCATATAATAAAACAATTTATTTTTCATATTTCTACACATTAAACGTTCTTCAATATTTAATAATACATGTAAAAAGCGATTCGATTTACTAAAAAAAGACCCATAGATTGAAAATATCTCTTTTCAATAATAATTACGAAAATCAGACGTCTTTGAAAAGTATCACTTATAACATACTTACACGCCTTCATGTCATTCATTAAGAAGAATGTAAAATTATCACCATTATTTGTAAAAAGATAAATGTACCTATCAGTGGGCGGGTGGAAAAATACAAATCAAAGAAAATAGAATCGCGTACTTTATGTACATCTAAATTTTACAGATTAACGAATAATGTACATTAACCTATAAAATATTTCCAGCTATTACAAGTCTAATAGATCCAATTTTCCATAAAGTAATATATAATCGAAATATTTGAACATGAGAGGAATTTTGGTATAAAATACTATTATGATGAAGTTATTGTATTTCAATTTATGCTTTTAACATTTAAGTAATTTATAATTTGTTGAAAGAATGGACCCAATTACGAATCTTTTATTGAGACAGAAGAATATATCACATAATAAAAAAAATAGATGTCATGCAATACATGTGGAATATTAGAATGTTAGATGGAATTTTACCACACTACTATAAATAGTAAATCAACAATTGAACTTTGATGAATCTAATTTCGAATCGACTATATATTTTTTGAAATATGAAGTAATATTATCATTAGAAAAAAACCGTTATTGGTAGTTGATGCTGAATGCACAAGATTAAATATACCAATATTTGATTTGAATATTAAAGCCTATCCCAAAATTATCTTTCTATAAATGATTATACAACAGGATAACTGTATTAATCCAAGATAGTTTTCCACCTTCTTCTCATATCGAGTAAATAGTTTCCTGAACTTATTATGCTATGAGTTGATTCGCGCTATAACCCATCTTTTTGCAGAATATTTTTTACGATTTGAGCGGCATTGTATTATACCCTTGACCTCTTCTTTCTCCGTTTCATCTATTTTTCTCTTTGGAGGAATATGTAGTACATATTCTCGTTTGATTAGTTCTTGTTCTTCTTGTTCAGAATTATATGCTTTATCAAGACATAGATGTTGAAGTTTTCTTCCTCTTCTTCTTCCTGTTTTTTTAGTTTTAAATGATGGTCTTTTGATAACTCTATTATCAACCACATCTGTTACAAGTTTGATATCATGAGCATTAGCAGATGATATTACAACAGATAAAGGAATTCCATTTTTATCTGTTAAAATATGTCTTTTTGTTCTGCCTAGTTTGCTTCTATCATTAGGATTATGTCCTACGGTCATTGACCCACTAAAGGCGACTTTATGAATATACTATCGATGGATTATTGCCAGGTACAGTTGATACCAATATAGTCATCATAGATTTTCAATAGTTTTATCCATCCCTTTTTGAATGCATTTAATCCATTCCATTCTTGAAACCTACGATGACAAGTAGAACCAGATCCGTATTCTTTAGGTAGCATCTTCCATTGACATCCTCATATTCTTAATATATAGAGAATTCCATCAATTACTTTTCGGTATGGTACAATTGGTCGGCCATCGACTGTTCTTAGAGGTTTCTCCTTTGGGAAAATATTTTTAATCTTATCCCATAATTCATCTGGAACCTTGAGTATGGCAGGGTGTTTATTATTCTTCTTTACACTGTCCATTCTCTGGATGCAGGTCACAGTTATCAAAAGAAGAAAAGAGCTATAATCCTATCGAATTTTGGGATAGGCTCTTAGTATATTCCATTACAACAACAATACATTTTATACTTTGATGCATATATTATGGAAGTTATGCCAATGCATTTTTTTATTTGCTAGGTTCAATAATATTTCACTATTTGAGATAAAGGATGACTTATCTTAATGCAATCAAATAGTTGGAAAGTGTATCTAAAAAAAGGAACTCACTCAAAATATATCCAACAAATAATAATAAACTATTTCCACACAAATAACGATTAACGAAAATCCATAAGGATAAGAACGTTCTATAATTGTATTTTTCTCGTCATTATTTCTGGGCGTTTTAGACATTCTAATATTGGCTAAACTATCTAATGATTTATATATATTATTATATATCATGATTAATTTAGACATACAAAGCATATTTCCAATCATTAAGAAAACAATTGAGTTTTATTGAATTCTAGGTTAAAAATTTTATAGCATTAGATCGATTCATTTAGCATCTTGCTCATATTATACAAATATAAAAAAAATCCATTCTTTAAACATATACTGTAATTTACAGATCTTTTATATGGAAAATTATCTTCAAACTATCCAATTTGTATACCTTGTCTTGCGTACTGAATAGTTCTTTTGATAGGGTTTTTCTCACATAGCGAATATATTTTATTCATTCTATATTAATTACAGTATTCACATTAAGAAATATACAGATAAAAATCAGTTTTATTATCGAGACAAATAGCAATATCACAATTCTATTACACAATTTTCTTACAATGATAACATTACCATCTTTTTGAAAAGGAGTGTATTTGTATAGACAAATATGTTAAGTGTTGATTATAAATAAACCGTATAAACTGCAGACTCCAATCCCACACATCATACGAATTCCTTCACCGTATCCATAAATAACTGAATTGCGTCATATTCAAAAGGATCTCGAAACGCCAAAAACAATTGCTCAATTCCAACTTGCATGTATTCTCTAACCTTTCGTACGATATCTTCAGGTTTTCCAACAAGCGAGTGTTCCAACAACTGATTCGGAATCACGGATCCTCTTTCCATCGCAAACAACCTCTTCTCATATTCTAGATCAGAATCAGAATTTGCGATTATCACATCTAACTCTAAGGATTTTTTAAGGTTCTTTCTTTTTGGATATACTTTGAATATCTTTTCAAATTCTGAATTAACAGAAGAAAATTGTCCAGTGGAGATATAGGAAGATTCCCATATATTCGCATGTTTTGCAGCTACATGCATCATTTTTCTTTTCATAGCTGCTATTGTAATCGAAATTGGCATAGTTGGATTTTTTAGCCTAGTTCCGTTAAATTTAAAATATTTTCCATTAAAGTTAACCTCAGGTGTGTTCCATAATAATCTTAGAACATCTAGACCTTCATCGAGTAATGAAATTCGTTCTGAATTATTGGGATAATCTATTCCGAACGGATTCCACCATCTGGTAGCATATTCACGAGTTGCGCCCGCACCGGTCCTAAATTCCAATCTCCCGTTTGATATTTCTTGCAATGTTGCAGATTGTTTAGCAAGTAGTACGATATTCCTATATTGAGGAATTATATAAGTTATAACTGGTCCTAGTTTTATAGTTGTCGTCAAAGCAGATAAATTTGATATAACACTCCAACAATCCAAATCTATATCTGTTAATGATTCACCATAATAGAATCCATGGTATCCTAATTTTTCAGCTAATATGCAAGTATTTTTTATTTTCTGATAATCGGTACCCCAAACCTCTAGACAAAATTGCACAATATAATATGAGTAAATTTGTTATATATAGGAAGAATAGTTCCACTATCCAATATATATAATTTACATGTACGGTAACATTAATTATTTATCATTTTCCGTTTTTGATGGAAATAAAGCATCAATTTCAAACAGATTGAATATAAATAGAAATAGTTCGAACATAAATATAGATACTATCAAAGACTTTTTCTTTTGATTGACAGATTATTTAATTCCAGAATGAAAGTATCATTCTCTGATTACATAAGCAAATATTAAAAATGTGTTACCAATATATTTATTGTCTACAAATCCAAGATGAGCTTTTACCGGTATGAATACAATCATACCTATTTTAATGGAGTCCATATTTCCATATTAGAAGCAACATAAAAATAGCTATATCTATATTAATTTAGCTGTATCAATTTATCTAAAACTTAATTATACCAATTAGCATATGTTATCGAACCTTCCTTAACAGATAGTTTCTCGTATTAAGATCGAATCTCTTTGTCCTGAAATATCTGGATATCTTATTCTTTAAATATGCAAATGATGAATAATATTTTAGTACGAGCAAATCCTGTTTGGCTATATTCCATATCTGCTCCATAACCATAAATTCAGGTGATGCGGTTGGAAGATAAACAGGGATTAACTTATCTTTGTTATCTTCAAAATATTTGATTACTTTCTTGCATGTATAATGAGGCGTTGCTTTATCCATGAACAAATAACATTTTGAATTAGCATGTATTTTCTTTAGATAATCAAGGAATGTATCGCCATTAATTATCATACTGTCTGAATAACTGCTTCTTCTTCTGCTTCTTCTGCTTCTTCTTCTTTCCTTCCATGCTTATAGCACCAAAAACACATGAACGTTGGTGCGAGCCTGTCACTCGGACTATTGGTCTTTTATCTTGTACAATCCAAACCCTTCTTACAAGAAAATCATAAAAGAAGAATGATTCATCTAAGGATACTACCGTAAATTCAACAGCGTCTTGTTCTTGTTCTTGTTCTTGGATATGCTTATCCACGAGTATTTCTGTGACCTTTTTTTGAATGCCTCTTTTTCCTCTAAAGATGCAGTGTTTACATGTACTTTTCTTGGCACCTTCTGCTTAAATTCATTTTCGAAGGATTCGGTATATGTGAGTATAATGATATTTTATCCCGCTTTTCTTTACGATTAACTCTTCTGCCTGTTTTGTGGTCCACCCTTGGTTGCTTTCCTTTAGTTCTTTCTTAATCTGATACACGACCTCTTCAGATATCTCAGATGGTCTGCCGCTTTTCTGTCTGGTTTTTAATCCTTCTATCCCTTCTTTATCATATCTCTTTAACCAATCTGAAGCCCAAGCTTTACTTCGGTGTAGGTCTCTGGCTACTTGAGCCGCAGTAGATATCTTCCCTTGATAAACTACGTTGAGAATGAGTAGCATTCTTTCCTTTGTTTTTACATCCTGTTCGTATCTATAGATCTTTTCAAACGATTCTTTGGTAAGAGTCAAATGAATATGGCGAATAATTGATTACTTAGCTATAAACATTTATCAAAAATAAACAGATGGCAAAAGTATAGTTCAGATATTTATGCTATTTGGTATAGAAATATTATTTCAAAGATAATACGCTATATTCATACTCATGATTTTAAACTATGTCTTTGCACTCACTTTGTAAAAGCTCCGGCGATTTGTTGGTGACCCATTTTTTTAATACGTGCAAATTAATTGCTTTTATTTTTTCTAATGCAGCAATTCCCCTCCTTCTCAAATTTGAATCACAATCAACATCACAAACAATTTGGGCCAAAACTATTCTCAGGAGATCTTTCATGTTAGAATTTATAGAGATTATTGCAATTGATTCCAAATCATTATTTTTCAAATGACAAGAAACGATATTCCTCATAATGAATTTATTTTCCATGTATACGTAATCCCCATACTCTTTTAACAGAAATTGGAATTTGTCATTTTCAAATCCTTGCCAATCCGCATAACCTCCGTCACCATCAATAACTGAACCAAATGGATCCACTTGAATTTGTAAACACATGTCATCACTTATAGGCATAGGGAAGTTCACATTTTGAAGAATAATTTGAGGGAGTAAATGTGTATGTGGACCATTTATTTTCTCGGATTTAGTAGGTATTTTTTGGTTTACCATTATTGATGCGTATTTTGTTCTAAATAATCGTATAGGCGAAAATTTTATGATTTCCTTCAGACATTCATGATCGTCAATTATATAATTACCTTCTTTTCTATTCAACAATTGATGGAGGCAAACATCTGTTACAATTATACATGCATCAAAAGTATCATAACCTAATCCAAGATCCCATAAATCACCATCTTGATATCCATCATTCCACTTGGACACATGCGTCAACACATCATGGTTTGACATCTTGGATCCGATTTTTGGAGTACAGAGATATACACTTTGTGACCATGGAGAACACCTATATGAAGCAGTCTCAGCGACTATAGGAATAATATTTTCATTTAAATTTAATTTAAGAGTAGCTCGATGTGTCTGAACAAATAAGTTATTAGTTTCCTTATCAAAATACTGTTTTGGATCATCATCATTAGTAATACAAAACTCTGCTACCGCACCGTTTCTAACTATTGCCCAACTAGATTTTAAATTTGTCGACGATTCTATTAATAGTTTTTTGATGAATGGGTCAATTATTAATTCATTTGTAATATAGATCTATAAAAGATTGTTAAATGGATTAAACAAAATCCTTATTGGCGTGATAGTTACACGATAACTTTTGACTAAATTATCCATCAAATTAAATTAGATCACTCTTAATAAAGCATATGAAACTAAATTTAATTTAATAAATTGTAGAAATATAGAGTATATTATAAAAAAAAATTTAATTATAATAATAAATGAGACTAAGAAAAAATATCTCCGCATATTCAGATTAAATAAATAGAACATATTTATCATTTCATAGTAACAGTAAGTTTTCAGAGAAATTCAATGTCATTAGTATTTACCGCATCTTTTTTCATTACTATAAATAGCAACGTCAATAAGTAATGTCCAAATATATTCAATTTGCCATTTCCGGAAGTATTATTATGTCTATGACATCTTTTGGTTTAAGGTTAGGTAAAAATAGATCATATTATAAAATAGATTATAAATTTCAAGACATCTTTAGTGGTTCAATAATATCACAATTTTCACATATAACCAGTTTAACATTGTCCAAGTTATTATGTGGAATACCAGTTATGATTATAATTTTCTTTTTAGTACGCTATTTTGGAGACCAATATATTATTGATATTTTAATAATTATTTAGATTACTATTTTAATCCAAGGAATAAATGTCTTAACTGTGGTTTTTCACATTTATCCACATATTCCATATAAGAAATAAGACAAATGGCATCATTTGTAACTGTTTCAACAGTCATTACTCCATATGTATTTTACTCGATAGACCACGTACCATTAGAATTAAAAGATTTGGTTTTTGTAATACATACAATAGAATCTTCATTCATAATACAATATACGATTGAACTTTATACTCTAATGATTGGTTCATAAATTTGCTTTCATCATCCCGATATTGATCTAGCAATATTTTCAATTCTTGCCAAAACAAAGTCACAAAGTAGAGAAAGATGAATAGAGTCAAAATGCAAACATTTTCAAAAAATAGCAAAAGAAATTTAGAAGAGAAACCTTCAAGGGTTCACCATCTATATCACAGAGTTGTATAAGAAGACTCATTGATTTTTTTCGTCATTTATAACAAATATAACAAAAATAATCAAAGAATAATAAATACCAGTATTCTTCATTTTTGTACTTTAGTATTGTATTAAGAGTACATATAAAACAACATGTGATCAAAATTTTACAATAACAATTTTGACGAACGAATCAACCCTCTAATTAATGACAATATGCAATTATTCAGATTTAAACAGTTTTACAACCTTTAAAGTAAGATTTATAAATATTAAAAATATAATCCATGCTATTAGTGAAGCAATCATAGATGCTTCGTATGCTGTCGTCAAATGTGTTTGAAGCAGCTCATAATGAATAGATATTTTAGCAAATGAATATATCGCCTCCGATGCAGAGAATGCAGCAAGTAATTTTTTCAAATCACTTTTTATTTTTCTATAATCTTTCTTACCTGTAGATCTATCAATATATTTATTTTTATTGTCAAGATAGAAAAATAGTGTAAAAATTGGAATATAGATCCCATATTCTACGGAGAGAGTCATTATGGAATTAACAAAATTATTACTATCGTATTTTGAATAAATCTGAGTGAATAGAGCACCACCGAAAAATGCAAATATTCCAGAAATCAGTAAATTTTTGTTAAATAAAACATATTCATAGTATTTTTTATATATTCTTTTTAATTCCATTATTCTCGCTACCCGTATTGATATATTCAGTTCTTTTAAATAAAAATTTGACAGGAGCATTGAATTTAAGACTCATGTTAAAATATTAATTCTTTAATAAGTCAACAAACAGAGAAATTAAGTCATTATTTACATGATTTAGTTTACACATCCTTTTTGTATAGGAAATAATCTTCAAACAGTTCTAATCCATCTTGTAGATATTGCATTGTTATTTCAATAAAGCTTTTTTTAAGGTAAGAGAGAAGATAGTAATTTAGATTCTAGAATTTGTATACTTGTGAATATAACGTACCTCCATCCGACGAAACTGAATATAATTATACTCTTCTACCACGTCAAACAGAAATTATCCTCTAGCAACAAACATGTTTCGAACTTTGGATATGTAAAAACAATGAATTTGTTTATTATAAAGTTCGCTAACAACTTGGAGTCGTATTATGCAGAGTCGAGTTTTATCGCAGTTTCATTTAGACATATTATTTGATTTTTTTCTTTAGAGGAAATTTCTTTAGTTTGGATTTTTGTATCCATTACCAGATAATGACGTGACTTATTTTACTATTTTTAAGATAGATGATGTTCTAGAAGAGCTTTTGAAAAATACTCCAAAGTACAAGTATAAGCAATATCTAAATCTTTTTAGTGTTTGTCCTATTTCTAATAGGTATAAGACAAGATTGTTATAAAGATACGGTTCTCCCGTAGGTTAACAAAACCCTAAAACTATATAGATTGATAGTTTTTCCAATAGGGTATATTGATGATAGCACTGTTACATACCAAAAAAAGACTCAGTAGGAATGTAGATCATAGATAGAACACGATTTAGGATAAAGATACCTTCTTTATCATGATCAGCTTCCACCATGCATTAAGATGAATAGTTAAAGTAAATCTTGTGGTTAAACGAGTATTTTGATAAAATAGTTCGCATATACATCAGACGGTAAAAATAAGAAAGACAAATACAAATACAATGTCTTTGTAGTGGATACTACCTGTTTAAAAGTAAATAACTGAGATCAATTAATAAAAGGCAACCAGAATTTATGCAAAAACAAGATAAAGTATTCGAAAAGACATTACTATAAACATAAAGACTAGAAAATTTCTTTTGATAAATGTAATTGGGAACATATTCACGAGATTAAGGCATTTCCATAATGGTCTGAGTATATGATAAAATAAAACATATAACCACAATAGTAATAGATAATCTATTTGCAGATAATATCCATGTTGAAATAACATTGTTAAACATTTGTAAGATAATAGCATCTTGTAATATAATAAAGTAATAAAGAATATTAAATATATATTAGGAGAAAGGAAATATCTAAAACTTATATGTTATGAAATAAAGAAATGAATGACAAAGTAGAATGATGATATGACATACAAACAAATATAAATTATAGCAACTGTCTTTTCTTCCATAATAAGACATATAGTAAATATATTTATTCCAATTAACTAAAAAATATAATACAATAAATGATACTGAAAATAACGTGTATTAACAAGGTAATACCATTCTAATCAAAATCCAGTAATGAATCAAAGACGAAGAACGATGCGACAAAACAGAGTATAAAAAATATAACAAACACATTAATACCAAATAATGCACAAGGAACCCCATTCTAAAATTAAATTTTAGATAAGATGTAATCAAAATAATATTCAATGTCATTCCTGTTCTAAAATACTCAGCCCATTATAATCCCAAAATAATTCTAAATATAGTTTGAAAAAAGAACCAAAAGTACATGATATAGATAATTTTCTTTCTGATCTTAAAAACCGGAAACAATATTTTATAGATTGTATCAATACAAATAGCATTCAAGCAGGGGTAATGCTTTTGCATCCTGGTGAAGACGATACACAAGAATCTCATTCAATCGATGAAGTATATTATATTGTTCGAGGTAATGGTTTCATTAAGATAGAAAATAAGGATCACAAAATTAAACCTGGATCGATCATTTTTATTCCATCTAAAATTGAGCACAAATTTCATGGAAACAATCAAGATCTTGTAATATTTTATATATTTGGTGGAGCAAACCCAAATAAGACATTTAAAATAAATAAAAAATGACAAGAATATTATAAGATTTTGGAAAAAGATTATGGAGAATCGTTTACAAAATCGTTTATATTATTATAGTATCACAGACTTGTGAATTATGAATTAGCCAACATTTCAAATTACAAAATACGAATTAATGTATTAAATTTAGAGAATAGCAAACTAACATTAACCAAAATACAATTTAATAGATTAAATAAAAAAAATTAATGGCACGGAAAACCAGACTCGTGTCTTATATCATGAACAAATTCATGTAACCACATATTACCGTATGCAGATTTGCCCTGAACCAAACTGAATATTTGTCCTGTATCGTATCCAACTATAAAAAGACTAAATAAAGCTAATCCAGCCAATAATCCAATAGCCATAGCAGTTTCTCTTCCTGAGCTTAATAGTTTCTTTTCCTGATTTATGCTCATTGGATGTAAGTAAGAAAACAAGTATATAAATTATTGTACAACTTGTCCAACAGACATAATAAATTAAAAATATAATATTGTGTTTAAAAAGAACAGCATATAAAATAAAAAAACAAATTTCGCATAATTAGAATAAACAACTTTATGATCAATGATTTATCCATAGTCCGTCGTTTCGGTGCGCCCCTATGATACTATCCAAAAAGCCATTATTTTTCAAATTATTTACAGTCTCGACAATTCGTTTGATAATATTTATGATAAAGAAATATCAAAAAGGTATATTATACATGAATTTCAATGTTTATCTAAAAATTTACAAAAAATGTGAACCCTGTTTTACATACTTTAATTTATATCATTCATTTTCACATGTAACTACTTATCAAAAAATTCTTCACTCCATTCTATCATGCTCTGTTATCTTTTCAATATTTTGAGTTTACAACAATGCAATTTCTATTATAGATTCGATTTGAAATAATATTTCGTTTTTAATTGTATGTGCAATTAGATGAAATAATTTTGTCTTAATGAGAATATTAAATAAACTGTAATTTACTAAGAATCTACTTTTATTTTCAAGTATATTTTTGTAAATCAATTAATATTTTATTGTTTATCATATGTATGATTACATCCATCATAAAACACTATTATAGTAACAGTAATTATATTTATTCTTTATTTAAATATGTTTCTCAATATAGTTGTTAGACATTTGTCAAACAATTAATTCAAATTAAATTATTTCAGTTAATCTTATTTATAGATACGCTTTATAATATTTGTGACTGAATCTATAATTGCCTCATTTGAGGGTTTGATAAAAGATATACTTATGTTGAATGATATTATGATTTCAATAAGAAGTGCTGGCGGGGTAGCTGAATTGCGTTTAGACAAAGACACTCCGTTTAGAATAAAATATCAATGGGCCACTATTGGAGATGAAAAAGGCCAATGGCACCTGCATATCAATATTTATGATGTTAAAGTTGCAAAGTTTATTGTAGAAGATAAGGAAGATGGTAGAAAAAGTTATAGCATAAGATTTTTTAATTCTAATAATGATTTGATCTTGAGGGTTAATTTTTTGAAAATGTATACGCCTGAAAAAACAATTATACCTGAAAACATATCACGATATGAAAAATTATTCTCAAAATATGGAGAAAATCAGTCATTAACTCTAACCATAAAACAGATTGATTAAATCCACTTGAGTTATACATTTCCTTTTTATTATCGGTTGTCAACTCGTCAAAATTAAAATTTATTTATAATCATTAATTTACTTTTTAACTTAATAACAAAGGTATTTTTTTATCTTTTAAGAATATTTTTTTAATTTTGTTTAAAAGATATCATATTTAAGAACTCAATTTTGTGAAATATTCCTGATTTAGATTAACCACACATTCATGGATCTATAGAAATAGAATATATGGATTATTATATATTGCACATACTTTTACTTATTTAGATTACAGTTAAAAATACTGTCAAATGGTACATAGGCTCTGTAAAGTTCAGGAATTACTTCTTTGTTGTAATGATCAACAAATATAATTAACTATTGTCTAACATACTTATACCATATAGCATAATTAAACAAACAATTATTTTTGATATGTTTATAGCTAGGCATGTACATTAACATCCTGTATAGTCCTTATCACTTACCAAAACATCATTTGAAAAGATCTATAGGGATGAAGAGGATGCAAAGACAAAGGAAAGGATGTTATATGTTCTTAATGTAGTTTATCAAGGGAAGATATCTGCTCATGTACCCACAGATCATAGAAATAGAGCATGAGCTTGTGTTTGGTTAAAAAGATATGAGAAAGAAGGTTTAGAAGGATTAAAGAATAAAGCAAGAACAGGTAGAACATCAGAGTTATCCGAAGATATCTGCAGTATAAAAACAACGCTAAAAGAAAGCAATCAATAGTGGACCACAAAACAGGCAGAAGAGTTAATCGTAAAGAAAAGCGGGATAAAATATCATTATACTCATATATATCGCATACTTCGTAAATGGGGCTTAACAAAAGGTACCAAAAAAAGTACATGTTAATACTGCATCTAAAGAAGAGAAAGAGATTTTCAAAAAAAGACCGAACAGATACTTACAGGTAAGCAAGAGCAGCAGCAGCAGCAAGAACAAAAACAAGAAAGTTTTACTATATATCTATAGACGAATCATTCTTTTTTTATGATTCCCGTGTAAGACGTGTTTGAATAGATGAAAGCAAAAGATCCTTTGATTAACTTTTATGAACAGTGGAGAGTCGATAAAGTTTTTGACGCCTAACACGCTTGATCTCTAATCTATAAAAACTGACAAGTTTTTTGACGAGTTGACGGAAAAAATGACGGAAATAACAATAATTTGACGGTTGACGGTTGACGGTTGACGGTTGACGGTTGACGGTTGACGGTTGACGGTTGACGGTTGACGGTTGACGGTTGACGGTTGACGGTTGACGGTTGACGGTTGACGGTTGACGGTTGACGGTTGACGGTTGACGGTTGACGGTTGACGGTTGACGGTTGACGGTTGACGGTTGACGGTTGACGGTTGACGGTTGACGGTTGACGGTTGACGGTTGACGGTTGACGGTTGACGGTTGACGGTTGACGGTTGACGGTTGACGGTTGACGGTTGACGGTTGACGGTTGACGGTTGACGGTTGACGGTTGACGGTTGACGGTTGACGGTTGACGGTTGACGGTTGACGGTTGACGGTTGACGGTTGACGGTTGACGGTTGACGGTTGACGGTTGACGGTTGACGGTTGACGGTTGACGGTTGACGGTTGACGGTTGACGGTTGACGGTTGACGGTTGACGATATAAATTACTTATAAATGTTTTGTTATATATTATTAGGTATAAAAGTGACCACCATTGATCAAAATGTTAAATCTATAGTGATAAAAAAATATCTTAATGGTACATCAAGAGATAAAATCGCTCAAATAGCAGATATATCGGCAGGCACGGCTTCCAACATAATAAAAGATTGGAAATACGGTATAAATATGCCTAATGTTGAACAAGTAAGAGATTTTTCAATAGAGGTTAAAAAAGCAGGCATGTCCATTGGTCAATGTGCTCAAGGTTATAGAATGTTTCAGGTGATGAAAAATCTTGGAATAACAGATGATGACGATGACAATGATGAAAATGACCTTGATAATCCAGATGTGTCCGGGAATTCAAACAAAAGCAACAACAAAATAAAATATAATGAATTCTCATCTTTTTGTACAATCTATATATCTATACTGTAAAAAGCATGGAATTGAACCTAATATGATATTTGCATGGATTACAGATCTTAATTATTTCAAACCCATGATTTCAACTTTATCGGGTTCGGCTAAATCTATCGATAATTCATCAAATAATAGAAATAATAACAATCTAGAAATCTCGTCACCATATTCCAATAAAAATCAAGAAAATCAATCTTTCTCAAAAGTTCCATTAATCTCTCAAATATCCTCTTTTATAAATCAAAAGAAAAAAGTATGCATACAACTAAAAGATTATGAAAAAAATTTAAGAAATGAAATTAAGAAAAGAGAAATAGAAAGAAATGATCTAAAGATTGAAAATGAAATATTAGTACAGAATAATTCCGAAATTATTCCCTATCTTGATTGGTACTATAAATTAAAAAAAGAATTAGATGAAGGATATTCTATTGGCATAGAAGATTTTGAAAAGTTTGCCAAACTTATCAACGATTTTAGAAATCTTGATTTGGATATTCCAAAAATAATAGAGAAATATATAACAGCAATTTCGATAGAGGATAAAATAAAAGAAGAAAGTCAAAATCTGGATAGATTAAAAATGCAAACTATACAGGCAAATAATACTGCTAAAGCACTGTCTTTCTTAAAAATAGCAAAAGTAAATCACGTTTCCATTTGGAAATGGATTCAAAAGGTCAAATCAAGAAAATTTTCGAGCAAAACGATAATTAAAGAATTATATAATTGATGAAACAGCGATATAAGTTTATCTGAACTGATATAGATTTGAATAGCGAAAGACCCAAAGCACAAAGAAATTCTATCTTTTTGTATATCCAAAGAATGAAACATGTTTGTTGCTGACTGATTTTTTTCTACATCTATAAAAAGATATGTAATACATTCCGTTTCCTCAGGCGGCGGTATAGGATATTCTTAAACATGCAAGTTTTTAAAACTAAAACATCATCTTCACCCCTCTTTCGAAAAGAGCACAATTGAAAGGACGATGCAGTATATAAAAGATAGAGTAGAATCGTTGGATAATTACTTTCCTTGCAGAAAGAACAAGTGTAAATTAGCTTATGTAAAACAATGGCTTCATCTGTATATTGATCAACATAACCAAGAAATATTGTCAAGTTAACAGAGCCCATGAATGTGTTAAAAAAACCTAGACAGAATATCTAATAGAATCGAAGAACATATCACATATTTTAGAAGTATCTATCACCAAATTCATTTGTATAAAAATATTCTTAATAAAGAGACGGCTCTGTTAACTTAATGGTTTTCCAATGTTTTTAATTTATCCGTGATATGTGTTTTAATGCAATTATTATGAGAACGTGTTATTTGAGCACAAAATATCTATCTTTTCTAAGGTTGTAGGGCTATTTTGTATTAATGCTGTAATGCTTATTAAGAAATTTCCTTAAATTAACAGAGCCAAAGAGACACATTACAAAATCTTTATAAACGATAAAATGTTGCATTCTGGTAAATAATAATATTTTGATTTCAATTGTAACAAATTTGATAAATATTCGATGCCATTTTATATATTTAGATATTTTAAATTAATTTTAGATAAAAATTAAAAACCTATAAACAAGATAAAAGTATGTTAAAAAAAGTAATCAAGCAAATATGATTGTAGAAGCGTTCAATTCAATTATAGTTTTCATCACTTCAATTATTTCTAGTTTGGGATATCCAGGTATATTTTTACTAATGGTTGCAGAAAGTGCAATGATCCCTATACCAAGTGAAATAATAATGACATTCTCAGGATTTCTTGTTGCAACAAACAAGTTAACATTTTTAGAGGTAGTATTAGCAGGTTCGTTTGGAAATCTAATTGGTTCGATAATTACTTATTATATTGGAATAAAAGTAGGAAGACCCATAGTCATAAAATACGGTAAATATATATTTTTTAAAGAAAGTCATTTAAAATTTACAGAAAAGCTAGTTGAGAAAATAGGTGATAAATTATCATTTATAGGGAGATTGTTACCCGGAATAAGGACATATGTATCTTTACCATTGGGAATTGCAAAAGCCGACCTCATTAAATTCTCAATATATACATTAGTCGGATCTTTGATATGGAATATTTGTTTAACATACATAGGTCTTCGTTTAGGAAGAAATTGGGAAAGTTTTCGTAAGTATTCAACTTATCTTGATTTTCTTGCGATTATAATAATAATAGGATTTATTATCTGGTTTATATATAAAATCAGATCAAGGACAAAATTGAATAAGATATAACACAAAATTTTATAATCATATAAATTTTAATTTAATCTTCTAAGATATCTATCGCTTTATAACTTCAAATAAAATTTAAATAATACATGTGAAACGTCAAAAGTTACCTATTTGATCTTAATTACCAATAAATAAAATTAGATATAATATTCAAACAATCGAAAATATCCTATTAAAAAAAATAGAACATATAAAGACATACACCACCAAAAGACATGTAGATTTATTTATTCGTTTAAAGAATCTCTGGATCCAAATTCATTTTTAAGTTCATAAATACTTGCAATTCTTTTTATATCCTCATTAGTAATTTTACAGCATTTATGAGCCAACTTTAAACAATTAGGGTATCCTTTTACACTATGATAATAAAGTTTATCCATCATAAATCCAATCTCATCATTTGAGAGCAATAAATTATTAACTATTTCGATTTTAATCAAAGGAACGAATGGAGTAAGTCTCGCATAAATTTCCATAATATCAAAAGTGTTTGAAAGACTCGAATTTGTATTTAAATTCGGAAGACTAAAACCAGAATTGTAACCAAGCTTATTAAAATAGTAAATATCAGCGGCCTTTGCGCCATATTCTTTGAACTGGTTTTTAGTATTAGAATTTTTTGAAATAAACAAGATTAATGAGTCACTATTATTTTTAATCAATTTATGCAAAATATTTGCATAGTGAGCACTTTTATTGCGAATAGTATTAGAAATAACCGATCCATCAATACACAGAATATCGAATTTTTCATCCATAGAAATAATGAAATTCGACAAATCAATTTCCATGGCCATAGCTTCAGAACTAAGTGAATCGCCATTTACAATATTAATACCATAATTCCATCTACTAGATAAAATACTGTTAAAAGAAGTAACAGCAACACAATCTATAACAAAAAGATCAATACCTTGATAAGATTTTTTATTCCAACTACTATCAATACCGACAGTATGTGCTTCCATTCTTTTTGGAGTATAGTCAATCCACCTTTTTGTAGCTATTTTTAAAATGTCAATTAGGGATTCGTCACGTATCCCAGACAATTTATTTTCTTTATTCTTTATGGCATCGAGATATAGATCTGTAAGCAATAAACAATTATTTTATTAAACTTATTTATTTATTAACAAAGGTAAAAAATTACTTTCAATCAAATTTTTATACTCTACTTTGCATAATTATATTAACTAAATCATATCATCGTTAAAATATATTAGAACTCTTGCATAACAGACATCTGTCAAATTATTATAAATTCTCTTTCATATTTTAAAATATTTTTATTTTTATTTGCGGATCATGGTTAAAGTATACCATATTTTTAAGAATATATCTAATGGTGTTAATTATGCAAGAGATCTATTAAATTCGATTTATCAAAATAAGTCAAAAATTTACACATTAATAAAATATTTTCAATAAAAATGACATTATGAAATCAAAAATTTAAATAAATTCAAAAATGAAATTAATATCTCTTGACTTAAGGTTTTTCTAAATAATTTTAATTTAATCAAATATCTATTTCAAATCATTTTTAATAAAATAAGGGATCTTGTTAACTTGAGATATTATTTCTTTGTTATGCTGATCAATTAATAAACTAATTAATTGTATTATATGCTTTAATTTACATTTGTTCTTTTTACATGCAAAAATAATCATCAAATAATTCAATCCTAACTTTAATGTAGTATATGGTTCTTTCAATGAAGTTTTTTTCAAAAGAATAATGAATGTGATGATATAGACTCAAGAATTTGCATGCTTGAGGATACCAAATACCTCCATCAGAGGATATTAGATATTTTCCATACTTTATTAACGTTTAAAACAGAAATCGTTCAGCAACTAACATGTTTCACTCTTTTGAATTGAAAAGTAAGAATTGATTTATTTTCAGGTTAAACAACAATACAAAGCCATATTAATTCAGTACAGCTCGTATCGCAGTCTTATCTATGACATATTCAACAATTTTCTTTTTCTTGAATAACATTTGGTTTGTAATTTTGAATCCAATTCAGGACAGACAGGTGACTTATCTTTACTAAAAGGGAATATGATAATACTTTTTGAGATATTTCTAAACGATAAGGCAAGAAAGTACGAGTATAAACCATATTCAATAATAAGTGAAGGTGATCTATTGCTTGAACTCATAGTAGTATGGTCATTTTATAGATATAGATTTTTCCTTAATATAACAGGGCCATCAATTGATTAAAAAATTATAAATAAATAAAAGTAAAAGATTATTTAACCGGATATTTCAAATTAAAGGGAATTTCAGATGATTGTGATTGAATTCCTCTATCTAAAGTAGTTGAAAATGTACCGTTTATTACAAATGATTTAGGTATAGTCGAGCCTTTGAAAATGGTAGAATTAGAATTAAGTGTTCCAAGTGAATTAAATAAAGAGCTACCATCTGATGTCATTGGTTGTTTATCCTTCAAAGTTATTGTTTGATTTCCTATGATTGGAAAAACTGAACTGAGTGAATCAATAAAGCCTTGAGGAGCACTTCCGATATCTGCAGATACAATTCGTACATTTTTAATGAAAACATTATAGCTCAACCTTTCCAATATTGCAGCACCTTGATTTGGATTATGTACATCAAATGCTATTTGAAGACTAGGAGCAGTACTTGATGGAACTATAGTAACAGACTTTACGGCTACAGTCAGATTTTCATAGTTAGAAGGAATTTGTTTTGAAGATGCATATGCCTTTTGTATTGATGGCAAAAAGGCATTTGCTATCTGAGATTTCGGAACAAATTGATATAATGTGGTAGAAATTAAGCCTGTTTTTTTATAAGAATTGTCTGTAGTAGATAAATAAGAATTGGGATTAAAATAACTAGAATTCATTAAATAGAAAATAAATCCGATCAAAAATAAGATTGATCCAATTCCATATACAACCTTAGTATTCATAAATATAAGACATTATCATAATACCTATAAAATGGTTTAGAAAAATTTTTTTAAAATACAATAATAATATTTTTGTATAGATTCATTATTCCAAATTATTAGTTAGCAACGACCAACAAATGTCATAAAATGATTGCATATGACCATCTTTAGGCAGACTTGGTGAATACTATTTGGTTGACGTTCTTGACAAATGGAAAAGAGTCAAAATAGACGAACAAATACAAGGCTTAATTATATAACATTCTATACCTAACACTTCTTTTACTCCGGTATGATGACATAGTTTTATCTACAATATTTCCCCACATTCTTTTAGATAGCTACATTATTTCATTTTTTCCATCATATTTGCAACACATTTCAAAATCCATCAAATTCTTAGAGTAACAAATGATTTGAAAATAGGCTTTTTAGATAACATCACATAAAGTCATGGAGAAAATAATTGATTGAAGGAAAAAAAGATCAATTTATTTGCAATTTTGTTTTACTTTCATAATAGATCATTAAAAAAGTTATATAATTAGTTAATATCTTATAACTAACACAATTACCCTTATCAATCCTCATAGTGGATTGTGATTGATCTTGGTCCGATTTTAAAACGTTTTTTCACAGACTTGGTTTTATAGTTGATTGTTTTACAAATTCATTGTTAGTCTTTGTACATTTAAAAAATAGTAGTAATAGTTACTCTTTAATTATAACAGATTTAAGGATGCCGAGTATGACAGGAATAGATTTAGATAATAAAATAAGAAAAGAAAAGAGGTTAACAGGAGAAATTTTTTTTGATCACTGCTTTTGATATTCATGATTTAAAAGATCGAGGAGTTTCAAGCAGCAAAAATCGAAAGATTAATTCAAAACCTGTTGAATTGTCTTCTTTGAAAGAAATAATTAGTCAAAGCATTTCAAAAACAAACTATCAAGATCAAAGATACGGACAATGTTATTGATGCATAAAATAAATCGCTTTAAGAAATAAAAAAAATAAAAATAAGTTGAATTATAATCTATACAGTAGTTACCCTCGCAGATTCATGAGGTTTGAATTTGTTCCATAGGATGCCGAAGAAGACCCCAATTAACAGGAAAAACAAAGTCTGAGTTATTCCACTTAAAGCACGAAAGGTATTAACAGTATCCATCGGAGTTATAATATTGTCAGGGTTTGGAGCCCATAGAAAATAAATTGATGCAATTAATAATACGTATATCGCGGGAACAATAAATTTAATTGTACTAATATATCTATATTTAAAGAACAAAATACCCATAACGACAGTATTGTAACTGATGCTATCTGATATGTAGCGTACAAATGATCCCTTAAAGTAATTGTATCAGGTTCGCCTACTGATGGAGGATTGGCAGGATATTTGCTAAATGGAACTAAGTAAATAGCTAAATACAATAATGCGGCTAAAAGAATAGTTTCTTCCTTTCATCAGTGAATGGGAGATATTTTCTAAAAAATGCATAAGCAATGCCCAACAATGATCCATATGCTATACCTATAAAGGCGCCAGCAACGAACGTTCCTGATTTTTGCCATATTCTATAATCATGAATCTGATTTAGGTTAACAGGTTCACCCTTAAGAATATCCCTTTGTGTTTCATATCTGATTGCTCTATCAGTGGTAGGTTCGACTACGAAATAGTTTACAACTGAAAGAATTTCTCCTGCAATAATTCCAGAGACAACAGAAATAATTATAAAAAGTAAAACATTATTCATTTAAAAAACCTAATAGATTAAATAAAAAAAATTAATGGCACGGAAAACCAGACTCGTGTCTTATATCATGAACAAATTCATGTAACCACATATTACCGTATGCAGATTTGCCCTGAACCAAACTGAATATTTGTCCTGTATCGTATCCAACTATAAAAAGACTAAATAAAGCTAATCCAGCCAATAATCCAATAGCCATAGCAGTTTCTCTTCCTGAGCTTAATAGTTTCTTTTCCTGATTTATGCTCATTGGATGTAAGTAAGAAAACAAGTATATAAATTATTGCATAGTTTATCCAATAGGCATATTAATTAAAAATATAATATTGTGTTTAAAAAGAACAGTATATAAAATAAAGTTAAAATAATATATTTAGAGAATAACTGACTATCAAAAAATTTAGCTTTTTAATAAATGATCAATAGTTTGTTGAAAGGTTGAAGGTGGTTGAGAACCATCAATTTCGGTATAACCATTTTTATTATTTCCTATATAAAAAGTCGGTGTTCCGGTAACATACGTAGACCCAATTTGAATATCATGATTAATTTTATTTTCATATTTTTTGCTATCTAAACAAGAATCGAATTTAGAAGGATTCAACCCTAAATCAATTGCATATTTTTTGAAATCGGTAGAAGCATCATTTGCAGATAAAGATTTCCATTGAGATTGTGCAGAAAATAAGGTATTATGATATTGCCAAAATTTTCCTTGATCATTAGCACATTCTGATGCCATGGCAGCAGATTTTGCGTTTGGATGTTCGTCAAGAGGAAATTGCATAAATGCATATCGAATCTTGTTAGTATCAACATAATCTTTCATTAGTTGAGGTAATGTAGTTGTAGCATATCTCTGACAAAAAGGGCATCCAAAATCAGAAAAATCAACAAATGTTACTAATGCATTAGAATTTCCTTTAATTTTTGCATCAGCTAATGGAATATCACTACGCCGTTTTCAAAGATTGATCAGAACTAGATGATTGAGAACCAAGATTAGATGCAGGAAATATAAAAAAAAAATGCAACAGAAATAATGGAAATCAATATTGCACATATAACTAGAACGATAGGTTTAGAAGATTAGATAGTTTGGAAGGTGTTTTCTTATCATTACTTGTTGGTTTTTTAGGCAAGGTATTGGATAAATTATCTTACAGCTCATATAAATAGTGTATGAAACTCTTTTGTAAGAAAACATCTATCATCAAAACAAAAAAATATGTTTTAATTTGATTTAATTTGTTTTTAAAATACAGGAATTTGAAAATAAAAATATTTTTAGATTAAAGTATTTTGAGATATAATAAATGCTACCAATACCATAATCATTTACATAAAATTATTATTAATTCAATCAATCATCCAAAAACTGTTATATCAATCACCATGGCAATATACACAAGAATAAAGTAATTGAAATCTAATTTTATGAGAAATTGATTTTCTGTTTTATCCCATAACTAATAGTTCCACATATTATTTAATACAGTCTAGAAGCATCTTCTTATTCCTTTTTTAAAGAACAAGCCATGTTATTTCTTTCCACATCCATTATTCTTTTGCTTAAATAATAATACGTAATAACAAGAATAAATAATGATATGATTCTCATATGCATGTGATATGTATCAAGAATTGAAATTACAGTCGCCCCACCAGTTACTCCAATGACCGGCAAAAGTAAAGAACTTAAAAGTGAAGTGCAACTTGAACAAGCTGACGAAAAAATACTAATAGAAGAACCCGAAAATAAGGAATTAAATAAAGACAATCTATGGTTTTTTTTCGAATTTTTATATAAAGGATCTCTGGATACTCCAATCTTAAGTGATGTAGTTCTTAATATGTATACATTTAAACTCAATACCAATCCCAAAAGAAAAGATGTAATATTGCTGACAATGAATCCAGGTAAAGCATCTAACGGGATTGGATAATAAAAGACAAAATAAGGATAAAAAAAAATTAATTGTTCGAGATAATTAAGAATGATCCAGAAGAAGATAGTTATAGATACCGCCAAAATAACATATTTTCTATTTATAAATACAGTTTTAGTTGCTACAAATATAATAGAAAATACTTTTAATAGTAATATATACAATAATTTAATTTTGCTATTCCTCATTGGATTATCCATACTAAGATTTTACAATCATCGGTTATTATTATAGTTTAAAAATATATATTACCAAATTATTGAAACCTATATAAATTTAGAACAAGATAAAATATCTTGTAATTCAGTTCGATCTAAAACAGTATTAGTAATACCCACACTATTGATGATTTTATATATTGCATTACATCAGGTTTCTTACAGAATTTCTTTACAGATTTATTATCGAAGGATCCATAATAAAAATCGTAAGAAAATAATAAAAATGAAGTGAACTTTTAACATATTTTACTCATTTTAACTTATGATACATACATAATTTTTAGTAACATAAAAAACAATCAGCATTAATTTTAGGCGTAATTAGGTTCATTACCCCTGAAAGTAGTTAAATACAACATATGCATCACAAATAAAATCAGTATCCGGCATGCAACAGTGAATTATAAATTGTAAACCTAGATGCTACAAATCTAATATTTATATGTCATCAAATTTCATCAATAAAAATGTCAATGATAATCTCTCATACTTAGAAAGGTTAGAAAAATTTTTATGAAAACTATATACCTTAGTCATGATTATCAAATTAAATAAAAAAAATTACAAAATATAACCGAAAAGTTATAAAATTCTAATATGTGTCTAATTGTACAAGATCTTTTATATAGTAACCATATTACAATATGACACAATGCAATTTGTTGTTATTTGTACAGATTTGAAGACGTCAATTCAGACTTTTTAGGCTAAAATATATGTCTTGGCTTAATTATCATGTTACTATACTCAATAACATTAATTCGTAGATCTCAACAAATACTTTTTGATATCCAGGTTAAATCTTATGGTTCTATAATATCGAGATATTACTTGTTTAAGGTAAGTGAAACTAGAATAATAGTTTGATAAAATAGTGTACTTTCCTTGTCTCCAACATTCTTCAACTGCATTGAATTCTGGTGAACCAACTGGAAAATACTCTACTATCACATTTTCTTCATTCCTTTGCATATATTCTTGTACTACTTTCAATATGTGCTGAGATGCTCTATCAACAAAGATGATAAATTTTTTAAATTTCTTTTTTACCTGCTCAAGATAAACTATAAAAGAATCACTATCAAATCGATCTACTGTCTGAATAATTGTTTACCATCATTTGATATTACTCCAAAAAAGATGATGGTTTTGTTATGGGTACCTGTGACTGTAACTATATGCCTTTTTTCTCTCGATATCCATTTTCTTTTTATGCATATATCATGTATAAAGATTGATTCACTTGGTACGAGAATATGCCATTGTGTTTTAAGATTGGTTAGGATTTCTGTACCCTTTTTTAAATTTCTTTTTTTCTTTTCGAGTTGCTGTTCTTGCAAATCTTTTTTGAGGCGTCTTTAATGCAAAGCCCCATTTATGTAGTAATCGGTATATATGTACTTCATGGTATTTGATGCCTGTTTTCTTTTGAATGATATCCATAATTTGTCTGAGACCCCAACCGACGCTATCTTCTAATTCTTTTCTTATTTTTATCATCAAATCCTTATTAACTAATAGGCGGCCTTCCGCTTCGAGGTTTATCTTTTAGTCCGTCCAATCCTTTATCCTTAAATCTTTTATACCATTTGTATGCCCATGCTCTTGATTTATGTAGTTCTTGAGTACTGATTTCTATATGTTGTTTGTCAGATAATATCCGAATTACAGAGATGAATTCGTTCTTTTACATCAGCATTACGTTCGTCTTAGTATGCCTTGTCTAATACCGAAAGGTTTCAACTAGAATCAAAAAACTATAAGAGGGAGGATAGTTAAAAACCCATCTATGAATTTAGGTAAGTCAGTAT
>CAVXKW010000018.1:0-41534 GCA_963762475.1 uncultured Nitrososphaeraceae archaeon
ATACAAATGCGTCTAAAATCTTTAGTATTATATGCCAGAGCATTTCAAATGTTCGTTGATGAGGTACCACTTACAGAAGTGGCTATAGAACTTGAAGTTAAAACAGATGTCGTTTTGGATTTTTTATGCAGATTTTCTAAGGTTGTTGAGTATGACTGGCCTTGTAAGCATATATAATGATCTTGGTAACGATATCAATTTGTTCTTTCATCTTTATTGCAGAATAAAAAAGGAAGGTTTGGAAATGGATGATGTAAAAGAATTATTGAGAGCGCAGCAGGAATTAAAGGTTCTACTAATAAGAGTTGAACTATACAATGATCATATTAAATGGCAAAAAGAACAATTAAAACAATTAGATCAAGTACTTTTCGAGATGGGGATCCAGCCTGAAAATTATGACAGTATGTATTCACTCAATTAGTAGTAGGTAACATTTGTTTTTGCATCTGCAACTGAATAACTATCAATATCAAAATTAGTTTAATTGCCAACATCGAACTTGGATAAGTTATATTTTTTGGAGGGGTTTGTTTTAGGTCATTCAAATTTTCGAGAGTGGTCTTAATTAATTTGTTTCTAATTAAAAGTAAAAATTTAATGTCGAGTTGAGATTCGTCGGTTAGTAGATTTATCTTAAGAGCCTATCCCAAAACTCGATAGGATTATAGCTCTTTTCTTCTTTTGATAAACTGTGGCCTTCATCCAGAAGAAGGAGATAAAGAAGAAGAATAATAAACACCCTACCATACTCAAGGTTCCAGATGAATTATGGGATAAGATTAAAAATATTTTCCCAAAGGAGAAACCTCTAAGAACAGTCGATGGCCGACCAATTGTACCATACAGAAAAGTAATTGATGGAATTCTCTATGTATTAAGAACATGAGGATGTCACTGGAAGATGCTACCTAAAGAATACGGATTTGGTTCTACTTGTCATCGCAGGTTTCAGAAGTGGAATAGCCTTGACATCTTCAAAAAGGGGTGGATAAAACTATTGAAAACCTATGATGACTACATTGGTATCAACTGTACCTGGCAATCCATCGATAATATATCTATAAAGTCGCCTTTAGTGGGTCAATGACTGTAGGAAATAATCCTACTGATAGAAGCAAACTGGGTACAAAAAGACATGTTTTAACCGATAAAAACGGAATTCCTTTATCTGTTGTAATATCATCTGCTAATGCTTATGATATCAAACTTGTAACAGATGTGGTTGATAATAGAGTTATCAAAAGACCATCATTAAAACTAAAAAAACAGGAAGAAGAAGAGGAAAAAAACTTCAACATCTATGTCTTGATAAAGCATATAATTCCGAACAAGAAGAACAAGAACTAATCAAACGAGGATATGTACTGCTATTACTCCAAAGAGAAAAAAGATGAAACAGAGAAAGAAGATGTCAAGGGTATAATACAATGCCGCTCAAATCGTAAAAAATATTCTGCAAAAAGATGGGTTATAGAGCGAACCAACTCATGGCATAACAGGTTCAGGAAACTGTTTACTCGATATGAGAAGAAGGTAGAAAACTATCTTGGATTTGTACAGTTATTCTGTTGTATGATCATTTATAGAAAGATAATTTTGGGATGGGCTCTTAGTTTGAACGGTCTGCCTGCACCTGTTTCTCTTTCTCGAAATTTTTTGAACAAACGTTGAATTTCATACCTGTCATATCTTTTTGTTATTTCTTTATCATAAATATTGTTAAACTGTTCTACTGTAAGACCAGTGAATGATTTGAAAAGCAATGGTTTTTTGAACAATCTATCGTATGAAAGCAAATGAAAGGACAAGAAATTGATGATTACCGGATCATATAGCTGTTTATTTTAATTATGCAAGAGATCTATTGAGTATTAAATATGACTTTAATAAAAAGTGTAAAAATGATATACATATTACTATAACATGATCAAGCGAAAGTTTGGTTGGACGAATATAGAGGTTCCAGTAATTGGCCAGGGCACCTGGATGATTGAAAATGACCGTAGTAAAATTGATAGTAAAGAAGATCACCATAATCTTGCAATTGAAACACTTCAATTAGGACTTGATCTTGGGATGACCCATATTGATACAGCAGAAATGTATGGAAATGGAAAGGTCGAAGAATTGATTGGCCAAGCCATTGCAGGTAGAAAAAGAGATGAGATATTTTTAGTCAGTAAAGTCCTTCCTTCAAATGCTTCTTATGAATGTACAATAAAGGCTTGCAAAGATAGTTTAAAGCGTCTTAAAACAGACTACCTGGATCTATATCTACTTCATTGGCCCAGTTCCTATCATCCAATTATGGATACAATGCAAGCAATGGAACAATTAGTATCTGACAATCTTATAAAATTTATAGGTGTTAGCAACTTTAATTTAAAAGAATTACAGGAGGCTCAACGAGTACTACAGAACGAACGTATTGCATGTAATCAACTATTGTATAATTTAGGCTATCGTGCAATAGAAAAAAGAATATTGCCATACTGTGCAAAACAAGGAATAGCTGTAGTCGGATACTCGCCATTTGGACACGACAATTTTTATTCTTTACAAAGCATAAAAGGAAAAGTAATTGGAGAAATTGCAAATCGTCATGGACGAACTCCACGGCAGGTTACACTAAGATTTTTATCTTTATATTCTAATGTATTTATGATTCCTAAGACATCTCATCCCGAGAGAGCAAAAGAAAATAGCCAGAGTGTGGGAAAGGACTGGAGTTTGACTGATAAAGATATTGAAGAGATAGACAGAGTGTTTCCTGTGTCAGATATGGATGATCCTTTGGAGATGATTTGATCTAATAGTCTGTCTCAAGATGGTTTGGAATTTCGGGTAGATCATCATAGATTCAGGCATATGTAAGGAGAACTTGTAGCAATGATGATAAGAATATATTTTAAGCAAACAAGATCTCAAATGCGCCCATTGTAAGAAATCATTAAACGTTGTAGATTGGGATCACAAAAATGGGAATAGGTTCATAGTGTGTAACAAGTTATTTCGACTTTTAAGGTATAATGATATTATAGAAGCAGAAGTTAGGCGAGAAAAAATATTAAAGATACATTATATAAATAAATCAAATAGCTTATCCAAAGAATAGGGATACTGGTAAACGGTTAGAAAAAAATATTTCAAAAGTTAAGATGTAATAGGCGTTTAAGTGTATTGATTTTTTATCTAGAATATGACTAATTATTGTTTTATGATTTCGAATATGTCTTCTATGTTGCATGATAGTAACTACAATAGCAGATCGTATTTCAAAGAGCAAACTTAAAAAATAATCCATATCTATTTCAATTTTTTAATTCAGTGAACTAGTGAAGGATAAAATCATCGAAGTGGTATAACTATACGATATATGGTGCTGCAACACCCAAGCAAAAATCTCGACATACCCTTATCTATCCTTGATCTTGTAATGGTGAACATTGATGGTTCCCCACGCCAATCAATGCAAAACAGTTTGGATTTGGCCAAACATGCCGAGCAGTGGGGCTACAAACGCTACTGGCTAGCTGAGCATCACAATATCAAGGGTATAGCCAGTACCGCAACATCGGTATTAATAGGCTTTATAGCCTCAGGTACCTCTACCATTCGTGTAGGCTCTGGTGGAGTAATGCTTCCAAACCATAGTCCTCTAGTTATAGCAGAACAGTTTGGAACTTTAGAATCTCTATATCCAGGTAGGATTGACTTAGGCTTGGGTCGTGCTCCGGGAACAGACATGATGACTGCCACAGCTTTAAGGCGCAACCTGAACGGCTCAGAAGAAGATTTTCCTAATAGCGTCATTGAATTAATGGACTATCTTGGGCTTCCGAAACCAGAAACTCAGGTAAGGGCAATCCCTGCTGAGGGTTTGAAAATTCCCATCTGGTTATTAGGCTCAAGTACATTTAGTGCTCAGTTAGCTGCAATTTTGGGTCTACCATTTGCTTTTGCAAGCCATTTCGCTCCAACATATTTAGATAAATCTATCGAGATTTATAGGAGTACATTTAAGGCTTCTGAAACCGTAAAGGAACCTTATGTCATAGCGGCTGTCAATGTGGTTGCAGCTGACACAGATAGAGAGGCAAATCGTTTGTTCACATCACTACAATTAAGGGCACTTGGAATGCTAAAGGGGAGCCAAATGCCATTACAGCCTCCGGTAAACGATATTGATAGTATATGGAGCAAAGCAGAGAAGTACGCTGTCGATCAAAGACTCAAGTATTCTTTTGTTGGAGGTCCTATCACTATTAAAAAGAATATAGAATTATTTTTAAAACAAACGCAAGTAGAAGAAATCATGGTTGTTTCGCACATATATGAGCATTCAGCAAGGTTGCGCTCTTATGAAATCTTGTCGTCTCTTTGACAATATGAACTGTTGTAGATGCTATGGTCTGCACTTTTATCGAGATTGTCCTTATGAACATTTTTAACTCCATGACTATGGTGCAAATGGAAAGAGTGTATTTACAGGACTATTGACTCGGCTTAATAGTGAAAAAAATATGAGCAATGACTTTTTTATCAATGACTGGAAATCGTTTTGCTCAGATCTAGAAAATAAGGCCATTAATGTTGATACAGAAGATTCAATCTCTGTTACAATTAGATATATCAAAATTAAAAAGTTAACTGGAGGGCAAAAACAGCGGATAATGGTAACAAAAGTAACGAGGCATATGATACTTTTTTGTATGCTCAACTGTTTTTTAATGCAAACACTCTACAAGCATTGCCTAATCAAACGACAGCTGAATATGGGTGGAGAGGTAGTTATCATCTTTCCAAATACATTTTAAGGCAAAGTCGGATCATCATCTACTTCAAAAAATATCTAGTGAAATAATCCATATTTTATTATTATTATTATAATTATAATTATAATTATAGAAGAGTAATGTTATGATAAATTGTTACCAATATTCTTAATGTTTACTTGATAAAAAACATGTTATAAGATCATTTAAAAATTTTATAAAAAGAGGTTCTGAACTTCTTAAGTTATAATTTTATCACCCATTTTTATTGTTAATAAATAAAGAGTATAAAGATTATAAAATCAATAGTTTTAATCTTAATTCTATTATCATATTATTGGCATTTGCTATCTTAATTATCTTTTTATCAAATGCATTATTTTTGGGCACTGTAAATCTAGTCTAAGCAAATTCAGAGATATCTACTATATCCGTAGGAATGAATCCGCGAGGAGTTGCATATGATCCGGATAATCAAGAGGTGTATGTAGCTAACTCGAACTCTAGTACCGTCTCTGTAATTGATACTTTTATCCATCAAGTTATATTTACTATACCTATAGGATCTAATCCATTTGGTGTTGCATATGATCCGGATAATCAAGAGGTGTATGTAGCTAATGCAGTTCGAACTCTGTCTCGGTAATCAAAGCATCTAGTCACTAGGTTATAGCTACCATACCTGTTGGAGATGGTCCATATGCTATTGCATATGATTCAGGAAGTAAAGATGCATACATAACTAACTCTCAAGATAACTCCGTCTCTGTAATGTCTACTGTTAAGCTCATACCATGTCCATCGAATAATGATAATATAATGATCCATGGAGGCCATGGCGGAAATGGGTGCTCAGGTAACAATGGTGGACACAGTGACGCAGCAACAGCAACAGGTGGTAATGGTGGCAATGGCAACGGGGCTCACATTAATGGTGACCGTAATTGGGGAAACAATGGTGGTTTTGGCGGTAACGGATACACTAGTAAACATAGTGGTTATACATCATCATCTACAGGTAGTGGTGGGCAAGGCGGCTCAGCTGGTTTAGGGATTACGTCAACGTTCTCAGGGATACAATGAGGTAACCTCTTTTTCGTTTCTTCTGTAACGGAAATATTCACGGTTTTATCTTTCTGGAAAGATATATCCTAGCAATAAAGAGTACAACAGTATTATTGAAACTAAGATGATGATGTTCAACGTACTAATACCACTGGATAGAAAAGTATACATATTTCTCATAATAGAAGCATGTAAAGGTCTAGTACAATAAAATTTTCTACTATATTTTTTCATTATAAGAATCAACTATTGTAAATAAGAAAAAGATTAGCAAAACAATACTAGATGTTAATCAAGCAGTTAAAACTCCTCTGATAATGGACCTTATATTTTATTATTATAATATAAAAGTGATATTATGATAAAAAGATGTATTGCATATGTTTTAGTTCTTTTTTCAATTCTGATATTTTCAAGTGTTTTTTATAGTCTAAATAGAGCTTGGACATACTCTGTGATTGCTACCATACCTATTGGAAATTCTCCCAGAGGTATCGCATATGATTCAGGTAATAAAGAGATGTACATATCTAATTCTGGTTCTAACACCATCTCTGTAATTGATGCTTCTAACTATACTGTGGTTGCTACCATAACTGTTGAATCTTTCCCAATTGGTGTTGCATATGATCCTGATAATAAGAAGATATATGTAGCGAACGATGGTTCTAACACTGTCTCCGTAATCAACACTTCTAACCATCGAATGGAGAATAGCATAACTGTGGGATCTCGTCCTAATGGTGTTGCATATGATCCAGACAATAAGAAGATATATGTAGCGAACGATGGTTCTAACACCGTCTCCGTAATTAACACTTCTAACAATACATTGAATACTACCATAACTGTTGGATCTCATCCTAATGGTGTTGCATATGATCCTGATAATAAGAAGATGTATGTGACTAATGCCGGTGATAACACCGTCTCCGTAATTAACACTTCTAACAATACATTGAATACTACCATAACTGTTGGATTTGTTCCACTAGGTGTGGCGTATGATTCACGAAATAAGGCGATTTATGTATCCGACTCTGCTGAGAATCTCGTCTCGGTAGTCAACACTTCTAACAATACTGTATCTACCACTATTACCCTTGAGCATCCGCCACAAGGTATTGTATATAATTCGAGAAATAATGTTATATATGTGACTAACTCTGCAGTTAACACCGTCTCCGTAATTAACACTTCTAGTAATAAGGTCGTTGATACCATACCTGTTGGGATGGGACCAGTAAGTATTTCGTATGATCCTGTTAATGGAGAGGCGTATATAACTAATCAAGATGATAACACCGTCTCCGTAATTACTACTCTACCAGTTGCAAATGCACGTTCCAATCAAAAAATACAATCTTTTCAAACGGTTTAGCAAAATAATGGTAAAAGTCCTGATCCCCGTGGATCTCTTCCACTACCATATATACGGATTCAAGTATCTGGTCCCACAGTTACATTATCCAATTCAACCTCTGTAACGCCATCGTTTGTAGCTCATAACGTAAATGAATAAACTGTCCTTACTTTTCAACTACTAGTGACTATCTCGAAAGGAGTGCATACTAACCCATCCTTTGATACAATAACTGTTGAAGCCTTATCACATAATGGTAATGGATGCTCATCTATAGGTGGGCATGGTGGTTCAGGTGATAATGCACTTACTTACAGTGGCAACGCTAATGGTGGTACAGTAGGCAACGGTGGCTCTGGTAAATACAGTGGTTATACATCATCATCTACAGGTAGTGGTGGGCAAGGCGGCTCAGCTGGTTTAGGGAGTACGTCAACGTTCTCAGGGATACAATGAGGTAACCTCTTTTTCGTTTCTTCTGTAACGGAAATATTCACGGTTTTATCTTTCTGGAAAGATATATCCTAGCAATAAAGAGTACAACAGTATTATTGAAACTAAGATGATGATGTTCAACGTACTAATACCACTGGATAGAAAAGTATACATATTTCTCATAATAGAAGCATGTAAAGGTCTAGTACAATAAAATTTTCTACTATATTTTTAATTATTAAGATCAAATACAGTGGATACAGTAGAAAACCCGTTGTAATTACCACGGATAAGTTATATTTTTAACTGATTTTCGAATCATGTAAAAGTGTATTGGTGATCAATTCACATATTTTATTAATATATGTTATCGATGTATTGGGGAATTAAGAGTCACGTAACAAAATAATAGATCTTTTGCATAATTAAAACAATCTATAATATTATCACGACTTTTGTGTTTTAATGATGATTCATTATTCTATAAGTTACTAAGCCTGTACCTATATCTGAAATTCTGTTGTACATTCTTAACTTGTTTCTGAAAATATTGCTCATTATCCCGTAATTTTTAAATCTGCTGATAATATGTTCCACCATAATTCCAATTTATGAATGAATAGTGTTGTAATATTTTTCTTCTCAAGATGGTCCATGGTTTCTTTGCTTCTTATATGATATGAATGATAGTTTTTCTGGGAAATCTTTTTCTATACTCAAATACCACATATCAAATACATTTAGAATATCATTGGGGGTAACAGGATAATACTTTTGATATCTGTTATAATCATGTCTACGCCATTTCTTCTGTGCAACCTTATGAAGAACATAACCGTGATTGTTAACCATCAATTGGGTCTTTACAATATGTCTTTTCTTTTTGCCAGAATAGTGCAGTCTCCATCTTCTATTATCTATTGGCTTTGGTATCTGCTGATGTTCTGTAGATTCTATTAAATCAAGGAAGCCGAGAAAATATTGTTCAACTTCTTCAGCGGTTCGAAGCCTCTTTGTTTTGTTAAATAATTTCTGTGAAATTGGTACGCCTTTTCTAACAAAATTTTCTATCTTTTGTATGTCACTACAGATGTTACTCTGATCTAAATCAAATAGAAGGCCCGCTAATGTGCAATTTATGTAAAGACGATATTACACTAAAAGCATAAGAAATCTATCTCTTGTATCTAGTGTGAAAGGTCTGCCTACGGCACCTATGTCTCGGATATTTTCTTTTAGATAATCGTTGTACCTCATGTTTAACATATCTTTTTGTTATTTTTATATCGTAAATCTCATCAAATTCTTTTATTGCTAGTCCAGTAAATGATTTAAAACGTAATGGCTTTTGGATCGTCTATCATATGAAATCAAAGAAAGGACAAGAAATTGATCGATAGCTAAGCATATAGCTGTTTATTCTAATTATGCAAAAGATCTAATAACTCCAGATAGATGTTTTATCTTAATGATTACTCTAGTAGTGTAAATTTTTATTTCCCAAAAAAAATATAAACTATAAAAAAATATTAATCCATCAAAAAAATATTAGTTGAATTAACTATAAATACATTAGAACATGATTTCTGAAATTATTTAATTTTAGGAAACAAGGCTTATCGTCGTTTCGGGTGCAAGCACAGACAGAATAAAAATGATTATTCCAAATCCACCAACAACAAACCCTGAAATAGCAAGCCGTTTATCGGAAGCAAGTTCAGCTACTCCTGCTAGGGATGCTCCTATGATTAATAATATTGTAGTAAAGTCATATAATTCTATACTCCCAGAACTTTGTGTAAACTCATTAGAAAATTGATTGAATGATTTGTTTTCATTCATGGCGGCATCATTCAAGTTTGTAAGAGAATTATTAATTGATTTGTTTGTATATAACTTATCTAAAAGTGATTTGTATTTTGATACCATTTGGCTATACATGACTTGGTCATGTTTATTTAGTGGTGTGGTTTGTTGATGTAACGTAGTATTAAAATAGTCCAATTGTGCTTGAAATATTTTTTCTCTTACTTTATGTGATTGATAATTATCCCACCGATCTACGCTGTTGCTCAAATGCACAAGTGATTTATGAAGTAGGTCATTTTTCTCAATGGTAGAATGAGATGACATAATGGCAGAAACAATTGCCAGAGTAGAAGTTGAAATAATAAATATTGATAGAAAAAGAATAAATTTGTCTACTTTATGTTTGGATTCATTCATAAATTATTTCATAAATACTGTTAAAATAAAGTTTTCAGGTTTTAATAAATTGAATTAACTATCAAAAAGTTTGCATAGAGATCAAATGTAGTCAGTCTATTTTTATCGATGTGTATTGGTATTGATTCGGTATGGTTCAATTTGCACTTGTTCTTTTTACAAAGAAAGTAATCATCAGAGCATTAAGTTTTATCCTTAATATATTGTAAGTTGTTTCAATAGATCTCGCATAATTGGAATAATCTAGATAATTCCTTCTAATTTTCATATTTGATATCTTTTTGTTATTTATTTGTCAAAAATATCATTAAACTGTGTACTTTTATGATATCGTTTATGGTTGTAGAAATCTTTGTCGACAATTATTATATTTTAAATTTCTTTATCCTTGTCATTCATTTCTACTTTGAATTTCCAAAATAATATTGTGGGACATAATATATTAGCTCATGTATATGGTGGGCAAAAGGGGTTTAGTAATAAATATATCACGGGTCCAAATTTTATTTAGAAATTTACTGTAACTGCAAGACCTGTCGGAAACATAATTGTAGTATATTATTTACAATTATATTATGTACTTCATATTTGTGTGATGCATTTATATAGGAACAGGAGCATCGAGGCTACCTAGTGGGCCTGTTGGATTATGTGATCCTTGTTGGCCGTTACTACCATTAACGCTTGGAGGTCCTTGAGATTCTGATGGATCTTGTTGTCCAACAGATATTTGATTCATTTCAAAATTAATTGATCCTTTGATATGTATTGTTTGTGCTTGTACCGATAGTAAATATCCGTTTGAAGAGGATAAACCCATTAATACAACGGTAGATAATATTATGAGAAATTTGGTGAATAACTTCATTAGTTTCAAATGTTAATAGCACAATTCACATATCTATATTTGATAACAAAAAACTATTAGAAAATTCCAACAAATTTAGATATTAATTAAATTTGTATAAATGGGACTTTTAAAAATTTTTCTAGATAATATGATGAATTTACTATATTGCATAAAATTTTATTAATATTACTTGATAATTTTAAATTCAACCCATAATTCCTACTCCTTAAATCTTAAGTTTTGATGTTCATGACAACGTTTGGTTAACTTGTCCTATCTATAAATGAGATTTAAAATGATTTAGATGTTCAGTTCAAATTTACTTGTTATAATTTACCTAGTCAATCAATCTATTCTTAACTTGATTACCATTTATTTTCATAAATGTGGATCTAAAAATATAGTTTTATATTTTAACGATTGTGTTAAGGGTTTATTGTGAACAGTTATGGAACTTGAGAATAACTCGTGAAATTGATATAGGTTTAGATAAATATTACATAAATAACAAATCAGTCAGATTCCTTCAAAATGAGGATTACATTGGTTTCAAAATTCAGGATTAAAGATAATAATTGTGTTAAAAAATTGATATTGTTTTTACTTCGAATTATTTTGTCGATGCTCCACCGATAGTATTTCCAATTATTATTATGTCAGGACATGGAACTTACTAGTTTGCCATTTTGAATTACATAGCATCTAGTGGTTCCTTTGTTTATTTTGGCACTTGCTCCAAGTGGTTTCAGATCACTATATTTTGTCTTTGGTTGTTTAGATACAGTTGGTAGTGAATTTATATTATTTGCAGTCGTATAACTTAGAGCCTATCTTAAAATTCGATAAGATTATAGCTCATTTCCCTCTTTGGATAATTGACCTGCATCCAGAGAATGGACAGTGTAAAGGAGGAAAATAAACACCCTACCATACTCAAGGTTCCAGATGAATTATGGGATAAGATTAAAAATATTTTCCCAAAGGAGAAACCTCTAAGAACAGTCGATGGCCGACCAATTGTACCATACAGAAAAGTAATTGATGGAATTCTCTATGTATTAAGAACATGAGGATGTCACTGGAAGATGCTACCTAAAGAATACGGATTTGGTTCTACTTGTCATCGCAGGTTTCAGAAGTGGAATAGCCTTGACATCTTCAAAAAGGGGTGGATAAAACTATTGAAAACCTATGATGACTACATTGGTATCAACTGTACCTGGCAATCCATCGATAATATATCTATAAAGTCGCCTTTAGTGGGTCAATGACTGTAGGAAATAATCCTACTGATAGAAGCAAACTGGGTACAAAAAGACATGTTTTAACCGATAAAAACGGAATTCCTTTATCTGTTGTAATATCATCTGCTAATGCTTATGATATCAAACTTGTAACAGATGTGGTTGATAATAGAGTTATCAAAAGACCATCATTAAAACTAAAAAAACAGGAAGAAGAAGAGGAAAAAAACTTCAACATCTATGTCTTGATAAAGCATATAATTCCGAACAAGAAGAACAAGAACTAATCAAACGAGGATATGTACTGCTATTACTCCAAAGAGAAAAAAGATGAAAAAGAGGAGATCAAGGTTACAACACATCATTGTTCAAATCGTAAAAAATATTCTGCAAAAAGATAAGTTATAGGAAGAACGAATTCATGGCATAACAGGTTCAGGAAACTATTCACCAGGTATGAGAAGAAGGTAGAGAACTATCTTGGATTTGTACAGTTATTCTGTTGTATGATCATTTATAGAAAGATAATTTTGGGATAGGCTCATATTATATGGCTCAGCTAACTTACGGGTTTTCCAATGTTTTTAATTTAACCTTAGTATATGTTTTAAACTCAATTATGATAAAGTCATGGTATTTGAGTACAAATATTATTTTTCATATGTTTATAGTGTTATTTTATACTAATGCAGTAATACTCCCTAAGAACTATCATTAAGTTAACTGGGCAACAAAACATGTTGATCTATAAATAGGATCAGTAATATCGCTTTATATATATTGGAACAGACTGCAACGTCGACAGCAACAACAGATATTTCAGTAGATAAAATCGATTTATATATTATGAAATTACTTTCTACCAATTGTAGATCTTCCTACAGAACTATGTCTTCAATAGTGCGCATAAGCACTAATGCTGTCAAGACAAGGGTTAAATATTTACTAGATAAAGGAATAATACAAAAATTCAATGTAGTTATAAATCCAGCAATATTTGGATATGAAAAACAATGTTTTTTGATTGTGCGAGATTTAGATAAGCTAATTATGAAGGAGGAAAAAGTAGAAAACTATATCTTCCATAGACTGAACCTCTTAGGTGATGTTTTAAGCTGTGCCGTGCAACTAGGAGGAGAATCTGCTATATTTTTGGTTTTACTAAGACCTTGGTCTGAAGACAAGATCGAGTCAATGATTACATTGCTTCAACCCGCAATTGTTGAGTATAGATGTGCAATAATGAACCCTCCATCTATGAATGTAAGTATCTCTGATCTGAAAATAATGAACTGTCTTTTATCTGATGCAAGAATGGAAATTGTAAACATTGCGAAAAAAACATCAATATCTAATAGAACAGTAACAAGAAGATTAGAAAGAATGCAGCAAAATCATGTCATTACAGATTTTCGTGTAATGCGTAATATGTCTTCTATGAATTTAACAGGTTATATTGAATTTCTGTTAATCGTTTATGTAAATAATAAATCAGCTCATGGAGAAATTGTTGAAAGGATGTATCGTGAAATGCAAGAATATTTGATATATGTTCCTCTGAATATAAGTGGAAGTGAGGTAATCATTGCCTTATTTTTTTGCTCAAACATACCTACAGTTGATTCAATTACAAGAAGAGTAAAATCTTATGATGGATTACAAGATGTTAAATTGTTTATTACAACCCAGGTAAAACATTATGAAGATTGGTTGGTAAGACAAATTAACAAAAAAATAACATCCTATTCAACAAAAACAAAACCATCAAAAATTAGATTATATACTGCTAGAAAATAGTACTGTTGTTATTATTGAATATGCCATTTTATTATTCTTGCATTAAATAAGTAAAAATAACCAAATAATATATATGACACACCTTGTCTGAACAGGTACAATAAAATACTGATGGTATTTAGCACTATAATCGAGCAATAAGATCATTATTTTTAATGATCTTTATTCGTTCCGTTGCACTATGCTATAGTTGTCTATATCATTAATTTTATCAGTTTTTAATTTATCTCTTTCATTTAAAATCCTTATCCACTGCTCCATCGCTTATACGAATAAATCTATCGGTCTGTGCGGCAAGTTCATCATTGTGAGTTACCATTATTATTGTCCGCCTATATTTACTTGCAAGTAGTTTGAGTAAATTAAAAACCTCGTTTCCTGTTTTTGCATCAAGAGCACCTGTAGGTTCATCCGCAAGAATAATAGTAGGATTGTTCATAAGTGACCTTGCTATTGCTACTCTTTGCTGCTGTCCTCCACTTAAATTAATCGGTTTAAATTTAGCTTTGTTTCTAAGGCCGAGAAATTCTAATAACTTTAATGCACGAGGAATTATATGTTTCTCTTCTTCGCCTGTTACTATGCTAGGGATCATAACATTTTTAAGAATTGTGGTTCTATTAATCAAATTAAAAGATTGAAATATAAAACCTATTTTTTCATTCCTTATCTCCGAAATTTGATTATCGTTTAATGCAAAGATATCTGTTCCACCTATAAAGACTTTCCCATGTGATGGTCTGTCTAATGCGCCTATCATATTTAGTAAAGTAGATTTTCCGCTGCCGGATGGCCCTACGATCGATACAAATTCTCCTTTGTCGATTGAAAAGTTGATGTTTCTTAGAGCAAATACTTTACCTGCGGGAGAATCATATACTTTATACAAATTTTCTACTCTCAAAGCAATTGATGTATTTAAGGTAGATTGGTTATCATTATTAATATTGGATATTGTTTTTTTATTATTGGAATCGTATTTATCCTGATTCATTATATATATCTCCAGAGTGATTTGATTATATCATTTAAATCGATGTCATAGCCTCATTTTCTTTATCTTCCTATCGCATTACAATGATTTTTTCTTTTTCTTGTTCATCTTCTGTCATCATATTTTTTGTTTTTGTTATTATTGACATGTATAATACTGTAAGTTGTATACACTTATCCTTTGTGTATGCAAAAGTAATCATTTATGACAATTTTGGTATTAGACATACAGTTTTGAATCTCTATATACACAAAATGAACTCTTGGTTGGTCATACAACAACAGTTTTAGTTAATTAAATCCATAAGAAAATTCAAAAGATGCTATAATCATCATCAATCATGTCTACTGGATCTTTTGCACAATTAGAAACTATCTCTATTTTTAAGAATAGTTTTATATCGGTTTTTAATAATATTGGTTCATTAATCTATAGTTAAGCTGACCTGTAACTATGTCAGATACTCTATTGTACTTTCTTGACATATTTCTAAATATATCACTCATTATCCTGTACATTTTCAATCTGCAAATAGTGTGCTCTATCATTATTTGCTTTTCTAGAATGACTTTTGTTGTGTTTTTTTCTTCATTTGATAATTCTTGATTTCTCTTCTTTCTGATGGTATACATGATTGTTGTTCTAAAAAGTCTTTTTCCACTCCTAAATATCTAATGTCAAATACATTTAGAACATCATTTGGATTACTAGGGTGATTCTCTTTATATCGATATCATAGTCATGCCTTCTTCCTTTCTTGTATCTTGTTTAATGAAGAATAAAACCGCGGTTGTCAACCATCAATTGTATCTTTATAATATGTATTTTCTTTTTGCCCGAGTAGAAAATCTTTCTCTTAATAATATCTATAGGTCGTGGTATCTGATGTTCGGTACAATCAACGAAAGCAAGAAAGCCTGGAAAATATTTCCCTATTTCTTCGGATGTTTTTAACCTTTTTGTTAAGCCATATGTCTTTTGAGAAATTGATAAACATTTTCTTACTAATTGTTCAATCTCTTGGATGTTTCTGCAAATGTTACACTGATCCAAATCAAATAAAAAACCAGCTAATGTGTAAGTTATGTAAAGAGGATAACAATCCAAAAAGCATTACAAATCTATTTTTTAGGTCAAGTTTGAAAGGTCTACCTGCATCACCTGCGATTCTTTCTGGTTGTTTTTTCTTTTTGATGATCTTTGTATTTCATGTTTAGCATATCTTTTTACATCTCTATCAAAAATATCATCAAACTCTGGTATTGTCAAGACTGTGAATGTTTGAAAAGCAATGGTTTTTTTGATAACCTCTCGTATGAAGGCAATGAAAGTACACAAATTGGAGAAAATCATATTATATATCTGTCTATACTAATTATGCATGATCTATTCTAAAAACTTCTTTTTATTTGATAATACTTCAAGTTTGTAATTTAAATCTATTAGTTTTAGATTAAAAAGTGATTTCTTTTAATAAAGCGATATGGTAGTCTATTTCTACTGCCATTTTTCTTAAAGACAAACCTGAAAAATAAAAATATAAACCATAACCAATATATTCTGAAGGTGTTCCTTAATATATTGAAATTACAAAGGAAATAGAATATCTTAATCTATTGGTTTTTTCCTAAAGTAAACAAAACTGTCTGAATAAATGTTATTTGTCTTTCTTGTATATGTAAAGATCTAATAACTGACAAAAATTATGAAAAATATACAAAAACTTCTATTTGACTTACATCAAGACTATATCAATTGTATTATTATAAAAGATTGTGTACTGTATGAAGATAAATAGGTATGATGTTAGCAGCAACAGCAACACCCGCACCCACGAAATAATTCATCTTAATAGATCTGCTACATCTAAACCAAATATGTCTACTTTAACTAAAAGCTTAGTTAATGCAAGACATAGCATGCTATTATTATTATTATTATTATTATTAATACATATCTTACATAAAACAAATAATAACATCTTCAATAATTGTACATTTGGTAATTGTTGTTGAGTTGTTGAATTATCAATAACTGCTTGTATAAGAATGGGGCAAATATGCTATGAAAATGAATTTTAAGCAAATTATCTCGTTGTCTTATGATGCATTAAGAGAAAAGAAAGGAAGATCTGCTCTAACAATATTAATGATTGTAGTGGGTGCTGCGTTGTTGGTCGCAGTTAATGGTATGAGTGCAGGCTCTGCCGCTTTTGTAGATAAGCAAGTTGGTAGTCTTGCCCCAAACGTAATATTTGTTGCTCCTGGCTCTCAAACTAAGACCTTTCAAGAGGCTCCAGGTTTATCTACTTCATCGCCAAAGCTTCCATTTACTGAGCAAGTTGTAAACCGTATAAAATCACTTCCATTCGTAAAAGATGTCTTTCCGGGATATGCTGCGCAAGTTCACCTTAATGTTAATGAATATACAGTAAATAGCAATGTATTTGCTGTGGATCCTAGAGTAGTTTTCATTATTTCTCCTACCTTGACTTTGAATCCTGGCTCTAAAATAGAACCTGATAATACAAATGCAGTGTTAGTAGGATATCATATAGCCAATCCTCCAGGTTATCCTCATAATCCCATTATAAAAGTAGGTCAGACTATTACGATAAGATATGGAAACGCGAATAAGAATCTTCTAGTAACAGGAGTAATGCAAGAAGCTGGAAGTTCAAATGTGGATAATATTGTTGCAATTAATAAAATTACTGGTAATAGTTTATTTAACAAACAAGGACGGTATGATTTATTGATTGTATTTGCACGCACCGGTGGTGATGTTACAACTGTAGTACATGAAATGAATTCATTATACGGTAGTATGAGTTTTGGAATAACGACCCCTGCTGCAATCATAGAAACACAAAAGCATACTCAGGCTGGAAGTGCATCATTTGCATTAGAGGTCGGATATATTGCCTTGATGGCAAGTGGTATTGGAGTTGTTACCACTCTTTGGACATCTGTGAATGAAAGAACAAAAGAAATTGGAACTATGAAAGCAATAGGTGCAAAACCTTTGTTTATTTTAGCTATGTTTTTGAGTGATGCTATAATTATTGGTATAACAGGATCAATTATAGGAATAGCTAGTGGTATTGGTCTTACATATCTACTGGCGGTTTCTGGATCTTCAGGAGGCGGAACTTATATCGATCCTATCTTTATACCAAGTGATCTTATTCGTACCTGGATTCTTACACTAATCATAAGCTTAGCTGCAGGGATTTTTCCTGCTTGGAAAGCGTCTCGTCTATCGCCACTAGAAGCTTTAAGGAGCTCATAAGAGAACATTTGGATAATTTGTGAACAGAACATTAAAAAAAGAAGAATGAAATGGATTTATTTTTACATCTATAATTTAAATCTTAATTTCTATTCTCTAACTTTATTTATTCATACGATATTACATATATAGATATATTATTGAGAAATTAGTTCAATGTTTGTATGCATTTGATATTTTGTATATTAATATCACTAACTGGATATATGTAACACAACTAGTAATTGCTAATTTATATGATTATTGACGATGGTTACTTGACAAGTAATAATTGCATTGTAAAAGATGTAACATTATACGAACATACAAAAAGATTTATCTTATTTCTTGTTCGTCTTTAAGAGTAGAATTGTTAATTGTATGTATATTTGTAAGGCCTTGTTCAACTAAGGCATAATTCCTATATGATAATCCACAATTAAATTTAACCCATTAATCACATGTTTAGTTTAAATTTTTTTTTCCAAAGAAAGGCAACAGTCAAAGCTTTCCGTTCTGTCTTTAATATATGGCAGAGTTCTTTCCATGATAATTTTCTCAAAGACGTAGGGATATGGTGATCTAGTTTCAAGAATTTCCATATTACAAAGGAAATAGAATATCTTAATCTATTGGTTTTTTCCTAAAGTAAACAAAACTGTCTGAATAAATGTTATTTGTCTTTCTTGTATATGTAAAGATCTAATAACTGACAAAAATTATGAAAAATATACAAAAACTTCTATTTGACTTACATCAAGACTATATCAATTGTATTATTATAAAAGATTGTGTACTGTATGAAGATAAATAGGTATGATGTTAGCAGCAACAGCAACACCCGCACCCACGAAATAATTCATCTTAATAGATCTGCTACATCTAAACCAAATATGTCTACTTTAACTAAAAGCTTAGTTAATGCAAGACATAGCATGCTATTATTATTATTATTATTATTATTAATACATATCTTACATAAAACAAATAATAACATCTTCAATAATTGTACATTTGGTAATTGTTGTTGAGTTGTTGAATTATCAATAACTGCTTGTATAAGAATGGGGCAAATATGCTATGAAAATGAATTTTAAGCAAATTATCTCGTTGTCTTATGATGCAGTAAGAGAAAGGAAAGGAAGGTCTGCTCTAACAATATTAATGATTGTAGTGGGTGCTGCTTTGGTGGTCGCAATCAACGGTATGAGTGCAGGCTCTGCCGCATTTATAGATAAGCAAGTTGGACGTCTGGCTCCAAACGTAATGTTTGTTGCTCCTGGCTCTCAGACTAATACCTTTCAAGAGGCTCCAGGTTTATCTACTTCATCGCCAAGACTTCCATTTAATGATCAACTTGTAAACCGTATAAAATCACTTCCATTCGTAAAAGATGTCATACCTGAATTTGCTGCGCAAGTTCATCTTAATGTCAATGGATATATTGTAAACAGCAATATGATAGCTACCACTCCTAGCATAGTTTTCACTATTTCTCCTACCTTGACTTTGAATCCTGGCTCTAAAATAGATGATAATAATCCTGATGCTGTGATAGTAGGATATCATATAGCCAATCCTCCAGGTTTTGCTTATAATCCCCTTATAAAAGTAGGTCAGACTATTACAGTAAACTATGGAAACACGTATAGGCATTTTCGAGTAACGGGAGTAATGAAAGAAGCTGGTAATGGAAATGTAGATCAAATTGTTGCAATTAATAGAAATACTGGTAATATTTTCTTTAACAAACAAGGACATTATGATGAACTGGTCGTATTTGCGCGCACCGGTGGTGATGTTGCGACCGTAGCACATGAAATGACTTCATTATTTGGTAATATGAGCTTTGGAATTACCACCCCTGCTGCAATCATACAAGCACAAAAGCATACTCAGGCTGGAAGTGCATCATTTACATTAGAGATCGGATATATTGCCTTGATGGCAAGTGGTATTGGAGTTGTTACCACTCTTTGGACATCTGTGAATGAAAGAACAAAAGAAATTGGAACTATGAAAGCAATAGGTGCAAAACCTTTGTTTATTTTAGCTATGTTTTTGAGTGATGCTATAATTATTGGTATAACAGGATCAATTATAGGAATAGCTAGTGGTATTGGTCTTACATATCTACTGGCGGTTTCTGGATCTTCAGGAGGCGGAACTTATATCGATCCTATCTTTATACCAAGTGATCTTATTCGAGTCTGGATTCTTACACTAATCATAGCCTTAGCTGCAGGGATTTTTCCTGCTTGGAAAGCGTCTCGTCTATCGCCACTAGAAGCTTTAAGAAGTATATAATAAAAGAGAACATTTGGATAATTTGTGAACAGAACATTAAAAAAAGAAGAATGAATTATTTATTTATGTATGTTTAAGAGCGATGTAGAAAAATAATTGCATCTTAAGAAATATGAAATATGAAAATCTTTAGCAATAATATCTTTTTATTGTACCAATAAATTTAATGTTAAGTTTTATCTAAAAGATTGATAAAAAGAAGTTCTTCTTATCAGATGTCACGTGTTTTAACTAGCAATAAATTAATGCAAGAGATTATTAATGTATGAAAGTTAGTAGGTATACTACATATTATCTAATGTGGTTACTCATAATTATGAACAGAGGTAGTCATCTTTAAAATATAAGATGCTTTTAATCTTTTAAAATAGATCCATGACAGAGATTTATTAGTAAATTTGTAATTAAATAATTATTATACAGTAAGCATATCTATACCATCGTAGAAGACAGATGTAAAAAATCAAATATTGCAGAAGTATCAGATCTTTATTACAGATTCATAGAATAAATTAATGTATACTACTGCTACTTTTCAAAATACAAAAGGAAAATCTGGTAATTAAATTAGATGTAGAGGGCAAGACAACAATCGATATTGCAAAGGAATGCATATATCATTAAAGGATATTGGAAAGATTATTCACAAGGTAACTGGTGATGATATTCTAAATAAAGAAAAGACACAAAAAGAAATTGAAAAACAAAAGCATCTAAAATCTTTCATCATATGCTAGGAATTTCAAATATTCAATGATGAATTACCACTTATCAAAGTAGATATAGAACTTGATTTAAGAACGGATGTGATATTTGACTTTTATACAATTTATAAGATTTTTGAGCATGGGTGGATTAGTCATCATGTATGATGATCCTGATAATGATATCATATGTCTTTTATCTGTATATTAGAACCAAAAAGGAAGGATTAATGTTGTATCTCTCTCTCTCTCTCTTTTTGTTACAGTTCCAGATTCCTTTTTTTTCTATTTGGTATGGATAATAGTTGTTTTAAAAAATCAGTTTCTACGCTTAGATATCCCGGGTCAAATACATTTAGGACGTCCTTTAGAGTATCAAATGATTCTTTTTATGGATATCGTAGTCATCTCTTTTTCCTCTCTTATGTCTTAATTTATGAAGGATATAGCTACGATTGTTAAGCATAAGCTGATTCTTCACGATATGTTTTTCCTACTTGACCTGGTGAAATATCTTTCTCCTATGCCGTTCTTACTTACTTGCAATTGTTGGAATGTCACACCAAAAATCGTGTAAGACGTTGCCAAATTCACATTTGATCTGTCTTGAATTATCTATGTTCAATGTGATTCCAACTGGATGCTCAATCTTGTCTAATGCATAAGATAACACTGATTTTACTTTTTCATCAATTAGTTCTTTGCTTGCAAATGGATTAGCAATGCCAGTCACATTTGAGTTTGTCTGAGCATCAGTGTTGTTTATTTTTATGTACCCCATGGTAGGAGATTTGTCAAAATCATCAAGTATTGAAGAAGTTAACGTATTTCTAGCCTTGACAAAGTCAGTTGCTGTGCCTGTCATAATATATGTTGTATCAAAGAATGAACCCACATAAATTGCTCCGTTGGTAACATTAAAATTGCCTTGTGTAGATTTTGCAACTTTAATTGTAGTATTTGAGTGTGCGTTTGCTGTTGACATTGATACACTCCAAATCCAGCCCAACATTACTGTAAGGACTCCGAATAGAAAGATTATCTTGAATTTATTGTTCATAGTCTAGTCTAAGAGTAATACATATAAATATATCACAAAAAACTTTGCTGGTTAAGATAAATCTAGTTTGTATAAATATTACTACTGTTATATTTTTATTCCAACAGATAAACAGACCGAATATGTGAAACATGCTATATCGAATGTTATGATTTTAAAATTTGTGCTGTAAAATAAACCGATAAAATAAAAAAATATTGATATGGTTAAAGTATAAAGAAAACGCCTTTGTAGTTATTACATCACCATTAAATGTACCGGCTACATTACCTCCAGAACCACCTAAACCTAATCCTATGCTACCAATTTTGGTCCCGAACGCTCCAGTACTTCCTGTATTTCCAGTTCCACTACTCGATCCTCCAGGACCGCCATTATAACCTGCGTTATGACTACAAGGGTTAGCTAATTCTTTTTCTATCGGTATTGAGAGTATCAATAATGTTATTACAAGAACTATTGCTATCCGTATTGATATTATAAATACTAATTTTGACTTTACATTTCTTTTGTTTGTAAATAGTATTTTATCTACTAAAATTTTATTATACCATGTTTGAATAATTAAACTTGTATTTAAAATTATTAGATTATCTAAAATTAAAAAACTGTAAATGATAATCCTAAAAAGTAACAAGTTACAAGCCATAACCAATTATTTAAGGTGTTCTATTTCTAATAAACATATAATATATGGTTGTTTTAAATCTACGGTTTTCCTTAATTTAACCGAGACTTTATACCTCCATCTGATATAAGGGAACTTAACTTAATTGGTATTTCATGATCGCTTAAAATATATAAAACTAATAGTCGAGTTACTATTAAAAAGAATTTACATAATATGGCATATTTTAAATATTCTGCGAGGACGAATAATATCACATATAGTAATCCGGAATATCATTAAAAAATAAAATAATTGTAATAAACTAGTTAAACCTTAATTACCTCTATCATGCACAAAAAATATGTTGATTACAACAAAACTAATTGTTGTATTTTTATCTCTTTCACTTATCCCATTATTTGTATTTGCATTCATAATTTATTTACAAACTGAACAATATATAAAAAAAGAAACTTTGGACAAACTTAATACTATTGCTTCAATGCAAAAAGATAGGGTTCAAACTATGTTGGATCAAAATACCGAAAAATTAATCATGTTTACAAATCGGATCCAACTAAAGGAGGAATTAGACCATTATAATAAACAAAAATCTATCCGATCTCAACAGTTCATAACTAATTTATTACAATCTGCAAAATCTGAGATACGTAGTTTTAAAGATATTTCAATTTTAGATACTCATGGAAAAGTGATCGCATCTACGGATAAAAAAATCGGTAGTAATCAATCAAAAGAAGAATATTTCTTGAAAGGAATGAATCATAACGATGTTACAATAATTTTTAAAAGTCATAAAAATCCAAATATAATTAGAGAATATCTTACCGGCCCATTAGTACTTAACGGCAGTACAATTGGAGTAGCTGCAATAGAGTCAGATTCAGCTAATACTTTTTTTAATGCATTGCAAAATTATATCGGATTAGGACAAACTGGTGAATCCTATTTAGCAAAAAAAGATAAAAATGGTGATGTTTTAGTAATAAATCCATTACGATTTATATCTAATGCACCTTTAAACTTAAAAGTAGACAAAAATGAAACAAATATCCCAATAATTCAAGCAACAATATTAAAAAAAGAAAATATAAACCCTAATAGTACAGATTATAGAGGCGAACCGGTGTTATCCGCAACACGGTACATTCCAGGTGCAGACTGGGGATTGGTAATAAAAGTGGACAAGAAAGAAGCTTTTGCTTCGTTGGAGAATCTAAAGTATCTAATAATAGCTGCCGGAACTATTATCGGTATTTTGATTATTATTGCATCACTAGGTTTTGGAAAATCAATTAGCAAGCCTATAATAGAATTAAGAAATGCAGCTAAGGAAATAGCAAATGACAATTTTGGTGTCGAACTGAATGATATTATTAATATTGATCGATCTAAAAACAAAAACAAAGATAATGAGGATGAGATAAAAGATTTATCTATTCAATTTGACAAAATGAGACAAAACATACAATCTACAAATTCAAATTTACAAGGATTAGTACATCAAAAAACAAAAGATCTAGAAAACGCGGTAGAGGAATTACGAGAAAAAGAAATGCACTTAATAGACGCAAATAAAGAACTGCAACTGGTAGACAAACTAAAAAATGATTTTATAAATATCGCTGCACATGAATTAAGAACCCCAACTCAGGCTATTTTGACTTTTACCGAGTTATTGTCAGTTTATCCTAATAAGCAAGAAGTTATTGAAACTATTCAAAGAAACGCCAGAAGGCTGAAAAGATTAATAAGTGATATTTTAGACGTTACAAAAATTGAAAGTCAAAGATTGGTACTGAAAAAAGAGATTTTTAATATAACGGATGTTGTATATTTAATTATTGTTGAATATAAGGAACAGATAAAAAAATCGCCTTTACAAAAAAAAATAGAATTCTATTATTTGTTTTCTAAAGAAGAAGAGATACTTATATATGCAGATAAAGAGAGAATAATTCAAGTCATTTCTAACCTATTAGATAATTCTATCAAATTTATTGAAGAAGAAGGTTCTATCTATATTACAATAAAAAAAATAAAAGATGATGATGTAAAAGAAATCGAAAGAAAATCGAAAGAAAATCTTGTTATTATAAGCATTAGAGATACGGGTATGGGTATTTCAGAAGAAATATATGAAAAACTCTTTACAAAGTTTGCTACCAAATCTATTACCGGAACCGGGCTAGGTCTTTATATTTCAAAAAGCATAATTGAAGCACATAACGGTCAAATATGGGCAGAAAATAATAATACCGATAAAGGAGCAACATTTACTTTAAGTATGCCATTAAGTGAAAGAGAAAACATCAATAAAATAATGTAAGTCAAAATGGAAAATAAATCTATAAAAATTTTAGTTGTAGATGATGAACCTGACCTCACTTTTGGTTGTAGTATGGTATTAGAACTATATGGCTTTGAAGTTGATTCATTTAATGATCCAATAAAAGCTTTGTCTAATTTTAAACCCAATACATACAATCTTGTAGTATTGGACGTTAAAATGCCAAAAATGGATGGTTTTACTTTATATAATGAAATTAAAAAAATAGATAAAAATGCAAACATTTGCTTCTTAACCGCAAGTGAATTGTATTATGAACAGTTTCGAAAAGAAGAGTTTTACACTATGGATGAAAGTTTATTTATACAAAAACCTGTAGAAAATCAAGAATTGATAAAACGGATTAAAGATATTCTAAATAAAAAAAAATAATATGTCTATTTTAGAAATTTAAATTATAAATAAATTTGATTTTCAAGTCATAGTTTTCTCAACTTAAAATTCCAGTTGAGGAAGTATTTCAAAATATCCGCAAAATATTAAAAGAACTTGATGAATTCATGTATCCTTAACAAAGTTACTGAACTAATTAATTATCTTGATGCACAAATTATCCTAATCTGAGTAAAAGAAGAAAACATTATAAAGGAGTTAAAAATAGACATCGAAGATTATCCATCAAATAAATTACATGACATGATTAAAAAATTAAATTTGATGAAAAAAGATATGTCGGTTTGACCCCAACTTACAGAAGGTAATCTCGAATGCTAGATATCATTATTCTTTCATATACTTCAATAAGATGACATTTGCATCAGCATTTTGCAAGTGTTGCTATATCTATATCTGTAGCTATATACACCAATTTGGTTTTTGTTTTTAGGGTATTTGTATCTGGTAATCTATGGTTTAGAATATAATTTAATGAATGGATGTGGAATGGATTTATACAACCGGTTCTACCCTTAATATGCATATTCGTTGACTAGTACAAACAAACTTCATGATAGTCACGGAAATTATAAAATAAAAATATTAAGTAATTCTATCAAATATTATCTGCCTCGAGTTGAAGGCTATCTTGAAGTTATAAAGAAATTAGCTTCAACACATAGTGGAATGTCACTTATTGAATTTGATGGTTATTTTGAAAAAAGGCTTGAGCCAATTAAATATGTTCGAGCCGAAGTTCATACTAATGATTTGAATAAAGAAAAAATAATCGAATCTGCAAATAATATCAGAAAAATGCTAAATCAAAAGAGTTTGGCAATAGAATATAATAACCAATTGATATTGATAGAGGACGAATAAAAGCATCCTTTGATGAAATACATGACAGAGCTTTTAAAATTTATAAATGATATATTCTATATGCTCTTTTAATTTGACAAAACTCATATCTTAATTTTATAATATTTGTGAATATTAGAAACAAAAGGATACTTTGACTACATTTGATGATGTCTATATCTATAATTTTCAGAATTGTTGTCAAGACTGACAACTGAAAGACAATCAACTAGCTGAGTAATTATGTAGACCTAGAATGGTACAAAATTGAGTCCGCAAGTTTCAATAGAAAAAAAGACTATTGTGATATGGATATAATCCAACTTAAGATTTATTTGGATTTGATAACCCTGATTTGTTGTATAATTTAATAAACAATCGAAATTTACGTCAACTACATGTAGAAATGAACATATTTGTCTTAAATACTCAATCTGGAAAGACATAAAAATAAACCGTTTTGACAACAGACTGTATTACGTTGATAATAAATGTACAAATTCTTTAACCTAAAACTACTCTAAGGAGGAATATGAAAAATGAATATCGCCTAATACTGAAATTCAGGAAAATATAATAGGATTATTGTATTAATAAGGATTTTCTATTTAATCAATTTTGAAATTCTTGGAATGCTTCATTTTTTAACAAATAAAAAAACTTATGGGGATATGTTTATATGTTAGAAAAGATATATATAGACGTGACTATGCTTTATAAGTTTTATGGTGATTTAAAATGGTAAAAGATATCTCTATGTTTGGAGATAAGTGCCCGAGATGTGGCAAAGGGCCTATGGTTACTGATAATTCTACTGGTGAAATGTTTTGTGGTAATTGTGGATTTGTAGTTACAGAAAGAATAGAAGAAACTGGTCCTGAATGGAGGGCATTTTCAAAAGAAGAACATGAAGATAGAAGTCGAGCCGGTGTTCCTACATCTTTGGCAATGCATGATATGGGATTGGCTACAATTATAGGTCCTGTAGATAAGGATGCCTCTGGAAAACCTCTTTCTGCCTCTATGAAAAGCACTATTGAGCGATTGCGAACATGGGATAGTAGAAGTCAGGTTCATGAACCAGTTGATAGAAACTTTAGACAAGCTTTTAGTGAATTAGATCGATTAAAAGATAAACTAGCTGTAGGAGATGCTGTAATTGAAAAAGCGGCATATGTTTATAGAAAAGCATTAGAAAAAGGCTTGGTTAGAGGTAGATCAATTTCTGCATTGGTTGCCGCTGCATTATATGCTGCATGCAGGGATACTGAAACTCCTAGAACATTAAAGGATGTAGCTAATGCTAGTAATATTAAGAAAAAAGATGTTGCAAGATGCTATAGGCTTTTAATAAGAGAACTTGATTTGAAAATGCCCGTAGTTGATCCAGTAAAATGTGTTGCAAGAATCGCAAGCAAGGCGGGATTAACCGAAAAAACAAAAAGAAAAGCTCTTGAAATTTTGAAAAAAGCAGAAGAAGGCAAGATTTCTGCGGGTAAAGATCCTATGGGATTAGCAGCTGCAGCATTATATGTTGCATGTGTAATGAATGGTGAAAATAAAACCCAGAAAGATGTGGCTGAAGCCGCTGGTGTAACTGAGGTAACAATACGAAATAGGTACAAAGGTCTCAAAACCCATTTGAAATTATAACCTATTTCATTTTTATCAAATATCTCGAATATTTATTTATGTTTCTAAATATAAATAGGATACCTATAATAAAGAAAGCTGCAGATAGAATCATAATGAAATAGTTTCCCTCATCATTAGTTATTGGTATGTTAAACACCTTTGAACCAAGCAAACTATATGAAAATAAAGCATAATTTGAAATCCAATGAAAAGTAATTGATAACATTAGTCCGTATCTAAAATAAATCCATCCTAAAAATAATCCTCCTATACTAGCTTGTGTGATTTTTCCAATTTCATAATTGCCACCAAAAATAACATGTGATAGTCCAAAGAATATGGAATTTGTTATTATTATAATAAATAGAATATACTTATCTCTTTTAGATTTTATCAAAAGGTTTTTGCTTGGTTGGATTAATGCCGAAATAATGGAGTTTTTATATTTAAAAATAATTATTGATAAAGGAATCCCTAAAAATAATATTCTAAATAAAATTTCTTCGTTTAATGGTGCTGCAGTCAAATTCAAATATGATAATAGAGGATTGTTCAGCAAAGGAGTTCCAATATGTATGCCAAAAATTTGTTGAACTTGATCTATAATTATAGAAATAACAAAATAGGCTGAAAACCATTGAATTATAATGTGTAAATAGTTGTTGTTATTATTATCTGAAAAAGGCGGGGATTGTCCGAATGGGGATAATTGTGATGGTTGTTCGACTGGGGATGTATCACTATTTTTATTTAATTTTTGATAACGAAAATTTTTGAATATGAAATTCGGTTTGAATATGCAAAATATATAAATAACACTATAAATTCCTAATAAAATAACAAAAGTTATACCTACATTAAAATGTGCATTTAATATTCCAATAATGTCTAGCAATAAAAAATTTAATTGAACATTGCTTTGCCAGGTAATGTCTTTTCCAATAGATGTAAAAAAAACCATGTAGATTCCAATAAGAATTGAACCAGATATGGCATAGAACAGAAATATGGTGATTCTGTTATCTATTTCATCTAAATATTTTTTCCATGATATATTTTTAATCAAAATTAAAATCTTACATTACTTCTATAGATGCAGAATTAAATCCTTTAAACACTAGATAGTTTTTTACATGATCTCGATGATCACCTTGTAATAAAATAAATCCATCCTTAGCTGTACCTCCACATGCTAATCTACTTTTTAATTCTTTAACCATTGTCTGAATATCATTAATCTTTGGATCAAGTCCTTCAATCATGGTGGTAGTCTTTGAAAATCTACGGGTTTCTAATCTTACTACAATACGAGTTTCTTCTTTGTCTAATTCCCCACATGCGCATAAATCATCCGGAAGGCCACATTTTTTGCATATCAGAGCCATCTGTATTTAACATTCTATTTCAACTCCTCTTATTAAGCCTTCCTTATAATGGATTAAATTGTCCAAAAATGTTTTGTTATTTCATGTTAAAACAAAATATATGATGAATGTATCTTATTTATCTAATATCTTGCTTTGGTTCTTTTTCTCCTTTCTACTTTTGCATATTTTTTACTTGCTGTTCTTTGTGCACTATATGCATGGGTTCGCTTAATGTTCTTTATCATAAAAAAAAGACACTATGTCATTATTTATATACTAATGGTTTTATCCGTTTATTGTCTTTTAGCAAAAACGATATTTTATTTTCATATCATTTATAGGATACAGTTTTAAATCTTTTTTTATGAAAATTTTATCAATCGTTCTCATTTATTTAATTTTTTGTTTTACTTTCTTTATCAATCCACTTTATAATTCTGCATCTGTTTTATCTATTTCTCCTTTAAAAAACTCGACTGGTGGAAACCTTGATGAGATAAAGTTCTTACGCTATTCTAATGATAATGTTGCCTATCAAGAAGTAAGTAATGGTCATTTAGATACCTATCTTTCACATATTCCTTTACAATTAATTAATGACGCAAAAAAGAATCCTAATATAAGAGTATATAATAAAGACGGCGCTTCTTATGGGCTTCTTTTAAATCCTTCCAATAATACTCAAACATTTAATCCATTTTCTATTAGAGAAATAAGATATGCTCTAAATTTTTTAATCGATAGAAATTATATTGTAAATGATATTTTAAAAGGATTTGGAACGTTACTTGTTGAACCTTATGGACCATATTCTCCCGAATATCCTAATATAGTTGATGTTGTTGAACCGTTAAAGATTAAATACGATCCTCAAACCGCATCTAATTTAATATCTGAATCTATGAAAAAAGCAGGAGCTAAAGTTGATTCAGATGCGAAATGGATTTACAATAATACTCCAGTTGTTATTAAAATACTTATAAGAAATGATGATCCTGTTAAAAAAGCATTTGGAGATGTTGTTGCATCAGAACTTGATCAACTTGGTTTTACCGTGGTTAAAGATTATGGTGATTTGCTCAAAGCTAATCAGGTAGTTTATGGTTCCAATCCTATGGATCTTGGATGGAATGTATACACAGAATCATTTATCTCAAATTCTTTCCAACGCTATGATCCAGGTACAGTAGGACAAATGTATGCTCCATGGGTAGGTTCAATGCCTGGTTTTCAAAATCCATCTTTTTCTCAATATTCTAATTCAACAATTGACAATCTCACTAAAAAATTAATTTTTAATAACTTTACATCTGAGCATGAAAGAAACGTCTTGTTAAAAAAATCTGAATTATTGGGACTTGAAGAATCTGTCAGGTTATTTTTCGCCCGTTCCCAGGATCCATATATCGCTTCTAATAAAATTAATGGACTTGTAAACGATTACTCCAGTGGAATAGCAAATGAAATGTCTTTTATTAATGCTAAAAAAAATATTTCTAATGACAACAACAACAACAACAAATCGCTATCTGTTGGATTAACTCAGATATATCAGGGTGCTTGGAATGGTGTTGATGGTTGTAAAGATTTTTACTGTAGAATAATTAATGATCCAGTTTCCGATCCTGCGTTTTTATTAAATCCTTATACTGGTGATCCAATTCCGTTTCGAAATAATGCTACTGAAATTGTATCTAATGGACCTTATGGAAAAATGTTAGTTCCTAAGGATGCTATTGTTTGGAATCCATATACTCACAAATGGGTAAATAGTGGTAACGTAACTAAATATGCACTTTCCAAGATACAAGTTCGACCATTGTATTCGAATTGGCATAATGGAATGGCAATGGATAAATTTGATTTATTATATCCATTTTATTTTCAATATCAATGGGCAACAGATACCAAAAATAACGATCGAATGTTCGATGCAGAGTATGCTTCTACAACCCTGCCATCTTTAGCTTTAATCAAAGGATTAAAATTGAATGATGATGGAACTTTTGATAATTATATTGATTTATGGCATTTTGATAAAAAGCAACTTCCATTATCTGGGTCAATGTGGGCATCTGAACCATGGGAAATAACTGCAGCTACAGAACGTCTAGTTGCAGATGGTAAACTTGCATATTCGAAGACTGATTCTAATATAAAACAAATTGAGCAATTATCTATGATTTTGCCGTCGCATGCTGAATTAATTAAACAAGAATTAGAAAAAATGAAGCAAGAAAAATATATTCCCATGGCATTAAAGGGGCTAATTTCATTAGACTATGCATTAAAAAGATATGATGCTTCAATAAAATGGATTAATATGCATCACAACGCCATAATTGGCAATGGGCCCTATTACTTAGATTCTTTTAATCCCGCTTCCGGAACAATTGTTTTAAAAAAATTTTATGATTCTACTTATCCATTTAAAGAAGGATTTTTTTCAAAATTTGAACATATTCCGAAATTAAGTTTGGATAAAATTAGCGTTCCTAATATTATTAAAATTGGTGAACCATTTGAATTTAATGTTACAGTAGATATTAAAAGTGACGAAACACCTCAATTTAAAGAAAATATCAACTATATTTTATTTGATAGAGTGGGTAATGTTATATTGCATAAATTTTTTAACGCTTCTGATTATTCTTTGGGAATTCATAATAGGTTTCATGATCTCTCACAAATAATTAATAATGACTCTCTAACTCAAATTTTTAAAATAAATGCGAATGTAACAAAATCACTTTCTATCGGGCCTGCCAAATTGGAGTTATTTGTGTCCTCTAAGAATTCTTTAAGACCTGTTATTTATGAGTATACTTTGATTGCTGTACCTGACAAGTAATATATTAATACTCTTTTATTTCTTATGGTAGATAAAGATTGAAAATATTTTTTTTCTTTTTGTTCAAAAAACTTTTAATTTTGTTTATAGTTTTATTAATTACTTTATTTGTAACTATTTTTTTATTGAGCTCTACATTTGATCAGATAACAAAAGATTCCATTAGAGCCCAAGTGACTGCTCAAATTTCTAGTTCTGCTGCTGGTAATCCAAAGTTCCAACAATTCAAAAACTTTGATCAACGACAAAAATTTGTAGAAGAACAGATAAAATTGCAAAGCCAAAGTTTAGGATTAGATCAACCCTGGTATTCTCCAAAAAAACTTTTCAATGATATTGTTAAAATATTATTTTTAGATTTAGGTAAATCTCGATTTGCAACTACATATGATGGCTCAAGTAGTGTGAATGATTTAATTTTAGAAAAAATGCCTAATACTATATTATTATTTACATCTTCATCGATAGTGATCATAGTAATTGGGTTATTTTTTGGGGCATATCTTGCATCAAAAGAAAATAAAATGCCGGACAAATTTGTATCGGGATTTGCTTCTATAAGTCAAGGTGTTCCTACATGGTGGTTTGCAATGATAATGATCGTTGTATTTTCTTTCTTTTTGCAAATTTTTCCATCCAGAGCAACACCTGTGTTATCTCCAACCGACCCTGGATACATTAACGATTTATTGTACCATATGATATTGCCTTTTATAACTCTAATAATAATCGGATTTGCTCCAACTGTTTATTATGTTAAATATATAATTTTAAGAATACTTGATGAAGATTATATAAAAAGCTTGAAAATTATGGGAGTCCCGGAAAAGAATATCTTGTATATACATGCATTAAAGAATGCTGGGCCTCAACTGACGACTATGTTTGGTTTAGGATTAGCTGCCACTTTGGGAGGTTCTGTTTTAGTTGAACAAATATTTGATTGGCCTGGCATGGGTAATTTGCTTTATGGTGCAATTACTCAAAGCGACTCTCCTTTAATTATTGGTCTGGTTTACTTTTTTGCACTCGTTTATCTTTTAACTCGACTAATTTTGGACGTTTGTTTTACTTATTTTGATCCGCGTCTTAAAACAAGTGAATCAGTTTAAACTAGTGTTGTGAATAATATGCTTTCTACTAAATTTATAAAAAAAAACACTGGAGGTATAATTGGATCAGGTATCATAGTAATCTTGTTGATAATGGCTATTTATTCTATTTTTTTTATTCCTATACAATATAGAACTCAATGGAATGACCCGATATATTGGTCTAATAATCCGAGAGATGCTGCACCAAGTTGGATCAATCTATTTTTAAAACCACTTGATTATCAATTACCAGAATATAAAGTATTTTCCCAAAAAGATGCCATTCTCAATTCTATATCAAAGCCATATTTTAAACAGGAAAACTATACTTTTACTTATAATTTTAATTCTGATGATTTTCCTGATGCAATTGATATACCTTATAGCGTAAAATTAGGAACGATTCCACCTGTGATAGATATATATGTAAAAAGGCCTGATGGTCATGCATTCAAAATTTATTCAAATGCCCTTGAATCCTTAACTAATATGAATGGGTCTAAAGTGAATTCTCTCTCAAAGACTTATGATGAGACTAGTAGTAAAGATAATTTAATTTCAGGAAGAATATATTCTTCTTCACAAGAGGTAAAAAACTCTTTAAATGATTATGCCAATTTATTTAATTTTTCCACTTCTGATATTTCGTCCGTAAATATGATATTCTCGAAAACTACATCCAATATACCTTTAAAGGGTACATATAAAATAATATTCTCTATTTATTCATTTGATAACGAAACTGTTTTAAAAGATTTTAAAATAATTGTTCAGGGCAAGGTTTTTGGTTTATTAGGTACAGATGAATTTAGACGTGATGTTTTTTATGGGATATTAATTGGTACTCCTGTAGACCTTTTTATTGGAATTGCAGTAGCATTGACTTCTACCTTTTTTGGTCTTTTTTATGGATTGATAGCAGGGTACAAAGGTAGAAAGACTGAAACATTTATGTTGCTCATTATAGATATCTTTCTTACTCTTCCATCATTTATTTTATTAATCATCATTTCTCTTCATTTTGGAAGAAATCTGTTCTTTTTGATTGGCCTTTTTGTTTTGTTTGGCTGGCCTGGTCTTGCATTATTAAATAGGACTTTTAGTATCCAAATAAAAAATTACCAATATGTACAAGCATCCAAATTGATGGGTGAATCTGATTTGAAAATTGTGTTAAGACATATAGTACCACAGCTGTTGCCTTTTACATTGGCTAATTTTTCACTTGCTGTTCCGGTTGCCATACTTGGTGAATCTGCATTGAGTTTTTTGGGATTAGGGGATCCTGCTTTTCCAACCTGGGGACAAATGTTGCAAGATGCACATACATATTCTGCAGAGACACTAGGGTATTGGTGGTGGATTATTTCTCCCGGGTTTATGATTTCTATAACTAGTGTTGCATTCATATTATTGGGACGATTTTTTGAAAAATTTACTAAAGCTGATACCTCAAGATGATATCAAAATATGTGTTTTCTTTATTTTTTTAAAATAAGAACAATCTATCTCTTTAAAAATTCAATTTCTTTTCCATTACCGTCATATGCATGGAGGTCTATCTCATCATAAGGATACGATATTATGACAGAAACTGAGCCATAGAAATTATTTAGATCCTCTACTGATGGTCGACTAGTCCCACTAGGATGTGAGTGTGCTGTTCCTACATATTTTAAATCAAATGGTAATTCGTTAATAAGAAAACCCGAATAAAATGGACCATGTATTGAAAATGGAGGAATTACCAGGTTATTTATATATATTTCGCTTTTTTTCCTTTTTCCTTCTAATATTAAAATCGCTTCGTAAGGATGGTGCATTTTAGAATAAGAGATTATCCCGTCAATAACATTACGGGTCATTACAACTATTTTTTTATTTATTGGTTTTTGATCATTAATATTTCCATTCTTTCTAAAAAAATTGAAATCCATTAATAGACTTTCTTATATTTGAAAAAATAAAAATATTTTGCGAAAAAAAAAATTTTTATGTTAAACCTTTACCTAGTAATCAAATATACATTTAATAGATTTGTTTTATATTATAGATAAGAGAATAATCTTTTAATATCTTTGGAATCTATATTTTTTTTGGTTTGATTTCTAGAACTTTTATTTTAATTTTTTTGGCTTCGATATTATTTTTTTCAGGCGTATGTACGTATGTTAATGCTCAGCAACCTGGGCCTGTTAATAATAGTCCAAGTTCAAGTGTATCTAATATTATAAGTACTCCAAAAAAATCCATAGGTGTAAGAATAACATCGCCAGTTTTTGGAGATCATATTCTTATCAATGGTAAAAATTATTTTAACAAAAATGGCGAAAAGCTTATAGTTAGGGGTACATCTGTATTCAATTCTAGTTTAACTGAGTGTAGTGTTTCAATAATTGCTAATGGTATAAAGCCTTATCAAATTACCAATGGTACTGGTCCCAAAGGAAAATCCGATTATTCATCTTGGATGTATGGATTCTCGCCATCTTATTCCTCTTTGAAGGTTGGATCTAATAAAATAACTGCTAAATTGACTTGCGAACCGAAAAGCCTTGTAGCTTATTACAGTGTGAATGTAACCGGCGCGATTTCTAATGCTGTTCTAAAACCTACTGCTGTTAAACATGCCATTTCTACCGCTACTGTCACACCTGCACCTGCAGTCGTAAAACCTTTACAAAATACCTCAGTAAAATCTATTACTTCACCTTCTCTTGTGAATAACAGTTCAATTCCAAATAATCAATCAATTTTGCAACCTCCTGCACTTTTACCTCCATCTCCTCACTTTAACGCCAGTACGGCTTTATCTCCTCTTTATATTACAACACCAAATATCTCTTCTACAATCCAAACACCGGTTACACCTCCTCCTGTTATACCTGCCCATAACGCTACATCACTTACTGCCATTTCACCTCCATCTTCTTTAAATAATAGTGGTAATCCCTATTTGTCTCCACCGACTCAAGCAACTGCTCCTCAAACACCGCCGTCACCTCCTGTTGTGCCAGCCAATAATGCTACATCTCCTCCTCTTCCATCACCGACTCAAGCAACTGCTTCTCAAACACCGCCGTTACCTCCTGTTGTGCCAGCCAATAATGCTACATCTCCTCCTTCTGTTACAGCCTTGAATAATAATTCCATTCCTTTGACAGGGCAAAATAAGTCTACTATAGAAAATCCTAAGTCGATGAACATTGTAATTGATACAAAAGGCGGTGGAAAGAGTAGATCTATTGTTGTAGTGACGAGGGATCTATTAACCGATAAACCCTTGGAAGGTGTTTCTCTTAACGGTTCTATAAATGATCATACATTTTCCGGAATTACTAACTCAAAGGGCGAATATAACAAAGGTATTTCATCTATTCTTCATAAATCTGGAACCACAATCAATGCACAAGTAACCGCTTCTGCAGATGGCTATAAAACCGATAATGCTAATGCAACCTTTACCATTTCGTCAATATCTCATTCAATCTTTGACCATTCAAGCCCTGACCATTCAAGCCCTGACATAAGCCCTGACCATTCAAGCCCTGACCATTCAAGCCCTGACCATTCAAGCCCTGACCATTCAAGCCCTGACCATTCAAGCCCTGAATTTAAAACAAAGATTAATAGCGGTGCACAAGACATGGCCTCAAAAATCGCTAAAGATGTACAAAGCCAGTTAAGTAAACAAGGAATTAATATTCCACTTCCATTTGGATAATGGTTTGTTAAGGGACATTATTTTTACTCCAAATTTCTATTTTATTTAATTCACGGAAATGGTGTGCTCAACTTAGGACAAATCTATATCCTACCTTGACATACGTTCTCTATCTCAAAAGATATGCTAAGGCTATTTATTGTATATTATACCTGAATTATTCTTTTGGATCTGAAAAAAAATTATTTTTTTTATAAAAAGCAAGTTATATGTTCATTGGAACAATTAATATATGTTCTCTAAATTTCAACTAGTAAATGGTAATTTCATTCCTTTGAGAATGTCGTAAATAATCGTAAAGGGTGACGAATAGATTTTGCGTTTTATTATAATTATTATGCTAATGTATTTATAATACTGTTATTAATTGGTATATTAAATATTTTAATTGATATAACTTTATTTGTTACTAAAATAGATTAATCAAATACTATGTGACCAATATGAGAGACATAATAGACTTTATGATTTACATTAAATATAAAAATATTCGCATCATTAATAAATTAATGTAGTTGATGTTTATGGATCTTCGTTTATGGAATATTTTTTATTATTGTAGTATATTGGTAAGTTCGACCAATTAGATTATTTATACTATTAGGATTATTTATTTTTTCTTATAGATTTTGTAGTGGTTTCAGATTATTTATGGAACTCATTTTCCTAAAATTTGTATAATATATTAGGTATGATAACTTATCATGCTCTTTTTGGCTTGTTTTTAAATACATCTTTATGAATCTTGAACATTTAACTCCTGATAACGTACTCTAGCAATGTTCTCTTTAGAACGATTTTTGTTATATTCTTTTTTTTGACATGGTTTTAGATTTCTCATATTTCTATTTTATATGAGTGATTGGTGTTTTGGAAAGTTGTATTCTACTCTGCGATATCTTTACAAATGTATTAGCAACTTTTCGAATTGAGATATTTCTTTTTATTATATATTTACCTTGATTATTCTTTTCTTATTATTTATATTTTGAACTATGATGCAGATGTTAATCATTATATTTGCCTTTATAATGTATTTTTTTTATCTAAATATATTTCGTATCTTTTGTTTACATGTTTTGTTATGCGTTGCTGATTTGTGAAATCTATGAAAGAAATGAATTCTGAAATCCTGGTAAACTTCTAGCACATAATCTTTTTGTCTATTTGCATATATTTTGGGGGATTGATACATACTTTAATATCGAAATTTTTATCCTTAGTATATTTCCATAATTATTTGTTTGAAACATATTTAGTAGAAATTTAGATAGTTTGTAAATTACAAGATGGTATTGTATCAAAAACATACAATATCTGTCTTAACATTAAGTTAAAAGATCCTATTATTAATATTTCATTTGAAGAGATGGACTTTGGATAACCTGTGGTGAGGGTAAATAAAAGACAAGAAAATGATTAGAATTAACTCAAATTTGCCAATCCTAATTATATAATCTATTTACTATAAATAGGTACACAATCCTTTTGTTATAAACTAATTAACCTGTATTTTGTAATTATTCTAAAGAAAGTAGAAAAATTCTTTAAAATATCGTTATATTGCCATATAGTATGCCAACCAAAAATAAATAACAATCCAAGTATATACGAATTAATTTGTGATAGTTTTTATAGATAAGCTTTATAGTATACTCCTATTTTTTATACGTCTGTTAATTTCGTATGGGTAGTTAAAAATTTGAAAGGTAATGAATATCTGTGTGTAGAAATTAATTTTTTTATAAAAAAATATGCTTTTATCTTCTTTACCTATTACCGGAAGAAGCATGTTTATGAGAATTGAAACAATATCCACAAAATCCTAATGTGCTTGATCTACCATGACAATTGCATTCACACCTACTTCCAATTGAAAATTTCTGTTTCATTATTATCTTCTCTCTTCGTGACTTATAACGTTATGTAATGATTTGACTAGATTCACTTTTTACTATGCTAAACTTTTTTACTGTGGCTTCCATGAATTCTCAGTATTAAAAAATGTATTTGGATTAAGATTAAAGATGTTAATGGCAATGTACAAAGTGTTCTTAGTTAATATATTTCCGACTCATTTATATTATAGTAAATATTCTTACATACATTCTCTAAATTGCTCTCTTTAGTAGATACTTTACCGTCTCTAGGTTAAAGTACCATGTTTTATCTTACAACTTGATGATTTTAAATCGCAAATAATGCATAATAATATGATATCTTGACTATATTTTTTTACTTCCAATAATACTATTTAACAATATATATATGGTGAACTTTTTAGTAATCAAAATATCTTTACCTAGCATTTAACTATCCAAATCTTCTTCTTTACTTTATTTTACTATGTTGTTTTTCTCCATCAACAATCTTGACTAACGTTCTGTCTATTTCTTTACTTTTTTATAATCCTGGAAGTGGTATTAGCCAAACATATAATACTGAAAATTCTTGAAGCTTATATTCTTTGGTAAGTATATGAGGCTTGGTCATAATTCGATACTCATACTTATCAGAAATTCTATTTCATCAGCCAGTTCCAAGCATATATTTTATTGATTTTGGATTTATTTTCTCAGTTTTACAGTTATAGTATATCATTATTTGATATAATAAAACAGACAAAAGTACAGTTGCAGATACCGTATGATATCCTCGTGCATGTGATGAGTCTATCCTAAAGACTGATTTTATATGTTCTATCAATGGCTCTATCGATATTCTTCTTCGGCTGTAGATAGACTGCCCCAAAACCGATTGATAAAAGCATACAAGTTCAAGCCTCTTTTTGGAAGTACTTTCGTATCTTTCTAGGGGACAAACCAAATCTATTCCTAATACCTTCTTGCTGTATTCATACAGTCCTTATCGTCATAGCCGGGATCAGCTATCATGTATAATAGATGGGGTAAAGAGAATATGGTAGATGCTGAAGTTAAAGAAACGTACATCTGGTTATCCTGTATATTAGCAGTAGTTACATCTCTGCTGTTGGAGGTACTATAAGGTCTCCTGTTGTACATGTTAGATGTAGTTTGTATCCAAATATCCATTTCTTGGTATGACTATAATTCCACCTTGCATCCGTGTCAATTCCAGGACATGGTACTATACCTTTCTTCATGGATGATTTATGCCATACAGGACCTTTTGCTTTTAAAAGAGTGCTGTCTACTAATGTTATAGAAGGATTTATTCTCATACCTTCTGTAACAAACAGGTATCCCATTGCTGATATCCTTTGTTTGATATCCGTAGACAGGGTCTTCAATCGCCTGTCAAATGTACGCCTGTTAGGTATTGATACAAGACCGCAGGCTATTGCTAGTTTATGGTTATACAAACAATTCATGTTAAGAAAAATATGTAATGCATTGTTGGAATCGATTCTCAACCATATCCTTACAATAAAACATCTTATACCAATTAGCACAAGTATGCTAAACAATTTATCTGGATATTCATCATAAAACACAAAAGCTATGTAGATCCTTGTATTATTCTATATATACTCAATGGCATCATTGCCCAAATCTAAATTGATTAATTTATACAAAAAAGAACACGATCCAAAAGTAAAGGAAAGACTACTTCTAATTATCAAGGTAAGAGAAGATAAACAAATTCCATTTCGTGTTGTAAATGAAATGCATAGAAGCAATCCGTGGGCTTTTGATTGTTAAAAAGATATGATAAAGAAGGTTTAGGAGGATTAAAAGATAGAATAAAAACAGGTAGACCGCCTGAACTATTTAAAGAAACAAGTTACCAAATTAAAAAGGAACTATCCCGCTCCAAACAAGGTTGGACTACAAAGCAGGTTGAAGAATTAATCATAAAGAAAAGCGGTATAAAATATCACTATACCCACATATACCGTATACTTCGAAAATGGGGCTTTAAACAGAAGGTGCCAAGAAAAGTACATGTTAATACTGCGTCTTTGGAAGAGAAAAATAATTTAAAAAAAAGACAGAACAGATATTTGTGAATATACAACAGCAGCAGCAGCAGCAAGATGGATTTACTATAGTATCACTGGATGAATCATTTTTTTTTTACGAATCTTGTAAGACGCGTTTGGATTAAACAAGATAAAAGACCTGTAGTTAGAGTAACAGGTTCACATAAACATTCATGTATTTTTGGCGCCCTCTGTCTTGGAGGGAATAAGCAACTATTCAGGCAGTATGACAATTAATGGCGATACATTTCTTGATTATCTAAAGAAAATACATGATAAATTTCCAGAATGCTATTTGTTCATGGATAAAGCATCTCCTCATTATAAATCAAAGAAGGTACTAAAGTATTTTGAGGAAAACAAGGATGCTTTGATACCTGTATATCTTCCAACTGCATCACCCGAATTTATGGTAATGGAGGAGAATGGAATATTTCAAAACGAGATCTAATTGTTTTGAAATATTATCAATCATTTACAGATTTTAAAAATAAGATATCTAATTATTTCAGAACAAAAAGATTTAATCTGGATATGAGGAACTATTTGTTACGAAATACAATTTAGAAGACATATGCTAATTGGTATA